>CAWDSS010000010.1:0-1191048 GCA_963805065.1 Candidatus Omnitrophota bacterium | reverse complement strand
CCTATGGGTTCTTGTATGGGTAAACCCACGCCTATTGCCGCAGCAACAGGCTCATCAATCAAATGAACATCCCTTGCGCCTGCACGTTAGCGGATTCTTTAACAGCGCGTTTCTCTACTTCTGTGATGCCGGAAGAATAGCTATTACGATTCTGGGCCTTACTTGAAAACGGCGGCGGCGCACTTTTCTGATAAAATGCCGGAGCATTGCTTCGGTAATTTCAAAATCCGTGATTACCCCATCCCGCATAGGCCTGATGGCTACGATATTGCCGGGAGTCCTGCCAAGCATGCGCTTTGCTTCCTCCCCCACTGCTTCAACCCGGTTCGTGCTTTTCCTAATGGCTACGACAGAAGGCTCGCAGAGAACTACCCCTTCTCCTTTGACATAGACCAGGGTTGTAGCAGTTCCCAGGTCAATACCCATGTCATTAGAAAACAAACCTAATAAATAATTGTAAAATCTCCTGATAATTGCCATTATTTTTGCCATATTCCTCTCCTCTAAGTTAGTGATATGGATTCTATCAGAGATTAAACTCTTTGTCAAATAAAAACTTAGTGAGGACATAAGTTATGGAGCAGTGCTATTTAGGGTTATAACGACATAACTTATATGTCCGAACTTACCCAGCACTAATTTTGGTAATAATAGAGACAAAGGAAAATTAGTGCTGGGTTAATTCGCCCAAATAACCCAGCACATAAATTATGTGCTGGGTTATGGCCTCATTAAATTTTATTTCGTTACAGATTTTAAAACTTTGAGAAAATCCGGGAAGGATTTGTTGATGCAGGAAATATCGTCCAAAAAAACCTTGTTCTTTGCGGCAAGGCCAGCTACAATCATACTCATAGCAGTTCTGTGGTCGCCAAAGCTCTTTACTTTTCCTCCTTGCAATTCTTTCACGCCCCTAACTATTATATTTTCCAATCCGTTTGAGCGGACAACCCTTATATCTGCGCCCAGCGCCTTTAAGTTTGAGACCATAGAGGTTATCCGGTCGGTTTCTTTCACCCGTAGCTCATTTACTCCCTCAAACACACTCGTTCCTCTTGCAAAGCACCCTGCTACCATTAAAATAGGAAGTTCATCTATCAAAGAGGCTATTTCTTCTTTCTTAATTGTTATGCCTTGAAGAGAACTGCTTTTTACAATTATATTTCCCGAAGGCTCCTGCCTTGAGAAACGCGACTTTATCAACGAAACCCGAATCTTTGTTTTCATTCTTTTCAGGACCCGTATGATTCCTGCTCGCGAAGGATTTATGCTCACATTCTTAATCAAGACCTGGGAATCCGGCATTATTGCTGCCAGAACCATAAAGAATGCTGCAGAAGATATATCTCCCGGGACAGTGATCTTCCCGGGAGATATCAATCCTTTATCCCCTTTTATAACTATTTCATTTTTAAGTAGTTTGATATCTGCTTTAAATAACTTTAACATGCGCTCTGTATGGTCACGGGTAGGTATCGGTTCCAAAATATGAGTTTTACCTTTTGCGAACAGAGCGGCTAACATAATTGCTGATTTTACTTGAGCAGATGCAATTTGCATTTTATAGGTAATCGGCTTAAGATTGCCCCCTTCTATTATCACAGGAGTAAACTCCTCGAGTTTTGCGTTTTGAGATTTACGTTTTGCGTTTATTTTAGCGCCCATTAATCGTAGCGGTTGGGTAACGCGTAACATCGGGCGTTTTGAGAGAAATCTTCCTGCGATTATTTTTGTCTTAAAGGATTGGCCCGCCAAAATGCCTAAGAGAAGCCTTAGGGTGGTGCCTGATTCGGCTATAAAAATAGGGGCTTGGGGTTTTTGCAATCCATAGAGGCCATTACCGGATATGGTAATCCGGTCCTTAGATCTGTTAATTTTTATTCCCAGCTTTTTAAAAACCGAAAGCGTAGAAAGACAATCTTTGTTGAGAGGGAAATTCTCCAGAACGGTCTTAGCTTTACACAAAGAACTTAAGAATACTGCACGGTGGGATATTGATTTATCGCCGGGAAAAGAAATCTTACCTTTTATACGGGCAATTGGCTTGACTGCAAAAGGCTTCATTTCACCTTTTGCAAAACTTTGTCACCTTCGGCAACTTTTTCTTTCATGTCAGGAGAGGCAAAACCTGCCGCAGCCATGGATTCATGCACTTTTTCTACCTTTATATCTCCAATGTTTTTGTTATTATGATAAACCATGAAAACATCCCCGATATCTATACCGTCTTTGCTGCCCAGATTAATCACTGCGAAATTATAATCTTTATTTATTACCAAAACTTTTCCTTCTTTACCTGTGACAACCGGTTTTTCTGATTCAGGCTGCGGCGCTGCTTGAGTTGCCCCTTGTTTTGATTCTATCGTCGCACCTTCCGGGTTAACTACAATCTTACCTAACTCTACCCCTTGAGTCTTGACTTCTAATTGTTTTATTTTTGACTCTAAGTCAGTTTTCTGTGTACGCAGGTCATTTAGCTGGTCATGTATTTTTTTCGCATCTGCTTGAGCCTGAGTAAGTTTATTCTCTAAATCAGACTTACTTGACTTAAGCTGCTCTAATTGCGCAGCCATCTCGTCAGTTTTGGACAAGGCTTCTTGCTTGGCTGATTTTTCCTGTTCTAAATCTTTACTTAAAGTTTCCAGTTTACCTTGCGCTTCTTTTACCTGGAGGGAAAGGCTGGAAATCTTATCCTTTGTGTCCTTAAGCTCTGTTTCGCTTTTCTTATACTTGGTTATCGTGCTTTCCAGCTCCGACTGAAGGCTGGTATTTTTGGCTTTCTCGTTCTGCAAAAGATAATAACTACCTGCGGCTAAAGCAAATGCAGTAATTATTAATACGATTAAAACTAATGTTATGACCTTAGCCTTATTGTTCATCTTCCCTCCTTTAATTTTACTGACCCTGACCCTTTTATAGCCTTTAATATAACATTAGTGCTTCAAAAATCAAGAGAAATTTTTAATGAGCACATGACTTACGAACGCGAAGCGTGAGTAAGTCATTGTGCGAATTAATCCCCTCGCTTCTCTTACTTCACAGGGGATCTTCAAACCACTTTTACTTAAACACTTCCTCAAATTCTTTAGGGGTCTGGGAATTAAATTCCATGAATTTTTCTGTGCCAGGATGGATAAAGCCAATCGATTTGGCGTGAAGGCACAACCTGCTGAATTCGCTATTTTTACCGTACTTTGTGTCGCCTAAAATAGGATGCCCTAAGAATGCCAGATGCACCCTTAACTGATGAGTCCTGCCGGTAAAAGGCTCTAATTCCAGCAGGCTGTATTCATTGGTGCGCTTTATTGTGCGATAAAATGTCTTGGCGTTCTTGGTGTTGCCGCTAAAGCTCACCGCCATGTTTTTTCTTTTAAAAGGGTGCCTGCCGATTGGCAGGTCAATCACATTCTCGTCAAATTCAACCCTTCCGGTTACAATTGCTATGTATTTACGCTTGATGCTGTGTTTTGCGAATTGTTTTGCCAAATAGTGATGAGCAACATTATTTTTGGCTATGACCAGTAACCCCGATGTCTCTTTATCAAGACGATGCACGATCCCCGGTCTTTGCGGGTTAACATCTGATAATTCCGGGAAACGATGCAGCAGACCGTTTACTAAAGTATGCTCAAAATTCCCCGGCGCAGGATGAACCACTAATCCGGAGGGTTTATTGATTACTGCCAAATCCGTGTCTTCATACACAACGTCTAGCGGAATATCCTCAGGAGCTAAACTTGCCTGTTTATTTTCCTCAAAAATAATCTCTATCTCATCATTTTCTTTTATTTTATGATGCGGCTTGACTTCCCGGTAATTCTTTAAAGTTACTTTGCCCTCAATAATAAGTTTCTGAATTGCCGTACGGGATAGACCCAAATTATCAGAAAGGGAAATTTGCGCCAAAAATGTATCCAAGCGCTTTCCGGAGTCGCTGGGTGGAACTTTCAGATGGAATTGCCCCATTTTATTTTTGTGATTTTATAATACAGATGAGCTTAAAAACCGCGACACAGAATACCGCAATGCTTAAGATTTGAAATAAGGTGAGTCCCGAGAAAATAATTTCGTTATCAGCGCGCCAGAATTCAATAAAAAACCTCTTTATGGAATAGAGCAAAAGGTAGGTAAAGAATATAGCCCCCTCTTTATGAGGCTTGTCCTGCAGGAGTCTTAAAATCACAAATATCAAAATCAAAATTATTGAGGAATATAGCTGCGTGGGGATGAGAACCGCTTTGTGCACGGGAAAATAAATTCCGTATACAGATGCCTTGCCAAAACAGCAGCCATTTAACAGGCAGCCAATCCTGCCTATTGACTGTGCGAGGGCTACAAAAGGCACTATCATGTCCAATGTCTTGTACAAGGATAATTTATTTACCCTTAAATAGAAAACAGCACTAAAAACTCCCAAAATCAACCCGCCAAACCAAGATAAGCCTCCGTGCTGAAGCATGATTATCTCGAGGGGATTTTTTAGATAATAATGCCAATTCTGAATTACATAAAATATGCGTGCTCCAGCCACCCCGGAAACAAAAGTCAGGAATAGCAGGTTAAAAACTGTATCGGGGTTATAGTTTTCTTGTTTAGCCCTACGGCAAGCCAATGTTGTAGCCACGAGGAAAGCTACTACGAGCATTAAACCGTAAGAATAAATGGTAAACGGGCCTATTGTACAAATTTCAGGCAACATTTTTCTTGTCCCTTTCAAATAAGATAAACCATCCCAATAATATCGCGCCTATTGTTATGGAAGAATCCGCCACATTGAATACCGGCCAGATTAGAAAATCCAGAAAATCAATGACGTAACCGTAAAATAACCTGTCGATAAGGTTACCGAAGGCGCCTGCCAAAATCAAACTTAATGATATGATTATTCCCTTATGGTGCGACTTATCCCTAAGGACAAAATAAATAAGGATGATCGCAAATATGGAAGTAAAAATCAATAATAGCGTCTGATCTTTCAGGATCCCGAAGGCCGCACCCTTATTGTGGACGAGGGTTAGATTAAAAATGCCTTTTATTACCGGCACAGGCTTATTCAGAAATAAATTCTGCGTAACGAGGAATTTAGTTAACCGGTCTAAAGAAAGGATGGAAACTACGATGATAAAAATCATCAGCCAAGAAAGGGATTACTTCTTTTCCTTAATTTTCTGGCATTTAACGCAAAGACGTGCGTAGGGGACAGCCTTTAATCTGTTTTTTGCAATGAGGGATTTGCATTCTTCACAAACCCCAAAAGAGCCATCATCTATTCTTTTTAAGGCGTCATCAAATTCGTAAATCAGTTTTCTTTCATTGGAAGCGAGGCCCAGTGAAAATTCTCTGTCATAAGTATCAGTAGCAACGTCTGCCATATGATAAGTGTAACCGGATATATCTCCGGAGGCTTCTTTCTGGGATTTTTTTAAAGTATCGTCAGATATATGCTTTATTTCATCGAGTATCTCTTCCTTCTTCTTTAATACCAGCTTTTTGAAATCAAGCAGCTCTTTTTTGCTGAGTTTCTTCTTCAATTTATTTCTCCTCCCCTATTGCCTTTAAGCAAGGTCCGCAGATCGTAGGGTGTTTTCGGGATTGGCCCACGGTTAAGCTGTAATTCCAGCAACGCTCGCATTTAAGGCCATCCGCCTTTGAAACCAAGATGAAGATATCTTCAAACTTACTGCTTTTAAAGGCGGCTTGTGTATTTTTGCCTTTTTCTATTCTTACCTGCGAAACCTTGAATATCTCTATTAAGTCTTCCCGCAGGCTTCCTAAATATTTATACTGAAAATCATTATTTGTCAATAGAATTATTTGCGCGTCAAAGGAACTACCGATTTCTCCCTTAGCGCGTTTTTCTTCCAGGGCCTTGGCAACGTCAGGAATCAAGTCAATAATGGGGCTCAGTTCCGACTCAATATTCATATCTTTAGGCAAATCCTTTTGCCCGAAGACCGGATTGTTCTTCGGCCAATCCGATAAATGTATACTTGCGACGGAATTATCTTTTTCCTCCTTAGGGCTATTCTGCCAGATTTCTTCTGCGCTAAACGCAAGAATCGGCGCCATCAGCCTTACTAAAACATTCAGCACTTCATATATCGATGTCTGTGCAGCCCTTCTTTCAAAAGATCCGGCTGCCTGCGTATATAACCTGCCCTTGACCATATCCAGATAATACATGGAAAGGTCTTCGTTGCAAAAATCGTAAATTCCTTTATACGCCTTATAGAATTCAAAATTACTATACGCGCTATCAACAGAGTCTATCAGCGACTGCAATCTTTTTAATATCCATTTATCTATTTTTTTTAAGCCGTTGTAGCTTGTTTTATCTTCACCGGGGTTAAAATCATACAGGTTGCTTAAAATAAACTTTGCAGTATTCCTTATCTTTCTATATGCCTCAGCAAGCCGGCTTAGAATTTGCGGAGAAATCCTGATATCTTCGTTATAGTCACTTGACGCTACCCACAGCCTCAAGATATCCGCTCCATAATCTTTAATAATATCAAGAGGAGAAATAACATTACCCAGGGACTTGGACATTTTTCTTCCTTCGCCGTCCACAACAAATCCGTGAGTAAGTATACTTTCAAACGGCGGTGTATTGTCAATGCACATGGCAGGTATTAACGATGACTGGAACCACCCTCTATGCTGGTCAGAACCCTCTAGGTATAATGCGCAAGGAAACTCCAATTCTTTCCTCTTTTTTAATACTGACTGGCTGCTTACCCCTGAATCAAACCACACATCCAGGATATCCGATCCCTTGGAAAATTTCTCCGCCTTACAATGCGGGCACTTTAACCCAACAGTAATAAAATCTTTTATATCCCTCTTGAACCAGCTGTCCGAACCTTCTTTGCAAACCAGCTTGGCAAAATTATCAATAACCCCTGAATCAAGAAATTCTTCGCGGCAATTGTCGCAAATCAAAGCTGGTATAGGAACTCCCCAATACCTCTGGCGCGAGAGGCACCAATCAGGCCGAAGCTCTACCATCGAATAAATTCTTTCTCTGCCTGTTTGCGGAATCCATTTAATGTTATTATTTATCGCGTTGAGCAATTTCTTTCTTAAATTTTCGTGGTCTACATTTAGAAACCACTGCTTTGTAGCCCTGAATATAATAGGGCTCTTACAGCGCCAACAATGCGGATAAGAATGCTGAATTTGGGAGTTAAATAGTAAAGCACCCAGGGTTTTTAGTTTTTCTACTATCTTATTATTGGCAGTCAAGACATTCTTGCCAGCGAATTCCTTGACTGTTGAATCAAAATTCCCTTTTTCATCAACTGGCATGATGATGTCCAGTTTATATTTTATGCCTGTGAAATAATCCTCATTGCCGTGTCCCGGTGCTGTGTGCACAAGGCCGGTACCTTCTTCTTTAGAAACATATTCGGCTAAAACCACACGGCCGGTCCTAAGATCAAAGGGGTGATCGTAGATTAATCCTTCTAAATCCCGGCCCTTTATTTCTTTTATTGTCTCGTAATTTTGGATACCTATTTGTTGTAATGCATTCAGCAATAAATCTTTTGCCAGGATTAAATTGCCCCTATCCGTCTTTACGTATGAATAAATAAAATCCGGATGCACTGCTACAGCCACATTGGCAATCAGCGTCCAGGGTGTAGTAGTCCAGATTACCAGGAAACTATTATCCTTGTAATCTTTGTTTTCTTTCAATTTGAATTTAACATATATTGAAGGAGATGCATGATCTTCATATTCCACTTCGGCCTCTGCTAAAGCAGTTTCACACTTAAAACACCAGTTTACAGGCTTTAGACCGCGGTAGATATAGCCTTTCTTAACCAGCGCGGATAACGAAGAGACAATGCCTTCTTCGTAGTCAGCTGTTAATGTAAGATAGGGGTTATCCCAATCCCCAAACACGCCCAGCCGCTTGAACTGTTCTTTCTGAGTCAAAACATAACGCAAGGCATAATCATAGGCCTTTTTCCTGAACTCTGTTTGGGCAATCTGATATTTATCTATTTTTAATTCCTTGAATAACTGATGCTCTACGGGAAGGCCGTGGCAATCCCAGCCGGGGATATACGCGGAATCAAAACCCTGCATAGTTTTATATTTTACGATGATATCTTTCAGAGTTTTATTCAAGGCATGGCCTATGTGGATATCTCCGTTTGCATAAGGCGGACCGTCGTGAAGAATGTATTTTTTCCTGCCTTTTGATTTTTCCCGTATGAGGCGGTAAATATCCTTCTTGAGCCAATCCTTTAAAAAGGCCGGCTCTCTCTTAGGCAAATCAGCCCTCATCGGGAAATTAGTTTTGGGAAGATTTAGGGTATTTTTGTATTCCATGTTAGTAAACTTAAAAGTTAAAAGCCAAAAGTAAAAAGTACAAGTAAAAATTCAAAAGTATTAAAACATTGTTAAATTAAATATGCAGTTTTGAGTTTTGCGTTGTGGTTTTGCGTTTTTACTTTTGCCTTTTGCGTTATTTGATATATTTCCCTATAATGATATCCAGGTCTTTTTTAACTGCGCTTGGTATCAGTGATTGATCCGTAATAATCGCATGTTTAAGCGCATCTTTACAAGCGCATTTCCTTTGCGGCTTCAAATTCTTAATCACTTCGGATATTAATAGTTTTGCATTCTCAATATTTTTTGCAAGGTTTTGAATCACCATTTCTACGGTTACCTCTCCATGTTTTGGGTACCAGCAATCATAATCAGTTACGCAGGCAATGGTCGAATAGCAAATTTCAGCCTCTCTGGCTAATTTTGCCTCGGGCATATTAGTCATTCCTATAATATCCATTCCCCAGCTGCGATAAAGCCTTGATTCGGCAAGAGTGGAAAACGCAGGCCCTTCCATATTAATATATGTACCCTGCCTATGCATTTTCAATTTAAGATTCTCTCCTGCCTTATAAACTACCGAGGCCAATTCTTCGCAAACCGGATGCGCAAACACGATATGAGCAACTATCCCTCTATCAAAAAATGTCATCGGTCTTGCCTGGTTTGTGCGGTCAACGAACTGGTCAACCACTACAAAATCTAAAGGCTTAATCTCTTCTTTAAGGCTGCCGCAGGCAGTAACAGAAATTATCCTGTCTACTCCCAGTTTCTTCATCGCATAAATATTGGCCCGGTAATTTATTTCGCTGGGGGATATGCGGTGCCCCACACCGTGCCGAGGCAAGAATACAACTTCGCTGCCAGCTAATCTACCCAAGATCAAGTTATCGGAAGGATCGCCAAACGGCGTTTTTAGTTTTATTTTTTTTATGAGTTCTGTCCCTTCGATTTTATATAATCCGCTTCCGCCGATAATCCCTAACATTTATCACTCCTTCTTAGATAATTCTTCCGCACGTTTTCTGGCTGCAACTGCCGCATCTTCCCAAGAGCCGCCGTTCATTATCACCTCTAAAGCTGCTTCGGTAGTCCCTCCCTTAGAAGAAACCATTTTTCTTAATTCAGCGGGAGGGATTTCGGTTAGTACCGACAATCTCACGCTTGCCATTGTAGTAGCCTGCGATAAATCAAATGCGGTTTGCACATCAAATCCCACTCTTTCCGCTGCCTTTGCCAGGCGTTCGATATAAGAACTCTCTACTGACGAGGGTAAATTTTTCGCATCGTATTTATTAATTTCCATATCATAATAAATATACGCCGGTCCGCTGCCGCAAATAGCGGTAGCCGCATCCATAATTTCCTCTTTAACAATCCAAGTCTTGCCAACAAGGTCAAACAATTCTTTTGTAAAATCTAAATCGCGGCCTACGGCAAAACTGCCTCTGGACACACAAGTTTCTGCTTGTCCTATCTTAGCGGCAATATTGGGCATTACCCTTATGACTCTGGCATTCGTAAGGCGCTTTTCTATGTAAGCAGTTGTTATCCCTGCGGCGATAGAAATTATTAATTTTTTAGAAGTATGGCCTTTGATTTCATTAAGCACGTTGTCAAAATCCTGCGGCTTGACTGCCAATATTATGGCGCCAGAATGACCTATTACACCCAAGGCGCTTTTGGCAACTACTATGCCGTATTGGCCGCTGGTTTTATTAGCCTCTTTATCAAAGACAAACACCGCGTATTTAGATTTAATACGATCGGCAATTGCCTGGCCCATGTTACCAAAACCGATAATACCGATAGTTTGTTTCATGCTCAATCAAATATTGCGCGGCCGATTCTTACCATATTAGAGCCTTCTTCAACCGCTACTTCAAAATCATCGCTCATGCCCATTGATAAAATGTGTAATGTGTCAGGCGTAATGTGTAATGAGTTAATCTTCTCCAGTAATTCCTTGAGTTTTCTAAAATATGGCCTGGCTTTTTCGGGATTATCTACTAAAGGCGCTATTGTCATCAAGCCTTTAAGGTTAATATTCTTTAAACTGGAAATTTGTTTTATCGCTTCAATTGCTTCCTCTGGCTTTATTCCAAATTTGGTTGCCTCAGGAGATGTTTTTATTTCCAAAAGAATATCCTGAATTTTATTTATCTTGCCTGCCTGCTTGTCAATCTCTGCTGATAGATGAATACTGTCTACAGATTGAATCAAATCGAAAATTTTTACTGCTTCCTTAACCTTATTGGTCTGCAAATGGCCAACCATATGCCATTTTATTACTTTTTCCTTTTGGCTTTTAACTTTTAACTTTCCAATGGCTTCCTGGATCCGATTCTCACCGATATCGGTTATGCCTGCCCCTATTGCTTCTTCTATCTGCTGCAGGCTTCTACCCTTGCTTACTGCTACGACTGTTATCGAACCTAAGTCTCGCCCCTTTCGGGAACAGGCAGACGATATTCTGTCGTAAACTTTATTTAGATTATCCCTGACTGCCATATTTAACTAATTATTATACACAATAAAGATTCCGGGTCAACTAAAGAAGAGAATTAAAAATACTCCTGGTAAACTTCCTTAAACCTGTTTACAGCTTTTAGGATGGGGTTTTTGGTAGGAGGCGCACTTAAACTAACTTCAACCGTCTTTTCCTGTGTCTCTTCGCAAATCATACCCAAACAAGTTAAATATGTTAAGTACTTTTGGCCTGATAATTCCGGATACTCTTTAACTAACAAGGGTATGCCTGGGTTCCTGATACGCCCCAGCTTAACCGGGACATTAAGACAACTCTCCAAAAGCTCTATCATGCCTTCCAGCAGCATGGTTTTACCCGTGAGTACAAAATTATTTATTTCATAAAGCGGGGCTTTCTTTTCTACCGCATCCTTTATGCTGGAACAGATAAGTTTTGACTTGGATGTAATTATCTCAGTAACCAGCTTCTGTTTTATCGGCTTATACAGATTGCTCTTTTTCACCAGTATCTCTTTGTCTTCCGGGATTCCCGCAGGGTCCGTGATTATTCCGTATGACCTTTTGATATCCTCTGCCAAATCAAAAGGTATTTTTAACGTGTCCTGAAGCTGTGTAGTTAAATCATCGCCGCCGATGGCTAGAATCTCTATGTCTCTTAAGGAGCCGTTTCTAAAAAATGATATTTCTGTTATATCAGCCCCGATATCGCAAAGCACATGAAGGCCTTCCTGCAATTGCTGGTTGAATACCACCCTGCCTGTAGCTAATCCAGAGAAATATACATTTTTTATTTCAAAGCCTGACTGGCTTATTGCGCGGCTGAGGCTCTGTATATGCGACAATTTAGAGCAGATTAAATATAAATCGCCTTCCAGCCTATGGCTATATAATCCTATGGGGTTCATTATATTTTGCCTGGAATCAATGGTGTAGCTGTAAGGGATGAGATGGATTATCTCATCCTCAAGGCTTGAGCCTAAAATCCTCGCCTGGTCATTTACCTTCTCTAAATCCAGGCGCGTGATAACTTTATTGCCCCTCTCTGCCAAAGGTACTATTGCCTTGCTATGTTTTGTTAAGACGTCCTGGCCGGAAATATTTACGCTGATAAATTTAATATTTATTCCTGATTTGGCTTTCAGGTTTTTTAAAATCCTGCTTAGGGAATCTACCAGGCTTATGGAATCTACTATTGCCCCGCGCTTTACGCCCTTAGAAGCCACGGTGTCGAAGAATATGCCGGTTATATTCTTATTCTTGATTACAGCCAGGCACGCAGAAATTTTACTTGAACCGATATCCAGAGCACAAACATAATTATTTAGATATTTGCTTAACATCTTTAGGCCTTATTACCGGCTCCTTAAACCTTAAGTCTACATATGTTATGTCCGATAAATTCCTGTTTGCATCCGCAGCCAAATCTGCGAGGAAAACAATTTTATCCCTTAAGTTAACCTGGCCAAACCTGACTTCCAGGTATTGCTGGGAAAGAGGCAAAGATATAAAAACTGTAACACCTGAAGAACTGCCTACTTCAACTCTCTTTATTTTGTAATCCCTTAATCTCTTGTTTTCCGTGAAACCCCTTATCAGGTCTAATGCCGATACAAGTTCCCTGATATTGCACTTAGAGCCGGCTCCTGCACGGGATATTTTTGACTCTAAGCCTGTGATTACCGGTAAATCTGTATCTTGAATGCCGGCCTGTGGTGAAAAAAGCACGTCAGACTCATCCACAAGGAAATATTTATATGACTTCACCCAGGCTATGGGGCTACGTTTTACAACATCCACAAAAATTCTGTTGGGTAATACCCTCGCAAGCCTCACCTTCTTAAAATCCGGATTGTATTGCAAAGCGTTCGCTGATTCTTTTTTTAAATTGATGCTAAAAATATTCCTTCCCTTCAAATAAGAAAGGTCGATTGTGCTAGGGGCATGAGCAATAATATCTGCTACCCTGAAATAATCAGAGGTGCGGATGATTCTCCAAATATATCCCATAATAAAAAACAAAGCAAGAAAAATTATTAATATAACGGTTATTAGTTTAACCGGAAATTTAAACTTATTGCTTTTTTTCACCCCGCACCTTCTTTCCTATTCATAAACCCTGCACCTATCATTTTATAAACGACTGAATTCTTAGAAGGTGCGGGGTTCATATGCAAGCTGAAGTAGCTTAAGGCATAAATCCTGGAATTCTATTCCCACGGTCTTAGCTGCCTTGGGAAGAAGGCTCATGCTCGTTAACCCGGGGATAGTATTGATTTCTAGAATATAAGGCAAGTTATTTTGGCTTAAGATAATATCCACGCGAGAAAAACCAAAACAACCTAAAAGTTTGTGCGCACGCAATGCCGCCTCTTTTACGCTTCGGGCAATATTTGCTTCTAACCGGGCAGGCACTATATAATCT
This sequence comes from Candidatus Omnitrophota bacterium, assembly GCA_963805065.1. Classification (GTDB taxonomy): domain Bacteria; phylum Omnitrophota; class Gorgyraeia; order Gygaellales; family Profunditerraquicolaceae; genus CAWDSS01. The sequence goes on along the minus strand of CAWDSS010000010.1, from coordinate 1,177,793 downwards.
GTCAGGCCGGATTTATATTTTGCCTCAAAATCAAAGAACTTTTTTTTAGGCACTATTTCTATTACCGGCAGGGCCAAATCCCCCAAAATTCCCACAGTCAATTCTCTGCCCCTGATATATTCTTCTATTACCGCCCTTTCATCAAAAGTAAATGCCAAAGAAACCGCCTTATCCAACTCCTCTGCTTTTTCAATTATAGAAAGCCCTACGCTTGAACCGTGCGTAACAGGCTTAATAACTAATGGCAATCCTAGGCTGTTCTTAAATTTTGCATCGTAGGAATTTTTGTTTATTTCCCGGTATTTCGGCACTCTTAAGCCATTTTTTTCGAAGACCCTGCGGGATTGGATTTTATCCATTGCCAACTTGCTTGTAGCCACTCCGGAGCCGGTGTAAGGCAGTTTAATATTTTCTAAGATCGCCTGTATCCCTCCGTCTTCGCCAAAACGTCCGTGCAAGGCAATGAAAGCACAATCTATATGGCTTTCTTTTAATAACTTTACATTTTCTGCGACATCATCTGTCAAAATATCAATGGTTGTTACATCGAGGCCTAACTGTTGGAGGGCTTCTAATACCGCCTTCCCGGATTTCAGGGATATTTCTCTTTCCGAAGACGGCCCCCCCATCAATACGCCGATCTTTCCAAAATTAGTAGTTTTTATTTCCATATTTTTATTTCCGGCTCAAGGATAATATCAAACTTTTGCTTTACCCTTGCTTTAACCAGGCTCATCAATTTCAGGATATTCCGGCTGTTGGCTCTATTACGGTTTAATATAAAATTAGCATGCCTCTTAGAAACACATGCCCCTCCTATCTTTTTGTTTTTTAACGTACAAAGGTCAATGAGCCTTCCGGCTGCCTTTGTGGAAGATGGATTCTTAAAAATACATCCGGCATTCGGATATGAACTATCCTGGGAATTACGCCTGAAGTTAAGATATTTTTGCAAGCGGCTTCTGATTTCTGTTTTATCTTTTTTCGCCAATTTCATGCTGCAGGCTAAAATTATATATTTTGTAAGGCTGGATTTACGGTAACCGAACTTAATATCTTCATACGGTAATATTTTTATCCTGCCTCCAGAATCCATTACGGTTACTTTTTTCACTATACTGCCTATGCTTGTTTTCCATGCTCCGGCGTTCATGGCTAAAGCACCGCCTACCGTGCCAGGTATGCCGGCTAAAAATTCTATTCCCGACAAACCCTTACCTGCTGCGTAATTAACTAACCGGCTCAGTGAAACCGCACTTCCTGCGTTAAGAATATTGCCCTTGCAATAAATCTTTTTAAAACAAGGAGAATTTAACTTTATGACTATCCCGTTTATTCCTTTATCGCAGGCCAAGATATTGCTGCCCGCGCCTAATAAAAACAGCCTAAGATTATGTTTTTTCGCAAGAGATAAAACCATTGTTAAATCTTTTAAGTCCCTGGGCTCTACAAAAAACCTGGCAGGCCCGCCGATTTTAAACGTAGTATGTTTCTTTAGCGGTTCATTAAACCGAACTTTTCCTTTTAAGCTCTTCCACCAATTCATCATTGATTTTTACGATGTCTCCCGCTCCTAAGGTTATGATTAAATCCCCTGGTTGAATGATCTTTTGCAGGTAGTCCAAAATATCTCCTTTTGCTAAAAATTCCACCTTTTTTTCAGGAGATAGTTTACTAATTTCCTGGCAAACTAGCTTAGCGTTTATCCCTTCTAATTCTGGTTCGCTGGCAGCGTAAATATCCGTAACAATCACACGGTCAGCTGATTCAAAACTCCTGCCGAATTCCTCCAGAAGAATCTTTGTGCGCGTATAACGGTGAGGCTGGAATACGGCAATAATCCTTTTATGGCCTAAATTCTTTACCGCAGCTAGACTAGCTTTGATTTCAGTAGGATGGTGCGCATAATCATCAATGACCATTATTCCATTATCCTTAAATTTAATTTCTAGCCTGCGTTTTGCGCCTTTATAATTATTCAGGGCAATTTTTATGAATTTTAAATCTATGCCTAATTCCATGCCGAGGGCAACTACTGAAAGGGCGTTGGAAATATTGTGCCTGCCCCCTAAAGCCAAACTAAACCTATCCAGGAATTTACCTTTGTAGAAACAGTCAAACTGCGAACTTAAGCCTTTTAATTCTATATTCTTTGGGTATATGTCGGCACTTTCGCTAAGTCCGAACATCAGGTGTTTATTTTTGTAATCTTTTAGCAGTTTTTTTAACACCGCGTCATCTTCACAAGCAAATACACAGCCGCCCTCTTCTGTCCGGTTTATAAATTCCCCGAAGGCCTGAATCTCTTTGTCAAAGTTTTTGTAATAATCAAGGTGCTCGCGGTCTATATTGGTGATTATGGAATAGTGCGGGCGGTAATATAAGAATGACCCGTCCGATTCATCTGCTTCAGCCACAAAAAATTTCCCGTTACCGAAGCACGCATTCGTGTCAAGATTTATTAAGATGCCTCCTATGGCTACCGTTGGCAGCAATCCCGCCTCTAATAAAAGATAAGATGCCAGGGAAGTCGTAGTGGTCTTGCCGTGGCTGCCGGTAACGGTAATAACTTCTTTTTCCCGCATTAACCTAGCCAGCGCCTCTGCGCGCTTAATCAAGGGGACCCTCAAGGCTTTTGCCCTGATTATTTCCGGATTATCTTCTTTAATGGCAGAGGAATAAATTACGCAATCCGCATCTTTTATATTATCTTGGCTATGGCCGATAAAAATTTGCGCGCCCTGTTTTTCAAGTTCCCGGGTTATCCTGTTTTCTTTCAGGTCAGAACCGCTTACTTTCTTCCCGCTAGATAAAAGTAATGCGGCGATCCCGCTCATTCCTATCCCGCCGATTCCTATCAAATGGTAATGGTTGTCTCTACTCATTGTGATAATGCCTGTATTAACAATTCAGCCGAGTTATATTGTATATCATAATTATTAAAGTTATTGCGCAGGGAGTTAATTTTTTCAGCATTATTCAAAAATTCTTCCAAAGCGGATCTTAAGTTTATATCCAGCGACTCATCGTCATCAATAATATCTGCTACGCCTAAACTGTGCAGTATCTTTGCATTTTCCATCTGATGCTTATAGGCATAAGGATACGGAATAATCACGCAAGGAAGCTTGAAACGCATTAACTCGGAAATTGTAGAAGCCCCTGCCCGTGAAACTACCGCGTCGCTTGCACTGTAGGCGTATTGCATTTCTTTTAAGAAACTAAATACTTTTGAATTTACATTGATGCTTAAATCTTTATATCTTCTGCTTAAATAATCGTAGTCCTCGCTTCCGGTTATATGAATAACCTGAAGCTTATAATTATCATTCATAGTGGTAACTGCTTCCAAGAAGGCATTGTTTATGCTGTGGCTGCCGTGACTTCCGCCGATAACCAATATAGTGAACTTGTTTTGCTTAAGCCCGAAAAAATTTAGCGCTTCTTGTTTGCTTACTGCTGGCAAGCGCTGGCAAGCAGGGTTACCCGTAAAAATAATTTTTTCCGGCCGCAGCCTTAAGAATTCCCTGGTTTCTAAAAAGGACAGGGCGACTTTATCGCTGAATTTTGCCAAGAGCCTGTTGGCTTTTCCCGGAAGGACATTCTGCTCGTGCACCACAGTCTTTAACCTGAATAACCAGGCCAACATTACCAAAGGCACTGATTCTATTCCCCCGAAACCTACTACTGCATCCGGCGCAAAATCAAACATTAAATTTAAGCTTTCAAATGATCCTTTTATAAAATTTAATAAAGCCCTGCAGTTAGCAGGCTTGATGCCGGCCTTAAGCGGACAAATTGAAATATATTGTATCTTGAAGCCCTCTGGAACCAAATCAAGTGTTTCACTTCTTCTGGGAATTACTAAAAGAGCTTTAGAATCGGGATACTCTTTCTTAAACTCCTTCAGGAAACTAACAGCCGGGAAAATATGGCCTCCGCTTGCGCCGGCAACTGCCAATACTTTCATGGATATTCTCCGGTGCGGGCGATATTTATAAGTATGCCTACACTAACGATATCAAATATAAACGATGAGCCGCCATAGCTGATAAACGGCAGCGGCAAACCTTTTGTCGGCAATAGCCCGCAAGACACGCCTATATTAATTATTGCCTTAAGTGAAATAATCAACACTAATCCCAAGGCAAGGAAATATCCGAATTTATCGTTGGAATACTTTATTATCTTAATGCCCTCGCGTATAAAGATGATAAATAAGAATATTACCCCCAATGTTCCCAGCAACCCCAGCTCTTCTCCGATAATGGAAAAAATAAAATCCGTATGCGCTGCCGGAAGGTAAAATAATTTTTGCTTGGAATGACCCAAGCCCACTCCGAATATCCCTCCCGAGCCCAGAGCAATCTGCGATTGAATAATCTGGAATCCGCTTCCTTTGGGGTCAAGCCAGGGGTTTAAAAAGGCTAGCACCCGCAGCCTTCTGTAAGGGACACTAAAGATTAATAAATATAAGACGGGAAGACTTGCCAGGATTATGGATAAAAGATACGACGCCCGTACTCCGGCGATAAACAGCATAATAAAAACAACGCTTCCCAAGGCCACGGTAGTACCTAAATCAGGTTGAATTAAAATTAGCAAAGCACAAACTCCCAAAACGCATATAGGAGGAAGAAAGCCCTTTACAAATTGCCTAATGCAATCGCCCTTTCTGGCAATAAAATCCGCCACGTAAATAATTACTGCCATGCTAGCCAACTCCGAAGGCTGGAAACTGATAAATTTATACCTAAACCACCTGCGCGCTCCGGCGACTTCCCTGCCTACTCCCGGGGACCAATATCAAAACCAGTAAAAATATCGATACTAAAACCAGCGGCTTTGCGTATCTCCTGAACTTCCTGTAATCTATGGTCATAACAAAGAAAGTGAACAATGCCCCGATAAATAAAAAACTTAAATGGCGTTTTAAAAAGTAAAAGCTATCGTGGTATTTTTCCCAGGCATATATGCTTGAGGCGCTGTAAATCATCACAATGCCTATGCATATCAAAATTATTGAAACCGTGAATATATTAATGCGTATGTTTCTTACCATAAGCGAAGCGACAAAATTCGAATAACAGAATAAACTCAAAACTCAAAAGGCAAAAGTCAAAACTGTAACGCAAAATTTAAAACGTTTTAAGTTTTGCGTTTAAGTTTTGCGTTTTGACTTTTACGTTTTGACTTTATCACAAGTGTCATTCTGTTTCATTAAATCATAAACTGCTTTTTTGAAGCAATTGCCTCTTTCCTCATAACTGGAAAACATATCAAAACTAGAGCACATAGGAGAGAGTAATACAGAATCCCCGGGCTTAGCCTTGCGGAACGCTTTGTTTACCGCCTCTTCAAGAGTAGCTGCTTCATCGGTTGCTAAGTGTCCCTTAAAAGCATTTCTGATTTTCTCTTTTGCTTCCCCGATTAAAATTACTTCTCTTACTTTCTTGCTGGCCACTTCAATTACGCCTTTATAATCCACTCCCTTGTCTTTGCCGCCGGCAATCAGTATTACCGGCGTAGCCAAATTATTTATTGCCCAGATAGTAGATTCTACAAGCGTCGCCTTGGAATCGTTTATAAATTTTATGTTGTTAATTTGCGTAACATATTCCAAACGATGCTGGAGGCCTTTAAATTCAGAAAATACCTTTATACATATATCCTTAGAGATTCCCAGTATCGAACAAGCGGCTACAGCCGCTGCCTGATTAGGATTGAATTGGAGGGATTGCGAAAAGTATACTACTTTTGCGCTAGTCTCTTCCGCCAGATTTTTTAATACCGCGTCATTCTCATTTAACACCAGGAAATCATCTTTAGTTTGATTCAGGAATATGCGTTTTTTGGCATCTAAGTATTCTAGCATATCCTTATGCCTGTCTAAATGGTTCTTGCTGAAGTTTAATATCACGGAAATCTTAGGCCTAAAATTTACTATGTGTTGTAACTGAAAAGAACTCACCTCCAAAGAAACAAAATCTTTGGCACTCATCTTATCTACTTCCCCGCTAAAGGGATTTCCTATGTTTCCGCAAACAAAGGCTCTTTTGCCAGAGGCTTCCAGGATTTGTCCAATTAAAGTTGTCACAGTAGTTTTACCGCTTGAGCCTGTAACTGCAATTATGCCTGCCGGGCAAAGTATCCAGGCAAACTCTATCTCACTCATGATTGGTATGTTAAATTGCCTGGCCCAGGCAATTGGCAAGGCTGTATCTGTGACACCCGGAGAAATAATTAAATAATCATTGCCTTTGACGAATTCCGGAGAGTGTTTTCCTAATTCAACTTTTATCTTCCTTGATTTCAGTTTCCTAAGGTTATTGCGTGTGGAATCGTAGTCTTTATTGTCGGTAATGCGTACGTCGGCTCCCAAATCATAAAGCAAATTGGAACTTGCAAGCCCCGAACGCGCAAAACCCACTACGAGTACTTTCTTGTTTTTAAAATATTCTCTATTGATCATTTGATTGGGCTATCTTATTTTCAGGGTGACTATTGTAAGGAGTGCTAATAGACCAGCTAGAATCCAGAACCTTACTATAACTTTATTCTCCGGCCAGTCAAGGAATTGGAAATGGTGATGCAAAGGAGCAATCTTAAAAATTCGTTTCTTAAACAGCCGGAAAGAAAATACCTGTAAAATTACTGAAAGCGCCTCTAAAACAAAAATTCCACCCACCATTATTAAGAGCAATTCTTTCTTAATCAACAGCGCCACTGTCCCTAAAGCGCCTCCCAAGGCGAGAGACCCCACGTCTCCCATAAAAATAGACGCCGGATAACAGTTAAACCACAGGAATCCTAAACCTGCACCCAGTATGCTTGCACAAAATACTGTTAATTCTCCGCTGCCTTTAATAAAAGGAATCAGAAGGTAATTGCTGAATTTCAGGTTACCCGAAACATAAGACAGCACGCTAAATGCGATTGCTACCATCACCACAATGCCTATGGCTAACCCGTCAAGCCCGTCGCTTAAGTTTACTGCGTTGGATGTGCCGGCAATCACCATAATTACAAATAAGATATAAAATCCGTCCAGATTAAAATTGATATCCTTAAAGAAAGGTATATCCAATTTTATGTTCATCTGTGAATCTAATAATAAGATTACGCCCAATATAAGCCCAAGAACTATTTGGCTGGTCAATTTTGCAGTTGCGGAGAGGCCCTTTGATTTCTTCTTTTTCTGTTTTATATAATCGTCAATAAATCCGGTGACGCCCAGCCAAAGCGTAGCGAATAATGCGATTAATACATATTTATTGGATATATCCGCCCAAAGCAAGGTTGAAATGGTAATCGCTGCCAATATGAGAATCCCGCCCATAGTCGGGGTATCCTGTTTATTGGCTTGTAATTCATGGAGGCGTTTACTTTCTTCAACCCTTACATTTTCTCCGATTTTTAATTTTTGTAGCCTCTTAATCAGGATGGGGCCGAAGATTAAACTGATAATGAATGCAGTTAAGGCTGCCCCGGCGCTACGAAACGTAATATAGCGGAAAATGTTAAGTATTGAGAAAATTTCGTGCAAAGGATAAAGTAAATGATACAGCATATAAGATTAGCCCTGTTTTTTAAAAACTTCTTCCATTTTCATTGCCCGTGAGCCCTTGACAAGTATTATATCTTTGGAATTAGCTAAAACCTCATCAAACAGAATCTTTCGCGCCTCTAAACTTGAATCGCAGCTAAAAATGTTTTTCGCTTCCAGGCCGCTATCCCTTGCTGCCTTGGCTGCTGCCCGGGAAAGGCCGCCCACTGTTATTAATACGTCGCATACCTTAACAGCGATCTTAGCGGCCTGGCGGTGGAGGGTATTTTTGAGGCTGCCCAACTCCAGCATATCGCCCATGACAAAGATTTTTCTGCCGGTGGTGTTTAAGTTTTCTAAAGCGCTCAAAGCCTGCTTCAGGGAATTAGGGTTAGAGTTATATGTATCGTCAATAAATTTTATATTGTCTAATTCTATTAGGTTAAGCCTGCCGGAGGGGAAATTAAAAACAGATAATCGGGGAATCATATCTTTATATTCCAGCCCGAAGACCCTTCCTGCCGCTATTGCAGCTAATGCATTATAAACATTATAATACCCTGTAGTGTTCAATGTAAATTTATATTTTTTGTTAACCAGGAAGCTGAGCTGGCAGTTTCCTGCCTTGATATTGCCTGCCTGGAAGTCAGATTTTTCTTTAATCCCGAAACTTAAGATAAATCTATTTTTTTGCTTTCGAGAAATTTCTTTTTTAAAGAAAACGTCATCGGCATTCAGTATGGCAATAAACGGCTTCCTAAGATATTTTATCAGGCTAATTTTTTCTTTAAATACGCCTTCTAAATTACGGAAATGTTCCAAATGCGATTGGCCTATGTTGGTAATAATTGCGATATTGGGATTACAGATGCCGGCAATGTAACTTACCTCTTTGAAATGGTTGGTGCCTATTTCCAGCACGCAAATTTCATGCTGGCTGCTTAAATTTACCAAAGTCAGAGGCACTCCGATATGATTATTCTTTGTCCCTGCGTTTTTCAGGACGTTGAATCCGGCTGATAATACGCAGGAAATCATTTCTTTTGTTGTAGTCTTACCGTTACTGCCTGTAACTGCAATCAGCGGGATATCAAACTTATTTCGAGAGTATCTTGCTATGTCGCCCAATGCTTTTACAGAGTCCTTGACTATAATAAGGGGGGGGTTTACGCTGCATGCTAACCGCGCCGCTTTCTGCTCTGCAATAATTGCGCCCGCACCTTTCTTTATTGTTTCCGGGATAAAATCATGCCCGTCAAAATTATTTCCTTTTATGGCGATAAAGACCTCATTTTGCTGGATTTCACGCGAGTCTATGCAAACCCCGGGAACTCTCACATTCCCCCTGCCGGAAATTAATTTGCCTTTTGTGGCAATTAACAATTCATTGACTGTAAACATTTTCTCACCCACTCGCGGTCGTCAAAATGTATGACTTTGTCTTTTAGGACCTGATAATTCTCATGCCCCTTACCGGCTATAAGTACAACGTCTCCTTCGTTCGCCAGTGTTAAAGACTTCTTTATTGCTTTGCACCTCTCTGGTATTACGCAAAAATTGTTCTTGCTGATTCCGCGTTTGATATCCCTGATTATTGCCTGCGGATCCTCGGAGCGGGGATTATCATTGGTGATAATCGCATAATCGGACAACTGCGTAACTACCCTGCCCATCTTTGGCCTTTTTGTTTTGTCGCGTTCTCCGCCGCAGCCAAAAACAACGATGATGCGCTTCTTTGATACCTCTCTTAAGGACTTAATGATATTCTTAAGCGCGTCATGCGTATGTGCATAATCCACAAAAACAGAAAATTTTTTTGCGAGGGCAACCCTTTCCAGCCTGCCAGGCACAAGAGAAAATTCTTCAATTGTGCGCTTTATTTTATCATCGCTGATCCCCGCTTGTTTAGCCCAGGCAACCGCTGCCAATATGTTGTAAATGTTGTGTGTACCTATAAGCTTGGTTTTTAAATGCATCCTCCTTCCGGAGGCATTCAATGTAAACTCGCTATTTCTTGCGTCAAATTTTATATTTTCGGCTCTGACTTGAGATTTATTCTTTATGCCATATGTAATAACATGGGCTTTAGTTATACCTTTAAGTCTCCTGCCATATTTATCATCATTATTAATTACCGCAAATGCCTTTGCATCCAGGCTCCTAAACAATTTGGCTTTAGCCTGAAAATAATTGCCAATCGTTTTATGGTAATCAAGATGGTCCTGTGTAAGATTAGTAAAAATAGCGGAATGAAACCTTACACCTTGCGTCCTATCCTGGTCCAGCGCATGCGATGAAACTTCCATAATTGCATAATTCACCGAAGACTTAAGCATATCAGCTAACATTGCCTGAAGCTCAACAGGGCCGGGAGTAGTATTTTTTGAAGGGACGGATTTGTTTTTAAAACGGTAATTAATTGTGCCTATTACTGCGGGTGAGGTTTTGGCTTTCCTTAATATATTCTCAATTAAATATGTAATGGTAGTTTTTCCGTTTGTACCGGTAACGCCTACCACTTTTATTTTTGAAGAAGCATTCCCGTAAAATTCTGTGGCCAATTTTGCTAAAGCACAGCGTGAATCTTTAACTGTTATAAAAGGTATTTTTACTTGGGACGAGCAGCTTGCAGCGTGCGACTGTATGACTAAAGCCCCAGCGCCCCTGTTTATCGCTTCATCAATATATTTACTGCCGTCTTGTTTAACCCCTTTTATCGCCACAAAAATAAATCCGGGTTTAACTGTTTTTGAATTACAGCTGATGCCCTTGATTTCAAAATCAACCAGGCCTTTTGGCCTGCCAGAATCCAGGATATTAATTAGATTTTTTAGTCTCATTTAAGGCAATAACTTCATTGGGCTGGCGTTTTGTTTTTAAATACCTTACCGTATCGTCTACCACTGTTTTAAATACCGGCGCAGCTACTACTCCGCCGAAATAAGAAGGGTGAGGCTCATCAACCGAAACCACGATAGCAACCATTGGGTCTTCTACCGGCGCAAAACCGATAAATGAGGCAACAAATTTATTGTGAGAATAGGTGCCATTGGGCTCTAATTTTTGCGCTGTCCCGGTTTTGCCTGCGGCAGTTAAGCCCGGGGTCTTAGCTAACTGCCCTGTCCCTTCCTCAACAGCCCCTGCCAGTATTTTCTTAATTCTTAATGCGGTATCGATGGATATTGCCTGGCGTATGACGGTAGGAGAGAATTTTTTAATCGTTTCGCCTTCTTTATCGCGGATCTCCTGTATAATGTAGGGTTTAATAAGTTGCCCGCCATTGGCAATTACAGAAATTGCGCAAACTAACTGCAAGGCAGTTACGCCTACCTCCTGGCCTATGGGGATTGCGCCTATTGATGTCTTTGACCAGAAGCGCGCCTCCTTGGTTATCCCGGAAACTTCTCCCGGCAGGCCTATGCCTGATTTTGACCCGAACCCGAAAAGTTTAACATATTTACAGATAACTTCCGGGCCCAACATCTGAGCTACCTTAGTTGTGCCGATATTACTCGACTCTTCTATTACCTGCCTAAAGGTAAGCCATCCGTGTGATTTATGGTCATGAAGTATGTGGTTTGCTACGCGGTAAGCGCCGTTTTCGCAGAAAAATTTATCTTCTTCGCTGACCCTCTTTTCTTCTATTGCAGCCGAGGCAGTGACTATTTTAAAAACCGATCCCGGCTCAAATAAGTCGCATATCGCACGGTCGCGCATCTGGTCTTTTGTAACATTGGAACGCTGGTTTAAATCATAGGTCGGCCGGTTTGCCAAAGCAAGTATTGCCCCGGTTCGCGGATTCATGACAATTATGCTTGCGCCTTTTGCATGATAGGTCTTATAAGCTTTATCCAGTTCCCGCTCAGCGATATACTGGATCACCTCATCTATGGTTAATACCAAATTATAGCCGTCCTTAGGCAAAATCATCTTTTCCCATAAATCCAATTTCTTCTGACGGGCATCCCTCAGGAATATCGCCCATCCGGCTTCTCCCTTAATGTATTTATCATAATAAACCTCGGCTCCTTCAAGCCCCGTATTATCCAACCCGGCAAAACCTATGATGTGGCTTGCCAGATAGCTGTTAGGATACGAACGCCTGCTTTCTTTCAATAATCCCAATCCCCTGATATTTAATTGTTTGACTGCCCGTGACTGTTCGGGAGTAATTTTTCTGGCAATCCAGATAAATGATTTTTTGCGGGAGAATTTATCCATTAAGGAAGACTGATCCAGATTCAATACCGCACTAAGCTGCCTTATGGCTCTTTCTTTATCAGCATCCTTCATTTCATTGGGAGAGGCATACAGTGAATCTACCGGCAGGTTTAAAGCCTGAGACTTAAGATTACAGTCAAATATGGTGCCCCTGCGTGGCTCAAGTTCTATAAACAGATTGTGCTGTCTATTGGCTATGCCGGTGAGATAGCTTGAACGGAAGAGTTGGATAAAAAAAAGGCGGGTAATACAAAATATCAGGAATAAAACAAAAAATAGAAATACCGCCTCGCTTCTGTGGCGATAATTACTGATATACACTATGAGTTAAAATTTAGAGAGTTAGGGGTTGATTGTTTTAGCTTCGGCCTGCCTTTTAATGCCGAAGAGCCGGGAAATGATCGTTTCCCTGTTTAGCGCCTGCTGTTTAAAGTTCGCACCTTCTCTGGAAGGAGATAACCTGACTAACCTGTAGGTATTTGGCATTTCATAATCGGTATTGCCTGAAAAAGTATTGCCGATTTCAACCAGAGAAGCTTTAGTTTTAATATTATATCTTAAGATGTTATTTTTATCAAGCAAATCCTGGTACAGCGTTGACCTTTTCTGTCCGACGTAGCCAAGGCGCAAGATCTCTGTCTGCTGGTAGACATAAAGCAGGGAAAACGAGGTAATAAAACAGACTATGGAAAGGAATTTGGGAAGTTTCATAAATTATAGCCTCTGTGCTACTCTAAGCTTGGAGCTACGGCTTGAAGGATTTTCTCCTATTTCCGATCGCATGGGCGTTTGAGGCTTAGGGGTAATTATTTGTATTAAGCCGTTTGCCTGTGCGTTACGAAAGCTGTGCTTGACTACCCGGTCTTCCAGGGAATGAAAAGAAATTACGCAAATTCTTCCCTCTTTGCCCAATGCCAGGATAGCCTTATTTATTGCAACTTCCAGAGTTTCCAATTCCCTGTTTACAGCAATGCGCACTGCCTGAAAAGTCCTGGTTGCAGGATGAATCCGGTAATGCCTGTTACGGTACCTATAAGGTATTGCCTTTTCAACTATGTCTGCTAATTCACGGGTGGTAGCGATAGGATGTTTTTCTCTTTCCTCTACCACCAGATGCGCAATGCGGTTATGCCATCTCTCCTGACCAAAAGTCCAAAGCATTTCAGATATTTCATCTTCGTTAAGATTATTTACCAAATCGTAAGCCGAGATATAGCTGTTCCTGTCCAGGCGCATATCCAAAGGCCCTTCGTTCTGGAAACTAAAACCGCGGTGAGGATCCTCTAATTGAAAAGAAGAAATCCCCAAGTCAAAAAGTATGGCGTCCACTTCTTTAATATTCAGGCTTGCCAGTATCGTATCTATGTCGGAAAAATTTCCGTGCACAAACTCACAGGAATCTTGGAATCTGGATAGGCGTTGCCGGGCTACGGTTAAAGATTCCTGGTCCCTGTCAACGCAGATAAGTTTTCCTGCAGGTAAGATTCTGTCCAGCATAGCTTCGCTATGGCCGCCCGTGCCGGTGGTCGCATCCACTATGACCTTACCTGGACTTAAATTCAGATAATCCAATACTTCTTTTAACATAACTGGGGTATGAAACTTGCGTGCCACTTTTTATACATCCATTAACTTTTCAGCTATCTCTTCAAAAGATTGCCGGGAGGTTCCGTAAAATTCTTCCCATTTATTCTTTGCCCAGATTTCTATACGGTTTGAAACTCCCACAATCATCACATCTTTTTTAATCTCGGCAAAATCCTTTAAATACTGTGGAAGTAGGATCCTACCCTGCTTATCCGGCAGTACTTCCACTGCTCCGGAAAAATAAAGCCGGTTAAACGTGCGTGCCTGTTGTTTGGTAAAAGTTATGGACTTAAATTTTGCTTCCTGTGCGCGCCATTCCTCTTCCGCAAACATAAACAGACATTTGTCCAAACCGCGGGTAACAAAAAATTTTTCTATAAAATTGCCTTTGGCAACTTCACGAAATTTGGCAGGCAATATAAGGCGGCCTTTGCGGTCTATTGAATGCAGATATTCGCCATAAAACATTTGTTGAGCACTTGACTTATGGAGTCCACAAGGACGACATAAGTCAATCCTCCTTAAATTATTTTGAATACAACTTATGTTCGCTTACGCTCCATAAGTTGTGACTTCAGCCACTTTACTCCACTTATTACCACTTTGTAACCCAAAGTATATGAAAATTCTTCTTATTTGTCAAGAAAAATATTTACCTAACTTAATATAATACAATGAGTAGTGGACTTATTGCTATTGAATGGGCATATATTGTGGTATGACGAGGGGAGGAATTACAGTTTTTTTGCGGAAATTATGTCTTTTCTGATTTGTTTTGCTAATGATAGGAGAGAATCAAATTTCCTTTCATCCCTTATCTTTTTTATAAACTGAATCTCTAGATATCTGCTATAAATATTTTTTTGGAAATTAAACATGTGCACTTCTATGCGTAAGGCTCTTTTGCCTTTTAAGGTCGGCCTGGTACCGATATAACAGATGCCTTTAAATTCTTTATTCTCAAGGATTGCGCGCACTGCATACACACCGCTGGGAGGAATTACTTCATGATGAGGGTTAATGTTGGCCGTAGGGAAACCTAACGAACGGCCCAGGACATTACCTTTTACGACTGTGCCCAGGATACTTACCGGACGCGTAAGGAGCGTTCCTGCTTCTTCTAGCCTGCCTGCCTTCACTAATTTCCTGATATAGGTGCTGCTTATGGGTTTATTATTAAGTTTAACCACATAGAAAACCCTTAATTTAAAATTATATTTACGGGAGAACCTTGTCAGTGTTTGGTAATTTCCTCTGGCGTCTTTTCCGAAACTAAAATTGCTGCCAACATAAATATACCTGCAGGAAAGTTTCTTGACTAAAATATTCTTTATAAAATTATCTGCGGTAATCCTGGCGAACTTAGGAGTGAATTTCACGACTATGCAAATATCTACGCCTATTTCTTCTATTAATCTTAGGCGGTGCTCCAATGAATAGAGGCTTTCTTCTTTTTGCGGGTGAGGCCAAAAAGTCAAGACTACGCTGGTACCTTTTATGCTGCGGGCTTTCGCTACGGCAGCCTTTAGAATGATCCTATGACCTACATGCACGCCGTCAAATACGCCCAGCGCAATTACAGAGTTCTTAAATTTTCTGATCTGGCTAATGCCTCGAATAATTTTCATAATTTCCTTGCTAATGAACCTACCGGTTTTCTCGCTTTCTACATTACGCGGGTCCTGTCTTGGGGTGTTTCTCGCGAGGACGCTCGTTTTGCCCCTGCGAGGCAAAACTTCGCTCATCTCGGCTTCGTCGCTCTGCCAGGCTTCATTTACGAGGGGCATCCGTGCCCGCTCCTCGCCTCCATGCCTCGCTCAAAATCAGTCCAAAAGGACGCACTTGCCTATCCTTTAAGGCAAGGTGCACCCCAAGCCACCCGCTAATATAGCAGGCGCTCGGGAATAGCTGTAAATGAATCTGGCTGAATTTCGAGCATCAAAATGGATTTTTTGCGGGTGACGAGGCATGTTACGAGCGGCACATAAGGAAGCCGAAGCGGGCATGGTTTGCCTCGTTAAACAAGTATCCAAGAGCGAAGGCTTCCGCTTGAGCGAAGCAATTCCACGCTGGGGAATTGCGAGCGATGACGCGAGGAACGTGCCTCGGCAGGACCCGCAAAAACCGCTTGACGAAGAAAATATCAGATTCATCAAAGACTTGTTTTTATTTTAGCTAAAACTTTTTTCCTGACTTGACTAATTTTTCCGTGGATGGTGGCGCCGCTTGCGGTTTTATGGCCGCCGCCGCCGAAAAACTGCGCGATCTTATTTACATCAACTTTGCCCTGCGACCTGAAATTTACCCTTACTTCATCCTTAACGCCTAAGTTCTCTTTAAATAACACGGTTACCTGCGCATCTTTCAGGGCGCGGCCGAAACTGAGTACAGATTCGGTAAGGTCAAAAGAAAGTTTCCTGTTGGTTAAAAGCTTTTTTCCTATTTGAAAAAAGATAATTTTACCTAATGAATCCCGTTTCATATCGGGCAATATCCTGCTTAATAATTTCATGTCCTCAAATGGGATATTCTCGTAAATATTTTTATAAATCTGCGGGACATCCAGTTTAAAGTTAAGCAACTTGGCAACAGCTTTATGGGTGGAACTTGAGGTATTAGAATACCTGAATGACCCTGTATCTGTAAGCATGCCCACATATAAACAAGTAGCCGTATCTTTATCCAAAGCTAGCCCTAATTTCTTGAATAGCTTATAAACCATTTCTGAAGTGGAAGAACTTTTCGGCTCTACCCAATTGACGTCAGCGAAATTATTGTTGCTGATGTGATGATCGATATTCAGGATAAGCTTACCCTTTGCATTAGCCCCATAGACACTGCCTGTCCTCTGGGGATCAGAACAATCCAATACCACAAAACAATCGAAATCCATTTTCTTAAAACGTTTTTGAGTGCCGGGTCTCTTAATGTATCTTACCCCCGGCAAAAAATTATAACCATAGGGCACTTCATCCTCATTTAAAATAAACGCCTGCTTTCCCATTTTTTTAAGCAGAAAATAGAAAGCGAGCTCTGAACCCAAGGCGTCTCCTTCAGGATTTGTATGGACTGTAAGCAAGAATCTATTATTTCTTTTTATGGACTCTACGACTTTTTTTAACCCCACCTGTGCTTTCCTTTCGTGGTTGTGTTTCTGCTTTTATCTCATTCAGGATTTCTTCAATTCTTACGCTGTATTCAACTGACCTGTCTTCTACAAACGCAATCTCCGGGGCAAATCTTAAATTTATCCTTTCCGCAACTAATTTACGGATAAACCCCAGCGCTGAATCAAGCGCCAGTTTGCTTTTTTTGTGTTCCTCTTCTTTGCCTAACACGCTAAAGAATACTTTAGCAGACCTTAAGTCAGCAGTCATCGTAACCTTGGTTATGGTAACAAAACCCAGCCTTGGGTCTTTTAATTCATCGTGTAAAATCATGCTCACTTCTTTTCTTATCGCCTCGGTAACCCTGTCAAGTCTTGACATTTTAAATCAACTCCATTTCATGGTTAATCAAATCAACTTTTATTTGAGCGACTGGATTCCTTCTAATTTTCTTATTAAAGCTATTTCTTCTTCCCTGGTTTTAACCAGGCCGTTAAGCTTTGCGTTCAGAATTTTAGAGAATATTTTCTGGTAATATGGGCCCGCTGGTATACCCAGGTTATTTAGGTCTTTGCCGGAAACAAACAGCCGCATATCATTGTAAATCTCAAAGAAATCTTTGATATGCCGCCTTAAATTATTATCTTTGTGTTTAGCCTTCAGCAATAGTATTGCTTCGTAGCTTAGCGGCTCAAGAAGATTAAAAATTCTTGCGGGCTTGGTTTTTACTGTGCTTAAAGCAAGGACATTCTTTTGCCTTATCTTCTTAAGAGAAAGCATTCTTTTTTCTTCGCCTTTCTTAAGGCCAAACTTAGCGCAAACCTGCTTTAAATCACTGGCCGAAAGACAATCCGTTAATCCCATAAAATAAATCAGCCAGGTATCCAAAGACCTGCGGGAAGAATTTACTTTCTTAAACCAGTTAATTTCACGTTCAATTGAGGCTAACAGCTTCAATGTCCTTTTTGATACTGAAAGGTGCCTATGTACAAATTTAAACCCTGCCAAGCTCTTAATCCTTTTAATTTCTTTTATCGGCCGTTTTTCTTTTAACATAAGGATTAATTCATCGCGGGTCCTTTGGGGCTCTATTTTTTCCAGCATTTTAAGCGCTACTGCCTGTTTCAATAATTTAAGCGTACCCGGCTCAATCTTAAAATCATACCTCTGCTCAAAACGAATCGCCCTTAATATACGGGTAGGGTCATCAATAAAGCTTAAGGTGTGTAACACCCTGATTTTCTTGTGTCTTAAATCCTGCCTGCCTCCAAAGAAATCAATTAATTTTCCAAAATTATTTTTGCCTATGCTTATTGTCATGGCATTAATGGTAAAATCCCTTCGGAAATGGTCGTCTTTTAGATTAGAGCTTTCCACTACCGGAAGATACGCCGGCAAGGGATAGAATTCTTTTCTGGCAGTAGCAATATCTATTTTAAGCTGGTTACTTAATATGATAGTAGCGGTCTTGAATCTAGGGTGGGGGATAACTCTTGCCTTAAGGCACTTGGCAAGTTCTTCTCCAAAATCTATACCATTACCCTCTACGACGATATCCAAATCCAAATTCTTTACGCCCAGGATTAAATCCCTCACAAAGCCGCCTACCAAATAAATTGGCAAATTATTACGCATGGCTATTTCTTTAGCCAAGTATATTAAATCCAGCAATTCTTTGGGTAACTTATTTAAATATTCTTCCATTTTTAGGGCCTGGGATGATACATCTTATGTATTGTCTTTAGCCTGTCCTTATTAATGTGCGTATAAATTTGAGTTGTAGAAATGTTGGAATGGCCAAGCATTTCCTGTACGGACCGTAAATCAGCACCTCTTTCCAGTAAATGAGTGGCAAACGAATGCCTCAAGATATGCGGCTTTATAGGTTTTTTAATGCGCGCGAGTTTAGCGTATTTCTTAATAATTTTCCACAAAGACTGGCGGGAAACCTTTTTGCCAAGGCGGCTTATGAACAAAAACTCCGATTGCTTATTTTTCAGGAAATGCTGCCGCGAAACTTCCAAATACCTTTTTAATGCGGCAATGGCCTTTTTGCCCAAAGGTATTACCCGCTCTTTGTCCCCCTTGCCGATGCAACGCAAAAACCCGACATCCAAATTTACATTTTCGATTTTTAAGTTCGTTGCCTCTGAGACGCGCATACCAGTTGCATATAGGGTCTCTAATATCGCCTTATCCCGTATACCCTGCTTGTCCCTGATATCCGGCTGCGCAATTAAAGCTTCTACTTCATTTAAAGACAGCGTATCGGGTATCTTTTTCCATAGCTTTGGGGAGTCGATAAGATTCGTGGGGTCGGATTTTAAAATTCTTTCCCTGGCAAGGAACCTGTGGAACATCCTTATGGCAGCAAGCCTCCTGGCAATGGAATTCGCAGAGATACCTTTATCTTTTTGGTTAAGCATAAAATTTATTACGTCGTTTTTTGCTATCCTGGATAGCGCTTCGATATGTTGTTTAGTCATAAAATCCAGGTAAGAGTTAAGGTCTTCCCTGTAAGAAATTATCGTGTTATTTGATAAGCCGCGCTCAACAGACAGGTAATTTAAGAACGCATCGATTAATTCTTTCATGTTAAATTAAAAAGGGGTTACTTGCTTTTTCATCGGCTATGGTAGTAGAAGGCCCGTGCCCCGGGTAAACTTGCGTATCAGGGCTTAAGGTAAAGAGTTTTTCTGTTATGGCTTTTTTAAGCAAAGCTTCATTGCCTCCGGCCATATCAGTCCTTCCTATCCCTTGAAAAAAAAGCGTGTCTCCTGTAAATATAATTTTATTATTCGGATTTTGCAAAAGCAGCGAGATGCCTCCGGAAGTATGGCCCGGGGTATGCAATACTTTTAATTTCATGCCATCAAGTTCTATCACGCTTCCTTCTTCCAGCGGTTTTATTTCCGATTTAACTTTGTAATTCAAATAAAATAAGCCTGAAAGATTAAGCTGAGGGTCCTTTAACAAAGGGATATCGTCTTTGTGTATATGCACCGGTAAGCCGAACTTGTCATCACAGCCTATGTGGTCGTAATGTCCGTGGGTATTAATGATGAAGGCTGGCCTTAATTTATGTTTGTCCAAAACTTGTCTTATTTTACGCACCTGGTCTCCGGGATCAATAATTATCGCTTGGGAGTTTGCAGAGTTTGCCAGGATATAACAATTAGCCTGCATAGCGCCTACTACAACGGTCTCTAGAATCATTTCAAATTATCCTTTATCTTATCGTAAGAGAATTTCTGCAGTATATCCACCCTTATTCTTTCTGCTTCGTGGGCATTGCTTTCGGAAAAAACATTATACATATCGACATTGATTGCATCCCTTAGGTCGTCTAGCCTTTTTATTTGGACTGCCAACTTCTTCTGGACAGCTTCATTCAGGAAGGGATTTAAATTAACAAGATTCTTTTTAGCCTGCTGTAGACAATCAAGCTCCTTTTTCAAACTTCTTTTCTGATACAATGCCTCTATCAATTCATCCTGCCAGGATTTCCAGAACAAGAAATCCTGCCTGTACAATTCTTCCTTGGGAATATTAGAGGTAGAGTATTCTTCCGGAACTACGACCATGGTTTCCTGAGGCAGATTTTCTGTCTTGGGCTTCCTGGTGAATTTACGCACAAGGGCATCGCAGCCCAAAAAAGTAAAAAGTAAAAAGCAAAAAGTAAAAAGTTTTAAGAAGAATCTCAAATTCATAAATGCACTTTTACCTTTTGGCTTTTTACTTTTACCTTTCATTTAAGCATCTCCTTAAAATATTTTTCATCGATAATCTTCACTCCTAATTTCTTGGCCTTATCATATTTCGATCCGGGATTTTCTCCGGCTATGACAAAATCAGTGTTCTTGCTTACGCTTGAAGAGGAATCTCCTCCTGCCTTACGAACCAATTCCTCTGCCTGAGAGCGCGAATACCCCTTTAGTTCGCCCGTGAAGACTACTGTTTTACCTGTAAGACCAGTTCTCTTAGATTCCGGCACTTCTTCTTTAAATTGCAGCCCTGCTTTCTTTAAATCCTGAATCAATTTCCTGGTTTGGGGCAAAGAGAAATAATCCACAATCGATTCCGCTAACACCGGCCCCACTTCATATATATTATCTAAATCCTCTGATTTTGCCATAGCTAAATTATCCATGGTTTTAAAATGGACTGCTAACACATACGCTGCTTTTTCTCCCACATGGCGTATTCCTAAAGCATATATCAGGCGTGATAAGGGTCTGGTTTTACTCTTTTGGATTGCCAAAAGTAAATTTTTTACTTTTTTCTCCTTGAAGAATTCCAATTTTAAAAGATCGCTTTCACTTAGTTTATAAATATCTGCAAAGTTTTTCACTAATTTTAATTGCACTAACTGACTGACTACTGCTTCTCCCATTCCTTCTATATCCAGGCAATCCCGGCTGGCAAAATGCAGAAGCCCTCTTTCCAGTTGCGCAGGGCAAGAAGGATTTATGCAACGGTAAGCCACATCCTCTTCTTTTTCTTTTACTACCTTGCCTAAACATATAGGGCAGTTCCTGGGAATAGGAAATGCTTTTTTGCCTTTATGTTCAACTACCTTTACTACCTTAGGGATAACGTCTCCTGCCCTTTCAATTAATACGCGGTCGCCTTCCCTGACGTTCAAGCGCCGGATTTCATCGAAATTATGCAAAGTAGCGTGTCTAATAATTACGCCGCTACACTCCACAGGTTTTAATTCTGCGGCAGGAGTAATAACCCCTGTGCGGCCGACATTTATATTTATTTTAACCACTTCTGTAGTTGCCTGGCGCGCAGGAAATTTATAAGCAACTGCCCAGCGGGGGCTTTTCAAAGTAAACCCTAACCTTTCCTGCCAAGATAAGCTATTCACCTTTACCACTATGCCGTCTATTTCATAATCCAGTTTTTCCCTTTTCTCCTGCCAAGCCCGGCAAAATTCAATAACCTCGTTTAAATTATGGCAAAGTTTCCTATTGGGATTTATGCGTATTCCCCACTGTTTAAGCCTTTCAAAAAATTCCCATTGGCTTTCAATACTGGCCCCGATATATTCTCCCAGAGAATGTGCAAAAAAATTCAATTTTCTTTTTGCTACAATACCGGTATCCAGGAGTTTCAATGAGCCGCTGGCGGCATTGCGCGGATTAGCAAACAACGCTTCTGCCTCTTTTTCTTTTTCTTTGTTAAGAATGGCGAATTCTTTTTTATCCATGTAAACTTCTCCGCGTACTTCAATAAAATCAGGGATATTTTTGCCTAAAAGGCTTAAGGGTATTGCGCGGATTGTTTTTATATTCTGGGTAACGTCCTCGCCTGTTTCTCCGTCGCCGCGAGTTGCTCCGATGGCCAATTTACCTTGTTTATAAGTAATGTTGGCGCTCAAGCCGTCTATTTTTAACTCGGCGACATATTCTATTTTTTCATTATCTCCTAAACCCTTATGCACTTTTTTCTCCCAGTCTTTCAATTCTTCAAAAGAGTACGTATTATCCAAAGAAAGCATCTTTTGCTTATGTTTAACGGTTTTAAAACCCTCTAGTATTCCTCCACTGACCCTTACTGTGGGAGAATCTTCGGTTCTATATTCGGGATACCTATCCTCTAATTTTTTGAGTTCCCGCATGAGATTATCGTATTCCTTATCCGAGATCTCTTGTTCACTCATCACATAGTAAAGGTAATCGTGGTGGCGTATCTTTTGCCTTAAGCCTTCAATTTTTTTCTTAATGTTTCTTTCGGCCATATTATTTACCTACCAACAGCCTGTCACCTAAGAAATTAGGTAATCCCGCATCAATAATCTTTTTTCTTGCAGTTTCGATACTATAAGCTGTCCTTTTTATCAAAGCTTGTTTCTTGACGCTGTCATATATGCAATAACTTGCCTTAGGGTTACTATCCCGGGGCTGCCCGACACTGCCTACATTTATAATATATTTATTTTCGGGTTTAATATCCAAATACTGCTGCTGTGCATATTGCAACCTAGAATCTCTGTCCTGGATAAATATGCCCGGTATATGAGTATGGCCTATGAAGCATATGTTGGTTTCCATTAATTTAAAACACTCCCGGGCAAACTCGCTATCAAGCATATAATTGAAATCTTGCGGGTTGTTCAATGAACCGTGCACCAGAGTCAGGTCTTCATTTTTATATACCAACTTCAGGGATTCTAGAAATGAGTTTCTGGCTTGATTGAGGTTTTGTCTTGTCCAAATAATCGCTTCGTGCGCAGCAGGATTAAAATAATCTGTTGAAAATAAATTTACCGTAGCCCAATCGTGATTCCCGGCTACGGTAACCATCGCAATGTCATTCACCAGATCAATACACTCTTTAGGGTTAGTTGCATATCCCACAACGTCTCCGATACACAGGTACTTATCGATAGATTCTCTCTTGTAAGCTTCCAATACCGACTGGAAAGCCTCCAGATTAGAATGTATATCGGAAAAAATTCCGTAACGCATGAAGCACAGCTCTCCGCATCAACTACCCTACTTGATACCAAACTCTTTAAATTGCCCTGTTGCCTCAATAAATTCAACTTCTGTATCACGGATATAGCGCTTGAAACGCTCATTTATCTGTTGTAAAAAATTCTTTAATATTTCTTCTTGTGCCTCAGCAACAATTTCCACCCTGCCGTCATCCAGGTTTTTTACCCATCCATTGACTTCCAGGTTTCTGGCAATTACTTCAGCAGTGAAACGAAAACCTATGCCCTGGACTCTTCCTGAATAATATACATGCACCTGCTTTTCCATCGAATAATAGTGATGGTCGGGGCGGACAGACTTGAACTGTCGACCTCAGCGTCCCGAACGCTGCGCTCTAGCCAAACTGAGCCACGCCCCGTTAATTTTTTGTTCTCCGTGGCGAAATCCCCTGAAGCCTTAGCTAGTTCCGTTTACTTCAAAGACTTCAATGCGAAAGGGGATAATCATACCGCCCCGATAATCTTTTTGCATCCGTGGCTAAATCTTAACTTAAAATATAAGTATATCAGAAATTTAATTTGTTCGCAATGATTTGCTGCCTGAACATGCTCTTTTGGCAAGTATATCAAACTCAATATTGACCTTATCTGAAGGGCCTTTAAATTCTAGCGAAGTATTCTTTAATGTGTGAGGAATGATATAAACCGTGAAGGTATTGGATTTTTTATTGACAACTGTCAAGCTTATCCCATCTATGGCAATAGAGCCTTTGGGCAATATATATTCGAAAAATCCTGCGGGAGAAACAATCTCAAGACACAGATTACCCTCTAAGTATACTTTCTTACGGATAATCCCCATGTAGTCAATATGTCCGCAAACAAAGTGCCCTGATATCCTGTCGCCTAATTTCAAACTGCGCTCAAGATTAACCTTATCCCCAATCTTCAGTAACCCTAAGGTAGTAACTTTTAATGTCTCTGGGATGGCTTCAAAGAAAAGACAGCCCTCTTCGATTTTGACCACGGTAAGGCAAACCCCGCTTACGCAAATACTGTCTCCGATTTTTGTATCTTCCAAAGTTTTTTTAGCTTTAATTCCCAATAAAACAACATTCCTGATTCTGGATATTGTTTTTAGTTCGCCTCGCTCTTCAACTATGCCGGTAAACATATTAACTAATTCGCCCTTCGAACAGAAAATCTTCTCCCAGGCGCCTAAATTTTATATCTTTAACTTTTATTGCTTTATCTATGCGCGATATACCATGCCCCATTACCGAGCTTATCGCATCTTTTCCGCCGATAATTTTCGGTGCCACAAAAAATAATATTTTGTCCACAAGGCCCTCATCAAACAGTGAACCGATTAATGTGCCTCCTCCTTCAACGAGGATATTGGTTATTTCCATCTGAGCAAGTTTCTTAACCGCATCCCTTAAGTTTGCTTCCCCTGATTTTTCTTTTACTTCCAGAATCTTAGCCTTTTTTTCCAAAATTCCTCTGTTTTCAGTTTCCTGCCCGGGAGGATGTGGCAAGGTAACGATTATTACCTGACTATTTCCGGAAAAAATATTCGCGTCTTGCGGAGTGCTTAATTCACTGTCTATCACGATTTTTACGGGATTCTTTTTGGAAAACCAGGCGTTTAATTTGGGGTTATCTCTGATAATTGTATTAACTCCCACCATAATCGCATCATAATCTTTGCGTAAACGGTGCCCAAATGCTAAAGATTTGTCAGAGGTAATCCATTTGGAATCGCCTCCCCTGGCAGCTATCTTGCCATCAAGAGATTCGGCAACCTTGACGGTAATAAAGGGGGTTCTTTTGGTAATATATTTTATAAAGACCTCATTCATCCTCCTTAATTCTTCTTCCAGGAAACCCACTTCTACTTTTATTTTATTTTGCCTTAATATATTTATCCCCCTTGTGTTATTCAAAGGATTTGGGTCAATCATGCCCACAACAACTTTCTTTACACCGCTTTTGATGATGCCTTCAACGCAAGGCGGCGTCCTTCCGAAATGCGCGCAGGGCTCTAAAGTTACGTAAAGCGTAGCGCCTTTGGTAAGGTTGCCTGCCTTATTCAAAGCTATTGCCTCTGCGTGTGCAAAGCCGCATTTTTCATGAAAGCCTTTTGAAATTATCCTGCCGTTTTTTACCACCAGGGCGCCGACCATAGGATTGGGAGAAGTCTTACCCTTGCCTTTCAACGCCAACTGCATTGCTAATTTCATAAAATATAAATTGTCTTTTTTCATAATTCCTTCTTGGCTTCCTTTAATCTTTCCACTAGCGTATAAGGTATCTTTATTGAGCCTATTTTGACTTCGGGCTTTGCATCTCCGTGAAAATCAGAACCGCCGGTAGTCAATAAATTATGTCTGGCGGCAAGATTAGTATAAAAGTTAGTCATCGATTGCGAGTGTTCCGGATAATACGCCTCAAGACCCATAAGGCCAAAATCAATAAATTTAACCAACAGATCATCTCTAACGGTGTAAGGATGCGCTAAAACAGGAATACCCTTTGTTTCTTTAATCAGTTTTATCGCTTCTTCTGGAGAGAATTTAAACCCTAAAACATACGCCGGGCACTTGTCCCCAATATATTTTTGAAAAGCCTCAAAAACCGAATTTACTTTTCCTTCATTAACCATTGCCCTGGCAATATGCATCCTGCCTACGGTACCCTGTTTTGCCAAGTCGAATATAGACTGCGGATTCAAAATTACGCCCATCTCTTTTAATTTCTCCACAATTTTGTAAACGCGTTCTATCCGGTTCTTCTTAAGTGTATTTAATTTCTCCAGCAGGCAGCTGTTTTCATACTCAATCAAATAACCCAAGATATGGACCTCGAAAGTTTCGTATTCTGCACTTAATTCAATTCCCGGGATAATCTCGATATTCTTGCCTTCGGCTGCCCTGTTAGCCAATCCGATAGCTCCGACAGTATCGTGATCAACAATAGCCAGGGCGCTTAATCCTGAACTTGCTCCTTGCCTAACTAATTCCTCGGGAGTACAGGTACCGTCGGAGAATACGGTATGTAAATGTAAATCGGCGAATTTCATTTTAATGAGCCCATAACTTACGGAACGAAAGTGAACGTAAGTTATTTGGGCGAATTAACCCCACACCCAGAAAAATATAACTCAAATATTATTGCTGGGTGTGGGGTAAGTTCGGACATATAAGTTATGTCGGATACACTTTTAATTTTATTCTCCATAACTTATGTCCTCACTTATTTTTCTCTATCTTAACCTTATCCAGGATAGCGTTGACGAATTTTCCTGCGTCAGGGCCTGAATATTTCTTGGCAAGCTCAACACCTTCATTGATTGATACTTTCGGCGGGATATCTTCTCTAAACAAAAGTTCAAAACAGCCTAAGCGCAGGATATTTCTGTCTACTACAGCCATACGTTCAAGCTTCCAGTTGGCGGCAAATTGAGTTATCTTTGCATCAATAGTCTTTAAATTCTGGGCTACCCCTTTAACCAACGCCTCAGTAAAATCCTTAAGCTCTGTATCTAAATCTTCTTCCAGCGATTGCCAAAAACTGCCTAAGGAGACACCGACATCATCATGAGTTATATCCATCTGATAAAGAACCTGCAAAGCAAATTCCCTGGCTTTTGTGCGTTTACGCATGGTTTAATACTTATATCCTCACTTAATTTGACTTAACAAATTGGCCATTTCAATAGCAGACAGTGCTGCATCGCGGCCTTTATTCCCGTCTTTTGTACCTGCGCGCTCCACCGCCTGTTCAATTGTATCCGCAGTAATAACTCCGAAAATTACCGGAATTCCCGTATCAAGCGACACTTTCGCTATACCCTTGGATACTTCAGCAGCGATATAGTCGAAATGCGGGGTTGAGCCGCGTATGACGGTACCTAAACAAATTACTGCATCGCAAGCTTTTGATTTGGCAATTTTCTGGGCTATCAATGGAATTTCAAATGCCCCCGGCACCCAGGCAACTGTCAGGTCTTTATCCTCTACTCCATGCCTGATTAATGTGTCAATGCATCCAGAAACCAGCTCTTTGGTGAGAAAATCATTGAAACGCGAAGCGATTAAAGCGAATTTTTTACCTTTGGCAATAAAGTCAGCTTCAATAACTTTTGACATTTTCCTCCTCCTTAATGAGCGCATAACTTACGGCAGCACGAAGTGCAACGTAAGTTATTTGCGCGAATTAACCCCACACCCAGAGATAGTTTTAAAATTATCTCTTTCTGGGTGTGGGGTAAGTTCGGACATATAAGTTATGTCGGATACATTTTTAATTTTATTCTCCAAAACTATTGTCCTCACTTATTCAATATTCAGATCGTGCCCTAATTTTTCTTTTTTTGTCTTCAGGTAATTATAATTTATAGGATTGGGCTCAATCTCTAAGGGAACGCGCTCAATGACTTTAAGCCCATAACCCTCTAAACCTACAATCTTACGCGGATTATTTGTCAGGAGCCTGATATTCTTTAAACCTAAATCCACCAATATCTGTGCGCCTATGCCGTAATCCCTAAGGTCTGCAGCATGGCCCAACATTTCATTTGCTTCTACGGTATCCAATCCCTTATCCTGTAGGCTGTAGGCACGTATTTTATCAACCAAACCAATGCCTCTTCCTTCCTGATTCATATACAGGATTACCCCTTTTCTTTCTTTATGAATGATTTCCATAGCGCGCTTAAGCTGCCTGCCGCAATCACAGCGCAAAGACCCGAAGACATCCCCAGTCAAACATTCAGAGTGCACCCTTACAAGCATTCCTTTATTATCCGCATCCCCCAAAATCAACGCGGTATGAATTTTGTTATTGGTAAGGTCCCGATAAAGTATGAGTTTGTACTCTCCGAATTCAGTGGGAAGACGTGTTTGCGTAACGCGTTCTATCAAAATTTCTGAGCGCCGACGGTATTCTATGAGGCTGGCAATGGAACAAATCTTTAAATTATGGCGTTGGGAAAATTCCAGAAGCTGCGGTAGGCGGGCCATGGAACCGTCGTCATTCATGATTTCGCAGATAACTCCTGCGGGATACAGCCCTGCAAGCCGCATCAAATCTATTGTCGCCTCAGTGTGCCCTGCGCGTACCAAAACTCCTCCGCGGCGCGCCCTTAAAGGAAAAATATGGCCGGGGCGAATCAGGTCTTCGGCTAAGGAGAGCGGATTTATTAAAACTTCTATAGTGCGGCTGCGGTCATGAGCAGAAATTCCCGTGGTTATGCCTTTAGCAGCATCAGCTGAAATCATCCAGGCAGTTTTAAAAGGATCTTCTTTATTCGCAGGATGAATATTATCCTTTAACATCGGCTCTAAACCCAATAGTCTAAGCCGGTCTTCTTCCATGGGGACACAAATAAGGCCTCTGCCGAATTTCGCCATGAAATTTATGTCTTCGGCCTTAGTAAAAGAGGCAGCCATAACAAGGTCGCCTTCATTTTCGCGGTCCTCGTCATCAACCACAATGACCATCCTGCCTTTTTTTAAATCTTCCAATATCTCTGAAATTGTATTAAACATAAGTAAGTGCACAATTTATGTCATTTCATTCCGTAAGTTGTGTCTTCATTAATAAACAACCCGAAGAGATAATCTTCGGGCATGATATCTTAATCTTCTTTCATCTGGACTGTCACCATCGGCTCTGGAATTTTACCAGATCTGCCCTTTCTTTCGATCGGGCTCGCGGGCTAAACCGCCGGTTAGGATTCTCACCTTGCCCTGAAGATTAATTGAATTAATTATAGCAGAAAAATTTAGCTTGTCAATATAATTAATAACGAATATAATAAGCAAGTGCACAATTTATGGAATGATAGTGACATAAATTGTATGCACGAACTTATACTTGACATCGAAGATGTCAAGTATTATATCTAATATATATGCAACCCATTGTAATGCAATTACATAAACTCCTGATAAAAAATCATCACACCATTGCTATTGCAGAGTCATGCACTGGAGGCCTCCTCTCTGCTGCGTTGACTGCGATCCCAGGCAGTTCCAAATATTTGCTTTTGGGAGTCGTGGCCTACAGCAATAAAGCCAAGCAAAATGTCTTAAAAATACCCAAAAGCATTATTGCGCTAAAAGGCGCCGTATCCCAAGCAACAGCTCAAAACATGGCTCAATCAGTAAGAAGAATAGCGAAGAGCGATTATGGAATCGGTATTACCGGCATAGCCGGCCCTACAAGAGGAACTGCACAAAAACCCGTAGGAACAGTATTTATTGCCACAGCTAGCAAATACCAAACTATCTGCAAAGAATTTCATTTTTCCGGCAACAGAGCTACGATTCGAAAAAAATCAGCCACTAAAGCTTTGGAGCTGCTAAAAGATTTAATTAAATAATTCTTATTAAATGAATCTGTCGGTCTTTGTCGCGCAGTCGATTTTTTGTGGGTCCTGCCGAGGCTTGTTTTCGCAGCATCGCTCGCAATTCCCCAGCGTGGAATTGCTTCGCGCAAGCGGAAGCCTTCGCTCTTGGATACTTTTCTAACGAGGCAAACCATGCCCGCTCCGGCTTCCTTATGTGCTGCTCAAATCAAGCCTCGTCACCCACAAAAAGTCACTCAGGTATCCACTCCGCCATATTCATTCAACACTTACAATTACCCTCCGAGCGTCTAGTATATTAGCGGGTGGCTTGGGGTGATTTTGAGCGAGGCATGGAGGCGAGGAGCGGGCACGGATGCCCCTCGTAAATGAAGTCAGGCAGAGCGACGAAGCCGAGATGAGCGAAGTTTTGCCACGCCGGGGCAAAACGAGCGTCCTCGCGAAAAACACACCAAGACAGGACCCGCGAATTATAGCTTAAGCGAGAGGAACGATAGATTGATTAGAAAAAAGTGTAAGCGATGAGAACATTTATTGCGATAGAGCTACCTCAAGAAATCAAAGATTCATTAGCGCAATTGCAGGATAAACTAAAGGCAAGCGGTGCTGATATCAAATGGGTTGAGCCGCAAAACATTCACTTGACCTTGAAATTCCTCGGCGAAATTAACGAAGATAAACTGAATAAGGTGATTTCAATTATGGAGAGTGTTGCCGAGAGCACAAAGCCATTTGACATCTGCATTTGTTCGGTAGGGGCATTTCCCAGAATCAGTTCACCGCGGGTAATCTGGGTAGGGTTAGATAAAGGAGATACTGAGAGCAAGGCAATTGCAAAATCCCTGGAAGAAAAAATTCAAAAATTAGGCATTCCTAAAGAAAAAAGGCCATTTTCCTCCCATATCACCCTGGGAAGGACCAAGTCAAGCTTGAATATGGTAAAATTAGTTCGGGATTTAAAACCAAGGATAAATGATTTTGGAATAGAGAATCTGGAATTTCTTGTTACGAAGATTACTTTGTTTAAAAGCACCCTTACCCCAAAAGGGCCTGTCTACGAAGCCTTAAAACAAACCAGCCTCAAAGCCACCTGAAGAATAATATTAGTATACAACCCTGCGATTATATCATCACTCATTATGCCAAGGCTCCCCCTTAGCTCCTGGAGTGCGCCCGCAGGAAAAGGCTTTAGTGTATCAAGGGCGCGGAAAATTAAAAAAGCAAGGGCCACCAATTTTATATCGAAAGGGAGGAACATCAGGCTTAATAACATGCCGGCTACTTCATCTATGACTATAAAACTTGCATCCTTCTTCTGAAATATTCTCTCTGCCCTGCCGCTGAACACCAACCCCAAAATAATAACCAAGGCCAAAGAAACCATAAAAACATAAATGTTATTCTTAACGAAAAAATACAAAATTATACCTGCGATACTGCCGAACGTACCCGGTATCAAAGGCAGAAACCCTACATAAAAAAACGTGGCTGTGGCTATAATTATTTTTTGCGAGATTTTCATGGGAATTCTAGAATCTTGCGATAACCTTGCGGTTTTCCCAAAGATAGGCTAAGCCTGAATAAAGGGTGAGGCCTACTGTAACCAGCATTAAAATGTATATACCCTGCCGGAATATCTTTTCCCAATCAGGATTCCAGGTGTAATAAGTGAGCATTACTTCTTTTAACACGATGAATCCTAAAATAGAAAATATTACTGCCATCTGAGATACGGTCTTATGTTTACCGGCCCTGCCAGCTGATAATACCTTACCCTTATTGAGCGCAAATAAACGTAGCGACGTGATTAAGATTTCGCGCGACACAATAATCACAAACATCCAGGCATCAATCAACTGCATCTGGACGAAAGCTGCAAACGCCGCCAATACCAGAATCTTATCGGCAATAGGGTCCATCAGCCTGCCGAAATCAGTAACCATATTCTTCCTATGGGCAATCATTCCATCGAAGAAATCAGACAGGGCAGCGGAAATAAAAACGACCAGGCTAAGGACTTTTGCCAACAGTCCATGAGCGAATAGAAAAAACATAAATACAAAAGTAAGCACGATCCTAAGCATAGTCAATCTATTAGCTATATTCACCCCGCACCTTCTCTCTTATTCATCATTGACCAATGTGTTATACCCCCAAGCCACCACCTGCCTATTAAAAAACTGGAATATCTAGAAGGTGCGGGGTTCATGATACTACCTCTCCTGTTAAATCGTATTCCATAGTATCGCTGATTTTTACCTTTACAAAATCTCCCGGCCTTAGAGTCTTATTAGACCTTACATATACCAGCCCGTCCACCTCAGGAGCGTCAAATTGAGTACGGCCAAGATATATGTCTTTGTCCCTCTCGTCAATCAATACATCTAATACTTTACCCAATAATTTTTTGTTATTATCGCAAGAAATTCTTTGTTGAAGAGCCATAATCATATTAAAACGTTTCGTTTTTACCTTCTCGGGCACTTGTTTCTTAAAACTGAATGCCTTTGTGCCTTCTTCCCTTGAATAAATGAATGCACCTAATCTCTCGAATTTTACTTCTTCTATGAATTTAAGCAGCTCTTTAAATTCTTCATCTGTTTCAGAAGGAAACCCTGCAATAACAGATGTACGCAGGCAAACACCGGGGATGTTTTTACGTATTTTTTCGATTAGGCTTAATATCTCTCGCTTTGTTGTTTGCCTGTTCATTAATTTTAGTATCCTGTCGCTTATGTGCTGAACCGGCAGGTCAATATACTTACAGATCTTGGGGGTATCTTTAATCAATTGTAATAACTCATCACAAACACGCGCCGGGTGCAGGTAAAGCAACCGAATCCAGCCGATATTGCTAGATTCTTTAACTATCTTTCTTAACAGGCCTGCCAACTGGGGCTTACCTGATAAATCCCGGCCGAACCCTGTGATATCCTGCCCTATGATGTTAAGTTCAGATAGTTTATTTTTATTAAATGCCTCTACTTTTCTGAATATGGAATCAAAATCCAGGCTGCTGAATTTGCCCTTTATTTTAGGTATGACACAAAAACTGCAGTTATTGATGCAGCCTTCGCAAATTTTTAGATACGCATAGTGCTTTGGCGTAAGGGCGAAACGCCTGACCTCATGATTCAATGACAGCCTGCCAATAAAAGCATCGACTTGCGGGAACTCTTTTCTTAAATCCTGCTTATAACACTGGGCTAAACAGCCGTAAACAATTATTTTTTTAAGTTTTCTTTCCCTTTTCAAATCGATTAAATCCAGTATGGCTTCTATGGATTCTTTTTGGGCATCTTCAATAAAGGCACAGGTATTTATAATACCAACATCTGCCTTATTAATATCAACTACGGGAAAGCCTTTTAGATGTAGCCTGCCCAGTATGTTTTCTGAATCCACCAGATTTCGGGGGCAGCCCAGGCTTAAGATACCTACTTTTTCTTTATGTTTCATTTGCCTAATTTTAGCCCTTCTTTTGTAATCAGAATATTTTTTATTGCCTGTTTTTTCCTGCCTAAATTGGAAAATACCTGGCCATTAACTTCCAACTCCACTGCTGCGGCATTACCCAAAGAAAGCTCCATTTTATTTTTTGCCTGCCAGCTTTCGAACCTGCCCTTTTCCAAGACCCTTTGGAATACCAGCTTTCCGTCGATTTTAAGAGAAACCCAGCAATTTTCATGTGCACGTATGCCTAAGGTGATTGCGGATAAGGTCTCTTTACGCACTGATTCAGTTGCCTGCGTCTTAGGGGCCGCTACCTGCGGTTTTGCTTTTTCCGATTTTACAATCTTTTTGCTTTCTTTTTGTTCTACCATCTGAATTCGTTTTTTAAGAATAACTTTTCTTTTAGAGTAAATTGCTTTACCTAAATTAAACAATATTGTCCAAAGCACAAAAACTATTACGATAAACAAAATCGCCTTTATAACTTTTTTATTCAGGCGAAACGGCGGTAACTTTAAAGGCTTAACAGCAGATTTAAGTACGGGTTTTTCCTGCTTTGGCTGGGATATTTTATATGAAGATTCCTTATAGTCCTCAATGTATTCAGCGGGATCCACCCCTAAAAATTTGCAGTAAATCTTTAAAAAGCCTTTTAAATATATCGGGCTTAAATTTGTCAGGCTTTCGCCTTCTATGGCCTTTAAGATATTCAGATGTATCTTGGTTTTCTTCTGGACCTCTTCTAAGGTTATGCCTTTTTCTAAACGTATTTTCTTAAGTCTTATTCCTGCGGGTTCCATGCCTTATTTTTGTTCTCCCATTTGTTTTGCTTCATTTGCCAGCCAGGCTTCTCTATCGACTAAAATCTTTCTTGGCTTACTTCCCTCAAAAGGCCCTACAAGGCCTTCCTGTTCCATAGTATCAATAATACGTGCTGCGCGGGTATAGCCGAGGCGCATGCGTCTTTGTAGTATGGATACCGAAGCTTGGTTACTCTCCAAAATTACCCTTACTGCTTCATCGTAAAGCTCGTCCTTCTCTCCGTTAATCAGATGGGATTTCTGGCTTTCCTTTAAAATCTCCTCGTTATAAACCGGTTCTGCCTGCTGTTTGATAAAATCCATAACTTTTTCTATTTCTTTATCTCCCACCAGGGTTCCCTGTATGCGTATTAGTTTTGATTCACCTGGCCGCAAGAACAACATGTCGCCTTTGCCAAGAAGTTTATCCGCTCCGTTCATATCCAGGACTGTGCGGGAATCTACTTTTGAAGCAACCTTAAATGATACGCGCGCCGGTAAATTTGCCTTGATAACACCTGTGATAACATCAACCGACGGCCTTTGTGTGGCTAATATAAGATGTATGCCTACTGCGCGGGAAAGTTGCGCGAGGCGCGTCACTGCGTTTTCAATCTGATCAGCTGCCACAGTCATCAAATCAGCAAATTCATCGATGATAACTATAATATAAGGTATTCTTTCTTCCTTTTCATTATAGGACTCGATGTTCCTTACACCGGCTTTTGCCAAGAGCTGATAACGTTCTTCCATCTCGTTTACTATCCAGTTGAGTGCGCCTGATGTTTTCTTGGCATCGGTGACCACAGGGCACAATAAATGCGGCAGCCCGTTAAACGGCATTAATTCTACCATTTTGGGGTCAACCATGACAAATTTCAAATCATTGGGGCTTGACTTGAATAAAAGGGACAGTATCAGGGAATTAACGCATACGGTTTTGCCCGAACCCGTGGTACCGGCAATCAAAAGATGAGGCATCTCATCCAAATCAGCAACTATGGCCTGACCTGTAATGTCTTTACCTAAGGCTAACGCAAGAGGAAATTTTGCATTCTGAAAGGCACCGGAGGAAAGCACTTCTTTTAAATAGACAAAACTACTTTGCGTATTGGGTACTTCTACTCCTACCCTGCCCTTTCCCGGGATGGGCGCAAGAATCCTCACTGATTGCGCCTTCATTGCCAAGGCAATATCATCATTTAATGCCACGATGCGATTTAATTTTACTCCCGGCGCAGGCTCAAGTTCATAACGGGTAATTACCGGGCCGCGCTCGATATCGGTTACCTTAGCAGAAATACCGAAATCTTCCAATGTATCTTCAAGAATCCGCGCAGAAGCTTCTAAGTCATCCTTGATCTGCCTTGCTTCAAGAGGCGGAGGCGAATCCAATAAATCCAGGGAAGGTAGATGATAATCGCCTATTATCAATTCCCTTGGTTTAATCTTTCCTTCTGGAGTTGCAACTTTTGCTTTTATCTGTATTTTGGGCTTGGATAACTCATTGGGTAAAGCTGTCTTGATTTTTAGCTGCGAAACAAGGGAATCTTCTTTTTCTTTCTTCTCGGATATCTTTAAATTATTATCCTGTCCTGTCTTTATTTTTACCGGGAATGCCTTTTCTCTTTTAAATTTGAATATCGCGCCAAAGACAGCCTTAGATTGTTTTGCAATATTTAGAAACAGGGAGGATATTAAGATTTCTGTAACCAGTGCTAATGACAGTATGATGAAGGTGGTAAAGATAATGAAACCGCCTAACCTGCTGAAGTAAGCCGTAATAATATTTGATATGACGGTGCCTGAAAACCCCGCATAATAAAACCTTAAGTATTCGTTACCGGCGACAAACATGCCTATAAGAGAACTGAGGGATAACAAAAGAAGCAGCATCCCCAGAACCCTGGGGATACTTAAATAAGGTACATTCTGGCGGAAAAATTTAACCCCTAAAGTCAGGATTAATATAGGTAGAATAAAGCTGGTGGGCCTACCGAATAAAAATACTATAATTCCACCAAGGTATGCTCCGAATATTCCCAAAAGATTTTGAGGAGGGATATTGGGATGAGATGTGTAAAGTGGTAAGTCAAGGCGGTCAAACCTGATAAGGCTTGCCAAGACCATAAGCCCTATCGCAACAAGGACAACTCCTTTAACTTCATTTAATCTTCTTTCTTTCACCTTTAACTACTCTGGTCAGCCTGCTTCTTGCTTAAATTAATCCTGCCTAATTCGTCGATGCCGACTACCTTGACTTTAATTTCATCTCCGATTTTTACTATCTCTTCTACGTTCTTTACAAACTTCTCGGCGAGTTCAGAAACATGCACCAGGCCGTCTTTTCCCGGGGCTATCTCGCAGAACGCTCCGAAATTGGTTATACGTTTTACCTTGCAGGTATAAATCCTGCCTACCTCTACATCTTCCGTTATTGCCTTTATCATTTTTATCGCCTCATCGGATTTAGCAGCATCAGTAGAGCCTATTAAGACAGTCCCGTCATCCTTAATATCAATGCTTGCTCCGGTAGCGGCAATAATGCCTTTTATGGTCTTGCCCCCTGGCCCGATAAGAGCACCTATTTTTTCGGTATTTATTTTAAGAATTTCTATGCGCGGGGCATAGGAAGAAATATCCTGGCGCGGGGTGGGTAGGGCTGCATTCATCTTTTCTAAGACTACAAGCCTTGCTTCTTTTGCCTGTTGTAAGCATTTTTTCAATAATTCAAGATTGATCCCGTCAATTTTCAGATCCATTTGCACTGCAGTTACGCCTGACTTTGTCCCTGCAACTTTAAAATC
The DNA here is from genome assembly GCA_963805065.1 of Candidatus Omnitrophota bacterium. GTDB lineage: Bacteria > Omnitrophota > Gorgyraeia > Gygaellales > Profunditerraquicolaceae > CAWDSS01. The sequence continues at coordinate 1,141,454 of CAWDSS010000010.1, read as the reverse complement.
CATATCCCCGAAATGATCTTCTAAGCCGGCAATATCAGTCAATATCACGGACTTCTGGCCTTCTTTAACCAACCCCAAAGCAATTCCCGCAACAGTATCTTTTATAGGCACACCTGCATCCATCAACGATAATGTAGCAGCGCAAACCGTAGCCATACTGGATGAGCCGTTGGATTCTAAAATCTCTGAAACCACCCTTATCGTATAAGGGAATTTTTCTTTGGCAGGCATTACTGCTAAAAGTGATTTCTCGGCTAACGCGCCATGGCCGATTTCTCTTCTTCCCGGCCCGCGCACCGGAGCTACTTCTCCTACGCTAAACGGCGGGAAACTGTAATGCAGCATGAAGGATTTGAATTTTTCTCCTTCCAGGGCTTCTATCATCTGCTCATCTTCTCCAGTTCCTAGCGTAGTCACAGCAAGACTTTGGGTTTGGCCGCGCGTAAATAAAGCTGAACCATGTGTTCGGGGTAAAAAAGAAACTTCGCAGGAAATAGGCCTGATATCTTTGAATCCCCTCCCGTCGACTCGTTTAGAATCATTCAATATTGTCTCTCTTACCTGTTTTTTTTCTATTTCGGTAAGGGCGTTTTTAATATCGAAGGATGCAAAGCCTTCCGGCGTAAGTTTCTCGTCTAATTCTTTGGATAATAAATCTACGGCTTCCTCGCGCTCTTCCTTGTTATTCAATTTATAAACATCTTCTAATTTAGCCTTGGTTAATTCCTGGACTCTTTGCAGCAATAAGGAATCGATTTTACTATATTGAATGTCTTCGGATTTTGTTTTGGCGTATTTAGCTGCAAAATCTTCCTGCGCGCTGATTATCGCCTGCAGATTATCAAACCCGAATTTTACAGCTTCCTGATAAATCTCCTCTGACACTTCCTTGGCCTTGGATTCAAGCATAATAATGCCTTTGGCGTTTGCAGCCACCACCACATCCAAATCAGAAAGCTCCAACTCCGCATAAGTGGGATTTAGAATGAATTCATTACTAACGCGGGCCACACGGCAGCAAGCTATCGGCCCATCAAAAGGTATGTCGGAAATCGATAATGCGCTTGATGCTCCGGTTACAGCCAAGATATCAGGATCATTTTCACCGTCGCTGGATAAAACAATAGCCATAATCTGTACTTCATTGAGCATGCCCTTAGGAAAGAGTGGCCGTATTGGCCGGTCAATCAGCCTTGCAGTGAGGATTTCACTTTCAGAAGGCCTGCCTTCTCTCTTAAAAAATCCTCCGGGAATCCTGCCTGCTGCATAGGTTTTTTCCTGGTATTCCACGGTCAAAGGGAAGAAATCCTGGCCTTCCCTGATTTGATGAGACATAACAACTGTTACCAGGACCACAGTACCGCCATATTGCACAGTAACCGAACCATTCGCCTGTTTAGCGATCTTACCGGTCTCTAAAATTAAATCGTTTCTGCCGAATCTGACTTTCAGGATGTTTGTTTGCATAATATTTATCTTATAGGATAAAGCCCCGAATTATTTTCTCAAGCTAAGTTTCTCTAAGACATTTTCGTATTTCTTGATGTCTTTTTTCTTGAGGTAATTGAGGAGTCTGCGGCGCCTGCCGACAAGACTAAGCAAGCCGCGGCGAGAATGAAAATCATTCTTGTGAAGCTTAAAGTGTTCTCCTAAGATATTGATCCTTTCAGTTAAAATAGCTATCTGGACCTCTGCAGATCCTGTATCCCTGGCATGAACCTTAAACTCATCGATGATCTTTGTTTTCTTATCTTTAACCAAAACCAATCCTTATCACCTCCTTTTATTTAAACAATTATACGCTACTTTGTATTATAAGTCAAACAAAACTTACGCTGATTGGCCATTTTCTTCCACGAATTTCTTTATCTCTTCAATGTTTTCCAATATGAGTTTTGCCTTGCTCAACCCAAAGGAAAAAGGATATTTGTCCTCATCGTTTCTTTTTATGACGATGATAGGCTTGCCTTTGTACTCGCTTTTCTCAATCATTTATTTTCCTTTCTGTTAAAGTACCTCTTAATCATAAATTTAGCTGCGAAAGATTTTCAGTGTTATATGCTCGCCGTCCTGCCAGGGCCAAAGCATGGCAAACAAAATTGATTCCTGGCCCTTCAAGAAATATAATGCCTGTCCGCTCCTTATTCCCCCGAATTCGCTGACTTTCTGCTCTACCTCCAGGGGCAATGCTTTTTCTGACGGAAACTGGGCTCTCCCGAAAATCTTTTCCAGGCCTTTAGTCAAATCAGCTAATACGGCCTTTACCAAAACAGCTTCAAAAAAATCACTGTCGTTTGTCCTTACTTCCTGAAAATTCAGTCCCTTAATCTCATGGATTTCTTTATCGAGCTGAATATTGGTTAGAGGAATCATGTTTTCTTCAAAGAGTATGACCTGATAAAATCTGCTATTGCCTGTTTGTCTTTTTCGCTGATTTCGCTAAAACGTATCCCCAGCCTGTGCTCTTCATTCTCACATAGCTGATTATAACATACTATACCGGTCATACTCAGCTTGATTACCCTGTTATCTCCCTGTAAAGCGCGGTTTATCAGGATGAACTTAATCAAAAGGACTGTATTTACAGGAAGGTCGTAATTTGTCAGGATTGCCATCCCGCCTTCGCTTAAATCCAGCATCAGGGATTCTATTTCTATGCCGTATCCGACATTCATCACCACGGTGGGAGGCTTATCTACCTGATAAAAAATAGTAAAATTTGCCCTTAAGCGTTTGGACCTGCGTTTTTCATTGGCCGAAGATCCGTTACTCATATTTTAGGCTTTTCTAGCACGCTTAAATATTCTTTTATGCGCTTTGTTATACTTACAAAATCCCTTACTTTTAGCCACTCTTTTTTAAACACGCTTGCCCCGAAACTCACGGCACTTGCGCCACAGGAAAAATAAGCGCTCAAATTATCAGGAGTAACGCCTGAACAGGCTAAAAGTTCTATATCCTCAAAAGGGCCCTTTATTTCTTTAAAATATTCCGGGCCAAAAACTTTTGCCGGGAAAACTTTAACCATGGTTGCGCCATTTTGCCATGCCATATATATCTCTGTAGGAGTAAGCGCTCCGGGAAATACGGGAATTTTATTTTTAACGCAATATTCCATAACGTCTTTAATAAGGCTAGGCATTACTACAAACGTAGCCCCGGCGGAAAGCGCGGATTTCAGGCTGCTCATATCAAGCACAGTCCCGGCCCCGATGCATAATCTCCCGTTGGATAATTTAACCGCTTTAGCGATGAGCTGGCCAGCGCCTTTGGTGTTCATGGTAATTTCAATTGTTTTAAGGCCGCTGGCAATGATTGTTTCTATAAGGGGCTCTAATAACCCGGGCTCAATGCCCCGTATAATCCCCATAACCGGCAGCTTCTTAAATCTTGCAACATCCATGCCTAATTCTCATCCTCTCCCACTAGGCCCTCGTAAAATTCCCTGTAATTTTCCTTCTTGTCGCTGTTGCGTAGAGCCATAGCAGCCCTGGGATGCTCATCAAGGATGCCGGTTATTGCATAAGGAATAATATATCCCCATTCTATTTTTTGCCTTAAGGGGATAAATTCCTTTGATATTAAATCCAGGATAGGCCGTATATCAAATTTGGGATTTTTTAAAAACCCTAAAATAAGTTCCAACGGGCAATTACCTGCTGCCCTGCCCAGGCCATAGACAGTGCCGTCCACAAAATTAGCATCGTGAATTATAGCCTCGATAGTATTTCCAAAGGCAAGCTGCTGGTTATTGTGGGCATGGATGCCTACTTCCTTGGTCTTTAAAATACTCTTTGCCTTCTTAATCAGGAACTCCGTTGTCTCCTGGTATAACGCTCCGAAACTATCTACTACATATATAACTGCGGCTTTACTTTCCTGCTCAAGTTGATGCAGGCATTCGTTTAATTCATTGTCCAGGGCCTTTGATATGGCCATGATATTTACCGTGGTCTCGTAGCCTTTTTCAGCAAAGTGATTTACCAAATATATTGCCTTATCTATATCTTTCACGTAAGAGGCTACGCGTATCATGCTAACGGGGCTGTCCTTGCGGGGCAAGACGTCTTCCGGGTCAACCCTGTCGACATCTACCATGATGGATATTTTTGTCTTAGAATCTATCCCCTCAATAACCTTCTTTATATCCTCATCATCGCAGAATTTCCATTTCCCGAATTCCTTGGGCGAAAAAAGCTTTTTAGAATTTTTATAGCCGATTTCCATATAATCGACGCCTGCTGCTGAGAGCGCCTTGTATACCTCGCGCACGAACCTGACGTCAAAATCATGGTTATTTATGAGGCCCCCGTCCCTTATGGTGCAATCCAAAACCTTGATTTTTTCACGAAACATTTTTACCTTCTTCCTTGCTAAATAATTAATACGATGCGAAACTACAGAGATTTATTCTGGAGGCAGGTATTTATTTCTTCTAATTTTCTCCAAACCCTGTCTATGTTCTTGATTAACCTGCGCAGGTTAAAAGAAATGTCGAAGATAAAAACCAGCAGGAATAATAACAAAAGCGTAACAGCTGCATTAGGCCCCATAGTTTCCTCCTTGTGAATTTAAAATTATACTTTCGCGGGCAAAAACCGCGCCCTGAAGGGCGCGGACCTTCGAGCCGAAAATGAACAATTACCGCTCTAGTATTCCGCCCGCAAACCTCGGATTTTAACACGAGGGCTTCATTATATCATAAAACTGCTACTGTTAACGTAATTATTTAATGCTGGCGAATGGGCAAATCTGATTATAAGCGCAATAATTGCAAACCATGTAACCGGGAGTGGCGCTAAATTCGCGCTTGTGCACACCAGCGGCGACTACGCTTATTTTTTCCTTTACGTTTTCGAGGTCTTTTTCCTCTTTCCTATCAACACCAATGAGCCCGGATTCAAGAAAATGCAACTCCTCTCTTATGGGCAACTTACCGGATATATTCTTGTAAGCCAGGGCGTATAACGCCAGCTGCATGCTTTCTTTGGCGCGCTTGTCTGCATCTTTTTGTTTGGTTATTTCTGAGGTCTTGAAATCAATAATCACGGCTAGATCATTCTCCATGTCAATACGGTCAAAACGGCCCCTGATTTTATTATTTTCAAAGGTAAATGCAAAATCTTTTTCAATATATAAGGGCATGGAACTACGTTTCTCTTCAGAATTAAAAAAACGGATTAATGCCTCCTGCCCGATGTGAAAACGTTCCTTCTGGTGTCTTTCATCTAAAAATCCCTGCGGGTCAAAACTTTCCTTAAATGCATTTAATAAATCGGCAAGCTCCATTTCTTTACCAGCTATTTTTAACTGGAAATATTTTGTTACTGCTTCATGCATTGCCCTCCCGTATATAACCGTATGATGCTCCATAATCGGCACGCGCAATATGTGCACATATTTATATTTTAACGGGCAGCTAAGGTAATCGTCTATCTGATAAAAACTTAAATAAATAAATTCATCCTGCGCTACATTACGGATAGCTTTCTTTTGGGCTTCTTTTTGAGGCGCAAAGCGCTTTATAGTTTCCAGTGCCCCTGTTTTTTGCTTCTCTTTCTCTTTAACTGCATCACCCAGTGCCTCAATTACAAATTGGCTGATCCGCCGCATGCGTGCGCCGCCGTAATCAACCGCAGAGGTTAAGAAAAGTTCCTGCTTTGCCCGGGTCATGCCTACATAAAACAAGCGGCGTTCTTCCTGGATATGATAATCTCCCGCCGGCAATATCTCTTTGATTAATGAATCGGGCAGCTCAATTGACTGCCTGCGGCCAGCTACGGGAAACTTGCCATTAACCAAACTTACCATAAACACTACCCTGAATTCCAACCCCTTGGCTTTATGTATAGTGAGCACGTTGACGGCATCGGTATCTAAATCAGTTCCGGCAGTTTCAGGATCGTCTCCTGCCTCGATTAGCAGGTCCAGATAATTTACGAAATTTAACACCCGGTCTTCTTTTGCCACTAGCTCAAAATCACGCACAATGTTAAAGAATTTGGCAAGATTCTGAATTTTGGCTTCTTTCTGGGAATTCATATCCTTGGTCAGGGCCTTTAAGAATCCTGTTTCAGTTAAAAAAGCATAAAGCAGCCTTCCGCTAGTTTCTTCACGGGAAATTTCCATAAATTTATCCATATCTTTCAAGATATCTTTTATTTTATCGCGCGATTTATCGCTTACCTCGGACAATTCAGCGATGTTGTCAAGATCCCTGAATACGGAATACAAAGTTTTATTCCTGCGTTTTGCATAATGCATGCACAAGGTTAAATCTGAAATACCCAATGCGTAGATTTCGCCTGATGATAAATAATAAAGGCTAAGGGAATCAGAAGGATTGGCAATAACCCGCAGGAAATTAATACACAGCTTAACCTCCTGCCTTGAATAAAGGCCCTGACTGCCGCTAAATTGCCAGGGAGTATTTTGCAAATTCAGCGCCTGCAAATAGGCCTGCGCGTCAGAATTAGAGCGAACGAGTATGGCAAAATCTTTATAGTCGAATTTTTTAGATTCAACTTTATCCCGTATTGTTTGCGCCACCCAATCTGCCTCAGCTGAATTAGTATCAAAATGTTTATGCTGTGGGGCAACCCCTTCAGCTTGGCCTTTTAGCTTTTTATCTATGCCTGCTTTTACCTCAAAGCGTTCCGGATTATTATTCTGAATCAGCTTATAGGCACTATCCAACAACTGTTGTCCTGAACGATAATTCTGAATCAGGCTGACCTTTTTGGCTTCGGGAAAGCTATCTACAAAATTTAAGACGTTACTGTAAGCTGCGCCCCGCCAACGATAGATGCATTGATCATCATCAGCAACTACATTGATATTTTTAAGCCCGCCAGAAAGTAATTTTACCATCTGGAATTGCGCGAAGTTCGTATCCTGAAATTCATCCACAAGTATATACTTAAACTGCTGCTGGTACTTTTTTAAAATCAGAGGATGCTCTCTCAAAAGCTTTAATGCAAGATGAAATTGATTGCCAAAATCAACTAATCCATTTTTGGCTAACAATTCCTGGAATCTGGCGTAAGCGGCCGCAATTTCCATCTGCTGCAATGCTTCTTCCTGCAAGGACTGATCATCAGGGTTTTCTTTCGATTTTAAGACAAGCGCCTGTGCAAATTTAATGTACTCTGCAGGAGAAATATCTTCGTCTTTAGCCCGGCTGAATACTGAAATCAATGCCTCGATAAAACGCGTGGGGTCAGACAACGGGCGATAGTAAGAAAGGTCGAATTCAAACAGATGCTCACGAACGAATACTGCTGCCTCGGGCCGAGTTAAGACCTTAAAATCAGAATCTAGGCCGGCAACCAAGGCATTTTCACGAAGCATTTTATCGCCGAAAGCATGAAATGTAGAAACCCATATATCGGTATATCCATATGGCACCAGCACATCCACGCGCTCAAGCATTTGTAAAGCTGCCTTGTCAGTAAAGGTAAGCGCTAATATCTCATTGGTCTTTGCCAGGCCTTCGGCTAAAAGCCAGGTGATTCTACGGGTAATAACCGTAGTTTTGCCTGTGCCTGCGCCGGCAATAATCAGCAAGGGGCCGTTCTTGTGCGTAACCGCCTCAATTTGTTCCTTATTTAACCCTTCTAGAACTTCAGCCATGCAATAATACCCCCCCCTATTATACTTGACAAGCCATTATTTTCAAGTATACTCTAATTCAGCCATAAATTTACATCTACGACAGTGAACGTAAATTTATGGCTGAATTCCTTGATATTTTTTGGAATAAGCCTTATATACAAAATAAGCTACAACTCAAAAAATATCAAGGAGTCCCTTCGAACTTACAAATCACTTGTTTTATGCCATAATTTAAGCTTATTGAAGGAGATAATCAAAATGTTCAAAAAATGTGCTTTATGCGGCAAAGGTGAACTTACGGGGAAAGTCGTAACTAGAAAAGGTCTAGCTAAGAGTAAAGGCGGCACAGGCAGCAAAATAAGCCGCTGGTCCAAGCGTAAATTCCTGCCCAATCTTCAAAAGATGCGTATATTAATCAATAAACACCCCAAAAGTGTTTATGTATGCGCAAAATGCATTAAAAAAGGCGATTTTCGTAAAGCCTAAAATCTTTAGTGGAAAAATATATCCTTAACTTCTAAAAGAATAGCTGAATCACCCCGCCAATTATCAATCCTGGGAGTATATACCAAATCAAAACAATCAGCGTGAGTGAAACTATCCTTAATACCGCTCATGCCAAACCCTATTGCCTGATAAGTTGTATTTGTGTCAGTTACCCAGAATTTCAAGGTTTCTCTGCTTAAAGTCTGCGGTTCTCCTTTTAGCTTAAGATTCCTGGTAAAAATCAGGGGTTCGGGATTGCCTGCGCCATAAGGCTCAAGTTTTTCCAGTTCAGCTATTATTTCTTCGTTTAATTCCGACAGGTTTAGTTCTGCGTCGATATCAACGCTAGGCATCAGGTCGGTTAAAGACAACCTCTCGCGCGCAAGGCGGTTAATATTCTGTTTAAAATCCTCTATATTGTTTTTGGTAATCACCAGCCCCGCTGCATGGCTATGGCCACCGAAAGTATTTAAAAATTCTTTGCAATCCAGAAGTGCTTCAAATAAATGGAAATTTTTTATAGAACGGGCCGAACCCTTGCATAAATCTTCGCTGACTGATATCACAATTGCCGGCCTATAGAATTTGTCGGCTAATTTAGAAGCCACTATTCCCAGGACTCCGTGGTGCCAATCCTCTTTGGCAATAACAATTATTTTATGGTCCTTAAAATTGACTTCCCGATCGATTAAATCCTGCGCCTCCTCCAGAATCTTACCCTCAACCTTCTGACGCATACGGTTATGCCCTTCTATGGTATTTGCTAGCTTACCTGCCTCTTCCCGGGATTCACTCATCAGCAAATTAAATGAAGTTTCTGCCGAGTCCATGCGGCCGCTTGCATTTAAGCGGGGGCCCAGTATGAAGCTAACATAGGTAGAGGTAAATTTCTTGTTTTGAATGCCTGCATTCTCTATCAAAACTCTCAAACCCTCTCTTTTGGTCTGTGATAATCTTATTAATCCCTCTTTAGCAATTACCCTGTTCTCGCCTGTGAGCGGGACGCTATCGGCAATCGTGCCCAAACAAACCAGGTCTAAATCTTCAAGCATTACAGAGCCGCTTATGGCCTGGCAAAGCTTATAAGCAACTCCCACTCCTGCCAAATCCCTGTATTTGTAATTTGAACCTTTGGTTTTCGGATTTATGATGCTGGAGGCAGAAGGCAATATATCGTTCTGCGGCTCATGATGGTCGGTGATAATCACTTCTATATTATGCTGCCTTAAGAGTTCTATTTCTTTATGGTTTGTTATACCGCAGTCAACCGTAATAAGGAGCTTGATATTATTTTTCTTAGCTATGTTAACTATCCCCTTGCTTAAACCATAACCCTCTTTTATCCTGTGAGGCAGATAATGCATCACCTTTGCCCCCAAATTTGTCAGCGTATCATAAAGCAAAGTTAATGCGGTTATGCCGTCTACGTCATAATCCCCGAAAATGAGGATTTTATCCTTGTTCTTTATAGCCCTTTTAATCAAATCCACTGCCTTATGCATATCGCAAAATAAGAATGGGTCGTAAAGATCTTTGCAGGAAGGATTTAAGAATTCCTGGGCTTCTTTGATACTGCTTATCCCTCGATTTATCAAAATCTGGGCAAGAATTTTAGAAGTGCCGAGCTCCTTACTGAAATCATTTTGGCGCTGGGAGTCTTGCGGGGCGATATTTAGAATCTTATGACTGTGCATTTATGTGAATTAGATCCTTGACACGAATTCGATTACATCTCAATTTGAACCTTACGTGTCAAGGATAAGTTCGGCCGTATAAGTTATGTTCGCTTGCCGCACAAGCGGCACACCGGCTGTTCCGATAAAGCCGGGTGTTCGCTCCATAACTTATGGCCTCACTTACATTTTTTCTGGCTTAGAAATACCTAGCAACTCCAATCCTGCAGCTAATACGGTTTTCGTTGCTTCAATGAGATGGAGCCTGGCGCCTGTTAAAGAATCGTTGTCTCCTAAAACGCGGTGCTGGTCGTAGAATTTATGAAATGCCTCGGCTAACTCCTGAAGGTATACTGTGAGCATGTAAGGGTCCTGAGTAACCAGGCAGATATTCAATATGGGGCTAAATTGTATCAGCTTTTTAATCAAGCCAACTTCTTCTTTTTCTTTTAAGAGCGCAAGATCAGCATCTTTTCTCAACTTAATTTGCCCTTGACGCAGGATACTACAGATTCTGGCATAGGCATATTGTATATAATATACGGGGTTTTCCGGAGTCTGTTTTTTCGCGACATCCAGATCAAAATCCAGGTGGCTGTCGGTCCTGCGCATCATAAAGAAAAAACGGGAAGAATCCTTTCCAACTTCCTGTAGCACCTCACGCAGTGTTATGTATTGGCCTTTGCGGGTGGACATCTCGATTGATTTACCATCCCGAAAAATAGTAGCTAACTGCACGATTACGATTGATAAAGAATCTGGTGAATACCCTAGTGCCTGAACTGCTGCCTTAAGCCGGCCGATGTAGCCGTGATGATCCGGGCCCCAAAGATTTATCAACCACTTAAATCCGCGCTTATATTTTCCCTGATGATAAGCAATATCCGGGGCTAAATAGGTATAGACACCATCGCTTTTTATCACAACCCTGTCCTTATCATCCCCGAATGCGCTAGATTTAAACCACAAAGCGCCTTCCTGGTCATATAAGAATCCTTTTTTCTTCAAAAATTCAAGTGCTTTATTAATCTTCCCGCTTTTACGCAGGGCTTTTTGAGAATACCAGATGTCGAATTCTATGCCGAAATCATCCAACTCATTTCTAATGATACCCAGGATATAGTTGCCTGCGAATTCTCCTAAATCTTTAACTTTCAAATTTTCATTTTTAACTTTCCTGGCTATATCGTAAATATAATCTCCCTGATAATAATTTTCAGGAAACTCCAAATGCTCGCCGCTTAACTCCTTAAGGCGCAATTCTACGCTTTTTCCTAATATATTTATCTGGTTGCCTTCATCATTAAGGTAATATTCCCTTTTTACCTTAAAACCTAAGAATTCCAGTATATTTGCCAAGCCATCCCCTACTGCAGCCTGGCGTGCATGGGCAACAGATAATGGCCCAGTGGGGTTTGCACTTACGAATTCAATCAAAACCTTTGTTCCTTTACCAGAATTTAGTTTAAAATAAGCCTTACCTTTTAAAATTATGTTTTTTAATTGTTCGTAGAAATATTTTTCCTGCAAATAAAAATTGATAAAACCGGCTCCCTCTGCCTTGATTTCTTTTACGTAAGCTCTTAAAGGGTCCCTATCTAGGCGCTTATTTGTAACTTGCGTTATCTCTTTTGCAATTTCCAGCGGAGGCCTTTTTAAAATTTTACTTAACCTGAGGGCGAGATTTGTGGAGAGGTCTCCGAAGCGTACATCGGTAGGAAAATCAAGGTAAAATTGCCCGCAATAATCGCTATCTAATTTGAGTTCGCTTAAAGCTTCTCTTAAAATTTTTGTTAATGTTTGCTGGATATTTTCTTTCATGAGAGGAAATTTTTAAGGCAGGGATATTATTTTTTTCTTGTGCTTGCCAATCTTACTTTCTTAGCATCAGACCAAAGACGCTCCAAAGAATAAAACTCTCTCATCGGTTCGTAAAATATATGGACTATTACGGAAACATAATCTAAGACGAGCCATCCGGATTCGTCGTTTCTGGGAACCTTAGAGAGAGGTTTTATCCTGTTCTTTTCTAATTCTTCTTCTATAGCCGAAGCAACAGCGTTTGTCTGCCTTAAAGAAGTGCAGCTTAAGATAACAAAGTAATCGCAAAGGCTGGCAACCTTCTTCATATCAAGCACGACTACTTTTTTAGCCTTCTTGGCACCTGCAACAGCTGCCGCAAGCAGTGCTATTTTTTTTGTTTCTATGAGTATTTTACCTCCTAAACTACTTTTTACCTAAAATCTTATACATGCCGGTTCCGCAGGCAGGGCATTTGCCCTTTGCGGCCAGGCGCCCGTTTTTCATCGTGACCTTCTGCTCATCTTTCATTTCCTGTTTTTTCTTGCATTTTACACAATAACCTTTTTCAGCCATTTCTTTCCTCCTTAAACTTTTTAACTGCCACGTTATCCAATAATGTGTTCTATCTTATCACAGTAATTTTTGCATGTCAAATAATTAATGAGCCCATAACCCAGCACATAATTTATGTGCCGGGTAAGTTCGGACAGATAAGTTATGTCGGATACATTTTTAATTTTATTCTCCATAACTTATGTCCTCACTTATCTATGCCGATGCTTGTGGTGTGTCTCTTCTATCTCGCCCACAATCTCTTCAATTAAGTCTTCAAGTGTAACCAAGCCTACTGTCTTTTTATGTTCATTAATAACGATAGCGATCTGAATTTTATCCAGTTGGAATCTCTTTAAGAGTTCGCTTACTTGCATGTTAGATGGGACAAAATAAGGCTCATGCAAAAGATCCTGCAGCAAGAATAATCCTTTATCCCTTAAAATGTACAATAAGTCCCTGGCATAAATAATTCCTACGACGTTATCGGGCGAGCCCTTATATACCGGCAGTCTCGCATGACCCTCTTCTACAAAAATATCCAGGAGCTGTCCCGGAGTGATATTGATGTCTACGGATATCATCTTATCCTTTAGTACCATTACGTCGCTGACTTTAATCTTTCCAAATTCAAAAATGCGCTGCAGTGTCTTTGCCTCTTCTATGCTCAAGAATCCTTCTTCTTTACCGAGCTCAATCATCAGTCTTAGCTCTTCTTCGGTAACCAGGGGAGATCTTTTTGCGTGTTTAATTCTTAATAATCTAATAATAATGCTGCCTGCGGCTTCAAAAACAGAGATAACAGGATTAAATATTTTGATAAATGTTTCCATCAGCGGAGCGACCAATAGAGCCGCGCGTTCCGTATTTTTAATTGCTAAAATCTTTGGGGTAATCTCGCATATTATGACTATAAACAACGCGGCAATAAGCGTAGCAAGAAGTATTCCTAATCTATAACCGAAATGATAAACGAAAATTCCTGTTATAATTGCGGACATTGCAATATTGACAAAATTATTCCCTACCAGAATCGCAACAATAAACTTGTCCAGTTTTGTAATCAGGCGCTGTATGCTCTGCGCGCCTCTCACGCCCCGTGAAATCATATGGCGAAGGCGGATCCTGCTTAAACCGACTATGGAAGTCTCCGATAATGAAAAGAAACACGATACCAATGCTAAGATTATTAATAATATTATTGTCATGGGCCAGGAAAGTACATTTTCCATTTTTAATTTATCTTAAGCTCTTTGTAAATGTCCGCTTCTTTATCTTTCAGTGGGCCGATTAAGGCTAGGCAAGCTTCTTTATTAAGGAATACTTCTTTGGCTACCTGCAATATGTCCTGACGGGTTACTTTGTTGACTTCTTTAATTATGTCTTTTAACGTATAGGTTTTATTGATGCTTGCCGTATATTCACCAATCCAAAGCATATGATCAAGAGTATCCTCCAAAGCCAGCATAAGCTGTCCGATATAAAATTCCCTTGCTCGCTTAAATTCATCGCTTGTGACTAACTGATCCTTAATCTTTCTCAACTCCTCTGAAATTAACCCTAATGCCTGTATTATTTTATTATTATCTATCCCGGCATGAACGATAAATGCACCTGTATCGTCAAACCGTTTCAGTGTTGTACCGATTTCATAGGCAAGGCCTCTTTTTTCTCTCAATTCATTAAATAACCGGCTTGACATATTAGCGCCTAATATTACATGCAATAATCCTGCTGCATGCCTTAGAGGGTGATCCCGCTTAAAACTATGAAACCCCAAAGCCAGATGCGTCTGTTCGGTTTGTTTATGGAATAATTTTAGCTGGGGTGCCTGTTGCCCTTCTTTTATATTCACAAAAATGTTTCTGTTTTTAGCTTTAGATGAAGAAAAAATCTTTTCGGTTTTTTTTCGTAATTTGTCATAATCCAGCAATCCGGCTGCACTGATTACTATGTTCTCAGGGGTGTAATAATCCTGTTTAAAAACTGATAAATCGGTTCTGTCAATCCGGCTGACAGATTCAACTGTTCCGATTATGGGCGCTCCCAGGGGCTGGTTTGGCCAAAGCAATTCATCCAATAACTCATAGACGTAGCTTTGTGGCAAATCCCTATACATCTTTATTTCTTCTAAGATTACAGTTCTTTCTTTATCTACTTCTACCTGGGGTATGGTAGGATTTAGCACCATATCGGATAAAACATTCAAGGCTAATTCAAAATAGCGTGCAGGAATTTTTACCAAATAGCAGGTTAACTCTTCGGAAGTAAAGCCGTTTAATGAGCCACCCATGCCTTCAATGGATTCTTTTATCTTCCTGCAGGAATAATTCTTGGTGCCCTTAAAAACCAGATGCTCCAGGTAATGAGATATACCTTTATTCTCTTCGGACTCGTACCTGCCGCCCACATTTATCCAGATGCCTAATGCCACAGATTGCATATCTGGCATGCGGTGCGCAATAATTCTCAGACCATTATCTAATTTATATTTCTTATACATATCTTAAATTAAGAATAAAGGGGACGTTTCTATTTTTCTTCTAATTAGGAAACGTTAAAAATAGAAACGTCCCCTTTTCTTTGGATTTTGCCATTTGTCATTATCTTATGTTTTTAAACTGCTGACAAAATTGGCTACATTTTTCACTAAATCCTGCTTACCTATATTATCCTTAATTTTTTTAACGATAGCGCTACCCACAATCACTCCGTCTGCAATTTTATAAATTTGTTTGACTTGAAGGTTTGTTGAGACGCCAAAACCAACACACACAGGTTTCTGGGTTATTCTTTTAATGATTTTCAGGTTATTTATCAGGTCAGCGGGTAAATTCTTACGCGGGCCGGTAACTCCCGTTAATGAAACATAATAAATAAAACCTTTTGATATTGCGGCAATAAATTTTGCACGCTTTTGGGAAGTTGTGGGGGAAATAAAACATATAACATCTAAACCGTACTTTTGCGCTAACTTAATAAAGGTTTTTCCCTCATCAGGAGGCAAATCCGGAATGATTACTCCATCCAAGCCTGCCTCTATGGCCTTTTTCACAAAATCTTTCTCACCGAAACAGAATATAGGATTATAATAAGTCATTAAACATAAAGGTATATTTGTATTGTGTCTCGCTTTTTTTACTACTTTTAAGATGTCTGCCAGATGCACATTATTTCTTAAAGCTTTTTGCGAAGCCTCTTGTATTATCGGCCCGTCTGCAAGCGGGTCTGAAAAAGGTACCCCCAACTCTAAAATATCCACCCCGATTCTGGAAAATGCATGTATCAGTTTCTCCGTAATATTCAGATTAGGGTAACCTGCGGTAATAAAAGCAATGAAGGCTTTCTTCTTATTCTTCCTTAAATCTTTGAATGCTCTTTCAATTCTATTCATAGTTTAAACCTTTGCGCCACTGTATAAGTATCTTTATCTCCCCTGCCGGAAAGGCATAAAATTACAATAGAATTCTTTTTAATTTTCTTACTCATCTTTTTTAAATAAATAATAGCGTGTGCCGGTTCAAGCGCAGGAATTATGCCTTCAGTCTCTGACAATAGCTTAAAACCTTCCAGCGCTTCCTTATCGCTTACCGCTACATAAGTTGCCCTGCCTATTTTTTTATAATAAGCATGCTCCGGCCCTACTCCGGGATAATCTAGCCCTGCTGCGATTGAGTGCGCATTCTTAACCTGGCCGAATTTATCTTCCAGTAAGTCTGACTTTGACCCGTGTAAAACTCCGGGAGATCCGGCTACTAAAGTTGCAGCATGCTTGCCGGAAGCAATGCCCAATCCCGCTGCTTCTACCCCTATAAATTTAACTTTTTTGTCATTAAAGAAGGGGTAGAATAAACCCATGGCGTTACTTCCCCCGCCTACACAGGCGATTAAATAATCCGGGAGCCTGTTTTCCTGCTTTAATATTTGCCGCCTGGCTTCTTTACCGATAATTGATTGAAAATCCCTGACCATCATAGGATACGGATGGGGGCCGGCAACAGTGCCTATAACATAATGTGTATTCCTGACATTTGTCACCCAATCCCTTAACGCCTCGGTCATGGCATCTTTTAAAGTTTTTGTGCCGCTTTTAACCGAGATTACCCTTGCTCCCAACAGTTTCATCCTGAAAACATTTAGCTCCTGCCTTTTTATATCTTCCTCGCCCATGTAAACGTCGCATTTAAGGCCGAACATTGCCGCAACAGTTGCAGTGGCTACTCCATGCTGGCCTGCGCCGGTTTCTGCAATTACGCGCTCTTTTTTCATCCTTAACGCAAGCAAACCCTGGCCTAAGGTGTTATTAATTTTATGTGCGCCGGTATGAAGCAGATCTTCACGTTTCAAATATATCTTATCTAATCCCAGATTTCTGCCTAAGTTTTTCGCCGAATATAAAGGAGTGGGCCGTCCGGCATATTCCTTAAGGTAATAGTCAAGTTGTTCATGGAATTTTTTATCGCGCTTGGCTTTTAAATACACTTTTTCCAACTCATCCAAGGCATAAATCAAGGTTTCAGGCACGAACCTTCCGCCAAAGCCGTTAAAATGTCCTTTTTTATCAGGTAACATATAAATTTTCCTTAAAATGTGGTTGTGTTATTATGTGCTAATCTTTCCCAAATTGCCCTGAACGCATCGCCGAATTCCTTAAGCATGCCCTCAATCCCCTGCCCGGTAAAGGGAACAGGATTATTCAAAGAGCTAGAGCCGGAGAAAAATATCTTATAGATAAGGAATTTTAACAGAAAAAAGCTTAAATAGGTAATAAATATTAATAAAAATATGAAAGCAAAAAACGAAACAAGGCAACCCAAGAAACAGTTGAGCCACTTGCGTTTTTTCTTTAAGAATTCCCCGCAATAACGGCATTTTATAGCATCATCCTGAATTTCTTCAGCGCAAAACGGACACTTTTTCATGTTTAAGATAGATTTTTAACCACCCTAATAAACTCTTGTACTTTCTTAACACTCTTCTTGCCTGGTTCACTTTCCACAGAACTAGAAACATCTACCCACTGCGGTTTTACAATTCGTAAGGCCTGCTTTACATTATGCGCAGTTAATCCACCGGATAAAAATATAGGACGTTTTATTTTACCAATGTGCCTGATAAGCTTCCAGTCAAATTTCTTGCCAGTGCCGCCGATGTTTGATTTTGTAAAAGTATCAAAAAGATAGGCAAAGGTCTTATATCTTAATACATTTTCTAAATCTATACTGTCTTTAACCCTAAAGGCTTTAATTATCCTGTATTTTGGGAATTTACGGCAAAACTCAGGCGATTCATCGCCATGAAATTGCAATATATCAAGATTGCACGATTTTGCAATATCTTTTACGGATTTTTCTGTCCCGTTAACAAAAACGCCTATTTTGAAAATTCTCTTAGGGAGTTTATCAATTATTTTTTTTGCTTTTTTAGGAACAATATATCGGCTGCTCTTTTTATAAAATACAAAACCCAGCGCATCGCATCCAGCAGCTACAGATGCCTTCGCATCCTGAATATTAGTTATTCCGCAAATCTTGACTTTTATCAATTCTATTTTAAACTAAAGTTTTTAGTTTTACGTTGAAGTTTTGACTTTTTCCTTTTGCCTTTTGAGTTTTATTACCAACCCATTACCTCTTCTATTTTTTTACCGATATCCGCTGCCTCCATAAATGCCTCGCCGATTAATACAGCGTTAACTCCTAGAATTTTAAGGAACAAGGTATCCTGATAAGACTTAATCCCGCTTTCAACCACTACGGTTTTGTCTCTGGGAATAAGCGGGAAAAGCTTTTCCGTAACCTTAAAATCCACCTCAAGCGTGCGCAGGTCACGGTTATTTATGCCGATTAGCGAAACTCCTTTTAATTTCAGGACTTTCTTGAGCTCCTTTTCAGAATGCACCTCAACCAGGCAATCCATGCCCAGCCCAGCCGCGTCACTAACCATCTGCGAGATTTCTTCCTGCGTCAATAAATCTGCGATTAAAAGTATGGCGTCTGCCCCAAAAACCCTGGATTCTAAAACCTGGTAGGATTCAAGAATAAAATCTTTCCTTAGTATGGGCAAATTAACCAAATTCTTTATTTCATTAATAAAATTCAAGTTTCCTGCGAAATAATCCTCTTCAGTCAGAACTGAAATCGCCTGAACCCCTGCTTCCTGATAAATCTTGGCGATTTCCTGGTGATTGAAATCCTGGCGGATTACTCCGGCAGAAGGCGACTGTTTCTTTATCTCGGCAATAAGAGAAATCTGGCGCGGCTTATTTATGGCTGGGATAAAGGGGCGGGTTGCGGCAACATAAGGTAATTTGGCTTTCAAATCAGCTTCGGGAAATTCCTGTTTGGCTAAAATGATTTTTTCTTTCTTCTTCTGGACAATCTCTTTTAATTTGTCTGGTTTAGGCATTGGAAAATTCTTTTAAAAGATTGAATTTCTTAAACGCATTGCCTGAATCTATTGCCTCGGCAGCCAGCTTTATCCCATCGCGTAAATTCTTTACTTTATCAGCCGCATAAATTGCAGCTGCTGCATTTAGCAGCACAATGTCGCGTTTGGCACCGGGTTTTCCTCCTAAAATGTCCATCATAATTTCTACGTTATAGGAGACATCCCCTCCCTTTAAATCTTTGAGGCTGGCTTTTTTTAACCCGAAATATTCCGGGTTTATTTCATAGTTGTTTATAGCACCTGCAGAAACCTCGGAAATAAAAGTATTCGTAGTAGTAGTTATCTCATCAAGGCCATCTTCTCCGCTGATTACCAAGGCATGCACCGTACCCAGGTTTAACAAAACTTTTGCCAAGATTTCTGTCCAGCGCTTATCAAAAACTCCTACCAACTGATGAGTCGCGCCAGCCGGGTTAGTCAAGGGGCCTAAAATATTAAACATGGTGCGCCTGCCTATTTGTTTTCTTGCCGGCATAGCATACTTCATTGCAGGATGAAGATTCTGCGCAAATAAAAAAGCAATACCGATTTCATTGAGGCATTTTTCAACTACCTCTTTGGTTAAATTAATATTTATACCCAAGGCTTCCAGTATGTCTGCGCTGCCGCAACAGCTTGATACTGAACGGTTGCCGTGTTTTGCCACTGTGATACCGCTTGCACTGGCCACAAAAGCAACTATTGTAGAAACGTTAAATGTGCCTGATCTATCTCCTCCGGTTCCGCAGGTATCAAGTATTATTTTATGCGCTGTGTTTATCTTAGTAACGAAGCGCCGCATTACCAGCGCTGCAGCAGTCAATTCCTCAACGCTTTCGCCTTTTTCATTCAGGGCATTTAAAAAATCTACGATATCCTGCGTAGCGGCTTTTCCGGACATGACTTCCTCCATTACAGAAGTCATTAGGCTTTCGGACAAATCGAGTTTGCGGGACAATATGGCGGTAGCTTCCGTGATCACTGTTTTAGAAAGTTAGCTAAAATATCTTTGCCAGCTTTGGTTAAAATGGATTCGGGATGGAATTGTACGCCCCATAAGGGATAATTTTTGTGTTTTAAACCCATGACTTCTTTGTCTTTTGTCCAGGCAGTTATTTCAAGAGAAGCAGGGAAAGTCTTTCTTTCTACTACCAGAGAATGGTAACGGGTAGCTTCAAAAGGATTGGCTATGCCGCGAAATATGGTTTTCTGATTATGATAAATAAGTGAGGTTTTACCGTGCATAAGTTTTCTGGCGCCGACTATTTTGCCTCCGTAGACGTATCCTATTGCCTGGTGCCCCAGGCAAACCCCAAGTATAGGAATCTTACCTGCGAATTCTTTTATTAAGCTGCAAGAAATTCCTGCATCCTCGGGCCTCCCTGGGCCAGGAGAGATAACAATCTTGTTGGGTGCCAATTGTTTAATTTTACTTAATGTTATTTTATCGTTTCTATAAACTTTTAGATTCTCGCCTAATTCGCCTAAATATTGCACGAGATTATAGGTAAAAGAATCGTAATTATCAATCATCAGTATCATTCTTTTTCTCTCCAGACTTTAGCGCCCAGCTTCTCTAACTTTTCTTCAATATTTTCATAACCGCGCTCCAGGTGATAAATTCTTGAGATTGTGGTCTTACCGCGTGCAGCAAGGCCGCATAACACTAGGCACGCTGAAGCGCGCAAATCCGAGGCCATGACCGGAGCGCCCGATAATTGTTTCACGCCTTCCACAATGGCGTGAGGCCCTTCTCTCTGGATATGGGCTCCCATACGGTTAAGCTCAGCTACATGCATGAATCTATCAGGATAAATCTTCTCGGTAATCACACTGATACCGGGGGTAACGCTCATAAGAGCCATAATCTGTGCCTGCATGTCAGTGGCAAACCCCGGGAAAGGAAGTGTAGTTATATTTACCGCCCTTAGTTTCCTTTTACTGCGCACCCTCATTGCCTGATTGGCTTTAGTTATACAGGCTCCTGCTTCTTCCAATTTATCAATCAAAGCTCCCAGGTGTTGGGGGTAAACATTCTTTATGATAATATCTCCTGCGGTAATTAAACTGGCAATCATAAGGGTTCCTGCTTCAATTCTGTCGGGTATTATTGTATGAGATGCACCGTGCAGATGTTTTACTCCCTCAATCTCTATAATGGGAGTGCCGTGTCCTTTAATTTTTGCTCCCATTTTAATCAGGAATTCCGCCAAATCAGCTACCTCAGGTTCACAGGCTGCAGATTCGATTGTGGTCTCACCGGATGCTAATACTGCTGCCATCATTACGTTATCCGTAGCTAATACTGATGAGCCGTAAACACCTCCCAAATAAATATGATTACCTTTTAATTTGTCTGCTTTGGCAATAACATAACCCGATTCAATGGTTATATCCGCACCCAGGGCTTTCATTCCTTTAAGATGTAAGTCAACGGGACGCACTCCGATGATACAACCCCCGGGCAGAGACACCTTTGCTTTTTTAAGCTTGCCTAAGAGAGGGCCTAATACGCAAAAAGATGCCCGCATGGTTGAAACAAGTTTATAATCAGCAACAAAATCGGTATTCCTTGATGAAGTTATGGTTATTACTCCCTTATCAGATTCCACGTTTTTACCGAGCGATCGCAGGATCTTTATCATAGTGGAGGTATCCCGTAAATCCGGAACGCCTTTGATTACGCAGGCATCATCAGTTAATAGCGTAGCTGCTAAGATAGGAAGCGCTGAGTTTTTCGCTCCTGACACCGTCACTTCACCCTTAAGCCTTACTCCCCCCTCAATCAATAATTTATCCATTTTATAAATTTGTGTAACGTTTAATGTGTAATGTGTAACGTGGGTGTAATGTTTAATTGTGTAATGGAATTGGTTTTTACATTACACTTTCTTTTGCGTTACACTGGCATTACACATTACACATTACACTTTACACATTACACTCCTTTGTGCGACTATAACTCTTTCAATATCATTGTAATCCCTGACTACATCTATTATCTCAAAATCTTCATATTTTCGGAAAATATTTTTTAAACTCCTGGCCTGGTTAAAACCTATCTCCATAATCAGGTAACCGCCTGGCCTTAAATAATACAAAGATCCGGGGATTAATTTCCTGTAAATATCCAACCCGTCTATCCCGCCATCCAAAGCCATGTGTGGTTCCCATTTGATTTCCGGTTGCAATTTATCGATTTCTTCGGAGGCTATGTAAGGCGGATTGCTTATAATTATATCGTATGTGTTAAGCAGCAACTTATTGTTTGAAAATAAATCACTGGGGATAAAATTAATATTTACATTATGTACTTTAGCGTTTTCTCTGGCTATTTCCAATGCATTCCCTGATAAATCTAACGCATCGATTTTTACTCCGGGAAATAGTTTAGCTAAAGCCACAGCAATACAACCCGATCCTGTCCCAACATCCAGAACCTTTAAAGCTGAGAGCTGAGAGCTGAGAGCTGAGAGCTGCTTCATAGTTACTTCAACCAATATTTCCGTCTCCGGCCTGGGTATCAACACGTCAGGGGTAACTTTGAACTCAAAGCCCATAAATTCAGTCTTGCCTAATATGTATTGTATTGGCTCTCCCTTAATGCGCCTGCTTAGAGCGCTAGAAATAGAATGTGCGCTATCCCTATCCAGAACAGATTGTTTATTCAGGTATAAAGACAATCTTTCACAGTTTAGAATTGAACTGAACAATAATTCAGCTTCATTCATTTTTCTTTTCTTCCTGGGCGCTAATTAAGGCATCTGAAAGCTCATCCAAATCACCCTCTAATATTGCCTCCAGCCTATGCGAAGTAAAATTAATGCGATGGTCAGTTACTCGCCGATCGGGAAAATTATAGGTTCGGATTTTCTCGCTTCTGTCGCCTGATCCGATTTGGGTTTTTCTTTCCTGGGATATTTTTTTGGCTTCCTCTTCTCTTTTTATATCCAGGATCCTTGCCCCTAAAATCCTCATTGCCTTATTTTTATTTTTTAGTTGTGACCGTTCATCCTGGCAGGCGACTACTACGCCGCTAGGTATATGCGTGATCCTTACTGCGGAATCGGTTTTTTGCATATGTTGGCCCCCGGGGCCGGAAGACCTGTAAGTATCAATCCTTAGGTCTTTAGGTTCAATGACCAAATCTACTTCTTTAGGCTCTACCAACACGGCAACAGTGGCAGTAGAAGTATGAATCCTGCCTTGCGCTTCAGTTGTGGGGACTCGCTGCACGCGATGCACACCGCTTTCAAATTTAAGCCTCTTGTAGGCATCTCTGCCCTTAACGCTAAAAACCACTTCTTTTAACCCGCCTAATTCATTAGCGTTACCAGACATCTGTTCTGCTGTCCAGCCTTTATTCGTAGCGTATATTGTGTACATACGATAAAGGTCGGCTGCAAATAATCCTGCTTCATCTCCGCCTGTGCCCTGCCGGATTTCTACGATTACATCCCTGCCAATATCTTTGTCTTCCCCGACAAGGGCCTGTTTTAATGCCTGTTCCAGCTTGCTTTTCCTGACTTCTAAGTCTTGAAGTTCATGCTTAGCCAGCTCTATCAGTTCCTTATCATGCCTTTCATTAGACAAAGCCTGGAGTTCTTCAATCTCTTTAGAAATTTTTTTGTAGTCTCTAAACAAAGAAACAGGCAGCTTTATGTCAGATAACTCTTTGGCATATCTGTTAAGCTGCTCTTTGTTGGAAATAACTTCCGGAGAAGCTAAAAGCTGTTCCAGTTCGCAATAACGGTCTTCTAATTTCTGCTAATTGCTCAAGCTTTATCATTTCTTACCGTATTTTTTCATGAATTTATCTACCCTGCCTGCGGAATCCACGAATTTCTGCTTTCCGGTAAAAAATGGATGGCACTTGGAACATATCTCTACCCTGATAGCTGGTTTTGTGGAGCGGGTATGGATTGTTTCTCCGCATGCACAAACGATTGTGCTGTCTTTGTAATTCGGATGAATTTTGTCTTTCATTTTCTTCTCCTTTTAAGTTTTACTTTTTACTTTTTGCTTTTAACTTTTAACTTTTATTGGTTCATGCTGTTTAAAAATTCCTCGTTATTCTTTGTCTTGGATAATTTTTCAATCAAAAGCTCCATTGCCTCTACATTGCTCAACTCATTCAAAACCTTCCTTAATATCCAAATCTTCTGCAGTATGTTCAGGTTTTAGCAGCAATTCCTCATGCCTGGTATTTGAACGCTTTATCTCGATGGCCGGATAAATTCTGCTCTGGAATAGATTCCTGTCCAACTGTAATTCCATGTTGCCGGTTCCTTTGAATTCTTCAAAAATAACTTCATCCATACGGCTTCCGGTATCAACCAGCGCGGTAGCGATTATCGTAAGGCTTCCGCCCTCATCGACTGCGCGGGCAGCACCAAAAAATCTTTTGGGTTTTTGCAGGGCATTGGAATCAATACCGCCTGATAAGTACCTTTCCGCTATGCGGCACCACGGCGTTATAAGCGCGGGCTAAGCGGGTGATACTGTCCAAAAGGACCACTACATCCCTTTTATGCTCTACCAGTCGCTTTGCTTTTTCCAAGACTATTTCAGCTACCTGGACGTGCCTTTCCGGCGGCTCATCAAAAGTAGACGATATTACTTCACCCTTGACGTTCCTCTGCATATCGGTAACTTCTTCCGGGCGCTCGTCTATCAAAAGCACGATCAAAACCACATCGGGATTATTGCTGGTAATGGAATTGGCGATTTTCTGCAATAGCACGGTTTTTCCGCTGTAAGGCTGGGCGACGATAAGCCCGCGCTGGCCCTTACCGATGGGGGTAAGCAAACTCATTACCCTCATGGATATTTCTTCGGGCTTGGTTTCCATGTTAAATGCTTCGTGAGGATATATCGGGGTCAGGTTATCGAATAACACCTTTTCTTTAGCATCCTCGGGATTCTCAAAATTCACCGCTTCTACCTTAAGAAGGGCGAAATATTTTTCACCTTCTTTAGGCGGCCGGATCTGGCCGCTTACCGTATCGCCCGTCCTTAAATCAAACTTCCTGATCTGCGAAGGAGATATATAAATATCATCCGGGCAGGGCAGATAATTGTAATTCGGGCTTCTCAAGAATCCGAACCCTTCGGGAAGTATCTCCAATACCCCTTCCCCGAACATCAAGCCTTCCTTTTCTGCCTGAGCCTGCAGTATCTTAAATATAAGATCCTGCTTTTTTACGCCGCTTACGCCGTTAACGTTTAGCTCTTTGGCTAATTTGTTAAGTTCCGTAATCTTCATCTCTTTTAAATTTCCGATATCTAACTTTTCCACAACTGCCTCCTTATTTGCGCTACTTGATTTCTGGTCTTATCGATACTGCCGCTATTATCTATTATAAAGTCCGCCAAACCTAATTTTACGCGTAGAGGAATCTGGGACCTGATTCTTTTCATAATATCTACACGCCCAAGAGAGGTTTTAATTTTGGCTCTCTGGATTTGTTTCTTTGTGTTTGCCTTGACTACGATTATTTTATCCACTAGCTTAACTAACCCTGCCTCGATTAATAAAGGCACATCCAAAACAATAACCTTTGATCTGGAATTTTTTATTTGCTCTTTTATAATTCCAACTACCCGTGGATGGACGATGGCATTTAATTTCTCTAATAAGATTTTGTTATTGAATACGATACCGGATAATTTTTTGCGGTTAATTCGCGCATTCTTAGCCAGTATGCCTTTGCCGAAACTTGCGACTATTTTTTTATATGCCCTGCATCCGGGCTTAAGAACCGAATGAGCTATTTTATCTGCGTCTATTAATTTTGCACCGCCTGACGCAAACATCCTGGCAACTGTAGTTTTGCCGCTTGAGAAACTTCCTGTTATCCCAAGAATGAGTTTTTGCCTATTTTGACTTTGCCTTGGCATACAAATCCAGATACTTTTTGGCTGACGCCTCCCAAGAAAAATTATATTTCATTGCCTTTACGACCAGCTCAGCCCATTTCTTTTTGCTTTCAAATGCCTTGATTGAAAGTTTAATGGTCTTGATTAATTCGTCTTTTGAATATTTATCGAATATAAACCCGTTATCTTTATTTACAGTATCAGCCAAGCCTCCGGTTTTAAACACCAGGGGGATTGTGCCGTATCTCAAAGATATCAATTGCCCCAATCCGCAGGGTTCATATTTGGAAGGCATGAGAAAAATATCAGAGCCTGCATAAATCTTATGCGCTAGACTATCGTCAAATTTTAAATGCAACGATATAACCTTGGGGTATTTCTTGACCATTTCTTCCAGAAGTAAATGGTATTTTAAGTCTCCCGTTCCTAAAATTACCAACTGTAAACCCATCTTGCAGATTTTTTCTATTCCCTCGGCAAGTATATCAAAGCCTTTCTGCTCGGCAAGCCTGGAAACTATTCCGAATAACGGGACATCATTTTTTAAAGGAAGCTTGCAGATTTTCTGCAGGTCTTCTTTATTTTTGTATTTAATTTCTATGTCCTTGGCTGAATAATTCTTTGCGATGAACTTATCGGTTTTAGGGTCCCAGATAGCGTAATCAAGCCCGTTTAAAATTCCGAATACCGAGGATTTGCGCCTATTCAGCACACCCTCCAAGCCAAAGCCGAATTCCTTGGTCTGGATCTCTTTGGCATAAGTTTCGCTTACTGTATTAATAATATCCGAGAATTCCATCCCGCCTTTTAAGATGTTAATCTTGTCATAAAACTCTAAACCCTCTATGTTGAATAAACTCCAATCCAAACCCAGCTTAGAAAATTCATCTTTGGAAAATAATCCCTGATAACCTATGTTATGTATAGTAAGCACCGTCTTAATGTTTTTATAAAACGGGTCGTTAGAATACCTAAACTTTAAGTATACCGGTATTAGTGAGGCCTGCCAATCATGCACGTGAATAATATCGGGCTTTCCCGCCAGGCTATTAATAGCGGGCGGGATCCCGCCTGACATAGTAATAGTTGGGCGGGAGAAATTTATTTCTTTTAACAGCTCTAATGTTCTCCTACAAAAAAAAGAAAATCTTTCTAAGTTATCTTTATAATCGCCGTTTTTATCTCCGTATAATCCGTCGCGGTTAAAATAGTAGTCGTTCTCGATAAAATAAACCTTTATATTTTTACCTATCACAGCATACGAAATACCTTCGCAAAGTCTCTTGATATCGAACTTAGCTTCATCAATTGCCTTGTACTTTGGTATAACAATTATAACTTCCTGGCCTTCTTCTTCCAGCGCCAAAGGCAAAGCCCCGGCCACGTCTGCTAAACCGCCTGTCTTTGCAAAAGGCACGACCTCCGATGCTGCCATGACTATCCTCATTTGACCTCCTCCATTTCTAACCAGTTCCGGCCCTTTTTTATATCTACCCTGATGGGCACATCCAGCTTTAAAACATTCTCCATTCTCTCCTTTACCAATTCAACTAACACTACTTCTTCCTTTATAGGCACATCAAATACCAATTCGTCATGGACCTGCAGTATCATGCGGGATTTCAAATTCTTATTCTTTATAAGGTTGTGTATGTCTATCATGGCTAATTTAATGAGGTCGCTGGCAGAACCCTGTATAGGCGTATTAACCGCCTGCCTCTGGGCAAATTGACGGATATTCAGGTTTTTGTTTTTAATCTCAGGCAGGTACCTTCTTCTGCCAAAAATCGTGGTAATAAAACCGTCAATTTCAGCCTGCTTGATCTGCGTATCGATATAATCTTTGACTTTAGGATAACGCAGGAAATAAGTGTCGATAAAATTTTGCGCTTCTGCCGGGGATATCCTTAAATCTTTGCTTAATCCAAAAGAAGTCAAGCCATAAACTATCCCGAAATTAACCCGCTTGGAGGATTCACGCATTTGATCGGTTACCTGGGATTCTTCCAGTCCGTAAATCAAAGCTGCCGTGGCAATATGAATATCTTTATTATTGATAAATGCGGAAATTAAATTTTCATCTTTGGACAAATGCGCCAATATCCTTAACTCTATCTGCGAATAATCGCAGGAAAAAAGAAAACTTTTTTCATCAAAGGCAATTATAGCGCGCCTGATATTCTTACCGATATCAGTCTTTATGGGGATATTCTGTAAATTGGGATTACTGGAGCTGAGCCTGCCGGTTTCCGTGCCTGTTTGATTGAAAGACGTATGAATCCTGCCTGAATTTTTGTCTATCAAATCTGGCAGAGTATCCACATATGTATTCTTAATCTTGGTCAACTGGCGGTACTCAAGCAGCAATGCCGCAAGCTCATGCTTATCTGCCAGGCGCCTTAAGACCTCCTCGTCGGTTGAAGGCCCGGTCTTACTCCTCTTAATCACCGGCAATTTCAACTTCGTAAACAATATTTCTCTTAGTTGCTTAGGAGAATTTATGTTGAACTGGCAGCCGCTTAATGCATAAATTTCCTCGATTAACTTAATCAATCGTTTTTCTATTTCGGCTGCAAGGCTTTTAAAGACTTTTAAATCTATCTTGATTCCGGTTAACTCCATGTCAGCTAAAACTTCCACTAAAGGCATTTCGATTTTGCTAAAAAGCTTAACCAAATTTTTATCTTGCAGCTCCTTTTCCAGTTTGGGCTTAAGTTTCATTATCAAATCCAGCGCTTTTACGGGATCGCTGACTTGCGCTATGACGGGTGAGCCAAGATAATCAAAAGCTATATCAGCTAAGCCGTATCCGGTTTTTGCCGGATTTAACACGTATGCGGCAATCATGGTATCGAAATGTAAACCCGCCAAGGCGATGTCAGATTTAGCTAAAGATATGTTTAATTTTTTTAAATCGTGACTGGTCTTTTTTATGGCAGAATCTGATAAAACATTTCTAAAATTATCACCTATGGAATCTGTTTTAAAAAATTTGTTTTTCGCATAAAATACATGGTTGGTTGCAAAATCTGCCTGCAGCAGTAGCTCATCAGCCTTATCGAACGCTTCTTTTAACCCATCGTCACTGATTTTCTCAATTACGATATCCTGCGCTTCCTGTTCCTCCTGGGGTAATTCCTTTAACAGCTTCTTAAACTCTAAGTGCTTGAACAACCTGAATAGTTCTTTTGAGTCAGGCTCTTTTGTGGTCAAATCATTCAAATTAAAATCAATATCCACGTTTTGGTTTAAAACCACTAGTTCCTTGTTGAGTTTTATCTTTTCCAAATTATTAAGAATATTACTTTTTAGTTTTTCTTGTTTTATTTTTTCAATATTCTTTAACAAGTTGTCAAGCGAGCCAAAGCTTTTGATTAATTCTCTGGATGTCTTTTCTCCTATGCCCGGGATCCCAGGTATATTATCAACCTGATCACCCATAAGAGCGATTATATCAGGTATAGATTCAGGGGGTACTCCATAGCGCTCAATAACTTTTTCCTGGTCGTAAGTCACTCCTGTATCCTTATAAGGGCTAAATACAATTGTCTTATCTCCTACTAATTGCAATATATCCTTATCAGAGCTGACAATGGTTATGGATATGGCTTTATCCTGGTATTTACGGGCTATGGCGGCAATAACATCATCTGCCTCAAACCCCTCTTTTTCGAATATCGGTATACCATAAGCAGAAATTATTTCTTTTATCAGGGGTATCTGGCTAGACAAATCATCAGGCATGGCTGGCCTTTGTATTTTATATTCCGCAAACTTCTTTTGTCTAAAAGTTTCCCTTGAAACATCAAAACAAACAGCCAGGTAATCAGGCTTGTTTTCTTTTAAGATCTTATTTAATATATTCAAAAATCCGTAGACCGCGTTTGTCGGCTGGCCGAAAGAAGTAGTTAGCCTAGGCAACGCATAAAAAGCGCGGTAACAAAAAGCAGTGGCATCAATTAAAAATAATCGCTTCTTACTCATTACGTAATTTAATCAGCATGGAGTTTCACTTATGGTAGGTTTTTCTTGTGGCGAACTATTCTGATAACGCTCTTAACTGGACCTTTTCAATAAATTGTTCGATTTCTTTGTTAGTGGGATCATACTGTTGCGCATCCAGAGCTTCCTTTACAGCTGCCGCATATTCTCTTTTATTATAGAACTCATTTGCCTTTGAAAAATGCTTGCGGGACATACTCTTGTCGTCATAGGTGAATACGGTCCGGGGTTTGGATACTCTTTCGGTTAAACGTAAAATTTCCTTTTCTCTTAAGTCCTCTAAGGGCCTCTTGGACAAAATCAGGCTGATTTCTTCTGCACGTTCATTTGCCTTATTTGTCCAGGGATCATCACCAGAACCTAATTCTGCCCTTTTTTCCCAAAATTCCTCTGCCCTGTGCAGGTCACGCTTACCTTCATACAAAAGGGCCAGATTCGTATAACTGTTTAAATAAGTGGGGTCGGTTGCTATCGCCCTAAGATATGTTTCTTCAGCACGGTCAACCTGGCCCTTTGCCTCATAGATTACACCCAAATCGTTATAAGCTACGACGTATGTCGGATCTAGCTGAATTGATTTCTGATAAAAACTCAGAGCACTTTCAAGGTCTCCGCTACGTTGACAGGCCAAACCCTGATCGCGGTAAACCCGGGCATCTTTTTTAAGCGCTGTTAATTTATCTTCTAAGCGTGGTTCTTTCGGCTCTTTGGCGAAGATTGAGGAAGCAGAGAATAGCACAACTAACAGTATGGCTATTTTCTTCGATAAAGAATGGATTTGCATATTCTTTATAATATTATACATTTAAAGGACTTAGCGTCAAGAAAAATATTAAATCAAAGGCTCCATCTCAAGAGCAGGATGTTTTACTTTTCCCAGAAATTTTACCAAATCCTCAGAGCTTGTAGCCACTGTCTCATCGCCGATCTTGTCCACGAATCCTGCATCCCCTATTTCCTTTGCCCGCTGCTTTAGTTTGTCGCCTAAAAGTTCTTTCAGTTCTTTGGGCATCCAGACTACGCGCTTAAGGCCGCCTTCAGCAGAGATAAATTTTCTGCTTAAGATGTATAATTTTCCCACACCTAAAAATCCTGGTGTTTGCACACCTCCGCCTACAGAACCGGCTAAAGTGGTAAAGCTCATGCCGCAAGGAGTCATCCCGGCATAATCACGATGCACAATCATCACGCCATTTGCCTCGGGGATTATGGCAACAATGCACTCAAAACACCCGCAGGAAGATTGAGGCGAATCCATAAGGGAATACATACTTACTTTATCAATGCTTTTATTAGATTTTTGTTTCACAAATTCATTTACGTTATTCCAAAGCCCCAGCCTATCGTCTGAAACCGCGCCCTTGGCTATTGGCTGATTGGGACCGGTAGGCGTAATTTCAAAAGAAGCTTTGGCATCCAGCCAGGAATAAGCGCCGCAAAGCCCTAAACGCTCCGGAGTCACTACGCAAACATGGTTAGGGGCAAACGATTGACACAATAAACAAGAATAAAATGTATCCACGCTTTCATCGGTCATTCCACTTATGCGCTCATCACGCTCATCATAGCTCTTTTTGGCATCTACCAGTAAATTCTGCACATCTTGCTGTTTGGTATAAATCTTAACTTGAACTTTATCAACTATGGCGCTATATTCCTGATGCAACATGGCATGAAGAATGGTCCCTATATGTTTAAGGCGAAAACCTTTATTGAAGGCATCATTAGAAATCCTTATCCAGTTCATATCGCGCTGGCCGACGTGCATAAGCCCCATGGCATAATTTACATAACGGTGTATCTGACGCTCTAATATCGGCTCAAAATCTTTCTGCATCTTCCTGCCGGAAACCTCAGCTATAATTGCCAAAGGTAAAGATTTAGAGCCTTGCTCCAGCTTATCGATATCCGGGCCGTATAATTCAATTTTTGCGTCCTCTATATGATCGGGATCCCTGGAGCTTAAGAATTCAAATGACGTACTTGCCTTACCGCCAAATTCCACGCACAACTGCTCTTTCCTTACACGCTCTCCTTCAAAGGCAGCTGCATAAGGAACCGGTATAGGGATATTCGTAACTTTAACTTTAATACCCCTGACTTCAATACAACGAGGGACAAGTTTCTTACGGTCTAATTCTTTTACCAACGCTTCATAGGTAGTAATACCAGAAGGTTTTATTTCAGGAATATCCGTATCAGCAATTATGGGAAATCCCATGTTTATGGCGCCGGCACCAGTGGCATATTTAATATCATCCAAGGGTCCTAATACTAACCCAAATGCAAAAACCCTTTCCTTTGTGTACATAAGGCACGACTGTGCCTGGCCAGGCTTAATACCGCCGAAAGTCAGCGCAGAACGTATTGCCCAGTTCAAAACAAAAATTCCTGAGATGGTATCGCGGCCGTAGGGAACAATATAGTTATCCCAACCCATCTGGACATTCTCTTCCAGAAGCTGGTCGATAATAGAGCGGCCATTTACAGAAGACCCCACAAATATCAGAATATTTCTTTCCTGTAATTCCCTGATAATCTCTACTGCGGTTTTATTATCGGGTGCAGCACCCAATATGGCTGCAAAACCCGGCATGCGCCCATCAACGAGCTGTATTCCTAACGAACGCATAATTGTGTCAGAGAAGAATCCATTGCAATCCTTCTGAGGCTCCTGATTATATAGGTAGCGTAATGCTACAATTATCTCTTCGCTGAATAATGCGGACATCCCTGCATTCAAGGCATCTCCTAAATAGGGAAGCCACACTTTATCCGAGGGAGGTTTTGGTAAAAGTGATTTTGCATGCTCTAAAATTAAGGATGCATCTTTAAGCGTTTCAACTTTAGACCCTAATAAAGCATTAGCCAGCGGAAAATAAAACGCGGTCTCAGGAAAACTTACCTTTTGAGTCGGCCCTTTTTCCTTAATTGCCTTATTCAAAGATTCAAAAGCCTCATTATAAATTTTATTAGCGCCTCTGATGACGCTCTCTGCAACAATCTTAGACATATAACTTCTCCTGTTCTTTGACTAAATCCATAATATCGGGGTAACCGAAATTTTCTTTAAGCAAATTATTCTTTATGGAAGAGATATTTATTCTCTCTCTGATTAACCTTAAGAATACCCCGCTATTTTTAATATCTCCCACGAATATCGCTCCCATGAGCATATTTCCTTTTAAAATTAATTTCTTATAAACTCCTGATTTTGCGTCGTGAATCTTCATCTCTTCAAAAGACGGGTCACCTGCGGTTACTTTATATACTCCCAATGATATTACCGGTAGGCCATAAAACTCTATGGAATTCATTCCTAAAGAGCCTTCATAGCTTAATTGCCCGCCCGCCATATTGCTGCCGGAAATCTTGCCCTGCTCTACTGCAATGGGCCAGAGCGCATTTATGGTGTGCTTACCCATAGCCATATCAAAACTTTCGCATACATCTCCCGATGTATAAATATTGGCAATATTGGTTTGCAAAGAATTGTTGGCAATTATGCCTTCATTGATTTTTATTTCAGTTTCTTTAACTAAACCCGTATTGGCAGATACGCCCTTGCCGACGACAACCAAGGAACATCCTATAGCCTTTCCTGAATCAAGCTTTACTGCTCTTATTTCGCCCTCGCCGATAACCTCTGCAACATCCTGGCCCAAAATTATTTCAATGCCATTTTCTTCCAGGCGCCTCTGGATAAACGCCGCAGCATCAAAATCCAGCATCTGCGACAATACCTGCTTGGACTTTATAATTACCTTTACATCAATTTTATTCTTTTTTAAGGCATAGGCGGCCTTTAGGCCTATAAGCCCTCCACCCATGACACAAGCGGTTTTTGTTACCGGTAATAACCCCTGGATTTCTTTGGCGTCTTTTATGGTACGAAAACCAAATACGCCTCTTTTTTTCATGCCGGGGGTATCAGGAAATTTAGGGCTACCTCCTGTGGCAATTAACAAGGCGTCGTAAGTTAAGCTGGTTTTATCTTCACAGACAACACGGTTCTTTTTCGCATCAACCCTGGATACTTTTTTACTTAACAGAAGTTCGACATTATTTTCTGTATAAAATTCTTTGGGCCGGAATAAAATCTTATCTTCTTTTATGTCCTGTGCCAAAAAATAAGAAATCAGACAGCGGCAATATCCTGAGTAATCTTCATCAGAGATGACAGTAAGCTTAGAAGTTTTATCAAGCTTACGAATCGCCTCTATTGCCGAAATCCCTGCCGCAGAATTGCCGATAATTATGTATTGTTTCATTTTAGGGGTATCTTTGTATCCTCTTGCCAAATAATTGTACCTGTGGGACAAGCTTTTACGCATGCCGGCTCATCCTTATCTTTGCATTTATCACAACGCACCGGAATCTTAGCTTTGATATTCGGCCGGATTGCTCCATAAGGGCAGCTCATCACACACATCCAGCAGCCTACACAACGGGATTCATCATGCAGAACCATTCCCTTCTCTTTATCATAGGTAAGCGCTGCTGCCATACAAGCCATCACACATTTGGGATCTTCACAATGCCGGCAGGAAACCGGAAAGTTTTTTCCTTTCGAAGAATGCACTTTTTTCCTGGGTAAAGAAAGATTTTCTTCTCTTATGGTTTTAAACAAATCCTGGACTACAGAATGCGCTACTGCGCAGGCAATCTCACAGGACTTGCAGCCTAAACACTTGTCGACCTTATAGTATAAATTCTTCATGACATTTAACAATAGATTTAGTTTTTCCTTTTGGCTTTTTACTTTTAACTTTTCTTAGTACATTGCGGGCTTTAAATTCAGGTCTTTACGCTTTTTATCGATATGTGCAATCATCAGCGTTGCCATCTGCAGAGGATCATCGCAAAATTCAAACCTTCCGCCTACAATGGATTCTAAATCACGGGTTAAATATTCCGTAAGGTTTTTGCTGCCCAGGGTGGCAAAGGGGCTGGCGCCAAATACGGTATAGACTCCGGAGGCAACAAAGTAAAATCCTATGGTGATTGCTTTTTCAGACATCCATTCAGGCGCACAGCCAGCTGCAGGAATATCAGATAAATCCTGGCCGAGACCACCCTCTTCAATTATATGAGATGCTGCGGTAAGAATGCGCGAATTATCCACGCAAGAGCCAAGGTGTAAGACCGGAGGGATTCCCACTGCTTCGCAAATCTCCTGCAAGCCTTTTCCCGCGTATTGCTTTGCTGCTTCAGGCAGTAGTAAACCCTGTTTTGCGCAGGCAATAGCGGAACAACCGGTCTGTAAAACCAGGACGTCATTTTTAATCAGCTCTTTTACTAAAGTGGTATGATAATAATCATGCGTCTGCTTAGGATTATTACAACCGACCACGCCTGCTAAACCACGCAGCCTTCCGGAAATAATTGCTTCATTCAAAGGCCTGTAAGTAGAACGGTATCTACCGCCTAAAATCTGAAAAACAACTTCCTTGGTAAACCCGGCAACCAAATCCATTTCCTGTTTGGGAATATTCACTCTTTCCTTATTCCTGTTAGGGAAATTCTCTACAGCGGTCTTAATTATTTCTTTTGCCGTTTTATAAGCATCTTTAGTATCAAATTCAATGTGCGCTACTCCGGGAAAACGCGCTTTGGAACTGGTAGTAATCAGTTTTGTGTGAAAACAACTTGCGATTTCATGCAAGGCCGGCATAATACACTGTACATCCACCATCATTACCTCAACTGCTCCGGTAATAATCGCCAATTCCTGCTGCAGGAAATTTCCTGCCACAGGAATTCCATGACGCATCAAAACTTCATTGGCAGTACAGCATATACCTGCTAAATTTATGCCTTCTGCTCCCTTAGCTTTCGCGAGTTTCAGCAGTTCCGGGTCCTGCGATGCCTTAACTGCCATTTCAGATAGAACCGGTTCATGGCCATGCACTACAATATTTACATAATTTTCTTTTAATACGCCTAAATTAACTTTTCCTCTTACGGGCACGGGGCTACCTAGAATTATGTCCTGTGCGTCGGTGGCAATCATAGAACCACCCCAGCCATCTGATAAAGCACAGCGCATACCAGTATTAATAATGTTCTTGTAATCATTGTCAACTCCCATAGTGGTAGTATGCAGTAATTCTACGACTTCCCGGTCAATGCCTCTGGGTGTTATTCCTAACTTTTTCCAGATATCGCGGCGTTTCTTAGGTGCTCGTTTACAAAATGTCAATTCACCTTCCTGCTTGCCGAATTCCTCGCTAAGTTTTTTCCCGAGTTCTTTGGCAATCTGCTCTTTGGGTTTAGAAACATCAATTCCATATTCCTGTGCCACATTTTTAAGTTTTTCTACATCTATTATTTCATAATCGTGCGTATGGCCTTCTGCGACATGCGACAAAGCATGCGCAACGTCTCTTCCGTGGTCAGAATGCGCTGAAGCGCCTACGGCGATCTTCCTAGCCAGGTTTCTTGCGGCAATTGTATCGGCATTTGCTCCGCATACTCCGACTTGTGCACCCTCACCAAAAGGATCAATCCTGCAGGGGCCCATGCTGCAAACCGTGCAGCATACGCCCAATTGCCCAAACCCGCATTGCGGCTCCTGCAATTCCAATCTATCCCAAGTAGTCTTAATGTTCTCTTCCTGAGCCTTCTTGAGGACTTCTTGCGTAGCTATGTCTATTGATTTATTCGTGAGATCACTCATATAACCTCCTCTGAACAAACTCAAAAGGCAAATCTCAAAACGCAAAACTTAAACGCAAAATTCAAAACGTTTTAAGTTTTACGTTGCAGTTTTGAGTTTTGACTTTTACGTTTTGCGCTCTTACAACCTTGCCGCGTCTAATACTAACGGAACTTTCTTGTCCCAGCCGATAGGCATAATATGTATACCCTGACACATGGGTTTTAATTCTTTAATTAATCTGGCAGCGATTTCTATGGATTTCGCTGACTTATCTTTTGTTTCTTCCATTTCCTTAATGAAACTGTCGGGGACAGATACGCCTGCGACATTTTTATTCATATATTTTGCCATGCCTGCGGATTTCAATAAAACTATCCCGCCAAGTATGGTAGTTTTAAGATGTTTAATTTTGCTTAAGAAATTTTCGAAGATTTTAATGTCATAAATAGCCTGTGTCTGAAAAAACTCAGCACCTGCTTCAATTTTCTTTTCCATCTTCATAATTTGCGGCTCTATGGGGTCAGCCCCAGGGTTTACTACAGCGCCCACGCAAAACTTCGGCGCTCTTCCCTCAAGTTTATTATCTTTCATATCAAGGCCTTGCTGGAGCTTACCTACTACCTGCAATAATTGCACTGAATCCAGGTCAAATACAGGCTTTGCTTCCGGATGGTCTCCTGAGGTAGTATGGTCTCCGGTTAAAATCAAAAGATTCTCAATGCCTAAAGCAGCGGCGGATAAAATATCCGATTGTAAAGCCAGGCGGTTTCTGTCGCGGCAGGTTACCTGAAATATCGGCTCAAAGCCTTTTTGTTTTAGAAGCGAGCAAACTACCAAAGAGCCTAAACGCATGACTGAACTCTGTAAATCCGTAACATTAATCGCATCCACGCGCGTGCGGATAAGCTCAGCATCTTCCAAAAGCATTGCGGTTTCAATGCCTTTAGGCGGTCCAATCTCGGATGTCACTAAAAACTTCCCAGCCTGTAATTTTTCTTTAAAAGTCAATTCAATCTCCTCAAGTAATTAAATATTATTATTGTTGTGACTTGGCTGTTTCAACTACATTGCGCATCAACATGGTTACTGTCAATGGCCCGACTCCGCCGGGAACAGGAGTGATATAGGAAGCTCTCCTTTGCGCAGCTTCAAATTCAACATCTCCTACAATTTTATCCGCAACCCTATTTATACCCACATCAATAACAATTGCGCCTTGTTTAATTAAATCGCCCTTAATTAATCCGGCTTTACCGACTGCTACGATTAAAACTTCTGCTTTTTTAACATGCTCTTCTAATTTTCCCGCCTTGGATGTTCCGATATGGCAAACCGTTACAGTAGCAAACTTTTCCAATAACAAAAGCGCTAAGGGCTTTCCTACTATTTCACTATGGCCAACCACAACTACTTCTTTACCATATAAATCTATGCCAATAGAATTCAATAATTCCATGACTGCTGCCGGGGTGCAAGGTAAAATCTTTGCCTTTCCGAATACAATCTTTCCGATGTTGGCAGGATGCATTCCTTCCACATCCTTTTCCGGAAGAATATACTGGCTGATTTTCTTATAGTCAATGTGTGCAGGTAACGGCATCTGGATGATGATACCATTTATGGATTTATTCTGATTTAATTCTTTTATAAACTCTATCAGCTTAGTTTCGCTAGTCTCTTGGGGCAATTTATTTAATTGATATTCTATACCTAAGCCTTCGGCATTCTTTCTCTGGGATTTTGCATAGACTTCAGCCCCTGCATTTTCTCCCACCAGAACACTTGCCAATACAGGCTTTTTATTCATGGCCTGTACCTGCTGTTTTATCTCTTCTTTAATTTTATCAGCTAAAGGTTTACCCTCTAATAATTTTGCCAATTTTATCCTCCGTTTGAATTCTTATCTTTTTAATTGATTTTTGCTTTTGCGCCAATTCCTTTCTGATTTTCTTGGAAAACTTTGCATCATTAATGAATTTAAGGTTTATTTCCACGTTAAAATAAGCGCTGGTGAACGCTGATTCCAAAAGAATCGCAGCTACCGCGACATCGCTAGCAAGGTTTGTGTTTGCCTTGGTAATTAACGGCGGGCATAATTTAATTGCCTCAAAACAAAGACGGGCAACCATAAAAGGCACATCCAGGGCATTTCTGGCGTTCTTACTTTGATAAGCTGTGACGTCCAAATCCACTAAATTTAAAAAATCATTCCTTAATTTTTCTGACTTATCCAGGATTGCTTTTAATTCATTTTCAAACTTGGCGTATTTAGGTTTTCCCAGAGTGAAATTTACTACCATACTGATTAAAGCTGCGCCTAGGCTTGCATTTAAAGCTGCGGCAGACCCGCCTCCGGGAGCAGGAAGTTTCCCAGCTAAATCATCCAGATACTGTCTTAGCGACTTGTCTTTATACATTCCTTATACTCCTGACTCAAAACGAAAAAGTCAAAACTCAAAACTGCAACGTAAAACTTAAAACGTTTTTAGTTTTGGGTTCCAGTTTTGCCTTTTGCGATTTGCGTTTTAAGCTCCTAAGATAATCCTTCTATTTCCCCTTTATCATTGATATCGATATTTTCTCCTACCGGGCGACTGGGTAATCCTGGCATAGTTTTCATTTCTCCGCATAAGGGATATAAAAACCCGGCTCCTATTGAGGCCCTGATATCTCTTATCGGTAAAGTAAAGCCGTAAGGCCTGCCCTTTAAATTAGGATCATGCGATAAAGATAAATGCGTCTTTGCCATGCAGATAGGTAACTTGTGATAACCGCGTTCTGTATAAATCTTAATCTTTTCTTCTGCCAGGTGAGTATATTCTATATCTTTGGCTCCGTAAATTTTTGTTGCGATAGTTTTAATTTTATCCTTTATAGATAACTCTTGCGGGTAAAGGAATTTGAAATTACTCTTTTCTTCTGCTGCCTTTATTACGGCTTTAGCTAAATCAATGCCGCCACTTGAGCCATGAGCCCATACACCACTGACGCAGCAGTCATACGCGCCGAATTCTTTTGCCTTTTTCTTCACAAAATCTATTTCTTTATCCGTGTCGCAGGAAAACCTGTTTATAGCCACTACTACCGGAATACCAAACTGCCTGACATTATCAATTTGTTTCTCTAAATTACACAGGCCTTCTTCTATGGCCTTTAGGTCTTCATTTGCTAAACATGTATCCAGGGGCATTCCCGCCACAATTTTAAATTTTCCGCTATGCGCTTTAAGCGCTCTTATAGAGCAAACAATCACTGCTGCGTCGGGAGTCAAACCGCTTGCGCGGCATTTGATATCAAAAAATTTCTCTGCCCCGCAGTCAGCTCCGAAACCTGCCTCCGTTACTACATAATCACTAAAATTCAAGGCAATTCTGTCAGCCAATATGGAATTATTTCCGTGGGCGATATTTGCAAAAGGCCCGGCATGCACAAAACAAGGCGTATTTTCAATTGTCTGTATAAGATTGGGCTTTATGGCATCGCGAAGCAAAACAGTCATAGCGCCTGCAACTTTTAAATCTTGCGCGGTTATGGGATTACCTGCGATGTCATCAGCCATAACAATGCTAGCGATACGTTTACGTAAATCCTTTAAATCCGCAGCCAATGCCAATATAGCCATTATTTCAGAGGCTACGGTAATATCAAATCCACTTTCCCTGGGAACACCGTCGTCTTTTGAGCCTAATCCGATTTTTATATTTCTTAAACACCGGTCGCTGACATCAACGGCCCTACGCCAATATATTTTATCAGGATTAATCTTTAACTTATTCCCCTTAAATAATGCATTGTCCAGGAATGCCGCAGCCAGATTATGCGCTGTCCCTACTGCATGCACATCTCCGGTAAAATGCAGGTTAAAATCCTCCATCGGTAAAACCTGGGAATATCCGCCGCCTGCAGCCCCTCCTTTTATGCCGAAAACCGGGCCTAAAGATGGCTGGCGAATACAGGTAGAAGCAAGTTTACCTAATTTATTTAACGCCATGGAAAGGCCGATGGTGGTAACTGTTTTACCCTCTCCCAGAGGCGTAGGCGTAATCGCGGTAACCAAAATGTACTTACCCTGTTTCTTGTTTTTTAAATTACCCAGGATGCTTAAATCAATTTTTGCGATATATTTACCGTAAGGTACAAGGTATTTTTTATCAACGGAGAGTTTCTTGGCAATATTCTCGATTGGCTCTATTTTTGCCTTCCGGACAATTTCTATATCAGATAACATAACGCGTCTCCAATTCAAAAGCATTCTTGATTAAATTTGTTTTGCATGCTTTATTGCAAAACAATATAGAAACCACGTCAAACCTTGCTTTTCTGTCTAGGAGATTTTTATCCTTTAGATAGACTAAGGCTGCTTTGGAAATTTGTCTTTGCTTAGGGATTGATACAGCTTCCTGGGGAAGCCCAAATCTATCGGAGTTTCTCGCCTTTACTTCCACGAAGGTAATTGTATCGCGGTCTTTAGCTATAATATCAATCTCGCCGATTTTGGTCTTGAAATTCCGGGCTAAAATTTTATATCCGTTTTCTTCTAATAAGGCGACCGCTAGATCTTCACCGCAACTGCCTAAATGAATATTTTGTTTAGACACAAGAAAAACTCTTTCTATGGATTGGCGAAGGCCCCAATCGCCTTAAAATCCTTTTGTGCTCTGCTGTAGGATACCCTTTATGCTGCCTGAAATTGTACTCAGGATAAAGCTCATCATAGGTATCCATGATATGGTCCCTGGTTACCTTAGCCAGTATTGATGCTGATGCGATACTCAAGGATTTTGAATCTCCCTTTACGATACAGGTAAACGGCAATTTAATATTCAGCTCCATATTGCCATCTACAATAACGTGTAAATGCTTGTGTTTAGAATTAAGTTTCCCGGTAACGCAGTAAATTGCATATTCCATTGCCCGAAGGCTTGCTTGCAAGATGTTTACCCGGTCAATAATGACGTGGTTAACAACTCCAATGCCGAATATGCTCTTTTTGACGATTTCGAGAAATGCCCTTTCACGGGCGAGTGTCGTTAACTTTTTTGAATCATCAATCCGGTTTTTGAAACGGGTGGAATTTAGTACTACCGCAGCTGCAACTACCGGGCCGGCTAACGGCCCGCGGCCAGCCTCATCTACTCCGATTATAACGTCATTGCCTTTTGCTTTTAGCTTTCTCTCAAAATAGAGCACTCTATAAAAATGTTAAGCTTTTTCTTGTGCAGATTCGATCTTGGTGGCGTGCTTTCCTACTTTAGTCCTAAGATAATACAGCTTTGCTCTTTTGACCTTGCCTTGCTTTAAGATCTCAATACGCTCGATACTGGGAGAATACAATGGAAAGACGCGCTCAATGCCCTCTCCGTATGAAACTTTTCTTACGGTAAAACTCTCCCTGATTCCACTTCCCTGCTTGGCAATAACCACTCCCTCAAAAGGATGCAGGCGTACTTTATCAGGGCCTTCTGGAATTTTGACCATGACTTTTATCGTATCGCCGACATTAAATTTCGGGAGTTCTTTTTTGGTGTATTCCTGTTCAATGGCTTTTAGTTTATCCATGCGTTTATCTCCTTGTCATTTTAGAAGATCAGGTCTTCTAAGTTTGGTCCTGTTTATGGCTTGTTGTTTTCTCCAATTTTCAATTTGCTTATGGTCTCCGGAAAGGAGTTCCCGAGGCACTGACATGTCCCTGAATTTCGCGGGTCTTGTATAGTGCGGATATTCTAATAGATTACTCTCAAATGACTCAAAATTCAAGGAATTTTTATCGCCTAAAACTCCCGGGATAAGCCTGACAATAGCATCTACCAAGACCATGGCCGGCAGTTCTCCGCCAGTCAAAACATAATCGCCGATAGAAATTTCTTCATCTGCTAAATAGTGCCTTACTCTCTCATCAACTCCTTCGTAATGGCCGCAAATTAAAATCAAATGTTTGTATTTTGCTAATTTCTTACAAGTTTTTTGAGTTAATTTTTTACCTTGGGGACATAACAGAACAACCTTAGTTTTGACTTTTGGCTTTTGACTTTTAACTTTTATATACTCTACTGCCTTGAATATCGGCTCCGGCTTCATTACCATCCCTGAACCTCCGCCGAATGGCCGGTCATCCACTTTTCTATGCTTATCAGCGCTAAAATCTCTTAAGTCGTGCAGACAAAT
This sequence comes from Candidatus Omnitrophota bacterium, assembly GCA_963805065.1. Lineage (GTDB taxonomy): Bacteria > Omnitrophota > Gorgyraeia > Gygaellales > Profunditerraquicolaceae > CAWDSS01. Next base: position 1,099,190 of record CAWDSS010000010.1, on the reverse strand, counting down.
CTTTACCTTTCCTTTGTGCTGTGCCCGCTTGATTATAGATTCATTTAATACAGGCTCAAACATCTTGGGGAAAATAGTGATAATATCAATGCGCATGTTCAGCTTTCAGCTTTCAGCTATCAGCTATCAGCTGTAAGCTGACGACTGATGACTGAAAGCAAAATTCTACATGAATTCTGAATTATTATAGTTGTCTAAAAATTTATATTTAAAATCTGTAAACCTATCTTGTTTAATCGCATCTCTGGTATTACGCATCAAACTTAAGAAGAAATGGACATTGTGCAGCGAAACCAATCTTAAACCTAATAATTCATCCATATTAAATAAATGCCGCAGATACGCACGACTAAAATTCTTACATGTATAACAATCGCAATCCGGATCTAATGGCCTAAAATCTTCTATAAAGGGAGCATTCCTTATGGTTAATTTTCCTACACTGGTAAAGGCAGTGCCATTCCTGCCGTAACGCGTGGGCACCACACAATCAAACATATCAACGCCGGATTCTATCCCCTCAAGAATATCCTCAGGCAACCCCACACCCATAAGATAGCGCGGTTTATCCTTGGGTAGAAATTCAATTGTGAAATTTACAATATTATATCTTAAATTCTTAGGCTCGCCAACAGAAACTCCTCCTATGGCGTATCCCGGAAAATCCAGTTTCACAATTTTTCTAGCGCAGTCTCTGCGCAAATCTTCATAAGTCGCTCCTTGGATAATAGCGAATAATAGTTGTTGATATTCGGTTTTAGGTTTTCGGTTTTCACCCAGAACCCAGAACCCAGAACCAAGAACCTCTTTAGAACGACGTGCCCAATCAATAGTCCTATTCATGGCAATTACTGCATGGTCTTTTGCGCAAGGGTAATGCACGCATTCATCAAGGGGCATTGCGATATCCGAACCCAAATCTTTTTGTATACCTACTACATCTTCAGGGGTTAACAAATGTTTTAACCCGTCTATATGCGATTGAAATTCTACGCCCCGGTCAGTTACTTTTCTAAGTAATGCCAGGCTAAATATCTGATAACCGCCGCTATCCGTAAGTATGGGCTTTCCCCACGACATGAATTTATGTAGCCCGCCAGCTTTCTTGATTACTTCCATTCCCGGACGTAAAAATAAATGGTAAGCATTAGACAAAATAATCTGCGCGCCGCATTCTTCCAACTCTTTGGGTGAAAGCGTCTTAACAGTAGCCTGTGTGCCTACGGGCATAAAACAAGGCGTATCAATTTCTCCGTGGGCGGTTGTCAGTTTTCCCAACCTCGCCCCACTGGTTTTATCTTGATGCAACAATTTATACATTTTTAAGCATTGACTATTTAGCGGGTGGCTTGGGCTGATTCCGAGCCGCATGGTGCGGCGAGGAACAGACCAAGACAGGACCCGCTAAATATCAAACAATTAGCATGGCATCACCATAGCTATAAAACCTGTATTTTTTATCTATGGCTTCCTGATATGCTTTTTTGGCAAAAGCCTCTCCGGCAAAAGCGCAAACCAGCATAAATAACGTAGTTTTGGGTAAATGAAAGTTAGTCAAAAGGCAATCCGCTAATTTAAATTTATAACCTGGATATACAAATAAATCCGTAAAGCCCTCTGCTACTCCGTTAGCAAAAGTTTCCAGGGTACGCAGGCTTGTGGTTCCCACTGCAATTATTCGAGCGTTTTCTTGTTTAGTTTTCTCCATGGCTTGAATTGAATCTTTCGGGATTCTAAAATATTCTGACTCCATTTTGTGTTGTCTTATATCTTCTGATTTTACCGGCTTGAATGTCCCGACACCCACATGCAACGTTATATTAGCAAAATTAATGCCGCGAGCTTCTATTATTTTAAGTACTTCTTTCGTGAAATGCAAACCCGCTGTAGGAGACGCAATAGCGCCCTCTCGGCTCGCGTAAACCGTCTGATAGTAAATGTTATCTATATCTTCGCTGTCTCTTTTTATGTATGGAGGTAAAGGCATGGAGCCTAAATTATAAATAGTGTCTAAATTATCTACATTAAAAGTGACTTCATTCTTAGAGGTAACCTCTGCAAAGGTTTCACCACCGTTAAAGATTATTTTTTCTCCTAAATTCAGGCGGCTGGGTTTTATCATGGCATTAAAATTAAATCCGCCTTTTCTATTTAAGAGCAATATTTCTACTCTGCCCCCTGTGGACCTTTTACCGATAAGGCGGCAAGGCAAAACCTTAGTATCATTTAAAACTATTAAGTCATTTTTGTTAAGGTAATCTAAAATGCCATGAAACAGGCGATGCTCTATGGTTTGCTTTTTTCTGTTTAAAACCAATAGCCTTGCTGCATCACGCACTAAAAGAGGATACTGCGCGATTAATTCCTTTGGCAAATAATAATCAAAATCAGAAAGTTTTAACATTGCTTTGAGGATAATAATACTTTAGGATTTGTTCTGCGGTTTTACCTTGCGTAGCCATAAAATAAGCTCCCCACTGGCATAAGCCTACGCCATGTCCCCAGCCAAAACCTTCAAATACAAAGTCTTCACCGGCGAAACTAACTACAAAATTTGTGCTTTTGATTTCATTGGGCCCGATGATGTTACGAAAATCCTTTGCAGATATTTTTACTTCCTTGGTTATGGTGGATATTTTTAGATCTGTAATCCTTCCAGAATTATCCTTTCCTAAAATCTCGATATTTTTTATCATGCCCATCGAGTAACCTGAATTAACCAGCCTTTGCCTCAACTCCCCCCGGTCTAAAACCAAATGCCAGTTAAAATGGGGAGAGTCTTTGCAATAGTCACACAGTACTCCTTTAAGCGGCGCTATATTAATGTTCCAAAGACGAGATGCATCTTCTGTGTGACCTGCACAAGTAGCATGAAAATATGCGGGAAAAACTTTTCCCTGATAAGTTAAAACCTCATCCCTAGTAGCATCAACTGCTTCATTGGTGCGAAAACGCTCGGAGGTCTTTCCTCCGTAAACTTGGGAATATATATCGCTGGTTACATCAAAATCCTTATCTCTATTCTCCTGCATCTCGTAAATAGCGTAGGTACGACAAACTATTGCCTGCGCCTTTAAAGCCTCCATCGGCCAATAATGCGAAGCTTCGTGGTAAAGTATCCCCTTGATATAATCTTCTAAATCGATACAATTTATAACTGAAAGGAGTTCTCCGTCTCGAGACACCTGGATATCTCCTCTGAATGAGCGGCCGTTAATAATGACTGCGTCCTGGCTTTGCACTTTAAGCAAAAGTTTTTGCGCAGAGAAATTATTTCCGGCAAGTAATATACCTTTATAATAACCCATTACTGTTGTTTTAAGGTCCCTGCCGCTGGATAAAATCTGGCTGTCTTTTAAATTGATTATCTCATAATCCCCTAAGAGTTTAAGGCTTAGAGATCGCGTTTTATCTATAATAAGTACCCTTACTGTGCTTTGCTGCAGGGCAAAAGAACCCAGAACCCAGAACCCAGAACCCAGAACCAACACAATCATCCCTATAATTTGTTTTATTTTCATTTTGTAAAATTTTAAATCACCGGCGAGGCCATAGCCAAAATATTAAAGAAAGGATAATGCTGATTAATATTGAGGTCGCCAAAGGAAAATAAAAAGTAAAATCCTTTTTTTGAATTAATATATCACCCGGCAATTTTCCTAAATACGGTATTTTATTAAAAAATGTAAGTAATAAGCCTGCACCAAGTAAAATGGCTCCAAATATTATTAGTGCTTTCCCGATTTCCTGCATCTTTCCAATTCCGAATAAATACAACCGCAATATTTCTGACAATATAGGCCTTCGGCTTTTGCCTCGTCATGCGCCTTTCTAAAACCCGGGCGGAAATCTTCAAAATAAAATTGCACGCGCTCAATTTCCGCGAGGTCACGGCCTATCTTATGGATTAATTCAATGTCCTGATAGGGACTAACCAACAAAGTAGTAGAAAAATGTGTGAATCCTTTTTCTCTTGCCAGTTGCGCCGTGACCTTTAATCGTTGATACCAGCATATGGGGCATCTCTGGAGTTTATCTTCCATCATATTCACTGCCCGGAAATATTCTTTAGGCTCATAATCAGGATAAATTACTTCTACCCCGATTTTCTGGCTCAGATGCTCTACTGAATGTTTCCTGGCGTTATATTCAGGCAGGGGATGAATATTGGGATTATAAAATAAGGCCTTGACCTCGAAACCTTCTTCCCTTAATTTCTCCAAAGGATAAATCAAACACGGCGCACAACAAGTATGTAAAAGTAGTTTCATAGATTTATATTTAATGAATCTGTCGTTTTTCTCGCGCCCTACATTACGCGGGTCCTGTCTTGGTGTGTTTTTCGCGAGGACGCTCGTTTTGCCCCGGCGTGGCAAAACTTCGCTCATCTCGGCTTCGTCGCTCTGCCAGGTTTGTTTTACGAGGGGCATCCGTGCCCGCTCCTCGCCTCCATGCCTCGCTCAAAATCACCCCAAGCCACCCGCTAATATACAAGGCGCTCGGAAATACCCCAGATTCATTTATAGATAAAATTATATAACAAATGGACCATCCATTTTTAAACTTTGAAAAACTTAGGCGCGGGGAAACCAAACAAAATAATAATTAAATATCCACCAGCAATTCCTAGTAGTAATGAAATCAAATTACCGATTATAAATATGTTTTTTCTTTCTCCTAATGGCCTAATTTTCTCTTCATCTTTCTTGTAATCACCAGTTAGCTCAACGCCTTTGAATTCAACTAATCTTGCAGCTACTTTAATGCCTAACCATACACCAATAAGTGTATACTGTTGTATTACAAAACAAGCTGCATAAACAATTCTATCTATGACACCTAAAGTTGCAGTTAGCTTATTTGGCACTCTCGAAAGAGATACATATTCCCAGAACTTGATTATAAAAGATTCCGACAATTTATGGCTTAGAACAAAATACGTTATGACTATTGTAATAGCAATAAAATTATGGAAATTTTTAATATTTATTTGCCCCCAGACATACCATATATAATAATTGATTGCCAATAAGGAAGATATCAAAATTGGCTCACGAAATAAAAGAATATTTTTTCTAAACTCTTTTATCTGCAATATGATCGATTTTAAATGGCGTTTTGCTATCATTTTTATTTTTTTCAATATTACCTCGCAATTTTGTAAGATTCTCACTACCATCTCTATTTTGCTTGTTTGTAATTTAAAATTTGTTTTTGAATGTAATTTGCGGGTGACGAGGCTTGATTTGAGCAGCACATAAGGAAGCCTGAGCGGGCATGGTTTGCCTCGTTAAATATGTATCCAAGAGCGAAGGCTTCCGCTTGAGCGAAGATTTTCCACGCTGGGGAAAATCGAGCGATGCTGCGAAAACAAGCCTCGGCAGGACCCGCAAAATAATAACTTCAGCACGCGAACAAAACCCTGAAGCAAAATGAAACTAGAATAATTCTTCTTGTTTCTCGTATTTTATGCCGAAATGTTCGAATGCAAGCTTTGTGGCGAGTCGGCCGCGGGATGTGCGCTTAAGGTAACCGGCTTTCAGCAAATACGGCTCGACGGTATCTGCAATTGTATCAACTTCTTCATTGAGGCTGGCTGCCAGCGCTTCAACGCCCACCGGCCCGCCGCCATAAGATTCTAAAACAAGTTTTAAGACCTTGCGGTCTAAATCATCAAGTCCAGCCTTATCAATACCCAATTCATCCAGGGTTTTTGCCGTAACCTCAGAGGTTATTATCTTAATTTTAGCCACCTGCGCATAATCGCGAATCCTGCGTAATAACCTATTCGCAACGCGAGGAGTTCCGCGGGCACGCCTGCCTATTTCTAAACAAGCTTGTTCATCAATTTCAATACCCAAGATTTTTGCAGAATTCTTGATGATTTTAGCCAGGTCTTCAACTTTGTAAAAATCCAGATTATAGAATATCCCGAATCTACCTCTTAAAGGTGCTGCCAAGAGCCCGGTTCTTGTGGTTGCGCCCACTAACGTAAAAGGTTTGAGATTAAATTTTATGGTTTTGGCATACGGCCCTTTATCTATTACAAAATCAATCTGAAAACTTTCCATGGCAGGATAAAGGAATTCTTCCACGACTTTAGAAAGCCGGTGAATCTCATCGATAAACAGGATGTCGCCATTCTCTAAGTTAGTTAATATGCCAATCAGGTCGCCTGCGCGCTCAATAGCCGGTCCGCTTGTGGCGGTAATCTTGGTATTCATTTCATGGGCGATTATATGCGAAAGCGAAGTCTTGCCTAATCCCGGAGGGCCGCTTAATAAAACATGCTCCAATGGCTCTTTTCTCTGTTTAGCTGCCTGAATGGAAATCTTTAAGTTATCCACTATTTCCTTATGGCCGATAAACTCGACTAACTTCTTGGGCCTAAGAGAAATATTTAAAACAACATCCTCTTCGGTTTCTTTGGTTTCTTTTATGGGAGTGCTACCCTTAAACAGGGCCTGTCTTATCTCTTCGCTCATAGGGTGTAATATTGTTTTTGTTTCTGGTAATCTCTATTTCCTGGAATAATGACGACTGAATTGCCACAATTTCTCTCATCTTGGCTAACTCTAGAATAGCCAAAAACGTGACAATTATTTCAATTTTATTTTTTGCCTTGCCGAATAAATCTGATAACTTTAGGGAATTAACTTCCAGTAAGACATGGAGAATCTGATGGACTTTTTCTTCTATGGTAAATTCATCTTTTATGACCTCATAAAATACTTCTTTGGGTACGTCTTTGAGTGCCGCAGAAAACGCATTGATTAAATCAAATATGCTTGCTTCAAAATAAACTTCTTTTTCAGTAAGCGCTTGCCTATCCGCTTCTACCTGCGGCCGCTTAAAGACCTCCCGCTGGTCTGTCTCTTTCTGGCGAAGCGTTTCAGCTATTTGTTTAAATTTTTCATATTCCAATAAACGCTTAACCAATTCTTGCCGCGGGTCTTGGAGTTCTTCTTGAGTTTGGCCTTCCTGTGCAGGCAGGAGCATTGCAGATTTTATCTGCATAAGAGTAGCGGCCATCACCAGGAACTCTCCGGCGATATTTAAATCCAAAAGCTGCATTAAGTTTAGATACTGAAGGTATTGTTCGGTGACTGTGGAAATAGGTATGTCGTAGATATTAAGATGGTCTTTCTTAACCAGGTACAACAATAAATCCAACGGCCCTTCAAATATTTCTAGTTTTATTTTATAACTCATTATAGGCCTATTACCCCTTTGACTTCTTCCATGGTCTTATGCGAAACGAAAGAGGCTTTTTTCTCACCCCTATCCAGGATATCAAATATCTTGTTCTTATCCTTAAGCAAGTCTCTTCGTTTTTCCTGAATAGGCTCCAAGAATTTAATCAGAATACCCGCCAGCTCTTTCTTGCAATCAGTGCAACCAATCTCTGATTTGCGACAGCGTTCATCAATTTCCTTTTTCCTTTCAGGCGCAAATACTGCGTAATAGTTGTGGACATTGCATTTATCCGGATGGCCCGGATCAGTAACCCTGATTCTCGTGGGGTCAGTAAACATATTCATAACTTTTTTACGTATGTTCTCAGGCTCTTCAGAAAGGGCAATATAATTATCGTAGCTCTTGCTCATCTTCCTTCCGTCAAGCCCCAGGAGCCTGTTGGCCTTAGTCAATAATGCCTTTGGCTCAGGGAAAATTTCTTTTTTATACAGATGATTGAATTTCCTTACTATCTGGCGGGTCAACTCCAGATGCGGAAGCTGGTCTTCGCCGACGGGAACAACCTCTGCTTTATATAATAGGATATCCGCTGCCTGTAAAACCGGATAGCCTAAAAAAGCATAGTTGCTTAAATCGCGGTTGGTGATTTCACGCAGCTGCTCTTTATAAGTAGGGCAGCGTTCCAGCAACCCTAACGGCGTGACTAAGGAAAAGACCATGTATAGCTCCAGGTGTTCTTTTATGTGCGACTGGATAAAAATAGTGGATTTTTCAGGGGACATTCCGCAGGCGAGCCAATCCATCACATTATCAATCATATTTTCCTTTAAGCTTTGCGGGTGTTCATATTCCGACATCAACGCATGCCAATCAGCAACCATAAAAAAACAATCGTACTCATCCTGCAACTTTACCCAATTATCCAATGCGCCCACAAAATGGCCAAATGTAATTTCCCGGTAGGCCGCATTCCGCTTAATATGACTTTTTTCATTATAGTTTCCTTGCGATTTTTTCTATTTCATAAGCCTCTAATATATCGCCTTCCTGTAGATTATCAAAGCCAGCCAAAGCCATCCCGCATTCAAAACCTTCCTGCACGTCGCGTACATCGTCTTTAAAACGTTTTAGATTGGATAATTTCCCTTCAAATACTACTTCGCCATTTCTTACCAGATTAACCGTACTTGAGCGTGATATCTTCCCCTTTGTGACAAAACATCCGGCAACTGTTCCTGCCCGAGTCAACCTGAAAACTTTTCTTACTTCAGCCTTCCCTAAGAAAACTTTCTTTAACTTTGGCTCTAGCATCCCTTCAACCGCAGCCTTAATATCATTAGCCAATTCATAAATAATATTGTAGGTTTTTACATCCACGCCTTCTTTTGCGCTAATTTCTTTTGCACGGTCATCCGCATCAACATTAAACCCTAATATCAGCGCATTTGATGCTACAGCCAGGATTACATCAGAACTGTTGATATTACCGACTCCTGTATGGATTATATCCAGCTTGATTTCCGAAACATTGAGTTTATTCAATGTTTCCTTAATTGCTTCCAGCGATCCCTGCACATCGGCCTTGATGATTATTTTTAATTCCTTGATTTTTCCTTCCTGGATCTGTGCATGTAAATCTTCCAGGCTTACCCTTTTTACCGTCTTTATCTGCTGTTGCCTTTCTGCTTCCATGCGCATCTGTGCCAGTTCTTTTGCCTGTTTATCATCTTCAATAACGAAGAATTGTTCCCCGGCTTCAGGAATGCCGGACATCCCTAATATTTCTACAGGAACACCAGGGCCTGCAGAAGTAACGGATTGGCCCCTGTCATTAAACATTGCCCTGATTTTGCCGAAGAATTTCCCGACTATGATGTTTTCATTTAGGTGCAGCGTCCCATTTTTTACCATAAGCGTTGCAACCGGCCCTCTTCCTTTAGCCATCTTAGCTTCAATAACCACGCCGGATGCCAGTTTCTTAGGGTTAGCCTTTAACTCTAACATCTGCGCTTCCAAAAGTATCATCTCTAAGAGATTATCAATTCCATCCCCGGTTTTTGCAGATACGGGGACAGTAATGGTTTTTCCGCCCCAGTCTTCTGCTTTTAAATCCACGTCTGCCAGTTGTTTCTTAACTCGATCCAGGTTTGCCTGAGGCTTGTCAATTTTATTTGCCGCTACAATTATGGGAACACCTGCTGCCTTGGCATGATCTATGGCTTCTTGCGTCTGGGGCATTATTCCGTCATCCGCTGCCACGACCAGGACAACTATATCCGTAATGCTTGCCCCCCTTGCCCTCATGGCAGTAAATGCCTCGTGGCCCGGGGTATCAAGAAAAGTAATTTCTCCGTGCGCCAGATTTACCCTATATGCGCCGATATGCTGTGTTATACCGCCGTGTTCTGATTCTGCGACTTTTGTTTTCCTAATCGCATCCAAAAGCGAGGTCTTTCCGTGATCAACGTGCCCCATAAATGTAACTATAGGAGACCTGGCGACTAAATCTTTTGGCTCGTCTTTCTTTTGATGTATGAGTAAAGCCAGTTCCTCTTTACCCAAAGCTTTCTTTATTTTAAATCCGTATTTCTCGCATATCTTTACCACTGTCGGCTCTTCCAGGGTCTGATTTATACCCACCATCACCCGCATATCCATCAGGAATTTGATTATGTTAGAAGGTTTTTCCTGCAGCCTCACTGCCAAATCTTTTACAGTAATGGGAAATTCCAATTCCAGTTCTTTGAGTGTAACCGCAGCAGGAGCAGGTGCCGCAGGTTTCACTTCCACCGCAGGTTTTATTTCTGCAGGTTTTATTTGAACGGGCTTTAAACTAGGCGCGGCCTTAACTTGAGGCTTATGGATTACAACTGTAGCAACCGCAGGCGCTGTAATCTTTTCTACGGGCTTTTCAACTTTAGGATGAGGTGCAACAACAGGAATATGCTCTTTAGCTTTAATTTCCTTATGTTTAACAGGAATTTCTTTTATAACTTTTTTAACTTTGGAAACAGGAACTTTTTTCGGCTTGGCAACGGTTTTAATTTTAGCAGCCTTAGCTACTGCCTTTTTTGGCTTAGTTTCCTTTTTAACCGCAACTTTTTCTTTCTTGGGTTTTACCATAAAGAGTATGCCTTTCTTAAAAATTACTTTAGTTTTTTAGCTTCTTCAATTAAATTTTGCGCCTTCTTTTCTCCGATGCCCTTAATCTCTGTCAAATCTTCTAATTTTGCTTTTAAAAGGTCTTCTATCGTATTTATCCCTGCTTTCTTTAGGTTAGCTAATGTCTTTTCTCCGATTCCAGACAGACTTTCCAGGGAAACTTCTTCTTTTTTCTTTTTCTTCTGTGCCTTCGCGGGTTTCTCTACGATTTCTTCGGCTACTACTATTTCCTCTTTTGCCTTCTCTTCTTTTGCAGCCTCGGCGGCGGCAGTTTCTTTTGTGCGTATATCCAATTCCCAGCCGATTAACCTGGAAGCAAGACGCACATTCTGTCCGTGCTTGCCGATTGCCAGCGAAAGCTGGTCATCATCCACTAATACCTGCGCTTTTAAATGTTCCTTATCTAATTTAATTTCTGAAACCTTCGCCGGTGAAAGCGCTGCTTTGATATATTCCTTTATGTCATCGTTAAAACGCACGATATCAATCTTCTCGCCCTGTAGCTCATTTACGATGTTTCTTACGCGGTTTCCCCGCATGCCCACGCAGGCCCCCACTGAATCCACCTTTTCATTTTTAGACCAGACTGAAATTTTCGTGCGTTCTCCGGGCTGGCGTGAAATGGCTTTTATTTCCACTATGCCTTCATAAATTTCGGGGACCTCTAACTCAAATAGCTTCCTTACGAAATTTGCGTGCGCGCGTGAAAGAATTATCTGGGCGCCCTTGATGTCTTTTTTCACTTCCAATACATATGCACGTATGCGCTGGCCCTGCTTGAATTCTTCTTTGGGAGACTGTTCCCGCTTAAGGAGAATGCCTTCTGCTTTCCCTAAAAGGTCAATGACGATATTGCCTTTTTCAAATCTATAAACCGTACCACTGACTATCTCTGCGATCCTGCCCTGAAATTCATTAAACACCACATCCTTTTCAGCCTCCCGTATCTTTTGAATTATGACCTGCCTTGCAGTAGATGCGGCTATGCGGCCAAAATCTATAGAAGTTATTTCTTCGTTATTCCTGAAGGCGTGAATCTTGCCGGTATTCGGATCCAGTTCTACCTTAAGTTCTTCATCCGGCTTAATATCAATAACCTTTTTGGCCGCGCTAAGCAGGGCACTTTGCACTGCCTCAATCAAAACTTCCTTCTTTATTCCTTTTTCTCTCTCGATCTGTTCTATTATAGCTAATAATTCCTGACTCATGTTTTTCTCCGGTTATACAATTTGTTTTGCCTTGCTAATCATGTTTAGCGCTACTTTCACTGCCCTTGCCTCATAATCTATCGTGACTGAATCATCATCTGCGTTGTTTATTAAACCCTGCAGTTCAAATTTTCCGTTTAGGGGCTCTCTTAAGAAAATCTTAACTTTCTTGCCGAGGCAGCGAAGAAAATCTTTTTTTGAACTTAGCGGCCTATCCAGCCCCGGAGAAGATACCTCCAGGAGATAGCCTTGCTGCAGGATATCTTTCTCATCGAGAATCCTGCTGATTTCACTATTAAGCTTTGCACATTCACCCAGGCTTATTCCACCCTCAGGCCTATCTGCCAAAATTCTTACGACTAAATCGCGGCCTTCATACCTGTAAATCAGGTCAACTAAATCCAGGTCCTTTGTGCTAAGATAACCCTCCACTATATTCTTTAATTCGCTGATAATTTCCTGTTTATCCATGTACAAACTCTCTAATTTTATTGATAATTTCCTGTTTCGGCTTTATGATCTTTTCCTGATTACGCCTTATTTTTAATTCCAGCGTATTATTCTTAACTGCATCACGACCTAAAATTATCTGTAATTGAATGCCTAAAAGATCGGCGTCCTTGAATTTTGTGCCTGCGCGCTCATCGCGGTCATCCAAAATCGCTTCCACCCCGGAATCTAATAACTCATTGTAAACCTGCATTGCTAATTCCGTTATTTTTTGATCCGTAACATCCAGGGGTAAAATTATCAATTTGTAGGGAGAAACCTCATCCGGCCAGATAATCCCGAATTCATCATTATTTTGCTCAACTATTGCCGAGATTAACCTTGAGACTCCTATGCCGTAGCAACCCATGATTAGGGGGCTAAGTTTACCCTGGGCATCAAGAAAATTTGCTTCCAGGGCCTGGCTATATTTTGTCCCTAATTTAAAAATATGGCCTACTTCAATTGCGCTTATCTTATCCGCCTTTTCTTTGCACTTGGGGCAATTTTGGCTTTCTCCTTCTTTAAAGGATTTGACGGACTTGCAGTTCGGACAAAACAAAACCATATCTTCTCCGTCTCGCGCCGGGACCATAAATTCATGCGAGACTTTTCCTCCCATTAATCCCGAATCAGCCTCGGTAGTTAAGAATTTCAAACCGCATCTCTTGAATATGCGCTTATATGCTTCATACATCGCATTATAATTTTTATCTAAGCCAGCTTCGTCTTTATCAAAACTATAGGCATCCTTCATAATGAATTCACAACCTCTCACCAAACCAAAACGCGGCCGTATTTCATCGCGGAATTTCGTCTGTATCTGATACAATATTAAAGGCATTTGTTTATAACTGGATACGTGGCTTTTGACCAGTTCGGTTATCACTTCCTCATGGGTAGGACCCAGGCAAATTTTCCTGCCTCTTCTGTCAGTAAATTGTATCATTACTTCACCTATATCTTTATCGCGCCCGGTCTTCTGCCACAATTCCAAAGGCTGCAAGGCGGGAAGCAATACTTCGTAAGCACAACAGTTATCCATTTCCTGGCGAATGATATTTTCTATATTATTTAATACTTTTAAGCCCAGCGGCAGGTAGGAATAAACTCCCGACATAAGCATGCGTACCATCCCTGCACGAAGCAATAGTTTGTGGCTAATGGATTCTGCCTCTTTTGGCGCTTCTTTTAAAGTAGGTATAAAACATTTTGTCCAAAACATAATCAGTCCTTATTAAAAATTTCTCTCGGCAAGTTCATGCCTGCTTTTTTAAATAAGTTATAGAATACCGGGATTACTCCGGTAGCGTACCAACCGGGTTTTTGGCTATTACGCTCGTTATTAACGTCATAGTAAAAAATATCTTCCAGCACAACACCACCATCTTTTAATCCGCTTACCTGGGTTATATTAATAATCTTTCGCGAGCCGCCTGTAAGCTGTTCCTGGTGTACGATAAGATTTATTGCTGCGGCAATCTGCCTGTGTATTGTTTCCAGACCCATAGGCACTCCTGAAGACAGAATCATGGTCTCAATCCTGTATATGACATCCTGGGGAGAATTACCGTGGATTATTGCCAATGCCCCGCGGTGCCCGGAACAAATTGCCTGGAGCATATCCAATGCCTCTGTTCCCCTGATTTCTCCGATAATAATTCTGTCGGGTCTCATGCGCAGCGAGTTCACGAACAAATCCCTTATAGTAACTGCGCCCTTGCCTTCAATATTAGACTGCCTTGCTTCCAGCCTGACCACATTATCCTGAGTCAGCCGCAATTCTGCTGTATCTTCTATGGTAATGATGCGTTCGTCATTGTTTATATAAGAAGAAAACACGTTCAAATTGGTAGTTTTTCCGGAACCAGTAGGGCCGCTAAAAATCACGTTAATCTTTGCTTTCATGCAAGCAATCAGAAAATCAGCCATACGCTTATCCAGGGTTTCCAAGTTCAACAAATCTTCGATAGAGGTTATTTCTTTGGAAAACTTTCTTATGGTAAGGATAGGCCCGTTCAATGCCAAAGGCGGAATAATGATATTCATTCTGGAGCCGTCCCTTAAAACTGTCTCCGTATAAGGATAGGATTCATCTATGTGTTTACGCGTTGGCCCAAGTAGCCTGTGTATTAAATACATCAAATGCTTTTCATCTTCGAAAGTTATACCGGATAATTCTTTTTTCCCTGCTCTCTCGACATAAATTTTCTTAGGGCCATTAATCATGATTTCACTGACCAGCGGGTCTTTCAGGAGTTCCTCTATCGGGCCAAAACCGAACAAATCATTAATTACCTCAGTTATGATAGAGTTCTTATCTACGCTAGAAACATTCAGGCGCTCCTGTTCAATAATCTCCTGCAGTATAAAACCTACCATCTTCTTTAGCTGGTCATCGCTAACTTTATCGTCAGCAAATAAATCCTGTCTTGCAGAAATCAGCTTTTGCTTTATTTTATTTTTCAGTATTTTAAGCATTCAATTGCTCCATTTCCTTCAATAAGGAATTTGTTATATCATGGTAAGCTATTTTTTTTATTGCTCTTCCCTTCCTGAATAATAATCCTTCGGATTTCCCAAAGGCAACACCTACATCTGCCTCTCGTGCTTCACCGGGCCCGTTCACAACACAACCCATAACAGCAACTTTTAAGGGTTTGACTGACGACTGACGACTGACGACTGATAGCTTCTTATCCAAATCTTTGACTATCTTAACTAAATCCACTTCGCATCTTCCGCACGTCGGGCAACTGATGATTTCAGGCCCGAAATGCCTTAAATTCAAAGATTCTAAAATGGCCTTGGCTGCAGCAACTTCCTGCCCGGGTTCTTCTGTAAGCGATATTCTTATCGTGTCCCCGATTCCTTCCATTAATAAAGCGCCTATGGCAATGCTGGATTTTATTGTTCCCTGATTCGGCGCACCTGTAGCCGTTACTCCCAAATGCAGGGGAAACTCGCATAGCTTAGACATTTTTCGATATGCCTCTACGGTATCCAGCACACTAGAAGCTTTAAGTGAAACCACTATATCGTGGTATTTCATTTTTTCAATTATCCTTATATAATTTAAAGCAGATGCCACAAGTTTATCCGGTACACTTAAATGTTTAGAGTTTACGCATTTTAGCGATCCGGAATTTAAACCTACTCTTAATGGTATTTTAGCCGATTTTAAAGCACTGACTATTTGCTTTAGTTCTTCTTTCTTGTAGATATTCCCAGGGTTTAGCCTGATTTTATCTACCCCGCTTTCAATTGCTTCTATGGCAAGATGCCAGTCAAAATGGATATCGGCAACTATCGGAAGCTTTACTTTATTTTTAATCTGTTTTATCGCCCTGGCATCATTAGTATCTTTTATAGCAACCCTGGCAATCTCACAGCCCAATTTTTTCAGGCAATTTAACTGTGTAACTGTTTTTTCAATATCAGAGGTCTTATGCTTAGCCATAGATTGTATGGCAACCGGATTACAACCTCCTATTTTGACATCACCTATCTTTACTATCAAGCTTTTTCGCCTTATAATTTTCATTTCAAAAACTTGGATATTTTATCTCCAAATAACCTTAATATATCATTATAAGTTACAAAGATTGCCATGGTTATAATTATACTAAATCCGATTTGGGTAACGATGCGTTCGGTTTTTATACTTAGGGATTTTTTGCGTACCTTTTCTATAATTAAAAATAAAATATGCCCGCCGTCCAGCACAGGTAAAGGCAGGAGGTTAAAGATAGCCAGGCTTATGCTTAATATCGCGATTAAGTGGATTACCGCAGTTACTCCGAGGCTAGCTGCCTTGGAAGTTATATAGAAAATCCCTAGGGGGCCGGCAACCGAATCGCTGATGGACATTTTACCTGTAATCATGCGCCAAAGCGCAGTATAAGTCATAGCCGTCAATTCCCATGCCTTTTGAAAGCTACGGCCCAATGACTCCAGCGGCCCATATTTTACGCTTACGATTTCATCAAAGGGACTAATACCAAGCAATCCGACATTGCGCTTCTGGCCAAGCTGGTCGTTCATCTGTTTTTCTTTTATAGAAACAGTAAAGGCCAATTCCTTATTTTCCCGCAATACTAAGACATTGACCTGGCTGGCTGTAGCTTTACTTTGGATTAGTTTTTGCAGGTCTTCCCAATACCCTACTTTTTTACCATCGATAGCAAGGATTTTATCCCCTACCTCTAAGCCGGCTTTTTTTGCACCGAATCCCTCAAGCAGCCCGCCGACTTTGGTGGTAAGCATAGGGTAGCCGCTGACCAGTATAATCCAGAAACAAACAATTCCCATTACATAATTCAAGAACGGGCCGAAAAACACTATTTTAAACCTGTCAAAAATAGATTTGGAATAATACTCGAATTTTTCTCCCTTATATTCTTCCAAATCGTCTCCGGCAAGCTTAACGAATCCACCTAAGGGAATAGCGCTTAGGGTATATTCCGTATCATTCTTTTTTTTCTTCAGTAACACCGGGCCAAATCCCAGGGAGAATTTCTCTACTTTTACCCCTACTTTCCTTGCGGCAATAAAATGCCCGAATTCATGCGCAATTATAAGCACGCTTAAAATAAATAAAAATAAAATAAAGGTAAGCATATTTTAATTCAACTCCTTAATCACGTTATAAGCCTCGTGTCTTGCCCAGCTATCCGCCTCAAGGACCTCGCCTAAATCCGGATGAAGCCTATTTTTGTGCCTATTGATAACCCGCTCAATAATCTCAGGGATAGCAAGAAAATTAATTCTCCTGCTCAAGAATTCATTCACACAGGCCTCATTAGCCGCGTTCAAGACAGCCGGCATGGTCCCAAGCTCCGTAGCTGCGTAATAAGCCAGTTTTAAACAAGGGAATCTCTTAAAATCCGGAGCGCTAAATTGAAGTTCGTTCAATTTATAAAAATCAATCCGGGGAAAGGGGCTAGCTAACCTTTCCGGAAAGGTGAGCGCATACTGTATGGGAATACGCATGTCGGTTGCCGATAGCTGTGCAAGCACCACACCGTCTATGAATTCTACCATCGAGTGCACTATTGCCTGTGGGTGTATTACGATTTTTATTTTATCACAAGGCACATCGAATAAAAACATTGCCTCAATAAGCTCTAAACCCTTATTCATAAGATTAGCCGAATCAACGCTGATTTTTTTGCCCATCTTCCATCTGGGATGGTTAAGCACATCTTTAATTGAGACATTCTTGAGGTCCTTCTTTTTGGCTTTCCTAAAAGGGCCGCCGGAAGCAGTAATATAAATATTCTTCAATTTGCTTAAATCCCGGGATTCCAGGCACTGCCAGATAGCTGACTGTTCACTGTCAACTGGAACGATTTTTATTTTCTTTCTGGCTGCCTTATTCATTATCAAGGAACCTGCCATAACCAAAGCTTCTTTATTCGCCAGGGCAACTTGCTTTTGGCAATCCAAAGCCTTTAACAGCACGGGAAGCGCAGCAGATCCGCTTATCGCCACCAACACCTTCTCTATCGTTCTTTCTTCCATCAGCGCCTCCAGGCCCTTTGTGCCTGTAAAAAGCTTAAATTTAACATTTGGCATCTTTTTTAATTTTAAGGCGCTTGCTTCATCCCTCACGCAAACATACAGGGGCCTGAATTCTTTGATTTGCCTGCATAAGACGCCGATGTTAGAATCCGTAGTTAAAGCAACCACACGGAACTTATCCGGGAAACGCCTTGCCACTTCCAGCCCGTTATTACCTATGGAACCTGTGGAACCCAATATTGCTATGTTTTTCATTATGCTCGATTTATTTGCATGAATTAGATCCTTGACACGAATTCGATGACATTTATTTTTGAATCTTACGTGTCAAGGATAAGTTCGGACGGATAACTTATGTCGCACTATGTGCTCCATAAGTTATGTCCTCATCTTAAGATAATGCTTAAGTAAAAATAAAATACAGGGGCGGTAAACAAAAGGCTGTCGAGTTGGTCTAAGATTCCACCCAGACCAGGCAGAATATTTCCGGAATCCTTAACCTGACAATCGCGCTTCATCAAAGATTCGGAAAGATCTCCCAGTTGCCCTAATATGCCTAAAGAAAATCCGATTAATAAAAGATGCGGGTAACTAAAACCCGTAAAAGCCTTGCTTGCCAACGCACCCGAAATACTAAACAATAAACCGCCTATGGCCCCCTCAACAGATTTCTTAGGGCTGATGCGCGGCATTAGGGGAGTCTTACCAAAACGCGAACCAACAAGGTAGGCTCCGATGTCGCCTAATTTTGTCGCCAGTAAAACCAGGCCCAATAAACCTATCCCGCCGGCAAGGCTTCTTATCTTAATTAAGAAACTCAAGAACCAGGAAACATAAAGAATACCGAAGAACGTAGTAGAGATGTCTACGATTACTCCTGAATTCTGCCTGCGTTTAAACTGCATCATTATCAAGAACAATACTGTTAAAACAATAAATAAAAGTTCCCACTTTTTCGTTGGTTCAAAACGCGTTAATATGGAGATGGGTATTATTGCACCCATACCAATACCGAAATATTTGTAAATTAAGATGCCCTTATTCTCTAACATCGTAAAGAATTCATACAGGCCCATTACTATGAAAAAAGTAATGGCAATACTAAACAACCAGGCATTAAATACGCTTGCGATAATAATCGCTGTTAAGACGCTTGCGCTGATTACTCTTTTATTAAGCATTTACCCTACCAAATCTTCTTTCCCTGTTTTGGTATTCTTCAATTGCCTTTTTAAAATCGCTCTTTTTAAAATCAGGCCAATATTTCCTGGGGAAACACAACTCGGCATAGGAAAGTTGCCAGAGCAAAAAGTTACTTATGCGCATCTCACCGCTCGTGCGGATTAACAGGTCCGGGTCTTTAAGGCCTGCCGTATAAAGATAACTGCCGAACGTATCCTCATTGATATCCGAAATAGCGGCTTTATCCTCAAGCACTGCCAGGGCAATTTTTTTTACAGCATCCACAATCTCCTGCCTTGAACCATAATTTAATGCCAAAGCCAAGGTCATCCGGGAGTTATCTTTTGTTTTTTCTTCTGCTTTTCTGATTTTTTCCTGTATGTTCTTAGGCATCGGCTCTTTCCTGCCGATAACCAGAAATTTAATATTATTTTTGTGTAATCTAGCTACTTCGCGGTCTAAAAAATTATTTAAATAACGCATCAACATATTTATTTCATTTTTTGGCCTGCTCCAATTTTCTGCAGAGAATGCAAACAGCGTGATTATCTTTATGCCTAATTCACGGCCGCATTCAACAATCTCCCTGACTCTGGCTATCCCTTCGCGGTGCCCCGCTGTCCTGGGCAATCTGCGCTCCTGTGCCCAGCGGCCATTGCCATCCATGATTATCGCTACGTGTTCAGGTAATTTATCTTTATCAATCATATAATGGTAGAAACTTATAAGCTACGGGCCAGAGGTCTATGGACTATGCATTATAGACCCGATGAATTTTATTGATGAACCCGGTAATCTATATTCGGGAATAAATTATCTTTGTATTCGATATCAGCAAGCCAATCTTCATCAATAGAATTTGATTTTATCTCTTCATAGAGGCGTGTAAACCTTAAGAGATGGTCTTTTGTGCGGCGTACGGCGTAACTGGTATGCGTACCGGTACCCATTATAAATGCCCAATCAGAGCTTTGAGCGAGGAGTAATTCTCTCAATGCCTGATTAAGTGCTCTTTTGTGTAAACCGTTTGTGTTTTGATTACTCTTTGCCAACTCGGTCATTCTTTCCGATGCTACATGCAGGTGCTTGTAAATCCAGTCATTCGCACCCTGGAGCCACATTTCGCTGTAACCTTTCCATCCCCAGCTTGACAATGAGGGAGTTATCACCTGGTTACGCGGGTTCGAAACTAAATACTCAGAAGGCGTAATCATGCTTATCTCATCCTGATCGCAGGCGATCTTTCTGGCAAGAAAATCAATCCACTTCGGACCCTCATACCACCAATGCCCGAACAGCTCTGCATCATAAGGAGAAACGATAATGGGTTTCTTACCCATAAAATCATATAAATATTCTATCTGCCTTTGACGGTTAAACATAAAGTTTCCCGCATGATCAGCCGCCCTGTCCTTTGCCCACTGGGGAATATAAGGCTCTTTATTATTCCCGGTGCCTGTGATACGGTAATATTTTATTCCGGTATTTATCCTTACGCCGTCAGGATGAATATAAGGCTTTATATAATCAAATTCTAAATCAAAACCGATATCCCTGTAAAATTCCCGGTAGTTATAATCTCCGGGGTAACCTTCAATTGATGACCAAACCTGTTTAGAAGACTCCAGGTCTCTGGCAAAACAAGCTACACCGGTTCCCCGGCAGTAAACCGGAGCAAACACGCCGTATTTAGGGCGGGGTGTACCGTGCAATACGCCATGGGAATCGGTAAAGAAATAACGTATGCCGCATTCTTTTAAAATTTCATCATGGCCAGGCTGATACCCGCATTCAGGCAGCCATATACCTTTTGGCTTTTTCCCGAATACACTCTCGTAGTGGCTCACTGCAACCTTGACCTGCGCCCTCACGGATTCCCTACATACATCCATGAGAGGAAAATATCCGTGCGTAGCAGCGCAAGTAACAATTTCAAGTTTACCCAGATCCTGAAATTTTTTGAAAGCGTTGATTAGGTTACGGCCGTACTTTTCAAAAATATCGCGCGCCTTGCAGAATTCATTGAGGTACATTATTGCCAAGTGCTGGAATTGCGGCTGCCAACTTGTTCTCTCAATCTCTTTATGCGCTAATTCAATCAGTTTATGGATGTGTTTTATGTAGCGTCCCTGAAGCAAAGGATCCGTCAGCATGGAGATTAATGTAGGGCTTAAAGTCATAGTGACCCTGAAATCTATCCCGTCATTAATCAAACCCTCAAAAACCGATATCAGAGGGATATATGTCTCGGTTATCGCTTCATAAAACCAGTCCTCCTCCAGAAAGTCTTCATGTTCCGGGTGACGCACAAACGGGAGGTGCCCGTGCAGAACCAAACAAAGGTATCCTTTATGCATTTTTTAAACCTGGGATTTGATTAGTGAGCTGCTTTTGGTTTCTCTGGAAACTATAGGAGTAATGGTGCGCTCTTCGATATCGTCTGAAGATACTGCTTTTACAGGTATTACTTGTTTTCCGTCCGGCAGCGCAAACCTCAATGTAAATGTGCCATCCGAGCGTAATCTAATTGGTTTATCCTGCACAGTAACTTTTGCATCAGGCTCGGTCGCTCCGTATACAATCAGTTCGCAATCAACCTTTAACCAGAATTTTCTTTCCTTGGCTGCTTTCTTAACGGGGCTGGCCATTGAGGCCATTCCGGGAGAAGCAAAAACTCCCGAGAATAATACCTGCTTCACCCTTTCCTGCCAGGCTTTTCCGACAGGAGAACTTTGTCCGAGGCCAAACCCCATGCCATAAAGGCGTGCAAACATATCGTCCGGGATCATCCATTCTTCGTCGGTAATCCAGGAAGGGCCTTCAAGTGGAGTATGCACGGTATTAGAACGCACTATCGTAATAAATCTTCCGTCGGATAAGAGCAAGCCATAGTCTACGCACCAAGACCTGCCAGGGCCACCTGTATCAATGTACCAGTTATTGGCAAAATCATTCACCTGTATGTCAAAAAACCTGTGGGCATTAAGCCCGTTAAATATTATCTGGCTTACGTCATAAACCCTAAGAATCATTTTGGAATTGTAAAAATCCTGGTTAAATTCACTCTTTAGCCTTTCGAAAGTCGCGCCCCTTACCTCCCAATATGCATGCAGCCATCTGGTATCGCGCACCTGCAGGATAATCCTGTCTTTCTCATATTGATAAGGCAGGTCTTCGGGCATAAACTTTCGCGGCCGCGTCACCTCGGGATGTGAAAATTTAGACTGTTCAATTGCCGTCTCGCGGACTCCTAAAATTTCTTTCTTGGCTTCCTCGTGTTGCCTGGGCTTTGCGGATTTAGATACGTAATTTTTCAAACTAAGTTTTTTCTCTGAAATTCTTTTCAGCTTCTCTTTTAACTTACGTAATATTGCCATAGTACACCTCCTTTATTGAGCGTGAATTGGATCCTTGCACGAATCGATGACATTTATTTTTCAATCTTAAAGTTGTGGCCTCAATAAAAAAGGGGATTTTATCCCCTTTTCAAAGAACTTGAACTTTGTTCTTTTCCTCCCTTTTATCTCATTTTAGTTCTTAATGACTTACTGGCAACCAGCGCTTCCTTAAGGTCTTCTTCGAGTTTTTCCTTAAGTTTGGTTACCTTTTCCAACTCTTCTTTAATGCTTTTATTAACCAACTGTTCCTGCGTCAGCGCCTTCTTGGTTGCTTCACAAGCGGTTTTCTCTTCCTCTAAGTCCTTCTGGAGTGCTTTTGACTTTTCAGACAAGGCAGCAATCTGTTGAGAAGATTTAGCCGACTTTTCTTCCAGGTCAAGCCTGGTAACCATTTCCTTATCTCGGGCAGCTTTTTGCCTGTATGCGTTGCTACAGGAACCTATGGTAGAAATAAAAAGTATCGCGCTTAATATGGAGAGGATCAAAATAATTCTATTCTTTATGGCTTCTTCCATGTTTACCTCTTATTATGTAATTTAATTATTTAAGGTTCTGCTCGGTCTCTTCTAAATCCTGCTTCTTTGCGGCCTCATTCTTACCTACTTTTGTAAGCTGAGGTAAGATAACTATTTCCACCCGGCGGTTTAATTGGCGGCCTTCCCTTGTATCATTGGAGGCAACCGGCTGAAATTCGCCGTAACCAGCTGCGGATAAACGGTCAGGAGAAATGCCTTTTTCATTCACCATGTAATGCAGCACGCTTAAAGCACGCGCAGAGGACAATTCCCAATTTGATTTCCATCCCGAATATTTAATCGGCTGGTTGTCGGTGTAGCCCTCAATACCCACATTATTCTGCGGGACATTTTCTTCTAATACCCTTGCTACTTTATCCAATAAAGGATACGCCTCATGCCTGATCTTGGCTTTACCGGAATCAAATAAAAGGTCTCCCACGACATTAATAACCAGGCCTTTTTCCATCATTTGCAATTTTACCTGCTTATCTTTGATTTCCTGGCTAAGCCTGTCTTCAAGCAGATTCTTTGTCCTGTTTAACTCATTAAGCTGGTCTGTCAACTCTTCGATTTTTTCTACGTCAGAACGCCGTCCCTTTTGAAAAATAAAAGTGCATCCGGAAAATGAAACCGTTAATAATACTATTAAACCGATTGTAAAAAATTTTGCTTTCATGGTAATTGCCTCCTGTCTATATTTTTGATATTTTAGAGTGGAGTTTAACTATAACACAACCAATAAATTTAGTCAAGTAGTTTATGTCCTACCTATATAAAGATTGTATCTTCCCGGGCTGAGCCCACAGACACCATGGTAATCTTTGCGCCCAGGATATCCTGGAGCCTGTTTAGATATGCCTTTGCGTTCGCGTGGAGGTTACGATAACTTCTTGACTTGGTTAACGTTTTGTTCCAGCCTGAAACTTCCTTATAGACTGGTTTTGCATTTTGCAGGACCTGGAGGTCATAAGGAAATTCTTTAAACAACTTACCTTTATATTTATAGGCAACGCATATCTTAATAGTCTTTAGGCCATCCAAGACATCCATTTTCATAATAGCTAATTCGCAAATACCGTTTAATAATACCGATTCCCTGACCATTACGCTGTCAAACCATCCGCATCTCCTGGGCCTGCCGGTAGTAGCACCGAATTCATTGCCCCTGTCACGCATTATCCTGCAAAAACCAGGAGCAAATTCCGTGGGAAACGGCCCTTCTCCCACACGGGTAGTATAGGCCTTTGCCACCCCTACTACTTTGTCAATCTTGACAGGAGATACGCCTGTGCCAGTGCATGCTCCTCCGCTGGTTGCAGAAGAAGAAGTGACAAACGGATACGTCCCGAAATCAATGTCCAAAAAAGTCCCTTGCGCCCCTTCAAACAGGATGTCTTTTTTGTCTTTTATTGCCTGGTTTATCAATAAAGCGGTGTTGGTGATGTAACCGGAGAAAAGTTTTCCGTAATTCAGGTATTCTTTATAGATATTGTTGAAATTAAATCCGGGGTGATTATATACTTTTTTAAAAATCTCGTTCTTTTCTTTAAGGTTATCGCGCAACTTATCTGCGAATACGTTAGGGTTTAACAGATCAATCATCCTAATCCCGCAACGAATTGTCTTGTCGGCATAGCAGGGCCCTATGCCTCTTCCGGTAGTCCCGATTTTATGCGATCTTTTTGATTCCCGAAGCGTATCCAGGATTTTGTGGTAAGGCAGGATTACATGCGTAAGTGATGAGATCTTAAGCCTGCCGTTGATACTAATGCCCTTAGAAGATAGGTCCCGAATTTCGCTGATTAATACCGCGGGGTCAATAACAACGCCGTTACCTAAACAGCAGATCTTGCCTTTGTGCAGTATGCCGGAGGGTATGAGATGAAAAATATATTCCTTGTTGCCGGCTACGACAGTATGGCCGGCATTATTGCCTCCTTGATAACGCACAATAAAATCTGCTTTCTTAGCCAAGATGTCGATTATCTTGCCTTTTCCTTCATCTCCCCATTGTGTTCCTACTATTACTATATTCATATTATCCTCTAACTCAAAACGTAAAATGAAAAACGCAAAACCACAACTCAAAACTTAAAAATTATTAAAATATCTCTTTTTTCTATTTAGTTTTGACTTTTACGTTTCAGTTTTGACTTTTGCCTTTTGCCTTTTGCCTTTCAATTACGGTATCATGGTGAATATTTTACGCGCTATATCAGGATACGTAGCGATAAACTTTAGTTCCTCATCAACCAGGGGCTTTTGATTATGGACATTGGCATACCTGACTAATTCCAGCACCTTTGTGGCTTCTTCATCGTCGCGAAAAACCACTTCCAGCTTTTCATAAACATTTCGAAAACCCTTTATTCCGGAGTATTCTCCGGCGGTGATCTTTCGGCCGGTTTCAATTATTTCAGGCTCACCCCTGCCCAGTTCCTCAAAATCATAAAGCTCATAATTTCGCCTGTCTTTTAATGCCCCGTCTGCGTGGATTCCCGATTCGTGGGCAAATGCGTTTGCCCCCACGCCTGGCTGGTTTATAGGTATGGGCACTCCGAAAGCATAAGAAGCATATTTACATATCTTCCAGGCCATTTTGAAGTTTACCCTTTCATCTAAACGATAATCCTGCATGCCGCTGCCGTATTTTAGCGCCAGCATCACTGAAACTAAATCTGCGTTTCCTGCGCGCTCACCCATTCCGTTTACACAGGTATTTATATAGGTATCGCACCCGACATCAATTGCTGCTTTTGCTCCGGCAATCGAATTAGCCACTACCAATCCCAAATCATTGTGGCAATGAATTTCAATAGGCATTTTCACGGCTTGCGCCAAAAGTTTTATCCTTTCGTAAATCGAAAAGGGCGTATCGCATCCTAATGTATCGCAATAACGGATCCGGTCGGCGCCCGCTTCTTTAGCTGCCAAGGCGAATTCAATTAAATAATCCATTCTGGTGCGGGATGCATCTTCTGCGTTTACGCCAATGCAATCAGCTTTCAATTTACGCGCCTCTTTAACAGCTTCTGTCATTTCCTGTATTACAGACCCATGGTCAAGCTTCCCCTTAAATTTATGCATAATCATCTGGTCTGATGTAGAAATGGAAAGGTTTAGGTGCTTGATTTGCGCAACCAAATGGAATGCTGTTAATACATCCTCCTTGGTTGCCCTGATCCAGCCGCTTAACCTGATGGGAGAAAGTGCGCCCATTTTGACTAATTCAAGGTTTGCGTTCAGGTAATTTGTTTCGTGGCGGGTTACGGGAAATCCAAACTCCGACTGAAATACGCCCATTTCATTCAGGTAAATATTAATCATGGTCTTCTGTAATTTAGACAGGCATATGCGCGAAGTCTGCACTCCGTCGCGGTTAGTTACGTCGATAAGATAAATCTTTGGTTTGTCAGCCATATAATCACCTCTTAAATGAGCACATAACTTATGGAGCATTAATTTCTATTCTCCGACATAAGTTATTGTGCGAATTTAACCCAGCACTAATTTTCTTTTAGTCTATTGTTATCAAAATTAGTGCTGGGTAAGTTCGGACGAATAATTTATGTTCGCTTGCCGCACAAGCGGCACACCGGCTGTTCCGATAAAGCCGGGTGTTCGCTCCATAAATTATGTCCTCACTTACCTCTTTATTATTTTCTTAAGTTCATCCTTAGAAGGAGCACCCCTAGAGCTGAATATTTCAAGGTTATCCAGTAAATAAGCCGGACCCATCATGATGTGGGCTTCTTTGGTGATTGCGGTATTTGCCTTCAACAAAGAATATCCTTCGTTTCCCCTGGCGCATGTAAAAATTTTACTTAAATCAATGCCTTGCGCGCAATCCTCCCACCATGAACTATCGATATTGTTTGACCTGCAGCTGATATAATCCCAGAAATGCTTTGGGTAGTATTGTTGCACACATACTGCACGCATATCTTCCTCAACTTCTCTTCTACCCGAAGCTGCATCGAACTTACCTGATTCCTCAATTGCCAGAAAATGTATTTGAGGATTGAATTCCTTTATAACTGTCAAAAGCTGTGGCGTAGCTTTATCAAACAAGCTTAAAAATAAGTCCAATTTTCCTTTTTGTTTCTGCCTGTTTAAAAAATAAGAGAACCCGCTAAAATAAGGCGCAACCATATAATATTGCCCTTTTAGCGTTAAGTTTCCTTTCAGGGCATTAAAATTTCCTTCCATTTCTACTTCTTTTCCCAGAAAATAAGCCGGTAGTCCCGTGACGTTAAAATCCTTTATAAGTGAGTTTACGCGTTTATCAGGATAATACATGTAAGAAATGCTTAAGCCGGGAAATTGCCTCTTTAAGAAATCCGAGATAGGTGCTGTCTCGCAAACAAGGCAATCTTTAGGCGTAACAATTAATAACTTCACCTGATTGGCTTTGTTAAAAATACACCGGGATTTTAAATCTCCGGGGTCTTTACATAAACCCACAAACCCTTCTTTTTTACAATTATTGTCAGAAAAACATTTGGGTAATATAGAAATAATTTGCGGGTCATCGGCAACCGCATTCGATAATTTACTCTCTCTAAGTTTGTATGTCTTTATTTTATCGCCTTCAACCGAAAGAATTAAGGCCTGCAGGCTCTTACCCTCCCAAGAGGGCCTTAACACTAAGGTATTGCCTATCTTAGTAGATGGTTCCTTATTATTTGCCGCGCTATGGCCTTCGATTAAAATATCTATTCCCCCTACATCATTAATCAAATTCAGGCTTTCGTTTTCTGCCAAATGGCTTAAGACTATAATAATATTTACATTTTGCTTATGCAGATTTTCTACTGCCGTGTAAACTGCACTTTTAGGATCATTAAATTCGAGGTCGTCGGATTTTTGTTTTGCCAAAACCGTAGTTACTGCGATAATGCCGATTTTTACCCCAGAGACTTCTTTAATCATAGAGGAAGATACTTTGTCGGATTTTAAATTGCAGGATAAAAAGGTTAATTTCGTCTTGGCAATATTCTCCCGCAAAATTTTGCTGCCGAAATTAAATTCGTCGTCACCTATTGCTGCGGCGTCATATTTCATCAACTCCATTGCCCTAAGATTTACCAGTGAACGCTGGATGTCAAGCTGGGTATTTTGCGTGTATTCATCCATCAGTCCTCCAGCAAAGAAATCTCCGGAATCTAAAAGCAGGTTATCGGGATATTCTTTTCGTATCTGTTTAACCACGGTTGCCCTGCGTGCAACTCCGCCTTCGGGGTCAAAAGGACAACTGCAGGGATAAATCATGGCGTGGGTCTGTCCGGAGTAGATGATTGCTATTTCCTTAGCATTTGCTACGCCAATGACAAAACACAAAGTACAAATGACAAATGAAATCAAAATAACAAAACTTTTTACTTTTGGCTTTTTACTTTTTACTTTTCTATTCATAGTTTTACCACCTTAGCTCCTAATACATTCTCTGTTTTTCTTATTTTATCCAAAATATCCGCTGAAATAACACTATCCACGTTTAATACGCTTATAGCCCTTCCGCCCGGCTTATCGCGGCCAAAGGTCATAGCAGCAATATTGATATCGTGCTTGCCTAAAAGTGTACCCAAAGCACCGATAATACCCGGCTTATCCCAATTCTGTATAAAAATCATTTCTCCTACGGGAGAAAGCTCAACATAATAATTGTCTATTTTTACTATACGCGGCTGCTTGTTGGAAGAAAGCGTGCCTGAAATTACCCTGGTTTCCTGGTCGGTTTTTATTTGTAATTGGATAAGATTTACGAATTCCTCTTCGTTGGTTGATTTTGCTTCGCTTATCTTTATGCCTCTTTCGCGGGCTAAAGAAATTGCATTAACGAAATTCACCGTTTCTTTTAAGATTGGTGAAAGCACTCCCTTAACCAATGACATAGTGAGCGGACCTAAATCGTATTTCACGATATCTCCGCTATAACTTATATTTAATTCCTGGAATCGACCCTCTACCAACTGGCTGGAAAATGAGCCTAAATTTTGCGCCAAGTTAATGTAGGGATCTAGGAATTTACAGGCCTCTGCTTCTATGCAGGGATAATTTGCAGCATTGCGTATGCCTTTACCCAAAAGCGCATCGCGGGTAATCTCTGCCACTTCAATCGCAACATTTACCTGCGCTTCTTCGGTCGATGCCCCTAAGTGCGGAGTAGTAACCACATTCTCCAATTTCAATAATTCACTGTTTGGATCTACCGGCTCCTTTTCAAAGACATCAATTGCAGCGCCTGCGACTTTGCCTTCTTTGATAGCTTCCACCAAGGCTGCTTCGTCAACTATGCCGCCTCTTGCACAGTTAATAATCCTGGCGCCTTTTTTCATTAATACGAATTCTTTCGTTGATATCATGTGTTTTGTTTCTTCTGTAAGAGGCGTATGCACGGTTATATAGTCTGAGCGCTGGAGCAAATCTTTTAATTCCACCACTTCCACACCAATACCTTCAGCAATTTTTTTAGACAAAAAGGGGTCAAACGCCAATACCTTCATACCGAATGAATTAGCGCGCTTTGCCACTTCCGAGCCGATTCTTCCGAATCCGACAATCCCCAGCGTCTTCTCAAACAGCTCCACTCCCATGAATTTTGAGCGTTTCCATTCTCCTTTTTTCGTGGAAGCATTAGCCTGGGCAATGTTTCTGGAAAGCGCTAAAATCATGCTAAAGGTATGCTCTGCGGTAGAAATTGTGTTGCCCGCCGGAGTATTCATTACAATAATGCCTTTTTGCGTAGCTGCCTCCAAGTCAACATTATCCAGACCTACGCCTGCGCGGCCAATGACCTTTAATTTATCTGCGGCGTTGATTATGTCTTTGGTTACTTTGGTGGCGCTCCTTACAAGAAGCGCATCATAATCTTTAATTATTTCTTTTAATGCCTCGGGTTTCAATTCCGTCAAAACGTCCACCTGAAACTCTTTTACTTCCTTCAATATCTTTAGCCCTTCTTCCGATAGTTGATCACTGACTAAAATTTTAATCATTTCTCCCTCGCTTATTTCAAGAATATTTCTTCGGCGGCTTTAATGCCGGCCCCTAAAGTAAATTTGTACCCCATTTGAGCCAGAACTTTTTCCAGGCAGGATATACCAACTATAATATCAAATTCTTCGATATAGCCCATATGAGCGATTCGAAACACCTTGCCCTTTAATTCATCCTGGCCTCCGGCTATTGTAATATTATAGGTATCTCGCATGGTCTTAACCAGCTTTTCTCCGTCCAGGCCTTGCGGCAGTTTGACAGCAGTAACCACATCCGATGAAGCGCTGGGCGCGAATAATTCCAAACCCAATGCCTTCATAGCTTGTCTGGTCGCGTCAGCCATTTTCGCATGGCGCAAGAATACGCTCTCTAATCCATCTTCTTTAATCAAATTTATCGCTTCACAAAGCGCAACAATCAAAGTGATAGCCGGGGTAAATGGCGTATCGGTTTTATCAATGGCTTTCTTGGCCTTCTTTAAATCGAAATAATAGCCGGGGGATTTTGAAGCTTCGACTAACTTCATTGCCTTCGGGCTTACTGAAATAAAACCTAATCCCGGAGGAAGCATCAGGCCTTTTTGCGATCCGGAAACCACAACATCACAAGACCAGTCATCTGTTTTTAGGTCAATTGCCCCTAATCCACTTATGGCATCTACTACCAAAACCGCAGGCGTATCCTTTATAACTTTTCCTATGGCCTGAATATCATTAACCACGCCCGTAGAAGTTTCACACAAGGTAACGAATACCGCTTTTATTTTAGGATTAGTTTTTAATCTTTTTTGAATTTCTGATGGGTCTACTGCTTTTCCCCACTCCACATCTATAATTTCAGTATTTATGTTGTAGGCCTTACAAATTTCAGTCCACCTTTCTCCAAATTTTCCGCCTTGGACAGTTAAGGCTGTATCACCGGGAGAAAGTAAATTTATTACTGCTGCTTCCATTGCACCTGTACCTGAAGAAGCAAGTATAAAACAATCGTTTTTAGTCTGAAAAACATACTTAAGCCCTTCTGTAGCTTCTTTTAATATTGCCTGAAACTGTGGCGTCCTATGATGGATAATGGGCCTCGCCATCGCTTCAGAAACCTTGGGTGGTAATGGTGTTGGCCCTGGTGTAAGTAAATAAATTTTACGCATTTTCCTTCCTCCATAAACAAAAGTTAAACTTGTGTTTAATAAATGTTTACACCCAATCCTATCGCGCCTTGGCATAAAGGAATGCCAAGTGCGCCCCTTCTGGGGCGGATGGATTGGTGTAAACTTGTGTTTAATTATTTTTTCTTTGCCGGTACAATTACCTCATCAATTAACCCGTAATCTTTAGCTTCTTGTGCTGACATAAAATAATCCCTGTCAGTGTCTTTCTGGACTTTATCTATCGGCTGGCCTGTGTGGTTGGATAATATTTCATTTATTCTGTCGCGCATTATCAAGATTTCCTTGGCATGGCGCGATATGTCTTCTGCAGCACCCTGTATGCCTCCCCATGGCTGATGAATCATAATGCGTGAATTGGGCAAACCGTGGCGTTTGGCCTTGGTGCCTGCGCATAGAAGAAGAGCACCCATGCTTGAAGCCTGGCCCACGCAGTAAGTAGCCACATCGCATTTTACAAATTGCATGGTGTCGTAGATAGCAAGGCCTGCAGTAACCGACCCGCCGGGGGTATTGATGTAAACATTTATATCCTTATTGACGTCTTCCATCTGCAAAAACAGCATCTGCGCGATGACAAGGTTTGCCACATAATCATCTATAGGCGTACCTATAAATACTATGCGGTCTTTTAACAGGCGAGAGTAAATATCATACGCCCGTTCGTAACCGCGCGCAGTCTGCTCGATTACCATGGGGACTAAAACCTGTCCTTTAGTATTCATATCCACCTCCGTATTAACTGGATTCCTGCCAATTAGCTTCTCTTAATAAAAATTCCATTACCCTGGAAGGCATGTGGTCATCCAGGGGAATATTTTCCTTCTTGGCTATTTCTGCAAGGACCAAATAAATTTTAACCTGCCTTAAGGCCTCGGGTTCAATATTCTTTAGTAATTCTTTTTCTTGTTCATCGATTTTCTCTCGCGGGACACCCTTCATTGCTAAATCCACCTTAGCATGCCGCAACATTTCCTGCACCTGACGGTTAACTAAAGACTGCGGTAGTTTAAAATCCAAATCCTTAGTCACTGTCTCGATTATCTGGTCTTCGATTTTTTGGCGCTGCTGGTTTTCTTTCTGGATAAAAATCTGCCTTTCCATGGCCTTCTCTAATTCAGACAGGTTCGGATAACCTATGGACTTGGCAAAGGCATCGTCTGCTTTATCAATTTTTCTTGCCTCTTTTAAAGAATCAACGCTTCTTTTTATATCATCGGCGCTAACAGCTATTTGTTTATAACCAACTTTTATGCCTTTATAATTCTTTAGGGCAATCTCCGGGTTTATCTCAACGGTTGCCTTGAAAGAAATGCTGTTCCTATCGAGTTTAACGTCTGAAATCTGGGGCAATTCTATCACATCGAGCTTTTCTTTCCCGATGGCTTCATTATATAGATCGGGGATTAATTCTCTTAAGACCTGATCATGAACATGTGAAGAATATTGTTTCTCGATTATATCGCGTGGGGCATGTCCCGGCCGGAATCCCGCCACTTTTGCTTCGCTGGTAATTTTTTTAAATACCTCTTCGAATTTATTCTTTATAACATCTCCGGTTACCTCAACGCTGATTTCCCGTTTTATGCTGTCAACTTTTTTTACTTCTGTTTTCATAACCACTGTCCTCTTAGTCTTTACTCAATCGCACGGATTTAACCACGGATTACACGGATATACCTTTGGACTGTGTAATCCGTGCATAATCCGTGTCATCCGTGGTCACATCCTGAATTTCTCTCCCAGATACACTTGCCTTGCCTGGGGGTTATTTATTAATTCTCCAGCTGTCCCGGAAATAAGAATCTTACCTTCGGCTATCAAATAAGCCCTGTCTGTTATGGAGAGGGTTTCTCTGACGTTATGATCCGTCAGTAAAATCCCCAGGCCTCTTTCTTTTAACTCCTTGA
Source organism: Candidatus Omnitrophota bacterium (assembly GCA_963805065.1). Classification (GTDB taxonomy): domain Bacteria; phylum Omnitrophota; class Gorgyraeia; order Gygaellales; family Profunditerraquicolaceae; genus CAWDSS01. Next base: position 1,066,439 of record CAWDSS010000010.1, on the reverse strand, counting down.
TAATCTCCTGTGCCTCATTAACCACTATTGGATCTATCCCTGAAAACGGCTCATCCAACAATATGAAAGAAGGGTTTGTAACCAGCGCGCGCGTAATTTCCAGCCTCCTTCTTTCTCCGCCGGATAACGTAGCTGCCTTATTTTTTGCCAGATGCGAGATATTCAACTCTTCCAATAAATTTTTAAGCCTTTGTCTTCTCTCTGCCTTACTTATAGGCAATGTCTCCAAAACAGAAAGGATATTTTCTTCTACGGTAAGTTTGGTGAATATCGAAGGCTCCTGGGCAAGATAACCTATGCCGTAGCGTGCCCTTTCATGTATGGGAAGGTTAGTAATGTCGTTGTTGTCAAAAATAATCTTTCCTCGATTAGGAGGTATAATACCGACTACCATGTAGAAGGTTGTGGTCTTGCCTGCGCCGTTAGGGCCTAACAATCCCACAATCTCACCGCGCCTGACCAGGATATCTACGCCCTTAACTACTTCTCTTCCGTCATATGATTTTGACAGGCCTTTAATTTCCAAAAGGTGCATTACTTATATTCTCCGTTTGGGATATTACTAATCTAGGGTTTCCCGTTAAAACAAGCTTCTTATCCGCTGCAGTGTAGGTTGCCTCATCGCTGTAGGACACATTTTCACCGCGCACAACCTTGACATTGCCTTTGGAAATTATTTTATCTATTTTACTATTCATCATCTCCTGTCCATTATTTGTTGCGGAGGTATTGGTTTCTTTTTTTGACGTAGTAAAATACACTTCCATTTCATCGCTATAGATTACGGCATCCTCTCTATCTACCTTGACATTATTTTTGAATACGGCGATATTTTTGCCGTAATCTACTTCTAACGGCCCGTCGCAAGTGATAACAATTTTCTTTCCCGCTTCTTTATCATGATTTTTTGCCTTATCCGCGGGATTAATATCCAGCCGCACATTTTTTTGCAAATCCACTTTTTTTAAATTGGACTCTCCCCTGGCGCCTTGCGCTACTATCACCATGTTATCCCTTTGTATATTCACAGGGTCGTTTGTAGTTACCAACTGGTTCTTCCTGTCCCAATCCAGGGAATCTGTGGTCATCTTTGTCCCCGATGACGTGGTGATTACCACGTCCTGCTCCAGATGTACCTTGCCGTCATTCTTGTTAAAATCCCCTCTTTCAGCTGTTAGGTTAATATTCTCCTCTTTGCCGTATAAATTACCTACTACTTTGGTTAACTTCACTATTTCGTTAAATATATCCGCGGTTTTGCCGGACAAATCCCAGCTTTTTTTGCCTTTTTCACCGTAACCTGACAAAGAAAATTCATTTATCTGCTGGTCGGATTCTTGTTGTTGCTGCGGCAAGGTTTTGCTTGCATACAAACAATGCGTACTAAAAAGAAAAAGAATAGTTACAGCAAAATTAATTCTAAATGTCATAAAGCTTTATGAGATCTTCCCATTTTCCCTGGATTTTCAGGATGAGTTCGGCAATTTCACGCACAGCACCCCTTCCGCCTTCTCGAATAGTTACATAAGAGGCTGCCTGTTTGATTTCAGGGCAGGCATTAAATACCGCTATAGGCAAACCTACTTTTTTCATAAGGCAAAGGTCTACTAAATCATCGCCCGCAAAACATATTTCACTTGTTTCTATATTATATTTCTTGCGGATTTTTTCCAATACCGCTGTTTTGGGAAAACCGTCGGCAACAAATACTTCTTCTACCTGCATATCGCGCGCGCGGGGCTTTATGGCGGCTGAACCTTTAGCAGTAACAAGAATGGTCTTTATGCCGGACCTATGAAGCGCATAGACACCCATGCCATCATGGACGTCAAAGAATTTCATGTCGCGGCCGCCTGAATCATAGACAATGCGTCCGTCGGTCAAAACACCGTCAACATCCAGTAATAATAATTTAATTTTCTTTACCTTATCTCTTAGGTCATCCATTAAATCAAACCGGCCTTTAATAAATCCTGCACGTCAAGCAGGCCTACCGGCCGCTTATTATTATCAACCACCGGTAGCTCGTCAATCTTTTTTTCCTGTAGAATTCGCATGGCTTGCGCAGCCAGCATATCTTTATTAATCACCGTGGGATTCTTGGTCATTACTTCTTTAATCTTTCGTCCGGGCAAATCAGCATCATCCTCCAGGTGGCGGCGCAAATCCCCGTCAGTAAAAATGCCTTTTAGTTTTCCGTTTTTATCCACCACGGTAGCTGACCCTGCCCTTGCCTGGGTAATCTTCAATAGAACCTGAGAAACTTTTTTATCCTCATGCACAATTGGATTGGCAGTGCCGGTACGCATAATGTCTTCTACTTTTAAAAGCAGGCGCTTTCCCAATGCCCCGCCAGGATGAAAGAATGCAAAATCTTTTTCCTTAAAACCCTTGCATTCCAAAAGGCAAACTGCCAGTGCGTCTGACATAGCGAGGGTAGCAGTAGTAGAAGCAGTAGGAGCCAAGCCTAAGGGACAGGCTTCTTTTTTTACTGAAACGTCCAATACACAATCGCTATATTTTGCAAGAATAGATTTAGTATTGCCCGTAAGGGCAATAATTCCACAGCCGATCTTTCTTAACAAAGGAAGGAGCTGTTTCATCTCTTCAGTTGTGCCGCTGTTAGAAAGTATAATTACCACATCATCACAAATGACCTTTCCTAAGTCTCCGTGAATTGCTTCCGCAGTATGTAAAAATAAACTGGGGGTACCGGTAGAAGCTAACGTAGCAGAAAATTTTTGGGCGATAATACCGGTTTTTCCCATGCCGCTGACTACCACTCTGCCCTTGGTCTTTAAAATTATATCCAGGGCTTTTTGGAAATTTTTCCCGACCCTGGATGTCAAATCTTTAATTGCTTGGGCTTCGATTTCCAAAACTTGTTTTGCGCGTTTTATGCAATTAATTTTCATTCTTAAATGAGCACATAACTTACGAATCCCGAAGTGTCGGGATGAGTAAGTTATTGTGCGAATTAACCCAGCACTAATTTTGATAAATGCTTAGCTAAAATAAAATTAGTGCTGGGTAAGTTCAGCCAAATAACTTATGTCGCACTACGTGCTCCATAAGTTATGGCTTCGCTTATCTTCTTAAGCTGTTTCAAAAGTTTTTCCAAGCCAGCCAAATTAATCATATTCGGCCCATCGCAAAGGGCACTATCCGGCTCAGGATGCACTTCCAGGAATAAGCCGTCGCAGCCAAAGGCAACTGCTGCGCGCGAAAGTCCTTCCACAAATTCCCGCTGCCCTCCGGAAGTATTTCCTTTGCCTCCCGGAAGCTGTACGCTATGCGTCGCGTCATAAATTACAGGGTAACCAAACTCGCGCATTATCTGCAAACTCCTAAAATCAGTCACTAGATTATTATAACCGAAACAAAATCCCCTCTCAGTAATCAATATTGATTTATTTCCTGCGGATTCAATCTTTTTGATTATCGGCAGTATATCCCAAGGAGCCAGGAATTGGCCTTTTTTAATATTTACGACCTTGCCTGTCATGGCAGCAGCAACTACAATATCCGTCTGGCGACAGAGAAACGCCGGTATCTGAATTATATCCAACACTTCGGCTGCCTCCGGGATATCCCTCTGGCAGTGTATGTCGCTTAACACGGGTACTTTTAATTGCTGTTTTACCTTATGCAAAACCTCTAAGCCCTTTTTTATGCCCGGGCCGCGATAAGAATCAATTGACATTCTGTTTGCTTTATCAAAACTGGATTTAAATATGTACGGGATATTTAATTTTACGGCAATATCCTTGATTTTTTTAGCCGCCTCCAAACAAAGCCTTTCTGATTCAATAACGCAAGGCCCGGCGATTAAAACCAAAGGGTTCTTGTCTCCTATCAAAATATTCTTTACATTAACCTGGCGCATTATAAATTTTCCTTTTCTAAATACGACCTGGCCTTTTCCAAATCCTGAGGAGTATCCACTCCCACTGTATCAAACTTCGTCTCAACAACCTTGATACGAAAACCTTCTTCCAGGACTCTTAACTGTTCCAGCTTCTCTATTTTCTCTAGATTGGAAACCGGTAAATTTTTGTAAGTAAAAAGAAAATCTTTTGTATAACCATAGAGCCCGATATGTTTAAAGTATGCCGGAGACTGTATCTCTGAACTATGTGCCCGATGCGGAATAGGGGCACGGGAAAAATACAAGGCAAAATTATTTTTATCCACCACGACTTTTACTACGTTAGGATCCTTGAGTTCTGAAACATCCTCTATTTTTTTCATAATCGTGGCCATGGAAACGCTTTTATCATCCAAAAGCGCCCTGGCAACCGAATCAATCATCATAGGATGAATTAACGGCTCATCCGCCTGTATGTTTATGATTATTTTTGCATCTAAAGGATTCACTACTTCGATTATCCTGTCTGTGCCGCATGTATGACCTTTGGAAGTCATTACAACCTTGGCCTTGAATTTACGGCAGGCATCGGCAACAATTTCTTCGTCGCAGGCAATTATAAGGTCATCCAGTATCAAAGCCTGCTTTGCGTGTTCCCATACGTGCTGAATCATGGGTTTACCCAGGATATCTGCCAAAACTTTTCCCTCAAATCTGGTTGAGGAGTACCTGGCTGGTATTACTCCGATTGCTTCCATTTAAGGCAACCTTTCGATTAGTTCTTTTCTTGTAGTAACTGCAGTCCCTACTTTTCCTACAACTATACCCGCGGCAAAATTCGCTATATGCGCTGCCTCAAGCTTAGTTGCCCGGCAGCACAGCCCTAAACTAAATGTCCCTATCACCGTATCCCCTGCTCCGGAAACGTCAAAAACTTCCTGCGCGACCGTTGGTATATGCGTCATCCGTCCGTTTTTCTCGAATAGTTTCATACCGTGCTCGCCCAACGTAACCAGCATGGATTCAAGTTTTAAATACTCTAAGATTTGCCTGGCCGCAGAATCAATATCCTTATCGCTAAACAGCTTGTCGCTATTAACCTTAAACCTGTTTGTGGTATCTTTTATCTTCAAATTCCTTATGGCATTTTCCAATTCCCGGCGGTTGGGGGTAATGGAAGTGACTTTTTTATAGAACTGAAAGTTTTCTTCCTTGGGGTCAACCGCAATAATCTTGTTATGCTTAAGCGCTAACCCGATAAGTTCCTCCAATAGGTGCATATTTATTACGCCCTTGCCATAATCCTCGATAATCACAGCATCAAAATCAGCGATATTCTTCTGCAGGAATTTAATAATCCGTTCATTCAATTGCCTTGGCAAGGGGTCTGTGTGTTCCCAGTCAACTCTTACTACCTGCTGATGCCCGGCAATAATACGGCTCTTTAACGTAGTGTGCCTTTGAGGCTGACAAAATATACCCCTTGTATCAATATTTCTTTTCTTTAGCTCATGGAATAGGACTTCGCTGTTTGTATCTGCGCCGGCAACTCCCACCAAACATACTTTTGCATCTAGGGAACGGATATTATTTGCCACATTGGCTGCTCCGCCGGGCACATATGTCCTTTTGTTTGCCCAAACCACAGGTACCGGCGCTTCAGGCGAGATCCTGTCAACATTACCCCAGATATATTCGTCTAAAATCAAATCTCCTACTACAAGGACATTGGCATGACTAAAACGGCTTATTATTTTCTTAAGATTCTTCATGGCTTATTTCTGTATACATTACACTTTACACATTACACAAGCTTCTTGTATTTATAACTTCTCTATGATCGCCTGCGCCAATAAAGGCAGCATTATCTCATGATGCCCGGTAATATAAAAACCTTTGCCTCCGGACATTACCGGCCGAGCTACGATATTCTGCGAAGGACGATAATGATAAATCATATCGAAATTTGCAGTGGTAAAATTCTTGACTTCATTGCCGAGGTTACGGCTTAAATTCAATGCCTTCAAGAAAACCTCGGGCAATATTACCGCGGAACCAAAATTTATCAACACCCCGCCCTGATTTAGCCCGGCGGTATTCTCAACCAGTGAATAAAAATCCCTTAAGCTTCCCTCTGCGCTAAGCGGGGCATTAAAAGACGGGTGCTGATGTATGATATCAGTACCTATGGCCAGAAAAACGCAAACCGGGACTTTATATTTATAAGCATTAAATATCAGGCTTAAGTTTTTATATTTGAGTTTAGAATAGGCGATTTTTTTAGCCACAGCATAGCCAAATCCTAAGCCTCCTTCAACTCCTTCTATGGCGGCATTGTTTATAAAATCGGCGGTCTCTTTAGCCATGCCGAATTTTCCCTGTTTTAAATTCTCGCCTACGTCTTCGGAAGTCCTAGCTTGAAAAGCAATCTCAAAATCATGGATTATGCCTGCTCCGTTAAGGCAGATACAGCTTAAGACTTTTCTTTTGATTAGCTCAATTAATACGGGATTAAGCCCGCATTTTATCACGTGGGCCCCTGCCATAAAAATAACGGATTTGCCGGCCTTATGAGCCTTTATAACCACACTGACAACTTCACGTAAATCTTTAGCTTTTAGTATATTCGGAAGGGCATCATAAAATTTAGAAAAACCGATTCTTTTAGCGGGAGCCTTGGCAAAATCGCCAGTTTCTACTTTACTCGCCCGATGCTTAATGGAATATGTTTTTACCTTGTTTTTATCTATCATGGGAAATTATAATTTTAGCATAAATTATTAGTAAATCAACTGTAATTAATGAGCGCACAACTTACGAATCCCGACACTTCGGAATAAGTAAGTTATTGTGCAGGCTTAACTTCTATCCTAATCGACGGTTTATAGGTGGATTGAGCGTCTTTTATCATAAACCCGCGGTTACCCAAAGCTAGCTCTTGAGCATCGATTGCTTTTTGCCGTTCTTCCCTGGCAAGATATTGCTTAACCCGCTGGTCATGCATCTCTATCTTGACCTGTCGAATTGCCTGTTTAAGGTCTTTTAATGAATGAAGTTTGGCTTCTATAGCTTGTTTTTCCTGCGTCAAACTTGCTACTTTTTCTTGCAGGCTCTGCTTATCTTGTGAAAGCCTGGCATTATTCTTTTTAAAGCCGATAATTTTTTGATTCAGGGAATCTATTTGTTTTTGTGAATCGGCTAATTCCTCTGCTGTCTTATAATATTGTATTTGAAGGCTTGCAAGTTGTTCTTTGGTGCGCTGCCATGCCTTAAATATGAGCCAGAACTGCCATGCTCCAAGGGCGATAACAACAGCGGCACAAATAATCAAGATTATTTTATTACTTTTCTTCATTCTATTCGCCTCATTAATGCTTATTTATCTATTATATCATCTATATATGCTTTGCAACAATATTTATGGACTCAACCGTTAAGCACACTGCATTATCTGGTCAGCTGCTTCGTAAACATCCTCCACGGTTATTGCCTTAAGGCAGGCAAACCCATTTTTACAGTTGTGCGCCAGGCAGTTAATACAACCTACCTGTTTATGAAGGATTTTGTCTTTTCTGCCAACCGGCCCCCAACGACGAGGGCTTAAACCCGTCTGATTCCTGCCGAATATTGCGATTACCGGCACTCCCACGGCAGTTGCAATGTGCACGGGACCCGAATCATTGGATATAAACAAATTGCTTCTTTTTAACAAGCTTGCCAACTGGCTTAATGAAGTTTTGCCGGATAAATCCAGGGCGCTATGGCGCATATGTTTAATCAGGCTTGCTGCTAAGCTAGTGTCTTTTGGCCCGGACACAACCAAAACCTTAAACCCGTACTTTTCAATTAGCCTGTCGGCAACCTCGGCGAACCTTTCATTGGGCCAGATTTTTGAGGGACAGCTTGCTCCAGGGTTAATCGCCAATAACAAATCCTCTTTTTTAATCCTCTCCTGTTTAAATAATTCATCTACCCAATCTTCTGATTCTTGCCTTATGGGTATAAACAGATTTTTATTTTCCGGCTCTATACCTAAATGCCTGATTAAATCCAGGGTATACTCTAATTCATGTTTAAGCCCCATCTGCTTGGTATGCTTAATCCTGTCGGTCAGCAAAATCCCCAGTTTCCTGTCAAAGCCTATTCTCCTGCGTATGCCTGCAAGAAATGTTATCAGGTGCACGCGGTTTGTAGGATGCAGGATAATAGCCAATTCAAACCTTTTATTTTTGAGCCTCTGAGAAAACTTTATTGACCTAGCCCAACTCTTGTGTTTAGTATCCTTGTCATAAATTATAACCTGGTCAAGGTAGGGATTAGCTTCTACTATATCCTTTGCATAGGGGCTAACCATCATGGCAATATATGCATTGGGGTAATTTTCCCTTAGGGCTTTAATTACGGGCGTTGACAAAAGGACATCGCCGATTCTATCTGTGCGGGCGATAAGTATACGCTTAAAATTCTCCAGGTTCCGGGCTCTGGGTTCTGGATTCTGGGCTAAAACATTATTTAGAGCCCTCATTACGTCTTCGACTTTTATCAAATGCATGCATTCTAAGGTATTGAATTTACACTGCGCTTTTTTGCAAGGCCTGCAGGAGATTTCTTTTTTTACGGTTACTGAAGTTTTGGACCACGGCCCGTATTTTGTTTCATCTGTAGGCCCGAATAATGCCACCACTGGTATATTAAGGTAACTGGCTAAATGCATACTAGCGCTGTCATTACAAATTAAGGCCTTTGCCCTTTTTAACAAAGCAGCCAACTGAAGGATGCTGGTCTTTCCTGCTAAATCCGTAACAGCATATTTAGAGCGCTCTGTAATATAGCCGGTAATTGGCACATCATCCTTATCTCCCACCAAGACTACCTTTAATTTAAATGTTTGAGTAATACCGTAAATTAATTCCATAAATTTTTCCGCAGGCCATCTCTTTATATTGCTCCTGGCACCCGGAGAAATAACCGCGAAATTATCTTTCTGGGAAATATTGTTTTCCTCAAGGAGACGGGTGACATAATCTTCATCCTGGGGCGTAACATGTAAAGAGTTACCGGCTAGATGAGGTATTTTTGTGGCGACTTTAGACATATGTATATCCTTCATATGCCTGGATTTTACTAAAGAAGCGCTCCTAAGAACTCCCCTGCGCCCAAAACTAAGCAATCTTCCCAAAAAGCTATTACGTAAATCTACAATTAAATCAAAATTCTTTTGTTTTAATTGCCGGAATAATTTGATTTTTTCACGGAGCCTCGCATGTTTATCGTAAACAAGCAAATTTTTTACGAGAGGATCATTTTCAAAAATTTCCTTCGCACGCAGTCCCGTCATCACGGTAATCTGGGAGCCGGCAAAGCTTTTCTTTAAATAATCCAAAACCGGCAGCGTAAGAATTGCATCTCCGATATTGCTTAAGGTTATAAAAAGTATTTTTTTAACCTGCATCTTTCAGTGCCTTTATAATTTCACCCGGCAAAATTGCCTTCATGCAACGGCTATCTTTACATTTTGCTTCATAACAGGGAATCTTACATCCGCTGTCTTTACGCAAAAGTATCACATTCTTTAAGGGGTATGGCCCGGTTATTTCCGGTGACGTCGGGCCAAAGATCGCCACAATCTTTTTTGCTCCGCAAGCATTTGCGATATGTAAAGGCCCGGTATCTGCCGATATAAACAAATCTGCGCGCTTAAACAATGCTGCCGCCTGCTTTAGGCTTAACGCTCCACATGCAACGACGGAATCTTCTTCCATTAAATGCTGTAATTCTTTTGCCAGGACTACGTCGGAATTGCCTCCCGTAATTACCACCTTCGCTTTAAACTCTTTGACTAATTTATCTGCCAATTGCGCCCAATGCTCCTTCGGCCAGCGCTTAGCAAACCAGTTGCCTCCCGGATTTATCACTGCCAGGAAATCCTTAGGGTAAATGGAATTCCTGCTTAAGAAATCTTCCACAGATTTTTTATCTTCATCGCTGACAAAAAAATCCAGGTATCTGTCTTCTAATTTTAGCCCTGCTTTTTCGATTAAGTAAAGATAATGGTCTATGCGGTGCAGTGAATCCTTCTTAGGGGGTATTATGGCTTTGGTCAAAAGAAACGCGCGTTTCCTTGTATAGAAACCAATCCTGTGGGGTATGTCTGCAAGCCTGCAGATAAGCGCGCGGCTAAATGAACGGTGCAGCAAAAATACGGTATCAAACTCTTTTCCTTTCAAAGTTTTTATAAAATTCAACTTGGATAAAATGCCTTTATGCCGGTCATGCTCGTCAAAGATAATAATTTCATCTAAATAGGGGTTACCTTTTAAAACCTGGTAACACCGGCTGGGTATTATGCAGGCGATAAAACTATCCGGAAAATTTCGCCGGATATTTCTTATGGCTGCCGTAGAAAACAACACATCTCCTACCCAGTTAACGTTAAAAATCAATATCCTCTTATTATTGTTCATTTTTTATGCACTTTAAGTAAACCGCTTCGGTTTCCCCGGTCATTTTTTCCTGGGAAAAATTACGGCTGATAAAGATTTTGGCATTCTCTCCTAGCTTTTCTCTTCCTTGCGGATCTCTTATCAGGTCCAGTATTTCTCTTGCTAACGCCTTCGTATCTTTCGGGTTTACCAGCAAACCATTCTCTTTATTTTGTATAAGCGTCTTTATGCCGCCGACATCGGAACCGATTACTGCCAAGCCATATGCCATGGCTTCCATAAGCGAAAGTCCCAAACCTTCTTTTAGCGAAGGCATTACGAATATATCCATTACCGATAATACACCTATTGTGTCATCTACCGATGGGACAAAAATTACGTTTTTCCCAATGCCAAGTGCTTTAGTTAAATTTACCAACTCCTGTTTAATCTTGCCATCTCCTACTATAAGCAATTGTGCCTGGGGTATTTCATTTATTACTTCGCGCATTGCTTTAATAAGATATGCGTGTCCTTTTACATCCGACAACCGTGCCACTATGCCGATTACCGGCCCTTCCCATAAACCCAATTCTGTTTTTAATTCACTTTTGCCTTTTGCGTTTTGCGTTTTGAATTTTTCTACGTCTATACCATTATGTATTACATCAATTATTTTCGCGTCAACTTTGAAGTCATTAATTAAATGCTCTTTTACCGATTCGCTTACGGCAATAACCCTTTTGCCCCAACAGGGAAAAATTCTTCTAGAAATTCTTTTTTTAAAAAACCCGTGGCAAGTAGAAATAAAAGGCACCCCTGATAAATTTTCTAACAAACAAGCCAGGACCGAAGTTGTCCGGCTGTTTGAATGTATGATATTTATTTTATATTTTCTTATTGGTTTTAAAAGTTTTAACGCGCTGATAAAAACACCGGGGCTGATTTCCTTTTTTGTCCTTATGGGTATTGGTATGTAAACTATGCCGCTATCCGCAAAATTAGCGCTCAGCTCTCCGCCGCTAGAAGCAATATAAAGATTATGACCCTTAGACTTTAAACCCCTGCCTAAAGTCAAAACGTAGGAAGTAATGCCTCCGATATTAAGATGGTTTGTAATATAGAGAATGTTCATTGTAATAATTGGCTCACGGCATAAAGCACATCTTCCGGGATTATCATCTCCATGCATTTATTCTTCTTACATTTTGGCTTGTAACAGGGGCTGCATTCCAGACCTTTCTTGATGATCACGCTTTTTTTTGCAGGAGGCATGTGCCTTGCCGGGTCAGTGGGGCCAAAAAGCGCAACAATAGGAGTATCCACTGCCGCCGCTATATGCAAAGGCGAAGAATCCGCAGAAATAAACACGCTGCATTTTTTTATAAGGCAGGCTAACTGGTTAATTGTTGTTTTCGCGCAGGCATTTATGGGTTTTGAATTCCTGACCATATTCAGCAGCTCGTTAGCTTTATCCAGGTCCTTGTGAATTCCCGTAAGTACGACCCTGAAATCACGGTTAGCCAATTCTTCGCAAAGCTTAGCCATGTTTTTTTGCGGCCATACCTTAGTAAGCCATCTTTCGCTTGCGCTTATATTCAACCCCACGAGTTTCTGATTCGCGCTTAGCCACTGCGAGCTTAACATCTCATCGATATAATGCTCATCGTCCTCTGTGGGCCAGAGTTCCAAATGTTTATCCTTTAAATCAATACCCAGCATATTTAATATTTTAAACTGGTGCGTAACCGGGTCCAGCGCAGGTTGTTCATCTTTTATGCGCGAATTAAGCAAAAAGGAAAATTTTTTATTATCATAACCGTAGCGGTTGGGGCTCATGCTTAAAAATGAGAGTATATGGCTGGTTCTGTTATTTTGCAGGTCTATAACTATATCAAAATTCTTTTTTCTTAAAACCCCCGCCATATTCAGAAGCCCTACTAAACCCTTATCTTTATTTTGGAAATCCGCAACGATTAATTCGTCAATATGGGGGCACCTTAACAGGGCCTCTTTTGACTGCTCGCCGACAAGAAAGCTGATTTTATAATTCTGCAGGAATTTTTCCCTTATCGCCCTTATGGCAGCCGTAGATAAAATAATATCGCCCAGAGAGCTAAGCTTAATGATTAAAATCTTAAAATTGCTTAAGGCTTCTTTATAAACATCGAGGGTATTGTTTAACATTATCTGCGGAGTATATTTTTCCTTAACTTTTTTATAGGCATTCTCTGCCAGAAAACTAGCGAATTGCGGGTCTTTATAAATCCTTATGGCAGCAGAAGCCATCCTGTCGGAATCTGCCGGCGGTATAAGCAAGCCTGTTAATTCATTTTCGATAATATCGATTACACCCCCTACTTCAGTCGCCACAACCGGTACACCACTCGCCTGCGCCTCAATAATTACCCTGCCAAATGCCTCGTGAGTTGTGGTAGCCAGTACCAACAAATCCAGGTTTGACAAAACTGCGGGGATATCCCGTTGGGTTCCCAGGAACTGCGTGCAGTGCGACAAGCCTAATCTTCTGACTAAAACCTGTATTTCTTCTTTGTATGCCTCGCGCGAGGAAGGCGCATCCCCTACTATCCAGATTTTAATGTGCGGGAAGGTCCTCACGACTTTTGCCATGGCCTTAATAAAATGCAAATGGCCTTTTATGGGGGTAATCCTGCCGATTATACCTATGTTAAATTCTTTTTTCCTTTTCTGCGCAGGACTTGAATATTGAAATTTTTCCAGGTCGACGCCACGCGGCACTAACCTTATCCGCTCATGCGGAACTCCAAAGTCGTCAATCATGTGCCTGCCTATGACATTGCTTAATACAATGACTTCCTTGCCCCATCCCATAACCTGGCTAAAGATGTGTTTCTTATAATAACCGTGACAGGTTGTCACAAACACCGCATTGGTCCTGCGTACGGCAAAATAAGCAATCCAGCCAGGTACCCTGGAACGCGCATGGACAATATCTATTTTTTCTTTGTTTATAATTTCAACCAGCCGGGGAATTGTTTTTATCATTAGGGATAAAGATTTCTTATGCACTGGCAGCTGGTAATGTATGCCGCCGTTTGCCTCAAGCTCACCAACCAGCTCTCCGCCGTTTGAGACCACCACTGCTTTGTGCCCTGCCCTGACTAAATACTTTGCCAGGTCAACAGTCCCTGTCTCAACTCCGCCTACATTTAATTCTGGAAGTATTTGAAGTATGTTCATTGTCTCTAAAATAATGGGGACGTTTCTATTTTTCTGCCTACCTGGAGACGTAAAAATAGAAACGTCCCCATTATTTGTTTCAGAAAATTCTCTTTACCGCCTCTTTTATGGCAGCGCTATCAGAGAGAACGCGAATTCCTGGCTTATCAAACCAGACTTCTTCGATATTCTTTTTTAAATCAGAGGCGTTCTCTATCAAGCGTATGTATTGTTTTTGAGAAAAATTCTTCAGGAACCTGGCGTGTTTCTTATCCAGGTTAGCGGATGTAAAAACCAATACGTATTTTTTGCTGCTGGCTGCTTCTGAAATCATGGAGATACTTTCCGCAGATGTAATGACAATCTGGCTTAAGCCGAGGATTCCGCCTACAGCTTCAGGGATGTTTTTCTCATTGGCAATAATCAGCATTTTACAGTTACTGTAACCCCGAAGTTCCTCTTTTAGTGTATCTTCAATTTCTCGCGAAGTGCGCCGGGAAGTAGTAACCAGGATATCAGCGCCTAAATTCTCGCAGGCTGATTTGACCTGCCGTAAAACTTCTAAGACTGTGTCTTTCTTGAGGTGAAAATTCCCGGCGTCTCCTCCGATTAGTAAACCGATATAAAAACCTTTATTTAATCCAAGGGTTTTGCATAATTTATCAGCCTGCTCTTTCAAATAATTCTCGTTGATTAAATTTAAAGCGCCTTCGGTAACAATAATGTTTTTACGTTTGGGAGGATTGTCATGTTCAGGGACAATCACTAAATCAAATTTTGCCGTACTCAAAATTGACGGCTGCATAAGCACTATGGATTTTGCCAGGTTTTCTCTGGAAATCAAAAAATTAACCGGCGTAACGCTCGCCCCGCAGGAAATTACTACATTAGGTTTCTTCTTTATCAGAGAATCGTAAACTTTTTTGTGCAACAAAACCTTCAGGCAGGAAAGGCATCCCTGACAAGTGAATTTTCCCGATATGCAACTGCTCAATTGCAAAAGCGTTTTGGCAAATCTACTTTTAAACAGTATTTCTTCTGTTTCGACCTTGACCGTTAAGCCATTTTCTTTAAAATATTCGCTTAAAACAGCGGCTACTGCCTGCGATTGGCGTAGGTGTCCAGCCTTGCCATCGTTTAAAATGAGTATATTCCTGTCTAAGCCATGTTTCCATATCTTATAAGACCAAAGGTATTCACTGGGATAATCGGTTATATGTTTTTCAAAGACATGTATCAGCCTTTGCAGGTTATCCTGTATGTCTGTTTGGCGATTCCCCGTATTCTTGATTTCAAACGGCTGATCAATAAAAAGTTTAATATAAGGGCCGCGTATCCGGCAAAAGAAAATCGGCAGTATCACCGCTTCATATTTTAAGGCTATCCTTACAGCCCCGGTTGCCATGGAAGCGCTGCGGCCGAAGAAATCCACCGGGCAGCCGCTTTTTCCTCCCTGATCCAGCGTCATGCCTATTGCTTCGTTACTCTTGATTACTTCTATTAATTGCCTGGTTTGATCCAAGCGCTGGATTATCTTGCAGCCTTTTTGAGTACGGTATTGATTAAGCAGGTTAGCTATCCTTTTAAATTTTTTCTGTTCCCTGAATAGAAAATTAAATGGCACACCCAAAATAGAGGCCATAACCCCAGAAAGCTCCCAACTCCCTTCATGCACAGCCAGGAAAATTATTCCTTTGCCTTTCTCAAAGCCTTGTTTAATATTATCAAGTCCTTCAATATTTATATATTTATCTAAATAGTGCTTGTTAATTTTAGGAATAAGAAATATCTCCGCGAGATTCTGGCCGTATGCCCGGTAAAACCTGCGCGTAACCAAACGTAATTGGCCGGTTGACAGCTTATCCCCTAATGCAGTTTTTATATTTGAATAGGCAATTGCTTTGTGTTTGCAATCAAGGCAAAAAAATAAGTCCCCCACCCTTCTTCCCAGAAAAAGGCTAAAGCCTTTCGGCAGCTTCCTTAGGATACTGCCGATTAGCCTAAACAGAATATAAGCTAAGTAATCTGTTACGGAATCCCTGTTCATCTTTTATGGCTAAAGTTATCCTCAACACTAAAAGCTGAAAGCTGAAAGCTGAAAGCTGAAAGCTACGAAGTCTAGCTGTATCTTTTTCAGTAGTAATTATGGTATCAATGCCTTTATTGCTGATTTTCTTTGCGATTTCATCTAAATCTTTTTGAGTGTAATTGTAATGGTCGGGGAACCTAAAGGATAAACCGACATTAACCCCCAGGCTTACGATAATTTTTTCAAATGAGCTGGGGTCACCGATACCACATAATAAAGCCGCAGTCTTACCTTTTAAACGCTCCGGGCTTAACAATTCCTGCGGCTTACTCATGCTATAAAACCCCACCGGCTTATGCAGGGACTCAAATACTTCTGCAGAGGGATTAATCTTACGTAAAAAATCAACCGTAGATTCAATCTGAGAGCTAAAATTTACCTTGGTCAGCACAAATACACTGGCACGCTTAAGCGAGGATAACGGCTCGCGTAAGATTCCCCTGGGTATCATATGATTATTGCCGAATGGATTTGTGGCGTCAATCACCACGATATCCAAATCTTTCTCTATGCGCCATTGCTGGAAACCATCGTCCAATACGAGGGTATCGGCGCTATAATTAATTATTGCCAGGTTACCCGACCTTATCCTGTCGAGATCCACTAAAACAGGCACATCTTTAAGCTTCGCCTGTAACATACCTGGCTCATCAGCTATTGCTTTATGAGATATTTTATAACCGCGGCTAAGCACCGAAACCTTCCTGTTGTTTTCTCGCAAAAACCGGCAGATATACTCTACGATGACAGTTTTACCTGTACCGCCTAAGGTTATATTGCCTACGCTTATTACCACTGCCCCTAACTTATAAATCCGTAAACGGTTAAATAAAATTAAAAACCTGATAACCAGCCCATAGGCACAGGATAAAATAAATAAACCTAATTTCAAAATTGCCGAAACGAAACCTTTATGCTTATCCGTGGCTAAATTATAGAGGTATCCAGTCATCTTATTAAGGCTTAAAAACTCCGCCGGAAATGATAATCTTCAGGGCATCTGCAATGGAAATATCTACGAAGCGCAGTTCTTCTTTGGTCACAAAGATTACGTAACCGGTAAGCGGGCCTGGGGAACTGGGGACAAAAACAGAGACCAATTCTTTACCATTTATTTTTCCCAATTTAGTGTAGTTTTCATTGGTCAAGAACCCTAAAGACCAAATCCCCTTGGAAGGGTATTCGACCAAAACAACTTTTTTAAATCCGAATTGCTCCTGTGACAGGATAAATAAGACTATTTGCCTAAGCGTAGGATAAATTTTTCCGATTATAGGTAACGAAGAAAACCATTTTTCCAGTTGAGGGAATATGCTGCGCCCGATTAACCTGGTAGCGATAAACCCGGCTAATATTATCAATAGCAGAAATACTAAAATACCCAGGCCCGGAATATAAAACCCTAAGGAGCTCTTGAAATAACCGCTAAAAAACCTGCCCAATATCCCATCAAGAAATTGGAAAATGATTACCAAAACGTAGATTGTCAGGGATATCGGGACAACGACAATTAAGCCTGTAATAAAATAACGCTTTAATTTATTCATATTATACGGGTTTTAACAGCTTTAAGAGGCCAAATCTAGGCAAGGGTGTATTTTAGCACAAGAAAGGCAAGGGGGCAACAAGTATTATCAGGCAAGAAACCTCTTTAAAATCAAAAGGATAGATAAGATTAGAGCCGGCAGGATTTCTCTATAATTCCCATGATTCTGGATAGCTTGCTTACCGTCAAATCTGCCTGATTAAGGTACTCCTCTGGCAGGCTGGTGGTAACGGCAATACAAAACATGCCCGCCCGCTTAGCTGATTGTATGCCGTAAGGCGCATTTTCCACAACCAGGCATTCTTGAGGCCTTACAGCCAGGGCCTTGGCAGCTTTAAGATAGGGTTCGGGGTGGGGTTTTCCGTTCTTAACATCATTACCGGCTATTATCGCATCAAACAGCTGTTTCATGGGCTTAGGCAGAATTTTGTTTATTTCGTTATCAGGAGTACCGGTAACCAGGCCTAGTAGATAGCCCTTATTCTTTAAACACAGTAAAAATTCTTTTGCGTCTTTAAACATAAACTGCTTAAAATAATGTTTGAATATTTTCTGGCGGCTGAGGAAAATTTTGTTTAACAGAAGTTTACTGGGTTTTATTCCGTTTTTAGTGAGCAAATCTTTTAACGTTTTATCCCAGCGTTCACCCTCTTTGGAGTAAACATCAAAACAACTCACCCTCACTCCCCACGGCCTTAAAGCTTCGTACCAGGCAAGAAAATGATAGGGCATGGAATCTACAATCACCCCATCCATATCAAAGATAATTGCTTTTGGCTTTGCCTTTAATTTTTTCATTGTTAAGTAGCGGATTAATTACTCGGTGGACATAAAGGAGAGGTTTCTTTCGATAAACTCCACAAGTCTTTGCTGTACAGCTGCCGGAATATTGCTGAATTCAACCCCCATCCCGGGTTGAATCTGATGCTGGATTTGTTTATCCGGTAACCATACTACCTTTGCATCTAATTCCATTTCTTCATTCTTGGGAGGAAGCTTCATCTTTAAAACTACCGCATCACCCAATTTAAATTTATCGCAGCCGTAGATATAAGCTCCCACCGCGCTTAAATTGAGGATATCCAGCTTCATGCACACGGGGCTCAATTCATTCTTGGCTTTTAATTCTATTTTAATTTCAATGGGCAGCCTCTTGAACCTGCGCCGCAGCTGCATTTTCTTAATCTTCTCGATAATCTTATCTTCCTTAAAGCTGTCTACCGCCAATTCCTCGGTAGGGTATATTTCAATAACTTTATCTAACCCGGAAACGGAAAACAAGCCTTTAAGATGCGCCGGGATAGCGCAGAATTTCATCCTGCCGCTATTATTTATGACTTCCTTATAGGCGATAACTATTACAGAAATACCCATGTAATCTATAAAATCCACTTCCTCAAAATTGCCTACGATCTCATCGTATCCGTCGCGCACACACTGGCCGACAATCTCTACAAGGTTGGCGGAATCTACATCAATACGCCCGGCCAAATCCAGGATTATGACGTTATTTTTTTGCCTTGCTTTTATTTCCATAGTTTATAATGTTATCACAAGGTTCTAATTCAAACAACAAATTTTCTTATATATTCTAAATTTCTTTTTGTGGCACCCTGATTTTGCTGCACCAGCCCTCTAGCGCGCTTTCCCAATGCTAGTGCCTTCGTAGAATCTGATAATATCTGTTTTGTAGTACTTGCGATCTCCTCTTCGTTAGTTACCAAAATTGCTGCTCTATGGGATAAAAATAAATCTGCAATATCACTGAAATTGAACATATGGGGACCAAATATTATAGGTTTTGCCAAGGCTGCCGGCTCTAGTATATTATGCCCGCCTTTTTTTATCAGGCTGCCACCCACAAATACGATATCAGCAATATGATAAAAATCGAGCAACTGGCCTATAACATCCAGGATAAACACGGTTTTAGTTACGCAGGGGAAAGCTTTGGGCGGTTGAGAAAACAAGCTGCTGCAAAAATGCGCTTCTGAGACAACTTTTGACACCTCTTTACCTCTTTCCGGATGCCGGGGTGCGATTATAAGATTCAAATCCCCAAAATCAGCTAATAAACTTTGATAGGCTTTTAGAATAATCTCCTCTTCTCCCGGATGGGTGCTGGCAGCGATAAAAATTCTATCTTCTTTTCTTAATCCCAATTTATTTTTTAAATCCGTGGTAATCCCTGCCTGTCCGGCAGGCAGGCCTGCCTGCCGGCAGGCAGGCGTGGTGTCAAACTTCATGTTCCCGGTCACGGCAATTTTATCTGTTTTAACGCCTAGAGAACACAGCCTATCGGCATCGCGCTGTGACTGGACGCAAAGCAGGGTCACTTTTCTTAAAACATTCTTTATGAAAAACTTTATCGCCAGGTATCCGCGTAATGAAGAATCGGATATCCTCCCGTTCACAGTAATGACAGGAATATCCTTTTTATATAAATAAGAAATAAGATTAGGCCAGATTTCAGTTTCCGCAATAATGAAAATACAAGGATTAATCCTATCTATGACTTTTTTAACAATAAAGCTGAAATCTAACGGCAAATATGTGACAAAATCATTTTTAGCTAAGCTTTTAGCGATTTTATTTCCAGTGGGAGTCACGGTTGAGATTACGAACTGCTTAGTGGGATAGATGCTTCTTAGTTGTTCAACCAATATTCTTACTGCCATTACCTCTCCCACGCTAACGGCGTGTATCCAGATAGGCCTGTTTAATTTTAAATCTTTAGGGAGATTCCCCAGGCGCGAAGAAAACCCGGGATGGAATTTTCTTTTAAATAAATACACCGGTAGCCAAACAATGGAAAATATTAAGAATATTAAGTCATAAATTATAAACATAATTTTTCATTACACATTACACGTTACACATTACACAAATTTATGCGTGGGGATGTGCCTTATCATACACGCTCTTTAACCTTTCAGTGGTAAGGTGCGTATATATCTGGGTCGTAGATAAATTCGCATGCCCTAATAATTCCTGAACCGTGCGTAGATCCGCTCCGCGGTTTAAAAGATGCGTGGCAAAACTATGCCTGAATGTATGAGGCGAAACTCCCTGCCTGATGCCTGCTATATGGATATATTTTTCCACAATACCGCGCACCCCCCTAGATGTAATACGCGTGCCGTTTTTATTTAAAAATACAGCCTTGTTTTGTTTCTTCCTTTTATCCAAGTATCTCCTAATCGCCTGGATAGCTGCTTCTCCAATCGGCACTATTCTTTCTTTTTTACCCTTGCCCATGATTTTTACAATACCGCTGATAAAATCCATATCATCTATACTTAGCCCCACAAGTTCAGAAATTCTTAAGCCCGTGGAATAAAAAGTTTCCAGGATCGCCCTGTCCCTAAGCCCCATTTCATCAAATTCATCTTTCTGAAACGCAGCTTCGATTAACTTAGCGACTTCTTCTTCGGTCATAAAGGAGGGCAGATGTTTTTCCAGTTTGGGGCTGGATAGGACCAATGTAGGATTAGTCTTAATATAACTCTCTCGAGTAAGGAACTTAAAGAAGCTCCTCAATGCCGAAAGCCTGCGGTTAATCGTCCTTGAGCCTAAGGTTTTTCCCTTTAAAATTGCCAGATATTTTCTTAAGGTAAGGTAGTCTACTTTTTCAGGGGAAGTTTCTGCGAGAAACTTCTTAAAATCTTGCAAATCCAGCTTGTAATTTAGAATCGTATGCTTTGAGTAATTCTTCTCAATTTCCAAATACCGAATAAATTTCTCGATATATTTTTCCATTACTTTCACTCTTCTGCTTCATCACCATCTTTATCTTGAGGCAGGGTTTTGGAAGTAAACGTGCATTTGGGAAAATTGGAACAACCGTAGAAAAAACCTCTTTTGGAACGGCGCTCAATCAATTCTCCGCCGCAGCCGGGCTCAGGGCATTTTACGCCGCTGGTAATTGATTTGGAATTCTTGCACCTGGGAAAATCAGAGCAGCTTAAAAATTTTCCCCGGCGGCCCCATTTGACGACCATGGGCTTGCCGCATTTATCGCAAATTTCATTAGAAACGATTACTTCTTTCTTGATATTTGCCTGCGCAAAATCCAGGCTTTCTTTAAACGGAGCGTAAAAATCCTGCAAGACTTTTATTTTATCAATGCGGCCTTCTTCAATCTCATCCAGCTCTTCTTCCATAGCGGCGGTAAACTTTACATCCATTATCTTAGGAAAATATTCAACCAGTAAATCGCAAACCTTAAACCCTAATTCAGTAGGGTTAAGATATCCTTTGATCCTGCGTATATAATCGCGCAATACCAGCGTGTAAATTATGGGAGCATAAGTAGAAGGCCGGCCAATACCCTCTTCTTCCAAAGCCTTAACCAAGGAACTGTCCGAGAATCTGGGCGGAGGCTTGGTAAAATGCTGTGAAGGAGTCAATTTTAATAATTTTAATATTTCATCTTTTTCTAATTCCGGAATGGTATTTTTTTCTTTCTCATCTCCATTCTTATTATAGACTGCGCTAAATCCGTCAAAGATAAGAGTGCTTCCGGAAGCCGTAAATAAATATTTGCCTGCCAGGATATCCACAGAGGTTGATAAATACCGCGCAGGAGTCATCTGGCTGGCCATAAATCGGTTATAAATTAATTCGTACAATTTATATTGGTCGGGGCTTAAAAATTCTTTTAAGCTTTCTGCAGGGCTGGAAATTAAAGTTGGCCTGATGGCTTCATGCGCTTCCTGGGCAAGTTTTTTTACTTTGTAAACATTGGGGCTTTCAGGCAGATATTCTTTGCCAAAAATTTTGGCAATATGGTTTCTTACCTCTTTTATTGCTTCAGGCGCCACTCTGGGAGAATCCGTACGCATATAAGTAATCAAGCCGACAGGGTTTTCCTCGCCAATATCAATGCCTTCATAAAGCTGCTGCGCCACTATCATGGTCTTGGTAGCGCTGAACCTTAATTTATTGAATGCTTCCTGCTGCAGGGTGCTGGTGATAAAAGGCGGGTCTGCGTAACGCTTTTTCTCTGTCTTTTTAATTTCCGAGACGATAAATTGCTTAGTTTTTAAATCATCAACTAATTTTTCTGCGGATTCCTGATTATTTATCTCGGCTTTTTTATCATCTATTTTTTCTAACTTGGCTAAAAAAGGCCCGGAATCAGCGGATGATTTCTGTAACTCTGCTTCTATCTCCCAGTATTCCCGGGGAACAAACTTTTGAATCTCCTTTTCTCTTTCTACGATTAATTTCAAGGCTACTGACTGGACCCTACCGGCGCTTAAACCTCGGGCAATCTTTTTCCAAAGCAAGGGGCTTAAGAAATAACCTACTATCCTATCTAATACCCTTCGCCCGACCTGCGCTTCAATCATGTTGTGGTCAAAATCACGCGCATGTTTAAATGCATCCTTTACCGCAGCAGGGGTGATTTCGTGAAATGTAACCCGGTAAACAATTTTCTTTTTTAATACCTTGTCCTTAATCTGCCAACCAATGGCTTCTCCTTCCCGGTCAGGGTCTGTAGCCACGTAAATATTATCTTTGTCCTTGCTTTCCTTTTTTATGCTGTCCAAAATCTTTTTTCTTCCGGTGATTACCACATAATCCGGGGTAAACCCTTTTTCTATATCCACGCCTAATTCCTTCTGCGGCAAATCAATAATGTGGCCCATTGAGGAAATAACGCTATAATTATCTCCCAATATCTTGCTTATGGTTTTTGCCTTTGTGGGCGATTCCACTATGACTAAATTTTTTTCTTTCATCTTAAACCCTTACAAATTGTCTTCCTGGTAATTGTTTTATCAGTTTCTTTAACTGCAACCTTAAAAGTATATCAGAAATTCTGGGAATATCCAGATTTGTCTTTTCTACAAGTTCATCTAATTGTATTGACTCATGATTAATCAGATTTAGCAATTTGTCCTCTCCCTCTTCAAACTTATGATAAACCCGGGGATTTTCTTCAACAAATCCGAATTCTTCGATGATGTCCTCTACGCAGGTAACTAATTTTGCTCCCTGTTTTATTAACTCATTTGTGCCGAAAGAGGTGCCTGAATCCAGTTTTCCCGGCAAGGCAAAAACTTCTCTACCCTGCTCCAGCGCAAAATCAGCTGTAATAAGCGCTCCGCTATTTCTAGCTGCCTCGGCTACTAGCAGCCCTAAACTCAGTCCGCTGATGATGCGGTTTCTACGGGGAAAGTTTTGCTTAAGAGGCAAGGCATCTACAGGAAACTCTGAAATCACAGCACCGTTACGAGAAATCTCTTCTGCTAATTTTTTATTCTCCTCGGGATAAATATTGTTAAAACCGCTTCCCATTACTGCGATTGTCCTGCCGCCTGCTTTTAAAGCTCCTTTATGCGCGTAGGTATCTATTCCGCGCGCCATCCCAGAAACAATGGTAAATCCTTTTTGCGATAAATCATAGGCGAGCTTCTGTGCATTGTTTAAACCATAATAAGAAGCCCTGCGCGATCCCACAATGCCGATTGCCAATTTATCGGTCTGTTGCATTTCTCCTTTAACATAAAGCACGATGGGCGCTCCGGGAATATTCTTAAGCTGTTCAGGATAATCTTCATCGTCTAGAGTGATGATTTTCAAATTATGTTTTTTAACCAGCGCGAACTCTTTTTTTAAATCATCTTGTTTAAAGAGTGAGATTTGGCAGGCGATTTCTTCGCCTATCCCAAATACTTGCAATAATTCGTTATGGGGAGCGCGAAAAATTTTCTCCGGCGCGCCAAAGGCTGCCAAAAGCTGGGTAAGCCTTACGCTTCCGATATCGTAAATCATATTCAAGCCAACCAATGCTTCCTGTCGGGTCATTTTTTCCTGGTAATAATCCGGGTAATCTTTTCTACGACTTTTTTTACGGGGATTTTGGAGGTGTCGATGGTTTTGTCTGCCTGGGCGTAAAATGGAGCGCGTAATTTAAGCAATAATTCAATCTGCTTTTTGGGGTCAGTCACGTTTAAAAGCGGCCGGTGCGCATATCCGCAGGTCCTGCTTAATATTACATCAGGCAAGGCAGTCAAACAAATAACCTTGCCTGTTGCTTTCATTATCTTAATATTCTCTTTATCTAAAACAATCCCTCCTCCACAGGCAACCACAAATTTTTTCTCCTGGCTTACCTGCTTTAATGCCCTTTTTTCTAACTTACGAAAGTAAGGTTCCCCGTCTTGGCTAAAAATATCAGAGATGCTTCTTTTCTCCCTAAGCTCGATCAATTCATCCAAATCTAGGAACTGCCATTTTTTATTTTTGGCAAGGAGCTTGCCAACAGAAGTTTTGCCTGTACCCATAAATCCCACCAAATAAATGTTTTTCATCTTCAGATTAGGGACACCCATTAATTTGAAGCTAAGGGTGTCCCCGTATCCTTTAACCTCACTCTTGGAATGCTGCTAAAACTAGATCAGAAAGATCCTGTTTAGCTTCTTTAGTCATGGGGTAAAACACATTGTACCATTTGCCGTCTTTGCCTTTTTCCTGCGGCATAGCCAGAAATAACCCTTTTTGGCCCTGAACAATGCGTAAACCCTTAACCACAAAATCGCCAATGCAAACATCCGCAAAGGCTTTGGTTTTTGAATCTCCCTCCAAACGATGCAGCCTTACTACCTTTAAATCTTCACCTGCTACCATGTAAATCACCTCCTTCTAATCTAATAGACGAAAGAGGTGATATAATCTAACAGGTTCTTTTTAAATAATTTTTCAGGCTTACCTTTATATCAGAAAGGCAATCCCCTGCGAATTTCTCCAGGAAAGCATCAGCCAACACATATGCGCAGGCTGACTCAGCCACTACCCCTGCTGCTTCTACTACGCATATATCCGAACGCTCAACCGCAGCCTTGGCAGGCTTCTTGGTAATTACATTGACCGAATCCAGCGGCGTAAGCAGTGTGCATATCGGCTTCATGCAGCCACGCAATATTATGTTTTCTCCGTTAGAGATTCCGCCTTCAATACCGCCGGCATTATTGGTTTTGCGAAAATATCCTTTGCCTTTGTTGTAATAAATCGCATCATGCACCTCAGAGCCAAAACTAACAGCATAACCAATCCCTAAGCCGATTTCTACAGCCTTAATTCCGGGAATTGACATTATGCCTGCAGCCAACCTTGAATCCAGGCGCCTGTCCGGCTGCACGTAGCTTCCTAATCCCACTGGCACTTTTTTAGCAACAATCTCAAAAATTCCTCCTACTGTGTCTTTCTTATCCATGGCTTCCTTAATCTTACGCATCATGGATTGTTTTGTATTTTCTCCACCTATAGATAACACCTTGCTTGATATTGATATGCCAAACTCCTGCAAAAATATTTTACATACTGCACCTATCCCTACGGTTGCCGCAGTGCTTCTTGCCGAGGCGCGCTCCAGAACTTCTCTTATGTCACCGAACCCGTATTTTAAAAACCCGGCTAAATCCGCATGGCCGGGCCGAGGAGAAATTACTTTTTTTAATTTCTCAATGCTAAAATCCTTATTTTCAATCAGCAAGGCAATGGGGCTGCCCAGGGTTGTATTATTCTTTAACCCGGAAAGTATCTTAGCTGAATCTTTTTCTATCTGCATGCGTTTCCCGCGGCCAAATCCCTTTTGCCTGCGCTTTAATTCAGCGTTTATTTTTGCGGCATCAACTTTTAAACCTGCCGGCATGCCCTCTAAAATGGCAACTAAACCTTTGCCATGCGACTCACCTGCGGTTAAACATCTTAACATAATAACCTCCTAAATTAAATTAACGCTGCCTCTGGCGTTTTGCGTTAATTTATCCTGTGCTATGCACAGGATCTCTCCAATATTTCTTTTATTTCCACAATCCCCGCTGATTCTCACGCGCTTGCCTTCTACTAAATTCCTGGTAAATTGATAAGCGCGCCTGCCTAATTTTTGAATAATTGATATTTCTCATCATTGCTCATTGAACTATAAACTTGCAGCAACCATTCCTGCCAAGACTACTATATCTTCTGTGCAGAATATTTTGCCAATACTTTTGTCAAAAAGTATGTTTGCATCAGCTGCAAACTCTTCGTCTTTGCGCCACAGGTTAACTAAAATCGGCACACCCTTAAAAGCCTCGATAACAATCCCGATGTCGCCCTGGTCAACCCTTTTAGCCGGCAACCTGTCCAAATCTTCTAATATTGCTTCCGGTTTATTCCCGTATTTCCTGATTATCGGCTCAATAGAACGTTTTCTAAAAGCCGGGTAATAACCCTCAATAGCTGATATTTCCTTGAAGGTAACCCACTCGTTGGTTAATTCCGGCAGCCCTTTTATTTCCTGAATAAGATAGTGCAAAATTAGAATGGCAGTGAAGTCTTTTACAGCAATATTGCAGGACAAAGACAATACTTTTTTCTGCCTCAAATCCAGGCTGTATTCATCAGCCAGGAATTTAACCGAGAGATTCTTGCCGGGATTTAATTCTGCCAAATCCTGCCAGGCTTTATTTATGGCAACTTCGTAACCCATTGATTTTATTGTACTATTTTTCCGCGATAAATCAATATCTTTGGCTTTCTCTCTTTCCTTTACTATCCCGCCTGTTTACATTATAATATTCGCATGATCTATGACCGTTTTCAACAAGAAGCATTTGATTATATAAATGAGGGTTATTCTGTAATTGTTTCCGCTCCCACAGGCGCTGGTAAAACCGCCATTGCCGAACACATCATCACCTCATCCATTGAAAAGAATCTGGGCGTAATCTACACAGCCCCTATCAAAGCACTTTCTAACCAGAAATTCCGCGATTTCCAGAGTCAATACGGCGACAATATCGGCATATTAACCGGTGATGTATGCATAAACCCTTTTGCCCCGGTTTTAATCATGACCACAGAGATATTCCGCAATAAAGTACTCGATGAACCAGAGAGCCTCCAGAAATATTCCTGGATAATTTTTGACGAAATCCACTATATCGATAATCCCGAACGCGGTACTGTCTGGGAGGAATCATTGATGTTTCTTCCCCAACACATGACTCTACTTGGGCTTTCAGCAACCATTCCCAATATAAAACAGCTTGCCTCCTGGATTGAATCCGTACACCATAAGCCGATTAAAACCGTAATCGAGGAAAAACGGCCTGTGCCCCTGCATTTCTTTTTCCATTGCCAGAATGAAATAGTAGACCATGTGGACAAATTAAAAAGATTAAGGAACTTCCGTCCCAACAAATTAAGTTCGCTGATCGGTTACCTGCGCCAAAACGAAGGCTTGCCTTGCATATATTTTGTATTCGGCAGAAGGCGCGCGGAAGATTTGGCATTTGAGTTAAACAATTTCAATTTCTTAAACAATAATGAAAAGGCGCAAATTACCGAGCTCTACACTGCTCTTTGCCAGCGCTTTGATTTAAAAAACGACATGACTGCTCAAAAAATGTATCTTCTGATACAAAAAGGCATTGCCTACCATCATGCCGGAATGCTACCTACGCTTAAAGAAGTAATAGAAAGGTTATTTACCAGCCGGCTCTTAAAAGTCATTTTTACCACGGAAACTTTTGCCTTAGGCATAAACATGCCCAGCCGTTCCGTGTGCTTCGATGAATTAAGAAAATTCTACGGCCGCTATGTGCGTAATTTAAAAACCCGTGATTTCTACCAGATGGCTGGGCGCGCAGGCCGCCGCGGGATTGATTCAGAAGGATTTGTTTATTGCCGGGTGAATACGCGAAGAATCAATCCGGATGATGTGAAACGTATTATCTTCAGCAAGCCCGAAGAGGTAAACAGCCAGTTTAACACTTCCTACGCTACTATCCTTAACCTCTATGAAAAACATAAAGAAGATTTGGTTAAGATTTATCCTCTATCTTTGCATTATTTCCAATGCCGTAAGAACGAGCAAAAAGAAGCCTTAAGGCTCATTGAAGCAAAATTAAAACTGTTAAAAGAATTAGGCTATATTCATAATGGCGAGCTGACTACCAAGGGTAAATTCGCCAAAACCGTTTATGGATATGAGCTGATAATGGCTGAACTCTTCGACCAGGAGATATTAGAGCAGTTGGATGAGTTCGGGCTAGGCATTATTACTACTGCCATAGTATTTGAGCCGAGAAAAAACCAGCGCCTTCCCTTAGGGTTATCAAAAAATTGCCGAAAGATCAAAAGGACTTGCGAAGAAATTTACGATACCATAAAACACAAAGAAGAAAGATACAAAATATACCCTTTTAGCAAACTTCCTTACTTTCATTTGAGCTCTGCAGTGGAAGCGTGGCTGCGAGGCACGAATTTCGCAAAGACACTGCAATTTAGCGATACGGATGAAGGCGAAGTAGTGAGATATTTCCGGATGGCAATTCAAATATTAAGAGAAATAAATTGCACGGATATCTGCTCTCCTGTGTTAAGCGACAGAATAAAAGAAACTATCAGAGTAATCAACAGGGATGTTGTGGATGCGGAGAAACAATTACGGGAAGGTTAAAACGGGTTCTTGCCTTGTTTATGCTTTATATAGTCCAGAATAATTTGCTTGTGGTCAAAAGCGAAATTCAGCTTTTCTGCTTCACTCAAACTTACTACTTTTAAACCCGCAGCATCATCACCTGCCCGAGGCGAACCTTTTGCCTTAGCAATAAATACTGTGCCAATGGTATGAAAACGCGGGTCTCTCTGAGGATTTGAGTAAGTATGGAATTGTTTTAAATCAGTTATATCCAAATCGGTCTCTTCTTTTGCCTCACGCTTCACTGCATCTTCCAGGCTTTCCCCGTAATCCACAAAACCTCCGGGCAAAGCGAAGCCAAATGGCGGGTTGCTTCTTTCAATAATTACAATTCCGCCCTCTACTTCGATTATCGCATCTACTGTAGTAAACGGCCCGTTTTGCAATTTATGAATAATATATTCCAGATAAGAAGTAACTCCTTTTTGAAATATTTCGTATGCTTCTTTATCGCGCAGGCAGAAAATTACCTCTTTTAAGCTGCTTGCATTATTTTCTTTTAAGTGTCTGAATACCTCCTGCGCCATAATCTTTGCCGAGGCTAAAAGCGGGAATCCCCCCACCCCGCAACCTAACGCAGGAAAGGCAATAGACTTAATCTTTAGTTTTTCTGCCACAGCCAAAGAATTTTTACAGGAATTCCTTATCTTTATTTCATCAGTTCGAAAATCCATGCCCATGGTAGCGGCATGAATCACATATTTTGCCTTTAATTTTCCGGCAGACGTATAAACTGCATCCCCTATTTTTATCGGCCCTAATTTTATGGCTTCCTTCTCAATAATTTCTCCGCCTTTTCGTTTTATTGCTCCGGCAACGCCGCCGCCCATTTCCAGTTCGTTATTAGCTGCATTGACAATGGCATCGGCGTCGGATTGCGTAATATCACCCCTTGCGATTCTTATTTCGGTATTTTTTATTTTCATTCCAGCTTCTCCAGAATCAATTTCTTGTTTTTACGGTCAACCTTAAAATTAAATTTCTTCAAGAAAGACATGCCCAAAAGCCCGTCTCCTATTCCCGGGCTTTCTTCATCCGCTAAGATAACTGCTTTCACATTGCGTGCTTCAACGCCCTGCGTCTTTACGCTGTCCAAAACAATAACTTTTGCCTTCGTGTTACGGCCGTCGGCAACAGTTACTTTTGCTTCAGATTTAATGTTGTCTAAGTTTACTCCTAAGTCCTTAGCAATGCTTTTCTTTAGCACTACGGTTGTGGCTCCGGTATCCAGCACTAATTTAACTTCAACCTTTTTATTTAAGGTTACCCCGACAATGATATTCTGGGAATCCGGCGTAAATTCTATTTTTTTGGATTCCTGCTCTGCTTTTTGCTGCTGCACTGTCAGGTTCTCGAAGTTCTTCAGCTTTTCCTGTTCCCACTTCTTACGTATCATCAAAATTTCCTGCGGATCTGATTTTTTTATTTTTTCAATCTCAATGTTACGAAATGTTACTACACCTGAACAAACTTCCAACTCAAGACCATTAATATCTTGAGATTTAATCAACCCTTCGATGCTGCGGCCGTTCTTAAGATAAACCGTGTCCGCGCGAAGCAGGCTGGCACACCCAAAGAAAATCATAAAAAATATTATTGTTCTCATCCGGCGGATTAATGTTTAGGCTTGGGGAAATCCTTTATAGATTCTAAACATCTCTGTAAGTCATCCTCAGGCAAAGAATAATCGCTAAGTTTTCCCGAAAGAAATTTTTCATAACCCAGTAAATCCATCAGGCCATGGCCGCTGTAATTGAATAAAATCACTTTTTTCCTGCCTTCTTCTTTTGCTTTCAATGCTTCATCAATCACGCAGGCAATGGCATGGCTGGTTTCAGGGGCGCAAATCGTGCCTTCAGTCTTTGACCACAGCATTGCAGACTCATAACACTTTATCTGGTCGTATGCTCGCGGCTCAAGCAATCCATCAACAATTGCCTGGCTTAATAAAGGCGATAATCCATGATAACGCAAGCCTCCTGCGTGTATGGGAGCTGGTATAAACTTATGGCCCAGTGTATACATAGCAAGAAGCGGGGTGAAACCGGCTACATCACCATAATCATAAGCAAATAAACCTCTTGTCATAGTCGGACAAGCGGTGGGTTCAACCGGAATAATTTTTATCTTTGCTCCGTTAATTTTGTCATAGACAAAAGGAAAGGCTATGCCGGCAAAATTACTTCCCCCGCCTACGCAGCCGATAACGATGTCGGGATTTTTTATCCCTACTGACTCCAGTTGTTTTTTTGCTTCTAACCCGGTTATGGTCTGATGCAATAGCACATGATTCAATACACTGCCCAGCGAATAGCGCGTCTTGCCGGAAGAGTCACTTACAGCTGCTTCCACAGCCTCGCTGATTGCTATTCCCAGGCTGCCCGGGGTATCAGGAGTATCTTTTAGAATTTTTCTTCCTGCATTTGTCTCATTACTTGGGCTGGGTATGCATTCTGCACCCCACACCGCCATCATGGTCTTTCTTAAGGGTTTCTGGTCAAAACTGATTCTCACCATATAAACCTTGCATTCTAACCCTAAAAGATTACAGGCAAAAGCCAAAGCGCATCCCCACTGCCCTGCGCCGGTCTCAGTAGTTAATCTTTTAATCCCGAATTGCTTGTTATACCATGCCTGGGCAACTGCGGTATTGGGCTTATGGCTTCCCGGAGGGCTGACACTTTCGTCTTTATAATAGATTTCGGCAGGAGTTTTTAAATATTCTTCCAGGTATACTGCACGACGCAAAGGCACCGGCCTCCAGCGGTATAATATTTCAATAATTTCTTCGGGTATGTCAATCCAACGCTCGCGCGATACTTCCTGTTCGATTAAATTCATGGGAAATACCTTTGCCAGCATTTCAGGTTTAATGGGATTGCCATCCGGGCCAAGCGGAGGCTGAAGTGCGCCTGGTAAATCCGCGGCCAAATTATACCATTTCCTTGGGATATCCTCTTCTCTAAGCAAAATTTTTCTTGGTTGCATGATCATCTCCTTTGATTAACGGGACCTACCTACGCCTACTCTCTGGCAAAATTTATAGACTAAACACCTACTACAGAAAGGCGAAACCGGCAGACAAATATTCTGGCCGAACGTCACAAGCGTTGTATTTAAATCTATCCAGCGCGCTTTTGGGATAATTTTCTTTAAGGCCTCTTCTGAATCCTTAGGCGCCTTGGTTCTTACCCATCCCAGGCGATTTGATATCCTATGCACGTGAATATCCACGCAAATTGCCGGGATATTAAAACCCAGGCCCAAAACTAAATTAGCGGTTTTTCTGCCTACGCCCTTTAATTTCAGCAGGTCTTCTAACCGGTTGGGTACCTTACCGCAAAATTCTTCCAGAATCCTTTTACTAATGCCCGAAATAACTGCGGCTTTATTACGATAGAACCCCACCGGATAAATTATTTTTTGTATCCGCGCTCTAGGCAATTTTACCATATCTTTCGGGTTATCCGCAACCTTAAATAATCTATGGCTTGCCTCAATTGTGGTTTTGTCTTTAGTGCGCAGGCTCAATATGCAGGAAATCAAAACTTGATAGGGATCATTTTTCTGCGAAACAACAGTTACCGAAGGGATTTTAAATGGCTGGATTTGTTTTTCGATTAATTTAAGAGTTTTTAAGACTGCGCTCACGTCTACTGGCCAAAAATTGCGTTTGTAATTCCCTTAATTATATCCGTAACAGCGGGTTTAAATTTATATTTGGGCTTTTTTAGGGTACCACTGATTTTTATAACTCCGAATTTTCCTCCCTGGCCGATTACTGCGGTGGTAAAATCCTTAAGCGTTCCGGTTAAAGGCACCATTTCATCTTTTACCTGCACATCAATAGAAGAATCAATAGAGCTGTCAAAGCCGATATTTACCGTTCCGCTTAAGCCAATGATGTTACTCTTGAGGCTTAGATTATCACTAAACACATGCTTATCTTGCACTGTAAATCCGCATGAGCCCTCGCTAAACACAATGTTGGCAAAATCTTTGGCAAATAGCAATGAACCCAGGCCCTGGAATAAATTTAGCTGCCAGAGTTTTCCATCTGTGATAGCAATATTACCGCAACCATTTAATTTGGCAAGGTCACTATACATCCCGTTTAGTTTAACATGGGCTTGTAAAGTCCCGGCAAGGTCCTTTGTTTTTAGGGGAGTATCTTGCTTTAGCTTTTCCAGCTTAAGGCCCTGTAAATCAGCTTCAATTCCATAAGGAATATTTGGGGAATTAAGATCAATGTTTGCTTTTCCGTTTACTAATCCGTCATATAAAGATAAATGGAAAGAAGAAATATCTGCTGATCCATCTGCCTGATTAAAAATTAAAGAAAGATCCTGGGTTTTTAAGCCGAAAACAGAAATTTCTGCGCTAGAAACATTACCTTTGATGAGGCAGGATTTAAAATCATTGAGCTTACCCTTAAGTGATAACTGCAAGTTAAGTATGCCTATGAGTTTGATTTGCTCTAATCGGTCCTTAAATTTTTTAAATGCTTGTTTTGTATCTTGTAAATCAAAGTTAAGTTCTGCGTTTAAATCCGATTCTAAATTAGCAGTATCGACCTTGCCTTTGAGTGAAAGGGTTGAATTAATATATTTTCCCGAAAACTGGGTTATGTCAATCAACCCATTACTAATTGAGAAACCCGATTCCAAGAATAAGTCTTTAGAGGTTAATTGTAATTGGACTTGGGGTGAGGGAAAATTAGTTATGCTTCCAGTCGTCTTATACGGCACATCCAGATATTGGAAATTCAAATCCGACCATTTAAGGCTTTCCAAGTTAAACTCCAGCCTGCCGTTGATATTTTGTATTAAGGAATTTAAATTTTTTGACTTTAAAACCGTATCAATCATTTCAAAATCACCGGACAGCTCTATAGGACCTGCTGCAAGAACTTTAGTAGCAACTGTCAAAGATAAATTTCCCTTGCCGATTATATCCGCGGCAGCCGTCTTAATGGCAAAATCAATGATTTTTGCTTTCCCGAAACATTTTAGTTGCTTATCTTTCAAGCTATACTGCAGGCTTGATTGAATATCCGAATTTAGCTCTAAAGCTGTTTTATCTTTTGTTAATTCCATATTTCTTGCCCTGGCCAATACATCCGCAGAGATAGTGTTATCTTTTACTCTCAAGTCTACAGAAGCATCCACTTGCCCATTGCTAATGTTAATCCCTGAATTTTTATAATAAGGCATAAACTGTAAAGGAGAAAGATCCTGTACTGAAATCTTGGCTGTTAATTCCTGCTGGGGTATTTTAAATTCTCCCTGTGCATTAATTTTTATTACAGGTAAGCCTGAGATTTGCGACTTAAGGTTAAATTTTACTTTAGCAGGCAAAGCCAATTGAATTCTCAAATTAATATGTTCTATATCTTTGACAAAAGGTTCATCGAGGGCATCGTCCTTAAAATGCACTGTTGCTTCAATGACGCTTACTTTATAGATTAAGATATTAAAAGGTTGCGGCTTCGGTTGGCTGGTTTTATCGACAAATAAATCCTGCAGGTTAAAAGAACCGTCTTTCTTTCTTTCCAATAAAATTACAGGCGAGCGAAGCCTGACATTAGGTATAATAATCATTTTCTTAAAAATCGGCCAGATTAAGAATGTAAATGAACTTTCTCTAAAAGTGGCGAATGTTTCATTATTGTCATAAATCACCAGGTTCCTTAGAACCAGCCCCTTAAAAATATTGAATTGCACTGACTCCAGGCTTACGTTTTTATGTGTTTGTTCCTGCAATCCTTTAACAATTAGGGATTTAATCCTGGTAGGCAGAACCACATTGTTCAGATAAATTATCGCTGCAGTGGATAATAAAACGAAGATTACCAGGATTATAATTATTTTTTTCATGGGAGGATACTCTTGGCTATCTTGAAGGCCTGTTGTTTACTACTGATTTTACCTATGGCCTGCAATTCTTCGATTTCTGCCAAGATTTTGCCTATTAGCGGCGAAGGCTCTAATTTGAACTTTCGTTTAAGGTCATCCCCGTTTATTAAACGCGGCAGCTTCTTTTCTTTTTGTTTCCGGAAGAATTCTTTTATCAGGCTAAAACAGGTTTTTTCATGCTGAACCCTGGATTCTTCTGTGGTTAATCTACCTCTGGTAGAGCGCTGGTCGGCAATGGAAATCAGAAGAGTGCTAACCGCCTCTTTGCCTGTATCGCGAAAATATCGAAATGCGGCCCTTTTGCTTACGGTTTCATTGTCCCCCAGATATCCCGGCCTTAAATGAAAGAAAACCATCTTTTCTAAACAATCCGACTCATCATTGGAAAGTTTCAGGCGCTTGACGATTTCTCTTATAATCTCGGAACCTATTTTTTCATGCCCGTGGAATTTGATTTTTCCTTTTTCCCTACGCAAAGCTTGCGGTTTTCCTATATCATGCAAAAGCGCGCCTAGTTTCATCAGGGAAAAACGCCGCCTTTGCGAAGAGATGACTTCGTTTAAATAATCCTGAATATCCTGCTTGTTTTTAAGCTGTACAAACAACAACTCTAGCTGCCTGACCGTTTCTAAGCTATGCCGCCAGATATCTAAATGATGATACGGGCCTTGTTTCAACCCGCGCATTCTCTCAATTTCGGGAAAAATTATTTTAAGAATCCGCATTTTGTCCAACACCACCAGGCAGTCAAAAGCCTTGCGGCTGTCAAAAATCTTAAACAATTCATCGCGTATTCTTTCAAAAGATACTTGCGATAATTTGGCTTTGTAAACACCGGCTAAACTTAGGGTTGGCTTGTCTATTTTAAATCCCAATAGCGACGAGAAACTAAATGAACGCAGTATCCTTAAAGGATCTTCGGCAAAAGATTTTTTATTTACTACCTTTATGAGCTTATGTTTTAAATCCAGCCTGCCGTTATAAGGATCCAATAAAGAATCATTTAAATCTTCTTTGCTAAAAACTTTTTCCAAATCCAGTGCCATGGCATTTATGGTAAAGTCTCGGTGCAAGAGGTCATCTTCTAAATTCTTCCCGCGAAAATCCGTAAAATCCAGTGTATAAATTTTGTCTTTGGTTTTCTTTACCAGCCTGCAGGCTCCGTGTTCCTTATCTAAAACTACGAATCCTGCTTTGAGCTCTTTAGAAAGTTTTTTTGCGAAGCCTATGGCATTGCCTTTCAGGCAGAAATCAAAATCAGGATTTTCTTTTTCTCTGCCCAATAAAATATCGCGTAGGATTCCCCCGACAAGATACAGCTTCACCTTTCTTGGCAAAGCAAAAAGATAAATATTCTTAAGCAGTTGTTTGTCCTTTGGGGAAAAGTTCATAATAGATACCTTGCTGTTTATTTCTGTTTATTAAAGATTTCTGATTGTTTGATAATTTCGTCTTCGACAAATATGGGCGCATGTGCCCTTACTGCCAGGGCAATGCTGTCAGAGGGACGCGCATCGATAATTTTGGTGGAATTATTTGCGGTCTTAAGGACGATTTTTGCATGGAAGGTGTTTTCTTCTAATTTGTCGATAATAATTTTCTCGATGCTGGCTTCCAGATTCTCTATCGTTGAATGCAGCAAATCGTGAGTCAGGGGGCGGGGCGGGTTAAAACCGCTAATCTTTAATTTTATGGCTGAGGCCTCAGCCAAGCCTATGACAATGGGCAAAACCCGGACACCTTCTTTTTCCTTTAGCACGATAAGCTGGTCATGCCTTTTCTCATCAATAACTATTTTATTCAATTCCATTTCTACCATATATTAATTTCTCCTTTTCAAAACCGATTTTTCCTTATCCAGCATATCTTTTAATTCCTGCATGAATTGGCCGACATCCTTAAATTGCCTGTAAACCGAAGCAAACCTCACATAGGCCACATCATCCAGCGATTTTAACTTTTCCATTACTAGCTCTCCGATGCGGGAAGCAGATATTTCTCTATCGGACTTCTTCTGAATGGCGCGCTCTACCTGCGTTAAGACATCCTCCATCTTCTCTATGCTAACAGGCCTTTTCTCGCAAGCCTTTATTATCCCTGACAAAATTTTCTTTCGGTCAAACGGCTCGCGCCTGCCGTCTTTTTTTATCACCATAAGCGAAACTTCTTCTACATATTCATAAGTAGTAAAACGTTTGCCGCACTTAAGGCATTCTCTCCTTCGCCTGACTGCCGACTCTTCGGCGGTCGAACGCGAATCAACTACCTTGTCTTCCTTATAACCGCAAAATGGACACTTCATCGTCGCTTCGCTCCTCAAACTAAAGAAATGAATATTCCTCAGCCTAAAGCCAGAAGAAAAGGGGACGTTTCTATTTTTCTGTTAAACCGGAGACGTTAAAAATAGAAACGTCCCCTTTTCTTCCTCTATCTTAAACTTTTACCTTTTTGCTTTTAACTTTTAACTTTTCTGTGTTTCTTATTCTAATCTTAGCTTCCTTCAAAAAGTCCATCGCCAACTTATCCGGATATCCTGAAGCTATAACAATTTCCTTTATCCCGGCATTAATTAACATCTTAGCGCAAATAACACAGGGCTGATTAGTGGCATAAAGAATGCTGTCCTTGACACTTATACCGTAAAGCGAAGCCTGGATAAGCGCATTCTGCTCTGCGTGTAAAGCCCTGCATAATTCGTGGCGCTCGCCTGATGGGATATTAAGCTTTTGACGCAGGCAACCAATATCAACACAATGCTTAAGCCCTGATGGAGCGCCATTGTAACCCGTAGCCAGGATTCTTTTATCCTTGACTAAGACTGCACCCACGCTACGCCGTAGGCAGGTCGACCTTTTAGCCACTAAATGCGCTACTTCTAAAAAATATTCATCCCAGCTAGGCCTTTGTTGTGTAGTTTTCTTCATATCTATTTTTGTAACTCTGGATACAAAGGAAATCTTTTGTTTAAACTTAATACCTCTGATTTAATTTTGCTTAATTCCTCAGGATTATCGCTATAATCTATGGCGCTACTTAGAAACTGGGCAATCTTTCTCATGTGTATTTCCTTCATCCCGCGGGTTGTAACTGCAGCAGTGCCCAGCCGTATGCCGCTGGTGACACCTGCGCTTTTCTGGTCAAAAGGTATGAGGTTTTTATTGACCGTAATGCCTGCCTGTTCCAGAACCCTGGAGGCATCACTTCCGGTAATTCTTTTATTGCTTAAATCTACAAGCAACAAATGCGTATCTGTGCCGCCTGAAACAATACGGAATCCTTTCTTTGCCAAGGCTTTGCTGAGCTCTTTGGAATTTTTCACAATTTGCCTCTGGTATGCTTTAAATTTCGGGCTCATTGCTTCTTTAAAAGCTATTGCCTTTGCAGCAATAACATGCATTAACGGCCCGCCCTGGATTCCGGGGAAAATCTGCATATCGATTTTCTTGGCAAACTCTTTTCTGCAGATAACAAATCCCCCTCGAGGCCCGCGAAGCGTCTTATGCGTAGTGGAAGTAACGAATTCTGCATAAGGCACAGGCGACATATGTATGCCGGCTGCCACTAAGCCTGCGATATGCGCCATATCCACAAAAAGATACGCGCCCACTTTATCGCAAATCAGGCGGAATTTCTTAAAATCAATCTTTCTGGGGTATGCTGATGCACCTGCCAGAATCATTTTTGGCTTATGCCTCTTTGCCAAGTCCAGGATTTTATCGTAGTCCAGCATTTCTGTCTTACGGTCTACGCTGTAGCCTATAACATTAAAAAACATTCCGGAAAAATTATGCGGATGGCCGTGCGTTAAATGACCGCCTGCTGACAAGTCCATGGCTAACACCGTATCCCCGAGATTCAGTGCTGCAAAATAAACCGCCATGTTAGCCTGCGTCCCGGAGTGCGCCTGAACATTAACATGTTCTGCCTGGAAT
This sequence comes from Candidatus Omnitrophota bacterium, assembly GCA_963805065.1. Taxonomy (GTDB): domain Bacteria; phylum Omnitrophota; class Gorgyraeia; order Gygaellales; family Profunditerraquicolaceae; genus CAWDSS01. The sequence goes on along the minus strand of CAWDSS010000010.1, from coordinate 1,027,987 downwards.
AATTTTCTTGCCCGCTCAATTGCCAAATGCTCTGCTTCATCAACATATTCGCAACCGCCGTACCAGCGATGACGAGGGTAACCTTCCGCGTATTTATTAGTAAGCACAGATCCTTGCGCTTCCAGCACTGCCAGGGAAGTAAAATTCTCTGAAGCAATCAGCTCTAAGTTATCATCCTGCCTTTTAATTTCGTTCTTTATTACCTGATAAATTTCCGGATCAACTGCCTTGATATGTTTCACTTTAATCCACTCCTTATCTTTTTCTCGATTTTTCGTATCTTATTAAGTCTTCTTCTGTGCCTGCCTCCTTTGAATCCGGCTGCAAGCCAGGCGGCAGTAATTCTTTTTGCCAAACTCTCATTTACAAAAGCTGAACCTAACGCCAGGACGTTGCTATCATTATGCTCCCGCGAAAGCCTAGCTGCCTTTATGTTATAGCATAATGCTGCACGCACACCCGGGAGTCTGTTAGCTACTATGGAATTGCCAATGCCGCTCTTACATATTAAAATGCCCCGTTTTACTTTTGAGAGGGAAACTTCCTTGGCTAATGCATAAGCAAAATCAGGATAATCGCAGCGTTCTTTTGAATACGTGCCTAAATCTTTTACTTTCATGCCCTTTTTAGTAAGGTATGACTTCAATTTTTCTTTTAAAAAGAAACCTGCATGGTCGCAAGCTATGGCTATTCGGCTCATATTAAATTACTCACCCTTTCTACCGCCTCTTTGATTATCAAAAATGTCTGACCGTAAAATTCCTGTGATTTTCCTATTGGGTCAGCTATATCAAGGCTATTATTGTTTATTTTAGCAAATTCCTTTAATAAAAAAAGCCTATTTTTTACATCCGGGGCCATCTCCAGGATTTTTTCTTCGTGTACTTTTTCCATAACCAGAATCAAGTCTGACTTTTCCGCCATATCCCAGGTCAATCGTTGGGAACGGTGAGAGGAAACATCCATGCCTTCCTGCCTTAAGGCTGTCTTTGTTTCTTCTGTTGCGCTAAAACCTGCTACCGGCATTAATCCGGCAGACAGGACTTCTACGTCGTTTCTATTTTTTTCTGCCAGTTTTTTCTCCAAGAGCGCTTTAGCCATTACAGAACGGCAGGAATTACCCGTACAGACAAAGGTAACTATTTTTTTACTGACAACCGCGTGAATATCGTCATTTTTTATTGCTCCCTCCCGTAAAACACGAGGCGGGTCTTGCGTTAAGTCCACTACTGTGGATTCAATACCTATTTTTGTAGGACCAGAATCTATGGCAAAATCAACTAATCCGTTCAAATCTTTTATGGCTTGCGCAAAATTCTTTGGCGCAGGCTCTCCGGAAATATTCGCAGAGGGACAAACCAACGGAACGCCTGCTTCAGCAATAACTTTCAAGGCGATTTTCTCATCGGGCATACGTATGCCGATTCCTCCGTTATTTTTTGATTTAAGTATAATGGTTAAAGGCCCGGGCCAGAATTTATCAATTAGCTTATACGCGCAAACCGGTATAGCCGTGGCGAAATCCTCAATTTTTCTTTTATCATCGATATGCAGGGAAAAAAGTTTATCCTTAGGCCTGTTCTTGATTACATATAGCCTTTCAATGGCTTTTTTATTTAAGTTATTCGCTGCTATGCCGTATACGGTTTCTGTAGGCATAATCACTAATCCACCATTCTTTAAAATAGAGCCTGCTTGTTTGATGCTGTTTAAATCAGGCTGACTCGGATCAAGCTTTACTATTTTGGTGGAGGTCATTTTTAGCTATTAACTTTCAGCTTTCTTATTTTTATTTTCATTTCTTTTTTGTATTTCAGTAGTTTTGATTCTATCTTTCGGTCTGTAACACCCAGAATCTCCAGTGCGAATATCGCTGCATTCTTAGCACCGGCCTTGCCTATTGCCATGCTGGCAACCGGAATACCGGCGGGCATCTGCACCGTGGATAGCAATGAATCCAGGCCTTTTAGGCTTTTGGTTTCAATAGGTATGCCGATTACCGGTAAAGTGGTATGCGAAGCAACGACCCCTGCCAAGGCAGCAGCTCCGCCGGCAGCAGCAATAAAAACCTTAATCCCATTTTTTTGCGCGTTTTCTACATATTGAGCCAATTCCTTAGGCGTCCTATGCGCAGATAAAACCTTTATTTCAAATGCCGCCTTGAATTCCTTCAATAAATTAATCGCCTCATTTACTGTTTCTAAATCCGATTGGCTTCCCATGATTATGCTGATGGAATTTTTCATAATACCTCCCATTAAAGTCAAAAGTTAAAAGCAAAAAGGTAAAAGTTTAAGTTAAAATTTAAAAGTTTTTACTTTTTACTTACACTTTTTCCTTTTGGCTTTTTACTTTTAACTTTGCAATGCCCTGCTACCTATATCTTTCCTATAATGCATTCCCTTAAAGCTTATCTCGTTTAATGCTAAATAGGTATTATCAATTGCCTCTTTTATGGTGTTGCCTAAACCGGTTACTCCCAGGACGCGCCCGCCATTAGTGGTAACTTTATTATTCTGCAACTTAGTGCCTGCATGAAAAACTACAATATCTTTCATCTTGTCTACTTTATCTAAGCCAAAGATGTCTTCTCCTTTTGTATAATTTCCCGGATAGCCCCCTGCAGCGCAAACCACGCAGACACAAGCGCGGTTATCCCATTCAAGATTTCTTACACGGTTTAATTTTTGTTCAGCTGTCGCCAGCATTATTTCCAGTAAATCCGATTTTAATCTGGGCAGAATCGTCTGTGTTTCAGGATCGCCAAAACGCACATTAAATTCTAAAGTCTTCGGGCCATCTTTAGTAAGCATTACTCCCGCATACAAAACTCCGCGGTAATCTATGCCCTCTTTTACTAAACCATCTATTGTGCGGTATACTATTTTGTCTAAAATTTCTTTGAATAATTCTTTAGTTACTACGGAGGCAGGGGAATATGCACCCATCCCGCCAGTATTAGGACCCTGATCATTATCAAACACCCGTTTATGATCCTGGGCTGAGGCTAAAGCAATAACTTCTTTAGAATCCGTAATCACCAGTATTGAGGCTTCCTGGCCCTGAAGGCATTCCTCTATTATTACCTTGTTGCCTGCGTCGCCGAATATCTTATGCTGCATCATGGACTCTACTGCCTGTTTCGCCTCATCAATGGTTTTAGCTACTACTACGCCCTTACCTTGCGCCAATCCATCGGCTTTTACTACACAAGGAGCGCCGATTTTTTCTATATACTTCTTGGACTCATCTGCACTCTCAAAAACTTTAAAATCAGCGGTAGGGACTTTGTATTTTGCCATTAACTGCTTGGCAAATACCTTACTTCCCTCCAATTGCGCTGCTTTTTTATTCGGGCCGAATATCCTTAATTTATAATTGCTGAATTCATCTACAATGCCTAAAGCTAAGGGGACTTCTGGCCCGACCACAGTCAAATCTATTTTTTCTCTTCTGGCAAAATCTATTAATCCCGGAATGTCGTCGGCTCTTATATCAATGCATTCGGCAATTTGCGCTATTCCGGCATTTCCGGAAGCACAAAAAATCTTATCCGCTAATTTAGACTGCGCGATTTTCCACACCAGCGCATGCTCCCTGCCACCAGATCCAATAACTAATATTCTCATATTATCGAATTTAATTTTATGGTTTCGCTTCGGCACTGAAAATTTTCGCCGTGCGCTGCGGCTTACGCCTCACTTTCGGTCATGGTGACTTACGCTTAAGCGCTGCCTTTCGTTCGGCGTAATTCCTTGCGCACTGCTACTAATAGCTGTGCCGAAAATTTTCTAATGTGCCTTCAGCGAAACGCATAAAATTCTTCAAATTGAGTATCATCTAAATGGTTAAAAGAAAGTAAGTTTTTAATAGCTAAACTCCTATTTACTATTTCTTTGAAACATTAATTATTTTTATTAACTCGCTTTCAAGACACTTGCTTCATTTTGTGGGTGACGAGGCTTGATTTGAGCAGCACATAAGGAAGCCGGAGCGGGCATGGTTTGCCTCGTTTAGGGGAACTTACCAAGAGCGAAGGCTTCAGCTTGAGCGAAGATTTTCCACGCTGGGGAAAATCGAGCGATGCTGCGAAAACAAGCCTCGGCAGGACCCACAAAATCGATAGAGCAAGAAAAACGACAGATTCATTACAAAGAGCAAACTTCAAATACGGTATCTATTTTACTTCGATTCTTTTTCTTTCTTCAACGGCAAAAAACCGGCCATTTCACCGATTACATTGACTAACTCAGTATTTGCGGGAACCACAATCTTTGCGTTATTCTGCAACGACTTTTCAACCGCCTCCAGTTTTCGCAACACTTGGGCATTTCCTACAAAATATTTTTCTGCCGCTTCATTTACCAACTTAATCGCCAATGCTTCTCCTTCTGCCTCTAAAATACGCGCCTGCTTTATGCCCTCGGCCTTCTTGATCTCTGCCCTCTTTTGCCCGTCAGCAGCGGTTTCAGTAGCAGTAGCAAAATCAATTGCCGCAATTTTCTCATTCTCTGCCTTAACTACCTTATTCATTGTTTCCTGGACATCTTTTGGAGGATCAATCTCTTTTAATTCCGTGCGCACAATCTCTAATCCCCAGTTTGCAGTTTCAAGGCAAAGAGTGTTGTGCAACTCAGCATTAATCTTTCCTCTTTCGCTGTTCGCGGATTTTAAAGTAAGCGTGCCGATAATGTTTCTTAAGGTTGTGCGGGCCAAATTCACTATCTGCCACTGATAGTTATTCACATTGTAAATGGAGCTCTTGACATCTGCCTCATCAGCCTTAACCTTAAAATAAACCTGGGCATCTACTTTAGCATTAAGGTTATCATTAGTGATAATCTCCTGCGGCTCTGCATCAACCATCTGTTCGGTTATATTTACCTGATACATGACTTCTACAATAGGCATAATCCAGTTAAATCCAGGCTGGGCAAAGCGGTTATATTTGCCGAACCTTTCAATTAAGCCTCTATGCGTAGGCCTGACTATCCTGATCCCGATAAGAAATATAAATATCGTCACTCCCAGTAAAGAATAAAATAAGTTCATTTTTACCCCTCCCTCTTTTTTTAATGAGCGCATAACCCAGCACATAATTTATGTGCTGGGTTATCTGCGCGAATTAGATCCTTGACACGAATTCGATGACACGCATTTTGAATCTTACGTGTCAAGGATAAGTTCGGACATATAAGTTATGTCATTTTACATTACCTTGGATATAAGACTCCATAACTTATGTCCTCACTTAAACTATCTCTACCTGCCTTTTGCCTGCCAATATTTCTCCAATAATCCAGGACTTCAATTTAAATTGAGCAAGTTTATTTATTATATTTTTTGATATCCTAGGCTCAACTACCAAAACCATACCTATTCCCATATTAAAGGTATGATACATTTCTTTGTCCTGTATATTGCCTTTGTTCTGAATTAGTTTAAATATTTTTGGCACAGGCCAGGAATTTTTGTTTATCCAGACATTTACATCATTTGGTAATATACGTTTTATCTTATCGTAAAAGGCCCCGCCTGTAATATGAGCAATACCGGTAATCGATGGTCGATGGTCGATGGTCGATGGTCGTAATAAAGATAGTACGGGTTTGACATAGATTCTTGTAGGCTTAAGTAATTCTTTGCTCATGCGCCTTAATTCATTATTAGAAAATATTTTTCTCACCAACGAATAACCATTAGAATGTATTCCGCTGGATTCAAGCCCTATAACCAGGTCTCCCGCTTTAATCTTAGAGCCGTCAATAATGGCCTTTCTCTCAACTACCCCCACGCAAAAACCCGCTAAATCGTATTCTCCAAACTTGTACATGCCGGGCATTTGCGCTGTTTCACCGCCGATTAAAGAACACCCTGACTCAATACAACCTGAATTCAAGCCTTTAACCACTTCAAATAATACTTCGGGATTTACTTTGCTGTAAGCAATGTAGTCCAGAAAGAATAACGGCTCTGCGCCCGTGCAAAGAATATCATTCACATTCATGGCTACTGCATCAATTCCCACAGTATCGTGCTTATTTACCAGGTTAGCTATCTTTAATTTTGTGCCCACTCCGTCAGAAGAGGAAACCAAAACCGGATTCTTGTATTTATCTTTTGGCATGCGAAAGAAACTTCCGAAGCCGCCAATGTCCTTCAATACCTCCTGCCTGAAAGATTTTCTCACTAAGGTTTTTATCTTACCCTTAAAGATATTTGCAGAACAAATATCTACCCCTGCTTTTTTATAGGTTAACTTATTCATTATATGTCTCCCTGTCCACAGCAACGCATTTCAAGGGAAAACTTTCCGTGTTCTTTTTCTGCCATAACCGGGTATTTGCCTGTCCAGCAAGCAGTACAATAATGATCTTCTGAATGTTTCAAGCAGGAAAGCATCCCTTCTAAACTTAAATAACCTAAACTATCGACTTCCAGGTATTCTCTTATTTTATCCAGCGATTCATATCTATTGGCGATTAATTCCGATGCTTTATGGAAATCAATCCCGTAAAAACAGGGAAACCTGTGCGCGGGGCAAGAAATCCGTAAATGCACTTCTTTTACACCGGCTTTGCGTAAATTGCGCACGCGTATTTTTGAAGTTGTCCCGCGGACTATGGAATCATCCACAATAACTATGCGCTTGCCTTTTAAAACATCCTTCAGCAAATTAAATTTAACTCTCACGCCCAGGTCGCGCGCATCCTGGGCCGGCTGAATAAAGGTCCTTCCTACGTAATGGTTACGAATAATGCCCATTTCTAAAGGAATGCCGGACTCCTGGGAATAACCCAATGCTGCGGAAAATCCCGAATCAGGCACAGGCACCACAAAATCTGCATTTATAGGATATTCCTTTGCTAATTGTTCTCCCAGCCTGCGCCTTACAGTATGCACAGTTTCTCCAAACACCACAGAATCAGGCCGCGCAAAATAAACGTGCTCAAAGGTACAGAATGCCAACCTTGCGTTAACCTTTAAAACTTTTGGCTTAATTGATTTTATGCCATATTTAGTTATGAAAACTATTTCTCCCGGCTCAATATCACGGATGAATTTTGCTCCGATTAAATCAAAGGCGCAAGTTTCTGATGCCAGGCAAAAAGAATTGCCTACTTTTCCCAAAGAAAGAGGCCTAAACCCGAAGGGGTCTCTTGTGCCGATAAGCGTGCGGTTATCCATCATAATCAAAGAATAAGCCCCTTTAACCCTCTTAAGCGCATAAATCAGGCTTTGTTTTAAGTTTTGCGATTTTGCGTGTGCCATTAAGTGTATGATAATTTCGGAATCAGTAGTGGTCTGGAATATTGAGCCGCTTTTTTCCAGGGATTGCCTAAGCTCCAATGAATTAACCAGATTGCCGTTATGCGCAATGCATATTGAGCCTTTAGCATAATCAATCAGAAGGGGCTGGGAGTTTTTTAAAACGCTTGAACCGGTAGTAGAATAACGCACATGGCCGACGGCGATATCACCTTTTAATTTGCCCAAGACCTGCTCGTCAAACACATCGCTCACTAACCCCATGCCTTTATGTATATTCAAAATGCCGTTTTTATTGGCTACTATCCCACAGGCTTCCTGGCCACGGTGCTGCAGCGCATACAAGCCCAGATACGTTAACCAACTGGCGTGCCTGTTATTTATAATTCCGAATAAACCGCAATATTCTTTGGGTTTATCGTCACAAAATATTTTTTGCATATTCCACCCCGTTTTTAAAAATCGCGAATCCGTCTCCTTGTTTTTTATTTTTTGATGACGCCCACCGGGGATGCTGACGAATATCAATATGCCTCTCCGGATGCGGCATAAGCCCCAGGATCCTTCCGGTTTCATCACAGATGCCTGCGATGTTATCTGTTGAGCCATTAGGATTATATGGGTAACCTGCTAGTTTTCCTTTTTCGTCACAATACTGAAAAACAATCTGATGATTTCTCTTTAATTTTCCCAGCAGCGCTTTATCCTGTGTAATAAATTTTCCTTCTCCGTGCGCCACCGGAAGATAAATTATTTCCGGAATATTTCTTGTCCATACACAGTTTTGCCTTTTGCCTTTTTCCTTTTGCCTTAAATACACCCAGCGGTCCTCGAATTTGCCTGAATCGTTTATAATAAGGCTTGTATCCTGTTTTAATTGAGGATTCCCCGGCAATAATCCGCTTTTAACCAGAATTTGGAAGCCGTTGCAAATGCCGATAATAAGCTTTCCCTCTGCAATAAATTTCTTGAGGTCATCTGCAAGCTTATTCTTTAATTCATTGGCAAAAATTTTTCCTGCGGCTATATCATCTCCGTAAGAAAATCCGCCGGGAATAGCTAAAATCTGATAACTGGAAAGATTTTTTTCGGCATTAATCAGGCTGTTAATATGCACAAGCTCTGTATCAGCGCCTGACTTTTGAAAGGCAAATACGGTCTCCTTATCGCAATTAGTGCCTGCTGTCCTTAATACGCATACTTTAGGCTTTTTCATAAAATTTCTTTATTACTTTTACCACTTCTCTAGGCGTATCCACTACGCTAAATATATTTAAGTCCTGTTTACTGATGCAACCGTTTTTTAAAACCTTGTCTTTTAGCCAATCCAGCATGCCTTTCCAATATTCGCTGTTAAACAAAACTACCGGGAATTCCGGGATTCTTTGTGTCTGAATAAGGTTTATGGCCTCAGTAAACTCATCCAGCGTACCGTAACCTCCGGGGAGAATCACAAATGCCTTGGCGTATTTTACGAACATGACTTTTCTCACAAAGAAATAGCGAAAATCCAAAAGCAAATCCACGTATTTATTGGGCTCTTGCTGCAAAGGAAGTTGTATATTTAAACCTACGGACTTGCCATTGGCAAATTTAGCTCCCTTGTTAGCCGCTTCCATAAGGCCCGGTCCGCTTCCGGTAATAATAACATAGCCCTCCTTGGCTAAAAGATAGGCAATCTCTTCGGCTAATTTATAATATTTTGTTCCCGGCTTGGTACGGCTAGAACCGAATATGGAAACTGCTTTACCGACCCGGGAAAGCACTTCAAACCCTTCCACAAATTCCGACATGATGCGAAATATACGCCAGGTATCTTCCTGCGTAAAATCTTCCTTAGGCTTTAGATCTCTCATTCTACCACCTCAATGGTTTTAGCCACGCCTCTTTCAATGCGGCTATGCGGCTATTAATACAGATTTTTCCGTCTAGTCCATAGGCTTTAAATTCATTGCCTTTAGTAAGGCAGCCCATTAAACCAAAAGATACTTTTTTTAAGTTGAGTATTTTTTCAAACTGTTTTTGATTTTTCTTTTCTACTTCCACAATAAACCTGGAATTTGACTCCGAGAATAATACAGAATCATTCCTTTTAGCTGAGAGCTCCTGATATGGCACTTCTGATAAAAATATTTCCGCACCCAACCCACCGGCAAATGCCATCTCTGCCAGGCTAACTGCAATCCCACCTTCTGAACAATCATGCATGGCTTTGATAAGGCCACAAGATGAAGCCTGGCTTAATGCAGCAAAGGTATTTTTTGCGTATTGTGGTTTAACGCGAGGCACATTATTACCTAAACTGCCCTGTAAATCGTAATAATGCGAGCCTCCCAATTCATTATAAGTCTTACCCACTATATATAAGAGGTCTCCGGCGTTTTTTGCGTACATAGAAACTGCTTTAAATACATCTGGCATAACTGCAATAGCTGAAATTAAGAGTGTGCCGGGAATTGATATAGACTTATGATTAACTGTATATTCATTATAAAGGCTATCCTTGCCGGAAATAAACGGCACGCCAAATGCCTTAGCAATATCATAACAACCATAGGCTGCCCTTACTAAACCGCCTAACCTGTCGGGCTTATCGGGATTTCCCCAGCAGAAATTATCCAGAATCGCTACCTCTTCCAATGAACCGCCAACTGCGATTATCTGCCGCAATGCTTCATCAATACAGGATGCCGCCATCCAATAAGGATCAATAAACCCGAATCTGAAATTTATGCCGCAAGATATGATTATCCCGCGCTCTGGACCCTAAAACAGGCCTGACCACGCTGGCATCAGATGGCCCGTCATTTACAATACCGACTAACGGCTTTAATACCGAGCCTCCCTGCACCTCATGGTCATATTGCCTGATTACCCATTCCTTAGAGCAGATGTCGTATCTGGAAAGCAATTTCAAAACATAATTTGTCAGGTCTTTTGGGCAGTCAAATTTTGGCTCTATATGCCTGGATTGAATAAATTCCGCTTTTTTCTCTATCTTTGGGCAGGCCTTCGTGTAAAAATTGCATATCCAGGTCGCAAACCAGATTATCTTTATAATAAAGCTTGAGCGTTTTAGTGTCCGTAAATTCGCCGATTACCGTAGCCTCAACATTCTCTTTTTCAAAAACTTCTATCAGGGAATTGATTTTGTCTTTCGGCACAGAAAGCACCATTCTTTCCTGGGATTCGGAAATCCAGATTTCCGTATATGATAAACCCGAATATTTTAAGGGAACTTTTTCTAAATAAACTTGCGCGCCTAAATCAGCGCCCATTTCTCCCACTGCGCTGGATAATCCGCCTGCTCCGCAATCCGTGATAGCATTGTATAAATTCAAATCGCGCGCCTGTAATATGGTATCAACCATCTTTTTTTCCTGAATGGGGTTGCCTATCTGCACTGCGCCGCTGGAGATTGTTTCGGATTCATGGGTTAATTCTCCCGATGAAAATGTTGCGCCGTGAATACCATCTCTGCCGGTCCTGCCGCCTACTACGACAATAAGGTCTCCTGTCTTTGACTGTTTAAAAGATTTATCTTTGGGCATAATCCCGACGGTGCCGCAATAAACCAGCGGATTTCCGATAAATCTTTCGTGGAAAAGAATTGCGCCGTTGACAGTAGGGATTCCCATTTTATTTCCGTAATCACGCACGCCGGAAACTACGCCTTTCATGATGCGTTTGGGATGCAGTGTGCCTGAAGGCAATTTACTAAACGGATAATCGGGTGGCGCAAAACAAAATACATCGGTATTAAGTATCGGCTTTGCCCCTAAACCTGTGCCCAGGGGATCCCTGATCACGCCGCCAATTCCCGTATTTGCTCCGCCAAATGGCTCCAATGCAGAAGGATGATTATGGGTTTCCACTTTAAAACAAACATTATGTTTATCGTCAAAACGTATCACGCCGGAATTATCCTTAAATACCGAAACGCACCAGGGCTTATTCAGCTCTTTGGTAACTTTCATTATAGTGGATTTGAGAAGATTATTAATTAACTTGGGTTTTGGATTCTGGGTTCTGGGTTTTTGCGAGAACCTAGAACCTAGAACCGATAACCTCTCAGAGTATCTTATTTTTCCCCGAAACGTCTTATGCCAGCAATGCTCTGACCAGGTCTGGGCAATAGTTTCCAATTCACAGTCCGTGGGATTACGTTTTAATCTCTGGAAGTATTTCTGTATCTGGCGCATTTCAGTAAGATCCAAAAATAACTGACCATTCTTACTGATTTTCTGCAATTCTCTATCCGATGCATTAATCAGGCTTACTGTAATTAATTTGAGTTGATAATCTGGTTCGCTGAGAGCTGAGAGCTGAAAGCTGAAAGCTAACGGGTTTACAACATGTTGTATTAACTTATTGTAAAGCAGCTTTTCTGAAATTGTTTTAAGCTGGGTATCGGTGAGTTTACCCTTGATAAGATATTTCCTGGCTGTCTTGACTGATGTTACGCTTTCTATCCCTAAGTCGCGAATACCCTTTAAGGTTGATTCTTCAACAGGATCCGTGACTGCCGGGTTATAGGCAACTTCAACGAGAAATTCCGTTGACTTGTTGACTCGCTGACTCACTGACTCGTCAATTTGATATTCCTGGGAAATTCTATCGGCAAGCAATTCCTGGCAGATTTTTTCTATCTGGTCTTGCGAGACGTTTCCTTCAATGGTAAAAATCTGAATGAAACGGACATCGCGGACAGAATTTATCCCCAAGTCCAGTATGTCCTTTTTGATGCCTTCTCCCACAGCATCAAAAATACCGGCTTTTTCTTTGACCTCAATTTTATAAACCATGACAAAAAATATTAGAAGTTTTTACGGTGGGACTATAAACCTACTTTTCGGTAAATCTTACTTACGTTACGTAGGTAATAATCTAAGTCAAAAATTTTATCCAAATCTTTTTTATTCAGGTACTTTAAAACGAGTTTGTCCTCAAGGAGATTCTGCTTAAAATCACTGCCCTGCTTCCATGTCCTCATGGCACATCTTTGCACTAAATCATAGGCTTTGGGACGGGCTAAACCCCTGTTCATCAATTCTAAAAGCGCCCTTTGCGAAAATATCAGGCCGTGCGTGCGCGCCAAATTCATCAGCATGTTATCAGGATATACATTCAAGCCGCCAATTACTTCCATGAATTTATTCAACATATAGTCCAGGGCAATTGTAGAATCCGGCATAATCACACGCTCAACCGATGAATGACTGATATCGCGCTCGTGCCATAAGGCAACGTTCTCCATAGCAGCCAGGGCATTACCGCGCAGGATTCTGCTTAAACCGCATATCCTTTCGCAGATTACAGGATTTCGCTTATGCGGCATGGCAGAGGAACCCTTCTGGCCTTTGCCAAAGGGTTCCTCTACTTCTAAAACTTCTGTCCTCTGAAGATGCCTTATTTCAGTAGCAAATTTCTCCAGGGAAGAACCGATAACTGCCAAAGTAACCAAGAATTGTGCATATATATCTCTTTGTATTACCTGTGTAGAAATTTTTGCCGGCCTAAGCCCAAGTTTCCTGCAAACGTATGTTTCAACTGCCGGATCAATATTGGAGAATGTGCCGACTGCTCCGGAAATCTTTCCCGTTGCTATTTCTTCTCTAACGCGTATCAATCGCTCTAGATTCCGCCCGGTTTCATCATACCAAAGCGCTAATTTTAGGCCGAATGTAGTAGGTTCTGCATGTATGCCATGGGTCCTGCCCATACAAACCATGTCTTTGTATTTCTTGGCTTTCTTTGCAAGGACAACCAGCAGTTTATTGAGATCATCAATTAGTATACCGGATGCTTCCTTAAGCTGGACACCAAGGGTAGTGTCCAGGACGTCGGAAGAAGTCAGGCCCATATGCAGGTATTTGGCTTCGGGCCCAATATTTCCTGCCACATTATTCACAAAGGCCACCACATCATGTTGTGTCTTCTCTTCGATCTTTTTGATTTCTGCTAAATTAAATTTTGCTTTTTTCTTAATTTTACTGACTGCTGCTTGCGGGACTTTTTTTTGCAAAGCGAGTGCTTCTAAGGCGAGTATCTCTATGGCAAGCATAGTGTTAAACTTGAATTCTTCCTGCCATATGCCGGACATTTTTGGAAGGCTGTAACGTTCAATCATGGAAGCTCCCTGCCTGCCGTCAGGCAGGCTTTTGTTCAACAAGGAAAAGTATTATAGCAAAAATAAAGCCTTTTAGCAAACAAAATTAGGGGACACCCTTAGCTTTAAATTTAAGGGTGTCCCTAGCCTAAAAGGATATGGATTGTATTGATTTTTTGGGAAGGCAGATTAAGAATGGTTCTGCGGTCAATAATTACCTGATTAGAATCAAACGAAGTAATAATGCCCGAATTCAGGCTGGCTCTTTTTATACTATACCGGCCGTAATCGAGCTTCCTAGGGTTAGAAAATTTTATGCACAGTGGTTTGCCGGCAAAATTCCTGTTTATACTGATAGTATTATTTTTAAATTGTTGGGAGTATAATTTCGGCTCAATAACCAGGTTACCGTCTTTGCCTCTTGCTCCAAAAGCCTGAGTCAAAACAGTCAGCACAAACCAGCTGGCAGAGCCGGTAAGGTAGGAATACATGCCTCTTCCTTCTAAATTAAAATATTCAGGAAGGCAGGGATAAATCTTGCTGACCGCAGAATCAACAGCCATATTATACACAGAGCTTAATGCCTTCCAGGCATGCTTTGCGTAACCCTGTTTATACAAGGCAAAGGCAAACATTACTGTCATGTGGTTAAAAAATGCCCCGTTTTCCTTATCTCCGTAAACAAAAGAAAATGCCCGGCCTAAATTATGCTGTTCTGTTTTAAAATCCGTATTCAAATGATAACCCTTAAGCTTGTTATCCCAAAGATACTTATCAGCAGACTTAATAACGGCGTCAACCTGCCAATTTAACGCAGCCCCACCCATAATGGCAAACACCTGCGACTGCAGCATCATTCTGATTACGCCTTTTTTGTTGCCCTCTACCGGCACTTTTTTATTATCATAATATCCATTAAAGAAACCTTGTTTTAACCAGGCTGCTTTTCGAATATGCTCCGTGATCCATGCGGATTTTGATTCTAAATCTTCGGCAAGCTCAACAGCATCAACAACCAACTTATCCCCGCAAACCGTTTCTTTTGTTTTAGCAAAATAATTTTCTAAGACGTTATTCTTGGGCTTGATGCTGTTATAATCAACTTTGCCTAAAAGCAGATTTAGCTCTTTAGCAATTTTAATTTCTTTGATTTTAGTTTTTAATAGCCATTCCGATAAAAGCTTAAGGTTACCCGCGTACATTGCGCTAAAAGCAATGCTTTCTCCGTGTTCCTTTGCCATATCAAGTCCGTCATTCCAATCTGCGCCCTCCAGACGGATAAAATTATGAGCCCCTACATTAAAAAATTGCACCAGGTTTTCTACCAATAGATGCTCAAAGATACTGCCTTGATAAATCTTCCCCGAAGCCGCCTTAAGTTTATTACCGTAGGATTTATCCCATTTCTGGTCAACTGCCCTGGCTCTACAAATTTCATGATTCCTAAAATATGAGGCTTGTTCAAATAAAATATCGAGATCCCCTGTTTCATTAAGGTATAAATCCAGGGTGATTAAAGGCCAGACGCCGTGATCCATCCATACGCGGCTGATATTATTTCTGTCTGAAATGAACTCACCCGGATTCTTACCTATAATGGTTGCGTTAGAGCCGTCGATCCTCACTCCGGAAAAATTATTAATCAGCGCCTTACGGACTTTGTGCGGTTCATTTAATATAAGCCCCAGGCAATCCTGCCACAAATCCCGCCAGCCGCGGCCGCCTTTTCCGTAATCAAAATCCGGCAGGAACGAACAGCCGAATATTTTTCTTAAAGCCGGCTGGATACTAACCCAGCGAAACCAATTATCAAAATCGTAATCTTCGGTAGATAAACTGACCTTAGAACTTGTTTCATTCCAAAATTTACGGGTCTTCTGGAATGACAGCCTGACTCTTTTCAGACTGTTAAAATTATTTATAATTTTGTTAATCTTAAAACTGTTCTTAGTTATTCCCATCACGATAATATAAGAACAGGCCTTACCCGGTCTTAAGGCCGTATTTCTGAAACGCAAGGCCCCCATTGCTTCTTTGCCCTGGATATGCGCTTTCTTTTCCGGCAAGATATTGTTTATTACGCTGTTTGGCGCTTCCAAATCCCCTGGCTCACCGCAAAACATCTCCTGGGTAGGATAAATATATTGCGGGGCGCTGGAATTTTCACTCCAGCCTAAAACAAAATAAATATTATTGTTGGGTTTGTGCCTCGATTCGTCAAAAGATAAAGTCGGCTTGACTAGTATCCCGTATTTATGGCGGGAAATTCTTTGCAGTAAAGAAGTCACGTGACGATGGTCGCGAAGGTTTCCTGCGTTACGTCCATATATAGGGATTGCTGCGAAAGGGATAAATTCGATTTTCCTGCCGGAAATATTGGTGAAGGTTACCTGCATTATTTCTACAGGCTCTGCGGAAGCAGGGACAAACGAAAGGATATCGGCCTTAAGGCCGATATTGCTGTTTGAGCGCATAATCTTCTGCCATAACAATCCGGCTTCGAGATTAAATTTATCGGATTCTATTTGTCTTAAGTCTTTGGATACCCCGCAGGCTGACCAAATTTTTCCTTTGTTGGTATAAACCCAGAAATTTCTGGATGACCGGGAGTCAACCAAGTCAACGCGGGAAACAGGCGTAAGCAAAAATGCATCGAGGCTAGACTTTATATCGCCGTGCATGTCCGGTGAAATCGAAGACATGATGGAATCGTTACATAGCGGTAAATACAATGTCTTGATTCTATTGACTAAGGAAGAGCGGAATTCTCCTGCATCTTTGTTAAATTCCCAAAGCTTATCTTTCATGATTGTTTAAATTACCATACCGGCCATAATTTTTCAAGGGCTAAATTACATAAAAACCCTCTGTAATTAAAGAGGGCCTTTATGCAATGGGTGCCAATTAGCTAGATTATCTTTCGTAGCCGCCAAAGGTTACTTTGCCGGTTTCCTTATCTACGATAACCGTGTAATAATCGGTTTCAAGCAAATTTTTTGTTTCGAACCTGACTTCCCATGCAGGGACACTGGAAAATGTTTCCTGAATTTCAGGGGAAGAAACAAACACATCCCGGATGCCATTATCCAAACAATATTTCTGGGCAATGTATTTTGCTTCTTTCTCATTAATACCGTCACTATAATTTATCGTAGCGGCATTCATATATATCGAGCGGTCAGAAACGCACCCACTTAACAATATTATAAGAATAAACAGATAGATTGTCTTTTCCATTGACTCGCTCTAAAAACAGTATGAAACTGGATTATGGCAAATATTATTTATTTCTTCTCCAGCAACTTTATTATCTTATCCAGCCTAAGCAGTACCAGCAAAGAGAAAAGTATAAACCAGAGCATGAATCCGAATGATACAAGCATTCTTAAAACCACGTCATTGTACGTCATAAACGGGCGCATCATAGATTCCTCCTTTTTAAAATAGCCTTAACAATTGTTTTATCGCTATCTATATTATACCGCTTTTAGACAAAAGCGGCACTATTTTAAAGAGCTGCATTTTTACTCTGAGCCTGTCTTAAGTTTTGTGATGTCCCTGCCTTCAGGGATAAGGAAAATAACCTTGCCGCTTTTATCTCTCACTGGCTTAAGGGAAAAATCTATCGTGTGTAAAGAGCCGTCTTTTGCCTTGTGAGTTGCCTCGAAACGTATGAATTGCCCCTGGGCTGCTTTTTTGACTGCGTCTTTGAGTTTTTCCTGCATCTCCTTAGAATGCGTCCACCAGGGAGTTTCCCAAAACGGCTTGTTCAAAACGCTCGATGCTTCTACTCCGCTAAATTCCAGTGCCGCTTTGTTTGCCTCAATTAGTACGCCCCCGGTTGTCATAAGGCCGATAAACTGAAAGGTCTCATCAAAGATAGTGCGGATTTTACTCTCTTCATCCTCAGCTTTCTTTTCGGGAGTCTTACGTTTGGTCACATCCCTGATAATCACCAAAAGATAAACTTCATCCTGAAGTTGTAAATGGGATGCAGTCATATCCGCATAGAAAATAGAGTCATTTTTCTTTTTAATCGGAATGTGTTCGGAAACTGTGATTTCTTTTTTGGTGAGTTTGTCAAATTGCCCTAAAACATAAGGCAGGGTGTCTTTCGGGTGCAGGTCGTCAATCTTTAATTTTTTTATTTCTTCCAGATCATAACCTAGCTTCTCGGGTATCCTTTTATTGCCCAAATGCAATTTACGGGTGTCCGGGTCCACCAGAAGCATGCAATCGCTAGCCGCATTAAATATTATTTTTAATATCTGCGATTCCTGCATCGGCTATTCGCTTTCTTTTGTGTTTTCGGAATCTCTATTAGGTGAGAAAAAATGTATAATTGGTTGCCCCCATTCGGGGGCTTTCTGTATTTCCCTTCGGGATTTTAATTTGGTTGCCTGGGTCTATTTATCTTATAACTCTATCTCTTAACCCAAGCAATCATATTATATAGGGCATAGGTCGAATGTCAAGAAATTATGAGCCGTAAGAGATAGATTTTATGTCACTTTTGTCACCTTTTTTAAAGGTCGATTTTTATAACATTTTGTAACATAAAAAGATAACTCGTGTTACACCTAAAGAGGGTGACATTTGGCAAAAATGGCTATCTATTTTTGCACGGGCAGTCCCTAAACTCTCCCGTTATATGAAAAGAGTGATGTTACTGGGGTAGCATGTAATTACAAAACCCTGAGTTTTGAGCAACTCTCTAACAGGGAATTTTAAAGTTTATTAGGGTTTAACTACGGCTAATCCAGGGGTAGCTAGGCGTGATTGCATTGCTTGTAAGAAGATGAGGCCTTGAGGGTCTAAGCATTCTCTGCTGTTAAGCTGGTTAAGGACTTCCTGTAGCATTGGCTTGTTCTTGATGCTTAATACCACCTTATCTTCTAGCATCAGCATTACCTCATGCGCATAGAGTAACGATAAGCTGTTCCAGCCGTCTTTTAAGGCTTTGGCAGCACGCAGCACCTTTACATCAGCAGGGCTAAGGCTTGAGATGTATTTCTCATCTTTAAGCGTGAGTTCTATCTTGGAGAGGTCGATGCCGCCGGGTTTAGCAATGCCAAGTTTTTCTTCTGTTGGCAAAAGGTCATTTATCGGCGATGAACCAGAGCTTTCTTTATTCTTAAACTCTTTCAGCGGTTTCAAAACAATTTCCAACTGTTCATCAGTAATACCAAAATCTTTTCCTTGAAATCTATTTGGATCCTTTTTTATAAACTCAATCGCTAGGCCCTTCTCTCGTTTACGCAATGACGGATTCAAGTTAATAAGCTCTTCCCTGGTTTTTTTCACAATATACCACAATGTTTTTGGATAGGAATGTTGATTAATAATCTCTTTTGCGGTAGATTTACTTAATCCTTCTTGTTCAACTAGTTCCTTCAGAACGGCCTTAGCCTCTTCCCATCGCTTAAGCGGGTCCCGAGAATGTTGTAAAACCATTTGCTTTGATTCGTATTCTTTCAAGCCATCCTCCATTAATTTATTGACAAAAGGTTTGGCTTTTGTTATCCACCATTTCATAGGATCTTGAGGATGTGTTATAATAACCCGCGTTGCATCTGATGGACTTAAATGCTCTTTCTCAATCAGATTCTTACGTACAGGCTTGACTTTCTCCCACCATGCCCAAGGATCTTTGGGGTGCTGCAATACAATCATAGTGGCATCCTCTATGCTTATTTTTCCCTCTCTAAGAACCTGTTGTAGAATAGGCCAAACTTTATCAAAATCACCCTTTGCAATTTCACTGACAATATGTTCTAGGTCAATATTTGGCTTTAAACGCACCTCTGTTGAAGAAACCTCTTCCCAAATACTATCTTTTGTAATATTGTTTGGATTTAAAATTGTGTCTCTTATTAAATCGACCCCAGAAAGGCTTGTTTTCGTGACAGTTCCTTCAACTAGCCTATCACGGATTGTCTTTATCTTTTGCCACCATTCCATTGGATTTGAATATTGAACAACAATCCAGTTTGCTTGGGTTAGATTTAAGTGTTCAACTGCAACCAATCTATCCCTGGTGACCTCAGCGCTTGCCCACCATGCCCAAGGATCTTCGGGGTGCTCCAAAACAATTCTTGTGGCATAGCCTAGTTCTAATTTCTTCTCATTAACGAGCCTATCGCGGAAAATCTTTTTCTCTTGCCACCATTTTTCAGGATTGGCATACCTAACTATTATACTTATATTGTTTCTGCTCAGGCCCTCCTCATCGATTAATCCCTTGGCTCTTTGGAAACTAAATAACTTAGCAAAAAGAAGATAGGATATTTGACTTTCCGCAAACTTACCTCCCTTGCCAGTATAATTCTTGTAGGCCTCGTAATTTTCTTGCATTTTAGTTCTGAATCTATTTAAATTGAATTCTTTCAGCTCAATAAGATCTTCTTTGTCTTGTCTAGACAAAAATCCATCTTCGACAAGATTGTTTAATGTACCTTGATAAAAACGTATCAAGGCAAGAGAAAAAGTTTTGGCTTGCCCAGAAGAAAACCCTTCACTTTCTAGGGATTTGGACAGCAAAGCCTGATACATGCTTTCTGTTTCAGATAAATTCCCTCTTTTTCTGCCGTATCTATCAGGATCATTTAAAATGCTTATACGGTTAGTTATATCTTTATTCATTGCCGAAGAGGCGCTTTTGGCTAGCATATGTGCTTCGGGAATAGGTGCAGGATTAATATTCGGTGATGGCTCTGTCGCTTTGGGCTGTTCTGGCACAGTTAATGAAGGTTGAACTGCCTTGACCGCATCTTCCAAAAGCTTATCCGCCGATTTTCCCCCATCGATAGTCAGAGCATTTCTAAGAAGTTCGCCATCGCGTGAACCATAATTGTCATCGAATGGACCACCGGCGAACCCGATGAATTTTCTTCCATGAAAAATCTCATGCGTCAAAGCAGCATCGCCGTTTTGTTGTATCCGTTCATACAAGGCGAGGGCCTCTGCAGAATTACGAGTCCCCGTATCTATGATTTTGTATTGGAAGTAATCCACCAAATAAATTGTTTTGGGAGTAACCACTACTGTAATGATATGGCCGCCTTGTGGATGCCCCGCTTCCACGGAAGCTTGAAAAGCAAAAACCCCTGGCAACCTAGCAGCATTAATCCAGTCTGATCCTGCTGAAAATATGCCGGCACAAACTACTGCTGGTATTGGTTCACCAGTTCTTAGGCTTTCCCCCAGAGTACTAAGCATCTGGGCGTCAGTAATATTAAGCATATTCACACCTTTAAAAAGCGGATCTGATTTTTCACTCCAGTTATATGTGCCTAATTGATCTGTAATATACGCAACTGATTGCAATAGATCATTCAAGTTCTTAACTTTAGTACGATTACGCAGAAAATTATTTACAAACTCATCAGGAGACATTGTCTCCAAAGCCTGCTTTAGTTCATCAAAAGAAAAATCTGCTGGAGATTCAAAAGGAATGATTTTATAGTTGTTAGCAACAAAAGGAGTTCCGACCTCTTTTTCAACGGACATACCCGCGCCTAGGTTACGAGTTGGCTGAAACGGGATGATTAACTTAAAACCTACTGTGCTATTTGTTTGAGAATGGCCGCCCCATTCATAAATAAGCTTCTCCACTGAAGCCGTCAATGAGAACCTTGGCCCTCCTTCTCTGCTAGTTAACTGTTTATCCACAGTTAGGCCTATTTTTCTGCCCTCAGGGAAAATAACATAGGTAGGTTTGTCTGCCTGCTGGTATTCGACTGCCACGTCGGTTCCTGGTGTAGGCGACCCTTTAGTATCAATTGAAAAAATTCGCCCGTAACCCGGCCCTTCTCCGTAGCTTGCCCCAAAATTGGTTGGAACTCCCAGAAGACATATTGTAGAATACCCTAGTCTTAACTTAGAATATGGAAAAAATGCCATGCTGTAACTCTGGACATTCGTAAATTCATTGTAGGCAGTTGTATCTAGGCCGAGTGTGACTCTTTTGTCTGGAGAGATATTCCATCCTAACAGAATTTTGCCTGCCAAAGTCGGAGGGCTAAAGAATCTCCAGTTTTCCGATATATCATTTCCGGAATTAGTATAGGACCCAGAAACGCTAGCCGCACCGCCAACAGTAATATCAACTGTCTTCGTCAGAGGGAAGAGTTCAGCCACAGCATAGTTTGCGCTCCCCACAAACCAATTACTGCTATTTTGCTGTGCTATCTCGTTCTGATAATTAAACATGGATATCTCAAAACCACCTTTCATAAAGAAGTCTTGGCTAGACTCAACAGTATTAAAGGTAAAACCTGCATAAGGACCATAAGGGCCGGATTCTTCTGCGCCCTTAAGAGCTCCCACGGTCAAAATTAGATGCTTTCCTAATTCAAGATCGACATTAGCATAAGTGCCGTTTAAAGTATCGCTATAATTTGTGTTAAGTACGTATTGATTCTGTTGAGCGGATGGCACTAAAGTATTATCCTGAGCACCTGCAGCGGTTACCCACATTAAAATACCCAGACTCGCGATTCCAAGATCCTTTAATCGCCTTGCAAAAGCTGTTTTAAGCGGCGAGGAGGAGACTTTGCTAATCACCCCCCCATCCACTGCTTCTTGTTCTGTAACGATAAAAAGGTCATTGCCATCTTTTATCCAGACCAAAGTGTCATTCTCCAATGAAAAGGTGGATACTCTCTTATCCTTATGCATATTCGGAATGGATAAAAAGAACAAGGTAAGAATTGATGAATGCTTACTAGCAAGCTGTGGAGATATACTGACATTTTGAAATCCAGCTTGAGCTAGCCACTGCGTTAAAGTATTTGCTCCAAACCTGTAAGTATTAAATGTAATACGTGCACCCGGGTTTTGTTCTGCCGTAGCAATTATATTATTCATTATATTATACACATCGGATTTAGTTATCAACGGTGAGCCGGAGGTTCTTTTTATTGTTTTTTGCATATCAATAAATTTATTATATAGTTCCTTAAGGACTAAGTTATTTGTATGATTTTCTCGTTGTTCTTCTATTTTTTTACGAAAATCATTGATTTCCTCTTCCTTCATGGTTCTGGCTATGCCTTTCTCATTAATGATTAGGAACTCGCCCAACCTAGTAAAAATAAATCTTTCTCTATTTTTATGCATCGCAATTCCTTCTTCTTCTCCGTATACTTCTGGATCCATGTCAGCATAGGATAAGTCAGCATAGTTTAATCGAGGTCTATAGAGATCTCTAAAGAGTGATGGATCTATATTGATAATCTTACTCTTATCAAACAAGTGCTTGGTTGTTGTCAGAGAATCTTCGTTTATCATGACAACTGGCTGTTTTGGCAGTTCTAAAGATATGGGTTTTATTGTCATGCTTGAGATTTGCGGATTTATATTACTTAGTAATTCCTCAACATTAGCCTTTAGATAATCAACCCAAGCCTTTAGCGATGTCTTGATAGATTGTCTTGAACGATCTTCTGTCTTTGTAAATATTAGGCTATCAAGAACCGAATCATGCATTGTGCGTCCATTATATTCATAACTTTCAAACTGACCTAATTTAAAACTAAAACTCCAGCCTTGATTAATAAGCTCTTCTGCAAATTTACCATAGTCTGCTGCAGCATGCATTCTTTGTGCCCAGTTGGGATCATTCTGAATTATAATCTGGCCACCAATCTTAACCCATTCTTTCATCTCCCGTAATTTTTCAACAAAACCAGGCACATAGTGCGGGACATTCTTTGCGCGAATAACATCAAAATGCTGCCCAGGCATTGCTAATTGCAAAACATCCTGATCCAATATTGTTACATTATTAACGTTAAACAATCGTGCTACTTCCTGCAAATACGTTTTTACAAAAGGCGATTTATCAACCAAAATGTAACTGACGTCTTTTTTCAAATTCTGCATAAAGGTTGCCATATTTATGCCGCTAGCAAGGTCTAAGATTATTGCTCCAGGAGGGGTGTTTTCCAAAAATTTGTATGCTGGCCTTGATGCTATATCAGTATCTTTCATATCCTTAACATGTTCACGTGCACTCAAAATCGCTAAACTGTCTACAAAACTACGGGCTTCTGGATTAACGGCATAAGTATCTGCGAATTCAAGAATTTTCCCTAATTCTTCTCTTAAATCTGACGTGGGCATAGTGGGAATAACAAGTATATTTTCAAGCGTATCTTCAACGGCTCTCTTACGATCAGGGGAAAACATGTCGTTAGTTAATAGTGATTCAACGATTTGACGTGGCGTTAAATTTGTGTATCTTATGGCAGGGAATCTCTTGATGGCCTGGTCTATCCTATCAGTTAATTGTTCATTAGATAGTAATTCCGTCTGCGAAGCGAAGATCGTTGAAGAGGCGCCCGTTTTTTCAGGCTGGATGGCTGATGAACCAAACTCAGACTGGAGCGCCTCTTCACGTTTAGGTAAGATAAGTTGTGCTGCTTCAGTGGTAATACCTATAATGCCCTTGCCTGTCTTTAATACAGGCAACATATGGTCTTCCACCGCTTTGCTATTTATACCTTCTATTATTTGTAGAGGATTTTTTGTATTTTGATTCGTAATAACATACAAGTTGAATTTTTCTTTATTTGCTTCGGGATTTGTTGGTAAGCTTTCTTTTAGATTTGTTAATTCTGCTAGAGAAGATAGCTTGATCATCGGACTGCTGCCTAATTGTACAAAATCCATCCCTCCACTAAAGTACATCCTCTTTAAGCCAAAAAGGTCAGACTTAAGGTTGTATTCTCCCTTTTGGTAAGATACTAAATAATCCTGCCAGATCTTTTGTTTTGACCAGGGTAGTTCTGATTCAAGGCCCTTGGTTGAGCCTTTGTTTATGTATGAGGAATAGGCGTCATTTGAGGTTTTGTGCTTCCTTTTGTACCACTCTGCCAGGATAAGAGAGTAATAAATCTGGCGCACTGGTGCGTAGGTAGAAGAGGTATTGACATCTTTAGCCAGGCAGGGAAGAATTATTTCCTTCATCAGCTTCTCGGTCAATGCCTGGGTGGCATCCTTGGGGTTGGCTTTCAAATAGTCATTCTCCAGGAGTACCTTTAGCTTTGCAGAGGCTACAAATGCCCCGTCTTCGGTTTCCATGACCACTGCCTCATCAGGCACTATCCAGATGCGGTTTGAGGTGGTAATCCCTGTCCTTCTTAGCTTGTCCTTGCCGATAGCTGCATAAAGCTTCTCCCAGAATTCCTTGCCTTTGGGATTGTTAGGATTAAGGTAGGCGGCGCCATCCTTTTTAAGCCGCAGGTCTTCTTCCAGCAGGATGCGGCCAAGGTCAGTCGAGCTCAGCTCATCCGAGGTAATCTTTCCCGGCTCATCAGGCCGAAGGTTTACCCAGAGAGATTCACTAGGTAGGGTAAGCCCTAAAAAGAAATAATTGATAAGCTTTTTTGATTCTAAGTTAAGGCTGTCTTTAGTAAAAGGTTTGTCTCCTCTGTCCAGGAGGAAGTTAAAGTAGTTGTAAGGGTTAGCAGAGTTAACGCTTAGGTAACGTAAGCTGGGAAGCGCTGACCAAGAAGGTATTGCCTGCATGGGTAGGACTTGAGCAAAACAGCTTTGCTCAAAGATAAGAAAAAAGCATAATAAAATAGAGAAAAACCTTTTCATTTTATTAGTATTTTGTTAGTTTAGTGTGGCTATTGGTTCATCAGCCTTACATTAATAAAAGTATGGCATATAGGTAAGGGGTGTTCAAGGCTAAAACAGGGGTATTGGGAAAGCGGTTTCTTTTGATTAATTTGAATTTTGAATAAAGTAATTTTGCGAAAGGTATCTATGCTGAAGGCGCCCAGAAATACGGCGTGACAGAAGGACTCTCTGTATACAGGTAGAAAAAGGCTATTGACCGTATCCGATCAATAGCCTTTTTATGTTCTAATTAGTTAATACGCCCAATTAATAGTGTCTAACTCTCGTAAAAAATTCTCTCCTTTTGGCTTATCAATCATTTTTAGATAGTAAGCTTTACCATACATAAATTCTCTGAAATTAGCTTTAATAATTCCTTTTCTCTTCAAATGTTCTTCTACCCCATATTTTTTACAATAATAAATTTCTTGCCTTAATTTTCTTATATTCGGCCTCAACCAATTAAGTTTTTCATTCACGACTATTCCTGTTATTTCTTGTCTTTTTCCTTTCTTCATAATTCTTGTTTTTGATCTATTTAATAAAAATGAGCTTTCTCCTAATATTTTCTCAATAAAACTAATCAAAAAAATTACTTTTTTAGTACCTGATATAGTAATGTCATCTGCATATCTTGTAAAAACAAATCCAAAATTTTTGCAAATACCAGCAATTCTACTATCTATTCTTTTAGATATAATATTAGAGATATACGGACTTGTTGGCGCTCCCTGAGGTAATCTATTTTCTAAAGTACATAACTTAGACAAAACATATGAAACTTTTTTTGTGTAACCGAGATTCCTAAATACTGCAAAAACCTTATTATATTTTATAGATGGAAAAAAATCTTGAATATCAACATTTACAACATAGTCTTTATTTAGATGTGGCCTCGCATTATCCAAAATTGATAAACCGGGCCTAAAACCTTTGCAATAATCTGAGGTTTTTATCTTCTCAAGTATATTCCTTAGAATCCAACGTTGAACCGTTTTAAGGCTTCCCAATGGAGCTTCAATCTTTCTATATTTATTTCCTCGCTTCTTAATATAAAAGGTTTTGTAAAATTTACTATTACCGTAAATCATCTTTGTTAAATGAGATATTCGAATATTCAGCAGTAAAGATAAATGCTTTATATCATATATTACCGGAAGATCTTTAGAGAGCAACCTATTAGCATAGGTCAAACAAATTTCTTTATATCCATTATCTATTTTAAGGAATTTTGCTTCTTTTTTAAAATTTTGTAAAAATAATCCTTTGTTCATTATAAGAAGGGAAGACAAAAGAATTCTTACTAACTAATTGAAACCGCTCGCGAATTTTGGCAGAGCCAAAATCGCGACATTGCACGAAGCATCGCGAAGTGCAATGGCATGAGCTCAATTTATTGAGCTCATGCCGGGAGAGAAGGTTATCTTCTCATCATCCTGGCGACTCGCCAGAAATAGCGATCTAAGAATTCTCTAATCCTCCCCCCTCCTTTCTTATGTCATCAGTAAAATCTTTCGGTAAATAAAAATCTTCTAATTTAAAGACCTTTTTCCCTCTTTTTCGCATTCGATCCATATTTAATTTTTCTAGAGCGTCGTTCTCGACTTCAAAATTTACTAAGTCGAATGCTTTGATCAATTTCTCGCCTCTTTCGGTTATAAGTAAATTACCTGATTCTTCCTTCAATAATAATTTAGTAGTCATATATTTAATAATCTCATCAAACTGTGAAGGAAAAATTCCTAGAAATTCACAAACTTCTTTATTATTTAGGATTTTACTTTTTACTACTAGATATAAAATATATAGCACTTCGTATGAGGTATTTGTTAATCTATTCTTCATTTTCTAAACTTTCACTTAAAATTAAACTTTGTAATCTATTATTTTGTTCTAATAAAATTAATCTATGAATTTCTTCAACTATACGGTCATCCTTAAGCGAAGATGATGAAAATGAAATTACATGATTACCAAGTGACTTTAAACCAATTAGCACTAAATCGGTATCTAATCTTTTGTTAAAATTCCGATGCAAAATTAAAACAAATTTTTTCCATTTTGAAACTGGTCCATATAGTGAATTAATATAACCGGAATATCGATTGTCATAAACGAGAATAATTATTAAATTTGCATGCTTTATAATTCTTTTTCTATCTTTTTGATTTTGTTCAAAAATTGGATGCAAGTTTTCTAAATAGTAGTCTTTTCTACTTAAATCAGTTAGTCGTTTAGATAGAATATCACTAAATCCAGAAACTAAATTATTAAGTTTAGATTTAGTTAGAAAAGCTGGCTCGAAAATCATGCTATCTAAAACTATATAGTAAAAATAATAATCTTTTAAAAATCCGGTCCGAATTCCGATATTAAAAGCGAACCGCTTCCTGAATAAAAATTTTCCATTATTTTTAAAACAAGGACGCATTATAGTTGGTCGTGGTTCAACTATAACTTTCTCAATTTTTGATTCTGTCTTTTTAGGAATATAGTAATATTGTTTCACTAACTCTTTGACGAAATCATAGGCTTCAGAATTCAAGATATCTAAATTTTGCATATGCCAGTCTTCTATTTCTTTTTCAGGTAACCTATCTCTAGAAAAAGCATAACATTTTCTTTTTAGTCCACCTAAATTCTCTACCACAATATGGTGGATACTTTTAAAATTAACGTCATTTAAACTATATCCTAGAAAAATTATATTCTTGGTATTAAATAAATCTTGTAATTTTATAATCATAGACTTGTAGTTGTTTATATAAGCGCTGTAATCTTCATTGGTTATAACAATTTTGTCCGGGTCTACAGAGAAATCTCCATGAATTTTTAAGAGCTGTACACAGTCTTCTCTCCAGGTAGATATTTGTTTATCAGTTTTAATTACATTTATTACATTTTGTTTTGCTTCAAATACACTTTCTATTAAATTATCATAATTTGTTGTAATTATAGTCGTTATGGGCAGTTTACAAATTTTCTTCAAAATCTTGCATACGCCTTTCTTATTGATATCGATTCTTTTATCAAGATTATCTCTAAATAAAGTTATTAGCCTAACTCTATCAAATTGAGCTTGATATTTACTTGCTAAACTTGGTAAAGTAAAATGAGAGGGATTAAGATTTAATTCTTTGGCCAATATTTCTTTTAACATATTACCGCTAGGAAAATCTGCGTCCGTATGTGAAATACCAGCCCCAATAAAGAATACACATTCATTCTTTCTGATCAATTCAGATATATGCTGGAATGTTATTGGATTTATGCTCTTCTGCATATCATTTGAAAATTTGAGATTTTCCTATTTTGTGATTAAAATTAGGAAGATAATCTTTATCTTTATAAAAATACCTCGCTTCGCCCCTTCCAGGTAATTTTTTTGGCCGCTTAGGATTAAAAAAGCAGGCTTTCGCCTGCTTTTTTTAAGTTGTCTTAAATTTTATTATGCGAATCTCATTTGCGCCTCTTTGTAATAGAATCATTCTATACCTCCTTTTCCCCACTGTAAATCCTTTTTTTAAGTTGTCTTATCGTATATTACGAGAGGTGAACCCCATGAGGCGGCCCAGAAATACGGCGCGACAGACTCTCTGTATATAGGTAGGCTACTTTAAGCTTACATAACGGTAGTTAAATATTTAAAGGCTATATCTCTTATATAACTTGACTTATCTCGGATCGTATGGCCATATGTGTACTAACGAAAGGAACCCACTTATGCCAGAAACCAACCTCTCCCAAATAATGGAACTTAAGGAAAAATCTCTCGCTGAGCTTAAGGCAAAATACGAGGAGTTATTCCCTGGCCAACAGGCACCGTCTAATAACAAGGTATTCCTCTGGCGTAAGATTGCCTACCGGATACAAGAGCTGGAATACGGCGGCATTTCCACAGAAACCCAGACTAAAATCCAGCAACTAATTCAGCAATATGACCCCATCAATAACAAAGCGTTACGGCCTGATGCCACCACTGAAAATCAACCCAAGAAGCACGACCTTAGCCGGGACAAAAGACTGCCGATTCCCGGCACAGTGATTATCAAAGAATACAAAGGAATCAAACTTGAGATTAAGATCCTTGAATCAGGTTTTGAATACCACAACAAAGTCTACAAAAGCCTTACAGCTATTGCCAAAGAGGTAACCGGAGCGCACTGGAACGGATACTTGTTTTTTAATCTTTAAGAGGCGGCTATGGAAGAGGGAAAACAAACCAAGAAACTAATCTACTGCGCAGCCTACTGCCGAAAATCAATAGAAGAACGCGCAGATGAGGCTTTCGGATCGATTGAAAACCAACATGAAGCCATCTTAAGCTTTATTGCCAGCCATAAACATGAGGGCTGGATACCATTAACCGAAAGATACGATGATAATGGTTTCACAGGATCAAATGCCAACCGGCCTTCCCTGGAAAGATTACTGAATGATATCAAAGAAGGCAGAGTTAATATGGTAATTGTTTATAAATTGGATAGGTTAAGCCGCTCGCTGGTGGATTTTGTACAACTCCTTAAGTTCTTTGATGAACACGGCGTAGCCTTTGCCTCAGTTACACAACCAATTGATACAGGTACCTCTACAGGCAAACTCATGCTGCATATCTTGTCTTCTTTTGCTGAGTTTGAAAGAGAATTGATTTCTGAGAGGACCAAAGATAAGATGTCTGCTGCCCGTAAGCGCGGCAAATGGACAGGCGGAATAGCTCCTTTAGGCTATCGCGTGGATAAAGAGAATAAAAAAATAATCATAGACCCTGAAGGCGCTAAAGTAATTAAAGAGATCTTTGATCTCTACCTCAAAGGCAACTCCACGCTTAAGATAGTACAGATCTTTAATGAAAGAAACTATAGAACAAACAAAATAGCCTGCAAAAATGGGAGAGTCTTGGGAGGAGTTAAATATAGCGTTGCCAGGATTCAATGGATGCTAAGACATGCCATTTATACGGGAAAAGCAAGATATAATGGCCAAATTTACGAAGGGGAACACGAAGCCATTATAGATGAGGAGACATTTAAAAGGACCCAAGCTTTACTTGATCAAAACCACAGGGAACGAAAAGTTACAAAGAATACGGACTGTACAGGCTTATTAAGCCATATCCTGCATTGTAAGGCTTGCAATACCTTTATGGTTCACACGTATACGATAAGAAACGGAACGCATAAATACCGCTATTACACCTGTACAAATGCCCAGAAGTTCGGACACAGCTCATGCCCCACCAAATCCGTCAATTCCAAGGCAATAGAAGACGCCGTGGTTGAGTGTTTAAGAGAAATATTCATTGATAACCACAAAAAAGGCGAACATCAATATAAGCAAGAAATTGATGCCCTTCTATCACCTATCTGGGATACGCTTTATCCAGAAGAGAAACGACGCATCCTTAAAATATTGCTCAAAGAAGTTGATTATACGGCGAGCAATAAGAAACTCGGGATAACGCTTGCAGATAACAATCTCAGGCTTGAGTTTGACGTTGATTTAAAACAGGTACGGCCAATTAACAAATGGCACAAAGAAGAAGAAATCGCAAAAGAACCTCAGGTTCGCAAAAACCTGATTCTTGCTTATCAACTACAGAAGCTTTTTGAGGATGGCAAAGCCAGCGCAAAACAAGCTGCTCAGTGGCTTAATATGCATGAAGCAAGAGTAAACCAAGTTCTAAACTTGCTGCTCCTTTCTCCAAAGATTCAGGAAGAGATAATCTACCTAGACACACAAAGCCTCTGTTCAATCCCCGAATACAAGCTCCGCCCCATCATCAATGAGGCCGACTGGAAGAAACAGGGCCAAATGTGGCAAGAGCTTCTTTAAAAACACAGTAGTTAAACCCGCCTAAAGCTGTTTGTCCACCTCACGGAGACCGGACAACAGATAAACCATTATTTTCCAAATAGTTATGTGTTCTTCACCCCCCTAAATACCGGACAAAACGGACATAAAATGAGCTCAATTCCCTAGTTAATGCCTATAATTTTGCCCTTAATAACGCAGAAATAGCCAATAAAACCATTAACTAGAAAGCATTAACTAAATGGCAATTTGGAGATAAAGAGATACATGGGCGAGATTTATTTGGCTGTTTTTAGCGAACCTGTGGTGAGTTTAAAATTTGAAATCAACAACTGTAATGATGCAGAAAAAATAATGCCCTAACTGTTTAACACATCGCTACATAAAAATAGCCCTGAATGTTTACTGCATTCAAGGCTATCGTTATCTCTCATTCTAGAGTTTGAGAGATTATAATGGTTGCGGGGATGCGATTTGAACGCATGACCTTTAGGTTATGAGCCTAACGAGCTACCGGACTGCTCCACCCCGCGAAATTATTATACAATAAAAGAACAATTAATCTATCTATTTTTCTTCTCCGGGATAACCTTTACGGGTATCTCGCCCTTACGCACAACCCCCATTTTCTCCCGTGCGATTTTTTCCTGATACACCGGATCGCTTTGTATCCGCTTTATTTCTTCCTGCAAAAGATAATTCTCTATATTTAAGCGCCTTATTTTTGCGCTCAGGTCCCGGTTTTTATCCCGTAATTCCTGCAGCTTTGTGTAACCCGGCAAAAATATTACCAACAGAAAAACCGAAATACCGAAAAGCCAGAATGCTTTTCTTAATATTGATAGCATTATTTACTTCCAAAGTGTCCCCGCGTATACTGCCTTTTCGCCCAATTCCTCCTCGATGCGCAAGAGTTCATTGTATTTGCAAATCCTGTCAGTGCGGGATAACGAGCCGGTCTTAATCTGGCCGCAGCTACTTGCTACCGCCAGATGTGCGATAGTCGTATCTTCTGTTTCACCGGAGCGATGCGAAATTACCGCTTTATATTTATTCTTTTTGGCGATATTTATCGCTTCCAGAGTCTCTGAAAGCGAGCCGATCTGATTAACTTTAATTAGTATAGCATTGGCTATATGTTGGGCAATGCCTTTTTTGAAAATCTCCGGATTCGTGACGAATATGTCGTCTCCTACGAGTTGTAATTTATTACCCAACCTCTTGGTTAATTCCTGCCAACCAGGCCAATCTTCTTCGGATAACCCGTCCTCAATACATACCAAAGGATAACTATCAAGCCATGTTTCATATATGGCAATTAAATCTGCTGCGTTCTTTTGTGAATTTTGGAACTTGTAAGAGCCGTTTTTATAAAAAGAACTGGCTGCGCAATCAAGCGCCAGATAAACGTCTTTGCCGGGCTTGTATCCGGCTTTTTCAATTGCCTGGACTATGAGATCTAACGCCTCCTGATTAGAAGTAAGGTTAGGAGCAAACCCTCCCTCATCACCGACGGACGTAGTTAATCCTTTAGACTTTAGAATTGATTTTAAATTATGGAAGACTTCAGCTGCATGCCTTAACGCCTCGCGAAAATTCGGGGCGCCTATGGGCACAATCATGAATTCCTGTATGTCCAGGTTATTGTCAGCATGCATTCCGCCATTCAGGATATTCATTAACGGAACGGGTAGAATTTTTGCCTTATCGCCACCCAGATACCTGTATAAAGGTTGTTTCTTAGATAGGGCTGCTGCTTTTGCCACAGCTAAAGATACTCCTAAGATTGCATTTGCTCCCAGGTTAGCCTTATTTTCAGTACCGTCCAGCTTAATCAGGAGTTTGTCTATCTTTTCAAAATCAGGGCTTAAACCCTTTATTTTAGAGGCAATTACAGTATTAACATTATTCACTGCCTTCAGCACTCCCTTACCTAAATATCTTTTTTTATCCCCGTCTCTTAACTCGAGAGCTTCATGCTCCCCGGTAGAAGCTCCCGAAGGCACAGCTGCCCTTCCTAAGATACTGCTATCCAGAATTACGTCAACTTCTACGGTAGGATTTCCGCGGGAATCCAAAATTTCTCTTGCTGTAACCTTCTTAATCTTTGCCATAATACATCCCTCCTCAATTTGTTCCTGACAAAATATGTGAACAATTATGATAACACATTTTCTAACGGGGTCAAGAAAAGATTTGACTTGGCAACTTTAGTATGCTATTTTAGACAAAAAAGGAGATGTTATGAGTTGGAAAAAAATAAAGTTCTACCTTAAGTTACGTTGGATTACCATACTTATTGTTTTCACCATTACCCTGCTAGGCGTCTCGCTGGTTATTCTGGTTATCAAGGGCCTGCGGGCCTGGAATGAATCGGAATCATACCTTAGGCAGTCGCAGATGGCAATGATACCTCTGCAACTATACCTGCAAACAATCATGGCGTTGATATTCGGCATCGTTTATACCTTTATGTGGTATTGGCTGATGTTTAAGCGCGGCGCGCAATCATTCTCCCAGACCAGCAAAAAGTCGGTATCCGGGGAAAACATAGGCATTACCTGGAATGATGTCATTGGCATGGACGAAGCGAAACAGGAGGCATCGGAAGTAGTAAAATTAATCAAGGACCGCACGGAACTGCAACGTATCGGAGGAAAAATTTTAAGAGGCATACTCATGCTTGGGCCTCCCGGATGCGGTAAAACTTACCTTGCCAAAGCAATAGCCACAGAAGCGAAACTCCCCTTTATCTCCATGTCAGGCTCTGAATTCGTAGAGATGTTTGTAGGCGTAGGTGCGGGGCGAATCCGCAGCTTGTTTAAGCAAGCCAGGATTTTAGCGGACGTAAACGGCGGTTGTTTAATCTTTATCGACGAGATTGACGCTGTGGGTGCACAAAGGGCTGCTGACACAGGCTTCGGCGGACAAACCGAAAGCAACACTACATTAAACCAACTCCTGGTAGAAATGGACGGCCTGAAAGAAAAGGATTTTAATATCGTGCTAATCGGGGCCACCAATATGTCCGAACAATTCCTTGATGCTGCCCTGCTTCGGCCGGGAAGATTCGACCGAAAAATTTACGTGGATAAACCAAGCCTGGAAGACCGCGAGAAATTATTCGCTTATTATCTTCAAAAAATCCAGTATGATAAAAATGATGTAAAAATAGACCGCCTGGCGCGGATAACCGTAGGCAACACCCCTGCAGATATTGCTAATATCGTCAGAGAAGCAGCGCTTATAGCCGTACGCAATACGAAATCTCTTGTTACGATGAAAGATATAGACGATGCACGCGAAAGAATTGCCTTAGGAATAAAAAGAAGAGTCAAGATGAGCGAAAAGGAAAAGCTGCAGACCGCTTATCATGAGGCAGGCCACGCAATTGTAACCTACCTGCTTGCGCCGACTAAAGATGTGTTTAAAATAACCATTACGCCCAGGGGCCACACGGGTGGCGCAACCTGGGTACCTGAACGCGAAGAAATTCTTGTCGAGGACCAAAGACAGCTGCTCAACGAAATTAGAATCTCACTGGGCTCCTATGCTTCTGAGAAAATAAAACTGGGATTTACCACTTCCGGAGTAGGAGGAGATTTTGCCAATGCTTTATACATAGCGCATAACATGGTTTGGCGTATGGGCATGGGTAAATCCGGAATTATCGGAGATTTTCATGCGCTCGATTTCTATAGACGGACAGGCGGTGTCCCGCTTATTTCCGAAGAAATGAAAACCAGGCTCGATAACGACGTCCAGGAAATAATGCAGTCCTGTTTAAAAGAAGTCCGGGACTTGCTTCAAAAAGAAGAGCCCCTGCTGGAACGTTTAGCCAAAGAGCTGGTCGTTAAAAGTGAATTAAACTATGATGAAATCGAGGCAATCTTTAAAGAATTTGGCAAGGTCCGCCCTTCTTCTTAACAGCCTCGCTTTGTGTTTAGTGGTTTTAGGCTGTTCCCTTTCTACCCAACCTACCTATATTAAAGAGGATATAGACAAGGTTGTCCAGGATATCTGCAAAAATGAATATAAACTAGACGTCAAAGCCAGGGTAGTAGGCCGCACTCTTTGGGTGTATCTGCCGTTAGAAGACCTCTTAGAAAAAGCAAAAAATCCTGAGAAATATACGGATAAATTTTCAATCCTCACCAATAAAGCGGCTTTCACTGACGACACATTCAAAATTGACTACGCAGTCAAGACCGTACCTGAAGAACAAAAATCCCAGGAATTTAAATTCAATAAAGATGCATTAGACAAAAACAGCCAAGTCTGGAAAGTAGTCAGGCGCGTACTCTTTAGTACCGAGCGCACCAGGGAATCCAGCGAGCTAAAATTCGTCTGCATGATCACCGCCGATATAAAAACAGGATTAGTAATGAAGGATGTTGTTTATATCACCGACCTTAAAAAGGTCTCCTACGAATTTATCTCGATAACAGAATATCAACACAGGGCTGTGCAGGATATGGGGTTGTCTTTGGAGGTAATCGGCGATAAGGAGGGTAAGAATATAGATTATAAGGATTTTACGCTGGAGGATTTTATTGCCATGCAAATACAGCAGCGCATCAGATTAAAATTCCAAAAGCCGGAAGTAGAAAAAAATGTAGATATAGACCAGGAGATATTAAAAATAGCGGTCTATACCATAAAGACTTATAGTTTCAAGGATTTTAGGGAAATTGAACTGAATAACGTATCGGTGAACCCCGGGAAAAAGGTTGTTTTAAATCAAGCGGCGGTCTGGGCAAGGCCTACTAATTAAGTACTTTTACTTTCCTTCCTTCTATCTTTAATTTACCTTCCGTAAATAACTTCAATGCTTGCGGATAAATTTTATGCTCTAGTTTGTGGATTTTTGCTTCCAAAGATTCTTCTGTGTCGGATTCTTCTACTTTGATTGCCTGCTGTAAGATTATCGGGCCATGGTCCATCAACTCATCCACAAAATGCACTGTTACGCCTGTCACTTTCATGCCGTAATCAAATGCGTCTTTTATTCCCTTAGCGCCTTTAAAAGAAGGTAGCAGCGCCGGGTGAATATTAATGATACGGTTTTTGTACTGGCTTAAAATTTCCTGCCCCAAAATACGCATAAAACCTGCAAGGACTATTAAATCAATATTTTCCTGTTTTAGAATCCGGATAATTTCTGTTTCGAACTCTTTGTTTCCCGGGAAATCCTCCCTCTTTATCAAAGCCACCTTTACCTGGGCGCGTTTTGCCCTGGCAATTACACCTGCCCTGGGATTATCGCAGACCAGCAAAGACAGGTTTGCTTTAAGCGTGCCTTTTTTTACTGCCTTTATTATCGCGCTAAAATTTGTCCCCTTGCCTGAAGCAAAAACAGCTATGTTTATCATGTTATCTCCTGATTAACGATACAACGGTACAAACAAAAGCGTAACCCATACGATAACTGTGGTAATTAGACCTACTGTCAAACCAATGCCAAACCAGCGCAAAAATGTCATGCGCACTTTCTTTTCTTTCTCTAGAATTCCTAAAGCAATGATATTGGCAGTTGAGCCGACAAGGGTGATATTTCCTCCCAGGCAGCCTCCAAAAAGTAGCGCCCACCATAGGGGCTGCAATGAAAAACTGGCGGCTTTAAAACTTTGTATGACCGGGATAACCGCTGCCACCAAGACCACATTATCCAAAATACTTGAGCCGATGGTAGAAATCCAAAGTATTACTCCGGTAAGGGACATCCAATTATTTCCGGTAACCCCCGAGAGCCGCCTGGCTAATTCATCAGTCGCTCCGGTATACTGTAAGGTACCTGCCTGCGCAAACAAGAACATAAAGAATAGTAAAGTCCACCACTCTACATCCCTCTCGATATATTCCCTTGCTTTCTTCCATTTCCAAATCATTACCAGCCCGCTGGCAAACAGCGGCATGGTAAGCAGGATTGTATTTGGTGCGATGCCCCAAAGAAGCTCCAGGCGATGATGCAGGGAAATTAATAAAAGCGTAACTGCAAAAATAATCAGGCTTATTTTAAGGTCTCTGGTAAAAGGAACCTGCTGCGCTAAATTCTTAAATTCACCTTTAAGCTTATTAATGTTTTCATCCATCTGGTTAATGGCTTTACGGTACCATAACATGCAAATCCCGATAGTAACTATGAGGCAAACAAAAGCCAGGGGAAATGCCTTGATAATAAAATCTTCGAAACTAAGCCCGGACTTTGCGGCAATTAATATGCCTATGGGGTTACCCAATACCGTGGCGGCGCTGCCCACATTAGTAGCCAGCACAGAAATAATTACAAAAGGCACGGGGTCAACCTTAAGATGGTCGCAGATTTCAAATATCGCGGCTATCATAAAGATAATGGAAATTACCTCCGAAGTGGCAGTGGATAAAAGCGCGGAGACAACCGACATTATCACGACGAACCTGCGGGCAGTAATGTGTTTGCCGCTTAGCATAAAATGCGTCACCCAGGTAAAAAACCCGTTTTCCTTCAACAGGCCCACCAATACCATCATGCCCACAAGGAAGATAATGACTTCCAACGAAGAGTACTTAACCACATGCTCCAGGTCAATGGTGCGGGTCGCCAGAAGCAAGGATGTCCCGATAAAGGCAAAACTTAAACGAAAATCCCAAAAAAATAACGTCCCCATTATGGAGGCGCAAAATATGGATATTGCCATAGCCTGGTGCTGATTAAGGCCTAATGAACGCACTAAAAAACCCAGACCTACTGCAATACAGATAAGTATGATAAATTTCTTAAGCATCTTTATCTTGTTTTATCAGCGCCTTTAATTCTTGCGCTTTCTTTTGCACCGAGTCTATCACTGCCCTTGAGGATATTGTGGCTCCGCTGATTGCTTCCACTTTGCTTAAATCTTTTTTGTTGGTAAACTGTTTGATAAAATCAGGATTGGCGATGCGGTCTCCCACACCGGGAGTTTCATTTTGACTCAATACTTTGATTGCGGTAATTGTGCCATCTTTTAACATGCCGGCCAATGTTTCAATTGTGCTGGAATAGCCTTGCGCAGCAACCTTAAAAACAACTCCCAGGAATAAATTGTCCTTGGAGTATGCCTTATAATAAAGTAATTCTTTACCCGAGTTAACCGGCTTAAAAATTTCTGCTTGCGGCATCACATCCCTAAAATCAGCCTCTTTTTGCGCCCATGCCGAAGCAACAATTGTGCAGATTATTGCCTGAATAAATATGTAGCGTAATAAACTCGGCTTTATCATGCGATTTTACGCTTTATTAACAGATTCCCCGCTCCCAACGCAACCAGCAAGAAACCCACAATAACAAGTATTGCCAGTTGCGAAAATTTCTCAGCCAGCATGCTGCTTAAAAACATGAATAACAAGAACCCCAGGTGCATCACAATCTCAAGGGAGCTGAAGATTTTACCCATCATACCGTTTTCGCTTACCTTATGGATTATGGTGTTCGAGGCTATCATAATCGGAGAGATAAACAATCCCAAAATCAATGCCAGCGCTGCTGCTACCATTAAATTTGGGTAATGGTATATGGCTAGGGAAAAAATAATCAGCATTATGCCGCTATAAATCAGCGATATGAATATTACCTTATATTGGGAAAATTTATGGCCGAAACGGCCATAGATCAGCGACCCAAAAAACAACCCCAGCCCTAAAAACATTACCAAGAGCCCCAGGTCTTTGGTTGCAGAATGCAAAGTCTTTTGCACAAAAACAATAATTACTACATAAACCGCGCCCAGTGCCGACCATAAAATAAAAATTATGCTGGCAGTAAACCTTATATCTTTCTTCCGGATAAAATATAAAACGCCTTCTTTTATTTCCTGGAATACAGATTTGCTGATTACCTCAACAATCTCCTTACCCACCTTCCTTAAATCCATGGCTATGCGGGTTTGCTTGGCAATCAGAAAAATCAGCGTCCCGGATATTAAAAAACTTAAGGCATCCAGGTAAAAACCGCTTTTTGGCCCCAGCCACTCTACCAAGATTCCGCTTATGCCAAACCCCAGGATTGCCGCAATCATACCCGTGGTATTAACCAGGGAATTGGCAATTAATAAATCCTTTTTATCAACCAGGTCGGGGATTATGGATAATTTAGCCGGCACGAAAAACCTGCCTATGGAGAATACGATAAAGATAATCAAGTAAATCGGCACAAGGCTTTGTTTGTAAAATAAAAACAAGGGTATCATCAGCACAAGAAAGCACCTTAACAAATCACAGGCATACATGGTGCGGCGCCTATCCCATCTATCCACATAAACTCCTGCAATGGGGCCGATTAGGAATACGGGGATTATGGTAAAGGAAAGAATTTTGGCTATTTCTATTGTGGAGCCGGGAGCCCTTAAATAAACAAAGCCAATTAAAGCCATCTGGTCAAGCCTATCCCCCAGCTGCGAGATAATTTGGCCCAGCCATAAAAGGAAAAAATTGCGGTTTTTTAAGACTTCCCTGAATCTTGCCATATTAATTTATGGAGCCGATGAGTGGAATAAAATCTTCTATCTTCGTAAGCTGATATTATACAATATATTTTAAACATTTCAATCACCGTTTTCGCTATTAAGAAGCCATTAATTTTTAGGTTTGGGTATAAAATCAGCCTTAAAATACTCATCCCTAACATAATCTTCGGGCGTATGAATATATGTATTTTCCATCACCTGTTTACTGCTCCATCCACCGATAATCTGCTTAACTCTGTCTGACAATCCCTGTCTGCTGGCGAAGGTATGCCTTAAATCATGCGGCGTAGCTTTCTCAATACCAACCTTATCGCATATGTTGCGCATCTCATACCTGAATTTATTCCTATGAATTAACTCCCCCTTAGAATCAGGAAAAACTAATTTACTTCTAGAGTGCTCCATCGCTTGCTGAAGTATAGGCTTTAGCTGCGGATGAATCGGGATAACTTTAGGCTTATCGGTCTTGGTATTTAAAATAGTAATAAAACCGTTCGTTAAATCTACCGACTCTTTCTCCAGATTCCTTACCTCATCTCTTCTCATGCCAGTTATGTATAAAGTAAAATATATCCCATACCAGTTAATACTGCCACTCTCTGCTTTTGCCCCATCAAAGAATTTAGACAACTCATCATCAGTAAGACAACGCCTCTTCTGAACTTTTATTACCTTGAAGGGTTTAATCCTAGACACAGGATTCGGTTCTGGTATCTTATTTTGCTCGATAAGAACAGAAAACAGATTATTTAAAGCCATCCTTTCGCAATTTATGGTCTTTGTCGCTCTCTTTCTTTCGTTAAGCCGATAATCCATGAACCCCTTGATATGCTCAGGCTTAATTTCATCAAAATAACGTAATGTTGGATGCTTAGCGTTAAGATAGGCAAGGAAATTCTCAGTATCTGCTCTATACCTTGAATATGAAGTTTCATCTATGCTACCTTTCTTGCTGTTTAACCAGAAATCTATTCCTTGTTTTATCTCTACCCTGTAGGTTGGTTGGTCAGATGTTGCGCTGAATAACTGCCTCAGCATATCTTCACGTTTGAGCACAGCCTCTCTGTGGGTAAACGACCTAACTTCAATTCGCTTACCGAAGCTGCCCATTATCCTAAAGCAATACCAATATCCTTTTTTATAGATTCCTGGAACTCTTATCCTTTGTCTCATAGCAAACCAACCTTAACAGCTCCAAGGCAGAAATCGCACATCAGACTGCCTTGGAGCCTTATAAATATGATATTGTCATAAGCTTTCACAGCTTATATTTCTTATCCGTTCCCCATATTGTCACGAACCATGCTTCATTGTTTTCCATTTTTGAATAAGGCGCAAAAGTAAACATATGTTTGCCATCTTTTGACTCAGGGCAGCACGGAATGGGAAAATCTATCTCTCTTCCTCTGTAGAAATAGAAATCAAAGAATGCATAACCGCATAAAAAACAATAACATACTTGTCCTCTATCCAGCTCTACTGCACCAAATTCTTTAGTCTCTACCTTGCCAGATTCATCAGTTTCTATGCTTAAAATTCTTACCATCTCTTTTTCTGTCATTTTAGCCTCTCCTTGTTTAAACAGTTCGTAAATAAACTAAAAATTCCTCACAGTAAGTCAGTCTTAGTTGCGCCAGCA
The DNA here is from genome assembly GCA_963805065.1 of Candidatus Omnitrophota bacterium. Lineage (GTDB taxonomy): Bacteria > Omnitrophota > Gorgyraeia > Gygaellales > Profunditerraquicolaceae > CAWDSS01. The sequence continues at coordinate 987,051 of CAWDSS010000010.1, read as the reverse complement.
AGATTCTGTTCTTCCCACGCTTCAAGGTCCTTAAGCCTGAAGCGCAATTGCCCGCCTATTTTAAGGTAAGGTATTAGCTCTTTTGCTGTCCATTGATAAACTGTCCATTTGCTGATGCCGTACCTCTGGCATAAATCGGTAACAGTTAATAATCTATCCATGATTTTTCGCCTCCTTTCTACCTATAGAGAGACGAAAAATCGAAAATCACTTTAAGTTTTTCAAAAATAATTTTATTCCTAGGGCTGCAATGGGTTACAAACCATCGACGCTCATCTAAGGGCTATTTTTGATGATTTTTGGTTGTTGTAACCTATTGAAACATAATGATTTAATTGAATTATCGCATATTTGAAAAAAAATGATTTTTTACTATAACACCTTTGTTTTCAATGAGTAACAGAATTTAAATTTGAGAAATTTTTAAACTTTATCACTTTTATCGCCTGCCTAACTGCCTGTTTTTCTTCTTTTTCCCAGCATATCGCAGATGATAACCAGATACTGACCTTTGGCGCTTATCTGCAGCGTTTTTAGGTCTGCCCAAGACCTTGCCCTCTTTTTTGGCTCTAGCCAAGCCAAGTTTTACCCGCTCGGCAAGGCGTTTTCGTTCCTGTAGCGCAACCCAAGCGAAGATAGCCAGAAGTAGCTGGGCAACGCCTTCATCTCTTGTATCAAGCCAGCTTTCACTTAGGCTTTTAACGGCAACTCCATTGCGTCTGAGTCTCTCTAAATAACCTAATGTATTACTAATGCCTTCCCTTGATAATCTGTCTAGAGCAGTGCAAAGTATTAAATCGTGCTTATGCCTGTCTGAATCATCAAGCAGTCGCAAAAACTCAGTCCTATCCTTAATTCCAGCACCAGACGCATAGTCTATGTATTCGTCTGAAATCGTCCCGCCTAAAGCCTTTGCGAAATTCCTCAAAGGTATGAGCTGATTCTTTGGCGTCTGCGAACCGTCATCCTTACTTACCCTTGCATAAATTGCAATACGCATAAGCACCTCCAGTAGTTATTTTTTCTTAAGCCACTAGTTAATAATTCGGCGAGGCTCACCCTGCCAGGATGTAAAGCCTCGCCTATTTGCATACAGAATACTATTCAAGCACTATCCCTGGCAGGGTTTAGCTATATAAAAGGATAGTCTATAAACCACTGCCGCCAAAGAATTATTTTATCGTTGAAAATTACAGGTATGTAACTATGGGGAGGGTAAAGAATTGCCAAAACAGGGGAGAGAAAAATAATTTGATTGGCGTAGAAGAATCACTATATTTCTTATACAGTTCAGATAAATGAACGTTCGTTTATTAGTGAGTATGAACAAAAAATGGCTGAACGATTAAGTCCAGCCCTGAGTAGAAGTGGTTATGATGGAATGTTACTTGAACTGTTTCTTTATTTTGGAGCGGATTCCTTAGCTCCCGCCTGTATGAGGAATTTAACTAAATTGCTCTGCCCCTTTGATTCGGCTGCTGATAAAGTTGTTAAGCCATAATGCGATTTGGCATTCACATCTGCGCCTTTGTCTATCAAGATTTGCGCAATTTCAGCATTACCATTACATGTTACCGACATCAAGGGTGTATTGCCATCTTCGTCTTGAGCGTTTACATCTGCGCCTTTGTCTAGTAAGAGTTTAACAACTTCAGTATTACCGCGAGATACTGCACATACCAAGGGTGTATCGTGAAATTTACCTCTGGCATTCACATCTGCGCCTTTTTCTATCAAGAGTTTCACAACTTCAGTAAGACCATATCTTGCTGCACGTATCAATGGTGTCGAGTCATATTTATCTTTAGCATTCACATCTGCGCCTTTTTCTATCAAGATTTGTGCAATCATAGTATTAGCGCCAGGTATCGCAAATGTCAATGGTGGGGTGCCATATTTATCTTTAGCATTCACATCTGCGCCTTTATCTAGTAAGAGTTTAACAACTTCAGTATTACCGCGAGATACTGCCCAAATCAATGGCGTATAGCCAATCTTGTCTCTAGCATTCACATCTGCGCCTTTGTCTAGTAAGAGCTTTACTTTTTCAGTTTCGCCACTGCTTGCTGCATACATCAATAGCGTAAGCCCATTAGAGTTCTTTGCATTAACATCTGCGCCTTTGGATATAAGTTCATTGATTTTTTGAACATCCATATTTCGTATTGCAACATTTAATTCATCATTCATATTTGCAAGACAAAATACAGGAGTTAATATTACACCAAAAACCAAAATATAAACAATCTCTACCATTTTCTTCATTGTTTACCTCTTACTTTAACTGCTATTTTTCTATAGCAATCTTTCACCGCCAAAAACCCTTTACATATTTTATCACAAATTCCAGAATTGTGGGTAATTTAGCGAGTAGCTCTGGAAATTACAAAAACCTGAGTTTTGAGCAACCCTTAGTATATTATAATACTATTTCATAAATACTTAAGCGCTAAGATGGTTAAATAAACTGTTAATTGTTTGGTTTAAGGTTTGCGGATAAGGTATCGACGAGCAGGCTTAATTACTTTTAGAGTGGGGTTTATTTGGGCTGGGTTAACCACAGGCTGAAGACGCTTTAGCTTAGCTGAATCTTTATGACCTTCCCCTGTTTAGTGGACAGGTTGTTAAGTTTGTAATGCCTGTTTCTTAAACTGCTCTTTTTATCTTAGAACAGATGAATTATTTTTCTCTCCCAGAAGCTTTCTTTAGTTCCTTAATGAAATCTGGGGGGATAGTAAGACCTAACTCTTCTGCTTTATGCACATCATCCCACGATTGAGTATATTCTTTTTTGTAATAATATGCTATTGCTCGGTTGCCATAGGCTTCTGCACGATTAGGATTAACGTGTATCACTCTATTAAATTGGACTACCGCCCCATCATACATACCTTTCTTCAAATAAAGCAATCCTGCCATAAAGATATCTTCAACTCCCTTCTCATCCATTTTAGTTATTGCATTTATACGAGACACCAAATCTTCTGCATATTTTTTGGTTATACCTTTACCCTGGACCTCTATTTCACCCTCTGTTATTGGCTCCATTATTCTTGGAGCCATTATTAATTTTCCATCAATAACAATTCCAAGCTTTCTATGCATATTTTCAGAAGTCAACTTAGCAAGTTTCTCTTTTGCTTCTTCGGTAAAGTAGAGAGTAATTCCTACGAGTGGCTCAGGGTTTTCTTCTTTTCCTTTTAAAATGAGCGAGTTTCTTTTATCTTGTGTTTTATTAAATTCTGTAAGGTTAGTAGAAACCATTCTCGCTAAGCCTAAATCGCTTATAGTAAATTGAGGTTGACTTTCTAAAAACATCTCTTCTTTAGTATCCTCACTTATCATTTTACTACAACTGGGCTCTGAACTTTCGCACACAAACCTAAATTCAACTGACACCCCTTGAGAACCAGGGGTATTTTGATTTTCAGCAAACACTGGTATTAGAAAAAAACCCGAAAATGCTATTATCAAAAAATTTATCTTTGTCTTATGCATCCTTCCTCCTTTTGCTTCGGAAATCTTTCACCACCAAAAATCACTTAAACTGCTCCTTTACTTTGGAATAACTTAGATAAGCACTGAGATAAAATATATTACATAAAGAGCATACGACTAAAGAATCAGGTTTTCTCTACCAACACAAAACGTCTACGAATAGCCCAAACTAAAAGTATCAATAAACCTACTATAACGAAAATTACGGACTTAGAATGCTGTTCATACCAGCCTTTTATCATGCTTTTGCCATTATAAAACAATACTTCAATCCTATCGCCTTTCTTAAACTCTTTCACATTTTTACCCTGAATGATTGTTCTGCGTGATGATTCAAATGATTTATTATCTCTGACTAAAACGCCATTATCATTAAACTGATAGTAAATAATATTGTACGAACCGAGTTTAGCATTATCCACAACAACAGCCGAAATTACTCTACCCTTATTAATTAATAAATCATACTGAGATTTCATTGTAATGCCCGCAAAGACAAAAATAGACAAGAAGAGTAAGGTTAAAATAATTATAATATTTAATATTAAATAATTTTTCCCTTTGATAGAGACTTCATAGCTTGGTTGAAGACGTATTTTTTTATTATATATTGAAATAGCAGCGAAGGCACTGATAACAATAACAAACCATATAATATATGAAGGAATCGGTAATAAATCTTTAAATACCAAAAGTAGAATCGGTATAGATATTAAAAGACACAGCGCACCAGTTCGTTTATAAATATTCTCCTTTGTTCTCATGTAACGCACAAAACAATACAGGCTGTAATAGAGATTAAAAATACCTATTACCAGACCAATCATAAATAATAGTTTCATCTTGCCTCCTTTTTTATTATTATACTACAAACAAAAACTCCTCGCAACATATTTTGCTGCAAGGAGTTCAGGAAATTTACTCCCCCGCAAGGACTCGAACTTTTCTGAAATGATAATAAATTTGTATCTGTATCTTATAGAGAACCCTATTACCCCTGCTTTCTTTTCTTTAGTCAATTTAAAACACAAGTTACGGCAGGGTAGCTACCAGCTTATACTCAATCACATTGCGTTCACAACGTGCTAATAATATAACCTTCCGTAACGGTAAAACTATACTGGTGGTAGCAGTGAACCTTTGCCTATAGTTCTAATTTAGGAGTTATTGACCTTGAATTATACCGACAGAAAAGGTCATCATACACTTGCTTGATTAGTGCTCAATTTTACTAAATTCAACTGTTTAATTTCCTTAGAAAAAAATCTGTCATAGAATTACTGTCAATTAACTACGAAGGTTTTTTAGCTAACTTCTTAATATCCTTTAGGTTAAATCAGCTAGACCCAAGTCTGTCTTATTAAGTCTTCGTAGTTTTACTACAGTTAAAGTAAAAGTGCCTGGTTTTTGGTCAAAATAGGCCATCTCCCGCCAGTTTCCAGTCTTAACTTGGTAGAGATTGGTTCAGCCTGTGTTCACTTCCTAGACCACTGCTAACCAAGTTTAAAGGTGGGTTAGGAGTGGCTTTGCATAATTTTTTACAGGCTTGAACTTGCCTGTTTTCTTATCCCTGATTAATTTGTGCTCGTAATAGTATTTCGGTAGTTTGCGTAAGCTGTTGTTTACTCTGAAACGAAACCAGGTTTCAGTGCCTATCTTTACGCATTTATCAGCAATATAGTTGCTCAAAGCGTAATCTAGGCTATGGTCATAAGGCTTAACCTTAGAGAACCCGAACCTGTTTGCACAGGCTTTTTCAAATAGCTTAGCAAGTGAAGAAGGGATACCTTGAACTATGAGGTGTATATGAAATCCGTATCTGTATTTTATATGTTCAACAGAATCCCATTCCCAGTCTTGCTCAAAGTAAACCCAGCAAAACAGTTGCTTATACACGAATATACCGTATTTGTGCAGATACTTCAGGAAATGCTTCAGCTCTTTCAGTAGCTCAAAGAAGTCCTTCCTTTCATACCTACAGGTAATCATTGCATCTAAATCAGCATTTGCTACATTCATCTGTTCAGCATAAGCTTGACTCATCTCTTTTTGTATATCATTCATAAAGTCCTCCAGTTCAACATATCTTGTTAAGGTAGGTAATGCAGGCATAGTTTATACTAGTCCCATCCTTTTGAGATGGATTCCCAGAACCAGCTAGCCATTACTTACCAAGGGAAAAATGCCTGCCTGCACTGATAAGTAGGTATAGGCTAGAGGGTGTATATAAACAACTGTTTAACTACGCTTTATCTCTACCGTGCACTTTCAAGCCAATAAGACGCCAATAAGAATCAAAACCCTACAAAACCTTACAAATATTTCTAAATAAACAAAAAGGCGTAACTGCTTTAAATATCAAGCAATTACGCCCAACTACAACAAAAAGAGAGGGTTATAAAAACCCTCTCTTTTTATATGGAGCCGATGAGTGGAATCGAACCACCGACCTTGACTTTACGAAAGTCCTGCTCTACCAGCTGAGCTACATCGGCATCAATGCTAGATAATTATATCAATTTTTCAGGGATAGTCAACCCGTTAAAAATCAGTTGACAAAACCCAAAAACATGGTAGACTGCCATTAGTTAAGATGCAAGGAGAAGTAACGATTTTGCAAGTGTTAACTAAAACCGTAAAGCTAAGGAAGTAACTTAAAAAGCTTTGCGGTTTTTTATTGCAAAGGGGGTGAAATAGTAACAAATGGCAAAAGGAAAAGTAAAGTGGTTTAGCAATCAAAAAGGTTATGGCTTTATCACTTCTGACACCGGTAAGGACGTATTCGTGCACTTTAGCGCTATTACAGGAGACGGTTATAAATCTCTGGCAGAGGGTGATGAAGTAGAATTCGAAATTACGCAAGGCCCAAAAGGCGAACAAGCAACAAACGTAACCAAGGCATAAGGTTAGCGACTTCTTAAAGAATATCCCCGCACTAATTGGAATATTACTCTAATGTAAATTCCTAATTGTTGCGGGGATTTTAGTTGGCAGGCTTTTTGCTTAATTTTAGGAAGGCTTGAAATGCGTTTCTTTTCCGGAAATTCCCGGCTAACCTTAATGTTTCAATCAGGGCCCAGGCTCCATAAACCCAGGTTATTCCATTACGTGTCCAAGGCATTAAGAATTGGGTAAGCCATAATATAAATAAGGCAGCGGCTTCCCACAACTGAAAATCCATACTCACTAGTAAAAGAAAACCCAGATACGACTGCATAATAGTCAAAAGTATTTCCAGCTTCTGATGTTCGTCAAAAATAACCGGACAGACCCTGCCCGAAGCGAAAGAATAAATAAAGGGAATCATCGCCACAAGAATTGTCCATTGGTTGATAGATGAGGAAACAAAATTAGAAAGCGCCATAGGCGCCTTGGTTACTTTTCTTGCCCAGTAAAATGCCGAGAGTTTCTCGGGAAACTCGCTTAAGAACGGCGCCACCCACTGCACAAAAATAAATTGCGAAATCCCGAAGGAAACTGCCAAAGCAAGCATGGAATTAAGAAACGGGTGGGCGGAAAAATACAAAATAACCGCGCCTACGGCAAAGAAAACGCATATCCATAGGATGTTAACAGGGGGCTTGAAACGCATGATGTACTTGGGAATCCTGCCTAAGTCTTCTATCTCCTCCTTATCATGAGGGGGTATTTTTGATAAAAGATACAGGTAAGTAAAATATATGGCACTAAGCACCAACCCGTCGAAAATATTCAAACTGCCTTTGAAATAAATCACCAAAAAGTAAAGCAATGCCGGCAAAAGCGAAAGAATTGCCGTAGAATCTTCATCTTCCATTTCTATAGCCCAGGGCCCCTTATTCTTACCTGCGCGCTTTTTGGCAAAAAAGAATGCTACGAAATAAACCATAGGCCATCCTAAGCCCACGAACAGCCTTAAAGAACCCGTATAGTTAGCAGTAATCAGATGCACCTTGGACGGATCTTTGGCTGCTGTAAATGCAATCACAGCTTCAACCGCAAATTCCGGCAGCGTCTGTATCCATGCCAGAACAGCCAAAGCCAGGCCCTGTGAAATAAAAAATTGGCCGCACTCAGCTGCCCAAGTAATAAACATGGCAGCTAAGATTATTGCCGGAAATGTCCATAACGCACTAAGCGCTTCCATAATAATCTCTAGTTTACTTTAATATTATACAAATGGGATTATTTTTCTTTTCCTGAAGCTTTCTTTAGATTTTCGAGGAATCGAGGATTAACTATGCCTCCCAGCTCTTCTACCTTATGCACATCTAGCCAGGATTTGTCATATTCTTTCTTGGCAAGATAAGCGATTGCCCGGTTACCATAGGTATCAGAAAACTTGGGGCTGAGTTCAATGGCTTTGCTGAAGTCTGAAATTGCCTGGTCTAAGTTGTTTTTGTTAACATAGGCTAGGCCGCGGTTGTAGTAGGCTTGGGCGCTAAGCTTAGGATTAAGTTCAATGGCTTTGTTGAAATCAATAATGGCTTTGTCAAAGTTTCCTTGATTGCTGTAAGCAATGCCCCGATTATTGTAGGCTTCGGCATATTTAGGCTCAAGTGCGATGACCTTGTCAAAATCCAAGATGGCCTGGTTAAAATCACCCCTATTGCTGTAAGCAATGCCCCGATTATTGTAGGCGACAACATACTTAGGAATAATTTTAATCACTTTGCTAAATTCCAGGATAGCCTGGCTATATTTGCCGTTATTATAATAGTCAAGCCCTTTAGCCATGGCTTCTCCTGCAGTTTCTTTATTGAAAAAATCACACGAAGACAAGAATATTATCAATAAAACCAGAATACCTGCGCTTCTTAGATTTTGCGGCCGGATATTCATCATTACCCTCCTGCTTATGATTAACCTTTTTATTATTTTACTCCAAAATAAAATTATCTGCAATATATTCTATTTATTTTTCTCTTCCGGAAGTTTTCTTCATTAGGCCTTCAAGGAATTTAGGGTCAACTTCATAGCCCAGTTCTTCAGCTTTATAGGCATCAACCTTCGCTAAAGCATACTCTTGTTTTAAATAGTAAACGATTGCCCGATTGTAGTAGGCATTGGCATAATCAGGGCTAATCTTAATTGCCCTGTTGAGATAATACATAGCTTTGTCATAATCTCCCTTGCTTTGATAAACCAGCCCTAGGTTATTATAAGCCAAAACATCATCGGGGCTAAGCTCAAGCGTCTTGTCAAACATTGCTATGGCTTCTTCCTTGTCCCCAACCTCCAAATACGCCAAGCCTAAATTTCCCGTGATTATCCTTGAAGAATTGGGATATATTTTAGCAACATACTGCCAGAGAGTAAGTGAATCTTTCCAAATGCCTATCTGTTTCATCGTGGAAAACCCGAAGAAGATTATAATGGCAACGGGTATCAGGGATACCGGTTTTAACAACTCTCTTGACCTAGATATAAACCAGGCGCTAAATAACAATATGATGCTTGTGCTGGGAATATAAGTATACCTGTCTGCTGCAGCCTGGCTTCCTACTTGTATTATTCCCAGCACGGGAATCAATGTCACGATAAAGAATACCCAAGCTGTCAACATATAGGCCTTTTTCTTTCCGCTCCAGGCAATGCAAGCCAAGGTAATAATAATGACAACCAGAGGCGCAGCCACGTATCCGAAAGAATGCAATACTTTGTCAAAGCCAGGATAGGGATAAAATGGCACAAGTCTTAAAGGCATAAATATCTTTTGTAAATAAAACGCAATGGAATGAAAAGCATTCATGATTCTATAGGGAAACGGCAGCCTCTCAATTCCGGCAACAGCGTTTAGCGAAGCCTGAGCCCTAACTACTACCAAACTGAATACCAGCGATGTTAAAAAGAAGGGTAGTTTTTCAAGAAATATCCGTAGCCCTGAGCCTTTAATTAACCTTCTTAACGGCCACACATCAAGCAAAACAAGGACCAGGGGGAGTGTAATACTCATGGGCTTAAATAACAAGGAGAGGATAAAGCAGCCGAATGAAAGCGACAGGGCCAGAAATCTTTTTGAAACGGATGTGCAATACTGCAGGTATACCAGTATGCTCAGGAAAAAGAAAAAAGCACAACCCAGGCCTTTAACCTCGGTAACCCAGGCCACAGATTCAACATTTAAAGGATGGATGCTCCATATTGTGGCGGCAAGCCAAGCGGTCATTAAAATTGCCCTTTGGGAGTATATCGCAGGCTCTTGCTCTTTCTTTCTTATTAAAGAAAGGATAGTAGAAAATATATAAAATACCAGGATTGCATTGCAACAATGGATAACCACGTTTATCAAATGGTGCATTTCAGGATTAAGCTTCCAGAAATGATATACCGCTGCATGCGTAACCCATGTCAGGGGAATCCAGTTACCGCTATCAAAGGTAGTAAACATCCATTTTAGTGATGAAGCATTAAATGAACGGATAAATACATTGTTAACAACTATGTCAAGGTCGTCCCAGTTTACAAAACCAGCAGACAGAGACAAAGAATAGACAAATGCCGTTATGCCAATAATAGATATAATAAGTGCGGGGATTAGAAAAGGCGGCCTTTTAGACTGTTGACTTTCGTTGCTGCACATTCCGTATTCTCCTATTTGCCCAAGGAAACAAATGTTACCTGATTATTTTATCTTTATTGAGGTTACTCAATTGTCTCTTGAGATCCCAACTTTTCGGTTTTAATTTTGGCATAAACCAATTAGCACCGCTTTTAATCCAGCGCTGGCGAAAATCAGTGAAGGCTATTTGGTTATTAACCCCATCAAGCCCAAACTCAAAACCGCAACACGGACAGATTTCATAAGAAGGTTCGTTTAACTTGTTATAAGGAGGGTCCTTTAATTTATCGAATCCGCATACCGGACATATATGATGCTCTTCGCTCATTGTCTCATCCAGTACTGATAATCCGTTTTAAAATATGTCCTGATCCGGCCATCTCTAGCCATAACTGCAAATTCTCCTGTGCTTAGCCTATAATGCAAAACATCGCCATTAGATCTTGTTTTTTCTAAGACATCCTTTCCTGCCGGAGTATTTAAAAGCGCCCTTGCGTTTTCTAAATACTCTTCTTGGGTGATATTGCCAAACTGATACCCGTGCTTAAGATAATGCGCCTCAAGCTGGCCTGGAGCAAAGTCCCCTGCCTGAACGTCACTGACATAACTTTTATTGGATTCCGGAAGCGAAGCCGTTGAGGTATCTCTTTGAGAACATGAAAGAGCGAAGATACATACAAATATAAGAAAAAAATACCTTAACTTAAGCCTGCGCATAGTTATAGCCTCTACGCCCGCAAAATCAGGAATAACCCTAAGCCAAGAAACATAATTCCCATCAATATCTTAATCGTTCCCAGATGCCCCTTTAATATGGCTGAAAAACGCTCGGAAGTCGTACCGAAAAGCGCAAAAAGAAATATTATAAATAAAGGCAGGACAAACAAGAGGTTATACAACAAAAGATAAGACAGGGCTTTTAATTTAAGGCTCGGTAGTCTTTAAAACAAAAATTATGGTAGGTAGATAAATCTTGGCAACGCAAACCGCCTCCAACACTGAAACTAAAAATCCGGTAATCAGAGCGCTTAAGGCCAGGCCGAGAAGATGTTTCTTAAAAGTGCTGTCTTGAGGCTTATTATGTGCCCGATAATGCACTCCGATAACCTTATGTATCTGATTCTTTATGCCCTTAGGCAAAGATAAAAGCATGTCATCGGTTGACTTTGTCTTTTTGTATTGAATAAAATCATAAAGTGCGTATATGCTAAAGGTAATACTGATAACGCCAACCGTAATATTGATTATTTTTGTGAGTAGCCAGAACCCCTTCAGCTTATAGAGAAACTCAAAAATCCCCAAGCCGATTAATACATAAGTCAGATACACCGAGAATATAAAAATCAGGCCGATGACCACTATTTCGCGCTTCCTGTAACCCTGGAAAGCCAGAAAAGACATGAAGAAAACGATAACCGTAACCGCGCAGGGGTTTATGCCATCAATTAATCCTACGGCGATGATTGCAGCAGGAGTAAAAGCTTTAAAACGCTGAATCAAATCAACCCTTGGCAGTGATTCCTTTTGAACATTAGCTGCGTTTGGTAAATTCGCAAGCAGCGAATTTAAGTTCTCCTTAATATTACCCTTACCGTTTACAAACTTACCGGAAAAGAAAAAAACAGGGAGATCATTGGTAATAGTAGAGTGGTATTTTTCTTCGAGGCTCAAAAGCAGCTTATAATTTTCGATATTATCGATATCGCGGTATTCTACGGTAATTTTGCCCTTAAACTTTAATTCGATACCCGGCATTATTTCATTTCTGATATGGATACAACTATGGCAACCGGGAGAGTAAAAAACAATTAAGGTAGGTAAATTTGAGGCATCTTCTTTGCTATATGAAAGGTTGACTACGGAAAAAATCAGCGCGAAAGTGAATAAAAGAATTACAGATATTCTGCTTTTCATATTATAAGCTCCTGCCGACAGTGCGAATATTAATTATACCACTTCCATTTCAAAATGGTAATAGTAAACAAAAAGGGCTGAAACGTTTTAAGTCCAGCCCGATGTTTCTCTGTAATGAACTTGCTACGATTGTTTATTCTCCCCTTTTCTCTTTTCTGAAAATATTGTAATAACCTGTTAATTTAGCCCGGAATCTAATTGGAGCAAAAAAGTTAGAGAATGAAAAATACGGATTACCATTTCTCACGGAAACTCTATTTAATTCATAAACATTATACTTATTCAATATATCGTCGCCACGGTTAGTTACACAAGCTCCTTTATATCCTGCTCTCTTAGCCACCATTTCCGCTTCTTCTGTAAACCCGCCCAAGGGATAACAAAAATAATCAACCGGTATTCCGGTGTGCTCTTCAATAGCTTTTTTACAGCCGGCTATTTCATCCCATAGAATATCTTCTTTCTTTACTGAAGGCAAATAAACATGGTTTTTTGTATGCCCGCCAAAAGAAATGTTATGCTTAGACATCTCTTTAACTTCGTCCCAATTCAAAAAACCTGCATTGGTTCCCATGTTATTAGTAATTAAGAATATTACCGCTGGAAAACCATATTTTTCCAAGATGGGATAGGCGTAAGTAAAGTTATTTTCATAACCGTCGTCTATGGTAATAACAACGGCATTATGTGCAAACTTTTTCTTATTTTTTATACCCTCAACCAATTCATCTAAGGGGATAACTCTGAAGCCCTCATCTTTAAGATAGCGCATCTGTCTTTCAAAGTTTTCCGGGGAAACGGATAACAATCCTTTTGCATAATCAAAGCTATGATAAGTAAGTATGGGAACCGTATATCTCGGGTAAAGCCAAAAGAAATAAAAACCTGCTATACATATCAATAACCCTACAGTTGTTTTTGCAACTATTTTTAGAATCTTCTTTTGTTTTATGGACATTTTTTCTACCTCATTAGCTCCTTCAAGGTCATCTTACCAATTCCGAAACAAAAACAAACTTTATCCCTTTCTTTTTCAATTGAGGGATAACATTTCTCAATACATCCAACGTCACCTTCCGGCTATGTCCTATACCAATAGCATATCCTTTTTTTATCGCAATTCCACACAATTTATCTAATTGTCCTTGTATATAGACACGAAGTTCACTATCTTGTAATTTAGAGGGTGGCATATCCATAAAAATATCTCTTTTGGCATATCTTATTCCTATTGCCTTTGCGACTTTTGAACAAACTGATTTATTGGTACTAAAACTATCCAAAAAGAATAGCCCTTCCCTCTTTAATTCTGATAATACAATACTCATCATTCTTGCATCTTCAGTGGCTTTAGAACCCTGGTGGTTATTTACGCCTGATATACCCGGAATACTCGTTAACATTTGTTTAAGCTTTTCGGTTATTTCACGTTCACCCATATTGCAATAAAGCGTATCTTTTTCCGGATGCTCATTACCTTTAGATTCCAAAGGAAGATGCAGTATGACTTGATAACCCCTTTTCTTAACATCTTCAGCAACTTGCTTTGAGTATGGCAAATTAGGGAGGATGGATATCGTTATAGGATCCTTTATATCAGAAAGGGCGGGAATATTGGTCATATTATAACCCCAATCATCAAGCACTATAGCTATACGGCCCCTAACTGCCGCTGACACGGCTTAACTTTATGCTTTAATAGCTTTTTAGGCTTATTAAATTGTGAAATATCCAAAAGGAAATTATTGTAAGAAAAATAATTACTATTATTATTTTATAATGTTTCATTTAATCCTTGTTAACGTATTATCCGCAATTCTTTAATTTATCCCTGAATTCTCGCCATGGGAAGTATTTTCCAGGACATTCTGTCCTTGCTCCCGGAACTTGGCCGTGCCCCAGAATATGACTCATGGGAATACTATAATATTTCTTTAAAACATTTACCAAATATACCAATGAATCCATCTGTTTTTCAGAAACTTGCTCTTTGCTAAAATTCCCTACGAGGCAGATACCGATTCCTTGGGAATTCATATCTGAGGCATGACAATGAGCCCCGTCTTCCTGGTTTATCCAGCGTGGCGAGACTTCAATCGCGCCGTCCTGCTTACCTTTTGTTCCATTATCTATAACAAAATCGTAGCCTATCTCATTCCAACCTCTACGCCTATGCAATATATTAAAATAATATGCGTCTCCTGTATCGGTTGCACTGTGATGGATTATAATATACTTCCATTTTCTGCCTTGGTATAAAGGGATTACCGCTTTTGTCGTGGCAGCATTCGGTATTACAAGCCGCTGCCCCTTTTCCAACTGAGAAGCTTTCCTTAAATTATTTGCCTGTATTATATCTATCATTGGGATACCGTAGGTCTTGCTTATGTGCCAAAGCGTTTCCCCGGGAGCTACTATATGGATGATGTTGTTACCTACCACGCTGCAAATAGGTTTCCCGACTTGTGGCACCTGCTGCATAGGAGGATTACTAACCGTAGCGCAAGAACTCAAAAAAATCGCTAAGGAAGTTAATAAGCAAAAACACAGTAACTTTATCATATGACGATGGATTCCTGAATCTATCCGGTTTTTATGTATCATTGCGCTTTTTGAAATATGCCGTTGTACAATAAAGTTGCCTAAAAATCTATTGTTGCCTTAAAAGCTCGCTTATTGTTACAAATCTATAGCCTCTTTCTCTTAATTTTCTGACTAATCGCGGGATAGTTTTAACTGTTTGGCTGCGGTCACCGCCTTCAGTAGTAAAAGCCCCTCCACTATCATGGAATAAAATAATATCCCCGGGCTGAATGTGCCTTAAAATGTAAGAAGTAATCTGTTTATCGTGGAATGTCACCCAGTCTTTAGAGTTTAACGACCATAACACTACCTTATACCCCATATCTTTAATTTTCTGCTTTTCAGCCCCAGTAAGCCAGGCCTTTGGAGGCCTAAAATAAGTGGTTGTTCGACCGGTGGCATTCCTGATAGCCGTTTCTGCCTGCTTTATTTCTTTTTCAAGCTCATCCATTGTATAACAAAGTAAAACATGGTGGTCATATGTATGGTTGCCTATCTCATGCCCTTCTGCTAAAACTCGTCTGGCGACCTCGGGGTATCTTTCTACATGATTACCAAGCATAAAGAAGGTCGCTTTAATTTCCTCTTTTTTGAGTTCATCTAATATTTTAGGGGTCCAGATAGGACTAGGCCCATCATCAAAAGTCAATGCAACAATTTTATCGTGTAGCTTTAAATGGTAAAAAGTCCCTTTTCGTACAAAAACTGCCTCGTCAAAGAATAAAGACAGCGCAATGAAAGAAAAAAACAATACCAAAACAAGGGAGACAATGATTAGAGATAATTTCTTTATAGAATAACCCATTTTTTACCTTTTAAGATAATTATATAGACTACATCTTTTATTTTGTGCCTAATTGTTATGGTTAAATCGTGTTTTAAAACATAAAAAGTTAAATTTTTTAGAGAAAGCTAAGGATACGCCTGGTAGGATACCACTATAAGATTTGCTATACTCTTATTTTCTTACTTGCAGGCCTCTTTTTTCCAATTCCAGGCGCACAGCTGTCCTTCTTAGCCTTAACGCATTCAGGTCGCTTGCACTGCCTTTGGTTAAAAGCATCAAATTTACAGTGCCGTGCTCTGCAGATTTATATTGTTCAGGAGAAGAATACTGATTGACATTTGTTTCTAACCGGCTTATTTCTGCATCAAGCTTATGAAAATATTCCAATAGCTTGGCATCGGAAAGCCGGGCAGGGTCGGTTTCTAACAAATAATGATTTGAAGCGCAGCCTGCCAATCCTAAACATAATAATACTACAAACAGCATTTTCATTTCATACCATCCTTTCATTTTCATTTATACTTCATTTCTTTTCTGCCTCTTGACTGTCTTTGCTTATTTTTTAGAGGCAACTTGCGCGTCATACCTCGCTTGGCATTGTTTCTTCCACATGCCCGTAAGGAGTATCCATTGGTTATTATTCACCAATATATATTTAACTTCCCCCGTTATGCGGTTTACTAATACTGGCCTGTTGTCGCCTCCGGGCAGGACAACTTTTTTATATAGCATTTTATCAAAAAGATTTTCTTTATGATAGGATTTTACGGGATTAACGGTTTTAACATAAGAATAGGCACTGCCGCAGGATGTAATGCTTATTAAGATACTTAATGCCCAGGCAGCTATTAATTGTTTTTTATTCATCAGGCGGATTCCATTCAGGCATGGTTTTCTACTTAATATCCGTAACCTTTATCAAACTTAAATGAATCCATAATTTGATTAAAATCGTTTGAAGCGGTAGCAAAATTTTCTTCCTTTGTATTAAAATTCAGGGTAATAAATCCGTAATTGCTGAATATCACCGCGTCAACGCCAATAATTTTTTTGCCGCCGGCATACGATTCGGATTTGCGAAAAGCGATATTCCTCTCTTTGTCATATACATACTTTCCAAAATCCATAGGGATATTTTTTACAAGTTCTTTCACCGCATGTGGAACAGTTGCTTGTTGATTTGTAGGAGTTACGAATTGTTTTATCCCCTCCCCGGAATATTTCTTACGGTTATTCATTTGTATAGTTATAGCCGCAAGCCCGCCTTTAACATGCTTACTGAATGCTGCAATATAGCTTATAGTTATGCCTGTCTTTTGGCTTGTATATCTACCCAATGCATCCGATTCGCTTTGAGAATATTCTTTCCACCCTCCAGGAACAGTAAATGAGAAGTGCCCTTCCTTATTATGGTAAGCATTTTGTGCTTTAGCAAAACATAGCGAGGTAAGAAAAAGGAAGCCTAATATAACCAGGGATATCTTTTTCATTTTATTCCTCCTTTAAAATTGAGTCCACCCAGGACGCTATCTGTCTTCAGCTTAGGGTAATAAAAACGATACCCAGGATCACCAAAGCTGTTCCTATTAATTTCGTTCTGTCGACAGCCTCACCAAGAAAGAAATGTGAGGCAAATAGGACAAAAACATACTGCATGCTGCCGAGCGGATAGACAATACTTAAATCTCCCAAGGACAAAGCAGAGATCCAGAAGGTAAGGCCCAGTGCCATGGAAACGATACCGGCCCACAACAGAGGCTTTACAAGCAATTTCCTGAAAAAAAACGGCTTCGCATCTAGAGACCGGCTGCTGTTACCACCCAGATTATTTACGCTTTTCTTAAAGCAAATCTGGCCTGTGCCCATGCAAACTTCCGCCAATAAAACCAGCAGTATGATTTTATACATTGTGCTCACGCTTTCGCATTTTAGTCTGCGATACGAAACATATCCCGAGCACGATAAATACGATACCCACCCACCTGAAAATATTCACGTGCTCGTGCAAAATTAATACGGCCACCACCGGTATAATAATATAGCTCATGCTGCCAATCGGAAGCGCCACGCTGAGGTCAACCTCGCGTAAAATGACCATCCAGATGAAAAAGGTTAAGGCAAAGACCAAGACACCAAGCCACAAGAAGATCATGTCGGGCGAACCCAAATGAAAGAGATTGAATCCCGAGGCGAGCCCTCGCTTCATCAAAAGCTGCGCTCCGGTATCCAGCACGTCATTGGCAATAATGAGAAAAAATATCCTTAGAGCAATTTGGCCTATTTTCATGATTCTCTTCTCCTGCGCCACTGTTTGAGCTCCGGATCAAAATTTTCAAACTTAAGAAGTATGCAAATGCCCCTGAAAAAAGGGCGCAGCCACCGGTATCGCATCTTGACATAAAGATAGCGGGGCACGAAATTAAACCCTAATCTCCGTTTTGGTTCGTATCCGGTAACGCCCATTTCGTATCTCTTGATGCCGTGGGCAAGACACCAATTCATCACGTCATGAAATTTGACGAAATAGAGATGATACTGATGGGCCACTGCGTAATCAAGCCCTAAAAAATAGTCAATCAAGAGAGTGTCCGAAACGAGGCAAAAAAGGAAGGCAACAAGCTTTCCGTCGATTCTCCAAAGAAAGTATTTTACCTGATGGGGCATATTTTGCGAAATGAGCTTAAAGAATTTGGCGGGAATGATTTCAAAGCCCATTTCGTGCCTCTCAACCATTTGAGAGTACAACCGGTATACATCATCCAGGGTTCTGTCATCGAGCGCATCTACGATCGTTTTCTCGATGTTCACAGTTGAGCTTTTCTTAAGCTTCCTCCTAAGGTCATAGCGTGTAGCCCCGCTTAAAGTTTTTAGATATTCTTCAAAATTGGAAAAGGATATGGCAAGCTCTGTTGATGGCAGGCCGTCAACTTTTAAAAAACCATTATTCTGAAGTAAAGCAAAAGTCGCCGTATAAGACTGGTCAAAGTCTTTGAACGCAATAAGGTGAGCGCGCATCTTTCGCGCAAGCTGCTCCATACGGCGCAGAATCGCCTCGAGCACCGCCTGAGGAGGATCGCTTGCGATACCAATATGCCCCTGCTCCATCGGAATGCCGCACACCAGCGTTTTTATGCTAAAGAGCTTCGGCATAACTTTCCTAAAAGCATTCGAGATACGGCGCAGGTGCCCGTTGATACTAGTGTCAAGAGGATAGTCTACGAAGAAACACGGCGCTGCCCCTACAAGCCGTTTGGCCTCATAGACGAGAATATAATAGAAAGAGAACTGATCGAACCCGGATTCGTCTAATGTCTTAAAAAAGTGATAACCCTCCAGAACGTTCGGGAAAACCCTATTCCATGCCTCAGGAGAAACTTGTTCTATTTTCCTAACGACTCTCGTCCTGAGAGCGCCTTTTTTATGCCGGCTGGATATCTTCATGAATTCTGCATTCTGTTTATTTTATCCTATTCCTCACTCATGTTATTATCAGCGATACTGACCACGACATATTTCCCGGGGGAAGGGCTGTAATATTGTACAGTTACGGGATCATTATCTAAGATATCCTCAAGCCATATTTCATCCGTGCCCTGAGTAACTATGATATCATCCGGGACCGAAAGCACCATTTGTCCGTTGTCTGTTTTTACCACAATGATGTTGCTCACAGAATCCACTTTAGTTACTGTCCCAACAATAGTTATTATCTGCCTATTTTCTACTTTTTCCTGAGAATAGGCAAAAGTAGCTATAAACGTTACCATTAACAAGGCAAAGGCGATTGCTTTAGTTTTAAGCATTTTTGACTCCTTTTCAAATCATAGGCAATAACTATATCCTGCATGCGCAAATATTAAGGCTGAGCATATCTTATGACAATGCCTACAACGGTTAGATAACTAACGGTCTCAACATTATAGCCACAACAGTAATAATAATGCTGGAAATGATGAGCGTAATGAGGATGATAATGCGTGCGAGAAGAATAGCGTCCACGAGGATAAGAAAAACCTTCGTGAGAGTAGGCTACGCGAGGAGAATCTACATATGTACTGGTTTGTTGTGTAATACTATATACATATACTGCATCACCTCCGTATTCTGCGGCTTTAGTCCTGAATATTTGCTCAACCTGATCCATGCTCGATGCTCTATCAACGGTTATTTCTCCAATCTCAACAAATTTCCTGTCTTCCGGTTTTTTCTGGAAGACCTCGATAGTCTTCGGATCCGTCGCAGGATAATGGACATTCTTATTATACATCGTTACCTGTACGTTCGCGCAGCCGCTGAAGATAAATAGAGCAAACAAAAAAAAGATTCTTTTCATTTTGCCTCCCTCGTGCAAATATTAGATATAATTATATAGTAAATTACCTCAATATCAAGGAAGTTTAGGAAAATCAACCATTTTTAGCCTATAATTACTTAAGATCGCAATAATAGAAACGGTTATTCCTTAAAACAATTTTGCCTTTTTTAAATTCGATATTCTTATTAAAAAGCGGCCCGGCAAAGGCAAAGGAATGGAATTCGCCGTTTTCTCCGCAAGGGTCGACGTTTTCCGGTAAATCAGCCAGAAAATCCCGATTAAATTCTCTTCCGCAAAATTCCCGCCCCAGAACCTGCGTATCAACGCAGGTTATAATTGCCTTGAATCCCCGGTCAATAAATTCATTAGCCAGTGCTAAACTGGGCTCTTTCCATAAGGGAAATATGCCGTTCATCCCTATTTTTGCTAAGTTAGCCAGCCGGTAATTCTTTAAATCCTCAAGAAAGATATCTCCAAAGGCAACTGTTTTTATGCCTTTTCCCAAACACTCAAGAAGCGCTGCCTGCATTCTAATCTCATAAGCACCGTTAGAAGAGTCCCGCGGGATAAATACCTCCTCTGAAACAAGGCCTAACTCTGTTACCTGCTTCTTAAAAAGATCCCTGCGTACACCGTGCATACCCACTCTTTCATAGCCTTCGGTTATAGTAGTAAGTAAACAGGAAACCTCGTATTTTCCGCTCTTTAAAATCCTATACAAAGCCAGCGCGCTATCCTTACCCGTACTCCAGCAAAAGATAATTTTTTCTTTCATATTTTTTTATCACAATCTTAAATTTTTATAAACTCTGAAGTAATTTTTGTGCTAAACGATGCAATTCAGGATTAGCGAGAGCTAAAACTCGTTTTTTTACTACCCGTGAGAAATACTCTTTTTCAGTTTTTGTTAACTTCTCATTACGTAGTTTCTTCAAAAACAATTCCTTTTGTTTTGGGGAGAAAACCTGAGAGAGCGAATATTCAACCCCCATCACCTCTTTAACTGAAAGAAGATCGTCAAGATGCGCTTGCGTCTGTCTAAAATAATTATCGAATGTCGCCTTTACTCTTTGACTGGACATAACGCCGCCCTGGACAACGAGATCTTGGTTACTTTTTAAGGCCGCCGAGTACTTCTCGTACTGCTGCTTCATATCTTCATTGTCAAACAGCACATACAGCTTATCCGCCCATGCAAATTTTAAGCCCAACGTTTTATATAGCGCAAGTGAGAATTCTACCAATAAGGCAAGATTTAACTTATCAGAGGGTGATTTAAGATGTTCTTCCACCCTATCATAATCAAACATGCCCTTTTCAGCACTATTGGCCAGGACTACCGGGAATCCTTCCCAAAGCCTAAGGTCATGAGATTCAACTAAATCTGCAAGGGCCGAATTAGCCTCTTCATCTTTCTCGGCCTCTAAGAGCGGAAATCCTAATGCCGCTAATCTTTTCAGAAGGTTATCTTTGTCCATTTTTATACCACTTCCTTTTTAACCAATCTTAAGAAATGCTCCCAATTCTTAACAACAGATTCTTCCGATACGTCACAAGAAGCTGTTTCCCGGAATCGCTTTTCCAGTTTAATCAGGTCTCCCTCGCTTTTTTTGGCCTTCAGCAAAACCAAACAATCTTCATTATCTATATCCGTACCCCTGAATAATTTGCTTATTATTATGTCGTAATAATTGAGTCGTACTGACAAAGTTGCCTCTGAATAAATCAAAGATAAATCCATCATTCCTTGACCATCCCCATCCGCTTGCCGGTTTATACCCAAGCTGCTTTAAAATATTGACCAAATAATCATGCTCATCTTCATTAGGAACAAGCAAGTCTATATCTTTAGTTGAAGCCTTAACACCTAAAAGAGTCAACGCGGTTCCACCGCAAGCAATCAAATGTACCTTCCTCTTTAGAAAGCTATCCCAAGCACTTATCCTATCCAATAAACCTTGTTTATCTATCCGATATTTCATACAATATATTGTATTGTATTATACAACTTTCTGTATTAAAGTATACAATAAAAATCGGGTTTGTCAAGGGAGTTTTAAAATAACCCTGCAAAGTCACAAGCTAAGCCCTTTATACTATAACACAGATTAGAATATAACTATATCCGGAGGATTGAAGGAAAGAATCCGCCTGCCTTAAAGGTTGATGCTATTGGACTTGCTATTTATCTTTTCTTATCTCTCAAAAAATAGATTATTAAAATACCTAAAATTAAAATGGGAATATATACTTGTAGTATAGGAATTAAAAGATTTATTTGTGATTGAAGGATTTTAAGAAATGTTTCTAAATTAAAAATTACCACAAATAATCCCCCAATGACATATGCCCCTAAACCTAAAACAACTATTAATTGTCTTCTATTCATTTTCCCCAAAATGCCCTTAAGAATTTTTACTCTCGCCAGAAATATAGTGCTGCGGTAAGGATAATACCGATAAGATAAATAAGCAGCGTCGCTGAGAAGAAATAGGGATACGCCATTAAAGCAATCCCTATAATCATAGGCCGCCATAATACATTTTTCTTTCCATAGATAAACGCACCAAGACCAATGGAACCAAAAATAAGACCGGCGAATAAATTTGACGGGCTAAAATTCCCAAATTGAAACATAATAACACCTCATTCTACTTCTAATGGAATTAGAATATACTGTTCTAAATCGTCCTTATTTACTTTATGAAATACAGCGGGTTGCAGACATTACATAGAGTTTTGTGCCCAAAATGTGCCTAAACCGTTTCGTGCAAATATTAGATATAATTATATCCTAGGAAATGAATAGATTCAGAAACAAAGTTATCCGCCTTTGCGTAATAGCTGTCTCTGTAATTCATCCACCATCCCTTTTAGCTCCGCTATCGTATGGTCTTTACTATCTACTGCTCTCGGGGATATCTCTAACTGCCCAATTTTATCGCGTAGTCCGTCTAATATCTTCTTAGCCTCAGTAATGTCTTCTATAGCAATTAGGATTAGCTTTTCCCGGTTGGACTCCTTTTGGTAAATTTGCCGAGCATTCAGCAGCATTATTCGCTTGCCTAGGCCCAGAAAATCATGTTCAACCTCAAAGTTATCAAAACTTGTGGTTTTGGGAAGGATATCCTCCAGCAATTCTCGCAGTTTCGGGATATCCCATTGGTGATTTCCTAAATCATAGATATGTTGCTTCTCGGTATCCTTAGGTTTTACCTTAAAGACCTCATAGAAAGAACGACTGGCTGAGACCACCCTTAAATCTCCATCCAAGACTATTAAAACTTGATGCACGGTAGCTACAATATTCTCGGCGTATTCAAGGGCGTCCTGAGTTATTTGCTCTGCTTCCTTGCGATGTTCAATTTCTTGGTGAAGTTGTTTAATAACTATTCTTTCTGCGGCGGTGCGGATTTCTACCTGATTATGGAGTTTTTGGGGGAATTTTTTCGATTCTGCCTTACTACGCTTGAGGTTAGATTTTAAATTTTCGATACCTGCTATCTGTTTCTGCCAAAACTTTATTCCTTCAAAAAACTTTTTTCCCTTAAGGAATTCTTTGCTTTGCTTATTATCCTGCATGGTTTCACCCCATTCATTAGTAAAGGGAGGAAACTGTTAAATGAGTATATTTACATTTTTTCATTTTGTTGAGCATTTTTTACCTTTCTTTAATACACCAACAAATTCTACGCTGTGCTTCTTGTGTATAAGTGTTTTCCATCTTGATTTTTTATTTTTAGGCTGTGCCATTTCTCGCTCCTTTTGTTCTAATTATACCATGTCCGCTCCATTTTAAAAAACTTAAAGTTTGCGGATTTTATCTAAATCTGCTCGTAATTCTTCTATCTTCTCCTCCAACCCTACAATCTTTAATTCCCTGCCCAATGATGCTTTAATGTGTATCTCTAAATCATGCATCTTCTCGTGAATGTTCTGCAACATCCTGCTGCCGGTAATATCTTCAATGGCAAGGAGGATCACCCGTGGCTTTTCTGGAGGCCTGGGTATCCGCCTGGCATTTAGCATCATTATCCGTTCACCGATATTCGGAAAACCATGCTTAACTTCAAAGTCATAAAAGGCTGCATTATTGGGAATGATTTCTTCCAGTAGTTCTCGCAGCTTAGGAATATCCCATTGACGGTTTCCCAAGCTATAGATTAATTGCTTCTCAGTTTCCTCTGGCTTGACCTTAAAAAAATCGTAGAACGAATTACTGGCTGAAATTACCCTTAAATCCCCATCCAGGACTACTAAGGGTTCACGCACGGCGTCTATGATGTTTTCGGCGTATTCAAGGGCATCCCGAACTTCCTGCTCTGTCATATTCTTTCTATATTCCATGGTTTCACCTTCTCCTTTATACGTTTACAAGACGCTTTATCTAATTATATCCCGAATAACGAGTTAGGAAACAAATCTTTTGGCTATTCTGCCTTTTTGTCAAATGGTCATAGATTTGTTGCAAAACTCATTAATTTGTAATGAGTTGAGTAAAGCGTCTTGTATTTCTTTTTACTTTTTTCCAACAGAAAATGCATTGCTAAGATATTTACCTACGCCATAATAAGTGCGATTTGCAGGATTAAAAATCATTGGTTTTATTTTTTCAATATCAGGAAACTCTCCTTTTACTAACACTTCTTCATCTGTTTTCGCATCTTTGATTTGGCCGATGAACAGTGTATGCAATCCGATTTTAACAGATTGCAGAAGACTACATTCTAAAATGAAAGGAAACTCTTTGATATAAGGAGCATCCACGAGTTCACTCTTTACAGGAGTAAGTCCTGTCGAAGAAAACTTATCTTCTGTCCTGCCTGAAACAATGCCAAAGTAATCAGCTTCTTTTATGTATTTTTCTGAAGGGATACTGACGGTAAAAGCCCTTCTTTCCAGAATATTACCATAAGTGTATGTGGCCTCTCGCAAAGAAATGCTAACGCATGGAGGATCAGAACAACATATTCCACCCCAAGCAACGACCATGGCATTTGGCTTACCAGATTTATCATATGTTCCTATAATAAAAACCGGCGTTGGAAAAACAATAGTTTTAGCTCCGATAGATTTTTTCATGCCCCCTCCTGCAAAATAAGGTATACATCACCTTGTTCTTAGTCTGTATTAGAATATACTGTTCTAACTCACTTTATGTTAGTTATTGCTTAGTAAATAGTTATCAACTCAAAGAAGAAAACTGTGCCCAAAATGTGCCTAAATATATTACGGCCACCAAGCGACTATTATTTCTTGCTCTGATTGATCAACTCACTTTCTATTGTTTTCTTTTCTATAGAAACACCTCTATGTTGCAAACATCTTACATAAAATTTTATTTCGTTAATATTAGTAACGAATAATTGGTTAGCAAAACAATGAACTAATTTCACTTCATTATTATTCGTATATCCCGGTTTATAATTATCGCTTACTCTAAAGAATGCATACTTAGTTCCTGCATAAAAGAAATCGACAGCGGCTTGTCCATTTGATTCATCTTTAGTATTTATATCAATTGTAATCGAAGCAATAAAATTTGGCTTTTTTATATCTTTAATTTTATTCTTAATCAACTCGATATTCTTCTCATCTTTTACTTCTAACGCTAAGAAAAGATGTGGGTTAGGTTCAAAAAGATAAAAATATCTATTTATTAACTCTTTTGATGAATTAACTACATCTTCAAGGTAACATATTAAGTCTTTATAAATGCCTGTGGGCTTCTCCTGAATTGCATCATTATGTAATTTCATTATCGTCTTTTCGTAATTATCAAGATTTATACTTAAATGAATCCACGAGCTATTTTTCACTTTTATGTCCTTTCTAGAAAAAAACAAAGAAACCAATAAGACTTCTAGAGCCATAATGACTGTAATAATAATCAACCAAAAATGACGATCTAACTTATTAAACTTTTTCTTTTCTCGAATATTCTTAATGCGGTCTTTTAAGTTGTTTCCGTTTGCTCTAAAACCCACAGCTATAATAAAAATAAGATTAACAAGTGCAATTATTAGCCAATAAATTTTACCTTCCGGGAGATTTTTAAACAATATGCCTACCCAAATTAAACATAAAAACATAAAAATAAAGAGGTACGGCCACCATTGAAGGAATGATCTATGATCAACGAATATTTTAATATCATCGTTCTCGATATCCTGAAATATGAATCTTAGTTCTCTAAAACTTGCAGCGAAATAAACTGATAAAATTATTAAATTTATTACTGTAAACGCTAATATTAGATTAAATACAGAGCTGAGATATAACAGAAGACCACCTATAGCCGTAGACATTATAGTGGCTACTGACCAAGATAAACCATCGTAATGACGCGCCCATTCATGTTTTTCTTTAGAATCCATATTTATTCCTCCTAACAAGTTGATATGATTCTTTTAGATTAGAACACCTCGTTCTACACCTGATATGTATTATTTATTGCGTTGCTAGCGGTTATGATCTAATGCGCGTAGCACTGTGCCCAAAATGTGCCCAAATATTTTATACAATAAAACAGATTCTTAATTATTTGTATCATAATTAGATTTCTTATAGCTAGCTATCTCTTGTTCTATTTTCGTGTATTCGTTTAAATTAACTTCCATATTCTCTATAACTTTCTTAATATTCTTCTCCCTAAATTCTTTGGTTTGGTGGGGCAACTTATTAATTTCAAAAATTCCTTGGAATATTCTGAAGGAGCTATAAACCTTAACTATTTGATCTAATAATTCATAATTATCTATGGTTGCATTATTCAGGTTAGCCTGATAAGTTTCGAAAGAAAAGGCAATTGAAGGAGAATACGCTGCTGCTTGGTTTATATAAAGATCGCGGTCAGCAACTGTGTCTCGGACGAGCCTTATGTTTTCTTTAAATTCTAGCAATAAGGCAGACAGAAGAGCACTTTTAGTTTTTTTATTAAATTCTTCTGTTTTATTTATGTAACTTTGAGTCGACTCCTTAATACTCTTTATTTCTTCTTGCGAAGATTTATTGCTTATAAAAATTGTAATTATCATTATAAAAATCATTATAAAGTTGATTAACACTGTGATAATGCTTGTGGATTCCGAGATTGTCACTTTAAATATTGCTGAGAATATTTTTATTAATGGAGGAAACCCAAAAAATATTCCAATAGAAATTAAAATGATTGAAACAGATAATTTAAATAAGTCATTCATTAAATCCTCCTTATAACTAGAACACTCTCAATATTTTAAAACTCCAATTTCTCCACCGCCTTATCCACATGCTCATCTACAAGGTAGGAATAAAAAAGGCAACCCCCTATCTTCTAGAAAGATCCTTCGCTCCGCTCAGGATTAAAAAACCAGGCATTTGCCTGGTTTTTTAAGTTGCCTTTGAATTTAATCTACTTTAACCTCATTGCTCACTCCAATACAAGAATTTGCACTATGACAATAGTATTTCTATTCAATCCTCCTTACATCTTCATATAATTCTGGCATTCTATCTTGTCTAAGTCTAAATTTTGTCCCGTGGTTATGGCCTGTGCGAGCATCGAAATCTACGAGAATAAAGCCGTCTTCAATAGCCTTTATAAATTTATCCAGACTAAACTTTTGCAAAATCATAATTTCTTTATACCAAAAATATTCTTTTCTTTTTTCAGTTTTCGCTTCAGCACGTATGTAAAAACAATTCAGCAGCTTTGTTCCTGCCTTATGGAAAAGATCATCAAATCCCCAGTATGGTTGAGGATTCAATTCAGCCAAGCCTATTTTCTTTTCTACAGAATTAAGCCATTTTCTATGTTTATCGGATACGCATTTAGCATTAAAAGAAATCAGCACCTTACGAGCAGCCCGATCAACAACAACTTTAAAGCCTCTATCGGAGCAAGACAAACCATTTATAGTCTGTCTAAAGCTCTTTTCTCCTGGTATTGTTTGGTGCTTCCATCCATAAAGTGGCAAAAGCACCTTAGGTACAAACCCTATAGCGCGCGGAGAAGGTTCCATGTGAAAAAGTGTCGTTAAAGAATCCGTACCTATCCTTTGGCATTTTAATTCCCATTCTGCTGCATTAGGAATAGGCAAATTATTTTCTTCTATACCTAACAAGTCTTCTAATGTATTCCCAACACCGCCAGCATTGCCAGGACGAGCGTTTTTAATCCAACCTAACGCACTAATTTCCTTAAGCCTATCTATTATATTTTGTTTAGTATAAACAACTGTTTTCTTTACCATAGGATTACCAAAGTTTACCTTGGGCTTGATGCTGCTTAATTCTTTTTCTTGCCATCTCACAATATTCGGGAGAAATATCAATACCGACAAAATTTCTCTTGAAATTTATAGCGGCGATTGCTGTAGTACCAGAGCCCATAAATGGATCAAGAACAATTTTTGCATTTGTAGATGAGACAATCCTTTCAATCAGATTAACTGGAAATGCTGCGGGATGATCATTATTCATTTCTTGAGTAAATTCCCAAACATCGCCATACGCATTGGCTTTAGGCACAAGTTTAAATTTTGGCTTTGCTATCAAATAAATAACTTCGTAGGTTGGGAGAAAATAGCCTGCATTAAAGTTTAAACCCCCTTTACGCTTCCAGATGATGATTTGCCTAACAGGAAAACCTTCAATAATATCCTGTCGATCCTGTAATAAACCACCTTGAACCCTGCGTTTATGGTTATAGAATATGGCTCCAGTATCGGGAATAATCCTCATCATTTCTACTAAACAATCTCGTTGCCATCTTACATATTCATCATGAGGCATACAATCATTATGATGAGTATATCCCTTCTGCAAAGCAGCATTTGCCCATTTTCCCCCTCTTCCATCTTTCATGCCATTTCCGGTAGAATTCTTGAGATTATAAGGAGGAGAGGTAACGACTAAATCTATCGACCCGGTAGAGATCTTCTTCATAACCTCAATGGCATCACCACAAATTATTTTATTTACAAATTCTTTTGGGAGTTTAATTTCTAGAAGACTTATGCTTTCTTTCATGTCATTAAACATAAAAACCTCCGCCTTATGAGCGAAGGTTTTAGTTATTTTAACGTGGCAGTTCCCCCTTCGAAACATACCACACTGAATTATTGTCTATTTTATACATTATATTCAATCCATTGTCAAGGATATTCTACTGCTAATTGGTGGGTTATTCAACTATAAATTCTCGCCAGCGGGTGACGAGGCATGTTTCGAGCTAACATAGTTATGAGCGGCTGGCTTGGCTGTGATTTCGAGGGACATGGAGGCAAGGAGCGGGCACGGTTCCCGCATCCGGCTCCTAAATTAAAAAAACGGATTTATATACGGCCCGGATGCGGGAGAGCGACGCAGCCGACCTGAGCGAAGCATTTCCACGCTGGGGAAATGCGAGCGTTCCCGAGAAACACAGACAAGACAGACGCGACTCAGCGAGAAGATTTCTTTGTATAAACAGCTACGGCTTACATCGCTTGCGCTCTGTAAGCCGTCTGCTCATTTTAGACTAGTTTATCTTTTTCTACCAACCTGCTGACACTTTAATGGATTTAGCCGTTTTGCTACCGTCCGTGATTCGCAATGTAGTCTATGCTGACTTTATCATCCTTGTTTATCCAATCTACAGTAGTCGAATTTCCATCTTTACCAATGACAGTAGCGTCACTTGCTACCGTAAAGGTCGTCCCCTGTCCATTATCATCTTTGACGATAATCTGCGGATTTACCCCATACTATCCCGCTCGATACAGAATCTACTTTACCGGTAAAAGTAGTGGTTTTAGCCGAGGCCGTAGAAGTAGTGCTGGCTGGCGGTTGGGTTGGAGCAGCAGTAGCGCTGGGAACTTGCGCTGGAGCAGCAGCATTGCTGGAAGCTTGAGTGGATAATCGCTGATGACCGGCTCTTCGGCAAAACACATAGAAGTAACGAACGCAACAGCAAATAATGCAAGAAATGCCTTCTTCATATCTTTTTCACCCCCCTTATTTTTGAAATTATAATCTCCCCTCGTAGACGAGTTTTTGAGAACCTTAATCTTTTATCTAGCGAAATCCCGCCTCTTTTTGGCGGGAATAACTTTTTGCGTTACAGAATAAAAGCATTAGTCTGCAATACATTCTATCACAAATTACAAAATTGTAAGCAATTTAGTGAGCAAAGTCCTAATGCTCATATTTTTTCTTTTAAAAAGAAACTGCCAAATTTATAAACAACATGTCTGTATCGTTTCCTATAGCAGTGCTACCATTCTGGGGCACATAGCTGACTGAAAATGTTACAAGATTATTTCCAAAATCATAACCAATGCCCATGTTCCCATAAGGCAAAACACTAAATTGAGGCCTTTCATCATCCCAGTCCCTTGCATAGGTAAGCATCCCAAGCGCATTTGCCTCCCAAAATAGTTTTCCAAGTATGAACTTCCTGTATCTTACCCCTGCACCGCCGAACAAAAAAGGTTTACTGGAGCAGTTCTCGAAAAATCCTCCCTGGACAATTGGTGAAAATCCTTCGCTTTTTATGCTGCTGCGAAAATCATAACCCAAACCTATGCCTGGATTGAATACCCATTTCCCATTGTTATCCAACTTAAGCGAAGCTTCCCTATAAGCACCAAGTTTGTTGAAATGAAAGGAAAACCCGAACAAATCGATGTCAACCTCACCCGCAATACAAAAATTGTAACATAAAATAAAAACAAGCACTATTGCAGCTATTATAATTTTCTTCATATTGGCCATAAGCTATGCGGACTGACCCGCTCCTTTATTTTCATCAATTATACCACTTCCATTTCAAAATGGTAATAGTAAACAAAAAGGGCTGAAACGTTTTAAGTCCAGCCCGATGTTTCTCCATTGAATGGGCACATTTTGCGCACAGCAGAAACAAGTAAAATTAAGTACCGAGATCCTTCACTTCGTTCAGGATCGGCAGTTGAACTAAAATTAAGTGCCGAGGGAGGGAATCGGACCCCCCACGCCGGCCTTTTCAGGGCCGCGCTCTACCACTGAGCTACTTCGGCGTCGTTCGCTATGTTATCTTTTTTACCACAAATGGAAAAAAATGCAAGAAGATAAAAACACTGGCAAAAATAAGCCAAATGCTTATTTTGCCTGTTCCATGATTTTCACATAAATATCTTGGGCCAGGGCTAAATCGGGAAGATGATATTTACGCGCAGAAACCTTTACTCTGGTTGTGGCTTGAGTTAATCTTATCAGCCTGATATCCACTTTAGTCGGTTTTACATCCAATGCAATATAGCCTTTTGTATAATCCTCTATCCTTATTACACCACGAATCTTACTTACCATAAGGCTAGAATTCCAAACCTGATCATAAGGTATGTCTGTTGCCCCTTCTATCGTATCTTTACTGGCGGCATAACCGCCTAAAGCTCCTACAGCAGCCCCTACAATTAAAGGCGCACAGCCTAAAATATTTAAGAGCATGAAAGGCAAAACCAAAGAAGCTATTAACTTCCTCATTTGACCTCCTTTTTAAAGACTGTATTTAGTTTCATTGGCGATGCGGGAAAACCAATTTTCCAATTTGTTAATGGTTTCTCTAATTTCCGGGCTTAAGATATCCCCGAAAGCAATATTCTTGGGCTGAATAATTAAAATTATTATATCTGCCTTCAAATTGTTTTGCAAGTAGTTAATGGTTAAAGATATGGAGGCATTGTGGGTAGAAAATAAATTCACGGTTTTTAAATCTTCGCCTTCTACTACCCTGAATTCAGCGGGTTTGCCGCCAAAATCAACAGCATCTATAATTACGATATTATCGGGCTTATTCTGTATAATTTTCCCAAGGTAATTTTCAGGCGTCGGCCCGGCATCATAGACTAAATACGGCACTTTATCTTTTATGCGGCTGGCAAGAATTGACCCTACTCCATCATCGCTTCGCAGAGTATTGCCCATCCCCAAGATGACAACTTTTCCTGTCAAATGCAGTTTAAGATGGGATAACATATATAAGCGTTAGAATTTCTTGCCGTGACGGTAAGGCCGAGTTTTATTGTATTCTATTTTCTTAAGCAGGGCTGTTTCTAAATCAACATTCCTTTGCCCGCAATAATCGAATATGCGGATGCAGCAATCTGCCAGCTCTTCGGCTATATCTTCTTTCTTGCCGTGGTTACGCATTGCCTCCAGGGCTTCGGATAATTCCGAATGCATAAGGGCAATGAGCTCTCCGTCGTTACGTTCGCTGTCCCACCAGCCTTTTTCCCTGGCAATGCGGTGGCATTCTTCGATGTACCAACTTATACCCTGATTATTTTTTTGCATCGATTTCGCCTTTCTTTTTCTGACTAGCTTCTGGTTCAGTGCCCAGTGCTTTAAAAAGTTTCGCAGATATGATTTCCTTGGCATAAGTACTGGGAGAGGCAACCTCAACCTGCGTACTTGATGCGCCTGTTTCTTTAAAGAATATACCCACGGGAGTCGTATCTTCTTCTGACACATAAATTGCAATCATGTGCTTTTTTACGTCCTGCGCATAAACATAGGATTTCATAATCTTCAGGCTGTCCAGGGATTTGGTAAAAACCGTGAAATAATCGTAATTAAAAGTTTTTACTATGGCTTGAGCCCTGCCCTCTTCTAGTATTTTAGTAGAAACTCCCCTGAAACCCCTGAATGCCTCTTTTAGCGACGAGCACCCGCTGATTAAAATAACAAACACCAAAGTAAAAATGACAAGACCTGAATTTTGGATCTTTAATTTACGCATTTAGCTCCCCTTTCATTCGTTTACAAGCTGCAAAATCTTGTTTAAATTCCTGCGTGCTTCTTCTTCTCCCCTCTTGGCAAATTCCCTGGCGCGGTGCAATTCCAGCCAGTATAAACCTGAGGTATCCGGATGCAATACCACATCCGCAAGCTGCGCTTCCGTATTTGCCACCTCTGACTGCAATATTTCAATACTGCTGAATATTATATCAAGGATATTGGTTTTGAAATTATTCCTGAAATGCCTGCCTAAGCTAAACAAGCCCTTGTGTTTGTAGTCTTCCTGAATAGAAGTAGTGATTTCTTCTTTGATTAATTCATACTGCCGCAACACGTCTTCCCGAGAAGGCGTGACATTTATGGCGATAAGTTTTTTTATGCCGCTTTTCCATAAGGCTTCGGTAGGAAGAGGGTTGGTTACCCCGCCGTCAAACAGCATTTCACCCTTAAACCTAAATGGGGGAAATACACCCGGCATGGAGCAGCTGGCCATAATCGCATCTACAAGCGGCCCCCTGTCAAAAACTTTCGGCTCTTTCCTTTTAACATCGCTGGCAATAATTTTCAGCGGTATTTTAACGTCGTAAAACGTCTTATTCCCGATATGTTTGTTCAGGAACTTCTGGAGCTTATTGCCTTTGATAAACCCCAGGAGCGGGAAGGTCAAATCAATCAACCCCCAGATATGCTTTGGCTCTTTGAATTCACAGGCAATTTCCAATATTTCTTCGCTAGACTTGCCCAATGCCCAGAGGCTTGCGATGAATGCGCCGATACTGGAACCCGCTATGATATCAATGGGGATTTTTTGCTCTTCGATTACCCTAAGGATTCCTATATGGCAAAACCCGTAGGCTACCCCGACCCCCAAGACCAAACCCACCTGGCAATCGCCTAACTGCCGGGAAATCCTTCTTACGGCCTTAGAATATTCGCTTTCCGGCTCGCTTAAAATTTGTTTATCCCCTGATTCAAAGTCAATCTTGGGCAAAGTAGCAAATATCTTGTTTTTTAATATTTGCGATTGCTCCTCGTAATCTAATTTTGAAAACTTGTATTCATTTATGATTATCTTTATTTTTTCTTCATGAAAACTAAAACCCTCTTTTAGCCTGGCGATGAGATTGTTCGTGCGTTTTAAATCCACCGGCTCGGGGCTGCTTAAGATATGGATTAAATCCGATTGATTAAGTATGCTAAAGATTATGCGGTCCATTAAAGACGGTAAATCCAAAACCAGGTAATTATAATCATTGACCAAAATACTTAAAATCCCCAGTAAATTCCCTACGCAGCTTTCATCATCGGGGGCGTAATGAAAACAGATTAAATCTACCCCGTAATTATTCTTAAAAATAAATTCTTTCAGCCGGGAAGAGTTTACTCCTTCTTGCTTCGAGAGGTCAAAAATAAAAGGGTTGTTTATCCCCAATCTGTTGGGCAGGCTATGGATTTTATCGTTTGGGGCAATATCCAATATAATTAATGATTTATGCGTCTCTTTGGCCAGGCTAAGGGAGAGATTTAAGGCATAAACGGTCTTTCCTGCCTGAGAATAAGAGCTAAAAACAGAAATTATCGTGCTTTCGAAAATTGTTTTACGGTGTATGTCTTTATTTTTAAGCCTTTGAGAAAGCGTGCGGCTTAAATCAACGGCAATGCGGGGAATCCTCTTTAACACAAAGTCAAAATCTTCTTTTTTGATTACAAGGACTGCGCAATCATTAAGCGCCTGCGCACTGACAGAATGGGGTTCGTTGGTCAAAAGCGAGATAATACCGAAATATTTACCGCGGTGCAGATATTCCAATATTTTTTTGTTTCCCTGCTGGTCTTTGGTGTATATCTCTACCCTTCCCAGCACAAGGCAGTATAAAGCGCTTGGGGCAGAACCTTCTTCATAGATTATATCTTGCTTTTTAAAAGCCTGGATACTAGAACGCTCTTTAATTATACTGCGCTCTGTAGTAGATAAACCTGAAAATAAGGGTATTTCTCCCAATATTAAGTCTTTGCTTAGTATCATTTGTCCGCGAAAGTATAAAAAATCCCAACAAGAATGTCGGGATTTTTTATTGTCTTAAAGGATTAGATTTATTATCTTTTCTTTTTAGTAGAGGTAGCAGCTACAGATGGATTAAGATATCTGCTTAAGGCTGCCCAGGTTTTAGGGCCGATTTTACCGTCTGCCACCAGGTTATTTGCTTTTTGAAATGCCTCAACTGCTTTCTTTGTCATTGCTCCTATCCTTCCGTCCAACTCACCCATATAAAAGCCTGCATTCTTTAATGCTGTTTGAATTTCAAGGGCAGTAGGCTTATAGGGGCCGGCTGGCGGTAAAGATTCCAGCTTCACAGGCACGGCCTGTGTTGGCATTGCTTGAGGTTTAGTTTCCGGCATTTTAGCTGCTTCAGGCGTTACAGCAGGGGCCGGGGTTGAGGTATTCGCTGAACTCAATGCTTCCATGGACAAAGGTTCCTGCTCCTCTGCAGCCTGTTTTTTGCCGCAGCCGAACATATAAACACCAAAAGCTGCCACTACTACAACAAGTAAATATTTTCTCATACCACTCTCCTCTCTTATCTGTCTCTCATACCTTTAAATTGTAACAAAAACTTTTAAAAAATCAAATACAATCTATGATTTAATTACCGCTTCGCGGCGGCAACGCGGACAGATGACCCTGATGCGGTCCGCGCGTAAAAATTCAGCTTCTTTCTTCCTTGAGAGTTTCTCTTTTAAGGCTAACCCGGTTAACCTTAGATAATGCAGCAATAATGAAGAATTGGAAAAAACCAGCGGCCCTAATCTTTTTGCTATCCACACATACTGGTCATGGGGGACAACCGGTTCCTGGCAACATTCGCACAATACAAATTCTTTCTCAACAGCGTTTTTCAAATCTTGCCTATTTTGCGTGGTGGCAAAATCAAACTCCTGTGAAAGCACTATCCCTTTTTCAGTAGGGCAATTCGCCTGGCACAGCCCGCAGAATATACAGATATCCCAATGCACGGTTAAAACTCTTTTGTCTTTTTTGTCTTCCACTTCTATGGCCTGAGCAGGACAAACCTGGGCGCAGGCAGTGCAGCCGATACAATATTCTTCATGAAAATAAGGACGTCCCCTGAACCGCTCAAAAGGCTTATGGGGCTCATAAGGGAATTTTGCAGTATAGGGGCCTTTTATCAGCGCCCTGATAGCTTCCCTAAGCTCTCTTAATTTCGGAAATTTCACTTGTTATCCTCTGCGTATTTATCGCAAACAGATTTTTCCCAAAGCTTAACTTTGCTTTTGTGTGCTGCCCTGGCTAAGACATGCGCAGAAACTGGGGCAGTCAAAAATAAAAAGACAATACATAAAAGCGCTTTGATGCCTGTGGCACTAATCCCTTTAAACAAAAATAATCCAAACAGTATACTTGAGGTACCTAATGTCACGCACTTTATTGAAGAGTGCAGCCGATTATAAACGTCTGGTAATCTGATTAGTCCTAAAGACGCAAAAAAATCAAAAATCAGTCCGATGACGATAAATACAATTCCGATTATTTCATTCATCGAAATTTTTTCCTTCCAAATATTTACCGAGTGCAAGAATGGAAATAAAACTTTGCAAAGCCCAGGCAATTCCTATATCAATATACCAATCTCTGCCTGTAGGAATACCCAGAATAGCGCAAAACCCGATAATAAGTATGCCTAATATATCCAGTGCTGCGGCGCGGTCAGCAGAGGTCGGGCCCCGCAAAATCCTCCATAGGCAAAATCCAGCGCAAATAATTAAAATAAAGAATGCCCGCTTAAGTAGAACTGACTGCCATTCCAAAAGAGAAGGCAGGGGTAAAATCATAATTACGCCTATCAGCATTAGTAAAATAATTGCCCCTATCAACCAACGTAAATACTTCATTCAAAAATCCTCATTAATATGTCCTCGAATTTGCGAACAATAAGTTCAGTAGCCTCCTCAATGTCCGTGCTTTTTACATCATTCCAGTGTATGTATAAAATGCCGTTTCCACGGTCTATATCTACCGTCATGGTGCCCGGTGTTAAGGTAAGAGAGTTTGCTAAAAAGGTTAAACCCATATCCGAACGCAGGCGTGTTTTAACCCTGACAATACCAGGATTAATAGGCAAGGCTGGATGTGCCACCCGGTACAACCCGTCAATATTAGCCTTGATACACTCCCAGATAAATACAGGAATATAATAAAAAAACCAAAAAT
This sequence comes from Candidatus Omnitrophota bacterium, assembly GCA_963805065.1. GTDB lineage: Bacteria > Omnitrophota > Gorgyraeia > Gygaellales > Profunditerraquicolaceae > CAWDSS01. Next base: position 950,441 of record CAWDSS010000010.1, on the reverse strand, counting down.
AACGTTTAATATTCTTAAACACCCTGGGTTCTCTCGGGAATATATCATCTAATAACCAAGAGATAAGAATTCCGACTATGATTCCCACTATAAGATGATGGGAATCTACTGACCAACTTAGCAGTATCCAAATTAAAAAAGCAGCTAAAAATAAAACCGCACGCGTCCTCATCACTTTACCGTCATGAAAAACACATCTTTATAGTTAGTACCTGATAATAAAACATCGGATGCCGATTGTAAAAATGGCTTAAATGGAAATATAAGTAAAAATCCTCCTGTAATGCAAATACCTGCCAGGACTACCATGGAGAACTTCATAGTCCAGGGAGCTTCTTTTATATTCTGCCATTTTTCGTTTAGTTTTCCGAAAAAGGCATATTTATGCACTTTCGCAAAGGAAACCAAGGTTAAAATACTTGCTGCCACAGCTAATAAGGCATAACCAAAACGGTTTGCCTGAACACAAGCAAGAATAATAATCAATTTGCTCCAAAAGCCATTAAAAGGAGGAACGCCTGCAATAGACATAGAGGCAATCAAATTAGCGTTGGCAGTAAGAGGCATTCTTTCCTGCAACCCTCCCATCTTCTGTAAATCCCTTGTACCTGTAGAATGCTCTATGGCTCCGGAATTTAAAAAAAGCAAAGATTTAAATATAGAATGATTAAACAAATGAAATAATCCGCCTAAAATACCTAAGGGCGTTGCCAATCCTAATCCTAAAACTACATAACCGATTTGGCTTATAGAGTGATACGCCAGAAGTCTTTTTAAGTCCCATTGCCCCACGGCTAAAAATACACCCACCAGCATTGAGAGACCCCCTAAAAACATAATTATTGATAGGATATTATTATTGGTACCGAGTATATTAAAGAATACCCTTGCTAGCGTATAAACTCCCAATACCTTTATGAGTATTCCGGAAAGCGTTGCTGAAACCGGAGTAGGAGCAGAAGAATGCGCGTCGGGCAACCAGGCATGAAAAGGAATTAATGCTGCCTTCAGGCCAAAACCAGCTAAAAATAATACTGAGACAAAACCAACAAGCAATCCCTTAGGGCTATTGGCTAATACTGAAGAAATATCCGCCATATTTAGCGTAGAAGTATAACTATAAAGAAGCCCTATGCCTAAAAGTATAAAAATCGAAGCCAACGCTCCCATAATGGCATATTTAAAGGATGCCTCTAGGTCTTGCGGCTCAACCCCAAAAGCAACCAGGGCATAACCTGAGATTGAAGCTACTTCTAGAAAAATATAGAGATTAAATAAATCGTTACTCGTGATAACGCCGTTCATTCCAGCTAACATAGCCATAAACAGGACATGGAATTTCCATTTGTCAGTGTAGATGCGCATATAACTTATGCTATAAACCATGACTAAAAAACTTAGCAAGTTTGTGGTTACCAACATAAAACTAGCCAAGCCATCTACCGCAAGACAAATTCCTAACGCAGGCATCCAGCCGCCTATTTTATAAACCAGAATCTTACTACTATTTAGGGCATTAACAGAAAATAAAGAAAGTGCGAGAAGCGCCATAGTTGCTAAATTAGCAACTATATCGCTAAGGTTTTTTATTTTCTTTCCCAAGAGTGCAATTAGGAAACTGGCGGCAAAGGGGATAATTGTGAAGAGAAGCAAAAACCTCATCCTTTTAATCTCCGAATCTTAGTGATATCAAAGGTGCCGTATTTTTCAAAAATCTTTATCGCCAGGCTTACTACCACTACCGTAACAGCCAGGCCTATAACTATTGTCGTAAGCACCATTGCCTGCGGCAGAGGATCAACCATATTCAGTATCTGCTGGTCTTTAGCTAAAATAGGCGCCCTGCCATGTATACGATAACCCGTAAGAACTAAAAATAAATTTACAGCGTATTCAACAATCCCCAACCCGATGATAATCTTAATGATGTTTCTTTTGCGCAGTATGCAATAAAGCCCAATTGAAAATAAAATGAAACATAAGAAATACAAACTCATCTTTTTTCTGCCTCCTCTGCTAATGAGATCAGGGTTAAAAATATAATTAATAAGCCCATACTTACTAATAAAGATATAAAAATATCTTCGATGGGTATAAGCCCGGCAGCAAAAAGTTTAAAATTACGGGAGGATTCCAAATAATGAGCCCTACCGATGAAACCCAAACTAACCAGAAATAAAAATATTACGCCTCCGGCCATCATTAAAAATAGCATTCTAGCTTGGCTCATTTTTTTCAAAACCGGCTCTTTTCCGAAAGCGAGTATCAAATGAATAAAAGAGAGAGCAATGATTACTCCGCCAGCAAATCCTCCACCAGGGCTAATATGGCCTTGCAGGACAATGTAGATACCATAAATAAGAATCAAACCTACGGTAAGGCGGGTTATGGTTTTAACAATTAAACTCATCCCTGGCTGATTATTGTTCATTAACCTTGCCTTTCTTTCTAATAATCGCTAATACCGCTACTGTTGCGCAAAATAATACCCCTACCTCACCTAGTGCATCATAGTTTCTAAAATTCAAGGTTATGGCGCTAACCAAATTAGTTGAGCCGGTTTTTTCAAGCCCGCCTGCAATATATTCCTGCGAAACGCGCATCAGAGGCTCACCGAACCTAGGCAATTCTCTCAAGGCAAAATAACTACAGAGTAAAAAGACTGCTATAAATAAGAGTGTAGCAACAGTATTAAAAAACCAGCGCCCGTCTCTAACTAAGGGCAAGTCCTTATTTATCGTGGCGCGGATAAGTATAATCACGCAAAGAATCTCTACCACTAACTGCGTGATTGCAAGGCTCGGTGCCTTAAGAATGAGAAAAGCCAGGCATAGGCCAATGCCTGCTGCGCTTAAAGCTATTACGCTGGAAATTAAATCTTTTATTTCTACTGCCACGATACTAGCGCAAATCATAAATAATAATATCAGGTGTAATTCCATTTTATTTACCCTACTTGAAAAATACTAAAAATAGACCTACCATCCCTAAGAGCATCCAAACCAAATAACTAGGTAAAACTCCGTTATGTAGAAATTGGAGAAATTTACTTATCGCAAAGACCAACTTTTTTCCTTGTTCATAAATATCGAAGTAACCTTCTTGGGCCTTTTGGTAAATAATGGTTAGAGGCTTCATCTCTTTGATGCTGTTATAAAAATCTATGCCTGTTACCATATTTTCCGGTTGCGGTTGAGTTATTTCTGCGCCCACAAAAGCCTCATCCTGTCGCAGCGAAAGCTTTAATTTGCCTAATTTAAATATTAACCAGCCTAAGACCAAGCCTAGAATAATTAACAAAGTAGCCGAAGCCGGAGACCAACTACCTAAAAGAGCCGATGCGTTTAGAGCCTGATTGAAAGATGCCGCTGGGAAAATAAAATATTTTAAAGGTATAGAAAATGCAAACACGCCAAATAAAATACAAAGACCAGCTAATACAATACCAGGCGTCCACATTCCGATGGACACTTCCTGAATCTTTTTACTCCGAGCGAAACTGAGGCGCTGTCCTAAAAATACAGCGTGGAGCAATTTCATAAAACTAGCTAAGGTAAGGGTTGAGCCAAAAATAGCTGCCACTAGGCATAATACGTTAAAAAGCGATTGCCATATAGAAGTTGAAGATGATATATTTAAAATCAACCCTTGATAAATCAGCCATTTGGAGACAAAACCGTTAAAAGGCGGGATACCGGATATAGAGAAACTGGCAAACATACAGGAGATATAAGTAAAAGGCATCAGTTTACCTAATCCGCCCAGCTCATCCAGTTCTGTAGTTTTGGTGCGGTATTCTACGTTTCCGGCGCTAAAAAACAAACAGGATTTGTAGATAGCGTGGTTAAGCATGTGGAATAAACCGCCGGCGATACCGAGAAGATTACCACTGCCAATACCTAAAACCATGTAGCCTACTTGCGAAACAGCATGATAACCTAGCAGGCTCTTCATATTATGCTGAACCAAAGCCATCATAACCGCAGCAATTATGGTTAAGGCCCCTACGAACATCAGAAAAGAATTCATAAGGTTATTCATTACAAACAAATCTAAGGATATTCGGCTCAACAAATAAATACCTAATAATTTATCGAGGGATGCCGGCAAAAAAGCCGTAACCGGAAGCGGAGCGCTTTTTGCACAGTCAGGAACCCAGGAGTGAAACGGCATTGCACCTGCCTTGGCAAAACAGGCAATAACAATACAAAGGTAGGCAAGTATTATAATCCAGTTGTTAAATTCTAACTTGACCTTATCCATCTGGAATGTTCCTGTGAGGTGGTGAATTATTGCTATGCCTAATATCATCAATGCATCTGAGCCGCCGACAATTATTAATGCCTTCTTTGCTGCTGCCTCTGCATTATCTGCTATATTAATCAAAAGGAACAGGGTTAATCCTAAAAACCCCCAGAACACTACCAATAAAATGAGGTTGTTGGCGATTACCGCTGCAATAGAGGCAATTGCAGTTAAAATAATGCAGGAGTAATATTGGGGCAGCCTGGGTTTGCCTTTCATAAAACTAAAAGAATATATGAGAGTTAACAGCGTAAATAACAGGATGGCCAAGACCACAAACAAATTAAGGTTGTCTAATCGAAACCAAGGATAAAGGAAAGAAATATTAATCATTTAAATGCATTCGCTTTTTTAGGCTAGCGGTTTTTTCCTGGGATAATTTAATCAAGTCCCAGCCGTTCATAATTTTCTTATTATCGGATTTTTTTATCACTGCCACCCGCTCTGTGCAGCAATAACAAGGATCAACTGCTGCCAGGGTGATAGTTGCGTCTGAAATTGTCCCACCTATACAGGAAACCTTGTTGGAAGCCACGTTCATGAAACTGGGAGCGCGTATTTTATGCCTGATGGGGCGGTTTGTGCCGTCACTTTTTATATAATGTATGCATTCTCCGCGCGGAGCCTCTACTCTTCCGATTCCTTCTCCCGGAGGAATTTCTTTTACATCGGAATCAATAGGGCCCTTAGGTATTTTATTCAGGCACTGCCTGATCATGCTCACACTTTCGTATAATTCCAAAATCCTTAAGACTGTTTTGGCAAATATGTCTCCGTCCTTCTCAACTATGACATTCCAGTTAATAGTGTCGCTTGCTCCGTATGGCTCATCGCGCCTGATATCAATGTTTACTCCTGAAGCCCTTGCAGTCGGCCCAACCAAACACCAGTCAATTGCCTGCTGCTTGGTTAAAATCCCTACTCCCTTTAGCCTTGCCTGAATCACCGGATCATCCATTACAGCGCCTTTAAATAAATTCAGCGCAGGCACCAATTCATCCAATGCCTTCTTTAATATGGGAATATCTTCGTCCCTTAAGTCCCGGCGCACGCCTCCAATCTTAAACATGGCGTAATTATTCCTGTTACCGGTAATCATCTCAAACATATCCAGGACAGGCTCGCGGTATTTCCATGCCCACATCCATACTGTATTGTATCCGATGAAGTGGCTTGCCAAACCCAGCCACAAAAGGTGGCTGTGAATGCGCTGCAACTCATCAATTATAGTGCGTATGTAAAGCGCCCTCTCTGGAACCACCTTTTTTTCTCCTCCTAAAATATCCTCCACTGCCAAACAATAAGCATAGGGGTGGCTGGAAGAGCAAATCCCGCAGATACGCTCAACCAGATAAGCAATTTGATCATAGTGTTTCGATTCCGCGAGTTTCTCAATGCCCCGGTGATTGTAGCCGATAATGATATCTATATCAGTTACTTTTTCTCCATCGACATAAAGCTGGAAAAATTCCGGCTCTTCCTGTAAAGGATGATACGGCCCTATTGGGACTATAACCTTATGTGACATTATCTAACTCCTGATTTTATTTATAAGTTTTATTCAGAATGAACCTCAGTTTTGCCTTTTTACTTTTACCTTTTGAATTTACTTGTTCCTCAAGGGGAATTCGCCATCCGGCCAATCGTCAGCTAAAAGCAGGCGTTTCAAATTAGGATGGCCTTTAAATTTTATTCCCAACATTTCCCACATTTCCCTTTCCATCCATTCTGCTCCGGGAAAAATAGGCGTAATGGCATCTATTTCGGGATTTTGTTTATCTTCTATTAAAACCCTCACGGAATAAACCTCGCCTGCTTCGTCATAACTAAAGTGATATATAATTTCAAAACCTTGCGGAACTTGGATACCCGAAGCAGTGGAAAATCTTAACCCCAGCTCTTTGAATAAAAACTCTACCGTGCGGAAAATATCTTTTTTATCTACGTTAAAATATATTCTCCTGCTGGAGGCCTCATGCCAGTGGGTAATCTTCTGGCCCAGCTCTTCTTTAATGCGGTACTTTACGTCCATTGCATTAGCTCTTTCTTAATTTGGTTACTAACTTAACTATACCGTCGATGATTGCCTCTGGCTTAGGAGGACAACCCGGAATATATAAATCTACGGGCAAAACTTTGTCCAGCGGCTGATAGGCATTGTAACTGAACCTAAACATATGCTGCGACATGGCGCATTGCCCTACTGCTACGACCAGGCAGGGCTGGGGTGCTTGTTCATAAATTTTTTTTAGCCTGGAGATGTTCTTTTTGTTCACAATGCCTGTGACCAAAAGTGCATCCGCGTGCCTTACTGAGCCTATGAGCTGAATGCCAAAACGCTCTACGTCATGCCTGGGAGTAAAGCAGTCTAAGATCTCGATATCGCAGTTATTGCAAGAACCCGCGCTTACGTGAAAAATCCAAATAGATTTAGTTAATGCCTTTAGTTTAAAGTTCATAATTTAAATTCCAAATCTCAAATCCCAAACATCAAATAAATCCCAATTACCAAAATTCCAGAAAGAAAAGGGGACGTTTCTATTTTTAACGTTTCCTAAGCAGAGGAAAAATAGAAACGTCCCCTTTATTTTCGGAAATTGGAATTTGGATATTATTTGGAATTTGGTGCTTGGTGTTTGGAATTTAGCTTGTGCTTTGGTTTTTGTCATTTGTCATTATCTTCCCAACAGTGCCAGTACAACAGCTATTAATGCTAAAACAGTTGGTATGCGCCAGAAGAATCTTAATGCCTGGTCAATGCGTAACCTAGGATTAGTATTCTTAATCAGAATCATAACCAGTAGTAAAACCGCAAATTTCGCGATTAAAGCCAATGGACTTAAATCATGCGCCCAGAATAAAATGATAATGAACAAGGGCATGGTGTATAACATAATTGCCTTGGTTAATTTAAATACAGCCAAAGGCAATCCCGAATATTCTATCAATACGCCCGCCATTATCTCCTGCTCCGCCTCAGAGGCATCAAAAGGCACAAAACACAACTTTGCCTGCATGCACACGACCGCCACAATAAATGCAAGTGCTCCCGAATAAGAAGCAAGATTAGAACCCAGCCTCAACTGATGGTCAATAATTTGGCCCAGCCTTATTGTTGCCTGGCTCTTGATAATCACCACAATTATACAAAGAAGAAAAGGCAACTCATATGCCAAAAGCATTTTCATCTCCCGTGAAGCGCCTACAGAAGCCAGGGGGTTACGGGAACTGGATGCCCCCAGAATCATAGCCAGCGCAGGTATGGTCAAAAAATACAAAACTACTATTAAGTCGGCGCTAAAACTCCCCAATGGCGAGCGGACACTAGCGCCCAGGATAGTGGTAGCCAAAACCAAACCGATTAAGCCAATGTAAGGGTAAAGCAAGAATGCTACACTTGCTCCTTGCGGGACAATGGTTTCTTTGCCCAGCAACTTTAAGATATCGGTAAAGTTTTGATGCCAGGGTGGCCCCTTTCTCCACTGCAGGCGCGCTGTAACTTTCCTGTCAATCCAGCCTAAAATTAATCCCACAATTAAACTGAATAAAAAACCGGGAAAAATAAAATAATTTAACAGTAATTTCATCTCTTTTTAGGAGGCTGGGCATCCTCTCTTGACCATTTGATAGAATGTACTGCCAGATGTTCGCCTACCAGAAATATATTTTTTTCCAGGCTCTCTTCTACTTCCCTTAAGTCTATTGCCTTTTCAGGACAAGTTGCTATGCATTTAGGTAGAGTATCACTGATACCTACGCAATAATCGCAACTGGAATCCAGATATGGTATAAAATCCTGAAAGATTATCCCGAAGGGGCAAGCCACAGAACAAGATTTGCAACTCGTACAGCGCATTTTGTAACGTTTAATATGCCCGTCGGATGCACGCTCCAGCGCATTATGATAACAGGAGTTTACGCAGGGCGCTTCTTCGCAATGCCGGCAAATAGTGGCAAACGTAGCATACTCGCGCAAAGACGTAATTCCGTTATTTTGCGGATGATAAAAATAATCGCAACATACCTTGCACTCTTGGCATTTGTTGCAAATATCTAAGTCGATGAATAGCCGTTTCATATAGGTTAAACTCAAAACGTTTTTAGTTTTGCGTTGCAGTTTTGCGTTTTAAATATTATACAGGATGAACCTTAGTTTTGCGTTTTTCGTTTTGCGTTTTACGTTCTTTACTCCCAGATATCGTATATATCCAATAAATCCTCATAGCGAAACACCGGGCCGTCTTTACAGGCATAGTATTTCCCGATACGGCAGTGCCCGCACTTCCCCAGTCCGCAGGACATGCTTTTTTCCATGGACAAGTATATGTCTTTGGGTTTGAAACCCAATTCAATTAATTTTAAGGTTACGAATTTCATCATTATGGGAGGGCCGCAGACAATGCAAACCGCATTGTTTAAATCAACCGGCAAATCCTTTAATACGGTGGTTACTAAACCGACATTACCTTTCCAGCTGGGATCTCCTACGTCAACCGAAGTAACTACATCTACTTTGCTTTTTTTTGCCCATTCAGGTATCAAGGCCTTATAAACTATGTCTGTAGGCGAACGTGAGCCGTAGCGCAACACTACTTTATTATAATTATCAATGTCGGAAAATAGCGCGAAGAGTAAAGACCTTAAAGGCGCCAGGCCCACTCCTCCGCCTACGATTAAGACATCTTTGCCTTTAAATTCATTCAAGGGATAACCTTTTCCGTATGGCCCGCGGATACCGATGGATTCGCCTACTTTCATCATGTGTAATTTAGCAGTCACTGTTCCCACATTCATTATGGTTAGAGCAATTTTTTCGTTTCTACCCGGATCGGAGGAGGGCGTAAAAGGAGCTTCTCCTAAACCCGGGACAGTCATTTCAATGAATTGACCCGTCTGGAATGAAAAGTTAGACTCCGGCTTTAAGACAAATGTCTTTATGGTGGGGGTTTCCTGGATGATGTCTTCTATAACAGCCTCAAGCGGCTGGTAGATATTTTTCGTCATGTAACTTTCTTAATATATAACGGATATCAATTTTTCCCGGGCAGACTTCTATGCACCTGCCGCAGCCGCAGCAGGCCTGAAACCCTACATTGCTAATAAAAAAATCAAATTTTTTAAGGTAGCGGTTACGCAGCCTCATATAACGCATCTTAAGGGGGTTTGCACCGCCGGCAACCCTGGTAAAATTCTTCAGCAAACAGCCGTCCCAAAGGCGCAGCCTCTGGGAATCTTTGGCTGACTGCTCATCGCTCAACAGGAAACAATGACAGGTATCGCAGATAAAAATACAGCCTGCGCATTCAACACAAGTCTTCATCTGTTCCTTCCAGATTGCGGAATTGTAGCCTGATAAAACTATTTCCTGTAAGGTCTCTTTCTTGGGGATTTTATGGCAGGCCAAATGCTCTTCCATGCGCCGTATCACAGATTCTCTTTTGGCTTTTCTTCCTGAAAGCTGGGCGGCAGTTGCAGGGGTAAAGATATTTTTAAGAGAATCGGCTATTTTTTTTGCCTTTAGAGAAGCAACATCAACCAGGTAGCCATTGTTCAAGGGAGATAAATTAAAGTCAAAACCTTCTGTTGCATGCGGATTTATATCAAATGCCCTGCAAAAACAAACTTCTTTGAAATTCGGGCAGTCGCTGGAAATTATCAGTGCGTTTTCTCTTCTGGTTTTATAAACTTGGTCTTCTTCTTTGCCTTGCAGAAAAACAAAGTCCTGAATCTTAGAGGAAAATAAATCGCAATTTTTCACTCCACTTATAGCAACCGGTTTTTCTTTCCTCTTGGCGTCTTGCGGCTGGAAATATTCACAAATCTCTTCCTTTAAATGGGTAAAGAAATTACGGGCTACGGGGTCAATGCCGCGGTATTCATTAAAGACTATTGTATCTTTATTGACGTCGGAATATTTCTTAAGCAGGTAATCTTCGCCAGGCTGGTTAAATCCATAATCGCACTTTACTTCAATAACAGATTTTATGCGGACAGGGACATATAGTTGGAACTGTGAAGCTATGCGCTCATAGAATTTGAAGATGTCTTCGTGAAGGAGAAAATAAGTTTCCATAACAAAACGCGAGCTTACTAATATTGATTAAGGATTATAAACAGGAAGAAGCAGTATATTAACACAGTTAAATATTATTGTCTATATAAATTACGCGCTGGGTTTCGGGGAAAGGCGCGCCCTTACCAAATCGCTTACCAGTTTCCCGTCGGCCTGGCCTGCTATTTTGGCATTAACCTCTTTCATAACCTTACCCATGTCTTTGGCGTCTTTGGCCTCGGTAGTGATAATTGCCTCTTCAATAATCTTGTTAATTTCTATTTCTGGAAGCTCCGGCGGAAGGTAAGTTTTTAAAATTTCCAGCTCCTTTTTCTCCTTATCAACCATATCAAGGCGATTGCCTTTGGTAAACTGCTCAATGGAATCCTGGTGCTGCTTGATTTGTTTCTTGATTACGGCCATAACTTCCGCATCGTCTAAGTTTTTTTTCTTCTTTGCCACTGCTGCATTCATCATATCCGCCCGCAGTAAACTCAACATAGAACTTTTAATGGCGTCTCTTGCCTTCATCGCCTCTTTGTAATCATTGAGTATTTTTTCTTCCATCATCTTAGCCCCCTATTTTGTTTTTTAAAATGAAACTATTTTCTTAAAACCTTTGAGCCGGTTTTCCAAATCGCCCATAGTAAGCCTGGCTGTTTTATTCAGGCCGAAATCTTCTACGTTAAAAGAAGCTGCTACTGTTCCATAGGCAACGGCTTTCTTAAGGACAGTTTCATTTATTTTCTTAGGCCTGGCAAGATACCCCATAAATGCACCGGCAAATGTATCACCCGCGCCTGTTGGATCAATAACTTTATCCGTTGGGTAAGCCGGTAAAGAAAAGATAAATTTATCGCTAAAAAATAGGACGCCGTGTTCGCCCTTTTTAATCAATATCATCCTGGGGCCGTAAGTATACAGGCGTTTAGCAGCCTTGATAAGATTAACTTCCCCCGACAAAACCCTGGCTTCCTGGTCGTTGGCTACGTAAATATGCACCTGCTTTAGTAAATTTAATAAGGACCTACGCTTATGGCTTATCCAGTAATTCATGCTGTCTAAACCTACCAACGCAGGAGAATGCATGCTGGCTAAAAGATGCCTTTGAATGTCGGGATCAACATTGGCCAAAAATATGTTTTTTATTTTTCTCTGCTCCCAAGACACACTCGGCTTAAACGCCGAAAGCACGCCTAATTCCGTGCTTAAGGTTAGTGCTGAGTTTAAATCACCTTCGTATCGGCCTTCCCACCTGAAAGTCTTTCCTTTGTCTTTGATTAAAGAAGTCAGGATGATTCCTTTCTTACGCAGGAAATTTATATGCTCAGCCGGAAAATCCCTTCCCACAATGGCTACGAGGTTGACGTTGGTAAACAGGCGGGCAGCCATGGCAAAATGCACCGCAGAGCCTCCCAGCATATGCTTTCTCTGGCCAAATGGCGTCTTTACCGAATCCAGCGCAACTGTTCCCAAAACGATTATGCTCATTTTAATATTTTAATCCCAAATCAGGCATTAAAGACCTCGCCTATGGCTAATGCTACAAGCTCCGCATCCCAATTATTTTTTATAAGCTCATTCTTGATTGCCGAAGCACCATACCCTTCGGATTTCCTGGCGCGTATATAGGTTAGCAGAATCCCTAAATTATACCTTTGTTCATTGTTAAGCAAAATACTGATGTCTTTTTCCCGTTCATCTTTATTCATGAAATAAGCAATGCAGGCAAATATAAAGGGAATAGCAAAGATTAATAGAGAACTGGTAAATAGATAAGTTGTAGTATGCCCCAGTAAGTACGCTGCCACACCCCAGAAAACATCAAACAGGTAATGCGACACAAGCAAAGGTATCAGCCCGTACTTTATGAATATAAAACCGTATAGCAGGCCGAGCGTGCTTACTTCAATTCCCCGAAACCACACCGGGAATACCGCATATTGCGCATGCCCGAACCCCCAGATCACAGAAGTCAATATAATTACCAGAGCCGTATTCTTAAGGTATTTTTTCCCCCAAGTTATGCCAAACAGCCGGTACATTATTTCCTCGTTAAAACTTGCATTTAGGCCTATTGCGCAGGCGCTTAAAAAAGGAAGATACGCCGAGGAGAATTGCGCCATGCGAAACCATTCTTTCCAAACACCGAGGTACTTTTGGCCGATATGAAACAGGACAGCCTGTATCCCTATCAATATCACAAACAAAATATAACCCAGGAAAATTGCCCTGCTGACTGTCCGGCAATAAAAAGTCGATCTCAAATAGTGTAAAAATGAAATGTGGGGTTTGGACTTAAACACATCATTGCGTATTGATTCTCCCGCAAGCCCCGCAATTACAAGCGTTGCCCCCAGCAATAAAGAATTAATCAGCTCTTTTACAAAATAGGTGCCCATAAACGATACCAAAGATACGCTGGTGTAATAATAAATCAATACGCTCTGGATATTGTTGAACACGAACACAAAATTAGCCAATACAATAAATGCCGCCAAATATAAAAACCATCTTTTACAGGAGCGCATAATTACATCGGACCTTTTCCTCACAACGATGAATGTCGATACGATAACCAAAAGCATAAATACGATAAAATAAAAACTGTAAAGGTATTCGCCGAAGCCCAGCTGTTTTTCTACGTAGCGGCGGAATTTCTCAGGCACATCAAGCTTGTTTTTATAGAACTGTTCCACCTTGTCTCCCGAGATGGTGGCTCCCACAAGAAGCTTGGCTCCTCCTTCATCTTTCTTCCACGGGATATATACACCCTTCTTTTCCCAGGAAAAAGTATAATCAGTGCGCTTATCGTAACGCTTTACCTTTTCTTCATGGAAATCGAACTCATCAAAATTAATCCGGAATGTTTGTTTCAGGAATTCCCGGGCATTATTTTTGGCAGTGTCTTTATCGATAATATTGCCTGGGGCAACGTCATCTAAAAGGTGCTCAAAACTTATGATCTTGCCTGAAGCAGAGCTGACTTTGATAATGTATTCTTCTTTCTGAAAATCCTTAAACAACCTTATCTTCCAGAAAAATAAATCAAAGCCGTGCTGTTTTATAAATGCTTCTTCGTAATTTTCGCCGGCTGTCTTTTGCAGGTACCTATCTGCCCACTCGTCGCTTTGGAATACAACAGCTTTGGAATATTCCCCGGGGTTCACTCCCAATGAACGGACCTTAGATTCAGCCTTGTTCAGGGCTTCCTGCCTGTTTACGGTTAAATCCACAAAAGATAACTGACGGTAGCCAAATTTAAACCAGGTGCCTGCGCACAAAAGCGCAATCGAAATAAATAAAATCCATTCTTTAAGGGTTATCTTCATATTATCAGGAGTGTTTATGCAAGAATTCTTTTAAATCCCCTGCCAGCTCAGAGGTTATTAGTAGGGGCCTATTGGTTTTAGGATGAATAAATTCTAAAGATTTTGCGTGCAGGCACATCCTCTTTGCCTTCAGCGCAAAATCTTTTCTAAAAGCAAACCGCGTTTCCCCGACGATCGGATGGCCGATGCTTTTAAGGTGAAGCCTGATCTGGTTTGTGCGCCCAGTCAAGGGGTTTAATTCCAGGATACTGAAATCTTTCCTGTTTTCCAAAGCCCTGTATTTGGTTACAGAAGGTGCGCCCTCAATAGGCTTAGCAATCTCTCCCTGCATTCGGGAAATATTGCCTTGAACGAATGCAACGTAGGTTTTTTTAATTTTCTTCTGCCTGAATAATTCCATCATTTTTTGCTGGATAGATTTTCCTTTGGCATAAATAACCAGGCCTGAGGTTTCGCGGTCAATCCTGTGGCAGGGGTATAAATTATAAGTAAAACCTCTATTTTTGTACTCCTCATCCAGTATGCTGCTTAAGGTGCGCGATTCATTCCTGGGAGTTGGTACCACAAGAAGCCCGGCAGGTTTGTCCACAACTAACAGCCAATCATCTTCGTAAATAACAGGGATGTTCACCCCGCACCTTCTTTTAAACTATTTGAAGCATCCTGTCTATAGCAAGTCTGGCTTTCGTTCTAATGTCGTCAGGCACTCTGACTTCCTCTTTCAACTCTTCCAAAGCCCAGAGAATTTTCTCCTGGGTTGTGCGTTTCATGTTCGGGCAAACCGCGCGCTCAGAAGCCGGATAGAACTCTTTTGTAGGATTATCTTTTTTCAAACGGTAAATAAGGCCGACTTCGGTGCCCACGATTATTTCTTTGGCATTTGTTTCCCTGGCAAATTTGGACATTTGGCTGGTAGAAAGAACTGCATCCGCGAGGGCAGCTACCTGGGATAAGCACTCTGGATGCACAATCACTTTAGCCTTAGGATGAAATTTCTTTTCTCTTTTGATATCCTCGGGCAGAATCTTTACGTGCGTAGGGCAATAGCCATTCCAGGAAATTAATTTCCTTCCCGTCTCTTTTGACACATAATCGGCAAGGTATTTGTCAGGCACGAAAATTATTTCTTCTCTGTCCTTTAATGCATTGACTACTGCTATGGCGTTCGTAGAAGTACAGCAATAATCTAATTCTGCTTTTACCTCTGCTGAAGTATTCACATAGCCTACGACTGCTGCCTTGGGATGTTCCTGTTTTAGTTTCCGTAAATCTTGGGCAGTAATCATATTGGCCATAGGGCAGCCTGCAAAAATATCCGGCACGATGACTAATTTTTCCGGGCTAAGAATCGAAGCTGTCTCTGCCATGAAATGCACACCGCAGAAAACAATTACTTTTGCCTCTGTTTTTGCGGCAATGCGGCTTAGCTCCAGAGAATCGCCGCGGTAATCAGCTACTTCCTGGACTTCAGGAAGCTGATAATTATGCGCCAGTATTACGGCGTTACGTTTCCTCTTTAATTCCTTTATCTTAACTGCCAATTCTTCGAATTTCTTTACCATCTAATCCCACACCCTTTCGATTATTCCTCCGCCTACCAAGGTTTCTTTATCATAGAATACTGCTGATTGTCCGGGGGTAATGGCAAACTGTGCCCGAGTGAATTTAACTCTAATTCCATCCTTTACGGGAATTAACTGGGCTTTTGCTTCTTTGTGATTATACCTTATCTTGACTTTAAGGACAACCTTCTTTTTTATGGGAGTAAGGATAAAATTCAAATCCTTAACCAAAAATTCCTGCTTTAAAACTTCTTCTTTTGGCCCAACAGTAATCTGATTTTTCAGAGGGTCTATTTTGGTTATGTATAAGGGGAATCCTTTGGCAATACCCAGGCCTTCCCTCTGGCCGATAGTGTAAAATGCAATGCCCTGGTGTTTGCCAAGGATATTGCCGTCTTTATCAATAACCTTACCGGGTTTTATCTTTTTGCTAATCCTCGCCTTTAAAAAGGCTCGGTAATCCGTACCTGCTAAAAAACAGATTTCCTGGCTGGCTAATTTGTCAGCCACAGGAAGGCCAAAATTATTTGCCAAGCCCCGCACCTGCGGCTTGGTGTAATTACCGAGGGGAAATAAAATGTGCTTAAGCTGTTTCTGCCCTAATCTATATAAAAAATATGACTGGTCTTTAAATTTATCCCTGCCTTTTTTGAGTACATAATCATCGCCTTTAGTTATCCGCGCGTAATGCCCCGTGGCAAGAAAATCCGCATCAAGGGACAGCGCCTTGTTTAACAAGCAGTCAAACTTAATATACTGGTTGCACCTTACGCAGGGGTTAGGAGTGCGGCCATTCAAATATTCCAGGCAGAATTCCTTTATTACGTTTTCTTGCAAGGCCTTTTGTAAGTTTAGCGTATAATGCTTTATGCCTAATTTATGAGCCACGCGGGAGGCATCATCTATGCTGGACACTGAACAACAGTTAGGTCTTTTGCGTTTAGAATCAGGCAGGTTAAAACACATGGTTATTCCTATGACTTCATAACCCGCACTTCTCAGCAAAGCAGCTGCTACAGAAGAATCCACTCCGCCACTCATTGCCACAACAACCCGTTTCTTCACCCCGCGCCTTCTTTCCTATTCACTAACCCTGCACCTGTTATTTTATAAATCACTAAATTCTTAAAAGGTGCGGGGTTCATATCTATAATTATATCATAATGTTACTGCCTTAATAATAAAAAAGGTACCCCCTTTACTTAAGGATACCTTTGATAATTCTTTAAGAAATAAGGCCCAAGCAAAGCTTAGGCCTTATCTGTTTACTTTTTAGGTTATAACTTAACTACTTTTGTAGCTTGTTCGCCTTTAGGGCCTTTTTCGATTTCAAACTCGACTTCCTGGCCTTCCTCTAAAGTCTTATAGCCATCACCCTGGATCGCTGTGTGATGCACGAATACATCACTTCCAGACTCAGGAGTAATAAACCCATAACCTTTTTGGTTTGAGAACCACTTTACTTTACCTCTTGCCATTACTTACTACCCTCCTTTCTACTATAATTTTTAATAGTAAATAATGGCAGAAAAAAACCGTAAGGTGAGTTACTCTCTACCTTACGGCCCAAGATTTCTACTCCCTTATTTACTACAGGATAAAATATACACTAAATTTACGGGTTTGTCAACTTTTTTTTACTTAACCTTATCAACTTCCTTAAGATTATAATAGCCTAAGACTGTTACCCTTGCCTTGGATTTAGCCTCCAGCCAATCGTGATACTTATTCATGAAGCGGTCATGGTCAATTTTGGCCTTCCATTCATAAATGGAAACATACTGGTTTTTATGGCCGTAGCGCTTCATGGTATAATAGACAATGAATCCCTTTGATTTCTTAACGAATCTTGCCCACATCAAGCTGTCATTACGGTAATCCCTTACTTCCTTAGCCTGCATTTCAAATAACACCGCATGTATAAACATTCATTCTCTCCTTTGCTACAAATATTATATCTATAAAAATGAAAATTTAAAGTTATTTATTCTTCTCGCGCCCTACACTACGCGGGGCCTGACTTGGAGTGTTTGTCGCGGGGCGAAAGTTTCCCCTGCTTCGGGGTGTGTGCTCGTCAAATTTTCCTAGCACACACCCCTCGCGGGGACCCCTATAGAAGCCCGCTTGGCATCACTCCAAGACACTTAAATTTTCATTAACGTAGTTGCAAGAAAATTTAACTCTGAGCGAAGCGAAGAGCCTTGCTAATATACAAGGCGCTTGAAAAGTAGTTGTAATGTACTGTAAATGAATCTGACTTACCTTCGAGCATTAAAATTGATTTTTTGCGGGTGACGAGGCATGTTACGAGCGGCACATAAGGAAGCCGAAGCGGGCATGGTTTGCCTCGTTAAACAAGTATCCAAGAGCGAAGGCTTCCGCTTGAGCGAAGCAATTCCACGCTGGGGAATTGCGAGCGATGACGCGAGGAACGTGCCTCGGCAGGACCCGCAAAAAATCAATCAAGCGAGGAAATGAAAGATTCATTAATTACCATTCGAATTTCAAGCCCCCCTTGATCCACCTCCCCGGTTCAAGCACGCCTGAAATTTGCGAATATTTTGTATTGGTTAAATTATCGATCTTTATATAGGGCTCGAAAATAAAATCCCTTACCGGGAATCTCTTACCTATATATAGGTTGCCGATAAAGTATGTCTCGCCATAATACCTCTGGTTATAAGACAATTGCCAATTGAAATTCAGGCCCATAAGTCTAGAATTCAGGTCTAAAATATACTGGTGTTGCAACACATCCAAGGCATACTTGGAAATGAAACCGGTTGCTTTTTCATCAGGGCTGATATAGTTATAGGAAAATACGGCGTCTTGTAAATTAAAATACCTGAAATTTAAGTCCGTATTTATTTTGGAACTGAACTCTATGCCCCGATAATCAACCCTGCCTAAATTGGTAGCGCTCCAGGGATCGGAGGTAGATTGCCTTACCCAATCAATCAAATTCTTTCCCCTTCGGTAGAAGCCGTTAATTTGGAAATCAAGAAAATCCTGGATAAAGTTTATGCCTAAACTTACGCTATCGGTCTTCTCTGTCTTAAGATTAGGATTACCTATATTCGCCGGGTCAGAATAATATAATTCCGTAAAGCTGGGAATTCTAAAACTCCTGGCTAATGAGCTTTTTAGTTTTAACTTCTGGTCTATGATTACGTATCCTGCACCAAGATTAAATGACTCATTCCATCCCCGATCTTGGTAATAATCTAATCTCGCCCTGGAATCCAGGCTTAACCTATCCCCCAAATACGGAACAAATCCTGCAGAACCTGCCCCATGGGGTCTTTGGTGCTGGCCTAAATTAGTGGAGTTAATTTCTTCTTCTCCCAAGTCAAGGCCGCATAACAAATCGCCATATTCAAGCGGAGAATCTAAATTTGAATTAAAGCCGTATACATACGTAGTGTGATAATTCACAGAGGTGGGGTCATTTCTTTCCAGGATAAATTTATCCTTGTGCCTGCGTAAAAATAAATTGTTCTCTAGCGACCCGAATTCTTCGGTAAGGTTAAAACCGGTTTTTATAAAAATAGTTTCGGTGTGCTCCTCTTCCTCGTTAAACAGGTTGGAATAAAAACTATCTGCGCCGTAATCTTTTTTCTGATAGCCAAATAAAGTATCTAATTCCAAGTTATCCAATTTCCTGTTTAAATACAGCGATGTCGTATAATATTGGAAATCCGTATTCGGCCTGGCAGCCTGGGATATATCGTGATCGAACGATAACCTGCCTGATAAATTATCATTAGGAATGCTTAGAGAAAATGCCTGCCCGAATAACGCATGCTGGCCAAAAGAAGAATCCAACTGCAAACTTTGTTTATCAGGCTTCTTAGTAATAATATTTACGCTTCCCGCCAAAGCATTAGGGCCATATAGGCTGCTAGCCGGCTCTTTCAATACTTCCACCTTTTCAACATCAAAAGCAGTGAGTGGTATATCCAAACTGTAGTGGCCGGTCTGCGGGTCATTTACTGCCACGCCGTCTATTAAAACCGCTACCTGTTCGTAAGTTGAACCCCTTAAAGATAAGTCCCCCTGCACCCCCATGCCTGACCTGTAACGTAAATCCATGCCCGAAACATAATTTAATACATCCGCCACAGATTCAGGATTATTTTCTTTTATTTCAGAGCCATCCACCGTCTGCAGGCTATAGTTATTTTTGAGCGAATCGGCTCTCTCGTAATTTGTTCCTGCCGATTTCACAACAATCTTGCCTAAATCTTGCGCTTCATCGCAAAACCCCTTCGCCACAAAAACAAAAACCAATAATAAATTAATAATTATAGCCATAATTTTAGTAAATAATCTATGGACAAGTTTTTATTTTGTGGGTGACGAGGCTTGATTTGAGCAGCACATAAGGAAGCCGGAGCGGGTATGGTTTGCCTCGTTAGAAAAGTATCCAAGAGCGAAGGCTTCCGCTTGAGCGAAGATTTTCCACGCTGGGGAAAATCGAGCGATGCTGCGAAAACAAGCCTCGGCAGGACCCACAAAATAAAAACCCGACATTTATTATATAAATGCCGGGGGAATTGTCAACTTAATTAGTATTTCTGGTTTACAATTAATGAGCACATGACTTACGAACATGTAAGTGTGAGTAAGCCATTGTGCGAATTAATCCCCTCGGTTCTCTTGCTTGAGAGGGGATCTTCAAACAATAAACTTACGAACACGTAAGTGTGAGTAAGTTATATGCGCGAATTAACCCCCACGCTTTGCTTCGCAAAGCGAAGCAGTGGGGGTCTTATCTGGAATGCACCACGTCTCCAGCCATGACCTTCTCGGTGATGCCGGAATCTTTTCTGATCAGCAGGCCTCCGTCTATATCTACGTCTAGCGCCTCTCCCTCTACATGCTCCTTCTGGCAATAGACCTTGACTCTTTTGCCCAGGGTAATACTATGTTCGCGCCATTTCTCAACAATCGGCCGGGAGCCCTTGTGTTGCAGGAGTAAATAATTTGCTTCAATTTTGCGTAAAAGTTCCTGTAAAATGCCGATGCGGCTTACCGGTTCTTTTTTGTGCTCTCTCAGGGAAGTTGCTAGGCTAAGTAGTGTCTTTTTGTCATTATTAATGTTTAAACCTATACCGATAATTACAAAATTAACCTTATCCATTTCGGCGTTCAGCTCTGTCAATATGCCGCCTGCTTTTTTATTTGCCAGCATTATATCATTCGGCCACTTTATCTGCGTATCCATGCCGGTTATTTCTTTTATTGCTTCGCACACGCTAATAGCGCTTAAAAAAGTAAGAATTGAAGCTTGCGACGGCAATATCTTTGGCCTTAAAATCAGGGATAAATAAATGCCTTTATATTTGGGAGAGAACCAATTCCTTCCCAGCCTTCCCTTGCCTTTGGTCTGGGATTCGGCTAAGATTATTGTCCCTTCATTAGCGCCCTGAATTCCCAATTGCATGGCAGCTTCCATTGTGGAAGCGATTGCGTCAAAATAATAAATTTTCTTCCCGATGAATTTAGTGTTCAGGTCGCGGGAAACTTCAAAACTAAACAGCCTGTCAGGCCCGGATTCAAGCCTGTAGCCTAAATGCGGCACTGCTACAATGTCATAACCCAGCTCTTTTAACTCCTGGATATGTTTCCATAACGCCTGGCGCGTTACGCCTAAGCGCGTGGCAATCTGGTCGCCTGAAACATAATCAGGTTTCTTTCTCAACAATTCGATGATCTT
This sequence comes from Candidatus Omnitrophota bacterium, assembly GCA_963805065.1. GTDB lineage: Bacteria > Omnitrophota > Gorgyraeia > Gygaellales > Profunditerraquicolaceae > CAWDSS01. The sequence continues at coordinate 929,471 of CAWDSS010000010.1, read as the reverse complement.
TTCTATCATGTTATTTCTTCTCGTAGAGGGGGGACATTGCGCGTAATTTTTCCACGATTTTAGGAAGGCATTCCAAAAGATAATTGATATCTTCTTCTTTTGTCCATCTGCCCAAAGTCACTCTTAATGAGCCGTGGGCAACCTCATGCGTTAATCCGATAGCCAATAATACATGCGAAGGCTCAAGAGAACTTGAGGTACATGCTGAGCCGGTTGAAACAGCAATACCCAGCATATCCAGGTTGAGCAAGATAGATTCTCCTTCGATGTACCTTATGGAAATATTGACATTATTAGGCAGCCTTTTTAGCGGATGGCCATTCAGGTAACTTTCGGGAATTTCTTTAGCCGCTGCCTTTATGAATTTATCGCGTAAACTTATCTGGTATTTTGCTTCTTCTGCCATTTTATCCCGGCATAATTCTATAGCCTCACCCAAGCCCACTATCCCGGGAGTATTATGAGTGGATGCGCGCCTTCCCTTTTCCTGGTCTCCGCCATGCAGAAATGTTTCTATGCGCGTGCCTTTACGGATGTACAAGGCGCCTACGCCTTTGGGCCCATAGAATTTATGCGCTGAAAGCGAGAGGAGACTGACATTCAACTCATCTACATTCACCGGGATATGCCCTAAGGTCTGCACTGCATCGGTATGAAAACAAATGCCTTTTTCTCTGGCAATTTCTCCTATTTCAGCTATAGGTTGAATCGTACCGATTTCATTATTGGCATGCATAACAGAAATGAGAATAGTTTTATCGGTAATTGCTTTTTTAATATCCTGTGCAGAAACCATGCCGTATTTATCCACGCCGACAAAAGTAACCTTAAAGCCTCTTTTCTCAAGGAATTTACAGGGTTCTGTTACGGCATGATGTTCGATATCAGTAGTAATGATGTGGTTTCCCTTATTTTCCAGGGCAAAGGCTGCGCCTTTAATGGCAAAATTATTGGATTCGGTGCCTCCCGAAGTAAACACTATTTCATCGGGTTTAGCGCCGATGAATGCAGCGAGTTTCTCGCGGGAATCCTCAATTGCATGCTTTGCCTCTTGCCCAAAAGCATGCAGGCTGGAAGCATTGCCGAATTCTTTAAAGAAATACGGCTCCATGGCCTTTAAGACTTCGGGGTCGCAAGGCGTAGTTGCGGCATAATCCAGATATACTCTTTTCATTGCCCAATCACCTCATTTACCCCGTTAGAAAACTTATTTTTACATTTAATAGCCTTGGCGTTTCTAACGGGGTTTAAGCTTCCGGTGCGGTAACCTTCTAAATCTATAGTGATGTAATTATACCCGAGTCTCCTTAATTTACTAGCGACCTGGACGCGCTTGTCCATTAACTTAGCAATATCGTTTTTTAAAACTTCTATACGGCACAAGCCGTTATAATGCCTGACTCTTACCTGCTTAAACCCAAGGCCTTTCAAATACAATTCTGCCCGATGAACACGGTCCAACAACGGCTTTGAAATTCTTACCCCGTAAGGAATCCTTGAGGCAAGGCAAGCCAAGCTTGGCTTATCCCAGGTTTCTAGCTTTAGTTTTTTGCTAAGGATGCGGATTTCTTGTTTTGTCAAACCTGCTTCGCAAAGCGGAGAAAGGATTCCTAATTCTTTCTTTGCGATGCTACCTGCCCGAAAATCCTTTTCATCAGAGATGTTGCCTGCTTCAATTACAAAATTTAATCTGGATTTTTTGGCGATACTTTTAAGCCTGCCGAAAAGTTCTTTTTTACAGAAATAGCAACGGTTAACCGGATTGGCAATAAAATTCTTGTTTTTTAACTCAGGCGTAATTATTACCTTATGCCTTACACCCAGGCTCCTGGCAATATCTTTAGCTGCTTTAAGTTCCTCCTGGGGAAAAGTTGCGGAATTAGCAGTAACTGCCAGCAGCCTGTTCTTCGGCAAAACCCCCGATGCGATTTTTAAAAGTAGGGTGCTGTCAACTCCGCCTGAAAAAGCAACCAAACAAGAACCGTATCCGGCAATTATTTTTTTTAATTTCCTTAACTTCGGGTTCAAATTTAAAAACTAACCTCCATTGCCCGGGGAGGGCAAATCTTTACGCACAGCTCGCAGGCAATACATTTTTTATCATAGAAAATTACCTTGCGGGTTTGCTGGTCAACTACCAATGCCCCCGTTGGGCATATAGGAACACATACCCCGCAGTTTGTGCACTTGCTTTCATTGCGTATAACATCCTGGCTCAATGGCTGAATCTTCACTCCGCAGGACTGCAGATATTCAACGCCTTTGTTAAAATTCTCCCTCTTTCCGCTTAATTCCAGGACCATCAGCCCTTCTTCCTGGGGCGTGACAAAGGCTTTTAATATATTGAACTGCAGGTCAAATTCCTTGACCAGTTTATAAATAATCGGCTGGTCCACCAGACGATGCGGAAAATGCAGTACAATTCTTTTTGATACCATGGCTTTACTCCTCTATTATAATCGGCCTTTCTTTTAAAGGCTTAAAACTATACCCGGATTCAGCTGAAGGCAAAGGCGAAACAGGCTCTGTCAAAAGAAAATTACCCTTCTTTATCCAGAATTTTAATTCTTCGGCAATCTCACGTGCCTTGGAATAGCTGGATAAATTACCGGTAGGCACTTCTTTATCCTGCACAATAATTTTACCGGATTTAAGCTGCGCATAAGTTACTTCGCCTAAAGAACCCGGCACACATTGAGGATAGGCATTACTGTAATCAACTATTTGCGTAAAGAGTTCTTTATCGGAAAGCGAAGCTCCTTTGAGTATCTCTTCATTCAATATGGGTATAGGAACACCTATACCAACGGTAAGGCTCACCCCGTAACCAAACATACTGGTTCCCACAAGCCACTGGGGTTTCATCTGTTTTAAATCTCCGATTACAGCAATTGTGCCTGCAGGCATTTTTGGGGTGGAGTTTTCTTTCCTGGCTACAGAAGGATTGTGTTGTGTACCATGCCAGGCTACAAACCCAATGCCTCCGCCTAAGAAAATCTTTGTTCCCACGCCTATGGTTTTATAAAGCGGATCCTTTAACAGCGGAGACAATTGTCCCGCAGAGCAATAATTTGCATTTCCTATATGAGGCTTTAAAGCACCCATGTAGGTATAAATCATTTTATCGGATAAATTCACTGCTACATTGTAATTCTGGTAACAATTACGGATATTAAATAATACCGCTTCATTTAGATCCTTAAGATTTACGTAAGTTTCAAGTTTTTTACGAGGGTAACAATCTGTTCCATAAGCAGTTGCTTCGAGGCGCACGTCCTTACCGCTGACTAATTCTTGTAGGACGTGTGCTCCGCCGTACTTAAATTCGCCGGGATAAACTTTATTCCTGGGGTCATCATCAGGAATGGCGGTGGCTCCCAGGTAAATATCCACTGCCGCAAAGCCGGTGTAGCAGGGCACGTCATTAAGCTTGCAAACCCCGCCTCCCAGTTTAATCCGCGGCTTAGAATGGCCGATATTGAAGTATGCTCCGGATGAGCACATCGGGCCGAAAGTGCCGGTGGTAACAACATCGATTTCCTCGGCGCATTTCTTTGCCCCATTTTTGTCTACCAGCTCAATTAGTTCCTCGGCAGTCACAACTACAACTTCGCCTTTTTTGATTTTGTCATTTATTTCTTTTATGGTTTTCATTGGCTACATCCTTATAATGCAACGACCTCTTTAATCTCCGGGATTTCCTTTTTTAAAATCCTCTCTATGCCCATCTTTAGAGTCATTGAGCTCATGGGACAAGAGCCACAAGCTCCTGTAAGCTTCAGTTTCACGACTCCGTCATCAGTGATTTCTACCAATTCCACGTTTCCTCCGTCAGCCATAAGCATGGGACGAATTTTTTCCAAAGCCTGTTCTACTTTTTCTTTCATCTTTATTCCTCCTTACTTGAATAATTCCGTGCTTAGATAACGCTCGCCAGTATCAGGCAATATTACCACGATAAGCTTACCTTTATTTTCTTTTCTCCTCGCCACTTCCAATGCAGCAAAAGTCGCGGCACCCGAAGAAATCCCTACTAATATGCCTTCTTCACTGGCAAGTCTCCTGGCTGTTAGAAAAGCATCTTCGTTAGAAACCTGTATGACCTCATCTATTATTTCTCTATTTAAGACTTCGGGGATAAACCCTGCGCCGATTCCCTGAATTTTATGCGGCCCAGGTTTTCCTCCGGACAAGACCGCAGAATCTTTTGGCTCAACAGCAATTACCCTCAAAGAAGGTTTTTTCTTTTTAATTTCCTCTCCTACTCCTGTAATTGTACCACCGGTTCCTACTCCCGCAACCAAAATATCTATATTGCCTTCGGTATCGTCCCAAATTTCTTTGGCAGTAGTGCAGCGATGGATTTCCGGGTTTGCTTTATTCTTAAATTGCTGCGGCATAAAATAACGTTTATCGCTTTTTAACAATTCTTCTGCCTTTTTTAGCGCTCCAGTCATTCCTTCAGTACCCGGCGTAAGAATAATTTCAGCACCCAGAGCTTTCAATACCTGGCGCCTTTCCAGGCTCATAGTTTCAGGCATTGCCAAGACCAATTTATAACCCTTAACCGCACACACAAAAGCCAAAGCAATGCCAGTGTTTCCGGAAGTAGGTTCCAAGATTATCGTATCTTTTCTAATTTTACCTTCTTTTTCCGCCGCCTCAATCATGCTTAAGCCGATTCTGTCTTTTACCGATGAACAAGGGTTAAAAAATTCCAATTTCGCAGCCAGATTAGCAACACATTCGCTGGTAACCCTGTTTAACTGCACTAACGGCGTATTTCCGATAAGCTTAGTAATGTCTTTGGCTATTTTCATTTAGTATAAATTAAATTTGATAGGCAAATACCGGCGTTGCATTGTTCAGCCTATTTACTAAATCTTCAAACGTAATATTGTCAACGATTGCCGAAGTAGAATCTGCTACTTGTTCCCAAATGCTTCTAAAAATACATTTGTATATATCACGGCACCCTGCGTAATTATTATGCACACAAGCCACTGCCTCAATAGGACCGTCAATAAACCTGATGACTTCTCCCAGTTTAATCTCAGAGGGCGCTCTTGCCAAAAGATAACCGCCGATTTTGCCGCGCCTGCTTTCTACAAATCCGCCGCGCTTTAAATCCAAAAGTATCTGCTCAAGAAATTTTATGGGTATATCTGCCCGTTTTGCTAAATCAGATATGGTTACAGGGTTATTGCCGTAGTGTAAGGCTAAATCCAGGATTGTCTTTAAGGCGTAATCGCCTCTATAAGTTATATGCATGGCTTTTCTCTATAATCTCTATCATTATAGTAGAGTATAAATTATATTTGCCATTTTGTCAAGTAAAATCTTGATTTTTTGTTTTTTAGTTGATTTCTTATGTCCTATGTGTTATACTTTATTACTTAAATTACCATAGAGCTAAAACCCTTTACCTTATTTAGAGTTAAGAAGAAAATGAAATTCAGAATTTCAACCATTGCATTAATTGTTTGCCTTCTCTCTCCCCTAAGTCTACAAGCCCAGAGTAGCGATCAACGACTTTATCAAACTGCCTTACCTTATATAAAGTACTTTACTGACAGGGCAGTTGACAATACTTCCGGATTCCAGGGCCTAACCCCAAGCTTCCAGATTTATCTTGGCGGACAATCAACTGCTGACCAGGCTTTTATAAATTACGGGGCAGTAAGCTACGATCAGTCAATATTAGCAAGAATCTGTTTAAACGGCGGGATTACTACTATTTTAGATACTTATGTTAATTATTTTAAGACACAACTAACCAATTCCAATAACCCTTTGTTTAACACAAACGGCAATTACTACGATGCTAATGGAACTCCTTTAACAAACGGCCTGTACCGCCTGGTAAGAATATTAGGCCGCGACCAAACAAACTGGTGGCCTACCTGGGATTGGCTTGTGGACACCGGAGCAAGCGCCTGCCTGATAATTGACTCCCTTGAGGCATACCAAAAAACCAACAATCAGGATTACAGGAATATGGCTGTGCTCTTGGGCGATTATCTCTTGAGGTTGCAGGATACAGACGGCGGCATACGCTACGGGCCAAGGGGCATGTATCATGATCCTGAACCGCAATCAGATTTCTACTGGAACCTTAAATCTAGCGAACAGAATGAACGGGCGCTTTACGCATTCGAGGCATTGTATCAGGTAACTTCGGATACAAAATACAACCAGGCAGCAACCCAAATAGATAATTGGCTTAAAAGTATGTATGATACTTCGGTCCATCTGTATAGCTCTTCAGCTACTTTTAGCGGCACAGCATGGATAAAGAGTGACTTCAGTTATGTTGCTACAGACGTAATGGCATTTGCGCCGCTAGCCATGATGTCCCAGGATACTTTCTTCGGGAACACACAGGAGCAAAGAGATGCTGAAATTGACGCTATGTTTTCGGCTATAGAAAGCCGGACTGCTTTCCTGAACACAGACGCAAGCCCGATATTTTTTAGATTCTCCGTATCAGAAACCGGAGATTACGGCTCGGTAGAAATGTCCTCACAGATGGCGCTGGCCTATTTAAGGGCAGCTCAAATCCATTACTCTCTGGGAAACCAAATAAAATCTCAAGGCTACCTGAATAAATATAATACTCTGGTTTCTTCTCTGGACAATTTTTTTGTAAACCCGTCTGATGACGCAAATGCAAAAGTCGCTCCCTACGCATCTTATCTTAACGCAACAGTGGCAGGAAACGTTCCTACGGGTACAGGATACTATACTTATAATTGCCAGGCTGCTCTTGCGTCCTGCTATTATGCCTTTGCAAAAGCAGGGTTTGATCCCACCAAGCTGGGAGGTGGAGTAGGAATACCGGCTACTTCCTGTACCTTGAATATGACAGAGATGCCCTGGTATCAGAATACCGCTTACAATTCAACAGGTGCAGCTGTAGCCCAAATGCTATTAAATTATGTCCGCCAGGGCGCAGGCGCGGCATTACTGGACCAGAATACAATTTATCAATACGCGCGTTCTCCTGGCGCCTTCGGCCCTGATTTAACTGCCGATGAAATGGATAAAGTTCTGGGGCATTTTGATCCTTATGATTCTTTGGTCTCAGACTGGGCTGACGTTTATGACAGCCTACCTGACGGAAATCCTTATAAGGGTTATAACTATGCCGTAGATACTTATGACCCGAATTTAGATTCCAATGCGTTTAATAATTATATGCGCGATATCTGCCACTGGATGGCTTATTTAGTTACACAGGAGGAATGGTGGAAAACTGACAGCGCTTTAGTTGCCCGGCCTAATACTCCGGCAGCAGTGCCTATATACGGAAACTACAACCATTGGGTTGCAGTAAAAGGATATGCCACCAGCGCCAATCCCTGCCCTGAGCCGCGCACAAACCCGACTTATACGCCTGACTTTACAGTATACGGATTATGGGTAAAAGACCCTGTAATTAACGGCATAGGAACGGATACTTATAAAACCGCGGCAGAATGCGGGTCAACTTATTTTATGCCCCTGGTTTCAACTGATGCCTATAACGGCGAGTTTGTCCAGGTAGCAGAACCCCCGTATTATTCCGGCCATGCAAAAGTGAAAATTAAAATACCCGAAGAGGATTTTGGCAACCTAGAGTTTATAGGCATAAAACTTACTTCGGCAAAATTAAAAAAATCTCACCTAAAGAAACTGGGCTGGCGCGATATCGTTGACTCATACCTGCTATCTGATCAAAGTGCGGTTGACGCTTTCAACGGCACAACTGCCGGTAACCCCATATTTGTAAAGCGCCTGGACAAAGATTTTAGCGATTATTATCTTGTGCCTTTTGGAAAGACGAAGAAAGGAAAGGAATTTTTAGCTTCGGGGGTGATAATCCTTGATGCTAAAGACGGGCATTTTAAAGAAGCGAGCTGGACTAAGACACCGGAAATACTTTTAAAGGTAGATATAGCTCATGCAATACAGTTAATTCAAAAATATGTTTTAAATAATCTTTCCAAGAAGAAATATTCAAACGGACAGCTTCTTGCCTATTCTAAGCTACTTAGAGACATTAGTGCAGCAACTGCTAAACTCGTCTGGCAACCCAACGCATACTCTGCTTCGCCTTACAAGCCATATTGGCAGGTAGACGCAGGCGGGTATATCTGGTATGTCACTCAAGATGGAAACGTAATTGCCCAAGAGCAAGTTGAGAAGATAATCCAGGAAATTGAAACCAACAGAAGTAAACTGGAAAAGTTCTTGAGCGCTAAATTCTAAAAATTGTGTTCGGCTAAATATCTGAATGCGCTAAGGCAGGCTTTTGAACCCTCTCCGGCAGCAATAATTATCTGTTTCTCAGGCACATCTGAAACATCACCGGCAGCAAAAATCCCCGCAATATTTGTTTCATTGCGTAAATTTACCTTAATTTCCCCGCATTGATTCTTTTCGATGTCTTTTGCGAATTCGCTATTGGGCATAAGGCCTACTTCCACAAACACCCCCTGGACCGCAAGCGTTTCTTCCTTGCCCTTAACGTTTATTTTAATGGCATTAACCATCTTATCGCCGATTACCGCGGTTACCGCAGTGTCATTAAAGACGGTTGTTATTTTGTTATGTTCGACTTTCTCGCGCATTATTGCATCTCCGCCTAACTTCTCTGTAATATTAATCACATAAATATGCCTGGCTATATTCATAAGCTGTAAGGACGCGTCTAATGCGGAATTTCCTCCTCCGATAACTGCCACGTCCCTGCCGGCAAATAACGGCCCATCGCAGGTAGCACAGTAAGTTAACCCTTTGTTCTTGAATTCCTTTTCTCCCGGGACATTCAATTCACGCGTCCTTTTTCCCGAAGCAATAATTACGCTTCGGGCTTCATATTTGGCTTTATCGGTTGTAACCAAAACGCTATTACCGGGCTTCCTTATTTCAAGTACGGTTTCATTTTCTTTCACCCCGACATTGTACCTGCGCATATGCTCTGCAAACTTTTCTGCAAGCTCAGGTCCCGTAATAAACTGGTATCCGGTGTAATTTTCTATGTCTCCGCTCCAGGCAGCCTGGCCGCCGATATCCTTGCTGATAACCAAGAAATTCATCTTTTTCCTGGCAGCATAAACGCTTGATGTTATCCCTGCGGGTCCTGCTCCTATAACTATCAAATCATACATTTATAGCCCTAATAAGGATTTGATTCTTTCTTTGTCAAACCCTACGATGATTTCGCCGTCAATGTCCAAAACAGGCACACCCATCTGGCCTGACTTTTGGATCATCTCTTCTGCAGCTGCCTGATCAGCGCCAACATCCACATCGTCAAAGGCGATGTTATTTTCCTTTAAGAACTGCTTTGTTCTGATACACCAAGGGCAAGTAGGAGTGCTGTATACTTTCACGCTTTTTTCCATCTGCGCCTCACTGTTATTGTATCTGTTTCTCTAATTCGAGCAGTTGCCTTAAGTGATTGTGTTCCTGTAAAATTAACTCGTCAACTATCTTCTGGTCAAAGACAGGGATGACTTTTTTAATTACTGTATAAAATACAATGGAGTCTTTTTCAAATCCGATGCCCATAATTATAGCTTGCTTATCTGTTTTTGCTTGCTTGGCTGCGGCTTTGCCTTTATTTTCCTGCGTAAATATATATTCACCGGCCAATGCCTTCATATAGGCATAATACTGGTCCGCATCCAGGCCTAAGGGTTCGTAAAGTTCCGTCTTCTCTAATATATTCTGGAAGGCCTTAATGTGTTTTTCTTCCTCGCCAGCTAAATATTTAAAAATTCCTGCGGCTAAAGCATCTTTTGATTTTTTTGCCAGGGCATTGTAAAAATCCCTGCCGTTTTTTTCAATTTGGATGCCAATTTCTACTACTTCGCTGCCGGAAAATATATTTCCCATATCCGTCCTTTCTTATTTAAGTTGCTGCGGCGTTAAATCGATTATTTCTTGGACTTGCATAATTATCAAATACTGCGGCTTTGGCAGGAGGATTTCCGGGTGCCGGGGATGGCCTTTTTCATCCCTGATGTTCTTGAGGAGCCTGCGGGTAAGCCTACTGGTAATCCTGTCTTCCCAGGCCTTGATAATTTCCGGATGAAGTTTTGCTTTCGGTATGGATTTAACTTTTCCTTTCAGGCAAAACCCCATAAACCTGTGTTCATCAATTGCGGTAATGCTAAGTGAGGGGTTATATTTTAGATTTGCGTAGGTCCTGGCTTTATAAAGATCGAGCAAATAAATCTTGCCGCTACGGGTCATCTTGACTATGCCTTTGCAGGAATTGTGCACCAGGCCGGATCTATCTATGGTTGAAACGATAACGCAGCCCTGGTTATGAAAAAAATTGATTATCTCGTCATTCAGGCTCTTCATACAGAAAGGTTATTTTTTAGGCTTCATGGCTTTACCGCAGCAGATTATATCACGGGCATCCACACAACCGCAAATATTATCCACGGTAATTGACAGGCCGCAAACGCTGCAGGCATAGCGGCTGCCCCTTTTAGACTTGGCGGTTTTTTTGATAATTTTCTTTACCATTACTTATCTCCCTTTATACTCCGCGGCCTAAAACCGCGCCCTTTAGAGCGCGGATGGATTGTGACCGCTTGAGTATTCCGCCCTTAGGAACCCCGAGTTAACGCCCAGGCGGGCTCCACTTTGCAACAAAAAACTTATTTAAAACTTGGTTGCTTCCTGGATTCTTTTCTCAATTAATTTTTTGTGTTTTTCTTCTTCGTTAATCAGGAATTCGAATAAATCTTTTAATCCCGGATGCTCAAGGTTAAGTTTCTGGTATAAAGCTATTGAGTTTTGCTCCTTTACTAATGCCAATTTTAAGGCCTCTACCGGTACCATTATTTACCTCCCTTGACTTTTGCGGCAAATTCCTTGCCAAAAATATAACAGGCTTTTGCTTCGTTATCGTCTGGCATGTATTTTACTGATAGTTGCTGCTGAACAATTTCTATACCTGACTGTTTAAGCACGTCCTCCATTTCCTTGAGTGCCCCTCCTGCCCAGCCGCAGGAACCAAACGCTGCAGCAATCCTCTCCCTAGGCAATAGGCCTTTTACAAATTCCAGGAATCCTGCCATATTAGGCAGCATATCATTGTCGTGCGTAGAAGAACCGAAGATAAACCCCTTTGCATCCAGCATCTCTTTTATCATTTCGGAGCGGTCGGTTGTAGGGACATCATAGAGTTTTACGCTTACGCCGGTATCGGTTAAGCCCTCGACAATTTTTCTTGCCATTTTTTCTGTAGCGCCCCACATGGTTTCATACATAACCACGACTTTTGGTTTAGTCTCATTTTTTGCCCACGAAGTATAAGCCTTGATAATTTTTGCCGGGTCTTTGCGCCAGATAATACCGTGGCTGGGCGCAATCATTTTTATGGCTAAATTCATTTTCTGGATTTCTTCTATCTTTCTTAAGATAATCGCACTTAGCGGCCAAAGTATATTCCCGTAGTATTTTGCCGCTTCATCCATCAGCTCACAATCACTGACCTGGTCATCAAATCTTTCGCTGGTTGCATAATGCTGGCCGAAGGCATCATTAGGCAAAAGAAGCTGCTCCTCAGGGCAGTATGTGAACATACTGTCCGGCCAGTGAATCATGGGGGCCTCAAGAAAAGTTAAGGTCTTTTTGCCAAGTTTAAGTGAATCATTAGTTTTTACAACCTGAAAATCCCAGTTGCCATAATAATTTTTGAATAAGCCTTCCTTACATTTCTGCGTGCAGAATATTTTTGCCCGGGGGCAAAGCTTCATCAACTCAGGCAGTGCCCCGGAATGGTCTGTCTCTACGTGATTAGCAATAATGTAATCTATTTTTTCTACAGGAACTATTTCTTTTATATTTTCTATCAGCTCTTTTGAGAAAGACCCTAATACCGTATCTATTAGTGCGATTTTTTCATCCATAATCAAATAGGCATTATAAGTAGAACCCCTGTTTGTACTATAAGTATGGCCGTGAAACGTTCGCACGTTCCAGTCAATAACGCCTACTGAATAAATATCAGGCAGTATTTTCAAATTTGACATGGGTTCTCCTTTTTAATAGCCTTGGAACTGTTCGGTAATTATATTTTCCTGGGATAACTTCAATTCATCGCTTAATATTTTGCACATTGCTTCTACCATAGGTGGAGGACCGCAAATATAGAATTTTCTTTCTGAGTAGTCCTCTACCTGGGTTTTGATAACCTGGGCATTTATCAGGCCTACGGTACACTTGAATCCGGGTTCTGGTTCACAGAGCACGTGCGCCACTTTTAATTTTGAGTATTGTTTTTGCATCTGGTCAAAATCTTCCCGGAAGACAATGTCTTTTATTGACCTGTTTGCATAAACCAAAACCATGTCCGTACCCAGGTTTTTATCAACCACGAATTTACAAATACTTCTTATGGGAGTGATACCAATACCGCCGGATAAAAAAGCGATCTTTTCTTTAGGGTCGCCGAGTGTAAATTTACCAAACGGATACTCTACCTTAATAGGGTCGCCTGGCTTGGCTGATTCTATCATTTTGGAAAAATCGCTTCCTGTAAGTTTTTTTGTAAATTCGATGTAGCCCTTTTCAGTAGGTGAACTGGATATTGATAAATACCTCCGGCATTGCTTTTCTCCCACAAAGCAGGCGTTCAAGAATTGCCCCGCAGTAAAATCAGGTTCTGTGTCAATAGCCAGACGGATACTCATTACGTTATAATTCCTTTTAATCACTTCCTTAATTTTAAGATTCAATTCTTTGGTCATGGTAATCTCTAGAGCTTTTTAATTATTTCTTTGCAGAACGCTGGTAAATCATAGGGGTTACGTGAAGTAATCAAATTGCCATCGGCCACAACTTCTTTATCCAGAAATTGCGCCCCTGCATTAATCAGGTCGTCTTTTATAGCCGAAAACCCGGTAACTTTTTTCCCCTTTAAAATACCCGCAGAAACTAATACCCAACCGCCATGGCATATGCAGGCAACGATTTTTCCCTGGTTATACATATCTTTGACAAAATTATTGATTTCCTCATGCCTCCTTAATAAATCCGGGGCATAACCACCGGGTATTACTACTACATCAAAATCTTCTGCCTTGGCTTTTTTTATAGATAATTCTTCTGCTGCGGGATACCCTTCTTTGCTCTTGTATTCTTTTTTTCCGGTTCCTACCAATATTGTCTCTATTCCCTCTTCACGCAGCCTAAGATACGGATACCAGACTTCTAAAACCTGGTAATAATCTTCCACTAATACAGCCGCCCTTTTCATACCTCTCCTCCTATTTCATCAATGATCTTTGCCATGACAAAATCATTCTCAGTCAAGCCTCCGGCAGCATGCGTAGTAAGCGTGACTTTCAATTTATTATATGCTAAAGACAGGTTCGGATGGTGACCCTGTTCTTCGGCAATTACGGCAATGAGGTCTAAAAAATACTTTGCCTCAACAAAATCCTTGAATTGGAAATCCTTTACCAGCTTTTTTCCCTCTACTAGCTGCCATCCGCGGTATTTAGCCAGCAGCTTTTCTATTTTATCCTTAGGCAAAGGTAGAGTGCCTTCTTCGCAGGGCTTGCATTTTTCAGGTAATTCTTTTTTTACAGATAGTTCGGGATTTTTTGCAATTTCAAACAGGCTTTTCAAAACATCTTCATAATCCGGCGCACTACTCAACTCCGGGACAATTTGCACATACCTTACGATATCCTTTTTATCCAGAATAATTACCGCCCGCGCCAGGAGATTCAATTCTTTAACCAGCAGGCCATAATTTATTCCAAAGGAAGAGAACTTGTAGTCAGAAAGAGTGATTACATTTTTAATTTCGTTTGCCTGACAAAATCTTTTTTGTGCAAAAGGTAAATCCTTGCTCACGCCTAAAATAACGATATCGGAGGAAAAACCTACTGCTCTTTTATTAAACTCCTTAACTTGCAGATCGCACACCGGGGTATCAATGGAAAGGAATACGCTGATAACTTTAATTTTCCCGCTAAAATCAGCGAGGCCGACTTCTTTAAGATCGCCTGTTACCACGCGAAAATCCGGGGCAGGCATTTCGGTTTTTATCTGTCTGCCCACTAAAGTCACAGGGTTGCCCTTAAACGTTATGTTAGGCTTCATTTTATGCCTCCTAACTTATTTTCTCAAACATATCTTTTGGCACTCCGCATTCAGGGCATACCCAGCTGTCAGGAAGTTTTTCAAAAGGCGTACCTGGAGTAATGCTTTGGGTAGAATCTCCGATTGCCGGGTCGTATATGTATCCGCAAACCGTGCATCTGTATTTGTCCATACTGTTTCTCCTTTTTAAAATTGCTCTTAAGTTTTTAGCTATTATAACACATAACTGCCAGAATAATTCCTATTATAAGAATTCCTTAAGTGCGCCGGTTATGTCTATATCGGATATATCTTCATCGCTAAGCGGTGATTTTTTATTAATCCCGCTTTTCTCTTCATAAGTCGGTTTCTCGGCTTTGTAAATTATGCCTATGGGTATTTTATCGCCCCATTCGCCTGCCTTTTGGAATGCCTTAAGCCGATCCTGTGGATTGTAGGAATTATCTTCATTAACTTTGTATATCCTCTGTGCATACCACTCATAGGTATTCTTTTTATTAAATGAAACGCAAGGCTGTAATACATCAATGAGGGCAAATCCTTGATGATTTATTCCCTCAAGGATAAGCCAGGACAAATGCTCTGAATCCGCAGAATACCCTCTGGCAACGAATCCCGCGCCTAAGGCAATAACCATTTGTAATGGATGTATCGGCTCTAAAATAACGCCTGCGGCCTGGACTTTAGTAACATATCCCTCGTCTGTTGTCGGTGAAGCCTGTCCCTTGGTAAGGCCGTAAATCTGATTATCGTGCACGATTACGGTTATATCCAGGTTTCTTCTTATATTATGAATCAGATGATTTCCGCCCTCTCCGTAGCAATCTCCGTCACCGGTAGTAACCAGCACAGTAAGTTCGCGGTTTGCGATTTTTGCACCTGCTGCAGGAGGCAAGGCCCTTCCATGAAGGCCATTAAAACAATTGCACTTAATATAATGCGGGAGCTTGGCTGCCTGGCCTATGCCTGAAGCAATTAAAATATCCTTGGGAGGTTTCCCCAGCTTCACAAGCGCTTTTTTTACTGCATTCAATATTCCAAAATCTCCGCAACCAGGGCACCAGGCATTTTCATCAAGGCTTAGGAAATCTTTTATTTCTGTCATGCTATAGCTCCTTTACGACTCTATCTCTTAAGAAATCTAAATCAAAAGGCCTGCCATCAAACTTTAATATGGAATTTTTCACAGTAATACCGGTTTCCCGGCGAAGCAACCTGGCAAGTTGAGCCCCTGCGTTATTTTCCACTGTAATAATCTTTTTTGCAGCCTTTAATAATCTAATCGTATCGCGCGAGGGAAAAGGCCATACCTGAGATAAATGAATAAAGCCTATTTTTCTGTTGCTTAGCGATTTACAGGTTTCTTTTAAAACACCGTACGTAGAACCGAAGCCAAGCAGAATAACTTTAGCTGCCGATATATTATGCGCCTGCGGCCTGACTAATTCCCTGGATAGGCCAATCATTTTTTTGTAAAATCTTTTCTCAACCATTTTTACCCTGATTTGGGCATCTTCGGTAATATGGCCTTCTTCCGTATGTTCGTCGCTATCAGCGTAAATTACATCATTAATCCAGGAAGGCACTGCCCGCGGAGATATTCCGGATGGACTAAGCTGGTATCTTTTGTAATTTGATATTTTTGGGGAGTCTTCTTTGCTTATGATAAAGCGTTTGACTTTAGCTTTATCCAAATCAAATAAATTTATATTACGGTAGGATTCTGCAAGATGCTGGTCAGTCATAATAAAAACCGGAATCTGGTATTTTTCCGCTAGATTAAATGCCCTGACTGTCAAATAAAATGCCTGTTCCACTGTGCCGGGAGCAAAAACAGCGCGAGCAAATTCTCCGTGCCCGGCGTGAATAAGATAATCCAGGTCTGCTTGTTCTGTGCGGGTAGGAAAACCCGTGGCAGGCGCAGGCCGTTGCGCATCTACTACAACAATGGGGGTTTCAGTCATAGCCGCAAGGCTTACTCCTTCTACCATCAAAGCAAATCCGCCACCCGAGGTAGAGCACATGGAGCGTGCACCTACGAAAGATGCTCCGATTACCATATTTATGGCGGCAATTTCATCTTCTGCCTGTTCAACGACTATATTAAAATCTTTGGCGAAATGAGCCAGGGTATTCATAATGCTCGTAGAGGGCGACATAGGGTAAGCAGAGTAAAATTTACAACCCGCCCTTATCGCTCCCAGGGCAACTGCATCATTGCCGTTCATGAGAAGGCCTTGTTTTTCACTGCGCGTGTCCATGCTAAAAAATTCTTGTTTAAAATTTTTTTTTGCAAAAGTAAATCCAGAATTAGCCGTTTCAATATTCTTACGAATTATTTCTTCAGCTTTGTCTTGAAATATATCTTTTAACACAGCTTGCACATATTGAAAATCTATTGCGGTAATTGCCGCCAGGAGCCCAAAGGCTACCGAGTTAACGAATAATTCACTTCCCCCTATCCTTTTTGCCAAGTCATACATAGGCGCATCAAAGAAGTATTTATCTTGTTCGGTAATGCCGCATTTCTGCCTGTCCAAAATTAAAATTCCTTTTTTATTCAGATTGTGACGATGCAAAGACACGCTGAGTTTATCCAGGGCCACTATTAGGTCTACTTTAGCACGCGGTGAAAAAACAGGGATTCTAGAGATTCGTATTTGCGTAAAATTATTGCCTCCGCGTATCCTGGACATGACATCCTGGTGGGAATAAATATTCAACCCTGCCTTTTTAAAAAGCTTGGCCAGGGCTATGCCTATGGTCTGCATTCCCTGGCCGGCTTCTCCACAAATTCTTATAACAAGATCCTTGTCCATTGCGCTATTACCTTTTTATTTCAACTTATTAGCTATTTTGAGCAGGATATCGCGGGCGAATTGGGATTTAGGCAAGGCATATTTTCTTGCCGATACAGTAACTTTTACGGTTCGCTGCGTCAGCTGCTCTATATGCACAGCCACGTCATAATTGTTAATACTGGCTTTAACCCATCCGCCTGTTTCATCTTCCATACTGGTGTTTCCTTGAGCCCGCAATACATCCAGGCCGGCTTTATAAGCTCTACTGTAAGATGTATCATAATGGCCTATTGCGCTATCAGACGTCAATTCATATCCAGCTGCTCCTCCCACTAAGAACCAGCAACCAGAAAGCAAAGGTAATATTGACAAAATAATACATAATACAGCCAAACGTTTAATCATATATTTCCTCCTTATAGAATTAAGCGACTTCCAATTTTTTTGCATTCTGCCAAAGCCCGTGTATATTACAGTAGGAGCTTGCAAGAATCATACCTGGTTTTTCAGTTTTAAAACTGCAAATAACCTCCGGATGGCTATATACCGTACTGGTATTAGGGCCTTGCAGAGATTCTCCGTGGCTGTTAAACTCAAACCTGCCTATTTCATAAGGAAACTTTTCCGCATTGGGTTGAAAATAAACCGTAATCCAGCGGATATGATGCTCGGTAGTATTGGGATGGGGGATTTCTTTGCCTACACTTACCGTAATTTTAAGCATCTCTGTCTTTTTGGCTTTGTCAGGGCCTTCAATTACCGGCACGTGTTTTTCTGTTTTCCAGTCTGCGCTTTGAAATAACTCTTTTAGTTCTGCCATATTACCTCCTCTTTTTGTAGCAAAAAATTAACGCGAGCTTACTACGCTAAAGTTATTGCATTTACAGGGCATTCTTCTGCAGCCTGTTTGCAGGTATCCTCAACTTCCTTTGGCACTTTTTCCACATACACCTCTGCCTTGTCTTCCTGCATTTTATAAACTTCGGGGCAGGTTTGCGTACACAAAGTACAACCGATACAGATGTCAGCATCAACTTTAGCTTGCATAGTTTTCTCCCTTTTGCTTTTTCTGGCTGATATTGCCTATTTCCTTATCTCCGGTTTCTCCATAGCCTATGTCTATTATTTTATTCACTTTGATTTTTACCGCGTATTTAGCATCCGGATGATTCAATTGGCCTGCGTCTTTTGCCTGAAGAGCTAATTTTTCATAAGCAGGACCTCGTTCAATAATTTCTGCGATCCCCTTAAGTTGATAACCTTTATAGCCTGCGGGATTTAATACTGTAATAGCGATATTGGGGTTGTTCTTCAGGTTATCTTTGGTTTGATGACTGTATAAGTCCGCGAAAATTATATGCCGATCATCTAAAATTGCCACATCGCCTTTTGGCACTGCATTGGGCATACCTTTCTTGTCTGCGGTCGCCACAATTGCCAAATATTTTTTTAAGAAATCTTTCAGTTCTTGGGAAAACTTTACCATTCATGCCTCCAGTATACAGGCAGATACAGCTAATAAAGCTGTATCTGCCTTATAAGAATTTATTTCTTTTTCTTCTTGGCTTTTTTCTTTGGCTTCTTCGGCCCGCAACTTCCGCAACTCATCAATATCACCTCCTTAAATGAGCGCATAACCCAGCACATAATTTATGTGCTGGGTTATTTGCGCGAATTATTGAGCACCTCAAGCTTTTGTCTAGCGAAATCCCGCGTAAGCGGGAATCCCGAGCGTATCCCGGAAATCTCAAAGAGATTTTCGGGATGATTACGCGAGGGATAACCGCAAGAATCTAGCGTTTATGGCAACAATTATGGTGCTTAAAGACATTAATAATGCTCCCAGGGCAGGGCTTAAAATTATTCCCGGCTTATAAAGCACGCCTGCTGCAAGCGGGATAGCGAATGCATTGTAGCCGGTTGCCCATAATAGATTTTCCACCATCTTTCGGTAAGTGGCTTTCGCAAGCCCGATTATCTTAACTGCGTCCAGCGGATTATTCTTTACAAGAATTATATCAGCTGTATTAACAGCCACGTCAGTCCCTGCGCCGATGGCAATTCCCACATCAGCCTGGGCTAACGCAGGCGCATCATTTATGCCGTCTCCCACCATCGCCACAACCAAGCCTCTTTGCTGGACTTGCTTAATTTTTGCTACCTTTTCCCCGGGCAATACCTCTGCAAAATATTCATCCAATCCAAGTTGAGAAGCAACCTGCATTGCAACCTGTTTATTGTCTCCCGTAAGCATCATGCATTTAATCCCCATCTTCTTAAGCAGCGTGATTGCTTTTTGCGACTCCGGCCTGATGATGTCGGATAGAGTAATAGCGCCTTTGGGCTCGCCGTCCAGAAGCAGGAAAACAGATGTATTGCCTTGAGAAGATATTTTCTTGGCTAAATCTTCGCTGACTGAAATATTTTTCTGGTTTAAATAGCTGCGGCTAACAACCTTGGCTTGCCGACCGTAAATGCGCCCTTCTATTCCCTCGCCCGGAATGGCCCTAAAACCATCCACAGGTATAATTTCCTTAGAAGAAGATACTATTGCTTTCGCGATAGAATGTTCAGAATACGATTCCAGAGAAGCTGCTAATTTCAGGATCTCGTTTTCATCTGTGTCTTTTGACAAAGGAATTACGCTGGTTACTGCGAATTTGCCTTCGGTAAGGGTGCCTGTTTTATCGAAGATGACTGCCTGAATATTCCTGGCTTTTTCAAAAGCAACCCGGTTTCTAATTAACAACCCGTTCTTTGCAGCAATGGCTGTAGAGACGGCGACTACTAACGGTATTGCCAACCCCAAGGCATGAGGGCAGGTAATTACCATCACAGTTACTGCCCTTTCCAAGGCAAAAGCAAAATCCTTGTTCATCGGCAGTAGCCACATAAAAAGCGTAATCGCTCCGGCAACAAGGGCAACAACTGTAAGCCATAAAGCCGCACGGTTAGCTAAATCCTGCGTGTGTGATTTACTTTGCTTTGCCTCACTGACCAATTCGATAACCCGGGAAATAAATAAGTCCTGCTTTGTCTTATTGATCTTTACAGTAATGGAGCCTTCTGAATTAATGGAACCGCCTATTACCTGGTTTCCTATTTTCTTTAATACAGGAAGGGATTCGCCTGTAAGCATTGCTTCATTCACCGATGTTTCACCCTTAATCACCACCCCATCCGCAGGTATTTTTTCTCCCGGCTTAATAAGAACAATATCATGGGGATTTAGCTCCTCAAGTGGAGTATCTTTTATGCTGCCATCCGGGCCTACCCTGTGCGCCTGCGCAGGAAGCAGATTGGCTAAGTCTTCCAATGCGCCTTCTGCGCCCATTACAGAGTTCATTTCTATCCAATGGCCTAAGAGCATAATATCTATAAGCGTTACCAGTTCCCAAAAGAATATTTTTCCACCCAGGCCAAACACGACGGCTGTGCTATAGAAGTAAGCTAAGATTATAGCCAGTGCAATTAAAGTCATCATACCCGGCTGTTTATCTTTCAGCTCTCCCGCAAGTCCCTTAAAGAACGGAACGCCGCCGTAAAAGAATATAATTGAGGAGAGGATAAAGAGTACATACATATCCCCCCTGAATCTCAATAATGAACCGATGCGCAAGAATTCCTGAATCATGGGTGAAAGAATTAGGACAGGGATAGTCAAGACAAGACAGACCCAGAATCTCTTCTTAAAATCCTCTACCATATGGCAGTAATGACAGGTATTTGTTTCTTTCATGTTAATTAAGAATATGTTACAGCAAAATAACGTTAAGTAAATTACTTAATTCGTCATTTTATTGACTTTTTTCTACCTGTATTTTAATCATGGGGAGGGAATTCGATTCTGGAAATCAAATCCAGTGCATTGAAAGGCTTTATAAGGAACGCATCCATGCCACACAAACTCATTAGCCGGGAATGTTCCTCTTGTGTAAAATAACCCGTCATTACGATTACAGGGATATTTTCTGTTTCCGGAAGGCTCTTTAATCTCTCCAACACCCGAAAACCATCCAACCCGTCCATTTTTATATCAAGCACTATAGTATCCGGCTTGAAAATGCGTGCGGCATCGAATGCCTGCCTGCTATCGTTGACAACGCTTGTCTCGTATCCGCTTGAGATTAATAATTCTCTAACCTCATCAGCAAATACCCTATCATCATCTACAATCATGATTTTCTTAGTTAGCATTATTTTTTATTTGGCCCATCCCATCCTTAAAGATAATAGTAGTAATATACTAATTAATAATAGCAGGCGAGAAAATTAAGTAAATTGCCCGATTCTCCCTTTTATTGACCTTTTTCTACTAAGCTACTTTTGGAAGAAATTAGGGATGCGGTTATTGCGGACCATAACAGAATAGTCATCCAAAAAATAACCGAGAGGTGCTTTAAGGAATCGAAACCTATGAGGCAGATTGACAGGAATAAAAGAAATGCCAGGGATAAAAGCACCTTCTTTTCTTTTTGCGGAATACCGGGGAAACTTACGTAGTTAAATATTGAGAAATAAAAAACGAAGGTCCATGCCCAACTGTAGTAAATGCAGTACTGCGGCAATATCAAAGCTAATATTAATAGAATTGAATATGCCAGGCCTTTTGAAAAAGTCTGGGATTGTTTCCATACTGCCAAGAGAGAGAATGAAACGACTAAGGCATAAAATGCCTTAACGATTAGATGTATGTGGGCAGGAGCAATGAAATATCTAAAATTTCCCGCTTTACCAATAACAAAAATCCTGCCTATGGCGCTGGAGATTGATTGGCTGCTACCCCTTAAATCAATGTAGGTAGAGTAGGAGTTTGTAAACATAAACGGTTTAAGCGTGCGCAGGAACCATTCTTTTAATAGAAAGGTATTAAAATTTAAACCGAATATCAAAGAAGGAACGACAATAAACACTATTAAAGCAGAAACAATGAAGCTAAAAATAAATTTCTTATTCTTTAAAAAAAAGTATATTATAAAAATTACCAACGGTATATAAATTGTTAAGGCAATATTAAACAGTATCCCTGAAACAAACAGCCTGTCTTTTTCAAAGAAATACAGAGAAGCTAGAACAAAAAACAATGCCGGTAATTTATTCTGGCTGTTTGATAATTCATAGCCTATTAAAGGTATAGCCAATAGAATACTTAGTTTTAAATTATACCAACTCTCCTGCCTGGATATAGAAGGGATAAGCTTAAGCAATATCACACAAGTTAAGAATAAAAGAATCATCTTTATTAAATACCAGAGAAGTATGGAAGGGATTATGTCGCTAAATTCAAACGGTGCAATGAGTTTAGCTTTAAGCAAGAATGGGTATTGCAATATGGTTATCCCCGGGGCATACCTGAATATCGTTCTCGCAGGGTCAGTAGGATTATCGTAAGGAGATTTTTTTTGCAATACCTGCTCTACGCCAAATAAACCCACTCTTAGGTCCCGGCCGTCCCTGGCGCAGGCAACAAAGGCCATGGAAATAATAAAAATACCGACAATTGATACAAAAAAAATATTCGAGTCAATTAGCGGTATCCTTTTATTCATTTACCTGTTTTCTTAAAAATTAGCCTGTTATCTTGTTTTTGAGTATTTTCTGCGAAACTGCGTAGGGGTGCGTTTGGTGAATTTCTTAAACTGCCTTATAAATGACTCGGAATTCTGGTATGCCAGTTTGTAGGAAATCTGGTCAATGTTAAGGCTGGTTTTTCTTAGAAGGCTCTTTGCCTGTTCTATTTTTAAGCCTAGTTTAAATTCGTTAAACCCCTGTTTGGAATATTCTTTGAAGACCCGGCTTAAATATTTGGGGCTTAAACACACAGCTGCCGCCGCGTCCTTCAATCCCACCTTTTTAAAACAATTTCTGCGCAAGAATTCTCTTACATGTTCAATTTTACCTTTTAAATCCTGGGTTGATAATTCCCCAAGGGAGTCTTTACCGCCGATTGCCAGTGTATTCTCGATAAGCTCTTTTGCCTTATCAATATCCAAAGGCTTCTCTATATAGTCATCGGCCTTACCCCGCAAGGCCTCAACTGCAACGTCTTTTGACCCGTAACCGGTTAAAATAAAAATGCGCATTTCGGGAAACATCTTTTTGATTTTTTCCAACACCTCAATACCATTCATCCCTGACATCCTGACATCTAAAACAACCAGGTCTATTTCATGGGGTTTTTTTAGTATCTTTAGCGCTTCCTCTCCATTTGAGGCTTCCGCTATTCCGTAGTCCTGGAAACACTCTTTAAATTCACTTCTAAATACCGAATCGTCGTCTACAAGCAATATTCTGTTTGTGACAGGTAACTTCTGGTTTGGTTTTTTCATCTCTTAACCTCTGGGGAATTATTATAACACCGCAGCAAGCAAAAGTCAGTTTCTTTTTGCGGTTATTCCACCAATACATTCCCTGGCAAATTTGCACCAATCCGCACAAGAAGGCAACCTCTCCCTGCAAGCCAGGCTTTTGCATTTTGGGCAGGTAATTTTCACCTCGTCGGAAAAAATCTCCAATTTATAGCCGCAACCAGGACAAACCAGAGATTCAGCTTTTATGTTTCTTGAGTCTTGCCCGGGGCATTTAAAATTCATTTTACCCTTTCTTGCTTTATGCCGATAATTGCCATAATTATCCTTATTTTAACAGTGAAGCGATTGTGATTGATTTTAATTGCGAAATCATGTGTTTTTCTATATTGCTTATTTTTTTCCGCAGGGCACAGGTTTTTCTGTCAGGGCAGGTTATCTTTTTAAAAAGACACTCGTTTAACCGTAGCGGCCCCTGGAACTGCCGCATTAAATCCACTAAAAAAATGCTTTTTGCCGGCTTAGCCAGCGCGAATCCTCCTCCCGGACCTTTATACGATTTAAGAACACCCTCCTTGTTTAATGCCTGGAGTATCTTTCTTAAAAAAGGACGGGGCATATTTAACTTCTCCGCTAATTCCGAAACCGCGACTATCCCTTTGCCTTTTTTAGCCATGAAACTTAGCGCTCTTAACGCATAATCAGTATCTCTGGTAATTAACTTCATTCTTTCTCCTGATTGGATGTATTTAACATATAGGTAAGAGGCAGTTTATTGTCATGCCCGGGACAAAGCTGAGCAGCCTTCTTTGCAGTGTGCTACAGGCCGCAACATGTATTTAATAGTTACATGCATCTTGCCTCCTTTTAGAAAATGATACCATATTGGTATCATTTGTCAAGAAAAATTTTCCCTTGAAACCGGGATAAACAGCTATTTTGTGCTTGGCGGGGTAATCTTTGAATTCTAATTTAAACTAACCAATACAATTCCTGCTATAATACAAATCGTGCCCAGCAACCTGTTAAAACCTATCTTTTCTTTTAACAGGAATCTGGAAGCAAGGGCAATAAATATATAATGCATGCTATCGGCAGAAAAGGCAAAATTCAGATCTGCTTTCGATAATACAAAAAGCCAGATACATAAAGATAAAACGGAGAATAAAAATCCTATCCATACCCGAGGTGAGATAATAAGCTTAAAGATAAACCGCAGTAAGTTAAAAAATTCCCCTGTGAGGGTATCAAGCGAGTTTATCGTGGATTTTAAAAGCAGCTGGTTTATGGTATCGCAAATGCTGGTCAGTACTATCAAGAATAGAATGAATATTAAACTAGCTTCCATTAATAGCTCCCTTGTTTTCTTTAGTGCTTAAGGAGACAAGTATTACCCCGGCTAGTATGAATAAAATACCCACCCACCTTGCAAGGCTTATTTTTTCGTGCAGTAAGATAATCGAGCTTAGCGGCACAAGTATATAGCTAAAACTTGCTATTGGCACAGCCACGCTTAAATCGATTTTAGAAAGTACTGCCGACCAAATAATAAATGTCAGGATAACCGAAAAAAGCCCCAGCCACAAAAACGGGGAAGAAAATACTCCTTTAAGAAATACGAAAATATCCGAGATACCCGTAGGTGAAAATACACTCTGAGTCAAGACGCTTTTTTTAAAACAAACTTGAGTCAGGGTTTCTAATATATCGGAAAATATCAGAAACAATAATATTTTAAGGGTGAGTTTTTTGTTTAACATTTTATAGAGCACTTTTACCTGTATCGTAGCTTGCCGGTACAATGATTTTGGCAAGCAATTTAAGTAGGGAATTCATCAGGGGGTTTTTGTGTTTTAAATATGCAAATAAGGGTATTAGACTGCCGCCTAATCTTAATTTCGGTTGATAATCGGTTTGCCCGGACTGATATAGGCGTATCGAGTTCTTTAAACACCACTCTATATTAAAGCACCAGCTCACAAAATATAAGTTATACCTGTTGGATATATCATAATCAAAGCCTATGAATTTATCAATGAATAAATCTTTATAATTAAAACAGAGGTTGAATGCCCCGAGTTTGCCATTTACATAATAAAGAAAAAATCGGACGTGCGGGGAAAGATTCGTGCTTATGCTTAAGAAGAATTCTTTTGTCAGCTTCTCAAATTTTGTAGAACCGCTATAATAGGTATTTTCGTAAAGCCTAAGTATATCATCTACTAAATTGTCTATATGCTCTACGACTTTCACCGAGATATCGGCTGATGAATAAGCCTGCCGTAATTTTTTACGTAAACTCTTCCTGGTTGAATGCCCTAAGCTGCCTAAATACTTTTCAAAAGAATCGTAATTCAATTCCACTGCTACTCCGGGAAAACTTTCTGTTTTAAAAAAATTTTTTTCTGTTAGCCCATCTAAAAAAACCGTATCCTGCTTTAAAAAGTCCTTGAAGATTACTAGCGGTATGCGCTTTTGCCTGCAAAATACGTCCAATGCCTTTACTAATTCATCGAGGACAGCGTCTTTATCCGCTATTGGCTGCATAATTCCCAGACGCCCGTTTTCTCCGAATGGCGATCCGCAGAACAATGTCCTTAAAATCATAAACCTCGGAAAAATTTTGCGTACGGAATTTATAATTTTCTCTATAACTCCATCCGCTACGATATTCACGTCAAAGGCAGCGATAAATAAAGGCACAATACCTATAATCTTATTATCATGGTATAATATGGCGTAATAAAAACTGAATTCTTTCAACCGGGATTCTTCCAGCGTCTTATAGAAACTGTAACCCTCGGGAAGCTTGCCGAAAACCGAGTCCCAGTCTTCTTCATTTATTTTTGTGATGGAATCTACAATTTTAGAGGTAATATTTTCCATGGGGCTTTGTTAATAAGTAACTTGCATTTCGAAGTATTTTAACATAGAATAGATGAAACCTTAAAGGAAAATATGAGCATTTTCAGGGAAATCCCGCCTACTGCAGGCTTCCCCTTAATCTTAAGAGATTTTTTTGCTGCCTCCTCCAAGCAGAATTGCCTGGAAGAAGACTTTAAACTTTATCTGAATATCGCTTATGCAAAAATTACCTATTCAGGCACAGCTGCTTTTTATATTATTCTGGAGGGGTTAAAAGAACTGTCATCCAAAAGAACCGTAATTATCCCCTCATTTGTTTGCCCCCTCATTCCATTAGCCATAAAGCGAGCGGGGTTCAAAGTGGCTGTATGCGACATAAACAATGCTAACTTTAGCTTTGACAAAGAACAATTAGATAAGATATGTTTTGAAAACAAAGATGTGCTGGCAATAGTGGCAGTTCATTTGGCAGGCTTACCTATAGATTTTGACGCCATAAAAGAAACAGCGCAAAGGTACAAAATATTTATAATTGAAGATTGTGCACAATCGCTGGGAGCATTATACAAAAATAAATTGGTTGGCACTCTGGGCGAATTCTCTTTTTTTAGTCTCTGCCGCGGCAAAGGTTTAACTATTTATGAAGGGGGGGTTATAGCTACCACCAATGGGCAGTACTCAACTATAATCGAATCGGCAATCAAAAGGATTGTTAAGAACGCCTATCTTCAAGAAGGCTTAAAGATATTGGAATTATTCGGGTATTGGATTTTTTACAGGCCGCAGCTTTTCTGGTTTGTCTGGAGGCTGCCGCAAATATTCTGGGAATCACAAGGCCGGCACTTCAGGGCAATGGCGGAATATTTCAGCATTGATTTTCCTACGCATGAGGTCTCTGGAATCAGAAAATCTGTAGGGCATGCATGTTTTAGCCGTCTTGATAACGAGATAGAAAACCAAAGAATTAAAGCAGGCATTTATATGGATGGGTTAAGGAATCTTAAAACGTTAAAAATTATTTCCCAAGAAGAAAATACCAGGGCTACTTACCCGTATGTTACTTTGATTTTTGACGAACCGCTAAAGCAAGAGACAGCAATAAAAAAGCTAATGAGTTTAGGCCTGGGGGGGTCTCAGATTTACGCTGCTGCAATTACGGATTATGACTATCTAAAAGACATAATAGAGGATACCCCCTGCCCCAATGCCAGAAATATTGCCAAAAGGCATATAACATTAAGTACAAGCTCATTTTTAAAACCGGATGACACAAAGTTGCTAATTAATACCGTAAAACAACTATAGAAATAACATGTCGATTATTTTTTCGCTAAAAGAAGACCGCAGGGATATACAGGATATACCCAACTCAAGTTTTTTTCTGCAGGGAGACAATGATAACCTCTGTTTTCTTATCCATGGCCTCACTGGCACTGCCAAAGAAATGGGCTCTCTTGCGCAGCGCCTGAATAACAAAGGCTTTGCTGTTGCCGCACCGCTCATGGAAGGCCATAATAAATCTATTTCTGTCCTCAAAAGAAAAAGTTGGCAGGAATTGTACAACTCCATAAAAAAGGCATTCCTGGAATACGAACCGCATTATAGAAATATATTCGTTGCAGGCCTGTCTTTCGGGGCATTGCTGGGGATACTGCTGGCCTATGAGTTCCCTAAGAAAGTTAAAGCACTAAACTGCTTCTCTCCCACCCTGTTTTTTGACGGATGGGGAACGCCTAAGCTAAGAATCTTGCTGCCTATCGTATACAAAACACCCCTGAAATATTATTTTTATTTTAAGGAAGAATACCCCTACGGGATTAAAAATGAGAAATTGCGTTCGAGGATAGAATCTTATTATAAAGATTCTAAGATTGATGATTACAGCAAAGTCCATCTTTACGGCTATCCCGTAATTCCCGTATCATGCATGTATCAAAACTACCTGCTGGCAAAATACGTCATGTCTATTCTTGATAAGATTGAGTTGCCCATACAATTGCTTCAGGCAAAAAATGACGACGTCACCAGCCCAAAGAATTCCTATTATATTTACCGCAATATCTCTTCAAAAGATAAACAAATTATCTTCTTTGAAGACTCCTACCATATTATTACCGCAGACCAGGAAAGGGATAAGGTTGCAGAAAAAGCCATTTCCTTCTTCGAAAGCCATAAGTAATTAAGAATTATATGCCCAGGGACTTCAAGATTTTAAGGTTTGTCTGTTGATTTAGAGAATCTATTGAGGAGACAGAGTGCCTAGAGGCTTCTACCCGGACAGGATGGTCAATTTTTGAAATGATGTGTTTGATACTGCCTGCTACGCAAACCCTGGAATAATCCCCCGCTACATCCATTCCAACTATGTCCATATTTTCTTTTATAATCTTTAGCATAAATATAAGCTCTTCCAGGGATAACCTGCCTTCTTCCCAATTGGTTAAGGCGTATTCTTTCTTCAGGCAGTCTTTGTCTATTGAAATATATACTTGCTTAGAGGGCATACGTTTCAATAAAGACAAGAGAAACTCTGACAATTCTTTATTCTTCAGCTCGTCCCAATAAACCTTACTAAAAAATAAGCCTTTTTCTTGTTTAATGGACGGATTTTCTGGCACCCTCTTAAAAAAAACCAGGGTGGGCTTGTGCTGATAGGGATATATTTCGACCCTGCTTTGCCCTAGAGAAGCAAGATTACCGCTTTGGATACTCCAAGTGGAAATATCATCAGAGGAAATTCCCAGCAAAATGCATTTTAAGATTCTGTTAGTTTTTAAGGCCCGCGTAACCCATGAACCGCACCCTAAACGCGGAGGCAGGATGTCCCAATCGGGATGGGAATCAAAAACAATCAGACATATTGGCTTCTGGAATTCCCCGATAAGTATATGGCTTAAGTGGTGGAAATCTCCTGAACCCAAAAAAGTAACGCTACTGCGGCTTGTATTGCTTAACCTCTCCTGGATGAGCTGGCCAGTTTTATTATTCATCCAGTGCCTAGCATTTGGGCCTAAATCTTTAAAATCAATGATTTCGGTTTGGTATTGCGAGACCAGATTCTTCTGTTTTGTAATGCTGTCATCAAAATTTAATATGCGTATTGATTTATTCAGCATGCAAGCAGAAGAAGAAATAAGGGCAGGCTGCTTAAGAAGATTTCTTTAATGCCTTTGCAAGCGCTTCTTCAAAAAGGTCAATTCCCAGATTAATCTCTTTTTCCGTAATATAGAAAGAGGGCGCCAGGGTAAAAACATTCTTGTAATATCCGCCCACATCCAGGATAAGGCCGCGTTTTTTACCGCCGGCGCAAAGTTTACCGCTTAAGCCCAGTTCCGCTATTGCATCAGTCAATTTCCTGTCTGGGGTAAATCCGTCTTTCCCGCACATTTCTACCCTTATCGCCAGACCCAAACCATCAACATCTCCTATCTGGGGATACTTCTTTTGAAGCTTCTTCAGGCGTGAAATAAAATATTGGCCTTTTTTGGGAACTTCCGTGGCAAAACTTGACTCTTCAATTAATTTCATTACTTCTAGGCCCACTGCAGTGCCCAAGGGATTTGCCGAAAACGTAGAGTGAGTGGAACCAGGAGGGAAAACTTGCGGTGATATGAGTTTTTCTTTTGCCCAGACGCCGGATAACGGATTAAGCCCGTTAGTCAGCGACTTTCCGAAAACGATTATATCAGGAGTGACATTAAAATGCTCTATTGCCCAGAATTTACCTGTCCTAAAGAACCCCATTTGAATTTCATCGTCTATCAGCAATATGTCGTATCTATCCAGAATATCTTTAAGCCCGCTAAAATACTCCTGAGGCGCAGTTATATAGCCGCCTGTCCCCTGCACTGCCTCAACGTAAAAAGCTGAGAATTCACATTTGTTAGTTTTCTTATTCAAGACTGAATGATATTCTGTCTCGAATAACTTCTCAAATTGCTTAAGGCAATAAAAATCGCAGAAATCTCTTTTTTTGTCATAAGGGCACCTGAAACAATAAGGAAAGGGTACAAATAAAGCCCTGTCTCCGAAATGGCCAAAGCGTTCCCTGTAACGGAAACTCGAGGTAATCGCAGAGGCAGCAAGTGTCCTGCCGTGGTAGCCGCCCATAAAAGCAAACACCAGGCTCCTACCTGAATGATTTCTCACCAGTTTCAGGGAATCTTCAACGGCTGTTGAGCCTCCGACATTGAAATGCACCCTGCCTTTCTCTTCAAAGGTCATCTCGTTTCTCTGGGCTAATTTTGCAGCTAACCTGATTTTCTCTTCATGCAGATACTGACAGGCTAATTGCGGCAGGGTATCAATTTGTTTCTTCAGAGCTGCATTAAGCCGTTTATTTTTATATCCAAAACTTGCCGCAGAATACCACATCTGCAAATCCAAATACTCGGTTCCCTCTGTGTCATACAAGTAACTGCCTTCTGCCCTTTTGAATATGTTAAGCTTATCCGCATAATGGACGGTATCCCCCCAAGAGCAATGTTTTGCTTCCAATTCCAGGAGCTCATCAACCGCAGTTTCGCTCACTGAATTTAATTGGTTGGCGGATTGCTTTGTATTTTCCTGCTTGCCGTTCATGCTAAACTCCTTTTAAAATACTTATATACGTCTTTTAAGTTATGATAGGCAAAACAAGGCGTTTTTTTGCCTTTATAATGACTAAGCAGCCTTTCCTTAGCAAAGATGATGTCGCAGTGACCAGCCGGGCAAATATCAGAATGCCCATCTCCGATATAGAACATTATAGAGCCTGCTTTCCTGTTTGCCAAGAGATTTTTCGTCTTACAATGAGCGCAGATCTTACAGTTCCTGTGCTCAAAAGGAAAATCGTAAGTAATCGAATCGTTTTTGAATTTTAGCTTATTACAATAAACCTTTAGCTTCTTAAACCCGTTATATCTTAATACACGGTTTAAGATATAATCAAAATTGTCGCTTAGAATAACGGTCTTGACTTTTTTTGCCTTAAATAACTTTATTAGCCTTTCGAAATAAGGGTCCAGTTTTATCCTAGAGAGGTATTGATCAAAAACCTTCCTGCTTACGTTTATGGTCTTTAGCTGGCCTTCCAGACACTCTCTTGAGCCAATCAAGCCTTTTCTCCACTTGTCTTCCAGCTTTTTCCAGGTGTCATTCCGCGAGAAATTAACCAGCATATCGTCAAAGACATCGAAAGTAGAGATTGTGTTATCAAAGTCAAAAAAGACTACACGTTTACCGTTTTTTGCCGCATTAACTGTTTGTCCCATAAGGTTATATTGTGCCAAAAATTACGCAAAAAACAAGGATTTTTTTGCCTATTTGCCTAACCTCTTCTGGCAGTGCAAGTTTAAGCCTTAGAATAGCAATTTCTTACCTAGTATATATATAGGTATATCCTTGTGTAAAAGATACCTGTAATAAGAACGCTTTCCCTCATATAGTAAGACAAAACCCTGTTTTTTAAAGAATTCTGCCGCGTTACTAGACATGGTGGCAAGATGCACTCCCTTTATTTGTTCTTCTGTCAAATAATCCAGATACGCGGATATCAATCTTGAGCCTGCATGTAAATTACGCCAATCCTTATCAAGGTTAATGTGCAGTGTCGCCGGGTAATCGTTTAAGAAATCAGGCATTTTAAATTCCTGCCGTAAGAGACTCATAAGACAATTGAGTATGAACACTGTGTCTTTTTTCTTAAACAAAACGCCTTTAAAAATGAATCGCCCTAATAAGCGCAATAATATCTTAAGCTGGAATATTCTATTCAATTTACGCACGCTTTTTGCGCCTATCAAATAACCCACAACCTTACCGCCGTGTTCAGCAACAAAACAGGATTCAGGTTCGTAATCGGTAAAATACGAGGTCAGAAAATCGGCTAAAATATCTTTACTGCTAAAGAATATACTTGCCGAGTCGCCGATAAAAGCAGTATCCCAGGCAATATTTCTGATGAAGGAGCGGTCCTGATCCTTGTAGCGACGTATGATTATTTCTTCCATCAATGTAACGAGGCGCCCTCACTGGCGCTGCACGTCTTTTAAGGTTATGATTTTTGCTCCGGCTTTTACCATTTCCTTGATTGCATTTTCTGAATCATTGGGCTTTAGATTTACGCCTTTTATGGCGTCTACCAATATTTTTACTTTGAATCCCTGCTTTAGCGCATCGCGGCTAGAAAACCTCACGCAATAATCTGTGGCTAAACCCGCTATGTAAAGTTGGTTTATCCCCATTTTTTTTAGTAAAACGGGCAAGGCAGTACCGCTTACATCCTCAGCCTGAAAAGCAGAATATGCATCCTTTTTGGGATCCATCCCCTTATACAAGAGTATTGCATCTTTCGGCAGTTTCAATTTAGGATGGAATTTTGCCCCGTAAGTATTCTGAATACAGTGGACAGGCCAGATGCCTCCAAAGTCTTTAAAATGGCGGGTTTTTACCGGATGCCAGTCACGGGTGAAAAAAATGGGCAATTTGTTTTTTGTGAATATCGAGACATATTTATTTATCCTGGGGATAATTTTATCGCCTTCAGGCACACCCAATGCCCCACCAGGGCAAAAATCATTCTGCGCATCCACTACCAAAAGGGCTTTCTTGGTTTTACGATTATTCATCAGTCTCACTCACCGGCTCAATTGTTAAGAGGCCTCCCGGTGTATAATATGCATTTTTAGGATGATCATAATATACGTAAACCCTAATATGGTCTCCCTGCCGGTAATTTTTCTTCACAAACGGCGGGTAATCAAACAACGGTATTACGTTCGAATACATGCCAACACAAACCTCGATTTCTTCGTAAGGATACTCACCCCGCTCGACTTTTTCTACGGCAATCTCAAAAAAAACTAAACCAGTATATTTCTCCAGAACCCCTCCTTCAACCTCATCGTGCCTGTTCAATAGTTTTCCGACAATAACTAGGTCAGCGCCATTTTTCCATTGCTTAACCGTATCGCTTATCTCGGGGTAAAAGTCCTGGGTTAGGATATCTACAAAGGTGTTTCTTTGGGAAACATGGGAAAGAATAAAAATTAACGCAGCCGTCAAAAAGACTGTTACGATGGCTATTTCCAAAGGCGCAACAGACTGATATTTAAATTTCATCCTTCAAAATACCCCGGGGATCACTGCATTACAAGAAGGGCACTTACCTTTTTTTATATTATACTCTAAACAATCAAAAATTTCCCTTTTAATTAACAGCCGATTGCAGCTATGGCAGTAAGTATCATTGCCAAAACCTGTGACATTGCCTGCATAAACATACCTAAGCCCGCAAATTCTCCCGATCTTTTCTGCTTTTTTTAAGGTCTCAACAGTTGTGGCAAACCGGTTTGTAAATTTGAAGTCGGGATGGAAGCGAGAAACATGCCAGGGGATATTGTAATCTAACCCGGCAATGAATTTAGCAATATCGCTTAACTCCTCTTCGGAATCGTTCTCGCCCGGTACAATTAAAGTAGTTATTTCAACCCAGATGCCAAATTCTTTCATTAACCTAATGGAATTTAACACTGGCGTAAGCGACCCTGCGCAAATTTTACGGTAGGACTCCTCGCGGAAAAATTTCAGGTCCACATTAGCAGCATCTAAATATGGTTTTATCATTTCCAGGCACTCTTTGGTCATAAAGCCGTTAGTGACGAAATTATTATACAATCCCTTTTCTTTGGCTAATTTTGCGGTTTCCAGGGCATATTCAAAGAATATGGTCGGTTCAGTATAAGTATAAGATATGCTTTTACAATTATTATCCAAGGCCTGTGTTATTATTCTTGCAGGAGGAAATTCCTGTTCTTCTAAGTTAGTCCCCTCTTTTGATGATACTTGAGAAATCTCCCAATTCTGGCAAAAACCGCAACGGAAATTGCATCCGGCGCAAGCAATAGAAAAACTTGATGAACCAGGCAGAAAATGATAGAGCGGTTTCTTTTCTATGGGGTCGACGTGCGCTGCAACAACCTTTCCATAGGAGTGCGAATAAAGAGTACCTGCGGTGTTCTGCCTTACCTGACAAAACCCGAAATCACCTTCGGAAATCTTGCAATAATGGGAACACAAATAACAGCGGACAATATTATTTTCCAGCTTTTCAAAAAGTAACGCTTCTTTCACCCCGCACCTTCTTTACTATTCCTAAACCCTGCACCTGTTACTTTATAAACTACTGAATTTTTAGAAGGTGCGGGGTTCATATTCTGTATTTTACAATTTCGGTTTCTTGCATTGGCTCGATTTCTAAAATGCGTTTTTCTTTATCCTGCATTTTTCGGTAGGCAATGCTTACTTTTGCCTTACCATCACGGTCGCAATAACGGCAGGTTAAGGCACAAGACAACCTGATTAATTCATCATTTAAAACACCGATACCAAGGCATGTTGGGCCTGCTGAGTCTTGCGGCATAAACAAATAGTCTTCATTTTCGGCAAGCTTTAATAGTTGCCTGTTTTCTCCTTCATCCCTGCCTACTATTAATTTTGCATCTTCTGAGAATCTAAAATGCCTTCCTAATTTTAATAACTGCGTATTCTTTAGATTCAACTCCTTGTGATTGATTAAGTCTTTAAGACGACTGGCATAGCCGGGATCCGTCAATAAACAACCTCCTGCCGGGTTAGGATAACCCGTAATTTTAAATATCCTGGCGAGTTCAATCTGCGGTTTGCGCGAACGCCCGCTAAAATTCATTAATTCGCTGCGCCTAACCCAGCCGTTTTTTTCCGGCACTGTCTCTGAAAGATTTTTTGCCGACAATGGCCTTAAAAGATATCCTTCTAACCCGGATTTCTTTTCAATAAGTTGCAATGCCTGCCTATGTTGAGACATGGGCCGCTGGCCCAGGACTTCACCGGTGACGATAAACTGCGCATGGGATTCCTGCATCAATTGCCTGGCTCGGCTGAACATGAGGATCTTACAATCTATGCAGGGATTCATATTAGAGCCGAAACCATAAACCGGATTTTCCAGCATCTTTAAGAATTCATTGCTTATATCAATTACCCGTAATTCCTCACCCAGCGCTTCCCTCACCAGGGAAGTTTTGTCTTTGGAGTTATCAGGGCTGCTTCGGTTAAGAAAGGGTATAAAAAAGCTGGTAGGCACAACTTCAATTCCCTGCTCTTTAATCAAGCGGGCAGCTAGAATACTATCCAGCCCGCCGGATATTAAACAAATAGCTTTCATTGGTATAAGATGTAGGAAAAACTAGGGCAAGTATGCTTACCGGAATCCGTTAGACAGGAACATAAAAAACATGCTATGGGATAACTTTATAGACTTTATCGTGAGGATGCGCCTTTTGAGTCAGCTTTACACCGATAACATCTCCTGCCTTTGCCTCAGAGACGCTTGCATGCTCAACCTGCATTGAGTCTATCTGTTGAGAAAAATCAGAGGAGTGGCCCTTAATATGTATGGCTTCGTTTACCTTGAGTGCTCCTGAGAGTTCGATTATACCCACGCTTAAGTGGCCGTAATAGTGAGTAATTGTACCTATCTCTGTTTCCTGCATACCCACCTCCTTTTAATGAGGCCATAATTTACGGAACGAAGTGAACGTAAATTATTTGGCCGAATTAATACCCGACGTTACGAGCAGATTTCAAAGAAATCTGCGAAGTGCATAACGGAGGGTATCTACAATCAGCGCATAACTTATGGAGTACGAAGTACGACATAAGTTATATGCGCGAATTTACCCCAGACAAGGCCTTCTTCCCTTATTGGCTTTCTTAGAGCGCCAGTTCAGCTTGCCTCTTCTCTTTCTTTTTCCCATTAATTTGCCCTTTCTTACTTCAGGCTAATTTTGAGCACCTTACGCTCTTATCTAGCGAAATCCCGCATAAGCGGGAATCCCGAGCCTGCTTCACTTAGTACTTAAAATAATTTGCCGGTATAGTCTGTGAAATATAGCGTACTCCTTCAATTATACAAATACGAATTGCCTTTTCCATAGGTGTATTTGCATAACCGTAAAGCCCTGCTCCCAATGCCCAATTGCCGAAAAATCCTCCTAAAGCACCTCCGGAAACATCAGACGCCTGACCCTGCACGCGAGTAGCTGCCAAAACTTCAGAAGTAGAGGCGTCTATAATGCGTATGTCTAAAGCCATGTGAGCTTTATTTAAGGAGGCTCCCAATAATGCACCCAATACTCCGCTGCCAACTCCTCCTCCGCCGCCTATACCTGCCCTGCCTCCTGAGGCCTCAGGTTCAAATTCTGTCACAGCAGCAGTAATAATCAGATCTGCTGTTTTAATTTTGCCTCTCTGCGCTCCGCCAGCACCTGGCTGCGCCGCACCCGAAGCTCCTAATTCTTGTTCCTGCATAACCGCATTCAGCGCCTGGCGTTCAACCACGCTGAATCTGCTGCTGTTAATCAGTGCAGTAACCAACATCTCTCGTAGCCCTGTGCCTATCTCTCCTCCTGCCTTTGCTGCTTTAACATCAAAATCCGCCACTGCTATCCTTGCCCTGGGGCCTGAATAAGGAGGTAACGGCGCGGCACCCGCATAATTATCTACCTGGGCGCTAGGCTGCATTAGTGAAGCACAGCCTGCAAAAGTAACGGCTAAAAAAATGCACCCTGCAAGCAGTAACTTTTTTCTCATCACTCTTTCCTCCCTATTTATTCAAAGCGTTTATTATTTTTATGGCCAGATCCTGGCCGGCATTATTCAGGGCTTCCCTGCCGCCGGTTATCACATCTAAATGCGCAGAACTTCCCGCAGCATCAAGATAAGCAATTACCTTACCGTCTGTTACGCGTATAACCTTTGCCGTAATATTGGCAAAACAGGAAACCATATTGGATTGCGGAACCTTACCTCCGGCAGAGGCAATGGCTTTACCTAATACTACGTAATCAGCCTTTGATAAATTACCTAACTTTATTGAGCTGGCTTCAGAGGGAGCAATCACACGGAATGCCTTATCCTGCTTTATAACCTTGCTTAGGACTGACGGCTCAAGGACCTCAAAACCCGAATCAATAAGTATATTGGCTACGGCGGCTTCTGTCGTAGATAAGTCTATCTCACTTGCCCACCATGACCTTTGCGGCCCCTCGATGTTTTGTTCCGAGATCAACAAGACTACTTTTGGTTTTGTAACAGCAGCGGGAGTTGCTAAGGCTGCTGTAAACGTAAAAACTAAACATAAAGCCGCTAAATAAAATGCTGTCCTTTTCATTCTGACTCCGCAATGATTTGATCTTAATATATCCCCAAACATAACTACTGTCAAGGCAAAACAAACACTTAAAGCGCCTTAAGCAACTCTTTGATTCCAGTAATGATGCGAAAAGGCCTGGCTTTCTTAATTTCCTGTTTTGTGCTTGAACCGGTAGTTACAATGATTGTTTTTATTTTTGCGCGCTTGCCTGCCAGGGCATCTATAACCATATCGCCCACATACAGGCTCTCGAGTGCTGAAACTTTCAGCTTTTGTCTAATCTTATTAAGGATTAAAGGATTAGGCTTTGCGTGCTTAAGTTTATCTGAGCAGAGTAAATAATCAAAGTATTTCTTTATCCCTAAGTGCCTGATTAAAATCAGAGAAAATTTAGTCGGCCGGTTGCTGGCGACTGCCAACTTATAACCTTTTTTTCGCAGGTAATTTAATATATTTTTTACATGGGGCAGGAGCCTTGAATATCTGACCAAAGCTGTTTTGTGGTGGTGACGATAAATCCTAACCGCATGTTTTAAGTCTTTCGGCTTTACAAAAGGCTTAAGGAGACTGACATCTCCCCAGCCAACAGCTCTTTTTATGGTTAAGGCATCGCGTCTGGGATAATTTAATTTTTGCAGGGTATGGTTTACGCTTTGGGAAATTGCAGGGTATGCGTCCACTAAAGTGCCGTCTAAATCAAAGATAACGAGTTTTATGTTTGTCATCTAAAAAATATAAGGCAGGGAGTAATTCCCTGCCTTATTCTAAAATTTAATATCTTTTGGCGTCTAATTTCCGGAGGGTGCTTGAGCCGAAGGCTGCTCTGCCGCCGGGGCCTGTGTAGTAGTTGCAGCCTCTTCGGGTTTGGTTTCAGTTTGAGCCGCAGCTGGTGTAGCTGGAGCCGAGGCTTGAGGCATAGCAGGAACTGATGTCTCGGTTTGTGTCTGAGGAGCAACCGGCTGAGCCTCTGGTTTTTCAACACTTATATTCTTGGCAATATTTTTGCCGTCTTGGGTTATATAATCTATGCTTACTGTATCTTTGGCTTTTAATTCGTCTAAGGAGGCGGCATTTTCAAAGGTAGTCTTATCATCGGCACCCACAGTCATCTCCTTTTCCTGGTCTGATTCGTAATCAAGGTATTTTACAGAAATTGTTTTATTTTGGGCGTCAACGTTAACCACTTCTCCCCAAACCCACTGTGTCTCTGGTTCAGGCTTTGCGGTTTCTGCAGGCACTGCTCCGCCCTGGACAACTTCCTGCGTATTTTCTGCCGGTTGCGCGGTTTCTGTGGGTGTTGTATCCTGGCTGAATACTGTCTTAGAGATTACGAAAATTAATGCGGCTGACACCATCATCAGCAAAGCTGTTCTTACCTTCATATGGCACCTCCGATTTTTTGTGGGACAATTGCAAAATAATCTATCATAATTTAAACCTTTTGTCAAGGTCATACCTGTTTTAACTTACAGCACCTGCTTTATGCGCTCGCTAATCCTTAGGTAAATTATTGCCGCAGCAGTTGCCTTTAAGCAATCGCCGGGGATAAAAGGGACTAACCCCAGAAAGAATGCCTGTCTAAAAGAGTACCCCAAAATAAATTTAAGCCAAATGACACCGCACAATAATAGTAGAAAATCTGCTGCGTAAACAATAGCAAAGATAAGAATCAAATTCCCTCTGCCGTATTTTATAAACCTGCCCAGCCAAAAAGAGACCAGCAAGAATCCGAAAAGATATCCGCCGGTCGGCCCCAGAAGGTAAGATAATCCGCTTCCTGCTTGCGTAAATACAGGAGCGCCTGCTAGGCCTATTGCCATATAACTCAATTGTGAGAGTGTTGCCAGGTTACTCCCCAATAGCGCGCCTGACAAAAGGACAAAGAATGTCTGCAGGGTTATAGGCACTGGCGTAAACGGTAAAGGTATGCGCACAAAAGCTCCCAATGCAGTAAGCAAAACAAAGGTCATTAGGCAAAATAGCCTGCAGATTGTCTTATTTAAAATTATTTCTTTATGCAGTATCGCTTCCATATAATCTCCTTCGCAACTCAATAATATTTATATGATAAAAACGAAAAGCAGGGGTTAATAGAGGCCCTGGAGCCTCTATTAACCCTTAAATTTTTGTGCGAAAAACTATTCCTTAGCGATCGCCAGCGTAATTATACCAGCCAGGATAAGGAAGGGACCAATGCATCCTGTTATAATCAACCAAAGGTTTGGCCACCATTTTAATATAGCTGTCACACCCAGCGCCAGAAACACGATGCCTAAAAGAACTTTTAAGATAGTTGACGTTGCTTTGCCTGGTTCACAACACTTCTTCTCTTCTTTCTTAAGTTCTTCCGCCATTTTAAACACCTCCTTTTTAACTACGTTCACTTGCGTTCCGTAAGTTCGGGCTTCATTTTACTTTTCCATCTTCTATGAATCCATCCCCATTCCGCAGGGTACTTACGGATATAGGTCTCAATTATATTAGTCAGCCTTTGTATATTCAAAAGAATAAATTCCTGCGGGTCCTGCGCCTCTA
Source organism: Candidatus Omnitrophota bacterium (assembly GCA_963805065.1). GTDB lineage: Bacteria > Omnitrophota > Gorgyraeia > Gygaellales > Profunditerraquicolaceae > CAWDSS01. Next base: position 889,671 of record CAWDSS010000010.1, on the reverse strand, counting down.
TCAAATCCAGCTCCGGCTCAAAAATAATCTTGTGGCGATCGTCAATTTGTCTGACTATAAAACAAGGTAAGAGCACCGCACCTGAACGCTTGGCAAGGACCACCGGCCCTGTTGCTGTGGCAGCTTTGCTGCCGAAAAAATCTACGAAAACTCCTCCTGTACCGAAATTCTGATCCAGAGGTATAAAAACCAAACCGTTATCGCGCAATGCCTTTATAGTGTTCATAACGCAGGTATTGCGTGGCTGGCTGTATATTATTTTTATATTTACTTTTGTGCGCTTTTTCATAAAGAATTTTTCCGCTCGATCATCTCGCATGGGTCTCATAATACCAGAGATTTTATAACCCGCGATACCTAAACGCGACATAAGCAAGGGAAAATTCCCAAAATGCGCGCTGACCAAAATTACTCCTTTGCCTTTGGATAATGCGTTGTCTAAATGCTCCTTACCTTCTATGCCAACGTTTGCATTTAATAATTTAGGCCTGTCTATAAGGAACAGGAGTTCGAAAGCTGACTTTGCCATATAAGTAAAGCAATCTTTGGCAATTTGTTCTATTTCCTGCTGCGATTTCTGTTTACCAAAAGCAATATTTAAACTTTCTAAGGCAATTTTCTTCTGTTTTTTAACAAAGCGGTAGGCCAAATTAGCCACCTGCCGGGCAAACCTGTAGATATAGCGCTCAGGGAGAACCTTTATTATCAAAGAGCATAAAATTAAGGCAACCCAACCGGCGAAACGGCCCAAACTTTTACGTATTTTCTTGGAATCCATGGTAAGAGTAAATGAATTATAACAAAAGGGTGCAAAAATTCAAGGACAATTCAATGAGCACTAAACTTACGTCGTGATTAGTGCACTCCGTAAGTTTAGTGCTCGCTTAGCTTATAGCCGATTTTACGCAGGAATTCTTTGCGCCAGGCAATATCAGCTTCTGTTTCCATACCTTTGGGCTTTTGTCCGTCAATAACCCCTAAAATGCCGCGGCCTTGATCTTGGTCTTGCGCCACAATAACCTGAACCGGGTTTGCAGAAGCGCAATATATCGTACAGACCTCCGGTATATTTTTAATCGCATTCAGTACGTTTATAGGATATGCCTCCCTCATAAAAACAAGAAAACTATGCCCTGCGCCAATCTTTAAGGCATTATCACTTGCCAGCTGCTTTAATTCAGGATCATTTCCTTCTGCTCTTATTTTGCAGGCTCCGGAGGATTCTACAAATGCCAAGCCGAATTTTATGCCCGGGACGCAATTTACTAAAACCTCATACAAATCTTCTACCGTTTTTATAAAGTGGCTTTGGCCTAAAATCAAATTTACGTCATCGGGCTTGTTTATCTTGATTAATTCCAGGTTTAACATTTCTCCTCCCTCGATCATTTTAAATAAATCTTTCTAAAGGCGCTTGAATCAAAGGGTTGCTTTCCTCCGTAACTTTTTATGGAAGTCAAAATGAAATTGGGATTTCCCAACACGCTAAGAGGTATTTTTAAAACCAATTCATTAGAATTTATATCCATCGATACACCTTGCGGTTTAATAATTTCTTTGCCATCAAAAACCTGGAATTTGCGGTTTTCGGCTAACAGGCGTATTTTGGGCATTGATGAGAACGGCTGCTTGCCATTATAGCCGAAGATATATAGCTGAAAATTAAAAAAACGGGTGAATTCTTTGGATTTCTTTATGCGTATCAAAATATAATTATCCACTGCAGCATAATCAACCCGGCCCTTATCTTCAATACCCTCCAAACCCCCCAGCACCCCAGTATCAGAATCCATGTACATATCTGAAAATCCGAAGAACGACACCCCTTTCTCCCTTACAGAAACCTGTTTGTTAAGTTCAATATCGGGATAGTCTCCGAATAACTCGTCTTTACGCGCAAATGCTAATAAATAAAAGGCGCTTGACTCTGTCTGGCTTTTATAACAAAGAATAGCCTGGTATTTTTTATTTACTTGTTCGGGAGTTAAGTCTAATTTTAACCAATTGATCTGTTTGTCCGTAAAGCTGGTGGGCGGCTGGAGGCTTAACTGGGGATGATAGTGGCGCGGCAAGGGCCAACCCAGGCAATGTACAAGATAAGGGTATATTTTGGGTTGTGGCAGTTGCCTATCTAAGTCCCTCAGGGCAATCTGCAAAAACAAATATAATGCCCGATGGTCCACATTTGCATCTGCGGGGTGCGATACAAAAATTTTGTTTGGTTTATAATCCAAGAGCACGCTCTCAATGTCTTTAAGAATATTTTCTCCCTTGTAGGCAGCACCGAAGGAAAGGTCTTCCTTGTAAGGAACGGCAGAAATCCTTGTCATCATACTCTTATAAGGCGGGCTATTTTGCCAGTGGTTGCAAAGAATCGCAAACGTCCCGAAATCAGGATAACCCAGGAAGGTCAGATCGTTTTCATGCAATCCTAACAGCTTCATCGCCTCTATTGATTCTACCCTTCTCACTTTACCCATATGAATGAATTCGCCTTGTCTTAGAGTAAACCTCTTTTCAAAAACAATAAATGCGATTTCATTATGGTCGCCGTTTGTCAGGAAAGCGATGTGGACATGGGCGCCTGCGGCAATTGCATCTTGAATAACGCCTGCGCAGGCAATAGCCTCATCGTCCGGGTGCGGGGCTAAAATTAGAACCCGGTCATTTTTATTGAACGGCTCAATTTCCTTCAATTCCTGGGCGTAACAATGAATGGCAGCGAGGATTATTAAAATTGCCAAATTTAATATTATTATTTTGCGCATAGTTCCTTATTTTATCATATAATTTTAATACCTCAATACATAAACTTTCATTTGAAATGCCGGGAAAATACTATATAATTTGTCCTATGAATACCTTAGTGCAGGAACATTACGCTAAAATCCGGCGTATCCTGATTATAGTCCTGGTGCTGAACTGGTCTGTTTCTCTGGCCAAGATAATTTACGGCCTCTTTAGCAAATGCGAAAGCATGACTGCTGACGGATTCCACTCCCTGGCTGACGGAGCGTCTAATATCATAGGCATAATCGGCATACGCTTTGCATGTCAACCCTCGGATAAAGACCATCCCTACGGCCACAGGAAATATGAGACATTGTTCTCGCTAATAATCGCTGCCCTGCTTTTTATTGTTGCCTTTAACCTGGCAAAAGAAGGTGTCGCACATTTATACGCCCCAACCATTCCCCAGGTTGATATCAGAAGCTTCCTTATCATGACTATTACCATGGCAATTAATCTTTGGGTTATGAGATACGAGGTACAAATTGGCAAGGCCTTAAAAAGCGACATATTGATTTCTGACGCCATGCACACTAAGGCTGATTTATTTACTTCCGTGTCCGTTATAATCGCCCTTATTGCTATAAAATTAGGTTTCCCAATCTTAGACCCGATTGTAACGATTATAATTTCGTTTTTTGTTGCACATGCGGGTTACGATATAATCAGGGAGGGCTCAAGAGTCCTCTGCGATACCGCAGCCATACTCGATGACCAGAAAATCAGGGATATCGTTTTAACGGTAAAGGGAGTCAAGGCCTGCCATAAGATAAGGTCGCGCGGAAGGCCTGATGATGTCCACATAGATTTACACGTCCAGGTAAGCGCGAGTATGCATATGTCTGAAGCGCATAAAATAAGCTCTGCTATTGAAGAAGCAATTAAAACCAGCCTTCCTGAAGTGACTGATGTGGTGGTGCACATGGAACCCCGGGGAGAAGATTAGATACCCTTTAATACAAACCAGAATCCCACGCTTGCCACAACACCCATAACCCCGCCAAAATAAAAGGGAGTAGAAGCACCCAGAAATTTCCAGAGCAGACCTGCGAACAAAGAAGCCGGCAATAAACCAATACCCACCAATGTTGCATGCAGGCCCATGGCTGTGGCACGCAAGTTTTGCGGAGCGATATCTGCCACCAGCGCCTTTTCTACGCCTTCGGTAAAACCAATGTACAAACCATAAACCGCAAACAACAACCACAGCATAGTTAAGGAATGACTAACCGCGAATCCTAAATAAACTAATCCATAGAAAAAATAGCCTGACACAAGCAGTTTCTTCCTGCCGATTTTATCGGAAAGGTAAGCTGCAGGATAAGAAGATAAAAAATATGTAATGTTATAAGCAAGATACATCAGGATTACCAAGCCAACTGAGCCTCCCAGGTTTTTTGCGCGTAACAGCAGGAATAAATTAGAGGAATTCCCCAGTGTAAATATAAATGTAAATATAAGAAAGAGCCTCAGCCTCTTATCTAAAGCGCTCCATTTGAACTCTAATCTTTTACTGCTTTGTGTTTGCTCTTTCTTTTTCTCTTTGACCAGGAACAGGAACAAGACCCCGAAAAACGCAGGGATAAGAGAAAACAAGAATACAACCCTTAAAGAGCCTTTGAAGCCAGTGACTAAAAAATATGCCAGTAAGACTCCGATAATCGCTCCCAAAGTATCCATTGCCCTATGCAAACCAAATGCAGCCCCTCTTTTCCCCTCTTTAGCGCTATCCGCAATAATCGCATCCCTGGGAGCGGTGCGTACGCCTTTTCCAAAACGGTCAATCACCCTGCCGATTAATACATATAACCAGCTGCTGGCGATATAGAGAAAAAATTTACCCACTCCGGAACTGGCATAACCCAATATGGTAAAAGGCTTTCTTTTTCTTGTGAGGTCAGAAAAATATCCGGAAAATACTTTAAGCAGGCTCGCCAGGCTTTCCGCAATCCCCTCAATTAACCCTAAGATAGCAGGACCAGCGCCGAGCGTAGTAACTAAAAAAATCGGCAATATCGGATAAACCATTTCACTGGATATGTCCGTCAAAAGGCTCGTAATACCTAATAGGATAATATTTAACATATTATTAATCTTTTAAAAAGTTAAAAGGTAAAAGCAAAAAGGTAAAAGTAAAAAAGCAAATCAACACAAAATAATCACCACAGCGGTTATAAAAAGTTGGGCTTGACTTAGGAATAGGAAGCGGAATCTCCAGGGTTTCGTATCCATCGGTAAATATTTCTCTGTCCCTTTTGCCGTGCACAATAGATACGATTCTTCCGCTAGGCGCAATAAACCCGGAAATGCCTGTATTGGCAGCGCGCACTAAGAATACGCGATTTTCCACAGCCCTGAATACCGATGCCTGTAAATGTTGATAAGGTGCTGAGGTTTCCTTATACCATGCATCATTAGTTATATTAACTAAAAATTGAGCCCCCCCCTGAATAAACTTACGTGAAAGCTCAGGGAATAAATCTTCAAAGCAAATTAAAACCGCAAATTTTTCCGCGTTTTGCGTTTTAGGTTTTAAGTTTTGGAATATTGTATATTCCTTACCCCTTGTGATATCTCCTATTGGAACTATAGTCTCCAGAAACGGAAGGTATTTCTTTAAAGGTATGTATTCTCCGAAGGGGACAAGGTGTAATTTATTGTAACGGGCGGCAATTTCACCGCTTGGATTAATCAATATGGCGCTGTTAAAATATTCCTTGCCGTCTTTGGCTACTGTTCCGACGAGTAACGGCACCTTGACATTCCTTGCCAAAGAATCAATTTCTTCAAAAACTGCATCATCTTCTCCTAATAACCCGGGGCTGGCTGCTTCCGGCCAAATAATCAGGCCGGGATGGTCTTTGGCTGCCTGTCTTGTTAATCTTGCGTATTGGCTTAAAATATATTGCCTGGCGGAAGAGTCCCATTTTAATTCCTGGGGGATGTTTCCTTGAATGACGGATATACGAATGGGTTCTGGGTTCTGGGTTCTGGGTTCTGGCAAAAGCTTATAATATCCATAACCAAGTACAACAATAATACATAATAAAACAGGTATGCATTTCTTGATTTTTCCTAGAACCGAGAACCTAGAACCTAGAACCCCATAAACGGTTGTATTTACTAACATCACCACAAACGACACTCCCCACGCTCCCGTTATATCTGCGATCTGTATAATGGGCAAATTCTCATACTGGGAATAAGCTAAAAGCGCCCAGGGAAAACCCGTCAATAGATGTGAACGCGCGTATTCCAGCAAAACCCATATGGCTGGAATCAAAAATAGGATGCTCGATGCTCGATGCTCGATGCTCGTAACTAAAACGCCAAATATCCCAAAATATAATGCCAAATATAAAATGAGAATAATTGTGCCTGGCAATGTAACATGCACTAACCAGTAAATAACCAGCGTCCAGAAAATAATTCCCGTAAGATAAGATAATAAGAATGCCTTAGGTTTAGATTTACCCGCAAGAGCAGCCAATAAAGGCAGGAAACCAAACCAGGCAAAAATCCATAACTTTGCGTTCGCATATGGCAAAGCCAGGATGATCGCCGATAATATGCAAAACTTTAATGGTTTTATCTTCCGCAGCATTTTTTGTATTTTTTGCCTGAGCCGCAGGGGCAAGGATCGTTTCTTCCTACCTTCGGATGGGATTGTTGGGGGATAGAGGCAGGCGCTGACTGTGGCTGCAACCGGCTTTCAGTTATTTCTTCCGGTTCGTTTTGCGGCCTCTGGAATTTAACTGCCTCGGGATGAATTAATTCCTGAGAAGCTCTGCTAAATACGCCGCGGAATATTTCCTGTTTGGGAGGCTGCAATTTAAATATCGCTTCCACTGCCTCATCTTCTATAGAAGCAATCATCTGACTGAACATTTCAAATGCCTCACGTTTATATTCTACCAAGGGATCGCGTTGCCCATAAGCGCGTAGACCTATCCCTTCTTTTAGGCTATCCATTGCATAAAGGTGGTCCTTCCATTTGCTGTCAATAATCTGCAAAAATACCATGCGCTCAAGATGCCGCATCAAATCTGTCCCGATTGTCTTCTCTTTCTCGTTATATGCGCTAACCGTATCTTCTGATAATTTATCTTTCAAATCGGCCTTGTTTAAATTTTCTATCTTGGGGACTTCTAACCCGAGGCCGAATTTCAAATTCATAATACTTACTAAACCCGCCACATCAGGCTCCTGGTTATCTGGAATGTGAATTGCTACGGTGTCTTCAATGAGCCTCTCAATTATCCCTTCTACTTCTTCCTTTAAAGAAATCCCTTCCAGGGTTTGTCTACGCTGGCCATAAATAATTTCCCGCTGCTTATTCATAACGTTGTCATACTCCAGGAGTTGTTTTCTGATTTCAAAATTATGCTGTTCTACGCGCCTCTGCGCCATTTCTATGGAACGCGCCACCCACGGATGCTCTATAACCTGGCCTTCCTCTAATCCCAGCTTATCCATTATGCCGATCAGCCTGTCAGAACCAAACAAACGCATTAAATCATCTCCCAATGCTACATAAAATCTGGATGACCCAGGATCACCCTGCCTGCCTGACCGGCCGCGTAGCTGATTATCAATACGCCGGGCCTCATGACGTTCTGTACCCAAAACATGCAAGCCTCCCAACTCCACAACCTTTTTATGTTCTTCTTCTGTTTCTCTTTTGTATTTATCCAGCAGTTTTTTATACTCCTCCTGATAAATAGGATCTTCTGGTTTTAGTTTTTGTTTAATCACGTTTTTAGCAATGAATTCGGGGTTGCCGCCTAATAAAATATCCGTTCCGCGGCCTGCCATATTGGTGGCAATAGTTACTGCTTTGTACCTGCCGGCCTGCGCAACGATTTGCGCTTCCATCTCGTGATACTTGGCATTAAGCACCTGATGCGGTAATCCCGCGCCTTTTTAACATTTCGGAAAGCCGCTCTGATTTATCAATAGTAATGGTACCGACTAAGACGGGCTTTCCATTGTTATAATGTTCGGCAATTTCTTCTACTACAGCGTTAAATTTTTCCTTCTCTGTTTTATAAACCCTGTCCGGGCTAATTGTTACGTATTAAGGGCCTATTGGTAGGCACTACCACGACATCCAGCTGGTATATGCTTTCAAATTCATTTGCCTCGGTAAATGCAGTTCCGGTCATGCCTGCCAATTTTTCATACATGCGGAAATAATTCTGGAAGGTAATAGTAGCTAAGGTCTGATTTTCGCGTTCGATTTTTAAGCCTTCTTTTGACTCCACTGCCTGATGCAACCCGTCTGACCAGCGCCTTCCGGGCATCATGCGGCCGGTAAATTCATCGACTATAATTACCTCTCCATCTTTAACCACATAATCAACATCCCGTTCAAAAAATTCTTTTGCGCGTAAGGCCTGGATAGTATGGTGACGATATTCTATGGTCTCTAGCTGATGCAGACTTTCTACGCCCCAAAGCTTAGCTGCTTTTATTTCTCCCTCTTCAGTTAAAGCTACTGTCTGGGCCTTCTCATCCGCAAGATAATCAAAACCCTTAGATAAATCTTCTCCCTTGTATTTGGCATCGATTTGATCTCTTTCAGTAACCCGCCTTCCTCTTAGCTGGTCTGCTATTTTCTTGGCGGTGTAATATTTTTCCGTAGATTCCTCTGCGGGGCCTGAAATGATTAGCGGCGTGCGCGCTTCATCAATAAGTATGGAATCTACTTCGTCCACGATTGCATAATAGAAAGGCCTCTGCACCAAATCATTCAAACCGTATTTCATATTGTCGCGCAGATAATCAAAACCGAATTCATTGTTTGTCCCGTAGGTTATATCGCAGGCATAGGCAATTTTTCTCTCCTCATCGGACATTTCATGCTGTATTACCCCTACCGAAAGCCCTAAAAATTCATAAATCGGGCCCATCCACTCGCGGTCGCGCCGGGCAAGATAATCATTTACTGTAACTACATGTACACCTTGCCCCAATAATGCATTAAGGTAGGCAGGCAAAGTTGCCACCAAAGTTTTTCCTTCACCGGTAGCCATCTCCGCAATCCTGCCCTCATGCAAGACTACCCCTCCAGCATCTGCACATCAAAATGCCTAAGACCAATTGTGCGCCTGGAGGCTTCTCTTACAACCGCGAATGCTTCCGGTAATATTTCCTCAAAGATTTTATTGCGTACATCCCTGACTTTTTTCTTTAATTTCTCTTTCTCTTCAGGAATCGCCACTGCCATCATCGACTCTGCCAATTCCTGCAATTCCTGCTCGTATTCCCGGGACCTCTTTAGGCAATGTTCTTTAAATCCGGCTGTTTTAGCCTTAAGCTCGGCATCGGAAAGAGCGCTGATTTTAGGTTCCAGCACGTTTATGGCATTCACAATCCGGCTTAATTCTATCATCTTGTTCAGGGAAGGATTGGGCATTTCCGGATGCAAAGTAATATTTACTCCGGGGAACCTGGCCTGATACGCTTCTGCTTGTTTTCCAGGATTGTTTTTCTGATTAATTTTAACATTTTATTTTTGCTGTTGGCTTTTTAAATATGCCTCGATAAAGTCATCAAGCCCGCCGTCCATAATTTTTGACACATCCCCGGTTTCAAAATCCGTGCGGTGGTCCTTTACCATATTGTAAGGATGCATTACATAAGAACGTATTTGGCTGCCCCATTCAATTTTCTTCTTTTGCGCGCCATATTGTTTCAACAGCTCCTTTTCTTTTTTCTCCCTTTTAAGCTCATAGATGCGGGCTTTTAATATTTTTAAGGCGGTCTGTTTATTTTGATGTTGCGATCGTTCATTCTGGCACTGCGCGACCAGGCCCGAAGGCAGATGCGTAATCCTTACCGCTGAATCCGTAGTATTAACGCTTTGGCCCCCGGCTCCCTTTGAGCGGTAGACTTCAATGCGTAAATCCTTTTCTTCTAATTTTATATCTATGTCTTCTTCGATTTCCGGGATCACATCCACCGAAGCAAAAGAAGTATGCCTGCGCTTATTGGCATCAAAAGGAGATATGCGTACAAGCCTGTGTACGCCTCGTTCTGCCTTTAAATAGCCGTAAGCAAATTCTCCTTCCATTAAAACCGTAACGTTTTTTATCCCGGCTTCTTCTCCAAGCAGAAAGTCTATGGTTTTTACGTCATAGCCATGCCTTTCTGCAAAGCGGGTATACATTCGCAACAACATGCCTACCCAATCACAGGATTCAGTGCCGCCAGCGCCTGCATTAATGCTTAAGATTGCGCTGTTTCTATCAAGTTCTCCTCCCAGCAGGGTACTAAATTCCAGCTGATCTATCTCTTTTAAAAGAATATTAGTGTTACGTTCCAGATCAGCAATGAATTCCTGGTCCTGGGGTTTAAGGATATGGATAAGCTCCTGCAGTTCCTGAAGTTTTTTAAAGATGATCTGCCAGGGCTCAACAGAGGATTTTAAATTTTTTAGCTGCTTTACTACTTTCGTTGAATTTGCTGCATCATCCCAGAAGCCCGGGACGGACATCTGTAATGATAATTCATTTATGAGCCTGCTTTTGTTATCTATGTCAAAGATAACCTCTTAGTTGTAGGAGCTTGTTTTGGATAACAGACAGTTTAGATTTTATTTCTTCTAACATTGTGCCCTCGCTTATTTCTTAATGCCTTTTAATGCCAGGGAAAACTCTTCCCGGCTATCTGCGAATCTCGTGGCTTCTTCTTCCGTGATTTTACCGTCTTTGACTAATTTTACAAAAGACTGGTTAAATGATTGCATCCCGAATATTGCGCCTTCTTCGATAAATTCCGGTATCTCCCAGCCCTTGCCTTCCCTGATCAGGCGGCTTATGGTAGGAGTAAGTAACATAACTTCGTAAGCGGGAATGCGGCCGGTTCCGTCCTTACGCGGGATGAGGCGTAACGATATTACCCCTTTTAGCAAACTAGACAACTGATTCCTAACCTCCGGATGCTGATGGGGCGGGAAAAAATTAATTATCCTTTCAACGCTCTTACTGGCATTAATAGTATGCAGGGTGCTTAAAACCAAGACCCCGGTTTCTGCAGCCGTAATAGCCGCTGACATTGTCTCAAGGTCCCTTATGTTACTTATATACATGACATCGGGACTTTGCAGCGTAAAGGCGTGCAGCGCAACCGCGTAAGAAGAAACATCAAGGCCAAGCTCTCTTTGGTTAATGATAGAATTTTTATCTTTGAATGTAAACTCTATCGGCTCTTCAATAGTTAAGATGTGCTTATTACTGTTAACATTAATATATTCTATCATGCTGGCGAGGGTTGTGGATTTACCGCTGCCCATTGTCCCGGTCAAAAGAACCAGGCCTCTTTTTTCCATGCAGAGTTTCTGGAGTACCTCCACCGGTAAATCCAATTCTTCAAAGGTCTGGACTTTACTGTTTAAGTTTCTGATAACCAGCGACGGCCAATTCCTTTGCATAAAAATATTTACACGGAATCTCCTGTCCAGTTCTTTTAGGTATATGGCGAAGTCTATATCCCGTGTCCTTTGAAATGCCTCTTTTTGCGAAGGGGTGGTTAATTCTTCTGTTGCCTTTGTCACGTCATCCACGCTTAATACATCATCGTCTACAACAACCACCTTTTCATCTACCCTTAAACGCGGCTTGCCTCCGGCGCGATAAAACAAATCCGAGCCGTTACGCGTAACCATCAGCTTCATGAGTTCTTTTATGGTCATACTCATTTTTTCTCCTTTGAAATATCAAATATTATACCACTTTCTTTATTTTTTCAGTAGGATTAAATTCCATATATTTGCCTAACATGAGCCTGGTCTGTGCATCTAATGCAGGGGTAGACCCCAGGACTAATATGATGAAAGGAACGGTAATCCACTCTAAAATCATTACCACATTTTTCATCCAGCTTATCCCCTTTGGCCGCGGAGGCAAAATTGTCCTGCTTAAAATTATCCATGCCAGGCTCGTAACTAAAGTAAAGTTTAGCAGTAACCCCGTAATTTTGGGTAAATTGTAACCTATGGCCATTTGGCTAAAGAATGCCCCTCCCAGCAGGACCGGCAACGGCCCAATCAAAACAAGAATAATCGCCCATACTGCCCAGGTTATGTGGCTTTCCAATAGATGGAATGTTCTTCTTATTTTGGTGAACAGGGGAATGTGCTTTTTGTTTAAAAACCCCAAAAAGACAAAGGGGAAATTCTCTACTCCCCATGCCCATCTTCTCTTCTGTTTATATTGTAAACGGATAGTTTTGAATAAATTGCTGGAGTATGCCACATCCATAGATACCGTAATATACAAAGGAACGACCCTGTAATCTCCGTTAAAAAACAGGAACGCCTTCCAGTATATTACTGAATCATCCGAGACCATATCCACAGGCCAATAGCCGATATCTACTAAAGTCTTAAAACTCATGCTGTGGCTGGAGAAGGTAACGAATTTTTCCAGCCGCATGCTTTCAATCAGCTGGCAGAATGATGCGCTTATTTCCACAAGCCTGGCAAAAGAAGGCGCCTGCCAGATATTATTGTTGTAAACGGGCATTGGCTGGTAACTTGCCTGATGCGGCTTAGGTTGAGTGAGGAAATGATATGTAAGGCATCCGAAATATCCTTTATCCACGCAGGTATCGGCATCAAAACATGAAACAATTACATCTTTATAGGCAATGCCTTTGGCATCAAAATATTCTTTGGCTTGTTTTGCCGCCCAGGTTGCGTTAGCCCCTTTAGTGCGCTGCTCTCCGGGTATGCCGTCAGGATGAAAAGTCGACAAAAAATCAAAGAAGTGTGTTTTAAACTCCGACTCAAGAATCCTGGCATTGTCGTAGGCCTTAGGGTTACGTTCTTCTAATGCCAAGACTATGATTATCCTCTCTTTTGGATAATGGCTGGACTTTAAAGCCTCCAATGACGGGCGCAGCACTTCCGGGCCTTCTTTATATACGGGGAATATAACCAGGTGCAAGAGATCGTGGTAATCCCTGTTCTTGCTTTGGGCATTACATGCCTCTAACCAATTCCTGTCTTTTTGTTGGGAAAGTTTTCTATGCGCTAAAACTAAAAGGGTGGTTAGATAAACTGTGCGGATAATCCAGTAGAAATCAAAAATAATAATCAGTATCGCGCAGATTACCGGATTAAATATCGCCAGTAATATAAAAAAAACGATTATCCCCCAAGAAACACTCCCGGGTATAATTTCCAGCGATCTTTTTAATTTAGAGATGCCTTTACTTTGTTTCATTTGTCCTGGGCTTCATCATTTCCTTAAAAGTCAGGAATTTGGTGCCGAGCTCCAATTGATACACGTTATCATAGAACCTTGCGTCTTCTGCCTTCTGGGAATCTATAAAATAAAGCGTGTCTTTCTTGTCGTCGTAAAAAGAAACGATATTCCTTTTATTTAAATTTAGGAGGTTCACGGGTGTCGCGTTGGGGCTGGCCTCCACTCCCTCGATATTTTTTTCCGTGACCAGAATGAGATGGTAGCTATCAGAATGCCAGAATACATCTGTAATCTTACGGTTGGGATAATCCTGCATAATAGCCGAATCCGGTTCAATCAAATCAGCCTGCAATTTTAAATTTACTACTGCTAACTGATGGGGATTAAAAAACAGCAATTTTTGTTTGTCAGGGGATACTTTACATTTTTTTACCGGTTGCATATCAGGCAATAAGCCAATCTCCTTAAAATTATCCCCGTTAGAATCAGATTTATAAATAATATTTTCTTCCTGATTGAGGTAATAAACCGTTTGTGTATCGCTATCCACCCAGAATGAAGTAATTTTTTCTTTGTTTAGCTGCGAGACATTTCCCCTAAGCGGGAAAAGTATTATTTTTTCCAGCCGCGTTACCTTTTTGGCCTCCACATTTACTTCGCTAATCCAGGCATAATGATTCTCTAATTCAATCCTTAAGCTGTATTTACCGGGCAGAAGTTCATTTATCGTAGAGGGGGTCTTTTCGCTTAATAACTTTCCGTCTAAATAGATACTGGCTCCCGGGGGCTGGGTCTTTATGGCGATTAAACCGGCTTTGGTAAATTTGAATGTCTTGGTATTAAACCTGTAACCCAGGGCAAAGGACAAAATAAGGGGTAATCCCGTAAAAAAAATCAATACGCTTAGATAAAAAAGCCCTGCCCTTATTTTCTGTTCGCTAGACACAAAGCCATCTCCTTCTCTAAATCCAAAAGTAATTTTTTCTGTTTCGCGCCGAAAACATAACATCCCGTATCATTATTGCTTTTTACCACGCGATGACAGGGAATAATCAAAGGATAAGGATTGTTCTTAAGTATTGTCCCTACTGCGCGAAATGCTTTGGGCCTGCCGCACTTTTCAGCCACCCACTTATAACTTCTAACCTGCCCCAAGGGGATGCTTAATACTACTCTATAAACATCTTTTGCAAAATTAGTCATTTACCAATTATTCTCTTTCTTCTTAATATATGGTGATAGGAAACCGCGAATCTGTGCGCCTCATCCCTGACCCTACGGATAAGGTTTAACGCGGGAGTATCCGTATTCAATTTCAACGGACGTAAACTATCTTTAGTATATATGTGTTCCTGCTCTTTAGCAATACTAACCAGGGGAATTTCTATCCCTAAATTATCCAGTTGTTTCTTGGCGGTTAATAAATGCGCTCTGCCTCCATCGATGAGAATTAAATCCGGAAAAGGCAGCTTCTCTTGCTTAAGCCTAAAATACCGACGATGTACAACCTCTCCCAGCATTTTATAATCATCAACTCCCGAAACTGTCTTTATACGAAAACGGCGATAATTATTCTTGTCAGGAATTCCTCTATAGAAACTGACCATGGAACCAGTAGCATCTTGCCCTTTAATATTCGAGATATCAAATGCTTCAATGTGCTGGGGAGATTTATTTGATTTCAATAGCCTCCTTAAATCTTCTGTTTCATCAAGGCTCCCTGAACCTGCCTGGCTATAGCCTATTGCGCTTAAGGCGTTTATCTGATCCCGGATGTTTGCTGCTTGCTCAAAATTTAGCTGCCGGGATTTTGAATTCATTTCTTTTGCTAATTTTTTAATCAGGGTATTGGTCCTTCCTTCCAAAATCAAAGCGATATTATTTATGATTTTAGCATAGGCTTTTTTACTTATTTTACCTACACATGGTGCGGGAGAAAGGCCAATTCTATAATACATGCACGCAAGTTTAGGGAGCTTCTTACAAGAGCGGTAGGGAAAATGCCTTCTGATAATTTTTAACGCTTCCTTAAGCAGGCCTGCACTGGTATAAGGCCCGAAATACCTTGCACCGTCAGCTTCTTTTTTTCTGGTTATGCATATTGCGGGGAATTTTTCATTGGTAATCTTGACCATGGGGAAACTCTTGTCATCGCGAAGCGATACGTTGTATTTCGGTTCGAGCTGATGAATGAAGCTGGCCTCAAGCAACAACGCCAGGCTTTCCGTCTGGGTGAGCTTAAATTCAATATCCCTGACATGAGACATCATAATCATGGTCTTGGCAGCCAAGTCCCTTGCCATATAGCTCATCAGCCGCTTCTTTAAAGACTTTGCCTTACCAATATAAATAATCTTCCCGGCAGCATCTTTCATCAGATACACTCCAGCAGCATCCGGTGCCTTGGCAATCTTCTCTCTTAGCTTATCGATATCGGTCATAGATTTTTCTCTCTGCCAGCCATTTGCGCAGTTGATGCATTTCCTCTACCCTAAACACAAAACAAAAGGCTATGTAAGAAAGGGATCCCGCCAAAACTTCAATTCCTAATTGCACATACTTATTGCTAGCGACGCCGTTTTGCCAGACAAAGTAACAAACAAAGCCCATGCAAACGCTTGCCGCGAATATCCGTAAAAATGAAGCGATGATTTCTTTTGTATGAAAATCCCCCAGCTTTTTCTTTAGGAGCCTGAACAAAATTAAATACGACGCTATCCCGGATAGAGATGTTGCCAGCGCCAGCCCTCCTATTTTCATGGGAAACATAAGACACGCATTTAAGATAACGTTCATAATTAAAGCTATCCCGGCAACTTTTGTGGTAGTAATCGTATCCTTGAGGCTAAAAAAACATGATTGCAGAATTTTTGTGCCTCCGTAAGCGCATAAGCCGATGCTATAGAATAATAATGCATTGGCAGTCAATTGCGCTGAGTCCGCATCAAATCTTCCGCCCTGGAATAGAGTTGATACTATTGGCTTAGACAACACCATAAATCCAATTGAGGCTGGCAGCATCACAAAAAAAGTCGTGCGCAACCCCCAGGAAAGCGTATGCCTTAATTTATCCAGGGCATTATCCAATGCCTGCGTGGAAAGCGTGGGAAGTATTGCCTGGGAAAGCGCATTGCTAAAAATTCCCAGGGGAAATTGAATTAACCTATAAGAGAAATATAGAACTGCCACTCCTCCCTCTCCGACAATCCAGGCAAGAGAGCCGAATATCGAATCTACAAAATTATTTAGTTGATAAATTGAGGTGCTTATCAGGCGCGGGAACATGAGTTTGCCTACGGTTTTTACTGCCGGGTGTTTAAAACGCCTGAATAGCCTTAGCCTGAAGCCTTTTTTGTAAAGAACCGGCATTTGAACTGCCAACTGTAAACATCCGCCGATTAAAACTCCCAAAGCCAGTCCTTTTATTCCCTCACCGTATAAAAGTACAAATACAATCATCGATATATTCAAAAGACAGGGCGCAAATGCAGGCACGGCGAAATGTTTCAGGGAATTCAGTATGCCCATAGAGTAGGCTGCCAGGCTGATTAATAAAATGTAAGGGAATATGATGCGGGTTAACCTGATTGTCGTCTCCAGTTTTTCCGGGGTAGTTACAAACCCCGGGGCAATGAGCCTGACAATTATGGGAGCAAACATTATACCTAAAAGCACTAGCGACATAAGTATTACCAAAAGCATGTTTAGCAAAGTATTTACCAGCTCCCAATATTCAATCTTGGTATGTTTAACCGTATACTCGCTAAATACAGGCACAAGTGCAGAATTAGTTGCGCCCTCTCCGACTATGTCACGGAATAAATTGGGGATCCTAAACGCAATTACAAATGCCTGCGCATAGATATAAACACCGAATAACCTGGCAATGACTATATCGCGTATAAAGCCCAGAATCCTGGATAATAAGGTGGCAAAGCCTATTATGGTAGCAGATTTAGCAATATGGCGGTTAGAGTGATGAATCATAGGATTTTAGAGGGTTGACATAATTATTTAATTATGCTATATTTTATCAAATTAAAAAAGGAGCTTAAGATGCCCAGAAGAAAGACATCTCTAAAAAAGAAACGCGCGGACAAGAAAAAACACCTGCGCAATTTAAAAGTAAAACAGCAGCTTAAGAAGACAATAAAGAAATTTCAGGCGTTATTGTCGGCAAAAAACACAAACGAAGCCAAAACGCTCTTGGGTAAGGTATTTTCTCAGCTTGATAAGGCAGCCAAGAAAAATATTATACACAGCCGCACATCAGACCGTAAGAAATCCCGGCTGATGAAAAGGCTAACCAAGTCCGCATAAGCTTACCACAAGTTTCTCCAAGGCAAAGGCGGGCTTTAATTTTCCTGTCTTTATTTCCAGGTCACAATTAAGCAATAGCTTTAATTTTCTTTTTATATCAACGGGGTAGGTAACGTCTCTTTCCCAGGCATATCTTAACCCGCCCAAAATCCTCTCGGGGCGCTCTCCTTCCCTTAGGATCTGGTTTAAAATCCGAAGTGCCAAATCAGCCTTTCCTAATTGTATCTGGCGGCTTAAGGCGAAAACATCCAGCGGCCTTGTTTCTCTAAAGCGCACTACCTTGGTAAATTTGTATATCAGGTTTATAAATTCATCTTTTTTTTCTATGCGGTTTATATCTAAGACAAGGATTATTTGCCTATGGGGAGTCTTTACGTATTTAAGCAGGAAATCTTTTGTGTCCTGCTTTAGATCTTGGGCATCTTTTATTACTACGATTCTTCTGGGGTTATTTACGGGAAGGCGCAATAATGTTTCCTGCAGCGACTTTAAGGTTGAATCTTTGGCATATAATGTATCGAGGTTAAATTGTTCGGTTGCCCTTGCCAGGAATTCCTGCCTCATCCTCTTTAACTGCACATCCTTGGAAAGGGAGTCATCTCCGATGAACAAGTAAACCATATTGCCTACCACTGCTCGACTGTCCGTTCAACAATTCTGCGGCCTAAATCAGTGAGCGCGTCATTTATAGCCGTATCTTCTGTTTTTGCGTTGGCGCCGGTAGTAAAATAAGTGGTGTCCCCTGTAAAATTATTTTCGCTCCAAAGGGTTTTATTTTCTTTTTTATCCAAAAGGGTAAGATTAACCACGATATTCAAGCGGTACTCTGTTACCGTATCACTATCGCTATAACTTAGAGGGTCCCTGCGAAACTCAACAAGCTCTCCTTTTAAAACCAGATCCGCGTCTTCTTGTTTAGCAGGCCTTAAGTTTCCATCAAGCAGGTACCTGTTTATCACGGCCTGCGTAACGTCGGATTCAAGCGTAGGCCTATAAATCCGGTATCTGTTTTCCTGATAAGCTTCATTGGTAATGTCAACTTTATTAACAAAAGGCTGCACATAAATAGTCTTGAATTGGTTTGTAATCAGAGAGCGGGTAGTGTAACCGCATGCAGCAAGGCTAAAAGAACAAAAAACCGCAAGAAAGAAGCAAATAATGATTCTTCTAAGCATTAAACGTAAATCTCTCATTTCTTTTTCTCCATTATCTGTAATCTCTCCATCGCCTTAGCTGCCCAACGAGTGTCAGGATGATTGTTCACTACGTCATTATAATAAATTTTTGCGCTTTCATATAGCTTTTGTTTTTCATAGAATATCCCGATGCTATAGTTACTTTCTGCTTCTTTTTCATTAAGTTGGCTGATGTTTTTGCCCGCCTCATTGGAAAGTGCTGCCTCGGGATGGTCTTTTACGAATTCCTCGAATTTCTGTTTTGCCTCCTGCGCTGCGCCCTGGTCATAATCCGGTCCCTTGGAAACCGCCTGGCGGCATAAGGCAATTTGAAACCTCGATGCCTCTGCCCACTCGCTGTCAGGATAATTCGTGATTACTTTATTAAACGCCTCCTCAGCTTCATAGTAACGGGTGAGCCCTTTTAAAACCAACCCTAATTTATATTGGGCCTTAGGCGCAAACGGGCCATAGGTAGAATTCTCAATAACCTTATTAAATATCTCTATGGCTGGATTCTCGCTTCCTAAAACTGCGCTTAGGGTTTTATGTTTTTCCCCGGACATGAACGACTCTGCGATTTTGTATTCCTGCTCAATTACCTCGGGGATCCGTTCGGAAAAAGGGTACTTATCAATAACCTTCTGAAATGCCTTAAATGCTTCGTATGAATTCCCCTGTGCCTCATCAATTAGGCCCAGATAATACTGGCCCTCCGAAGCCTCGAAAGATTTAGGATATGTCTTAAGCAGCCTTTTGAATTCGCGCTTTGCATCTTCATATTTCTTTTCATCGTAAAATCCCTTGGCGTATTCAAACTGTTCCTTAGGATTGGGCTTAGCCATGTACTTAGGGTTTACCCATTTGCCTGTCTTGGGCGTCCAAATCCAATAAGAATAGACGTTACCCGTTGAAAGTAAAAAGAAAAATAATATTAAAATAATAGAGGGGGTGCGTTTCATAGAGACTTACTTTAACATATTTAGCGGGCTTTGTCAACCCCCCGCTCCGATTCAATTTTACAAGCTAAAATACGCAAAAGGCAGGCTAAGCAAAAATGCATTAATCTTAAGCAGGACAAAAACTTCTAACTCTGATGAAAATGCAAATATCCGGGCAAAGGAGAGGATTTAGACTACTATGTTAACCAGTTTTTTGGGGACTACGATGAAATTTTTGAGGGGTTTCCCCTGAAGCCAGGGCTGTAATCTTTCATCGGCAAACACAAGTTCCTTAAGTTTTTCTTCGGAGATGTCTGAGGGAACATCAATTTTTGAGCGCAGTTTGCCGTTTATCTGGATTACAATAGTAACTGTTTCTTCAATCAACATCTTGGGGTCGTATTGCGGCCAATGAGCCCGGATGATGCTTTCCTTGTTACCCAGCTTCTGCCATAATTCCTCGGCAAAATGCGGGACGATGGGGCTAAGCATGATTACTAACTTGGAGAATATTTCCTCATCTGCCCCAAACTGATAGATGGTATTTACTAATTCCATTAAGCTTGCTATAGCAGTATTAAATTTAAAATTCTCTATATCTTCGCTGACTTCTTTAATAGTCTCATGCATTTTCTTTCTGGTTTTAATTAAGCCGTCTTCATTCGAGTTTTGACTTTTGGCTTTTAAGTTTTGACTTTCTTTAATGCGCCATACCCGGTTTAAGAATTTGAAAGCCCCCTCTATGCCACGATCATCCCACTCCAATTCAGTTTCAGGAGGAGCGGCAAATAAAATAAATAACCTTAAGGTATCTGCGCCATAATTCTTAATAATGGAATCCGGGTCAACAATATTGCCGCGTGACTTAGACATTACTTCGCCGTCTTTTAATACCATGCCCTGCGTTAACAATTTCCTGAATGGTTCATCAAAATCTATCAGCCCTAAGTCTTTAAAAAATTTGGTAAAAAAACGTGAATACAATAAATGCAGGATAGCATGTTCAATACCGCCAATATATTGATCAACCGGCATCCAGTATTTTGCGCTACCTTGATCAAATGGCCCGTAATTAAACTTAGGAGAACAAAATCTTAAGAAATACCAGGAAGAATCAAAGAATGTGGCCATGGTATCGGTTTCCCGGCGAGCTGGGCCATTACATTTCGGGCATTTGACATTAACAAATTCCTTTACCTTGGCTAATGGGCTGCCGCCTTCTCCTGTAAAAGGGGCATCCTTGGGTAATTCTACCGGAAGGTCTTTGTACGGCACAGGCACAATACCGCATTTCGCACAATAAATCATTGGGATAGGCGTGCCCCAATAACGCTGACGGGAAATCAGCCAGTCGCGTAAACGCCAATGAGTTTGGATTTTGCCAATATGGGTTTTCTCCATCCATTCGGCAATTTTAAGCTTGGCTTGCTGATTGTTAAGCCCGTTGAATTGTCCGGAATTAACCTGAATGCCGTCGCCTTCGTAGGCTTCAGTTAATGGGTTCTGGGTTCTGGGTTCTGGGTTCTGAGGCTGGATAACAATACGCATCGGCAGTTTATGTTCTTTGGCAAACAGAAAATCCCGCTGGTCATGCGTGGGCACAGCCATTATCGCGCCTGTACCATATTCCATTAATACATAATCAGCAACCCAGATAGGAACTTCTTCATTATTAACCGGATTTATTGCGTAGCCGCCGGTAAAAACTCCCTCTTTTTTAACATCCGAGGCCGTGCGCACAACTTTGCTTTCTTTGGCAACTTTATCGATAAACTTTAATACTTCTTTTTCCTGGGGTTTATCTTTAATGATCTCTTTGACTAACGGATGCTCCGGAGCTAATACAATATAAGTTGCGCCAAAAATAGTATCCACCCGGGTAGTAAAAACCGGTATGACGGCATTAGCCTCTTTCAGGCGAAAATAATATCTGGACTCCCTGGCTTTTGCCGATCCAGTTGGTCTGCATTGCTAATACCTTCTCCGGCCAATCTTTAAGTTGTTTTAAATCTTCTAACAAGCGCTCTTTAT
Source organism: Candidatus Omnitrophota bacterium (assembly GCA_963805065.1). Taxonomy (GTDB): domain Bacteria; phylum Omnitrophota; class Gorgyraeia; order Gygaellales; family Profunditerraquicolaceae; genus CAWDSS01. The sequence continues at coordinate 868,203 of CAWDSS010000010.1, read as the reverse complement.
ATTCAGTAATCTTTAGATACCATTGTTCCAAATCCTTTTGCTCTACCTTGGTTTTGCACCGCCAACAGCCGCCATCAATTACCTCTTCATTAGCTAAGGTCGTTTCGCAGGAAGGGCACCAATTAACTGAAGAGGCTTTTTTGTACGCCAGGCCCCGCTCAAACATTTTTAAAAATATCCACTGGTTCCATTTATAATAATCGCTGTCGCAAGTAGAAACTTCTCTTTCCCAATCATAGGAAAACCCCATTTTCTTTAATTCCTGCTGCATCCAGTTAATGCATTTATGCGTCCAGATATCGGGCTTGGTTTTATTTTTTATGGCGGCGTTTTCTGCGGGCTGGCCAAATGCGTCAAAACCCATGGGATGCAGAACATTAAACCCCTGCATCATCTTAAATCTGGCTGCAACATCTGCGATAGTATAATTACGCACATGGCCCATGTGAATTTTTCCCGACGGATAGGGGAACATTTCCAGAAGATAGAATTTCTTTCTGGCAGAGTCTTCTCTTACGCTAAAGGCTTCCTGTTTTGCCCAATATGCCTGCCACTTTTCTTCGATTTCTTTAAATGGATAGCTCATATACTACTTCCTTAACCCCCTGACAACCGCTAAATTTATCTTATCCGCATTGTCGTTATCTTTAGGTGTCTCTAATATAAAGGGTAGGTTCCTTAATTTCGGGTGGTTAATAATTCTTTCCATCCCCTCAAGTCCGATGTTGCCTTTGCCAATATGGTCATGCCTGTCATGATGCGAGCCTAATTCTCCCCTTGCGTCATTCAAATGAATAAGCTTGATTAAATTTATTCCTACTGATTTGTCTATTTCACTTAATAAGCTTTCTAGGCCCACCTTGGTTGCAATATCATATCCTGCCAGATACGCGTGTGCAGTATCCAGGCAAAGACCGACGCGCTGCTTGTGTTTTAAACCCTGGATTGCGCGCTTTTGATGTTCGAATTTATAACCCAGCCATGAGCCGGAGCCGGCGGTATTTTCCAATAAAATACCGACATCGCAATCTTTGGTGTCTTCCAAAATTATATTTAGTGCATCGGTTAATCTTTTTAGCCCGGCATCTTCCGAGGTTTCCTTGTGGCTACCCATATGCGTGACAATATAGTCGGCCTTTAATTCCCCTGCCTCCAGGATATCTTCGCTATAAGCCTCAATTGAACCCTCGTATAATTTGGGGTTGGGAGAAGCCAGATTAATCAGATAAGGTATGTGAATGAAAATCGGTTTTATCTTAAAATTCTGGCGCCTTTTCCTGAATTCTTTTACGTCCTGGGGCTCTAAGAATTTCTCGCGCCATCTCTGGGGGTTACGCGAGAATATCTGCATGGTATTACAACCGAGGGAATCCGCGAGGTTGAACGCTTCGTAAATTTTACTTACGCCGGAAACATGGACGCCTAAAAGCATGAGTTTTAAAGGACGCATCTCTGCGTCCTTGTAATTTTGGTGGAGCTGAGGAGGATTGAACTCCTGACCCCTTGCATGCCATGCAAGTGCTCTCCCAGCTGAGCTACAGCCCCAAAAGTTTTTTCATTAATGAAAAAATCTTTTGGGCACTTGGACAATGTGGCCAAGTGCCTCCGGTCCTGTGAACGATTTCCACAGAACCTTGAATTATTTATCTATTGACCTTTGCTATTTTAGAATATAAAATGTTTGGCGTCAACAGAATAATGCCGAAGTGATGGAATGGCATACATGTCGGTCTCAAAAACCGATGAGCGTAAGCTCGTAAGGGTTCAACTCCCTTCTTCGGCACCAACCTTACTGCTTGCCGAATCTTTTATAAATCGTATTTTTATTAAGGTAGGGGATGATTGCGCGGTAAACACGCGAGGCGATGATTTTATATCCTGTGGCATTGGGGTGTAAAAAGTCGCTTTTCATGCTGGGATTGGTGATTATCCCGTTTAAAGCGCTAGGCACAAATATGGAACCTGTTTCCTGCGCCAGGCTCTTGAATGCTGACCGGTAATTCGCCAGGAAAAAACCTGCACTCACATCCACAATCGCTGTCATTGCGCCTTTTGCCTGGGTTGCTTCAATCATTTTTCTGATGTTGCTTACCGAGGTTTCCACTGGTATCTTGGTTATGAAATCATTGCCGCAAAATTCGATAATGACCAAAAGCGGTTTATCATCCAATACGTCATGCTCAAAGCGGCTGAGGGCTTCAGAAGAAGTATTCCCGTCAATTCCCCTGTTGATTACCGGTATATCCAGCATCTTGCTTAAGTTTGTAGGATAATCCTCATCCGGATTTACGCCGTAACCGAAAGTAATGCTGTCCCCGAAACAAATGATGTTTTTCCCGCGGGAATCAACATTCTTGATTTCGTATTTAGTGCAACCGGCAATCACCAGAGAAAATAGAATTGGCAAGAGTAGGGCTGATTTTATTATCCGCTGACGACTATTTATCCACATATCTTAACCTCAATTGCCCACAGGCAGCTTCGATATCCTGGCCGCGCGGCTTCCTGAGAGTAACATTTACTCTCTGCTTTACAAGATAATCCTTAAACAACAATATATCCATTTTATTCGGCGGCTCAATCCTGCATTCAGGCACAGCATTAGAAGGAATGAGGTTTATTTTGCAATTCAAGCCTGTTAATATTTTACTTAAATTTTTGGCGCTTTGCAAATCAGAATTTACTCCCTTAATTAAAATGTACTCGAAAGTGACCTGGCGATTTGTTTGTTTAAAATATTGCCTGCAGGCTGATATCAGTTCTTTAAGGGGATATTTTTTATTAACCGGCATAATCTGATTCCTGGTTTTATCGTCTGCGGCATGCAAAGAAACAGATAGCTCTATCTGTAGGCCTTCTTGCGCTAATCTTTTTATACCCGCAACAACACCGCAGGTAGAAACTGTTATCCTCCTTGCTCCAATGTGCAGGCCTTCGGGAGAATTTATAGTGCGGATTGCCTGGATTACATTGTCGTAATTATCCAACGGCTCTCCCATGCCCATAAATACCAGGTGGGTGAGTTTATTTGCGGATTTATGCTTTAAATATAAGGCTTGTTCAATTATCTCCGCCGTAGTCAGGTTTCTTTTAAAACCCGACAACCCGCTGGCGCAGAATAAACAGCCAAATTTACATCCTGCCTGAGTAGAAACGCAGCCAGTTACCCGCTCTTCGGCAGGGATAATCACGCTTTCAATAAGGTTTTTGTCCGGTAATTCCAAAAGCAGCTTTTCTGTTCCATCCCTGGATCGCGTGGATTCAATTAACTTTAAGGTAGATAAATTAAATTTATCTTTTAATTGTTTTCGTAAATCCAAAGGCAAGTCTTTCATTTCGTTAAAATCCTGTATGCCTTTTTTATAAATCCAGGCAAATATCTGCCTGGCATGGAAAGCAGGCTTTCCCCAGTCCTTAATTACATTCTCTAATTGTTTTAAAGATAATTCTTTGATATCTTGCATTTTTAAGATAAATGGGGACACCCTTAGCTTTGAATTACAGGGTGTCCCTCGATTGAATTACAGGGTGTCCCTCCTTAGGGACTCTTTGTCTATCTTGCCTATGCGGTTCTTAGGGAGTGAGCTTCTAAACTCAAAATAATGGGGAATTTTAAAATGCGCTAAATGCTGGCGCAGGAAAAAACGTAAATCTTCTTCCGGGATACTTTTATTTTCTTTAAAAACTATAAACGCCTTAGGCACCTCTCCTCTTAATTTATCAGGCACACCCACAACAGCTACTTCTGCGACATCAGGATGTTTATGGATTACGGATTCTACTTCCGGCTCAAAAACAATTTCACCACCCACCTTGATCATTTCTTTTTTCCTGCCCACGATATATAAATGGCCGTCGCTGTCAAACCTGCCTAAATCTCCGGTATGAAAATAGCCATTGCACAAAACCTCTTGAGTTAATACAGTGTCTTTGTAATATCCATCGGTAACCACCCAGCTTTTTACTACCACTTCTCCCATGTTTCCTTTCACTACCTCTTTATCAGCATCGTCAAATATCTTTACCTCAATCCAGGGAGCAGGCCTGCCTACGCTCTCTATTTTTTTTGAGCCCATAGGTAAAACCGTGGTGGGCGCATTAGTCTCTGTGAGGCCCCAGCCGTTTAAAAGATGCGCCTTAGGGCAAAATTGCAGGAATCTTCTTAAGGCATCAGGAGAATTGGATGCTCCAAATGTGACAATCCAGCGCAAACTCGACAAATCAAAGCTTTCAAACTCCTTTAACTGTAAAACTGCATAATACATGGAAGGGACTATCCAGAAACAGGTTATTTTATAAGTTTCAATGTTTTTCAGGAATTCAAGAGGCATAAAACGTTCCATTAAAACAATGGTTAAGCCGTAAGCAATACAGTTCTGAATGTAAATAAGCCCGCCTAAATGAGAAAATGGCAAAGCGCATAAGGTAATGTCGGAGGAATTCAAGTCTACAAAAAACTCCATAGACTTGGGCGGAGCATCTAATTGCAGATAGTTAATAAGTACGCCCTTAGGCTTACCAGTAGTGCCTGAGGTGTAGAAAATTATCGCATAATCCTTATCCTGGATTTTAATTCCCGGATTTTTGGGGTTCCCTTTTTCAATTAATTGCTCAAAACTTTGGCAACCTTCCTGAATTTCATGACATAAGATAATCTTTTCTAAATGAGGGCAATTTTGTTTAATTTTTGGCAAGGAAAGTGTAGCTTTATGCTTTGCAATAAGTATTTTTGCTTCGGAGTGGGAAATACAGGACATTAATTCATCGTCGGTAAGCATGAAATCCAACGGCACTGCAGTCGCACCGCAGCACCAGATAGCTAAATAGCTGTAAATATACTCCGGCCAATTGGGCAGGTATATTGCTACCTTATCGCCTTTTTTTAGCCCAAGTTTTATAAGGCTGTCTGCCAGCTTGAATGCATATTCTTTTAATTGCCCGAAGCTGATAGCCTGGTCTTTAAAGATTATGGCGGGCTTACCAGAGAGTGCCTTTGCTTTTGTCTCTAAAATGCTGGCAACGTTCATATTTTTAGAAGCCGTACCAATAATTTACCAGGGGCTTAGAATCCTTGAGTTTATCTATTATTATATTTTTAAGGCGCGTATATTCCAGAAAACCTTCTTTGCCTAATTCTTTGCCGAATCCGCTTTGCTTAAACCCTCCATAAGGGGCTTGGTCATAAAACATCCCGTAAGTATTAATCCAGATTATCCCGGCATTGATTTTTTTTGCCAGGCTCAAGGTTTCAGTTTCATTTTTTGTCCAGATAGAGCAGGCCAAGGCAAAATCGCTGGTATTAGCTAAATTTAGCGCTTCATCTATGCCGGAGAATTTATTCAGGCAAACTACCGGGCCAAAAACTTCTTCCCTGAAAATAGTCATTACAGGAGTAACACCTGCAAGAATAGTCGGTTCAAAGAAAAATCCGTTTTTTAATTCTTTATTATCGGGGATCTTGCCGCCACATAACAATTTCGCTCCCTCTTTTTTAGCTTGCTGGACATAAGCCATTACTTTGTTACGCTGGGCCTGGGAAATTAACGGGCCCATCTGCGTTTCGTGCTCCTGACTCTGCCCCAACTTTATAGATTTTGTTTTTTTCACAAAATCATTAACAAAATTATCATAAATCTTATCTTCTATAAAAATGCGCGACATGGCAGTGCACATCTGCCCCTGATTTAAGAATGTCGAGCATAAAGAACCATTTACAGCCAGCTCTAAATCTGCATCTTTTAAGACTATGGAAGCAGACTTGCCGCCTAATTCCATAATCAGCTTTTTAACGTTCTCGCAGGTATAGCCTATAATCTTTTTACCGACTGCATTGCTACCGGTAAAAGAAATCAAATCCAGGCGCTTGTCAGAACATAATTGCTTGCCTATTGTTTCTCCGCTCCCGTTAATTACATTAACCGCACCCTTTGGTAAACCAGCTGCGTCAATAATCTTTGCCAATTCTAACGCAGTCAAGGGAGTTAGGCTGGAAGGCTTTAGAATAACCGTATTACCAGCAGCTAAGCTAGAGGCTAATTTCCAGCAGGCAATTAATAAAGGATAGTTCCAGGGGACTATCAAAACCACAACCCCTCTTGGCTCTCTGATTAGTTTAGCCTCGGCTTCAGCTTCCAATACGGGATTTTCTTCGACCAAATATTTCTGGAAGTTATGGGCAATAACTTCAAAAGTTTTGGCCGCCGAGGGAATATCCATAAAAGTAGATTCTTTAATGGGTTTTCCGGTATTAAGAGTTTCGAGGCGCGCCAGCTCTCCTGCTTTCTCAAGTATGCCCTGGTTAATCTTTAAAAGATAATTTTTGCGCTCATCCAGAGAAATACGGCTCCAAGGGCCGTTATCAAAGGCATCACGAGCCATGCTGATTGCCTCTTCTACGTCCTGGCTGGAAGCAAGTGCAACTTCAGTTATAACTTCTCCATTGGAGGGATTAATTATTTTACTATGCTGTCTCATCGGAATTTAACCTGTTTGAATAATTCAAAAAGCCGAGTAAATGGCACGTACCATTTGGAAAGCTGGCCTAATTGGCCCTGCAATTTCATCTTGCCCTGGGTTACAGCTACAAAAGAATCCAGTTTCCCCAGGAATACCTGTTCCCATACTGCTTTAGGAGCAGAAATTACAAAAGGCGCGTTATCATCAAGCTCAAGCTTTACTATCCTACCCTTTTCAAAATTAAATTTATAAGACTTGTTTTCTTCATCGAGTTTAATTGCCAGCTTTAGGGTCAAATCCAGCTCTTTTCCTTTTTGCGCAATAAGTTCATCCTGGTTTACCAAATCTACAATCGCCTGGATATGTTCTTTAGAAAACATAGGATATGCAACTTCATCCTTAGTAAGATTATCTTTCAGGGCTTTGTCCAAATCATCAAGGATTTCTTTCTTAAATAACCTTGCTACTGCAGCAGTCTTGACTGCTTCTTCTAATGCCTCGACTAAACTTAATCCCTCTTCAAATTTATCTGCTATGGCAACTGCTCCGTGATTCTTTAAGACTGCCAGGTTATTGGTTTTTAAAGCACTGATTACCAATTCCGGCTTGGTTACGGTAGGAGTATCCTGCTCTATTACTGGTACTTCTCCTAAATAAAATTTTGTTTCAAAAGTCAGGGCCTTAAGTGAAGAATTTACCGCAAAATACCCGTTGATTAAAGGCGGATGGCAATGAATGATTGTTTTGGCAGATAAGTTTTTGTAAATCAGGGCGTGTAACGGCAATTCAGAACTGGGTTTACCTAATTCTGCTTTATTGGTGGCTAAATTTACTTTTACGATATCCTCGTATTTTAAATCTCCCAGGAATGTTCCTGTGGCTGTGATAAGAATATTATCACTATCCAGCCTTGCGCTAATATTGCCTGACCTGGCTACTGCCAAGCCTGTATCATAAAGCCTGCGTCCCACATTAATAATCTGGTCTTTGAGAATTTTTTCCTGGTCAGCCATATTTAAACCTCAAGATAAATATGTTTAGTAACTAATCTTGCCGGCGTTACATCAAAAGCCGGGTAATACGCCTTTGCTCCGGCAGGCGCTAAACGCACTCCTGCAAACTCCAATAATTCCTTGTCAGGCCTGATTTCTATTTTAATATCTTTGCCTGTCTTAGCACTGGAAGCCGGCGGGCAGAGCACATAAAAAGGTATTTTAAAATGTCTTGCCAAAAGCGCAATCTGATAAGTGCCGATTTTATTGGCGAAATCCCCGTTTTGGGCTAAATTGTCTGCGCCGACGATAACTTTATTGATTTTACCTTGCGACATAACACAAGCTGCCATATTATCGGTAATTATGGTCACATCGAATCCTCCCCTGTTTAATTCCCAGGCGCTTAAGCGGGAACCTTGTAAATACGGCCTGGTTTCCGTAACAAAAAAACTTACGCTCTTACCCTGTTTCTTACAAAATTCAGCAATTAAAGGCATGAGCCCGCTGACATTACAATGCGTAAGTATTACATCTTTATGCTTGATTAATTTAGCTACGGCTTCTGCCTGCTGGATGCGCTTGTGTTTTAACATTTCTAAGAAACCCAGAATACTTTTTTCTAAGGGGACTCCTTTTTTAGCCCAGCCTAAAACCATGTCTGTTAAAAATTTAAAAGACAAAGTCGGCCTGGCTGCATTAATTGCCCGGGCGACTTTATTTAAATCCTCACCCTCCCTATTGGCTAAAATAAATGTATACATTACCAATAATACCTGGCCTACTGCGCGGGTTTTCATCTGTTTTATTGCCTTACAGGCTTGCAGGTAATTTTTCGCCTTTATAGGTTTTAGCTTTTGCGGCAGGGCTGTTTCATCAAGTATGTAGATGGTATTGGCTTTTAATTGAATGGGCCAAAAGAGTGGTGAAAATTTCATTATTTGCCTTCTAATTTTTTTACCGTCTCCAAAGCTATTTTAATCAGGTTTGATTCAGCCATGTAATACGCGGGGTTCATAAAACCCATTTCTCCGGTTATTACATTATCACTGACTGAGAGGATTGAGCCGGCTTTGATTTTATAAACTTGCGCAATGGTTAAGATCGCTGAAGAAACCATGTCCACTGCAATCGCACCTTCTTTGCGTTTGGCTTCTACTACGTCTCTGGTTTCACGAAGCAAGGCATCGGTTGTCCAGACTGTCCCGCGATGAATATTCAAACCCAGGCTCTTGGCAACTTCATACATGGTGTCGCTAATTTTCTTGTCGGAAACAGTTTGAAAATTCTTATCTACATAATAAGGAGTTACTCCGTCGCCACGAATAACTTTATCTACGACAACCAAATCTCCGACTTTTATATTTTCATCCAACGCGCCACAGGTACCAATGCGGATAATATTGGGGATTCCTGCATTACACATAACTTCTGCAGTAATAGAGGTGTCTGTAGAAAACCTTCCCCCGTTTATGGCAGTGATTTTTATGCCATCAAGATTACCTGTATACATGGTATATTCCATAAAAGAAAAATTCCTTGCGGGATTTTCTAATTTTTTTATCAATACCTCCAGCCTGTCTTTTGGGCCGGGAACTATTGCGTATTTTCCCACATCCTGCGGCCTTAGCTGCACCATCTCAGTTAAGTCTTTTCCCGTCAGGTGAATTTCTTTTTTCATCTGCATTTTATTTTCTCCTTAGCTGAATATCCTGTTTAAATTTCCTCCCAAAATGCCTTCTTTGTCTTCCTGGGGAATAGCCAAATCTGTAACCGCCTGAATCGCGCCTGTAATATCTCTTTTCGCCGGCCAGTCGCTGCCCCACAATACATGCTTTGGCCCTAATAATTCCAAGGCTAAAAGGAAATTTGTTTTTACCTTATCACCACCAGTATCAACATAAATATTCTTCAGATACTCTGAAGGATCAGCTTGTAGGTCTTTTACGAAATTTATCCCTCTTAACATCTGATAAGTGGCATCAAAACGGTGCTGCAGAAAACCAATCGCTCCTCCAAAGTGCGCGAAGATGAATTTAACTTCCCTGTATTCACGCAAGATATCGGCCATGAGGAGTTTCCCAATACAAATCGTAGTATCAAAGGTATATTCGATTACCGGAGTAAGCAAGGGATCATTTACCCGCTCAAACCCTATGGGGTTAACTATCTGCGCATGCACAAAAATCGGAATATTCTCTTTTCTTGCCTTGTCATACACAGGCAGAAACATTTTGTCGTCAAGATATCTTCCGTTATAACTGCTAGCTAAAGAAATTGCCTTAAAACCCAACTCCTGCGTAGTTCTTTTAATCTCATCCAGCATATCGGATGAGTCATCTATGGGTAGTATCGCAGCGCCAATAAATTTATCCGGATACTTCTTAATAATTCCTGCGATGTTGTCATTGAATATTTGCGCTACTTCGCTTATGCTGCCAAGTTTAAGATGGGCATCGGTTGTGGGATAACTTAATACCGCCTTTGCAATACCTGCCTCATGCATCATTTTTAGCTGGGTCTCGATATCTCCCCAGGCATGGGAGAAAAAATGGGCGTTATTAATGATTTTCTGCGGCAGCCAATGGCTATGCGCGTCAATAATCATTTTACCTCTGTGCTTTTTAAGATACGCTCAACCATTTCTTTTTCATACAGGGATTTTATCTCCTGCAGGCCCTTGTTGCCGAATTCCTTAAGTATTGCTTTTTCCACGGCTTTTAATTTCAAGGCCAGGAAATTATAATCAGCCTTAAGATCGTTATTCTCGTATTTAAGGGTCAGACCTTCAATCTCCTTGCTTTTGATATAAGCCTCAAACTCGTCGATAAACTTTGCGGATTTTCTGTTCTTATCCAGCTTCTTCAGCTCTTTAAGCATGCGTTTATCAATATCCAGCTGCGTAAATTTACGCTCGATTCTATCCCATGCTTCTTTGGCAGTCTTATACAACCAGATAAGATAGCGTTTTTTTAGGTCCTTGGAGTCGTTTTTTTCCATATTCATTTTATTAATTCTACCTGGTCAAAGTAAAGCGTGCCTTTTGCTGCTGGCCTGGGTTCAAATTGATAACTTTTTAAAGGAAAATCTAATACTGCATTTTTATCAGCGCTGTCCGGCTGCCAGTCATCACGGACAACAAAATCTTTAAACGGACAAACTATCTGCTTCCAGCCCTTAAAATTATCCTCTGTAACATAACGCCATATCTCATTTCCGTTGTCCTTAATGTCAAAGGCGACTTTCGTTTTGGAATCGTTCCCGTACATATAAAAGGATATTGCACTATAGTCTTTCCAGGGAATATTTTCTGGTTTAATTAACCAGGCGGTGTTTTTTGCATCCAAGCCAAAGCCACGGGCAATCCATATATATCCGCCTGAGACCGCATCAAATGTTACTTTTATGGATTGCTTGCCGGAATGCTGAATATCTGTTGCTGCTGTTACATCTACCGATGAACCATTTCCTGCACCGAAATCCACGGTGCCTTCAGGCCCTCCGGAAATAGTTCCTTCAAAGTCATCAATTAAAAGAGGCTGGCTTTGCGCAAAACAGCTGACAGCTGACAGCTGACAGCTGACAGCTAACACCATGACTAGGCTAGTTATTTTCATATTTCCTCCTTATCTTATTTCTTTAAGTGCTCTTGTTTATAAGGAATAACCGGCGCTGTCCAGGGAGTCTGTTGATTAATTACTGAAATTTCAAGAGGACAGACATTCGCAGGGACTGTCAAAGCAAATCTCAGCGCGTTTTCAATTGCCTCTGTGGTCATCAGCCGGGATGTGTCTTGGGTTATTTCTTTTAACTTTCCGGTTAAATCTGTGTCCGTGACCCCGGGAAGAATGGAAGTAATCTTTATTCCGTGGTCGCGCATCTCCCAGAATAAGCCTTTGGAAAAAGCACGTAATCCTACCTTAAGAGAACTATATACCAAAAAATTCCTGGGCAGCGGATCGCAAAGCGTTGAACCGGACACCATATTGATGATTGCCCCGGATTTATTTTGTATCATATCATTGATAACCAGACGTATCAGGCGAACATAACCAAGATAATTGGTGTGCACCAGGCTTTCAAAATCTTCAAAGGGCTGTTTTTCAAAAGGATACTGGCTGGAAACTCCGGCATTATTAATCAGGATATCAACTTTGCCGAATTTTTCCTTAGTTTTATTCACCAGGTTTTCCAAATCAGATAATTTTGTCACATCGCAGGGAACCGGCAGAATTTCAACTTTATACTTTTTGCTGATTTCTTCGGCTGTTTCTTTTAACGGGCCTTCCTGACGGGCGGCAATGGCTAAATTAATGCCCAGGCTGGCTGCAGTGGAAGCTAATGCCTTACCTATCCCGCGGCTGGCACCCGTAACTATTGCAGCCTTTCCTTTTAAATCTGTCATTTTGCCTCCTTTGCTGCCTTTTCTATGACTTGTTTAAATATTTTTAAGTTATCTTTAGAATGACTATTAATAAATCCTTCTACCTGCTCGTCATTAAACTTGGCCTTCTCATCCATTTCAAAATGCTGTATCCAGGTTAACTCTGTCCCTTCTGGCCTTGGCGTGTAAAGCCAGATAATCTTCATGAATTTAAAGGGGAATTTCGGGTCTTCTCTTTCAGCGTAGGCAAAATATTTTTCTTTAAACAAAAGGCGCCAGGACTGCCAGGATTTTCCTTCATCATCCGTCAGGCGAAAAGTAATCTTATTCCCTTCTTTTTTTACTATCTCTGCCTTCTTGTATTCATCCCCGAATAATTCCGTCCAGCGGGGGATATCGTTAGAAATATTAAAAATTAATTCGTACGGAGCATTGATTATTATAGAGTTACATGTATGACCCATCAATTTCTCCTCTCTTGGTTGCCGGGAAATTGATCCCGAGCATAAGTTGTTATCTTATCGCCTGCGAGGGATTAAATTCATATTATTGCCACCACTCTTGACCAGGCAGCGCCTGTGTTTTTAATTTTTACCGGGAAACAAATTACCTTAAAACCAAAATCAGGCAGCTTATCTAAATTAGCCAATCTTTCTATATGGATAAATTCTCTTTTTCTCCCGTAAAAATGCGCGGGGTATAATAATTTTGGATCTTTTTTCTCCAGGAATTCCTTGAGCATAAATCTGTAAGGCCTGTCTATGCCCATGGTATCCACGCCAAAAATATTAATTCCCCTATCTAGGAAATAATCTATGGAAGAGGTATCTATGCCGGGATAATCAGCAAAATATGCCGGCGTCCCGTATAATTTATCCGCGCCGGTATACAATAAAACAATATCGTTTGGCTTAAGAGAATAATTTATTTTCTTTAAGGCGGTATCTATATCCCTGGCATTAATTGTCTCATTGGGTTTTTTCTGGGAAAAATCCAGCTTAACTGCGTCAGCATAACACCATTCCAGAGGGATCTCTTCTGCAGTCTTAGAGGGATGCCCTTGGGAAACAGAGCCATAGTGAAATGAATAATCGAGGTGAGTACCCACGTGCACAGGAGAATGCACAACTTCCAGAGATAAGAATTCTTCGTCAGGCAAGTCTTGCTTTTTAACTATGCGCTGGCCTAAAGCGTATTTTAATTTACCCAGCAAGGTCTTACCCATAATCACCCGATTGAATTTTTCTACTCCCTCTTTATGGCCAACCCGCTCTATATCTACGCGTGGACCTCAAAGGCCTTCTCATCAATAGGCAAACTTAGGTCAATTATTCTCACCCCGCACCTTCTTTCCTATTCATATACCCCTGCCTTCTAAATTTTAAAACGCTTGAATATTTAGAAGGTGCGGGGCTCATGAGGTTATTTTAGACTGGATAACCTTATCAATATCGCTAATGGTGGAAAACTTGGTTATCTCTTTGGGGCTAAGTTTCATACCAAACGCCTTTTCCAGGGCAATGACTGTTTCAACCATCTCGGTTGAATCAACCCCAATACCATCCTGCAATGTCACATCATCTTTTAATTCTTCGGGCTTTACCTTTAATAATTTTACTAAGATGTCTTTGATTTTTTGTTTATTGTCCATTTCAACCTCCGCTATACGTGCACTTCGCCTTTGGTTGCTCCTGCTTCCCACTTTCCCACGCCTGCCATAACATCCTGGAAGCAAAGCTTTGCCAGAATGTCAAAATTACTCTCCATGATCCTGTTTATCCTGCCGGGCTTAGAGATAAAACTCACGCATACACCAGGCGCCTAAACGGCCCAGCTCCTCTATAGAGAGGTGATCCGTAGGAATAACCGGATGGAGAAAATCCCAGGTGCTAAAATCGACCTTTTTAGGATCAATCCAATTTTTCTTTAATGCTATCCTCCACATCGGAGAATTCGGCGCGGGAGTTACATAGCCAATCCATAAGACATCCGGATCAACCTGGTCGGCAAATTCAAACCTCTGTTTAATTATCGCTTCGGTGTCATAGTCAAAACCCATCATGATATCGGCGACGATAGCGATATCATTCCTGCGTAAAATCTCGATAGTTTTCTTAATCTGATCAATGGTAGTGCCCTTGGCGATTCTTTTTAACTCTTCCTGCGTTGTAACCTCAATGCCAAATACCCCCATGAACAGCCCGGTTTCTTTCATCAGCGGTAAAATTGATTCGCAATTCACCCAATCAACAGCCCTGCCTAAGGAAACCCATTTGATCGGAATATTCTTTTGTTTCTTTAATTCGCAAAATCTTTTGACTCTGGCCGGGTCAACATTAAAATTGTCGTCCTGGATAACCACTACTTTTACTCCATATTTTTTATGCAGTAATTCCAGCTCTTCAATAACCCGTTCCGGAGATTTTGCGCGCCATTTTAGGAAATCAGAAGGGGAACGCGGGTCAAACTGATCCCATTCATAACAGAATGTACAGGCAGAGGGGCAGCCCCGCGAAGTAACCATGTCCACAAATGGCTTCCAATGGGTGTGCCCTACATATTTATCCATAGGGAATAAATCATAGGCCGGTAAAGGCAACTTATCCAAATCAGTCATCAAGGGCTTATGCGGCCCCATGACAATTTTACCGTCAACGCGCGAAGTAACGCCGCCCACGTCTTTTAAGTCTTTCTTTTTATCTATGGCTTTGATTAAATCGCCAAAAGATTCCTCTTCCCCCATTACTACAAAATCTACGGCGGGATTCTCTTCCAAGGTCGGCACAGGCATAGCTGAATACCACAGCCCGCCTAAAATGATTTTTGTTTTGGGAAGCGCCTGTTTAATCCTTTGTGCTGCTTCTTTAAAGTGGCGTAAAACCCCGTAACCGGCGTAACCATGTATCTGCTCTCCCATAACCACGATATCGGGATTCTTGGCTTTAACCTGTTCTATTAATTGATCCATGGGTATTTCATAAGCCCTGCCGTCAATAACCGCGACATCAGGGTATCCTTGTTCGCGTATGTAACTGGCCCAATGCGCATATAACTGATTCGGCGATTTATGTATGCCGTGAGTTGCCCAAGCACCTACCTTTGGCATGACAAATAGAATTTTCATAATAATCCTTTCTGTGTAACTTTAACGTGTAATGTGTAACGTTGTGTAATGTTTGATTGTGTGATGCAAGTGCTTTATCCGTTACACATATACACATTACACCTGCATTACACATTACACTTTACACATTACACGAATATTACTGTTTTTCTATAACAAGCGCGGAATTTATCCCGCCTCTTCCGCGGGAAATTATCAATGCCTTGTCTATTTTATATTCTTTTGCTTGTTTTTTAATGAAATTTAAGCCGTTTATGCAAGGTTCGTCTAAATTTATGGTGGGCGGCACCAGGTTATGCTCCATTGCCAGAATCGTAATAATTAAATCTACCGCACCCGATGCCCCGAGTAAATTCCCAAACATGGATTTAGGACAGCTCACCGGAATATCTTTTATCCTGTTTCCAAAAACACTTTTTATTGCTTTTATTTCTGAATCATCCCAAATATCAACTGCTAATCCATCGAAGCTAATGTAATCTATTTCGTCGGGTGAAACCTTTGCTTCGGAAAGCGCCATTTTAATTGCGCGGGCCAATTCCACACCGTCAGAAGCAGGATTTATCCTGTCAACTCCGTCACAGGTTGTGCCGTAGCCGGAAATATAAGCGAAAATATTTGCCTTTCTTGCCTTTGCGCGCGCAATACCCTCCATAACCACGATGCCTGCGCCTTCTGCGATTACGCAGCCATCGCGCTTTTTGTCAAAAGGCCGGTAGGCAATATCAGGATGGGAATTATTTTTAGAAAGCGCGCCGTAGGTATTGCAACATAACAGCGCGTAAGGCGTCACCGGCGCTTCCATGCCGCCTGCTAAAATCATATTCAGTTTATCCTTGCTTAATACCTTGCGCGCATAGCCTATGGCCATGGAAGAACTGGCCCGGTCAGCCACTACGGTTTTACTAAAACCCTTTATCCCGTAATAAATGGAAACCTGGCCTTGAGGCGCCGCAGGAAACCAGGCAGAAGCCATATAAGGAGAAACTCCTTCGCGGCCTTCGATATATAAATCGCGTAGTTCTGTTTCCGCATAAAGCCACCCGCCGATGGCATTACCTAAAAATATCCCTACAAGATTCGGGTCTTCATTCTTAATATCAATACCGGCGTCCTGCAAGGCCATTTCTGATGCAATCAAGTGCCATGTGCGAAAAGGCATCAATTTTTTTAAGCAGCCTTTCGGATACATGGCTGTATTTTTCCAAATCATCGATTTGCCCGGCGATATGCGAGGGGTATTGGGAAGCGTCAAAACGGGTAATTTCTTTGACAAAAGAACGGCCGATTTTATATTGGCCCAAAACTGGCGCTTGCCGATTCCTGAAGGGCTGACTATACCTATTCCTGTAACCGCAATTCTTTCCATTATCCTGTATACCTCTTTAATACTAATGATGAATGTATCCCGGAAAATCCGCTGCTGGTTTTTAATATGGTGTTGACTTTTTTTTGTATTGCCTGTATTGGGAATATAATTCAAATCGCAAAGAGGATCTTTTTCTTCCTGATTTATCGTCGGAGGAAGGATATTCTTCTCAAAAATCATCGAGCAGACGGTCATCTCTATGGCATTTGCCGCTGCCAAAGGATGGCCGATCATCGACTTAAGGGAACTTATCGGCAGTTTATAGGCGTAATCGCCAAATATCGCCTTATAGGCATTGGTTTCAAATATATCGTTCATCCGCGTGGATGAACCATGGGCATTGATATAATCTATTTCCTGCGGTTTGATATCCAGCATCTTTTAAAGCCAGGCTAATACAACTGGCCATTGCCCGTCCGTCTGAAGGAAGGTCTGTCATATGAAAGGCATTGCAGCTTGTGCCAAAACCGAAGATCTCCGCATAAATATGGGCATTACGTTTTAATGCATGATTTAATTCTTCTAAAATCAAGATCCCTGCGCCCTCGGATAAGACAAAACCATCGCGCTTATTATCAAAGGGACGGCTGGCTTCTTCCGGGCTCATCATTACGCACGGATAAGACATTTACCACGTCAAATGCGCCAAAGGTAATCGGGGTAATCGGTGCTTCTGCTGCTCCGCAGATCATGATATCCTGTTCTCCATCCTGGATAGTCTCTAAACCAAATCCCAAGGAATCAGTTCCGGCAGTGCAACCCGTAGAAAGAGTATTGCAGATTCCTTTTAAACCGTATCTTGCGCTGATTTCTATAGAGGGCGTATTAAACATTGCCGCATCATACAGATCCGGCCGCACCTTTGAAGGGTCAATGGGATTCTTACCATCCTCGGTAACCAAGGCAAATTCTTCTTCCATATATTTTGTGCCGCAGATTGCATTAGCCAAGCATACCCCGATGCGCTGGGGGTCCTCTTTGGAAAAATCCAACCCGCTGTCTTTTAACGCCATATCTCCCGCAGACCACCCCAAACTGCACGTATCTATCCATACGCATCACTTCTTCGTGAGTAAGCCCTAATTTAAAAGGATCAAAATCTCTCACCTCAGCTGCAATCTTGGTATTGAATACAGAAACATCAAACCCATCCACAAGTTTTACCCCGGATTTTCCGCCGGACATGGCCTTCCAAACCTTATGTTTACCTATGCCATTGGGAGAAACTACGCCAATTCCGGTTATCACTACTCTTCTTTTTTTCATTTGTATTATTTTTGCTCCTTTGCGCGGGTTACTTTAAAAATAATATTACCCCCATCAGGGCAGGTGACTGTATCAATGGAATCCGGATCATCCATAAAAAAAAATTTTGCGCCGAAATTTAGTGCAAACAGCGCGGGGAACGCGGAGTGAAATGCCGCTCCGCAAAATCCGGGTATACATTTTAAACCCTGGGTTTCCCATTTATCTCCTACTTTGTAACCAAATGTGCATTTTCCTTTGGCCTTTACAACTTCAATAACCATTTTCTTAGGATTAGGCCCTTTGAAATTGGGATCCTTAGGGAGGGTTTCTACTTTTCCCTGTTTATCTAAAATCTCTGCCTTAAACTCTAATTTCCCTCCGTCAGGGCAGGTGACTAATAAAGAACGCTGATTATCCCGGAAAGGAAACTTAGCCCCGAAACTTAAGGCATATATGACCGGGAATAATGCATGGGCGAGGCCCAAACAAAAAAATTTCGGCGGGTGAGTAAAATCTTCCAGGATCAGCTCATCGCCGACCTTATATCCGTGATAGCACTCGCCTTGCACGTCAACTACTGTAAGTTTTAATTTAGGAAACGGCGTATTAACTTCACTCATTAATTAATCCTTTCGTATTGTTCAGCAGCTCTTCTTTGCTGAAGAATCTATTAGCTGTTTCAACTTTATGCACCATCTCAACCAATTTCTTATTCAGGAGCGCAGCTAATCCTGAATTTTTTGCCAGCCTTACGAATTCTCCGTTAATATAATCAATTTCGGAAACCCGGTTCCTCTTTATACTTTGTAAAATTGAGCCATAGAGAGGCTCTTTGCTTAAGCTCGGACATAATTCCTGAAAAGATTTTGGCGGCTTCTATGGAAGGCATAGAGGTTAACTTTGTAATATTCTCCACGGGAAAACCCGGCAGGGAAACTAATTTTATCCCTGCTTTGAGAAACTATATCCCAGCCTTCTTTCCAGATATCAATGCTTATCTTGCTCATATCGGGGTCTTTAAAGGCATCCTGCATACTTAATCCCAATATCGCCGGGATGCAGTTATTGGCATTAACAAAAATCTTAAGGTATTTCATGCCTTCTAAATCTTCGCTTATAATCGTAGGAAATGCTTTATCGAGAACCCGGGAAATTTCGATTAGTTCTTTGCCGGGCTTTTCATTAAACATTTTGCCCAGAATCCAGCTGCCTTCAAAATTATGCACGACTTTACCGGGCTCTAAATAAGTAGAGCCAAACATTACGATGCTAGAAATTATACGCTGTTTGGGGACATATTTAGCGACTATATTATCAGCCTGAATACCGTTTTGCGTAGTTAAATTTGTTGAGTTCTTAATGAAGCTTATATTATCATTACAGGCGGCATCAAGGTCTTGTGTCTTTACTGCCAAAACTACTAAATCAGGCTGAGTCTCAAGCTTATCATAGGCGTTGAGTTTTATATCAAAATCTCCGCGCACCCCGGATATGTGCAATCCTTGTTGTTTAATGGCTTTAATAGAATCGGCATGGCCTATCAAACAAACATCTTCGCCTTGTAGCTTTAAATATCCGGCGACAACACTGCCTATCGCGCCTGCGCCAATAACTGCTATTTTCATTTAGTTCTTAAGTTTCTACGTTCTTTCGTTCTTTAGTCTTTTTAGGGAATCCGTATTTCTTGTAATCAAATCCTGTTTGGTCCAATAGCCTGACCATCATGCTATAAAAAGGCGAGGGGACATCGGAGAAAAATGCACTGATGACATCCTCTTCTTCTATTTTTAAGGCCTTCCTTTGCAAGGCGTTTTCCTGGGCTTTCCTGGTTACCGCCACTTCTGTAATGTGGCGGTGAAAAACCGGGATCTTAGAAATAAACAACCTGAATTTTTCCTGCGTCTGGCTTTCCCAATCCATGGTTAAACCTTTAAAAATATAGTAAAATTTTACTATTTGGATTTTACCATTATCACAATAGTTTTGTCAAGAGATTTTGGGGGGCTGATTTGTCCTCTTGGCTTATAATGTTTTGGTTAATTCCCAGAGGAAGTTGTATTCTGCTTCTAACAACCGCAGGTTGTGTTCCAAGATATGGGCCATAGGAGAGGACTTATTTTTTTTGGCATGTATCAATTGTCTTAATCCCCGGGAAAGGTTTTTCAATACACGCATGCGGCCGCGCAATCTGCGCTTGGCAATGGAGGATTTTATATAACGCAGGAAATACAGGCTTAAGTCCAGCGTAAAACGGGGACGGGTGAAATTGAGAAAACTTTTGTTCAAGAGTTCATTAAACCGGCTTTCCCCCTTAGAGGTTAAAGAATATACAAAACGTTTCGGCCTGTTGCCGACTTTGCCTGCGCGTTTAGTTACCAGGCCTTTTCTTTCCAGCAGCCTTAAGGGGTAATATATTGATTTTAAATCTATGCCAAATAAGGAAAGGATTTCCTTGATTTTAAGCTTTATATCATAACCGTGCTTGGGGCTTTCTTTAAGCAGGCCTAATAGTATTAATTCTTGCTCATTCACCCCGCACCTTCTTTACTTTCTATGAACCCTGCACCTGTTCGTTCTTAAATTACTGAATTCATAGAAGGTGCGGGGGTTCATGCTACCATACCAATGCTTCTGTATTTTTTATACCTTAACTTTAACAAATCTTCCTTACTTAGTTCTTGTAGTTCCTTAAGGTTCCTTGTTATGACTTCCTTAAGTGTGGCAGCCATGTTTTGCGGGTCACGGTGAGCGCCGCCCAATGGTTCGGGGATGATTTCTTCAATCAGGCCCATCTTCAGTAAATCCGGTGCGGTTAATTTTAATACCTCTGCTGCCAGGGGTGCTTTTGCCCCGTCTTTCCATAATATCGCAGCACACCCCTCAGGTGATATAACCGAATAATAGGCATTCTCTAATACGCAGACCCTGTCTGCCACGCCTATGCCTAAAGCTCCGCCGGAGCCACCCTCTCCTATTACGGTGGCAATAATCGGCACATCTACGCGTATCATTTCTCTTAAATTTACTGCTATTGCCTGCGACTGGCCGCGTTCTTCAGCGCCTACCCCAGGATAGGCACCGGGCGTGTCTATAAATATAATAATCGGCAGAGAAAACTCCTGCGCCAATTCCATAATCCTTAAGGCCTTACGGTAGCCTTCAGGATGGGCACAGCCGAAATTACGCCTGAGATTCTCCTTTGTGTCTCTTCCTTTTTGATGCCCCATAACCACGATTTTCTGTTTATCAATCTTGGCAAGGCCGCAGACCATTGCTTTATCGTCGGCAAACGCCCTGTCACCATGCAACTCTATAAAATCCGTCATCAGCAAGCCGATATAATCCAGTGTATATGGCCTTTGCGGGTGCCTGGCTAACTGTACCCTCTGCCAGGCGGTCAAATTGGTATAAGTTTCTTTTTTCAGGTGCTCCAGCTTATCTTCCAGGCGCCTGATTTCGCTGGATAAATCAATCTTCTTATCCGAAACAAAAGTTTTTAATTCCTGGATTTTATTTTCCAGCTCTGCAATGGGTTTTTCAAAATCTAGTCCAGCCATGGGCTCCTAATCAACTATTGTCACTTCTGTACCTACGGGCACTATTATATACAATTCCTCTACTTCAGGATTAGCCATGCGAACACAACCCTGGGTAACCTGCTTACCGAGAGTTTGAGGGTCGGTTGTGCCGTGTATACCGTAACCAGCTAAATCAAATCCCATCCAGCGCGTGCCTAATACGTTCTCGGGGCTGCCGGCAGACACCACAGCTCCTGCTTTAAACCAGGTGGGGTTGGTGAGTTTAGTGGTAATTTTAAATGTGCCTACGGGAGTGGAATTATTCTTACCCGTAGCAACAACATAAGTCTTGATGACTTCTTCATCGCTCTTAAGCAATAGGATATTATTGGATTTATCCACCAATATGCTAAAAGACTCTGTCCATAGTTTAATCTTTCTTCCCGGGATAATCCTGTCGTCTGTTAGATTATTGCTTTTTTTAACCAAATCCACCGTGGTTTTGAATTCCCTGGCAATTTTAGCCAAGGTATCGCCAGGCTTAATTTCGTAAGCAGCGCTTTTTGGCGTTATGACGGGTGAAAATAATAATTTGATGTTGGCGTCTTCGATTTTTTTCTGCCAATGCATTACCTCGCCTGAACTTGGAAATTCATTAACTAATTTGGCGTACGCTTCCTTTGCACCAAGCAGGTCATTCTTTTTTTCAAGCTCTTTTGCCTGGTTCAAGATGCCCGAAGCAGAATCAGGGTTTGAGGATTTTGAATTTAAAACAGGCCTATTGGTTTTTAGGTTTAACACAATAAAAAATATTATTAATAAACAAGCTGCAGAAATTATTATAAGAATTTTTTTGTTCACGAGAAGCCTCCTTTACATGACAACAACAGCTATTATTACACCTAAGAGAAACCCCACTATGACTTCAACCGGCGTATGGCCGATAAGTTCGCGCAGCTTATCTTCGTCGATTCTACCCTGCCAATAGATATCTTCCGTAATTTTATTTAATATGCGCGCCTGCCTTCCGCTGGCGCGCCGCACCCCCTGTGCATCAAACATTACTACTAATGCAAACGCAGCCGCCAAAGCAAAATATACAGAATTAAAACCGTAGTCAATCCCTACAGCCGTAGCTAAACAGGAAGCGCCCGCAGCATGGCTTGAAGGCATGCCGCCTGTACCCACAAACCAACGGAAATCAAATTTCTTCTGCCTTATAACCCCGATACTTACCTTGACTGTCTGGGCGATTAACCAGGCAGCAAGGGTAGTCATGAAAATCTTATTATGCACTATTTCTATAAATATGTCTTTCATTATTCTTTTTGAGAGGCAGGGGCTACTTCTATTTTTACTTTAGCTGGATACGTAGGCTGGCCATCCTTCATGACGAATCCCTGGTTTCCTTCTTCGGTTTTAATGCCAGGGGTTTTGTGTTTCTTTAATTCCTTAATTGCCTTTTTAAGCTCCGCAATGGAGCTAAGCTTTACCCTGAATGCCTCATTTTCCTTGGCCATGTTTTCTTGTTGTTCCTTTAGTGCGGCATTCTCAGTCTTTAGCAAAGAAAAACGGCAATTTAGCTCGTTAAGGGCCTTGTGCGTTTGGTCATTTGCTGTAAACAACTTTGTCATCCTGGTTCTACTGGCCTTAAGATTGCTTTTTAGCCCTGATGTCTCATTGATAAGCCTCTCTTCTGCTTCTTTCCTTTTCTCTATATCCTGCAACAGGTTTTGTTTATCTTTTTCCAGGTTAGATACCTGTGTCCTTGCCTCGCCTAAGTTATTCATTAATGCATATTTTTCATCCAACAGGACCTTGTACCTAAAAATACTGAAGATAATTATAGTAGATAAAAGCACAATCAAGATATTTTTAAGCAGTCCTTTATTCATTGCTATCTTCATTTTTCAGGCTCGCTTTCGCTATAAAAAGGACGATTATTAAGGTTTAGATTAGCACAAAATTGAGGAGCCAGCAAGCTTTTTTCTTGTAAGATTTTGTAGTATTTAGCGTCTATTATACCAGAGGAGGCGATTTTACATGCTGGCCAAGGTATTCAGTTTTGGTATATTTGGAATAGAAGCTTATCCTGTTGAGGTCGAGGTAGATGTTTCCCGGGGTTTACCTGCGGTAACGCTTGTCGGCTTGACTGATACTGCAGTTAAAGAAAGCAAGGAAAGGGTTAAGTCAGCCATAAAAAACTGCGGGTTTGATTGGCCTGCCGAGAGGATTACTATAAGCCTGGCTCCCTCGGATATCAAGAAAGAGGGCGCGTGTTTTGACCTGGCAATTGCCTTGGGGATACTTGCGGCAACAAGGCAATTGAACAGCGAATTGTTGACAAAATACTGCGTACTGGGGGAATTGTCTTTGGATGGTTCTTTAAGGCCAATACAAGGCGCGCTTGCCATAAGCATTGCTATGTCTTCGGATTGCGGCGGGGACCGGCAGATTAAAAATCTCATTCTGCCGTTTAACAATGCCAGAGAAGCAGCCATAGTATCGGACATCCGGGTATTCCCATTGCAAACACTCAGGCAAGCTGTGGAATTTTTACATAATCCTATGATTGAACCTCTAACGCTAGATTTGGGATCTTTATTTCAACAAAAAGCCTGTTACCAACTGGATTTTTCAGAGGTCAAGGGTCAATACTTAGCTAAAAGGGCTTTGGAGGTAGCTGTTGCCGGCGGGCATAATGCGCTGATGATTGGGACGCAATATCACCATTCTCGCCATAGAGAGGAATTACGCCTTTTATTCTAACTTTATCCCTTTCAAGCACTACCTTATTAACTAGTAGGCGTAAAATTTGTTGCTCTTCCTCAAAAGTGAGATTTTTCAGGCGGGGTTTTACTAGTTTACAGTGCTCTTTTATGCTATTTTTTACTCGGTCTACTGGCACAACTTGAGATACTACCTCGTTTAATCTCTGTTTTTCTTTGCTCAGCGTGTCTTTCTTCTCTTGAATCTTGGCCATCTGCGCCCTTAATTGCTCTTGGGTTATAATTTCACTGCGATAGGCGTCTAACAACCTATCTTCTTCTTTCTGCGTATTGACTAAGGCAGTTTCTACCCGCTCTAATTCCTTCTCGGTATCTCTGCGCCGTTTGCCCTCGTTAAAGTGCAACCTCTTAGCCTGCTCAATGATTATTTGAGGGTGCTGTATTGCTTGACTAAGTGTAGACCAAACTAAATTCTCAAGAATAGGAGCGCTAAGCGTCGGCGCCTTGCACTCTTTAGGCAAGGGGAATGTTCGATGTCTGTTACCGCACCTATAATACAGTTTACTATGGCAAGGCGTACCTAAATAGGGAGAATTGCACTCCCCACACTGCAAAAGGCCTTTCAATAAATATTGATATTTAACGTTGCGAGGTGATAATTCGCTATTCCGCTTAAGTTGCTTCTGCGTTGAATCAAAGGTCTCTCTATCGACCAACCTTAACTGCTCTGGCAATTGAATAGGAATCCATTGTTCTCTTGGACGCAGGTGCAAGCTGCAATTCTTGCGCCTTCTGTATCCGTTATCTTTTCTTGGCTTAAGCGATTCCATAGCGATATGCTTATTATAGTAAGTAACCCCTGCGTAAGTCTCATTGCGAATTATCCTGTGTAGAGTGCTTGTGCGCCAATGCTTGCCCTTGCGGGTCGCTATACCTCGTCGGGTCAATTCTCTGGCTATCGCTCTAATGCTCATCTGCTTATTGACGAAGAGGTCAAATATCATACTTACAACCGTTGCTTCCTCTGGATTAATCTCATAGTAGCCGTCTTTATTCTGGCTTTTATCTTTCTGGATATATCGATACCCATAAGGAGCAATGCTAGTAACTATTACGCCCGCCCTAGCTTTATGTTGCTTGCCCCTGCGGGTGCGCTCTAATATCTTTGCCTTCTCATACTCAGCAATAAGGCCTTGCACTCCATTTAAGAGATTATCTTCGGGAGTATCCTTGCTGTCTGGCCTGTTCAAGAAAACGATATTAACCCCGCTTTTCTTTAACTCTTCCTGAACTAGCCCTAGATAAATAAACTTTCTTGAAAACCTGTCTGGAGAATGAACCAAAACAATATCAAAGAGTTTCTTCTTAGCGTCGTCTCTTAACCTGTCCAATGCTGGCCTGTCTAACAGCTCGCCAGAGTAACCCTCGTCAATATACTCTCCACAAACGGTATAGTTACTCTTCTTAGCGTAATCCCTTAAGGCCTCTAGCTGAGACTGGACTGTTTCCTGTTTTTCTTGTTTCTCTGTTGACACTCTTGCGTAAATGGCTACCTTCATTTTATCTTATTCTCCAATTCTTCTAATGCCCTAAGAGCCAGAGGACTAGGCTCATTCTTGCCTTTCTCCCACCTATTAACCGTAGTAAACGAGACGCCTAATCTTTGTGCTAGCTGTTCTTGAGTAAGGTTAAGTTTCTTTCTTATCTTGCGGATGTCCATCAATAATAAAGTATAGCATATACTATAGCAAATATCAATAAAAAAATATCTGGCCTTACCTACCCCCTATACACCCCCCAAGAAGGAATAATTTTATATCTAATGCCTAAATTATACGCCACACATTTTTTAGGGTTTCTTGTTTTTTGCCATATCATACAATTCCTGTAAAGTAAGATTTGCATTCTTCGGGTCTAAAGAAAGTTTATACATAATAGGTCTTAGTTCTTCAAAATCTTTATGTTGACGAGCAAAGTCAGCTATTTTCTTTCTGATTCTTTCTTTTTCTTCAAGACGCTGATTGTTAAAAGATTCTATATCGACTTTCACCTTATTATTTATCTTTTTTATTGTTAAAGGGACGTAACCATCAAAATTTTCGCCATAATGAGACAAGAGCATTCTAACACAGTCTTTCGCATATTTTTTGAATGTTCCTTCTTCTACCCCTAAATAGCCTTCCCATATAGATTTCTTGAAATCGAATTTCCATGTTGGATAAAGCGAAATTAACACTGACTTGACTGTAAAAGGCACAGAATAAGGGATATATTGTGTTTGTGTGGTCGTTTGAGAATATGTTCCACTTCCGCTCCCATAGGCTCCATAGGTAGAAAAAGAACCTTTTGTATAAGAAGGAGTGGTCATTGGTAGACTTAAATCAATTTGTGATGTTTCTTGGTCTAACGTATAGCATAGTGTAATGTTAGAATCCAGCACGTTATCAACGATATTAAAACCTGCATTTTTCATTTCGAATATTAATAGTTTACCAAATTCTCGAGTTCTTATATCTGTATCGTCAATAATCAATACCGATATTTTATCTGTTGATTTTGCCAGCTTATAGTCGCTATCCATATCAGAACGTATATAGAGACTAGGCGATGCGCATCCGCACAACAATAAACATATTACTATTATCAAATATTTTTTCATAGCGTTTCCTATGCTAACTATTTATTTTGTCTTTCCCGAAGAGTATAGCTTAATAAACCACCTATGATTAAAATTGAAAGAGAAATGGGAATAACATAGCCCCATTGCATAACTGGCATTGCGCTATGATAATACATATCATCTTTATCCAATTTATCAAAGAAGCATTGATAACCTTTTTCACTAATGAAATATCGTTTAGGATAAAATAAGAACGTAGCGCAAATTGCTATCCCCATAAGCCAAGCAACTATTAATTGTTTTCTAGTCATTTTAGAAATATACTTAATAATAAAGACATCCATCCAAGCTTGAATAAGACTTGGATGGAATAATGCTAATGTTTTACTTCTTCTAATTTAACAAATAGTATATCTTTGCTCTTTAAATCATTTAGACCTAATTTTTTCTGAACTAAATTTACTTCCACTTCTGTAGGCGTAAATTTATGAACAGAGCCTGTGCAAATGTCGACTATTAAACCAATAATACCACCAAACAGAATATTGCCCCATACCCAACCATTTACTCCTCTGCGTAAAGTTATTTCTACAGGTTCATAACCATCCTTTTCTATCCTAACTTGATATAAAAGTTGTTGCCTATCCAATACTAATGTGCAAGGAGACTGTTGCTGAACACCATTAACTATAACTCTTGCGCCACTCGGAGTAGATATCACAGGAAGATTTTGATTCCTACCGCTAACTATTGTGCAACAGCCAATCGCTAAAAATAAAAAAGAAACAACTGTAATCAAACATAATAACTTCTTCATTCATTGCCTCCTCTCAACAGAAAAGGCAACCTCTTTGAGAGTTGCCTTAAATTTAAATCACTTTGACTCTATAGGCATATTTTTCTATATCTTAATATATACAACAATATATCACCTTACTGGTAAGGTGTCAATGTCTTCTATTTTATGCTAAATTCACGCTATGAGCGAGGACATTAAGGTAAAACTTTCCCATAGGATTCGCCAATTAAGGTTAAAACACAACTTGACTCAAGAAGAGCTTTCTGGACTTGCAGAGATTGATTATAAGCATATCCAGAGGCTTGAGAGTAAACATCCTTGTGATGTCAAACTCGCTACGTTAGAGAAACTTGCCAGAGCCTTTAAGTTATCCATTTCTAAATTCCTCAACTTCTAACCTTCTAATAACGGCTTAATATATTTATTGTATGCTTCCTTCTCGCGGTCTCCACGAACCCAATGAGGTGGGGGAAAAGGCCTGTTCAATTTCTCCTCTACCTTCATATAAACCCCAAACCCTCTACGTGTTCTCAGCAATCTTTTAACCTGCGTAAATGCTTCATCCTCCATAGCCTTTAGCCTCTTTACGAGCAAGTTTACCCTGTGATTATGCGTCTGTGTTGATTTATAGGTCAGGTTATAACAATGCCGACACCAAAACGCACGTTCGGATTTTGGCTTGAATAACTTACCAACTCTTTTATCGCAATTAGGACAGATAAACCAGTATCTCACACCACCAAAATGCAGTCTAGAAGTGGTAAAACTTAGGCTAAGAGGACTGTTAGGCATTAGGCTGTATAGGCCGATAGCCTCAAGCCTCTGCGCTAAAACATTGTTGAATTCAAGTCTAAGCCACGTTTCTCTAATCTTAAACATATGATATTTCTGCGCCCGCACAATGGTAAGTATTCCAATCTGCTCGCACTCCTCGGTAGTTAGTTTTTTCATAGTTTATAATGTCTTTGCAGGCTAGATGCGCCAAGCAGTGACTCAAGCCTATGCTGTGGTCTGCACGCCTGCGTTGTGCTCCCTCCTTAGAAACCAAACACGCCTTGAAGGGGCTGGAGGCCTGCCTTTGGTCTCCAGTGTGGGTTTGGCTCTCGCTATTAAAAATGATAAAAAACACAAATGATTTAGGACGTTTTGGGGAAAATGTCGCTTACCTGAACGCCCAGAGCCTTAGCTAAAGCTTCTTTTTCATTTGGCCACGGGTCATACTTCCCTGTTTCAACGTTGCTTATGAATGAGACATACTTACGGATTGCCTTGCCGAGTTCGTACTGGGTAAGGCCTTTTAGTTTCCTTATTTCTCTTAACTTATTCATTCCTATCTCCTTTCTGTTGTTTTCCGAAAAGTCGGATAGATTGATTTATTATTACATTTATCCTATCGACGTTTCGGAAACAGGTTTAATTTCAGCCAGATAATTTTTTGTCGCACTACTTATATTCCATTGTTTTGTTTCGTTACAATCAACTAAATCAAGGCTCCTTAGCTCTTCAAGTGCTCTATCTACTGTTGAATAGGGATAACGTAATTTGCTCGTTAGGTCGTTAGTGGAGAGAGTGCCTTCATCATTTAAAATAGAGAGAATGTCTCGGCGCAGTTTGGGCACAGTATCAAGACCTACCTTGTAAACAACATTGTAATCTTTTTCTTGAATAATTTTCTTCCCATTAACTATAGCCAGACCTCTTGCTAACATAATAAACTGTTTTGCTAAACGGGGTGGAGCTTCTGGCGGTGGAGTATATATTAACTCCCTGCTTCGTCCTTCCCTAACAGACCCGCTTCTTGCCTTGACACAAAAAGCTGAAAGATAAGCGATACGCCTCTCTATCTGCAAAGGAACAGTTATTACCCTGTGTGGCATTGTTATTTCATTTATGAATTTTGCTATAGCGCCCTTGAGCTCATATCTTATCTTTTTTTCCTTACCACTATTCGCTATTGCTTTGAGGGCTACTTCAACGGGCTCTGGAAGTTCCATTCTGAACTGTATAAATCTTTCACCGAGTAGTTGAAATATGGAGTAATAGGTGTCAATTATGGGGGTTACTCCTGCGATAATGCCGATTTTACCTGTCCAATCAGTTTTTTCTCCAGTCCCAAAATGCTTTTTATAACTACCGTCATATATTTCTCTTAGCTGAGAAAGGATTTCCGCTCTTGACTCACGGTGCATTGTAAGAATAGACGTGAAATCTTTTAGAGTAACAATTTTATTGGTTAGCTTGTAAATTAGACTTCTTTCTTTATCATCTACGCTTACCATTCCACTAGCGAGTGTATGTGATGTTAGGCTCGATAAGGGAAAAATATCAGGTAAGCCGTTAAGCGATGATATAATTTCTGTTTTAGCTGACGAGGGCGGTGCTATTACGAACAACCAAAGGGGGTCACCTTTAATTTTGTTCGCAACTATAGTAGCTAATACGACTCTTATAACCATAGTATCGGGTAAAAGTAAGTGATTTTTAAAAATGTCTTCCAATTCTTCGATGTTCATCGTTTACTCCTTTCATTACCTTTTCAGCCAATTTTTCATATTCGCTTATAATTGCCTTGTGAATTATATCCGCTGTTTCTTTGTTAATAGGGTAGAACAAATTTATTTCTTTGCAGTTGGGAAGTGTTTTAGCAGGATACACTAGGCGGTAACCACTACCATCGGGCTTAGTGTATATGGCTATGGAATTTAAAGAGAGTTTGTTATCAAAAAGGCAGGAAGCAAAAGCAACGAGTCCGTCTTTAGGCCTGACCGGATATATGCTTACTTCTGTTATCACTATTTCGTTCATTTTCGGCTGACTTCCTTTCCACATCTTCCTTAAAAAGTATCTCAAAAACCTGCTCAAGTCGCCTCTGTGAGTCTTCTGAGGGTTCGTATTCTAAGATTATCTTGGGGCGTTTGTCTTTCATAAGTCCCTATAAAACAAAATAGGCGAACAACCAAAAGTATAGTTCGCTTCTTATACTTCTTGGCTTTCGCCCTATTGGACTTATCTGCGCCCTAATTAACGCAACGCCACAAAATTTACATTATAAGCTTAACACATTCCTCGTCGGTTTTCAAGGCAATTTTCAAAAAAAATAACCCATTTACTTTCATATAGTTAAAGCAAAAATGACAAAATTTTTTAATTTAAGCTGTTTTATTTTTTTACCTTAATGCTGTATCTACAATGCTAAATTGACTATGCTATTTAAAATATGCTGTGGGGATATGCTAAAGTACTAAAATAACAATTAATTGTTTTTTATTCATGTATCTGACTGTAGGTGTTTAATAAGACACATTTAGTATTTATAGTTAAAATCAATGTTTATTCCTGCTTCTTCTAATTTATTTAACTCATCTTTTGGTAACTCAAAAACCTTATTAGTAACTTTAGCATTAAATTGCTTAAATTTTGCCATCATAATTTTAAGTAGACTAATATCAACACGATATCTATCTACATTTTCATCATAGATTATTTTATCCGTAAGCATAGATTCTAATTCGTTGGTACAAATTATAATACGATTGTTAATTTGGCTTAATAATATCAAGTTTACTGAGTCTGCATATTTCAAGAAAACGGGATTTTGAAGCGAACTGTTTATTAGTGAATTGGTGAGTAAGTTTATTGGTTTTTTATTAAGCTCATATATGTTTTTTTCAATTTCTTTTATCGAAAGCAAATTAGAATCAATTTCTAATTGAGTATTTATTAAAATGAACTTATAAATTTCTGAATCTTTTTTGGAACTATAGTAGCCATTTATATTCAGAGCTATGAAAACACCAATAAATGCAGCCAAAAGTGAGATTGCGATTTGATTAATTTTATTATCTACATGTGTCTTTAAAAGTGCCAAAAAAAGTAAATAAATAGAAACGCATATAATCACCCTTCCCGTTATGAAACTGCCAAGCCCGTTTATCCAACTCGGTAAAAATTTAAAATCAAACCAATCAATTCCCTTAAAACAATCTGAAATTATAATATATAACAATATAAATAACGTTAGTGTTAAGACTAAAGCACCTCGCCAAGGTATTTTTAAACAATTCCTCACCCAAGCAACTATTGATTGTTTTTGTTTGTTCATTCTTAAACTATTCAACTCCTTAAGGTTTTTCTCTGTCAAGATACTATTAAAATTCGAATCTCTTTTGTCCTGTTTCTTCAATTGCAGCTTTCTGCGATATTATTTCTTCAAAATCAGAAAATTTAATCTTGTGTCTTTTACTTTCTATAAAAAATTCCTTTAATTTAGTATAGAATATATTCTGCCAACAATCATCTTTTATTCTATCAACGAGTAAAGGTTCTTTAATTTTTCTATGATAAAATTCTGCTCTTTCTTCTGGTAAAATTATGAACCTCTTGACTCTATAAGGAATATTTCCTCCTCTTATAATTGATTCGGTTATTGCTGTAGTATTCTCAACTTCGAATTCAGAATCTATTCTATCTTCATTTATCCACAATATATCAATATTTTGAATTTTATCTAGAATATCTTCATTAATATTCTTTAATTTCTGAATATTATAATCACAAAAATTGAATAGTTTCTTCTTTTGGTAAGTAGCCCCTTGTTCTTTTTTACCAATCCATATTTTATAACCCATTCTTTTCCCTATCTGTGATATATAATAAATCATCTCGCTATGTTCTGATTCTCTTATTTTTAGCATCGGCTTAAGCATCCAATTCCCATCTTCAGTTTGCGCAGCATATTCTTCCAAAAGGTCTTTTACATCTTGTGAATCAGGAGTCAGGGCATTAGGAAATTTAATAAATATCTCTTGTAATACATCATCAAAGGATATCTTTGTCTTGCGATTCAATACTTCAATAATAGCAGTTTCTAATCTATCGCTTAAAGGAACAATTTCTAAGAAAGGAACTGTAGAAGCATCAGAAAACCACCATTTCTGTCCTAACACTTTACCTTTCTTATCTTCTACATCTATACTTTTGAATTCTTTATCCTTGTGTTCTTTCAAAACATTATCAGGATTTTTATCGCCAGTAAGTAATGCGCCCTCTTTTCTTAAGGCAACGATAACCCCATTTAGAATGTGAGTATAAGGGGTGGGTTCTCCTCTTTCTGCTAATATTTTCTTAGTAGATTCGACAACAATTCTTTCATATCTTGCTTGGTCAATATCAGCTGCTGATACAGGTTTATTACCTTTTGGTTTTTTAAATCTGATATAATAATCGCCTACTGCACTTGCATAAAGAGCTAGCAAACCTTTCGCAGATTGTCTTGCAGGAGGTTGATATATAATTTTCTCTAAATCAAATCCAGCATAAGCAACAGCTCTAATTATAGAATTCCAGATTTTTATATCAGTATTGTGAAAAGTTACGGTCATATATCTATCTGCCTTTAAGACTCTAAACATCTCTACAAAAGCCGTACTTAACATTTTCTCATATATATCAAAAGTTTTATTTCTTAATGGACTGTTACTTATAATTATCTCATCATCAAAGTTAACTTTAAATTTTTGCCAAGCATTCCACATTAAATCTAATTCAAGATAAGGCACACTATCTCCATAAGGGGGGTCTGTAAAAATATAATCTATGCTATTCTTAGTAATTTCACTTAAATTCAAACATGATTTAGTAATTAATAATACATTATTCTCTTTCTTTTTTAATTCAGAAAAATTGCTAACCTCGTTAACCTTGTTAATCTCTATATTGGATTGCTTTTTCCCTCTAAATATTTTATCAAAGCGTTCTTCTAAGCAATTCCAAGCATTTATTTCAAAATATTCTTTTGGTATCCAATATCCTCTTGTAGCCCAACTTCCAACCTCTTTTGTCTCTTCCTTGACTGCTCCTCCAGACCTACCCCTTTGCCGTATCACAAAGACTAATTTACTTGATTGAGGCAGAGCTGATGAAAAAGTAAATTTAAGCAAATTTTCAATTGTCCTATCTTTTATTTTGCCTATCTCTTCTAATATCATTGAAAGAGCTAATAAGTTTCTTTTAGTAAATAAATCAGAAACCTTTGTTCCTTTATGGACATTAATACGTGTATTCCAAATCAATTCGGTATCTGGATACCAATAATTAATTTTTCTAGAATCTATATCTTTTAAGTTTTTAAGGTCTTCATCATCAACTTGCTTCCAAAGACTTCCAGTCTTACACGAACAACTATATCTAATTTCTTTTGGCGTGCCATCATTCCAGATAACCGCCTCTGCTATAACTTCTTTACTGCATTTCTTATTGCCACATTTCGTCTTATACAAATTATTTATAGATTGTTTCATATTATTTTCAATTTTATCAAACGCTTCTCTAAATTTATTTAAGTCAACTGGTGCAATTGTATTTCTTGTAATAAAAGCAGATATTGGGTCTAAATCAACTCCTACGGCTTTACGACCCAATCTCAAAGCTTCTATAACTGTAACTCCAGAACCTAAAAATGGGTCTAAGATAATTTCGCCTTCTTGGGAGTATGCTTTAATATATTCTGAAACCACATTATGAGGTTTCCTTGCCCAATATTTGTGCATAAGATACATTGAGGGATGAGTTTTTGGAACTAAGGCGTGATTTATATCTTTCATGAGTTTTATCTTATAACTGATTATGACTTATATTTATTATACTACTGATAACAACAAACTTTAATCTTTTTCTTTTGCTTCCTGCTTTTCTTTAAGCCCAAAAAATAGCCTTTAAGCAATGCCCTAGCCATAGTTTTATAGTATTGGTCTTTGGATATACGCATATTCCCACCTCCTACTCTAATAGACGTAAGAAATGGGAAAATCTAACAGGGAATTTTGGGAATAAGACAACGAAATTTATCTGGAAGATGCTGATGAAGAGGATGAAGAAGATTCATCTGCCTGTTGCGTCTCTTTGACCAAGTGACTAAGATAACCTGAATGTTTGATTTTGGGTAGAATATGAAACAAAATTGAGGTTCGAAATAGAGAGGAATGTAATATAATTTGCCCTTTTGTTTGTATCTCTTTAATGCTACCTCGTTTTATAAGTGCTGGAATATACTGATAAATGTTTTTCCCTTCGCTCAATTTGTAAATCTCATTTTTTGTTAAGGGTTTACCTCTGACGGCTAAAATATCTAAAATTAATTCATTGATGCTTGGCTTCCCCTTAAAGTCATATAAGGTTGCGAAATCCTTGGCTTGTAAATCATAAGCAGTTTTGTTTATGGCTTCATCCCAATCTTTATCATCTATAAACATATCGGTATCCACTTCAATTAGATGGTGACCTATCATCTGGATAGAATGAGGATAACCACCTGTGACCAATATATTTTCTAATAAAGCTCCCTCGTCCCAAGTAACCTTTGCTTCTGTAAAACCCTTTGTAAGAACCTCTCTGGCTTCATCCCAAGGCATTACTCCTAAAGGAATAAAATCAAATTGCCTTCTTACCGATTGGTCGCCACTACAAAAATTTTCAACCGTTACGTCATAACCAATTAGTAAGAAAGAAACGTTTCCTAAGCCTTTAACATCAAGAGTAGTAATGGCACCCCTTAAAAGTTGAGCACACATTCCTATATCGGCAATATTATCCATCTCATCGATTATAATCAAAATACCGTCTTTTACATCCGTTTCTGCCTTTTTCATCTCTTGTACAACATTGGACAAAATAGAAACTATGAGGTCTTTAAGTACTGTGGTTTCTCTTTCTTGCTCTCCTCCACCAAGCTCAACTCCTACGGAGAACGCTCCAATTGAAAATTTTCCATTTTTAAATATGTTCCCGAGCCTTGTTCCCAATTGTTCAATTATATTTTTAGGCATCATATCCGTTAGTTCATTTAATGAAGCTTGCATTACACTTGATATGAATTGATTCTTCTCAACCGAATAGTAGGCAGTTAAAAAATTAAGATTCCCCAAGATAGGGTCTTTTATTTCTGCAACAGACTTAATTAATTTTGCTAAAGCAGTCTTACCTATTCCTCTTTCCCCGTATAAGAAGAAACTTGAGGGCATACCCTTTTTTACTTGGACTAATTTTTTAATAATTCTTAATGTGTATTCTGTTCTACCAGCAAACAAGGTTGGCGTAACAATCGAATTAGGGTTAAAGGGGTTATATTCTTTCATAAGAACCTCCTATTTTCTATAAAAATAGCACAAATTATATATATTGTCAATATATTTTAATAGAAAACTATATAAATCTCCTAAATTCTATATATTGACTATAGCAATAGCGGGTGTGTGTTGAGGCTTTAAGGTAGGCTTGCTACTAATTCAAATTCAAATGTTGCATTGCGTTCACAATGTCCTGATGATTGGGCCTCCGGGAAGCGGCAAATCCATGCTCGCCAAAAGAATTCCTACAATTATGCCTGACTTAAGCCTTGAGGAAGCGCTTGAGATAACCAAGATACATTCTGTCAGCGTAACCTCACCTATTAAGGATGGTATAATTGGGACCCGCCCCTTTAGAAACCCGCATCACAGTTTATCAAGTGTTGCTTTAGTGGGAGGCGGCTCCATACCGCAACCAGGAGAGATAAGCCTCAGTCACAATGGCGTATTATTCCTGGATGAACTCCCGGAATTTAACCGCAGTTGCCTTGAGTCCTTAAGGCAACCCCTGGAAGAAGGCATTATACGCGTCTGCCGCATAAGAAAATCAATCTCCTTTCCTGCTTCTTTTATGCTGGTTGCTGCCATGAACCCCTGCCCCTGCGGCGCGCTGGGGCAACTCAAATCTGCGTGCAGGTGCAGTACCACACAGGTATATAAATACCGCTCGAAGATATCCGGCCCACTTTTGGATAGAATAGATATCCATATAGAAGTCCCTGCTGCCCGTTATCAGGAGCTGGCCAACACGCAACCCGCGGAAAGCTCCGCGCAAATAAAGATACGGATAAATAAAGCCCGTGCTATACAGAGAGAAAGATTTTCCTCCGGCGGCGAACAGAATGAGGGTATTTTTTATAATGCGCAAATGAGCCATAAACAGGTGCGTAAGTTCTGCTGCCTGGGTAAACAGGAAGGCGAGTTACTTAAGCTGGCGATGACTGAATTAAATTTCAGCGCCCGGGCTTATGATAAGATATTGAAGGTTTCAAGGAGTATCGCGGATTTAGCAGGAAGCCAAGATATTTTGGTAGAGCACCTTTCAGAGGCGATACAATATCGGTGTTTAGACAGGGATTTCTTTGTCTAGAAAAATTTTTTATGCCGGTCAGGAATTACTGTGGACCTTCTTTAATAAAAATAAATCTATTGGGGTTAGTTCTCTATTAAGCTTGATTTGGTGGAAAAAATACCTGCCTTGGTTTTCTGTCTTAAAATCCTTATGGAAGAATAAATCATGGTATCTAAAGATCCAAATCCAGGCATCTTCGGGTAATTCTGCCAGTTGATCAAAGAAAATTTTGCCTTTCATGTCCGTAATCACGAATACCTGCTCTTTTGCGCCTATCTTAGAAAGGTTCTTTGCGTAATTGTTTTTTTGCCCTACATCCTTTATAAACGACGAGGCTACATTCGGATTCCAGTAATAATAAGAAAATACCGGGGGATTGTATGTAGTCTGGAATATAAAAACATTGCTTTTGTTGCGGTAATCCGGTATTTTTTTTATCAGGGCGGCTGCCTGTTTCCATTCTTCATCAGCAGGTATATTATAAAAATCGCCGAAATCCATAAAATTATTGATTACAATAAAAAAGCATACGGCAAACAAAAAAGTTTTTCTTGCTATGCCTCTAGTATTCAAATCCAGAAACCCGTAAGCCAGGAAAATCAATATGGGGAACATAAACGGCGCATAATAACGCATCCTGTCCGTATAAATAAAGCCATACAGAAATACAAACGGTATGGCGAAGATTAAAACCATGTATAAGAAAATATGGTTGGATCCTGCCGCATTATCCCTTTTTGCCCTAACTATGCCTCGTATTATAAAAGGAAGGTACAGGATGGCTAGAAGTGGGCTCCAGATAAAATGGAAATCGGAAAACATTAGCCTCAAAACATCAAAAATCAGCCTCGGGGTACTTACCAGAGGGGCCTTATCTATAATGGTGGGCTCCCTGCTTAAATCATAGAATAGATTTGAATACCACGGCAAATATGCCAAACCTACAAATATGCACATTAATACAATATTCTTTAGATAGTTTTTATTTTTTCTCCATTCATATATTCCAAATATCACCTCGAGCAATATCACCAGGAAAGAAAAGTAATGTGTATATACTAGCAACGTGTTGGTAATTGCCAGGGGAACGAACGATCCCCCTGCATCCTTTCTTTTAACAAGTTTAAAGAAAAAATAAAACGAAAACAGGACAAGCAATATAAATAAGCCGTAGCATCTATTCTGACGAAAAAGCGAAAACCAGCTATATGAAAGGCATCCCAGTAGAGCTGAAAACATACCCGTACGGATGTCAAACAATAAACAGCTTAGGCGGAATAAAAAATAAACGCTTAATACTCCCAACGACGCAGATAAAGAACGCTGGGCAAATTCGCTTTGGCCAAACAAATTCAACCAATAATGGAGAATAATCGCGTATAACGGCGGGATAGTGTTGGGATTGGAAACCGTTCTATAATTACAAATAATATTAGCTAGAGACTGTCTAGCCACATACAAACTGAAGTATTCATCTGTAGACAGGCTTTCCTGGCCAAGGCGGTGAAAATACAATACACCGGTAAACACCAATATTAAAATCAAAACCAAGGCATATTTTTTTTCATTAGCTTTAAAATCAATCATTTATTGTTTATCCTCGGGGATTTTGTAATATTTTTCCAGTTTAATCCTGCGTTTGTCGGCTAGCGCAATTTTTTGGGAAACGTCTTGCTTTAATAATTGCGAATCCAATTTTCCGGCTATCAGACTAGCTTTGATTAGGGTTTTTTTGCAAAGCCCAAATAAAAATAAATCTAAATACTGGTCAGCTACTTGGGTAAGTTTATTTGACTCATTATATAACTCATCTTGGCTAACCGAATCTAGAGAATGCCCGCCTATAATAAGATTTTTGGGACTAAACTCAGGTTTTTCCTTAAGCAGCTCTCTTGCCAGATATTCTGCAGACAAAAATTCATCAATAAGAATCTGCGACTGTTCAAATTCGTTTGCATATTTAATCGCCTGTTCATACAATCCTAAATCATCCAGTTTATAAACTATCCTGTAAAACGCCTTGGCCTTAGAAAACGGGTCCTTTATCTGTTTTGTTACTTTGGTGGCAAAACCAAAGTCCCTAAGCTCAGTGGCTTTATAGGCAATCCTAAAGAATGCTTCGGATTGGACGTCTGACAATGCGATATACCCAACCACTCTATATGCTAATTCATTTTCACCCATAAGCATATATTTATCCACTATTTCATTTAAAATTATTGCCCGGGAATTTGGCTCTTTGATATGTTTTGCAATCCTGTAAGCTGTATCTAAGGCCCTTGCGGCAGTCTTATGATCTTTTAAAGAGGAATAATACAGGCAGATTTTAATCAGCGTGTCTGATTTGAAAAAAAACTCTTTATCTCGCTTGATAGTTTGCGCTTCGATATTGGGGCGGGCGATAAACAAATTGATAGAAACCAGTATGGCTAAACTTAAGAACAGCCTTTTCATGATTTCATTAAAGCCAGGGCTTCTGAACGGGTTTTCTGATTTTCCTTAAAAATGCCTCTTACTGCAGAGGTTACGGTCATGGTCCCGGGTTTTCTTACTCCCCGCATAGACATACAAAGATGCTCTGCCTCAACAACCACCATTACGCCAAGCGGTTTTAACTTTGACATAATTATATCCGCAACCTGCGTGGTCAACCTTTCCTGGACCTGGGGCCGGCGGGACAAAATATCTACGACCCTGGCGATTTTACTCAACCCCGTCACCCTGCCGTTCTTGGGGATATAGGCCACGTGGGCTCTGCCTATGAATGGTAATAGATGGTGTTCGCATACGCTATACAAGGGAATACCTTTCAGGAGAACGATTTCATTATGTTTCTGCTCTAAGACTACCTCTAACTCTTCTTTCGGGCTCTGACGGATACCGCAGAATATCTCTTCATACATCTGGGCAACGCGCTTAGGGGTATCCAGGAGATCCTTTCTTTTGGGATTTTCTCCGATTGCCTCTAAAATATCCTTAACTGCATTTTCTATTTTTTTCTTGTCCATAGTTTACTCCTTAAATGAGCACATAACTTACGAACACTCTTAAGTGTGAGTAAGTTATTGTGTGAATTTAACCCAGCACTAATTTTGGTAATAATAAACTAAAATCAGTGCTGGGTAAGTTCGGCCATATAAGTTATGTCGAATACATGTTTAGCACTATTCTCCATAACTTATGGCCTCACTTATTTGCCGATACAAAAATCGCTGAATATCTTATCCAGCAAGTCTTCACTGAACCTTAAACCCAATATGTCATCCAAATACAAAAGCGCATCCTTGAGGCTTTGGGAAACGAATTCAAGGGACAAATTATTATCCGATGAATTAACTGCTTGCGCAATAAGAATTTGTGCTTCCTGCATGGAGGATATGTGCCTTAAATTATTCAGGGTTACCGGCTCATTAATTGCTACTTTCCCGCCATAAACCAGGTTAACAATTTTGTCTTCCAGGAGATTTATGTTTTTAAGTTTTTTTGCCGAAATATCCACCACGTATTTAAATTTTTTCAAAATCTTTTCGCGCTTGATGAGTTGTCTTAGGTCTGATTTATTTATCGCAGCAATCACGTTGCCTTTATTTAATTTGCGCATAAGCAACTCATCATTATCGGTCAATGGCCTGCTGCCGTCAAACACAAGAATTACAAGATCAGCCAAGCCAATATGCCTTTTTGAACGCTGGACTGCTTTTTTCTCTATTAAATCCTTTGGTTCCAGGATTCCGGCTGTATCGACGATCCTCACGGGTATGCCTTTTATGTCGATTATCTCCTCTATGGTGTCACGGGTTGTGCCGGCTACGGGAGTGACAATGGAGCGCTCCTGTTTCAATAACGCATTTAAAAGCGAAGACTTGCCCACGTTAGGTTTTCCGCATATAACCACGTGTATTCCTTCTCGCATTATCCTTCCACGCTTAGAAGTCGCTAGTATATTTAGCAGCTCATTATTTATATCAAGCAAATTCTCTCGCATTTGTTTTAAATTAGCGGAGCCTATTTCTTCCTCCGGAAAATCAATGTTTGCTTCCATCTGGGAAACAATATCCAAAAGTCTTTTTCTGATTTTATTTATCTTGCCGGATAAGCCTCCCCTTAATTGCTCTAACCCTATGTTTAATGCGCAATCCGTTTTGGCGCGGATAATATCTAAGACTGCCTCTGCCTGCGTAAGGTCAATTCTGCCGTTTAAAAAAGCCCTTTTTGTAAATTCTCCAGGCTCTGCCAACCGGCAGTTATTTTCCAAAACCAGCTCAAGGACCCTGCGTAAAGCCACTAGCCCCCCGTGGCAATTGATTTCCACAACATCTTCCCTGGTAAAAGAGCGCGGCTTACGCATTATTGTTAATATTACCTCGTCGATAATTTCTCCTTTATCCATTATCCATCCATAATGGGTGGTGTAGGTCTTAAAAGTCGAGGCCTTTTGGTTATTCTTGGAAACAAATATTCTGTCGGCGATTTTTAAAGCGCATTTGCCGCTGATACGTACAATTCCTATTCCAGATTCCCCCATGGAAGTGGCAATAGCGACAATTGTATCGTTTGTATTAAATTTTAACATCCCTGAATTCTCCGACAACGAATAAAGAACCTGTAACTAAAATTAAATCGTCCTTGTTAGCCATTGACAGTGCCTTTTGCTTTGCCTGTTTAACATTATTAGTTATAAAGACGCATTCTTCATTAAAATAGCTGCGTAACATTTGCGGGCCAGTTGCCCTGGGGTTGTTGGCCTTAGTCAAAATTACCGCATCTGCTATATCCTTTAACTCGCCACACACGCCTGATAAATCCTTGTCTTGGGAAATTCCTAAAACCAGTATCAGCCTTTTATATTTGAAATTTCCCTTAATTGCCTGTTTTATTGCCTTAGCAGAAGCAATATTTTGCGCTCCGTCTAATATTATTAAAGGACTTCTGCCCACGACTTCCAAGCGTCCAGGCCAGACAGTATTATAAAGGCCGCTTCTTATAGAATCAATGCCTATGATAACACCAAAATCGCGCAATGCCTCTATTGCAGCGACTGCTACGCTTGCGTTTATCAACTGATGATCGCCTAAAAGCCTGATTTCTAAATTCGGGTATTCCCCATATATACCCAGCAGATTAAATCCTTTTATTGTTTTCTCATAAAATATATCCTTATTGACTTCGTATAATTTGGCATTTGTCTCTTTGCACCGCTTTCTGATTACATCCATCGCCTCTTTTTCCTGCGGCGCGCTTATCACAATTGAGTTTTGCCTTTTGCCTTTTGCCTTTTGCCTTTTTATGATTCCTGCTTTCTCAGCAGCTATTTCTCTTAGGGCGTTACCCAATTTCTGTGTATGTTCATAACTTAGAGAAGTTAAAGCACAGACAAAAGAATCAGAGGCATTAGTGGCATCGAGCCTGCCTCCTAAACCCGTTTCCAATACCGCAAAATCGACATTTTTGTTCTTAAAATACAGGAAAGCTAATGCAGTATATACTTCAAAAAAAGAAAGGGGACCGTATTCTGAATTTTTATTGAATGTTTCTACTGAGGGTTTAAGCTTTTTTACCAACAAGGTTAATTCATCCTTAGAGATCATACCCTCGAAATCGGTTCTGGGTTCTGGGTTCTGGGTTCTGGGAATCAATATTCGTATCCGCTCCCTGAAGTCAGATAAATGCGGAGATGTATAAAGGCCTGTAGCGTAACCTGCCTGCCGTAATATATGGGCTATAAAAACGCAGGTTGAGCCCTTTCCTTTTGTCCCGGCAATATGAATCGTCTTAAGAGAGTTTTGCGGGTTACCGATTAAGCCTAAAAAGTCTTTAATGCGTTCCAGCTTACAAGACTCCTTGTAAGGATAGGCGGGGATTTTTTCGTAGTTAATAAAAGATTCCAGATACTTGACTGCTTCTGGATAAGTCATGCATTAATGCCTGAAATGCCTTATAGCTGTGGTAACCATGGATAGCTTATATTTGTCACAGGTCTTGATTATTTCCTCATCGGAGATTGAGCCTCCGGGCTGGATAATAGCTTTAACACCGGCCTTGGCAGCCTCTATAATCGCATCTGCCTTCGGGAAAAATGCATCTGAAGCAAGACAGGAATTCTTGCTTAATGTTCCTGCTTTTTTCCTGGCAATCATTACGGAATCAACCCTGGACATTTGACCCGCTCCAATGCCTACGGTCTTGGTATCTTTGGTGAGGACAATTGCATTTGATTTTACGTGCTTTGCTACCTTCCATCCGAAAATTAAGCTTTCCAATTCTTTTTTTGTGGGCTTCTTTTTAGTGACAACTTTCAAGTTGTTCATATTCAAGGTTTCCAGGTCCTTGTCTTGCAGTAACAGCCCGCCACTGACATGCTTGAATTCAGTTTCAACTACAGGTTCGATATCCGCTAATTCTAATAATCGCAGGTTCTTTTTATCTTTAAATAACCCTACCGCTTCTTTTTCAAAAGCCGGGGCAATTATACACTCTAGAAATCCGCTTTTAGCAATGATTTTTGCAGTCTTTGCGTCAAGTTTTCTGTTCAAAGCCACGATGCCGCCGAATGCAGAAAGCGGGTCACATTTCCAAGCCGAATAAAAAGCCTTATCCAGTGCCTTATCTTCAGCTACGCCGCAAGGATTGTTATGTTTCACAATTACTACTGCAGGATTACTAAATTCTTTCACCAATTCAAATGCGGCATTCAAGTCCAATATATTATTAAAGGAGAGTTCTTTACCCTGCAATTGTTTCAAATTTATTAAACCTTTGAGCCTTCCCTTTTCTTTGTAAAAGGCTGCTTTCTGATGCGGGTTTTCTCCGTAACGTAAATCCTGTATCTTTTCAAAACTTAAAACCAGGTTATCCGTAAACGCGCTCGACTGTGCCTTTGCTTTAAAATAATTATTTAAATAATTATAGATTAATCCGTCATAGTGGCTAGTCTGGTTAAATACCTCTATGGCTAAACCGCGCATTAAATCCTCAGGCAATGACCCTTTATTTTTTCTTAACTCTTCTGCTACCTGGCTGTAACGGCCAGGATTACAGATAACAGCTACTGACTGATGATTTTTAGCCGCGGAGCGTAGCATTGATGGGCCTCCGATATCTATGTTTTCTATAACTTCTTCGATGGTTACGCCTGGCTTTTGGGTTGTTTCACTAAAAGGATAAAGATTAACCACTACCATATCTATAAGGCCGATGTTATGTTCTTCAAGCGTCTTCATATGCTCGCTGTTTTTTCTTAAAGCCAAAAGTCCTCCGTGAATCTTAGGGTGCAGGGTCTTGACTCTTCCATCCAGCATTTCCGGAAAACCCGTATATTCAGAAACTTCTTTTACTGGGATATTGTTATCGCGCAGCAACTTTGCCGTGCCTCCCGTAGAAAGAATTTCTACGCCGAATTTATCCAATTCTTTGGCAAGCTCCAAAATCCCTGTTTTATCCGACACGCTAATCAAAGCCCGCTTAATCTTCACCATTTTCCCCAATCCTCCCTTAATTATTTATTAAAACGAAAATTCGCAAGATCAGCGTCTTGCATAACATAATCTTTCTGTTCCAACCTCAGCTTACCTGCTTGTTTTGCCTGCGTTTCACCTCCTGCCTGCATAAAATCATTGAAGCTAATAATCTCAGCGCGGATAAATCCTCTCTGTATGTCGGAATGTATTTCTCCTGCAGCCTCCCAGGCAGTAATGCCTTTTTTAATCAACCAGGCGCGTGTTTCTTTCTCGCCGGTAGTAAAAAAACTGATAAAGCCGCTTTCTCGAACGCACCTTGCCAATAATTCATCCTTATTTTCCAAATCGCTATTTTGCGCTAAGCTTATAGGTTTATTTGTGCATAGCCCGTAACTGGACATCAATTTTCTCTCTTCTTCTGTCAGACCTGTGTTAAAAATAAATTCTTCTTTTTCTAACGTTGCCTTTAGTTTATTCAGCAGTGCTTTTTCCTGCTCCTCTTCGCTACGGCTAAGGCGGGTTTCCACAAATTCCAAATCTTTTAAAATTAAATCCGTGCGTGAATCTTTTAGCACAAGGACAGCGTCTGCATCCAACAAAGCATCCTC
The DNA here is from genome assembly GCA_963805065.1 of Candidatus Omnitrophota bacterium. Classification (GTDB taxonomy): domain Bacteria; phylum Omnitrophota; class Gorgyraeia; order Gygaellales; family Profunditerraquicolaceae; genus CAWDSS01. Next base: position 823,704 of record CAWDSS010000010.1, on the reverse strand, counting down.
TCCTACTAATTCAACCTGTATATAGGTCTTTTTCTTGGATTTGGTTATGCTGTCGACCTGGTCGAGGCGGGAATCCTTAACGTTATGCTTGCCTAAATTTATTTCCGGGATAGAGAATAGGGATATTTTCACGCTTATTTATTGTTCTTCTTCCTGTTTCTTGGAGGCCTGGTATTTGCTTATTATGCCGGTGGCAACTTTATGGGGAACCTCTTCGTAATGAGAAAAACGCATTGTATAAGAGCCCCTGCCTCCGGTAAGAGAACGCAGGTCATTTGCATAGGTAAACATCTCTGCGAGAGGAACCTGGGCTTTCATAATCTGCAATCTGCCCTTAACATCCATACCCATAATGCGGCCGCGACGGGAATTGACATCCCCGGATATAGCACCCAGACATTCTTCGGGAATTACAATTTCCACATCCATTATCGGCTCTAATAATGCCGGCCCTGCCTCAAGCACGGCTTTTCTCAATGCCATGCCTCCTGCAATCTGAAAGGCCATATCAGAAGAATCGACTTCATGATAAGAGCCGTCATATAAAATTACCCTGATATCCTGTATGGGATAGCCTGCCACTGCACCTTCTAAACATGCCTGCCTTACTCCTTTTTCCGCTGAAGGTATGAAATTCCTTGGTATAGCTCCGCCAAAGATTTTATCCACAAATTCAAATCCCCCGCCTCTTTCCAAAGGCTGCACTTCAATCCAGACATCTCCATACTGGCCGCGGCCTCCTGACTGGCGTTTGAATTTTCCCTGCACTTTAACGCTTTTAGTAATTGTTTCTTTATAAGAAACCTTGGGGGTGCCTAATTCAACTTCCACATTGAATCTTTTTTTCATTCTCTCTACCATTACAGACAAATGCAAATCTCCTAACCCGGAAATAATTAATTCTTTGGTCTGTGGATCGTGGCTAACCTTAAAAGTGGGGTCTTCTGCAGCGAGTTTCTGCAGCGCCCCTGATATTTTATCCTCATCCTGCCGGGATTTAGGTTTTACCGAAGCGGAAATCGCCGGTTCTGGGAAAATTATGGGATCAAATATCACTTGTTCTTTGCCATCGGTAAGCGTATCAGAGGTCAGTGTTTCTTTTAATTTGGCTATAGCTACTATATCTCCACAAACAGCTTCCTCAATAGCCCTTTGTTCCTTTCCCTGTAATATGTAAATCTGGCCGATTCTTTCTTTGACCTGCTTGTTTACATTATAAAATGAGGTATTTGACAAAAGTTTACCCGCAAACACCCTTAACAAAGAAAGTTGGCCTACGTAAGGATCGGATATGCTTTTAAACACAAAGGCGACAAAACCGCCCTCTTGACTAGGCAGGATTTCTTTCTTCTCTTCCGGCTTTAAAGGGTTGCTGGCAATTATTTTTTCCCGCTCTAAAGGAGAGGGCAAATATTGTTGTACGGCGTCTAATAATTCAGCTATGCCTTTATCAGTAGAAGCAGAGCCTGCAAATACCGGGAAAATTTTTCGTTTTATTACAGCCTGGGTTAACCCTGCCTTTATTTCATCAGGCGTTAATTTGGTCCCTTCCAGGTATTTTTCCAACAACTTATCGTCGCTTTCGGCAATTGCTTCAATTAAGTCAGGGTCATCCCGAGAATCTATGATAACTGCTTTTTTAGAAAGCGCATTTTTTATATCCTGTAACGCCTTATTTACATCAACGCCTTCCTTATCTATTTTGTTAATGAATATCAAACAAGGCAAATTGAACTCTTCCAATATCTGCCATACGTTTTCCGTGCCTACTTCTACCCCGGATGTAACGTCCACTACAACAATGGCGCCGTCTACTGCGCGGATGCCGGAAAGCACCTCTCCGAAGAAATCCGCATAACCCGGGGCATCAATAATCTGCAATCTCGTGCCTTTATAATCGCAAAAAGCAAAACCTGAGTTTATGGAGCTTTTTCTCTCTATTTCATCGTGGCTGTAATCGCTGACAGTCGTGCCGTCAGCAACCGTGCCTTTACGGTTGGTTGCCTTGCAAAAGTACAAAATACTCTCGGTAAGGGAGGTCTTACCACACTGCGCATGCCCTAAAAGGATAAAATTTCTTTTGTTTTTGGCATCCATATTCAAGCGCTCCTTTATCGTTATTAATTACGAAAGGATTTTTATTATATAACACTAAATTTGGGGGGTCAAGGATAAAAAGAAGGGAGTTATTGGCCAGCCTCTATTAAAATGAATAGGTAAGCCCTAGGAGTAAACCTTCCAAATGGGTTTTGCTCTGCGGCTCATACCATCCATCCAAAACATTAGAAGCATGAATCTGCCAATATGTAAAATAAGGAGTCAGGTCTAAAGAAAGATTTTTTAAAACGTAATATTTTATCGGCATTCTTAAGTTAGTGCCCCAGACGTGTCCTAATGTAAAAGTGGTATCTATATTATCTGCATGCATTTTAGGCCTATAAGTGAACAAATATTCTGCTTCGAAGCCGGCAGTTAACCTGGGAAAAAAGTTATAATTAATGCCTATCCCCAATCCGGTATAGACCCAGTAATATTTTTCATGATAATCCGGCGCATCGTCTTCGCCTCTATTCCAAACTCTCTTGCCTATGTCAATATAACTGTATATTTCTCCTTTGGTTGAAAAATCACCATAGCCACCCAATTTCACGCCAAATTCTTTAACTTCAGACCTTTGATTAGCATTATAAGGCCCACCCCCAATCAATGCCCCTTTATAATGTATGAAATTAGCGTATTGCGTATAATAACCTTCGATATAAGGTTTACCCAAAATCCAATCATCACAATTATAATAGTTAGGGCTTCTGTAGCCGACAACCCAATAAGAGCCGGTGTGGCTGCCGTAATCTTCATCCAGTTTAACTCCCCCGGACCATTCTGAATAATGGATAAGGTTCATATCAAAACCAGCAGAAATGTATAACCCTGCTTTAAGCATATCCTTTTCGATGACACTATCGCGTTTTGATATTACGCTATTTTCTGAATCTTTCTGTTTATTGCCTTGCGAAGAAATATTTTGGCTGCTGGAAGCAGGGTTCATTTTAGCTTCCATGTTGTTTAGGCTCTGGGCAATAATTAATTCCCGGTTATCAGGAGCGGGAGTGCAATAACTTTTGGATGGGGAAAGGAAACACACACAACTACAAATTAGAATCAAAGACCCAAACCTTAAATTTGGCATTTATTCTAGATAGGTATAGATCTTGCCTTTGTAATTACGCAAGCACGTATTTACCTTTTGCCTGGGAAAGGATATAATTAGGCCCTACGGGAATTTTTCCTCCGCCTCCCGGGCCGTCAATAACATAGGTCGGCACTGCATAACCTGAAGTATGGCCGCTTAGTTTCTCAATTATATTTATGCCGGCGGCTACCGGAGTCCGGAAATGCTGCGTGCCTCTTGACCGGATCACACTGATAAATATAATACGGCCTTACCCTGATCTGCAAAAGTTCATGCACCAGGCGTTTCATGATATAAGGCCGGTCATTTATGCCTTTTAAAAGAACTGTCTGGCTGCCCAAAGGAATACCGGCATCAGCAAGCATATCGCAGGCAATCTTACAACGCTTGGTTATTTCCTTGGGATGGTTAAAATGTATGCTCATCCAGATGGGGGAATATTTCTTGAGCATATTAACTAGGTTTTCGGTGATACGCTGCGGTAAGGTCACCGGAACGCGCGTGCCTATTCTTAAAAATTCCACATGCGAAATGGAGCGAATCTTTTGGATTAAGTTTTCAATTTCTTCGTCTTCCAGAGTAAAAGGATCGCCTCCGGAAATAAGCACGTCTCTTATTTTGCGGTTTGATTTAATATATTCTATTGCCGCATCAAATCTTGAGTGGAGAATTAGATTCTCTTCATGGTCTCCTACTAATCTTCTCCGGGTGCAATGACGGCAATACATAGCGCAATGCTCCGTAGCCAGCAGTAAAACCCTGTCCGGGTAACGGTGGACTAAATGCGGCGCGGGAGAATCCCTGTCTTCAGCGCAAGGGTCAGCCATTTCATGGGGAGAAATTAGTGATTCCTGAATAACCGGCACTGCCTGGCGCCTCAGGGGACAATTAGGGTCTTCTGGATCAATCAAAGTCGCCCAATAAGGAGTAATTGCCAAAGACAATCTGCCTGCTGCTTTTTTAAGCCCTTCTTCTTCTTCCGGGGTTAATTTAATTACCTGGGTAAGCTCCTCTTTGGAACAGATTCTGTGTTTGAGCTGCCAATGCCAATCCTCCCAATCCAAGGGATTAACATCTTTATAAAGGCTTATCTGCTGATAATCCTGAGGCCTTCTTGTAGGACGGGCTACTTGTATTGTTTCCTGCTGCGGGCTCTGATGTTCAACTGTCAAGGGATTATTCAATTTAGCCTTTTCCTTTCTGAGGCGCTGATTAATATTGCCTCAATAAGATCCTCGTATTTCATCCCGGCAGCATAAGCCATTATGGGAAAATTTGATTCACTGGGATCAAGGCCGGGTAATGGGTTGATCTCCAATACATAGGGAATATTATTCTGTTTAAGCGGATATCCGTGCGTGAAATATCCAGGCAGCCGACTGCGCGGTGCGTCCTTAAAGCTACTTCTTTTACGCGCTCTTCGACCTCTCTACCTAAACGCGCAGGGCAATGAAATGTCGGCACAAGGCCCAATTCTTTATTGCCCTGAAATTCCTTCATTCGCCAGGAATAAAAATATTCTCCTGAAGTTTGACAGCCAGAAAAATCTATTTCCAAAATCGGCAAAACCGTAGTCTTGCCATTTTCTAAGATACCGACAGTCAATTCTTTTCCGTCTATAAATTCTTCAACCAGGGCTTCCTGTTTATATAACTTGATTGTTTCGTAAACTTTACTAAACAGCTCCTCGGGCGTGTTGACTACATTGGATTTATTAATGCCTTTTGCCGAACCTTCGCAGTTTGGTTTTACTATCAGAGGGAATTGTAAAGCAGGATCCAGTTCTTCGCTACCCTTGCTAAAAGTCTGAAAACTCGGGGTAGGTATATTTTCTGCCTTTAGTATTTTCTTGGTAAGTGCTTTATTCAAGGCCAGGGCCAAAGAAAAGGTGTCTGAACCGGTATAGGGAATATTGAGATAATCCAGCACTGCCGGCACTTCTGATTCGCGGAATTTGCTAGCTTTGCCCTCGGCGATATTAAAAACCATGTCTACCTTATTTTTCTTAAAGTAGGAAATAAGGTTGGGGTATTCTACATCTATAGCCTCTACGCTGTGGCCTTTTACCTTAAGGGCCGAAACAATCGCATTGACTGTTTCCTGTGAATCATACTCTGAAAAATAATCCTCAGGCTTGGTGTTGTCTTTCTTTTTCAAATTATAGGTTAAGGCGATTTTCATATCTAATTTAAATTGTACCTTTTGATTGCGCTGTTTAAAATCTTTCCAATCATTTCTTCATAAGAGATCCCGATATTGTTTGCTACCAGCTTGAACACGTCTTCCGTAGACAAAGAAGGCAGCGGATTAATCTCCAGCACGTAAGGGTTACCTTCGCTATCCACCCTGAAATCAACCCGCCCAAAATCCCTGCACTCAACTGCCTTGTATGTCCTTAAAGCAAGATCGATGATTTTCTTTTTTAATTCCTGGGTTATGCGCGCAGGGCATATATACTCCAGGCGGTTAGAGGTTATGCGGGCAAAAGTATAAAACTTATCGTTAAGCTTCAGCCGGCCGTCTATTTTTATTTGAACCACGGGCATTGCTTCCGGCTGGTCATTGCCGACAATCGCGACGGTGAATTCCTGCCCGGAGATAAACTCTTCTATCAATGCTGGCTGCTTATATGTATCCACAATATATTCTACTTGTTTTTTTAGCTCTTCCTTATTTGCCACGCGGGAGCTCTCACTTAACCCCTTTGATGACCCCTCAAACCTGGGTTTGACAATCAAAGGAAATTTACAATGGTCGGTGTTTAATAATTCTTCGGCATTCTTTATTTCAAAAAACTTAGGCGTAGGAATTTTTTCCGCAATAAAAATCTTCTTTGCCATAACTTTATCCAGGGTTAACCCCAAGGTCAAGGCATCTGCCCCGACAAAAGGAATGCCTGCCATTTCCAGTAATATCGGCACCTGGGATTCCCTGTTCCTTCCGGAAATGCCTTCGGAAATATTAAAAACAATATCCACTTCCAGATTATCTATTTTTTCCATTAAATTGACTGCATTGCCGATTTTCTTGACTTTAAAGCCGCATTTTTCAATGGCCTTTGTGATTACGGCAATGGTCGAGGGGGCGTCGAATTCTGCGTTAGCATCCGGGGGGTCGCCGTCTTTAAATTCGTAATCTGTCTTTAAATCGTAGGTAAGCCCTACAGTTTTTGTTGTCATATAAAAAATAAGAGCTCTTGTGTTCTTGAGCCCTCGATTTGCTTTCCTATTTTTCCAACTTAACTGTTTAGCCTCCGAAAAAAGTAAAAATTAAACTTAAAATATCCAATTTATACTATTTTTTTATCACAATATGACGCCATTGTCAAGAGATTTTTCGATTTTTCCTGATTTAAAAAATATTTTCCCCGTCGGGAAATCTAGATTTCAAAAAAATTTTCCTTTTTTTGTCCCTCGCGCCATAAATTCTCTAATAAAAAATTAAACTTTATCATTTTTTAATGATAAAGTTATTTAATACCAGCATATCAATGCCGCTTTTTGTAAACGTATTAAAGGCATCCTGGGGGCTATTGACAATAGGCTCATCTTTTAAGTTAAAGGAGGTATTTAACAACACCGGCATCCCTGTTAAGTGATAAAATTTTTCAATCAGACTGTAAAAAAGCGGGCTTGTTTCTTTATCTACCACCTGCGGCCGGCTTGATCCGTCAACGTGAGTAACAGCGGGAATCAATTCTTTTTTCTTTACGGGCAGCGTATAAAGCATAAACCTTAAAGGTGATTGATTCCTGGTTTTATCAAACTCAAAAAAATCTTCTGCCTTTTCTGATAGCACCGCAGGCGCAAACGGGCGAAAGGGCTCCCGGAATTTAATTTTAATATTTATGATATCTTTCATTAAATTATCCCGCGGGTCAGCCAAAATAGAGCGGTTTCCCAGGGCTCGGGGGCCCCATTCAAATCTTCCCTGCAGCCAGCCAATTACTTTTCCGTCAGCAATAGCTTGGGCAACTAAATCTAAAAGTTTATCCCTGTCTTTTATATGTTCGTAGCCTGTGCGCTTACTTTTAAGAAAAGATTCTACTTCTGCGTCAGAATATTCCTTACCCCAAAATGCATGATTAAGCACAAAACTCCTGGGCTCACCTAATAGACAATGCCAGACAAACAGTGCCGCTCCCATCGCAGCACCGGAATCTCCGGCAGCAGGCTGGATAAACATTTCTTCAAAAGGAGTTTCTCGCAGGATCCTGGAATTAGCAACGCAATTTAACGCCACTCCTCCGGAAAAACATAATTTCTTAAATCCCGTTTTTAAATACGCGTGGTTACAGATTTTTATTAACACATCTTCGGTGACTTTTTGAATACTGGCGGCTATGTCTGCATTACGGGACCTGCCGAACAGTTTTTCAAAACGCCTGTTAATACTTTTTTTGGTATGATAATGGAAGCTGAAATATTGCATATTCAGCCTGAAACTTCCATCTTCTGCTACATTTATCAATTGATAAACCTTATCGGTATATCGCGGCTTACCGAATGCAGCCATACCCATTACTTTATACTCGCCATCGTTCACTTTAAAACCTAAAAATGAAGTAAAGGCAGAATATAAAAGGCCCAGCGAGTGCGGAAATCTTATTTCTTCTAACAATTGTATTTCGTTTTTTTCGCCGGCCTGCCAGCCGGCTTTTCCAAAGCCAACCGCAGTTGTTTCCCATTCGCCCACCCCATCGCAGGTAACGACCGCAGCTTCCCGGAAATTCGAACAAAAAAGACTTCCCGCAGCATGGGAAAGATGGTGTTGAGAGAAAAGTATTTTCTCTCTATCTATGCCGATTTCTTCTTCTATTAAACTCTTAATCCATAACTTATCGCCCATCCAGTTTATCGCTGCTTCCTGAAAGAGCCCTCCCGATAAAGGATAAGTAGCTAAAATAGTTTTAGTGATACGTTCGAATTTCAAAAATGGTTTTTCGTTGAATACTACGTAATCAATATCCCTGGTTTGGATATTTGCGTATTCCAGGCAAAAATTTATGGCGTTTCGGGGAAAAGAGGAATCATGCTTAATGCGCGTAAACCTCTCTTCTTCTGCTGCAGCAACAACTCTACCGTTTTCTAGCAAGCAGGCTGCAGCATCATGGTAATAACAGCTGATTCCCAGTATATACATTTTATTGCCGCCTTAAGAAATTATTTATGTCTTTAATTTTAGGGGAGGGTATCCAGCGGGGCTTGTTTTTCTTTGTGTCTAGGAAATCAGCACAAAAGCGGCCCAGGATGCCAAATGGCAAGAGGATTATCGAATAGACGATAATTAACGCCAGTCTTACTAATATGCTCAACACCTTTTTTGCGCATTTATTCAGCAATTTAAATATTTCAATCATCTTAAAATAGGGTATAGATAAACGGAGCAACCGCAGAGCTCTGTGTAAAGAATATCAATGCACCCAATAGAACAAATACGACAAGTATAGGAATCATCCACCATAATTTATTTTCCCACAAGAAACTTAATAATTCCCTGAGCACACAAGCTCTTGAAACGATCCTTCTCAATACATCTTTAGGTTTCAACATAACTTAGCGCGGTATTTTGCTTTATTTAACGAATTCTATTTTACCCCAGCTGATAAGAGTGTTCTTGAGGATAACTGCTACCCCCAGAACCCCTTTTATGGATCTGGCAAAATCCAGCGCCTTTTGCAAATCTTCCTTGGATTTTACGAGGTTACCTGTGGCCGTGGCCACAGCATCAGCCAAAGCAGTATTCTTGGATAAAATTATTACCCCGTCAGCACAGCCAAAACTCAATGAATGGCCTATGGTGCCGGATGAGGTACAAATACCCATGGGCGTATCTTTGGGTTTTATTTTCAAACTCAGCTTGTTCCATAATTTGGATTTTCCGACGTAAATTCCAACCGAACGAATCTTTCTTATCTTTAGGAATATGTCTCCCCCATTCTCAATTATTACTTCTTTATAGCCTTTTTTTAACAGGTCCCTGCCCAGAAACTCTGCAACTGCCCCTGCAACGGTAGCCATAGGCCCCACGTTTGCCTTCCTGGATTGTTCAGCCATTTCCTTTACGATTAAGGGAGCATTCAATTCTACTGGTATTGGTTTAAGCGCAGCTAAAAACCTTCTATCTCTATCTATGTAGTTTTCAATATTCCAGCGGTACAAATGTATTCTTTCTTTAATAAAATCCCGGTCTAAAGGTTTATTTGTTAAGATCTGCAGGTCCGTTTCTTTTTCCAGGATGCGCGTAAGGCATAATCCTTTTGCCTTAACCCAGTCCCGGTAAAATCTCTTTTGGTAACTAGCGGTTTTCATAACTAGCAAATTCTTGGCAATGGCTCACTGGTTAACATATCTATTATACGCTGTGTACCCAAAATTGTATTTAGCAAAACTATTGCCTTTGGCTGTTTTACTACAGTCCCTATGACTGCGGCATTCCTGCCTAAAGGATGTTTTTTTAATAAATTTAAGATGCTTTGCGCTTTATCCTGCCTTACCACTAATACAGCCCTTCCTTCATTGGCAATATATAAGGGGTCTATGCCCAACAATTCACTGGCAGCCCTGACCTTTTGCGATATGGGAATATTTTTCTCCTCGATAACAATACCTAACCCCGAGCTTTGCGCGACTTCGTTTAAAGTTGTAGCCAAGCCACCTCTTGTAGGGTCACGCATAAATTTTATGGAATCAATTCTTTTAAGTACAGGGATAATTAAATCATTCAGGCTGGCGCAATCACTCTTAATATTAAAGTTTAAATCCAGTTCTTTTCTTTTGGCAAGGACTGCCAGGCCGTGATTTCCAATGTCTCCTGTAATGATAATTTTATCGCCCTGTCTTATGTTTTGCACTGATAATTTCTTTTGTGTCACGATCCTCCCTACGCCTGAGCTATTGACAAAAATCTTATCGCAGGAACCCTTTTCCACGACCTTCAGGTCTCCGGTAACAACCGAGACGTGCGCTCTTTTAGCATTAAGTGCGATAGAATCAACTATTTTTTCTAAAATAGCAAAATCCAGGCCTTCTTCTATGATAAAGGCCAGGGACAAATATTCAGGAACAGCTCCCAGCATAACCAGGTCATTCACTGTGCCGCAAATAGCCAATTTCCCGATATCTCCACCCTTAAACCACAAGGGGCTTACTACAAAGCTATCGGTAGAGAAAGCTATCCTGTCATGATAATTCAAGAAAGCTGCGTCGGAAAGCTCACTTAGTATGGGATTATTAAGCCTGGGGACCAGGAGATCCTTAATCAGGTTATGCATTAATTTCCCGCCGCTTCCATGGCCCATGAGTATTTTTTTGTCCGGCATGTTAACTAGTTACCTTTGTCTTTATTCTTTCTAAATAAATCCAGGAACCTATCTTCATATTCCTTGTATACGTTCCATTGATCCAGCTGGGACTTCAATTCATTAGCCTTGGAGATGTTTTTTTCAGCTTCTGAAAAAAGTTTTTCTATTCTTTCTTTCACCGAAACAGGCAGTTTGGTAAGCTGGCTAAGAGTTTTCTTAATCTTTTCTATCTCGTCTTCTCCTATCGGCCCGGATTGGCCTTGAGAGCCCAGCTTAAGATAATCCAGCAACCTGTTGATTTCTCCTTCCATAGAGTTTGCCTGCTCTGCCAGGCCGTCTGTATCTAACTTGACATTTAAAATCTTAGCCAATGCGCCAAGCACTGCCAAAGAAGCCTTGGGATTTTCTATCTGTATGGTATAGAGGGGGATCTCTCCCAACAGGCATACGCCTTTAAAGCCTTCGCGTTTAGCAATCCCTAAGAATAATCCGTTCATTCCGCTGATTTGCCCTTCAGGCAAGAGGCTAAAGTTGAGTTTTTTTAAGTTGCTGTTTAGTTCTGCAGAAGTACTTGCAAACCATACGCGCGCCTCTTGCGTATGTTCTATCGCCAGCGGCATAGAAGCAAAACTAATTATCATCTCGGTATTAAACAATTTGGCTATATGGATAATTCTTTTGGAATAGCTTTCTGCTTTTGCCAAGTCAGGCTGGGCATTGCTGAGGAATATTATTAAATCATTTTTTCCGGATTTATTCTTCCAATAATAAAATTTGCTCTGCGGCAATTCCGGCACATTCAATATTCCTTCCTGGATAACGCTTCCGGTCAGGTAAAAGAATTCTTCGGGAACAAGCGATGCGAATTCTTCTGCTTTTAGTTTTTCTACCAGATACGTCGCTGCCTTAAAAGCTACCTCACCCATCCCCGGCCAGGCAACGATTAAATAAGGGCTTTTTAGCCTTGGCCTCTTGGTAATCTTAATTCCTTCCATTTTTACTCCTTCTGGTTTAGTTGAATTTATAATCCTTTAAAAACTCTTCTAACACAACTGCTCCTCTGACTAAGTTGCTAATTTTGACGAATTCATCCGCCGCGTGGGCGCAGCCTCCGCAGCCAAAACCTGTTGCAACCGCCGGGATATTTTTATCCTGAAAAAATGTGATTACAGTAGCGCCCTCAGATCCCTTAATAAGCGGCTTGATTTTGGACTTCTGCATGGCTTTTTTAATAGAGGCTACCAAAGAATGTGTTTCCTCTATGTAATAAGGCTCCTGGATCCCTTCTATTTCTACTCCGAATTTTTTAGCATGTTTCCTGATTATGTTTTTTAAACTACTCAGTAATTCTTTTGCGCTCATCCCGGGCAAAAACCTGAAATCCAGCTCAAATTCGCAGTAATCAGCCACAACATTTACCTTATCCCCTCCTACTATGGTTCCTATATTTACTGTCGGAGGCCTAAGATATTTATTCTTTTTATAGAAAAATTTAAGCGTTTTTACTTCTTTTAATATGTTTATGGCGGCGTCTATTGCGTTAATGCCCATCCAGGGATATGCGCCGTGCGCTCTCCTGCCTTGTATCTTTACCTTCAGGTGCATCAGGCCTTTCTGGGTTACAATAATTTCAAAATCGTCGGCATCCAGTACTACTGCCGCATCCGGCCTTAATATTCCCTTATTCAGTAACGGTATCAAACCCAGGCTCGAGCCGCTTTCCTCATCTGCCGTAGCTGCAAAAATCAAATTATAATTTAATTTTGTTTTGTCTTCGGCAATGCAATTTAACGCCTCTAAGGCACAGGCAAGGTTTCCTTTACAATCAGTTGCCCCCAGGCCGTAAATTTTATTTTGGGAAATTTTACCGGCCAGAGGATCGTGTTTCCAGCTTCGTCCCGCAGGTACCGTATCCAGATGCGGGGTGATGAGCAAAGAAGGTTTTTTATTCCTGCCCTTGATAACAGCTACTACGTTGGCGCGCCTTTTTTTAAACTGACAAATTTTTGACTGGATGCCAAAACTTTTAAGATAATTCTGCACGAAGCGCGCAATGTTTAATTCGTCTCCCGGAGGATTCTGGGAATTTATGCTAATTAATTTTTGGGTAAGGCGAATAAGTCTTTTTGGATTTACCATAGTTATCTGATTCTTTTAATTAGGGGTAAGATTAAAAACTATAATTCGCGCTGAAGGCGAGGGCTTCGCTATCAAAGAATTGTCCTTCTAAATTAAACCAGAACCTCTCGTTCACGGGAAGGTCGCAACCTACTACCAGGCCGACACTCTTACCTAAATCCGACTTTTCTAATTTACTATTACCATTTGTCCAGTGGATATAATCCAGCCAGGACCACCTGGTTCCCAGATAAGGTGTAATTTTCTTGAAATCATACGATGCCAGTAAGGAAAACTGCCAATCATCTAAAACTGCCTTGTTCTTTACGCCTTCTACGCTAATAGTATAGGGATGCACGCTTATGTGCTGAAAACCAAAAACCATCTTGGTGTTTTGTTTATCAAAAAATTTAATTCTGAATCCGTATCCACCTCCTAGATACGTCGGATAATCAAGCTCATCGCTTCCGAAGGGATGCTGTTTTATGTAGCCTGCCCCTCCTTTTAAATCAACAGATAACCAATCTAGGAACCCGTAGGAGAGAAGCAAAAATTCCTGCTGGCTCCTTAATTTTCCATCATCATCCTCCAGATACCGGTTAAAAACAGAATAACTTTGCAATCCCGTAAAAATTTGGTTTTTTTCAGGCAGCTTAGTTCCGTAACAGGGCGCAGCATAAGCGAAATGACAAATATCAAAGCACAAAATCCAAAATAAGCTCAAAGCACAAATACCAAATGACAAAACTTTTGTTTTGCGTTTTACGTTGTAAGTTTTGCATTTTGACTTTTGCGTTTTGAGTTTATCGGGCATCCTTTACATTTAGGCTTATTTTTGAGGCAGAATTCTTTACCCAACCTGACTAATAACGCATGGTATTCGTTGAATAATTTTACCTCATTTTTTAGATTTTCCATAAACAAATTTTGCACTGCGGCATAATCGGAGTCTTCTCTGATTATGTTGTGCCGCAAGAGTATTCTTTTTGTGTATGCGTCTACCACAAACACAGGCTTGTTCAAAGCATAAAGTAAGATAGAATCTGCTGTCTCAGGGCCAATGCCTTTCACAGAGAGTAATTTCTCTCGCAGTTCATCCATGGGCCCGCAGGACATTTTACGAAGATTACCCCGGCAATGATTGTGCAGGAATTTTAAGAATTCCTTTAAACGCCTTGCCTTGAGATTATAATAACCGGCAGGCCTGATTAAGCTGGCTAATCTTTTGTGCGACAGCCTTTGAAGCCTTTGGAATTGCAATAAGTTTTGTTTTTTGATATTGGCAATTGCTTTTTCTACATTAGACCAGTTAGTGTTTTGCGTAAGTATTGCTCCTACCATAACCTCAAAGCGGCTTTCGCCTGGCCACCAGTGCTGAGGCCCAAAATATGCGTAGAGTTTTTTATAAACAGAATTCAAAACTGGCTTCATTCCTTGAGTTCCAGGGGATTATAATTATAGTAAGCGAATATCCCGTAAGTAGTGGCGGATAAAGACCCCGTAGATTTACCTTTCGGTGTCATCCAGCCATGGCCGGTATCTACAAAATCCTGCGTTGCGTAAGGCAGGCAACTCTCACCCTGCCCGGAAGGAGAGGGGCTTGATATAATCATGTTACCCAGCTGCGTCATGTATTCTTCTGCCTTCATCTCGTAAATATGCGCCTTGGGTTTAATCCCTTTCCTGGCATAAAAATCCGCCATTATTTTAAATGCCTCAATCATCTGCGCCGTCCACTCAGCAGAAACAACGCCTCCTCTTGCTAAATTTCTCTGTGCGGTGAAATCAAACCCTTTTATTCTCGTAGTCCTGCCTTCCGGCCTGGTATAATTTACTTCTACCGCGCAATTATTTTCTGCGAATTCTAGAATTCTCTCTGGATTAAGGCCCAATCCTTCAAGCTTCTTAGGGCCTATGGCTGCCAATGACCAGGCATAAGTATCTGTGGCAATAGTAGAATCACCCTTACCGCGTTTAACCGGAATATCTTTATTATCATATGTATGTTTCACTAACCAATTTAATACCTTATTTGCTTTTTCCAGATACACGAAATCTCTCGTAATTTTATAGAGCATATTAAAGAAAGCATATGCATCAAGATTGTGCTCTGTTGCAACCCATTCTACATTAGGGCCGCCCCTGATATAGCCCTCCTTATCCTGATCTTGTAAAACTATCAAACTGTCGGCAATGCCCTGTGCCAATCTTAAATATTGGGTATCGCCGGTCTTCTTGGTGTATTGCAGAACCGCTATCCCCAGCCAAATATTCGGGCCGCTATGCACGATGTATTCAGTAGGCTCTGTGTCGCTGGTATAATAGGCATTGTAGAATAATCCTTCTTTGGAGTACTTTGCTTTTTTATCAAAGAAATCCAATATTTTTTTCGCCCGTTCAAAATCTCCGAAATATGTGTAGGCCTGTATAACCAGTGCCTGGTCATAAGTAAATCCGCAGTTTGCGATATCATTATCCCCCTCGAAACTCATTACCAAGCCGGTTCTGGGATTCTGGTGTATTTTTAACCAATCATACATCTTATCAATATTGGCTTTTTCCAGGCCCGTCTTCTTTTTGTCCAGGCGAAGCAACTCTTGCGTAACAACATCCTCCTGTTTTTGCAGGCCCGCCAACTTTTGCTGCAAGGAAGCCTTGTCATTCATCAACCTGGCAATCAAGCTGTTTAATCCCTTGATTTTCTCTAGGGATTTTGATTCATTCTTAGCCAAATTTTCTGCTTCATTTTGGGCTGATTGGATGCGTAACTGGAGCTCTTTAATTTCCAGTTGTAGTGCTTCGCTCTGCTTACTTATTCCCTTGGCCTTCTGGTTCGTAATATTTAATTCCTGGATAGTATTTACCAATTGCTTAACCAGTGCTTTGTTCCTTTCGATTAATTTAATGTTTACGAAACTGGCTAGCGCAAAACTTAAACTCAATAAAATAATAACGATTAAGACTGTGGGAATGAATAATTTTTTGCCTCTGGCATAAAGCATGATTTTATTATTTTGCCCGCGGTCAATATGTTCATATTTTAAACCGATTAAATATTTATCCGAACCCGCACTTAATTTTTGCATCCAGACTATTGTTGCCGATGCGCCGACAGTGCCTACAGTAAGAGGCAGGTCTATACCTAAAGAAAACTTTGCTTTCTTTTCCTTTATAATCTCGGCGAGTTTTGCCTCAAGATTATTTACGGTTAGGCAAATGCCCTCTTTACCTACATTACTTGTGAACCCCTGTAATTCTTCTGACAGGCATTGTTTATCATCGAGGCTCAACAGGCAAAACTGCACCGGCAATACCGTATCAAGCCTTATGTATTTTCTTCTTTCGGGAATATGATAATTTTTTCTGTTCACTCTTTACTTTATCTTTTCTAAGACAACTCTTTGCTTTATCTGCCTGGCTAATTTATCAAAAAACGCTTTAAAAGCAGGGTAATCCTGCTCCTCTATGACTTTCTTTTTTAATTCGGCTACCTGCCTGAATACCAGCTTATCGCCTTTAGGGGTATACTCAACTTTAAATGACATCCAGGGGCTGTCCTCGGAAACGCTCTGGGGCATATATTTAATTGTGAAATTCTTGGGGAATTCAATCTCCAACACCGATTCTTTCTTGTCTAAGATAGTGAGATCAATGGGGTATTTACGCTTGTCTCTGGCTACCATTGTCGAATCCAGGCTTGCTAGCTGCGGCATAATCCTTAACGGCCCTGCAATAGTAAGATACTCCGGCCCGCTAAATGTATAACTTAATACTACGGGCTCATTAAGGTTATCTAAGTTTTTTATTTCATATTTACTAAGTTTGGCTCCGATAGAGACTTCCTGGATTCTCTCTTTCAATTTTTCTTCGATTAGCTGAGGAGGAGTAAACAGGAGCCAATACCTCTGTGCCTGATCATACATTCCATAGGTAAAGATGTCTTTTTTAGCGGTTATAGTTTCATCATTGTTAATTTTGATGCTTGCCGCCTGTTTTACCAGGTTATGCCCTGCAGGATACAGGGGTGTTAACTGTATCGCAAAGGTATTCTCTTTAAATACCAATACCTGCCTGTCCTGATCCCCTCCTGGCAGGTCGTCAAAAGAGCAGGTTTGCGCCGTAGGATCAAGGAATATTATTTTGTCTTTTAACTGCACGGCAGCAATACAGTGGTCAAACAGCACTGCCGGAAAATCCGGGTTCATATTATAATAATCGTTTGTAGAAATCAACACCGGCCAGGCAGTAAACCCGCAATTTTTAAGCATCGTAACTAAAAGAATTGCCTGGTCTTTACAGTCTCCGTATTTATTCTGGAATATATCTTCTGCTTTATGCGGCTCATAGCCTGCCTGCCCGTATTCAACCGCTACATAGCGGATTTCTTTTGCGCAGAAATTATATATCGCCCTGATTTTGGCCTCATCAGAACTTAATTTCCCCGTTAAGGTAGCGACTTTGTTTCCTATAGTCTTATCTGCTTTTATTTTATCTTTTGCTAATGCCCACCACCAATTATAAATATCTTGCCATGAATTAAAAGTGGACATAAGTATCGCGGGGTTTATCTCTACGTTAGGAGGCATGTTGGATTCAGGGATTATCTGAGGGATATTATTAAAGTGCCAACTGTAAACTAAGCGCGTGCCTTGTTCGTTTATTGCTGGCTTAAGATTGGCGTTGAAATTGTTGTATTTTTCATTTAATGTCCTTAGGTTCAGAGTTCTGCCTTTGGGCAATGTAACCGTAAAATCCGCGAAGATTACCGGCTCGCTTGATTGTACAGGATAATTTATCACGAAATCCTTTTTGTTGATAAGCTCGTTCCTGTAAATCTTTACCTTATATTCTATGACTGCACCTTCAGTAATTTCCGGGAAGGAAATTATGTAAACCCGCACATTGCTGTAGAGGGGAAAATTTAAATATTTGGAGACATCGCGGATATGGCGGCTGCCCACATCTGTAATCGTGCCGTCCGGTTTTATGGTGCGCGCATACTCCAATTCTACCTTTTCATAGGTAGAATCGTATTCAATGTGGCTTTCTGAAAAATCTTCCTTTCCCCGTTCATTTAAAATCTTAATCACGTAGTGCATGTCTGAAACTTCGCTATTTTTGTCAGTGACTTCGATTCTTTCATCGCAGGACAGAATAAGCGCCCCTGCCTGAGGATAGGCTTCTGGGGATGGCGCGGATTGAATAATTTTATAAATGTTGGGGTCTTTTTGTTCTATTGTTTGCAACGCTCCATCATTGCGGATGATATTTATGCGTGCCTGTGCGAGCGGAATAAATTTATTGCCTTTTATCTTTTTATAAATATCCAGGGCTTTATCAAACAGGTTCAATTTTTCGCAGGTTAAACCGTAATAATACAGGTATTCATCATCGGAAATATTATCCTTGCCAAAAATTTCCAGGGCATCGGTAAAATTACCCAGTTTATAATCAGATATAGCCAGAAGCTTATGTCCCTGTAAAGCCGCGCTTTTTTCCAAGGCATGTTTAGACTTGTCAAATTCACCGTGCGAGTAATACAACCTGCCCAGTTCAAAATACAGCCTGTCTAAGTCCTTGCCTTTATTAATTAATTTCTTGTACCTTTCAATGGCATGCTGGTAGTAGACATCGGACTTGCCTACACATTCCTGCGCCAGCTCTAGTTCGTCTTTCTGAATACAACCGGCAGTTAAACCCAAAATGCAAAACGCAAAAATCAACACTTTTAACTTTTGGCTTTTCACTTTTACCTTTTTGCTTTTTACTTTTAACTTTTCACCGGTATTTATAATACGCATTACACGCTCCTTCCAGGGAAACCATGCACGGACCGATGGGATTTTCCGGAGAACACACCTTTAAGAATAAAGGACAATCCAAAGGAGAGATAAGCCCTTTTAAAATATCGGCACAGCGGCATTTCTTTTGTTGAAACTTAACAAATTCATTTTTTGCTATGGGGAATATTTTTTCTACATCGAGTTTTGCGAATTTTTCTCTTATTTTAAGCCCGCTTTGGGGGATTTTTCCCAAGCCCCGCCAATAAGCATCAGAGGTGTGAAAAACTTGCCAGATTGTCTTTTGCGCTTTTAAATTTCCTTCTCTTGCCACTGCGCGGCTGTACTGGTTTTCCACTCTTGGCTTACATTCCTTAATTTGGCGTAATAATATGTATATGCCTTCTAAAATATCCAGCGGCTCAAATCCGGTTATGCAGCAACCCACGCCGTATTTTTGAGGCAGGAATCGGTAAGGCCTGGTTCCGATTATGGAGGAAACGTGTCCGGGACACAAAAACCCGTCCAGCCTTAACCTTTTGTCCCTTGCCAGATAATCCATGGCAGGAGGAATCAACTTCAGAGAAGAATAGAAAGATAGATTATTTAATTTCTCCTGTTTAGCGGCGATTATGCTTAAGGCAATTGTGGGAGCCGTGGTTTCAAAACCCACTGCTAAAAACACTACTTGCTTATCGGGATTTTGTTTGGCAATGTTCAGGCTTTCCCAGGCGCTATAAACTACGCGCACGTTAGAGTAGAGAGACTTTTCTTTTTCCAGCGTGGAGCTAGTGCCGGGAATACGCAGCATATCTCCGAATGTAACCAAAATTACCTCTTTACGGTGTGCCAGGGTAATCGCATTATCAATGTATCCTTGCGAGCTAACGCACACAGGGCAGCCCGGGCCGGCAATCAGCCTGATATTGTTGGGGAGCATATTATTCAAACCGAACCTGCGAAAACTTTGAGTATGCGTGCCGCACACTTCCATAAAATTTATTGCTCCTAAAGGAGCGATATTTTTTATTTTCTCCTTTAGCTTGTTAACCAGGGCTATATTCCTGAATTCATCAACGTATTTCATTTATCATCCTTAAGGTTTCTTTTGCTCTTTTAGGGTCAATTTTCTCCAGGGCAAACCCCGCATGCACAAGCACATAGTCTCCTTTTTTTGCCTGAGGCAGCATTTGGATATTAATTGTCCTTACGAGCCTGCCTGATTCAACCTGGGCAAACTGTCCTTCGATTTGCTTAATTCTCATGGGGATAGCCAAACACATATATTTAACCCTTTGAAAAATTTGCGATTAAAGCTTGACCGAGAGAAACTCCTGAGTCATTGCAGGATAAATTTTTGTGCATATATAATCTAAACTTATGTTTATATAATAAATCCGAACTTAACTTAAGTAAAAGCTTATTTTGAAAAACCCCGCCTGATAAAACCACGTTGTTTATGCCGCTACCCTTTCTTAAAATTCTACAGGTTTTATTTATCATTTCAGCAATAGTTTTGTGAAACTTGTAAGCAATTTTCTCTTTTGGCGTGCCAGCTTTTAAATCTTGAATTATTCCTTTAAAAATTAAAGCAGGATCTAAGATATAATCATTTTTGCTTTTAATGATTTTAAACTGATAGCTGATAGCTGAAAGTTGACGACTGAAAACTGACGACTGAAAACTAACAGCTAATTTTTCTAATTCAATCGCCAGCTCTGCTTCAAAGCTAGCTTTATACTTGCTTAACACAAGGCTAGCAGCTGCATCAAAAAGCCTGCCCATGCTGCTTGCCAACGGAGAGTTAAATCCCGATACAAGCATTTGCTTTAAAACCAGCCATTTCTTTTTATCCAGTTTCTTCACGAAATCAATATCCAGGTTTAAAAACCTGCCTTCATAGGCCAGGAAAAGCCAGGCTGCTGTGAGCCTAAAGGGTTCTAATATTGCTTTTTCTCCTCCCAGAAGAACTATTTCTTGAACATGGGCTTTACGCACAAAATTTTTATAGTCGCAAATCAGAAACTCTGCTCCCCAAAGCGAGCCATCCGCGCCTAAACCAGTGCCGTCAAAAGCTACGCCAATGACTTTCTGGTTACTCAAGCCATTCTCTGCCATACAGGCAGCTATATGCGCATGATGATGCTGCACAGCTGAAAGCTGAAAGCTGAAAGCTGAAAGCTCAAGACCATATTTTGTGGATTGATATTCCGGGTGTAAATCATAAGCAATGATTTTTGGCCTTTGTTTAAGAAAATATTTTACGTCTTTCTCGAATTGTAAAAAGTCTTGTGGATTGCTTAAATCAGCGTGCACCGGGCTAATATAAGCAGTATCACCTTTTACAAAACAAATTGTATTTTTGGTTTGGCTGCCCAATGCAAGAATAGGCTTTTTTAGTTTAAAAGGTATTGTTATGGTTTCTAGATGCATTTTTAAAGTAAGGAATCGTATTTTTTTATCAAAAACTCTGTTGTTTCGCCTCTTCCGGCCTTGCCAATAGCATGTTTTTCTATGCAAGTCAAAGGCATAATCCCGATTAAAGAATTGGTTAAAAACGCCTCGTCAGCATAATATAATTCCTGCAAGGTAAAATTTCCTTCACTGGCCTTCAAATGGTGTTTTTTTGCCAAATCAAGGATAACTCTTCTGGTGATGCCATCAAGACAACCGCATTGTAGAGAAGGCGTAAAAATTTCCTGGTTCTTTACCAGGAAAACATTGCTTCGCGAGGCCTCTGCGATAAAGCCTTTGTTATTAAGGAATAGTGCCTCGTCACATCCTGCGAGTTTTGCTTCCTGCAGCGCAATTTCGTAAATCATACGGTTTGTGGTTTTGATTTGCGAAAGCAAAGAGTTTTCATCCTGTAGAAATCGTGAAACTATTGCTGAAAAGCCTTTTTTATATTTTGCCAACTGAAAGGGGGTGTATTTTTTTAACAAAATTATACAATCTGTCCCGGATACGGATTTGCATAATGTTAATCTTACATAGGCATCTTGAATAGCATTAAGTTCTACTGTCTTTTTAATGCTATTCTTTAACTTGCTTATAGAGTAAGGAAATTTCAAATTAATCAGTTTGCAGGAATTCTTAATCCTAGTTAAATGCTTATCCAAATAAACTATTTTTTTATTGTATGAGCGCATGGTTTCAAACAATCCTAAGCCCATTAATAAACCCAGGCTACTCACGGGAATTTTCGCATCCTCTGCAGCCAGGAATTTTCCGTTTGAAAATACTATTTCCTTCATTAGTTTTCTATTGCCTCAATCATTGCCTTTGCCTTCACAAGCGTTTCCTCGTATTCGGATTGCGGGTCTGAATCAGCCACAATCCCGCCTCCCACGCCAAAATAAAGCTTATCTTTCTTTTTTAATATGCTGCGGATGAGAATGTTAAAATCCATGCCGCCGGAAAAACTTAAATAACCAAGAGAGCCGGTATAAATTGAGCGGCTGTTTGGCTCAAGCTCCTCGATAATCTCCATAGCCCTGATTTTGGGGCATCCCGTTATGGAGCCGCCGGGAAAACAGGCACGCAGTAAATCCAGCCTGTCTTTGTCTTTGTGCAGTTGCCCGCTAACCGTGGCAGTGGTCTGAAACACCGTATTGTATTTTTCTAATTTTCTTAATGCATTAACTTTTACAGAGCCGTATTTACAAACTCTTCCCAAGTCATTGCGCTCCAAATCCACAATCATGGTTAATTCTGCTTTGTCTTTTTTGCTGTTTAACAATTCATTCTTAAGCAGTGCGTCTTGTGCTGAGGTTTCCCCGCGCGAGCGGGTGCCTTTCATGGGAGTGGTAATCACTGTATTATTTTCCAATTTTAAGAATCTTTCCGGTGAAGAACTGATAATCTGAAAATCCTGGGCATCAAAATAAGCGCTAAAATCAGAGGGGCTTAATCTGCGCAACCTCTGATAAATTTTGTCAGCGCAAACTTTAGTCCTGGCGCTAAATCTTTGCGCAAGGTTAACCTGATAAATATCCCCTGCTTTTATGTATTGTTTTGCTTTCTTTACTGCCAAGAGATAATCTTTTCGACTAAAGTTAGACTCAAGGCTAGAATGATTGGTTTCTGCTTTATTTTTACTGCTATAAGCCTTATGCGTCTCACAGCGCAAAAGCAGGTTTTGTATTTTTTTAATGTTTGCTTGGCAAAGGCTTTTCCCGGGGCCGTATCTTTTCTCCGGAAAGCCTACGGCAAATACATAAAGTAATTTTTTGAGATTATCGATGATGATTGCCGTGTTATAGAATGCGAAAAAACAATGCGGGATGGCCAAATCATCCCTGGTTTTACGAATAAGCTTTTTTTCCAGAAGAAAGCCTAAATCATAACTTAAGAAACCTACTGCGCCCCCCAGAAACGGAATACTATTTTTTTTAACTGAAATCTTGTATTGGGATAACAACTGTCTTAGATTATTAAAAGGCTCTGCATTTTTGGTTTGTAACGTATGGAACGGCTCTATCCCTAAAAATGAATACCTGCCGTGGAGGCTACTGTCCAGAAAAAAGCAGTGGTTTTTCCGGCTTAAGATTTCGAATATTCTAATCGGGTCTATGTTTAGTTTATACGATTTCCAGGTGTAATATGCCATCGATTCTAAAAGTGCGCTCTTCGTTACGCATGCAACAGAAAGCCACCAAATAACTGATGTCTCTATCCTTCTTTATCTCCTTGGGAATGACTTCCCGCTCGGAAACTTCCGCATTTGACCGGGAAAGGTATTGCATATTCAGTTTTACCCCCAGGTCAATTGCCTCCTGGATCTCGGCAATTCTCTGGTTGAGTAAATTATGGGACAACAGCGGATCGATGTTAAACAGTGCCAGGAATTTATCGAAATCATACACGCCTTTTGCTTTGAGCATTTCTCTTAATTTATCGAATACGCCCAAGGTCAATTCAACATCCGAAAGCGCTCTATGCTGTTGGGGAGTTTTTATCCCCAGTTTATCAGCTACAAACCAGAGCGGGTAACGCTCTAAACCCGGCATTAGCCTTTTAGCCATTTTTAAAATATCTACAAATGCAATGCCTTTTAGGACATCCTGGCCAATAAGCTTTAATTCATTATTTAAAAACTCTACGTCAAAATTAGCATTATAAGAACAAGGACAACTTCCTTCGATAAACTTTAAGAATTTGGGCATCACAGTGCCTATTGCAGGTGCGTCCTTTAGCATCTCAGGAGTAATTTTATTCACGGCAAATGCAGCTTCTGAAATTTGCCTTTGGGGATTAACCAAGCTATTGAAAGTAGCTATTTTTTGTTTGCCTTTTAGCCTGATGGCTGCAATTTCTACTACCCTGTCTCCTGAGCTCGGCTCAAGGCCGGTAGTTTCAGTATCGAAAATTGTAAATTCTATCTCATCTAAATCTTTATTCATGGGTTAATGCTTTTGTGTAGCAATATAACCAGGGACTAATCTTACGGGATGATAGGAAAGCTTTACTTTTTTTAAGTTTTCCAGGCCTGAATCATCCATAATGTTGATGTATTTGTATTCTTTTAATTCGCTACTAAATTTGGCAAAGATAAATTGTGCCAGGCCCTTAACAGATAAATCGGTTATCTCGTATAATATGCAAAATGTGTTATTGTTTAGCGGAAAACCGAAGGTAAATGCCCTTATCTCATTGTTTATTTTTACCACCCTTCCCGCAAGGTTTAAATTGCGATAGGCATCCAGCATCAACTTAAAACAGTGCTTACTGTCTTCCAGCATCCCCAGATACACGCGATCTTTTGTTAACGAACTACGCTGCATCATCCAGCCATCATATAATTCTAAGCAGCCGCGCTTGTCTTGCAAAGCAAATGGCAGGTATTCAAAGCTTTGATTTTTTACAAAATAATTAAAACTTGCGCGCTTGGACTTGAATTTATTCCCCCTGAGGTTAGCCAGGTCAGCTCTTAAGCAAAGGTAATCAGATGATTTTTGATTACAGCTATAACCTGACTTTTCATAAAAAGAAATGTCTTTTTCTTCGATGTTCTCTATGCGTGAGGCATTCTTATTTTTGTTAAGCTTGTTCAGGATTTTAAAAACTTCTTCGATAACTTCGGGGTCCTTTTCAGGCGACAAAGGAGGAAGATATAAAAATGAGCCTAATCCATCTCGCAGGAATATACAGAGGCTCTTCCTTATCAAGCACCATTCAACATCACAAAGCGCCTTCCAGATATAAATGTTTTCGAAGGCATAAACCGATAATTCATGCCGTCTTAAGTTTAAATATTTATCGAATACCGCTTTATCCTTAAGCGATATTTGTTTTAATTTCATTAGATTTGTAACTCAATCACATCCAGGACTTCCTGGTATGCCTGGATAATCTGGGGGTTATCTTTTAGGATCCTTTTTTGTGGCGCGGAATTCAAGATTGCAGTCAGCTCTTTAGCATAATCTTTAAATTCTTGGGCTTGTAAATTTTCCTCTACGTAAGGGCAATTTAAATCTACGGTCAAAAGCACTTTCTTGTCTCGCACGCTAATGAGAAACGGGTATAGCTGACATTCAAACGGACGGAATGTATAAATCTTGCACTTATTATCCTGGCAATTTAGAAGCGGACAAATAAATCCTTCTTGTTTTGCATCAGGCACTGGCTGTATTCTTCTCTTAGAGTCTATGTTTGCAGGGGGTATTTTCCTATCTAGCAGATCCTGGACTTCTTCCTCCAATAAACAGGGAGACCAGACAGAATTTGCCTCCCTAAATCTGCAGCAGCCCTGACATTTTAAGCAATATTCTTGCGGAATGAATTGTTTGATCATTTGACTATGCTTCCTAATTTCATTTTGCGTTCCGGACTGATAATAACTATGCCAGTTTCATCTGAAGCTGCTAAAAGCATGCCTTGGCTTTCTATGCCGCGTAAAATTGCCGGCTCTAAATTATCCGCTACTACCACTTGCTTGCCTATTAAATCTTCTTTCTGGTAATTTGCTCTTATCCCGGCAACAATCTGCTTAGTTTTGTCTCCCAAGTCAATGGTTATAACATACAGCCTGTCTGCGTTAGGATGTTCAATAACTTCTTTAATTTCAGCCACTTTCAACTCTAATTTCTTGAAATCCTCGTAAGTAATCATGTTTGTTTTTGCCTCCTCCATAGCTTGCTATCATACCACGCCAAGTCGCAAAATACAAGTTCAAATGCTATTCTCACTTCGACTTATTTATTTTATGGTTTCGCTTCCGGCACTGAAAATTTTCGCCGTGCGCTTCGGCTTACGCCTCACTTTCGGTCATGGTGACTTACGCTTAAGCGCTGCCTTTCGTTCAGCGTAATTCCTTGCGCACTACTATTTAATAGCTGTGCCGAAAATTTTCTAATGTGCCTTCAGCGAAACGCATAAAATTCTTCGACAAATAGTCAGATTCAATCTCCGAGCGCCTTGTATATTAGCGGGTGACTGCCGAGCCGAGTCCCCTTTTCGCGCAGAATCAGCCGAGGCCCGCCAATGGCGGGACGAGGTGAATGAGCACGAAAAGGGTGGCTCGGCAGGCAGGACCCGCGTAATGTAGAGCGTGAGGAGAATAAGACAGATTTCAGCACGCGAACAAACACTGAAGCAAAATAATAGTATTAATTCGATAGGGCGAGTTTGATTTCGGAAGGCGATTTTTCTAATAGAATTAGATTGAAGAATTGCATTGCCTGCGGGTCTAAGAATGACCTTGATTTTAACTGATCCATTACATTTAGCAGCACATTTTTATTTTGCAGGTCTTTGACCAGCCCGTCCTTCATCATCAGCATTATCTCATGAACATACAATAGCGACAGACTGTCCCACTGATCTTTTAATGCCTTTGCCGCCCGCAATACTTTTACATCCGCAGGACTAAGGCTAGACATATACTTTTCGTCTTTCAGCGTAAGTTCAATTTTAGAAAGGTCAATACCACCCTTTAAATCCATCGGCGAGCCGGAGGATTGTTTTATAAGATTAGATGATGCTGGCTCAATAATTGTTGCCTTTATATCTCTCTGTATTTTCAAAGGCTGCACTGCTCCGCCCAAAGAATCTAAATACCTTGGAACGTAGCTTTCAGGGATGGTTACTGTAAAATCTTTTCCTTCCTGAGGGTTAGCCTCTAATATTTTAACTTGTAAAAGGTTTGCTATCTGTCGGGCAATCTTTTTCGAAGCTTCTTCCTGCAGAGCAGTTTGAGTATTATCATTTGTGTATACACTTTCTTTTACATAAGCAAACTCCATATCATCAAGATAAACTCCATGCAAGAGCGCAAATCCAATAACATCCTTAGAGCTATCACGCAAAATAATGATTAACTCATGGGAATCTCCAATAAAACTCATTAGGCTCTTGTTATAATTACCAGTATTAGTGCTACTTTGACAATTGCCCTGTCCGCTTGCGCCAAAGCGACCGATCTTTAATGTATCCTTAAGATCAAAACTTACTTCCGCAGTAATCATATTAGCTGATAATGAGTTAAGATAATTCGGAAAGTCGTTTAACGCCTGAAGCGTTCCTATCAGTTCGGCTATTATTTGAGCCTCCGGTTTATCCTTTTCTATTAACTGCTGATGAATCATTCTCATAACCGGCATTAATTTAGGAATTCTTTCCTGATTTGATTCGGCTAGTTTTCCAATCATATCTTTTTGCTCTTCATTAGGCAGCTTCTCAGTACCGCGTATTTGTTCAGCAATTTTTATCGCCTGGCCCAAATCTGCCTCTTGTCGCATCAGGTTAATTCTTTTAAATATTCCTATGGCTTGATTACGTATTTTTTCATCTTTACCGAAAAGCTTAAGGGTTAATAGTTTATCCGGTTCATTTGAGCTTAAGGCATCTCGCAAAGCAACATCCTTGGCTTGAGATAGAAACCCCTTTATACTTGCTTCCAGCCTATGAATATCCTCTTGATTATCTATGGCGAGTCCTTTAATATCAAACTTGTTTTCTTGCATATGCCTTTCGTAACTATCTAGGGTAGTTTTAAATAATTGCTCAAATATATTAAGCTCTGATTCTTCTCCTTCGCGTACCGTAGCTGCTAACTGCGATAGTTCCATAAACTTGGATATTATCTGTTCTGGTGCTTGTTGATTAGAGAGCTCCTGCGATGCTTTATAACGCATAACGCCTTCCGGCCCCTCTTCAAAATACACCTTTACCAGTCTTTTTAGCACTTCAGAGGCATTGCTATTTGAAATATATGCTCTATGAAAATTAAATAGATCGACTAGAAAATCTGTATCGGTAAGCGCGTTTTGCGCCAGTTCATGCTTTTTTTGAAGTTTTAGATTAAAAACTTCTTCAATTTTAGTGGAAAGCAGTTTTGGTATTGCATTTATCAAATCTCCCGATTGCGCTGCGAATTGAAACTGCGTTGTAGTAATAATACCTTTATCCGTAAGAACAGAGCAGGTGGGAATAAAGTTCAATGCCTGAGGTAAGTTCTTTGATTCTGTATTTAATATTACCTGGTCGTACATATCATTTATGTGCAGCGAGTCGAACGGGTGAATTTTCTCATCACTTAATTTGGCGTATTTCCAAAAAAGCGCTCTTGTAATTAGCGCCCTTTTAACATCTGTTTTTTCCTTCACCAGATAATCGCTTATTTTATCTTGCACTTCTCGGCTACGGAACAAATTTGTCACCAGAAAGTCTTCTACTAAATTTAGTTTTTCATATCGTTTATTATGTTGTAATACTTGTAACAATGCCGACATAATCTTATCTTTATAGCCAAATTGATCCATATCGTAGAAAACCGATAGGTTATTAAGATGTAAAACTGTTTGCCTTAAATCCTTTTCTCCTGACCCAATTTTTCCTTGCTGGAGAAACAATAATGCCCAGGTTTCCATATCAGCGTCTGCCAGGCGGGTTAAAACATTACTATCTTTCTTGCTTAACTCTACAAGAGATTCAATACCAACCTTTTGAATTATAGGACGATTGCGTTTAAAAAGCCCCTCTATATAGCCTGCTCGTACCGACTTAGAGAGAATAGCCACATTTTCCAGGCCATATTCGCTAAATAATTGATAGTAGGTTATAAATGCATCTATGTCTTCCTTGATAATCAAGCCTTCCGACATCCTTGACCAATCTTCTAATGACCGGGCATTCTTTTCTTTTAATAGCCTTAAATAATGAGCAGCGGAGTTTAAAAATTCCCAATCTTTTTTTTCAATAATTGGATTATTAGGATATAGTCCTTTTATATAGATTTCTTTTTCTTTTAACAAAACAGCGCATGCTACCTCTATTCCATAGGTATCAATAATATTGTCCTCTTCCAGCTCTTTTGCAAATTCGAGAATATTTTCCGAAGATTTATCTTTACTACTAAACACATGGTCTTTCTTTAAAATACCGGCCATGAAAATAAATGGTTTTGTCCCGTATTTTAAAAGTAAATCTCTGTATTCTGATAACCAGCCAAACTCATCAGGCCCAAGCCCCCATTTAATTCTTAACATATTGGGGTTCTGATTTATATTAACCAATTCTATGAGATCCTCTAGACCGTTGGTTTTTATAACTTCAGACAAATCGGATAGAGACCTAGAGGCCGCGCTAATACTTCCACCCGATAAATCCATTACCTGCTGAATTTGCCGCATATCAATAACGCCATCTTTTATTAAATCTTTTATGGGTTCCAAAGCGCTAACCAATGGTTCTATCTGTTGTCGGGTTTTCTGCATTAGTAATTCCGCGTCTCTAAGCCGCTGATACTCCTTGAATCCTTCATCCAAATTAGTATTTTCTGTGCCCCATCCAATGAACCCCGGTATTTTGTCGGTTAGCATATTTAAACGGAATTTGGGCATTATAAAGCGTACACCGGACACATTACCCGCACTACTTATAAGTATATCTATAAACGGCTTCACACCAAACTGCTCTACCAAATCTGAAATTGATGAATTTTTCAACAATGTCTCTGTCAAATCAAGCCCCATAGACATTTCTTCCGACGTGTTGATCTCTGGAATTTGCTTAAGCCTTTTTAAATCTTTGATCCAATCAACTTGCGAATCGGGTATAGTGTTTTTTCTGGCAAATAAATTCGTTAGTTTTCCTATAACGCTGCCTATTGCCGAAGATGCGGTATTTACGTCCATCGGCGAGCCGGCGGACTTCATTGCCATTGCATAATCAGCCTGCATTATATGACTAACGGTTTGACGAAGTATCTGCTGTTTATCTTCAAAAGTATATCTGCCGAGATAATCGTTAATGCTTTTAATCCCATACAGCCACGTATAGAAATCTTTGTTAGTTTTCATTGTAGGCAAACCAGATTCATTAACTTCTTTAAGCAGTAACCTAAAAATATCCTTATACATAGGCACTGCTTCAGGAAATCGATGCTCTACGTACTCCAGTTGTTTTATCGAAACATTCAATAACTCGGTAACCTGATCCTTATTTTTTTGTAATATCGCATTCAGAGTACCTGCGAATTTATAGTCGCTTAGAGCTTTCTCAATAGAAAGATGCTCTTTCGAAAGATCTGCCATTAATAACCTAACAGGAAGGTGGCTAGACACAGCCTCAAAAACGCCTTTAAAATATGGGTTTTCTGGTTGAAGGATGACTTCTCCTCCCTGCTTAGGATGAATAACCAATTCTACATTATTCTTTACATCGTTAGGCCTTATCTTTAAAACCATTTTCCCTTTTTTTACGTCACTAGACATATCATCCGGCGCAGCATCAATGGCTATGTCAACTTCTCCTTTTTCCATATTTACCCACTTAGGCTCTACTACCCTTACGCTCCATCCCTTGATATTATCTATGTTTTCTTGTGTCATTTGTAGCGGGCTAGAGCCAATTCCAACAGGCGAGCCGGCGGATTGTTCCTTAGAATTCAGCATAATATTCCGCACCTTGTCTTCCGGGCCTCCCGGCAACACATAGTTTCTAAAGTCGCCATTTGCTCGGATATTTTCTCTGATGTCTTCATAAGTAGGGATTCGTTTTAAGAAAGAATCTATATAGGCCTTTGTTAATTTATTGGCCTCGTCACCATAGGCTGTTTCGTTAGCGCCTATAAACTCTGCACCAGGATAATATTCAGCAAATTTTTCCATAACATTAACACTGCGGCAAGATGAAAGGAAAAACAACTTGTCTTTCGCAGGTATAACTTCCTCAGTTTGCAAAAATAGGTCTTCATTATTAGCGTGCATCCGGCCGAAATAGCCGAATACGCCTTCCTTCAGATGCTGCCTGATATCATATTTTTGCTTATCACCATTAAAAAGAACTAAGCGTGTAATGCCTTTTTCAAGAGTGATATGGTTTTGGTCAGAAGATGATGCTATTTTATTAAACCCTTCTTGCCTGAAGAACTCATAGGTCTTTGCCATATGGTCTCGTACTGCATCTTTATCTGCGAAAACAATATGTATAACTAATTTACCATCTTTAAACATACTGTCATAGGGAACCGGAGTGGGAGGCTACTCTTGTATATTTTCCTTTTGCTCTATTTCCTTTATTTTCTCTGCAGGGATACTATTTAATTTATCTTTATATACGGAAAGTAATGCAGCTGCAAGGCGACGATGCTGCTCAGAAGGAGCCTGGATGTAACGAGCATAGAGATACGATTGAAAGTCATTCTGATAAGGAAAATCTTTGTCTTGGAGTACTACATCTGTGAATAAGGCAATACGTATACCATAGCTGGAGATATCTTTTGAAGAAATATCTCTGAAAACGGTATTTAAAACAATTGGCAAAGATTCCTCTGAAGTTATTAGGTCATTTAATTGATTGAAGTTCGCTGTCTGCAAAACAAAATCATTCCAAAAAACCCCTTTAGGATTTATATCTTTAAGAAAAGATAGTACGTCTTGTCCTTTATCTCCCGCCTGCTTTTTAATACTACCCATAATCATTTTGGATAGTATGCTAAAGTTCTCACGAGAGCAATATAACCTATAAAGCATAAATGGATTATTAAAACTTCTTTCGGTAAGACGGTTTTTTAACTCTTTATCAGAAATCCCTTCATCAAGATGAGCAGCGCGGAGTTGACGGACTATCTTATTACATGCATCTGATAATATGTTAGGCGCAGCATCCCATTTATCTTTAATAGTCAAATCAATCAATTTTTCTGCAACTGATTTATTATTGTTTTCGAGTAATGTATGCACAGCATCAATATATTTGAGTCTCATATAATTATTTTCATCTTGAGCCTGGCTGATATATATCCTACCATCCATAAGACTCAATCCCTTGCTGGCTTGCTTATTATTATAAAATCTTCCCAGCACGTGTGCTGTGTCAAGGGCATCAATATCCCCCTTCTCAGCATCTTTTAAAAATTCATCAACTTTTAAATTGCGCAACCCCATAATAGCTTTTTCGTTATGATAATTATTTACTAAAAATTCTAAAACATCAAAGGCATCTTTATCCATTTTTTGAGCCTTCTGGATAAATTCATCAACCTCATATAAATGCAATTCCCTCTGTGCCTGCTTATTATTGCCATTAATGGCGAGGCTGTCCAAAATCATAATATTTTCTTCATTAGGCTGCTTAAACGGCGTAATATCAAGTTTATTTGAGATTTTTTTGGCTTGGTCATGATTGAAATAGACAACAAGAAAATTTAGAATTTTTACGATATTTCTTGCATCTCCTTTGCTCCTCTCAACGCATGGCTTAAGATCAAGATTGCGCAATAAGGTGTCGACCTTTTCAACACCCTGTGACTTAAGGTCAATCGCAGCCATGATGGCATTTATATTACCTTCCTGTGCCTGTTTGGTTAATTCTTTGAAGGCGTTTTG
Organism: Candidatus Omnitrophota bacterium; assembly: GCA_963805065.1. Classification (GTDB taxonomy): domain Bacteria; phylum Omnitrophota; class Gorgyraeia; order Gygaellales; family Profunditerraquicolaceae; genus CAWDSS01. The sequence continues at coordinate 791,484 of CAWDSS010000010.1, read as the reverse complement.
GTCACCCTTTAACACTAATAATTCTGTAGTAGCAAAAGGATTTTTTTGCTGCATTCCAATATCGCTACCATAGATATTCGCATGTAAACCCGTAACCAAAAGCGTGGCTAAGCTACTAACTACAAGCGCTCTTGTCGCCCAACTCTTTATAGACGAGGCGGCAATTTTTGTATTCATCGGTGAGTCGGCGATTTTAGTCGAAGAGACGCCTCTTTCGGACGGGCCTGTAATCGGCTGATAAACCGATTTCGTCGAGGGCGCCTCTCCTATTGATAATACTTGCATGTTACTATTCGGAAACTTATTTTCTATAACCGGGCTTGTGGCGGAGATAAGCAATGCTGAATTTGCAAAAGATAAACGCAGCTGCTTTGGGATATCAGCAATGGAAGTGTCGGAAACAGACAAATTGACTGACTTTAATAGGCGCATTATTTCACTGTTGGGTAACATGGTTGAATTACCTGTGTTGCTATTGCCCAGGCTTGCGTTTTCCTCAATACCCTTAAGATTAAATACTGTTAAACCAGCTGCTCCGGCTTGAGAACCTTTCTCGCCATTAATTGGTGAACTCCCGGGAGTCTTAGCCAAAGCTAAAGTTATCCCTCCACTAAAATATGTCCTTCTTAACCCAAATAAGCTATCATCTAATTTGTATTCTCCGTTTTTGTAAGACTTTAAATATTCCTGCCAGATTGCCTGTTTTGACCAGGGAAGTTATGATTCTAATCCGTTTGTATATCCTTTATTAATGCAGTAGGAATATACGCTGTTGGATTTACTATGTTTTCGCTTAAACCATTCAGCTAAAATTAAGGATTGGTATATTTGACGAAGCGGTGCATAAGTTGCACTATTATTTATCTCCTCTGTTAACGGAGGGAGGATTATCTCCTTCATCAGTTTTTCAGAGATGGCCTGAGTTTCATCCTTGGGGTTTAGTTTCAGGTAATTATTTTCCAGAAGCACTTTTAGTTTGGCAGATACTACAAAAGCGCCGTCTTCTGTTTCCAGGACAATCGCCTCACCCGGAACAATCCACACACGGTTAGAAGTGGTAATTTCCACCTTTTTAACTTTATCTTTGCCTATGGCAGCATAAAGTTTTTCCCAGTATTGTTTTCCTTTGGGATGAGATGGATGGATATACCTTGCAACATCCTTTTTTAACTGCAGGTCCTGCTCGAGGAGGGCTCTGCCTAAATCTGTGTTTGAGATTTCATTAGAGGTAATTCTGCCGGCTTCATCAGGCCGTAAATTTACCCACAAAGATTCGCTGGGCAGGGTTATGCCTAAAAAGAAATAATTAATCAGCTTTTTTGCCTCTTTATTCAGATTTTCTTTATCGATAGAGCCATCCCCTTTGTCTAATAAAAAGTTGAAATAATTAAAAGGGTTGGCAGCATTAACGCTTAGATAGCGTAATAATGGCGCGGGAGGCAGAGTGGTTGGCTGAAGCAAGGGCAGGGTTTGCGCAAGGCCGCTTTGCTCAAAGAGAAAACAAAAACAGATTAAAAATGATAATAACTTATTAATCTTCCGTGGCATTGTATTGGGTTATAGGTTATGGGTTCTAGGTTCTTGGTTTATCAGCCGTTAGTTACAATAAGTATGCTATATAGGTAAGGGGTTTTCAATGGGTAAAGGGTAGCTTTAGGAAAGCGGTTTCTTTTTATCTTTGCAGCATAGCGAGATTATTCTTAAGGTAATTATTGCGGGGGAAAAACTTTAAACCTTGTAGCCACGTTCGTTTTGCTTTTTCTGACTCACCAAGGCGCCGGTAACATAATCCCAGCCTGCTATAGAGGTCAGAGCATTCTGCTTCATAATTATCCAGGAACTGCGGGTAGCGGGCTGCGTTTCCAAAATGCGTAATCGCTTTTTGCATATCCCTAAACGCATCCATATACAATTTACCTAAATTATACTCAATAAGAGGATGCATGGATACACAGGTTTTGTGGTAAGATAAAAGGGCCGAGGCAGCGTTATTATCATCGCCTCTGGAGCTGTAAAGTTGCGCCAGCCCCAAGTAATTTTCCGGATAGTAAGGAGCTATTTCGATACCCTTCTTAAAATAAGCTATTGCCTGCCCAGGCTTTCCTTCCGACGCCAGAAGCACTGCAATACTACCATAGTCAAAGAAGTTTTCCGGTTTTAATTCAAGGGTCTTCTCCAAAGAAGCAATTGCCTTTTGTCTTTCTCCTGTATTCGCATAATAAAGCCCCAATAAAGAGTATAGCTTGTAGGTAGAACTATCGGGCTTGTTTTTTAGCCCTTCCTGAACAAACGCATAGGCAGCATCCGGCTGATGCGTCATGAAGAAAACCCTGGCAATCTGTGCATAACTGTGGGCCAGGTCTAGCTGATAGGGATAATTATCTTTGAAAAATTTCTGCTGGGCCAAGGCAGCAAAAAAACAGGCGCATGCAACCATGGCTGCTACTATGCGGTACTGCCTATTCACATAATGCCCGATGAAAGTAACAATATAATACGCAGCTAAAATTATAAAAAGAGGGATAATCGGCAGGCGATACCTGCCTGCGACGAAAAAGATAATTATGGAGAAACAATAAGACAATAATATTATGAGAATTAAAGAGGTTAATTGCCGCTGTTTGTGGTTTGCCGCCATAAACATCAGGTACAATATTGCGCTTAGGCCAAGCGGTAAAACTAGCCCAAACCGCACCAATGGCAAACGGGCCAATGCAGAGAAATTGCTGAAAAAATAAAAATCAAAATTGCGCGGCAACTCGTAAGCATTGAAGAAAAGGACCGTTTTCTTCAGCATTACCCATAGCCATTTTAGCGGCTGATGCACAACAAACTCCTTTCCCTGTTTATAGAAAAATAAGTCCAGATCTCTTAGGTTACGTATCTGCACAGTTTGAAAAGGAGACAATCTTAAACCCACCCACCCAATGCCCTCGCGCAGCGAAACTGTTTTATAAATATCCTGGTTATTGCCGATATAAAAATTCGAGCCGCCGTTACTGGTTACTACTGCACAATCATCTGCAAATATGCAATTCCTGGCTGATGTCAGAATTACAGGAGCCAAAGAAAACGCGGCGAATATAGACAAGTAAGCTAACCTGCGGCGAATAGACCCCTTAAAACATCTATACTGCCACAGCAATATGAGCGGAAGGCTGATGATAAAATTAAATATAGTTGCCAACAGCAGGCCAAAACTAATCCCTGATATAGATAACCAAGGTTTCCCTGAGGCTTGGGTGTTTTGCAGCTGATAGGATTTTATCAGGCTTAGTATGCTTGCCAGCAGTAAAAATATGGCAAGAATCGGAGGCAGGATTTCTATGCTGTAAAATATGATCGGCATGTACAGTGCGTATAAGGCCGAGGCAACTAACCCTGCGGTTGCATTAAAAACTTCTTTGGCAATAAGGTAAACAAAAAAAGTATTTAGCAAATCAAGCAGGATTTGAAATAGCTTAACTACCTTTACAGAATTACCGAATATCTTAAATAATATGGCTATGGCGTAAGGATACGCCGGAGGATGGCGATAGGCAGCGCACCTGCCCAGCCAATTCTGCTCTATATAATAATGCGCATCATTCACATACTCTGCGGAATCAACGAGCGGCAGGCTGAATACCGGGTTATGCCTTTCCATAAGGATGTAATTTGCGAATCGCATAAAAAAAGCTGCCAACATTACAAACAGTAATATTGGCAGCCCAGAAGGAAATTTCTTGGTTATATTCATTTATATTTTTAAGAACGGGTGAATAAGCGGTGTTTTGCGCAGATTTCTTTTACTGAATTATTCAGGCGCGAAAGAATTTCCTTAATCAGTAAATTATCCTGTTTGGCGCCGTTCTTAAGCAGCGTTTCTACCTCTTCCCATTTCGCGGCAGGGTCACCGAAAATAATGATTTCTTTCGGCGGCTGGGGCAGTTTCATCAGCGTTAAACCAAATTCTCCCAGCGCACCTATCAAAGCCACATCTAATAAAACTATATCCGGCTGAAAATCTTTGACGTATTCCAATTGTTCCAGGCCAAGCCCGACTATTTCGTAAACGCCTTGGCAATCATTCTGTTTGGCAAAGAAATCCCTGATTAAACTTAAGACAGGATCTCTAAGGCTGACAATAAGCAAGCGGGCTTTAGGAAGGACGCCCTCTGGTATCCTTGTTTCTGTTATTTCTGTTTGCTGGACAGCAGGATCCCGCGATAATAATTCTTCTACTTTTATGATTAATTCGTCTATCAAAATGGGCTTAAGGAATAATGCATCGTATCCAATGCTCTCTGCTTTTGTTTTATACTCCCTGTCATAGGCAGTCATGACAATGACTTTAACTCCCGAGTAAAACTGGCGTAGTAGCCTAAGAATATCAATTCCGTCAACACTAGGCAACTTTATGTCTAAGAGCACTAAATCCGGTTTCTCGTTAGTAATAAAGCTTAAGCTAGTGCGGCCGTCTTGCGCCTTAAATATCTTGTAGCCCTTGCTCCTGAAGAATCCCTCCAATGTATCGGTGACATATTTTTCATCATCGACAATGAGAATCTTTTTAGGGCCAGCCATTTTACCCCCTGGGTTTATCGCTATCAGGGTCTATTATATCATAAATCAAATTTTTGAGTTGAATAAGGGCGTTATTCGCCTCTACTGCCTGGTGCTCTAATTCAGTGAGCTTCTCTATTAATTTTTCGGTTTCTTTAGGCAAGGGCTTATCTTTGAATTCGCGTTTTAATTCCAGCCTTGTTACGCCAGCACCCAGGGTTATCTTATTGTGCCAATTGCCGATTTCGTGGAATAATTCTCTTATTGTTGACATCAGTATTCTCTTTTTGCCAGGAGCCTGGTTAATAGAGCCTCGATTTCTGTCAAGACTATGGGTTTAAATATTACCTCATCTGCGCCTAAATTGCGAAAACGCTTTTCTACTACTTCATCGTAATACGCCGTAACCATGACAAATTTTATTTCAGGATGTATTTTTTTTATCTCCTCTAAAATTTTATCTCCATCCATATCAGGCAGCCTATAATCACAAAATATGGCATCAGGGTTTTTCTTTTCTACGGCATTAAATGCGCTTTCACCGTCTCCTGCCATATAAGCCTCATAGCCAAAAATCTCCAATGCCTTGGCAAAATCTTTAGTAAATTCAAATTCATCATCCACTATTAAGACTTTCTTCATAATACACCCCTTTATAATTATACCTCGTCACCTTGCCCCTGGTGGACATTACTTATTTAAGGCTTCTTATTCTCAAGGTTTGGTTTTCTAAAAAGGTTATAGTAACCTGAGAGCTTAGTCCTGAATCTAAAAGGAGCGCATAGATTAGAAAATGAAAAATATGGATTAGCGTTTCTAACTGAAATCCTATTCAGCCCATAAACATCGTTCCTGTTTAGCTTATCAGAGCCATGATTGGTTGTGCAGGCTCCCTTATAACCTGCTTTTTCTACAAGAATTCTTACTTCTTCTGTCAGGCCGCCGATAGGATAACAAAAGTAATCAACCGGTATTCCGGCTCGTTCTGCGATAACTTTTTTAGGACCCGCTATCTCATTCCATAACACATTTTTATCCTTTATCGCCGGAAGGTACGCGTGTGTTTTTGTATGCCCGCCGAAAGAAATGTTATTTTTCCCCATCTCTTTAATTTCGTTCCAAGTTAGAAATTTTTTATCAACACCTATATGATCGGTAGTCAAAAATATTATCGCGGGAAATCCGTATTTCTTAAGGATGGGGTAGGCTAGCTTGAAGTTATTTTCATAACCATCGTCTATGGTAATAACGATGGTGTTATGGCTGAATTTTTTCCCTGTTTTTATTCCTTTAATTAACTCGCCCAAGGAGATAACATTAAAGCGCTTGTCTTTGAGATAGCGCATTTGCCTTTCAAAATTCTCGGGAGAAACGGATAATAAGCTTTTTCGGTAATCAAAACTGTGATAGGTAAGTATGGGTGGGGTGTATCTGGGATAAATCCACAGGAAATAAAAACCCGCCAGAAGTATAATTAAGCCTGCGGCTATTTTTACAGTTATTTTAATAATTCTATTTCCAGCCTTAGGCATTTTTTCAAAATAGTTTAACTACTCTGGTATATTTTATGGCTGCCCGTGCAAATATTAGTTATAATTGTATCTCAACTTTTGCCACTTTCCAAGTACTTTAATAAGGCAGAATAAAGCCAAATAATGCTAGTTTGGAGAGGTATTTTAAGGTACGATTACGGTATTTGGTTCGAAATAGCCTGGGGGGCAAATATTAATAAACGGAATCTAGAGAGGTTGTTTTTGATGTCGCTTTTGTCGCCTTTTTAAAGAGTCTATTATCCATAACATTTTACGACATTGCTATCTTCCTTCGCATAATTTAATATCCTTAACTTACGATTAATATCTCACTGTGCCTGAGTCATAATATACCACTCCTTCAGGACTTATTTTACCAAAACAGTCAAGTGGGACCAAGATTTTCATAAATTAATTTTCATTGGGTTTAAAATACCAGTTTGGTTGGTCGTGTCTAAAATATTTCAAATATTTATCAATACGTTTATATCCGTGGTCTTTAAAATACTTGACAATTTTGTGTCTGTTAAGATCCTGCACTTCTATACAAACAAGTTGAGGCCTGAATTTTGCAATATCAAAGCCTGCGAGTGCGGCTGGCTCACCGGTTTCAATATCCATGGTTAGAAAATCTATTTTGGATACTCCGTTTTTAATTAACAGGTCATTTAAGGTAACAGTAGGAATATAGATTTTTTCGTATTTATCATTTTCTACTTTGGCAATTCCAACAGCCCAATTTTTGTTTGTTGAAGAACCCCATGTCTCCTTTATCAATCTATAAAAAGGTTCTATCTTACCAGAGTGGTCCGTGACAATAAAACTGTAAAATTTAGTTTTCGGCCGGTATTCTAAGTAGCCCCATGCGAATTCTGGAAGTGCGTCAACCGCTATTCCAGACCAGCCTAATTCTTTTTCAAGATAGTAAGTCAGATTGGAATTTTTATATTCGGCACAACCTATATCCACGAAGAAGCCATTACGGCGGCCATGGAAAAAATCATTAAGGATGAGCTCTTCGGGACTTTCAGAATTAGGTTTTCCCCCGGTTTTTGAGATTAAATCACCAGAAATGCTATTTTTGAAGAAGATATTCCTTGCAACCAGAAATTCAGTAGTAAAAATAGCAACAACAATCACCCATAAGAATATTTTTTTATACATATGCTAGCTCCTGCCCGTACAAATATTAGGCATAATTATACTTTTAACTATCTATTGGGTCAACAGATAAATATTACTAATTTTCCAGTTCCTCATCAATTCTTAAGCCAGTAATTCGCATTATATTGCCATATAACCAAGACACTAAACCTAAGAAACTAATAGCCAATACTGAGATAAAGAGATAAGCCGATGAGATTTATTTGGTTTATTTTTGCGAACCTGGGGCAGGATTAGAATTTGAAATTGATAACAACAAAACAGCAGAATAAATAATGCCCCAACTCTTTGAAACGTGCGGACATAAAAAATGCCCTGGCTAGCGTTGCTAATCAGGGATTAAGTTATCTCTCATACTGGATTCCGAGAGATTTATGTGGCTGCCCGTGTTGGTATAGGTAATAACTATATCTCTTAATACTAATAGGCTAATTATATAGGAAATAGGGCAAATATCAAGAAATTATGAGCTATGAGAGATAGATTTCAAGATACGATTATGGCAAACCTTTAGAAGGGTGAAAAAATTAATGAGTAGCTCTTAAAAGGGCCGATTTCTTGTCTTATTTGTCCACTTTTTAAGGGGGTCATTTTTCTTAACTGTTTGGAACATAAACATTTATCGTTGTCCAGCCTCCGAGAGGTGGACATTCGCTTTTAAAAGGAGCTCTGACTCGGTGTAAGTACATTGCAAAAAGGGCGAAGCTTTAACGCTTCGCCCTTATCTCACCAGCCATTTTTAATCTAACCGCTTATATTAATTCTTCAAATAAGCCAGTTCTTTGTTCTTTACGGTATTATCTTTATTCTCTCCTACTTTTGGAAAGATGCCGAACATGGGGTTTAAGTTGTTTATCGGCTGCATCCTGATAATCTGGAAGGTAAAGCCTTCTAAGTTACTCAGGTCTATAGCAGGTATTTTCACAGGCACTGAATTAGGAGTAGCTACAACATCAATGCTGCCTAAGTCAATACCACCTTTTTCTTCTCCTATTGAGCCACTGGCAGCTTCTTGTGTCATTTGTAGCGGGCTAGAGCCTTTTTTTTGTTTTTCCTTCCATTGCTCTGGAGTATAGACATGACCATTCCAATTGTTAACTATATTACCATAAGTACTACGATAATAACCCCAAGGTAGGTCTAGATTACCGCCATAGCGAGGTTCGCGAGGATACCTCGAACTGGGCGGTTCTCGCCATGGATCGTTAATCCACCGATTCCTAGGATCGCTCCTGTCATTTGCAGGGCTGGAAGAAACTTCTCCAGCCGGCGAGCTGGCAGTAACACCCGCCTCATTCAGAAGACGTTGTATTATAAAGTCTTTTGAAGAATTCTTGGGAATTACTATTTCCCGAGGGATAGGTCCCATCCATTCGGGAGTTGGTTCTTGAGCTTCTTTCGTCGACTGTATAAATTTAGAAAATAATTTCCAATAAGCACTGGCTTGGGAGGAAATCTCAGGCATAGCAGGATTGGTTTCGTCAAAATTAATTCTCCCATTAGTTTTTAGATATAAAGTTCCTTTTGGGCTATTATCTGCCAATTCTCCTGCAAGAGAAAGTAACTTAGCTTCATCGATTCTCACTTTTATTGAACTTACGACCGCCGGCAAGCTGGCGCCCCCCTTTTGTTCGGATTGATTACTTTTAATTCTCAAATCATTCCATTCGTTATAGTCATATCTAAATAGAGTTAGTAAGTTTTTAAATTCTACATATTCTTTATTATTTCGCTCTTGTAAATCTTCTAATTTATCTCGCACCACAAATTTTGTAGAAATTTCAGTACGCCTAACTTTCGAAAGGCTGGCAATTAAAGCACTGTTTTCCTGAATATTTGTTAATACTATTTCCATGTTATTAATATATCCATCCATGTTTTCTTCCAGCTGCTTAATTCTTGTTTCCTCTGCTTTGGTTAGCGGGCTTGCTGCGATGGACTTTGCTTTCAATTTTTTTGATTCTTCCCTAAATACACGCAGTTGATTGTATAAACCAACAAAGTCTTTTAGATCAGTTATATGATGTTCGCTTGTTATACTCTGATCATTTATTATTTTAGCCAAATCATTCATACGATTTTCTAAGTCCGTTTCCTGTTCTGTTAAGTACTTTATTTTAGCAGCTAATTCTTCTTTAGTTAATTCAATCACTACCTTATACTGACGGTCTTTTCTCGAATTAAGATAATGAGGAATTTTAAGTTGTAGAACCCCTCCATCATAACTTGAAATAAGTAAACGATCATGATTATCATCATAAATGTAACACATATAAGTAGCATCAAAATCAAAACCGTTGCGCTCAAGGGTTCCTTGGTAATTAGCTCTCTCAACACTCATACGATCATCATTCGGAGAATGAAGAACTAAGCTAACTATTGGAAAATCGCCTGATGCATCGGGAGCAATTTCACCTTCTGGAGAAGTTTGATATACAGTTATGATTCTTCCAATTAGCTCTTTATAAGGAGGCAGTTTGATGGTAGTCGTTTCGATGCCACTGAGGACCGGCCCCTCTCCAAATTCAACAGGCTTATCAATACTTAATTCATGGGTAACCGGCGAGCCAGCCTGGGTTTTGTCATTAACTACAATTTCAATATTTCCTGAGATATAAGGATAATTTTCGCTCTTATGACCCGTGTATGGTGACTCAAACGCCTTTCGCTGTAATTCATTTCCTCTCAAAGAAAAATTCTCCATTCTAACAACGAAGTTATCCTTTAGGTGAATAAATTCTACAAATGATGTCTTACCGCTAACTAGCGGATTTGTATCAACCCACTCTTTTAGTAAATACTGCGCAAAGGCGCTTTCCGCGAAATTTAATATTACTGTTTCCTCTCCTTCTTTTTCTTTTCCAATATCTTTATGCGCTACGACTCCTAAGGGAATTATTCTATCTTGTTTTTGGTCTCCTGAACGAGCAGTAAAGGAAAATAATACAAAGTAATCTTTAAAGTTGGTTAAATCGTATTGTGGTGTAATAATTTTGTCCTTTAAGGATTCAAAAAACTTTATTGCATCTTGGGAATCTAGATATAAATAGGAAAAGGCATCGTGCCTATGGCTTCTTGCTGGCGCATCTTCGGTAACTGTGATTTTAAGATCCTGTTTTAATATCAAACTGTTGGTTAGACCTTCGCCTATCGGCGAGCCGGATGCCTTAACCTGTTCCAGCCTTATTTCATAATTATTTCTTAGGGTTTTTGAATCTGTTTCTTGCCGGGTCTCAATACGTAAATTCTTATGAGCAGGGTCATAAGAGATCAAAATGTCCTCTTTACTAGGGGATTGCCCGTATTTCCATGTATCTTGCTGGTCACGCCAAATATTTGGCCCTATAACCATAGGCAAGCCATTTTCGAAATAGATCGTAAAAAGCAAGTTTTCACTGATTGAGCCATAATCGTATATTTGGTACACGGCTAAGCGAGCATCTTTATCTGTTAAAGCATCTGTTAAAGCACTCAATTCAGATTCAGTTAATAATAATTCTCTATGGCCATATTTTGCATTGTCGATTTTTCCTAAATTTATTGCTCTTGTTTTATCTACTTCTATCTTTGAAGCGGTAAAAATCGGCGAGCCGGCTATGCCTTTCGGGAAATTCCCTTGTAATAAAGATACTTGCAAGCGCTGGTCTTCTTTTTCGGTTAATGGCAGAGCCCTGTTAAACTGATTAAATACATCATCAAGAATCTCTGTTGCCCTTGCTGCATCAATACCTTTGTTTTGAGCAATTAATGCTTCGGCACGGTTAAATGAATCCGGAGTATTTGTTTCTGCAATCTCAATAGCTGATTTTATATTCTTAAATTCCTCTGGCTCAAGGAAACCATACTTTAAAGCGATATACACAGTAAGAGCTGGGATTTTTGCAGCATCAAATGAAAGTAAATCATCTGAAACCAAGCCGATCACCCTTGCTACATGAGAAAGACTTATATTACCTTTTAAATAATGTTCCATGGCCATTCTAGTCCAATTGCTACCACCATAGAATTTTTCATAAAGTGACATTGCCTTAGAAATATCTTGTGGATTGAGTATTGGTATGCCGGAGGCACTGGGTAGTTCTTTATAGGCTTGCTCAATGAAGTGAAAAGCTACGGGATCTAAAACTTTTCCTTCATCGCTTGCTTTAAACTTTTGAATATCTTCTAAGCTAATTGTCTTTATACTACCGAACTTGGTTAATTTCTGTTCAGCAATTATTAAAGCACTTCTTGTGGATAGTTCAATCTGCATTCTTTTGCCATCTACTATAACGTGGCTTTCTTTTCCTGATACTCCAAATGTATCTAGTAAAATATGTGCTTTGGCAAAAAGTTCTTTAGCAGAAATCGGTGAGGCGGCGACGCTGGATTCATATATAACTCTGTTAACCCCGAATTTCCCCTCATACGCCGATGACCGTAACCGTTGAGCAAAAATATAAGGCTTGCCATAATCTTTCGGCACCCATGAGAAACCTTCCCACGGCTTCAATCCTGTAGCTAAAGCTTCAATGTGTGCAAGAAGCTTTGTTTGTTCAAGGTCGGTTAAATTAAGATAAATTTTGGTCAAGGCATCTGTTGCGGCTTCGGTGGGTTTAATTGGAATCTCTGAATTGAATATAATCTTTGGATCGGTATACAAAAGAATCGTATTCACAACCCAAATTGGTACCGGACGTAATTTAAAAAGGTCGCCGGTTTTATCAAAAACTGATGCGATAAAGTTTTCAAACTTCTTCTCTGTCTGATCCCCTGCGATATCCATTTGTTTGAGCAATGCATCAAACTCCTCTTCCTTAGATGGGTCAGAAATTTGTATCAACACCCGAAGGGCATGCTGCGTTGAGTCAAAATCCTGTATCGGCGAGCCGGCTGAGTCGGGAAGATGTTGTTTCAATAACTCTTTTGTTTTGTCTAGGGCATCTGAAACTGTTGACAGTGACGTGACTATTCCTTCAAGGAATTCACGAGTTGATGACTGATCGCCTGCTTCTTTTAATTCAGAAATAGGCTCATATAGAACCAAAGAAGCCATTTTGACCCGATCCTGGCTTCTTTTTGTTTTTACTAACGCTTCTATAAGTTCATCTTTCACAGATGGTTCATGAACTTTTTGGATTGATTCTACAGGCTTGATAGAATCATTTATCTTAGACGCATCTGACATAAGCGTTTCATTCGCTTTAATAATTACATTTTCAAACATATTATTCATGGATAAATCTGTTAATAACGTTTTGGCTCTGAATACAATATCTGAGATTTCTTTTAGCGGTTGCCGCACGCCCAAAAGCGTTGTTGCAGCAGGAATTATTTTTGTATTCCTAATAGCCGAAATAATAAGGCTAGCAGCATCTAAAAGGATATTTTCGCTCTTATTGATGCGAGTCCTTATCAAGGCTCTTCTTGCTCTGTCTATCTCATCCAAATTTTGCACTATTAATCTTGTGGCATGATCTTTTGTTAATTGCTCTTTTTTAATATCTTCAGCTTTTATCTTCTTGCCGATTGAGCTAAATTCGCCATCTCTTATTCCTTTTAATATAGTATTTCGGCCATTAAGAAAAGCTAAATGTGTTGATGCATAATCTAATAACTCTAAAAATAAAAAATCCGGGCTTTGAACGATTAACGATTGATATTGTTTTATCTGTTCTTCTAAAAGACTTTTTTCTTTTCTTAAAGATTTTTCCACAGATAATAATTTATCTCGTAAATGTTGAGGGAGAAAAGTGAAGGGGAGCAGTTCATCTATCATTATCATTTGTCCGTCAAGATTTGCAATTTTCTTCATAGTCGATGCCCTAAACAATACTTCATCTTCTTTGCTGGTAGCCGGACTCCCCGCACTTTTCGACTCAAGGAATCCTCTTCCGTATTTAGTTGGCGCCTCCTTTACAATATGATAAATACGGTTTAAAGCATCAGTCTGCGCTTGCTTTATTTTATCATCCGAAGCCTGTCCTGATCCCATTAAGATTTTGGATAGTTTAGAAGGAATTTCTTTAATAAATATAACTTCCTTAATAATCAGTGCGACTTTATCTAGCCTTGCTGTCTCAGAATAATTGCCCTTATCTTGCGCCTCTTTGATTCTTTGATTGAGCAAACGTTGCGCCTGGTTAAGTACCTCTACATCAGTTTCCTCTATCAGTTTAGTTATAGCAACGTGACCAAGGGGCTTAGTGGAAATTGTATTAATCAATTCATAGGCTTTATCTATTTGTTCGATTCTGTCGGTAGTCGGACTCCCTGAACTCTTTCCCTTTGTCGTTATCGGACTTGCCACTATAGATAAACCAACATTATTGCCTTCCAGCAGGTCATTCACGGCAGGAAGTGTATTCATGGGGTGTTTGTTCATAAAGTCAACTGGGCTGCCTACAGAGAAGCCGCCTGAGAAGTATTGTCTTTTGATGTTGCGGTGTGTGGTTTGGTCAAAGTCTGACTTTATGTAGTTGTAGACTCCCTTCTTAAAGGCTTCTACATAGAGGTTGTAGATCTTGTCTTTGGCATCCTTGTCAGCTAGGTCTATGCCTTTTACCTTACCTTTATCTATGTATTGCTTATAAATAGAGTCCTTGAACTTCTGTTTGAACCATATGGCTAGAATTAGTGAGTGATATATCTGTCTTAGAGTGGCAAAGTTCTTGCCGGAATTGACTTCTTGGTTGATTTTAGGAAGGATTTGCTCACGCATGACCTTGCTTGAGGCTTCATCTACCTTGTTAATCAGATCTTCCTGCATATTCTTCTTATTGTTCTGGATACTAGAGAGATTGTTCTTTAAGGCCAGGTAGTCCCTGTCTAGTAATGTCTTTAAAGTTGCTTTGGTGATTAAGGCTGTAGTTTCATTCTCATAGATTTCTGCTTTTTCAGGCATAATCCAGATCTTGTTAAAGGTATTGACTGGTAGTTTGGTGGTATGGGCTATACGCTGGACTTCCTGATAGGTCTTGGCCCAGTAGTCCTTGCCAGTATCGCTTTCAGGATAGGTTAAGGAGGAAGAAAGCTGCTTTAGGATGTAATCCTGTGAGAGCAGGTCTTTACCTAAGTCAGTCTCAGAAAGAGCAGTAGTAATCATGTTGTCATGCTCATAGGGAGACATGTTGACCCAGAGGTCTGTTTCAGGTATGGTTAAACCAGCTAAGAAGTATTTAATCAGCTGGGAGGCTTCTTCCTGGCTTACTTTGCCCTGGTCTGCTGTATCAATGATAAACTGCATCTTTAAGGGGTCAGAGGGGTCAAATTTCATGCCTTTTAGAACTGGGAAGGAATAAGCAGTGGATAGGTTCACAAACTGTGTGGGTGAGGGTAGGATTAAATCCTGTGCCCTGACAAACCCTGGCATGATTGCGCTGCTTAAGAAAGACATGGCTACGAATAAACAGGCTACTCTTAAGAATGCTTTGTTTTTCCTGAAATTACTCATTTGTCTTCTCCTCTTGGTTTATTTCTTCTGTTTTGAATAAGAATAAAAAAAGCCACGGCTATCCTCCGATTTTACCCTTCTGACCAAAGGTAAAATTTTAAGAAACACCGTGGCAAATATGTTCTTAAAATTATCTTATTTTAGACTTTTGAAAAGTATTTAACTAATGCAGAAAAAAATAATTCCTGCTTACTTAGAAAGCGCTTCCAGGAAATAATTGTTTAAAGTTTAACACATAAAATCGATTTGTCAAGGCTAAGGCAGTACTTTATTTAGGGGTGTATGGTATTGAAAATGAGGGAGTTGTTTAATGAAGGGAGTGGGTTTTTGACTTTTGCTTGTGCGAATATTAATAATAGCCTGCCTCAGGAAGAAACCGTCTGTGCTGCAAGGAAACGCTGGTCGGTATGGCGAGGCATTATTATTGGGGGTAGGGTTTAGGTTTTTGCACAGGCAGCTCATAATGAGACTTACAAAAGGGTGTCTTTGCTATTACGCTTAGGGTATTTATGCTGGTTTATTTCTTTATCTTCTTCCCTTCCGAAAATGCATCGCCTAAGTATTTACCAATGCCATAATAGGTGCGGTTTGCAGGGTCAAAGATCATCGGTTTTATCTTCTCAATGTCAGGCACTCCGCCTTTCCCCAGTACCGCCTCATCGACCTTTGCATCCTTGATCTCACCGATAAATAGCGTATGTAATCCTAATTTTACAACTTGGATTACGGAGCATTCCAAAATAAACGGGAATTCCTTAACATACGGGGCATCCACAAGGTCGCTTTTTACAGGCGTAAGCTTAGTAGCGGCAAACTTATCCTCTGTCCTACCCGAAACGATCCCGAAGTAATCTGCTTCTTTGATAAATTTCTCTGAAGGGATGCTTATCGTAAAGGCCTTGCGTGCCATGATATTACCATAGGTATAAGTGGCTTCCCTGATAGCGACACAGACGCAAGGAGGATTTGAACAACAAATGCCGCCCCAGGCAACGACCATTGCATTAGGATTACCGGATTTATCGTATGACCCTACGACAAAAACAGGCGTTGGGAAAACAATGGTTTTTGCTCCGATAGACTTTTTCATGTTCGCCTCCTTCTTATTTATATTAGACGTGGAATCCTGCGCAAAAACTGACGCCGTTAACAGTAATCCTGCGATCAAAAACCCGCCTGTCATAGCCACCAAAACTTTTTTCATCTCATCTCTTCCTAAAGTGTCCTAATCGCCCAGATGATGCAACAGGCGAAAAGATAAAACTTTAATAGTTGTTACCGGAAATTGTAATGCTTGCGCACGGGTTTTTTAATATCCCAGGTACAGGAAAGGCCTTTTGGGAAAGTCACAAAATCCCCCTTGCCGAAGCTTACATTCTTTCCATTCTTGGGCTCTACCATTACTTCGCCTTCCAGAAGATAACATTCCTCAACTGAGTCATAATGCCAGTCAAACCGCGAGACCTCTTTTGTCCAGATAGGCCATGCAAATACGCCCATCTTCTTAAGCTCACCTTTCCCAAGTTTTTGCACCTTTATTTCCATGTCATTCGCTCCTTTTGTACGCTTTCCGGTCCTACTCACCTATTATCTTTATCAAAACCCGCTTTTTACGCTTACCATCAAACTCGCCATAAAATATCTGTTCCCACGGACCGAAATCAAGCTTACCGTTGGTAACCGCCACTACTACTTCTCTACCCATTACTGTCCTTTTTAAGTGAGCATCTCCATTATCTTCGCCGCTAAGGTTATGCTCATATTTATCTTTGCCATATGGCGCAAGTTTCTCCAGCCAACTGCTAAAATCACTATGTAACCCTGACTCGTCATCGTTGATAAAAACTGAACTGGTTATGTGCATTGCATTAACAAGACAAAGCCCTTCCTTAACTTGGCTTTGCTTAACTGCCTCTTCCACCTGCGGGGTTATATTGATAAACTCTTGCCGGTTTTTTGTATTAAACCATAGATATTGAGTATGAGATTTCATTTCTTTTCTGCCTCTTGATTGTCTCCTTGCGGCATTTTGTTTTTCTTCCCGTATTTTTCTTTCATGCTTTTCATCATTTCCTGCAAAGACCCGGCATCCATTTTTAATTCAACACCGGTTTTTAATTCAACTTCTTTTACGAGGTTCAAGTCTTTGTCGTATTTGAGAAGCTTATTACCTGTCAGAACAATAACCCCGCCGTCATTTGTAGAAACCATTTGCTTCTGCATCGCACCCATCATCTGCATTATCATGCCACCCATGCGTTCCTTATCCATTTGTTTTTCTTGCATTTTTTCTTCCGCAACGGGTTGATTCTTCTCGCTAGAATCTTGGCCAAAAGCAACAACTGAACAAAACATTACAGAAATAACTACCGAAGCTAAAACCTTTACCTTACTCATTGTAACACCTCCTTAAGTCTAAAAGACAACCCGCCTATTTTAGAACACTGCTTATCAATCTTCTTGTATCTCAAAACTACAGCCATATATATTGCACTCATAGAGTTTAATCCTTATGACCTTCCCCCTCTTTAGCGGACAGTTTGTTAAGATAGTAACGCCTGTTTTTCGTAATCAAAAGGGCTCAACTTTTCCCAGGTCATCTCCTAATGGGCCAATTTCTTTTCCGTCAGGTGAAAACACATAGTACCAATCGTAGCTACCCCCTCTCAAGAAATACCTGTGTTGTGAAATCACTAGATCGCCTTTGTATTCCCCCTTATCTAAGATCCTATCTAAAGTATTAGCTGCTGTAACGAAATGTTCATTAGACCCATCGATATTGACACTATGCAAACCACCGGACGTTACCCAAGCTGATGAAATAAAATATACAGACTTACCATCTGGGGAAAACTTCAAACTGTTATCACCAATGTGAGCTATAACATCTTCCCCATTAAATTTATCAAACCCACTATCATCTGGGTTGCGATCACGAACGAGCATTTTCTCATTTTTGCCATCTATATCGACTATCCAAACCTGATCAGCCAGAATACCATCAGGCCCTCCCTGAAGATAATCTTCCGGAGCCCCTGCTGCCAAATACGCCTCTTTGCTTGACTTTCTCAAAAAGGCAACTTTCTTACCATCAGGTGAAAGAACTGGTGCTCTGTCTTTCAGACCCTTTGTGAGCTTAATTTTATTCTTGCCATCAAGAGAATAAAATATGCTCCCATTCTCAACAAAAGCTTTTTGAGATTCTTTTGTGGATAGCAATTGATGCGCTACTGCAATCGAGGTTATAAATAACAACAATGTTGCTAAAGTTAATACTCGTCTTCTCACGCTGCTCCTCCTTCAACTTCGGAATAACCTTCCCTTAGTGAACAGCTTGTTAAAATAGTAATACAAAATTTCTCATGGATTATCCTCCCTCAAAATTAATTGCACAAGGGGGGTATAATTATATCCTAAATAGGTTGAGCATTATCACTTCTCTTGGGGGGCGACATCCCTATTCACTAAGCAGAGAATTAATATCATTAAAGCTATAAATTTTCTTTTTGTTGCTAAATACTAAACTACAGAGCTCTCCAAAAGGTCTGTCACCTGTAATCAAAACATCTAAACCAACCATATAAATAAGCTGAACCGCATCATAGAAATCACTTTTCTTGATTTCTCTATCTTCGTAAAAATACCGAAAAAACATAGCTGAAAGAGTTCTCAGAAATGCATTAGTATACGGATACTGCTCTATGCTATTCATAATACTACAGGCCTTTATTTGAGCACTATCTTCGTTTTTTTCTTCTCTGAAAATTATATCTTTCAATAAAGAAACCCCATACTTATTCCAATACCTCTTGTTAAATTCATCGAAAGATTTAATTTCACCTTTTTTAAGTCCCCGCTTTTTCAGTAAACGTATTTCATTCTGTTGATCCTTATGCCATTTCCAATGACCTAAATTTGCTTCGTTTACTGTAGCAGCAATTTCCATTATATGCTCTGCTTTCTCAATTCGAAATAAAATATTCCTTAACTGTTCTTCTTGGCCCTTAGTTAAATAGATAGAGCCTGGCATACCCAAAACCTCAGCTTTAACAATATCTCCCCAATAATTAAAAAATCTTTGTGGTTTTAAATCCCAAAGTAATTTTCTTCTTTCTGGCCATAAATCCTTTCGTTTCTTAGATTCTAAAATTCTCACCATTTCATTCAATAGCTCGCAAGAAGGGTAAAAAGATAGCCCCTTTGCTTGAAATGCACTCTTAATCTTTGATTTCAAAGATAAATCCCGGCATTTATCATATTCATCAAAAAAATTATTATCTAAATAAACTTTAATACTCATTGTTTTGCCTTAGTTCCGAACAAAAAAACTCTGCGTTTTATTTGAAAGCCTATGCTCTTTCCACCGGACCTCCGCATTCAGGACAACAAACTGGAGATGTCGGCCTTCTCGTGGCTTCGGCTTCTCCCAGTTCAAATATTTCGACAACAAATGTGTGTCTACATCTTTTACATTTAAATTTTGCTTTTTTCATATTACCTCCTTGCTAATACTTTTCTTCAGCAGCGTCACATACCTTTCCCCAGATATATTCAAGAAACTCAAGCTGAGTGAAATTCTGTATTGAACTGCCAGCTGAAAATGCACTAAAATCATTGAGCTTTAAAACAACACATTCTTTTTCTTTATCCCATTCAAAATCCGCAAAAGCATTATAGCCGGAAGTCATTTGCATTTCCCCATGGGCGTAACTGAAGCTTAAGCCGTGATCACGATAAAACCCACCCAATTGTATGTTTATTGAGTAGACGGGTTTCCCGTTGACCACGAATCTTAAACACTGCTTACCATCTCTGGGAAAATGACTGAACGATATTTCTGAATCCTTACTTCTTTTTTCTAACTCGAGCATTAAATAATCTATCCAGGCTTGGGATTCTTTATAAGGATCGAACGCCTTTGTTACTTTAGGACGGCGAAAAGACGAATGAGTGTTTGTAATAGTTGCGGAACTAGGTGTCTTTTTAAGCTTCTGAATAATTAGCTCGCCTAATTCTACAGGAGTTTTTTGCCTCAAATCTATATAATGAATGGTCGGCGGTAAACCAGGGATCTCTGTATCATCAAACCTAGCGGGCAAAATATATCCTTCATCACTCAAAGCGCGCGCAAAGGCACTTCTTCTTTCCATTTTCGGCCAACTTTTAGGAGCATAATGCTTTGATATGAACATCACGCAATAACATGCCTTATTTCTGTAAATATCATCAAGGTGGGCGACAAGATCCTTGCCCCACAAGCTTACCTCTTCAAATTGGTCATAAAATTCGCGCAAACCTTTTGTCCTCAAAAATTCTGCAACCTTTTCGACATAAGATCTATCTTCTCCAGCAAAACTTAAAACTACATCATATTGATACTCTTTGCTCATGTTCTAAACCTCATTTCATGTAAGTTATCCGTGTTTTCTTTTTCCGGGTTGTCAGACTTCTTAAACTGTACCAATAACTCAGAGATGTGCGGAGCTGCGTGTGTTTGAATCACCCCTTATGATAATATCTTAAACCGCGACTTGGGCTTTATGGGTTGAAATCCTTTTAAATATCTATTGTAGTCATTTATCTGGAGCCTAGGCTTTACTCCTAATTCTACCCCGTCTTTCTCTGTGAAATTGATACACTGAACAAATTTCTCAGCTATCATATTAAGGATTCCAACGTGTTCAACGGCATCCATTGCAAAGATTCTGGGATCTTTGACTTTATCAAGCGGAACACCTATCTGGGTAAAAACCTGATTATTAAAGGAAAGTTGGTATCTTCTAAATTCCACTTCTTTTCGTGCCCGATATTCTCTTCGTACCAACTCTACCTGCTGTTCATTAGCATCATCCATTCCTTCACCAATCACATAGAGACACCAGCCAATTATGTTTTTCTTCTCAGCCTCACCTTCCTTCATATTGTTCATTTCCCTGCCGGTGCCGAAAGACAATATCCTAATGTTCTGTTTTGGGTAATTAAGGTAATGCACTGCTTCAACTGCAGCCTGATAACAAGGGTTATTAAAACTGCCCACTCCACCATCTATATACCTGCCATTGGGTTCGAAATACGTAGGGGCAGACATGCTTGATTCGACTGCTTCTCTTAAAAGCATCTTGCCGAATGTCTTATGCTTTTCAAAAAACATGGTTTCCCCGCGTACCGTATCCGTAGAGGAAATTAATATCTCCACTGGAAGATCTTCAAGCGCTGTATCACCGAAAATCTGCTTAAAAACCTTCCTTACTCCTATTTTTGTGTATTTCCATCTCCACCACCTTGTCAATAAACAGGGCGTTTTTGTGAATATTTCCTTTCCTCTTTTTAAGTAAAGCTCGACCAATTCCTTAGCAGGCATACCCTTTGCCAAGGCTCCTACAATAATTGCACCAGTACTTGTACCTACCATGAGGGAAAAGATTTCATTGCAGCGTTTATGCTCAAGTTCTTCCAATTTTTGAAGGCATCTTGCTATAATAATGCCGCGAATACCGCCACCGTCACAGCTTAATACCATCTTCTTGTTATCTGGATTGACTATAGACATGTAGTTTCTCCTTTCATGTTTATGAAAACCGCCTTAATATAGGAGATAATTTTACACAGTCAGGGGTTAATGTTTAGGCGATTTTAGCTTATCGTGAAATTTAGGCAATATTTGAAACTTCTCAAGGTATTCAGCATTACAGATATATTCAAATTTAGCAATTTCTCCCATCTTTCTCCAATCAGATGGATTGAATGTTGTTACGTCACATTTAACATAGTTTACAGATAGATATAAATTGCTTATCCAATCTTCTTGATTTTTATAGTGACACAGAAATCTAAGCGCCCCTCCGTGCCCCTTTTTGCCTTTTATAGTATTTTCAAACTGATTTAACCTGCCCCTTAAACCGTCCCTATTTCGATTCGTCATACCAAAATATTCGATTTCTTGTATCAGCGAAAACGGCTCACCGGATATATCTTTAGTTGAGATAGCTAAAGCATAAACACCTGGATAATCAAAGCCTTCTAAATTAACACGATCTTTCCATTTTATCCAGTTAGAGAAACCAGAAATTTCCATGTGAGTTGATCCGCTTTGCCCTGTAAATATTAGTTATAATATATCGTTTTAATGTGTTTAGTTTTTGCGCGATAAAAATGGTTTGTTATTCGGTTCTAGAAACCCCCATAATAGTTCCCATCTCAAATGAAGTAATTTCTTCGAGCTTAGTATCAAAAGTCAAATAAAGCATGACGTGAATCTGACTAGACCCAGATGCCGCAACATAATGTTCATTCCAATTGTAATCCCATATAAAAGGTATCTTCTCTTCGTTCATTACGTAAAAATCTGATTTAAAAATGAAAAAATCAAATTCGCATTCCGCATCCATTTCTGCAATCAAATATATTTCTCCGGAATGCAATTTACGCACATCCATCACTTCAATATTATATATATCCTGGATGGAGGCAATTGTAGGATTTTCATATTCCCGGGGAAAATCAAGCTCTGAAGGATCTACGTCTTTACCGGGAAGCAATTCGTCAATTTTCTCTAAAATCATATCATGCAAAGTAATGTTAGGAGGTTTTCGGGACAGAAGCTGATTTTTTATGTTCTCCAAAGCTTCGAGAGTTGGTTTAATATGTTCATTAATAAACCCTTCTAAACTATTGAATAATACAATATTTTTAGGGTTGAGTCCTCTTTTCTCAAGGTCTGTAATCAAATCCGGATGCAGAGCAAACTCTTTATCGCAGAAATCATGTGAATTCGCATTTATAAAATAAACTGTTTCATTTTTATTCTCTGTCATTAATTCAACCAGGTTTTCCCATATAAGTGTGTCACGATAACCTTTGCCGCTTTCTGAAAAGGGTTTTCTTCTTGATAAAGCTCGCTGCACCAGATGTTCATGGGAAATTGTAGGGTATTTTAGAATAACAGCTTCCAGTTCAGATAATTTATTCATTAGCATTTGATTATAATTTTTTACTTTTCCTTTCACAAAATCTTCGCTAACGCTATTAGCTATTAATTCCCCGGTTAGCCGTTTAAAATCTAACATAATACGATCTATTTTAGATTTGTTTTCCCAAAAACATTCAGCATACTTGTTTTTTACTTCATCGACCACTAACTGCGGTATGCACAATCTTACTCCGATTCGATCTGAACTATCAAACAAAACTCGGAAAGAACTGCCCTTGAATTGAAAATCAGCACAAATAATATTGCTATCAATAATTATATTCATACCCTTGATAATAACAGATTAGAAATGATCACACAGATCTAAATCCAACTCTACTGGCATCATTTCTTGCTCATATCTTGGACTGATAGACTGTGGATTATTCATTTTGATATTCTGGACTAAATCGTGAATACCTAAGGCTTTTGCCATATTTTTGACATCTGGACTTGGATATATAACCATTGCTAGCCATCCATTTAAAGGCAAAAGGAATTTCAAGCAAGAGTTATCTCTTGCATTCTGACAGAACAGCTCGAAGTCCTTAAAATCTAAATATTTCTTATATGGGTATTTATCAAATTCTTCTCCTAGATTACCTCGTGGATTAACAAAATATTTCTCCAAATGCAATTCTGGATCGTATACAATACGCCATTCCGATTCTGCAAATAGGTCGTAATTTAAATCTCCGGGATCGGAATTCATTCTTTTAAAATAAGCGTATTTACTTTCTTTCAGCTCAGACTTGGATGATGGGAAAAACATACTTTTACCTTGATTATGCAAATAATAAACCGGATGCCCTCCCGCTCCTATAACGAATAACCGTTTAAAACCAATGCCTAATCTTCCGAATTTAAAAGCATGTTTTCTTGATTCCGATAATTTCAGCTCAGTAAAACAAACGCGAGGATATTTAGGAAGTTCAAATTTTATATTATTTATTACAACATAATCCTCTGTTTTATCTTCTGTAACCCACAACCCATAACGCAAAAGGGCGATTAACCGCTCTATATATCTTTTATTTAAATCATCCTTTGTTTTTGATGGCTGGTCCCGTGCCGGATTATCATAAAGATTCTCTCGAACCGCATTATCAAAATCTCTTCCTGTCCAATGGATAAGAATATCGGAATGAACTGTTTGGGCATAGAATCTACTCATATTTATCCCCCTCAAATAAGAAAACCTTCGCTAGGCGTATTCGCCCAACGAAGGTTTTAATTATTTTAACGTGGCAGTTCCCCCTTCAAACATACCACTAGGCAAATTGTAATTTCTTTATATAACAAAACAGTGGTATCGTCAAGTATTTTTATCAAATCCTCTATTTTACCTTTATCACGTAAAATACAACTTAATTATACCTCTTTTCAAAAGGTTAAACAACTAAAAATACCTCTCTAATTGCCTTGACTTATCTAGAATTGTATGGACATATGTGTACTAACAAAAGGGGATCAATTATGGCAGAAACTAATCTATCTCAAATAATGGAACTTAAGGAAAAATCTCTCGTTGAGCTAAAGGCAAAATACGAAGAGCTGTTCCCATCCCAAAATGCGCCTTCAAATAACAAGGTATTTCTCTGGCGTAAGATTGCCTATCGCCTACAGGAGCTGAAATGTGGCAATGTCTCAGAGGAGACTCAAGGTAAAATCCAAGAGCTAATCAAAAAATACGACCCGGTCAACAATACTAACATCCGGCCCGATAACGGAAATGGGCAGATTGATAAAAAGAAACCTAGCAGGGATAGACGCCTCCCTATCCCCGGAACGCTCATTACTAAGGAATATAAGAGTAAGAAGTATGAATTAAAAATCCTTGAGAAAGGCTTTGAATACAATAATAAAACCTACAAAAGCCTAAGCGCCATTGCCAAGGAGGTAACCGGAGCACACTGGAATGGCTACCTCTTCTTTAATCTATGAGGTGAATATGACTGTTGAAGATAAACAGCAGAAAAAACGCATCTACTGCGCAATTTACACCCGTAAGTCTACTTCTGAAGGCTTAGATCAAGACTTTACATCTCT
The DNA here is from genome assembly GCA_963805065.1 of Candidatus Omnitrophota bacterium. Classification (GTDB taxonomy): domain Bacteria; phylum Omnitrophota; class Gorgyraeia; order Gygaellales; family Profunditerraquicolaceae; genus CAWDSS01. The sequence goes on along the minus strand of CAWDSS010000010.1, from coordinate 766,793 downwards.
TGATGCCCAGCGCGAATCTGCCGAGAATTACATTAACAGCCAAAAGCATGAGGGCTGGGTTGCGCTACAAGGCCAATACGATGACGGCGGCTTTACAGGAGCAAACATTGACCGACCAGCCCTACAAAAACTTCTGTCGGATATTAAGGCAGGCGGAATAGACTGTGTGGTTGTTTATAAGGTTGATAGGTTGAGCAGGTCTTTGATGGATTTTGCACAATTGCTTGAATTCTTTGATAAGAATAGTGTCACTTTTGTATCCGTAACCCAAGCCTTTAATACCAATACTTCTATGGGCAGGCTTACCTTGAATATACTTCTTTCCTTTGCCCAATTTGAGCGGGAGATTATCTCAGAGAGAACCAAAGACAAGATGGGTGCAGCAAGGAAGCGTGGCAAATGGCTAGGTGGCAGGACACCATTCGGATATGATCGTGACATAGAAAACAAAAGGCTTCTCATCAATAAGGCTGAAGCTGAGATTGTCCGTAAGATCTTTGACTTATATCTCAAAGATAACTCACTCCTTAAAGTAGCCAATATCCTAAATGAAAAGGGATATAGGTCAAGATCGGGAATCCGCAAGGACGGGAAGCCATTCGGTGGCCTTAAATTCGGCATCACCCAGATACAGAAGATTATAACCAATGTTCTTTACCTAGGAAAGGTCTGCTATGCAGGCCAAATCTACGACGGCCAGCAAGAAGCCATAATAAACGAGGAAACATACAAAAAAGTCCAGGAAAAGCTTAAACAAAACCGCATTGAGCGCAGGGCTACAAAGAACACCGAATGTACTGGATTATTGAGCCACCTGTTGCAATGTAAGACCTGCGGAAGCTTTATGTACCACACCTATACGATGAAAAAGCCAACGCATAAATACCGTTATTATGTCTGCTCAAGCGCGCAGAAACGCGGCTATCACTCCTGCCCTACCAAATCCATCAATGCCCAGGCAATTGAGGATGCCGTAATAGATAGCTTAAAGCGGATCTTCTCTGATAAAAGAAAATTAAGTGACCATCCCGACAAACAAGAGATTGAGGCCCTTATGTCTCCTGTTTGGGATACTTTATTCCCACAAGAAAAACGCCGAATCTTGCGCACCCTTATCAAAGAAATCAACTATTCTTATGATACCAAAAAACTCAAGATTGTCTTAAACGGCAGCGATCTTGGGCTTGAGTTCGATGTTGATTTAAAGCAGGTGCGGCCTTTAAACAAATGGCATAAGGAAGAGGAAATCGAAAAAGAACCAAAGATTCGCAGGAACTTAATCTTAGCACACCAATTACAAAGGCTGTTTGACGAAGGCAAGATAAAGAGCCTTAAACAGGCCTCTGAATGGCTTAATTTTGACCAAGCCCGCCTTGACCACCTAATGACTATGCTACTTATTGCACCTGCCATTCAAAATGAGATACTCAATGGCGATAAACAGATTATCTCGTTTATTCCCGAATATAAGGTCCGCTCTCTTGCTGCCGAAGTTGACTGGGAAAAACAAACCCAAATCTGGCAGAACATCAAAGAAACTCTCTCCAAGAATCAAGCTTTACCTCTCTAGTATAAATCCGTTGTCCTTAACGGGGATACCTCTTAAATTTTACAAGAACCGTACCCAAAATGGAGATAAATTACCAATGTCCGGGTCAAGTGAGGCGGACATCCATATCTCCTAATGCCTTAATAGGTTAGAGAATTTATGGTCAAAAAAGACCGGACAAAACGGACATAATTTCGCCCATTTTGTCCGTTCGGACACCGAAAATCATCGAGGGATTCTATCTCTGGATTGTTGTTTCCTAGTAAACGCCTTAACTGAGGCTTTATATTGTGCAGAATTTCGCCGAATATCCATTTACTGTGGAGCCTTTACTAGGTGGCAATTCAGAGATAAAGAGATACTCCGAAGAGATTTATTTGGCTTATTTTTGCTAACCTTAAATAGGATCAAAATTAAAAATCAATAGCAGCAGAACAACAGGAAAAATAATGCCCTAACTCTTTGCCACCTCAAAACATAAAAAATACCCTGATTAACGTTACTAATCAGGGTAATCATTATCTCTCAATCTGGAATTTGAGAGATTTGTGTGGCTGCCCAGCGTTGTCGCCCGCCGCACCGCAGAACTTCAAGTAGTGCAATTAGTTGTGAAGATGGAAATCCGGCGAAGCAAGCGAACTTTGCTTAGTTTAGTAGATCCTTTACCTCCGGTACCCATTAGAAGGCCCCGGGTCTACCCAAATACCATAGTAGAAGCCCTGAAAATTAAAACCTTCATCAATAGCGGTACAACCAGAATAACCTGGGCAAAAACCTGTAGAGAACTCAATATGTCAGAGTCCAAATTAGCACACTTGTTAAAAATAGTCAACCGGTTACCCGCTGACTTCGTAGAAAATATGAGATCCTGTGACGATCAGGAAAAACTGAGAATCTTTACCGGCAGAAGACTTTTATATATTTCCCGACTTAGAACCGAGAAAGAGCGCCAAAGCGAGATCGAACGCCTGTTACGGTAAGAAAAAGATTATCTTTTCCCACCGAACATCGTGAATATTCCATACTTCCAAAAACAATCCACTTCTTTAAAGCCAACAGATTCCAATGCCTTTAATTGTTCTATTAAAGTATCAGGCTTATTATCCGCATTGCTTTTATATCTTTCTACAATATCCTCATAATTGCCTTCCTGCTTTAGCTTTGTCTGCGTTTTTTTAATGCACTCTTTCCATAACAGGAGGTACCAATCTTCAAGGTTTTTTGCCGGAGAAAGAATAATATCCATATTTACAAAATACCCTCCGCTGTTTAATTTAGAGTAGATATATTCAAAAAGTGATTTCTTCTCATCTATAGTCAAGTGATGAATAGCAAGCGAAGAAACAACAAAATCGAAACTGGAAAGCATAACATTTTTCTGCAATAGGTCCTGAAAGCTTGCTCTCAAGAAATTAATACCCCTAAAGCCGGATAATCTTTCCTTTGCTCTGTTCAGCATTTCATCCGAGCCATCAACTAATGTTGCTGAAATGGACTTATCAATCTTTAAAAGCTCGTGACTAATGATGCCGTCTCCACATCCTAAATCTAAAACTTTATTGTCATTTTTGCTGGAAAGGAAATGATTGTAGAATGATTTAAGTATTTCTAATTGTAGCTTCCTCTCAAGGATATAAATGTCTGCTGCTTCCAGGTACTGATTGGAAAAATCTTTTTCAACCCAATGTGATTTATCAAATTCTGTCATAAATCCCCCCCCCCTACGATAGTTACTCCTGTTGCCAAAGGATTAAGATTCCTTATAGACGTAGAATTGAGAAAATATTAGCCTAATTTTCTAATACTCCCTCACTAATTTTGAGTAAGAAACAAATTCCTGGTTCACGGGCGATATCAATATCTTGCGCGCTTTTTGCTATGCTGCCGACATCTCCATATACCTTTTCCATCGCTTTAAAAATGTTTTCCGGGGTTGGATTTGCAAAGCCTTTAGCTATAAAAGGGGTCCAGCTTATAACTTTACCAAATATTTTTACCCAAAATTTATCTTTTTCCATCTCAATTTTCTTTTTGATCTCAAAAATGGCGGGTTCAACTTGGCTTTCCGCAATATATTTTGCTTCCGATTTTATTACATCGATATCCCGGCTATCTTTAATTGCAATTTTAAGCTGCATACTCAGTTTTTGCATTGCCATTCTAAAAGGAATAAGTAAATCTTTTAATTTCTCCCTTGCAATCAAGATGTCTTCTGCGTTTAAACTAATACTTTGGGGCAAGCTGATTTTGATACATTCTTCTGCCAAGATTGAAGTTAGAAACCGCACCGTGTTCATTCTATCAGACAAATACGGAACAGGAACTTCGGGGTCGTCTCCGATCAATATCCAATCGTTATCCTCTGCTAATTTCATTGCCGTCGAAGACGACTTAAAAATAAAACTATCTTTTAAATCGGGATATTTTTCTTGAAATGTTTTGATTGTTTCCAATTCATCCGTTTTCCCAAGAATAAAATTAAGCAGCTCTTCCTGAGTCAGATTTCCTGACAACAGCTTAGATGATATAGTATTAATTGCCGTATTCAAGAGGTGCGGATGATAAAAAAGAATGTCTCCTAGGAGTTTTTGATTATTTAAGACAAATTGATAAAAATTTTTTACTCTTTCTGATTCCTCATTAGAGGGCTCTTTGCCTATTACTTGGATAGAAATCTTCGACGGAAGATTTTTCAAATAATCTGTGGGGTCTTTAGCGGTGTCTGAAACTGTTACCAAATGAACTTCATCAAAGAATAAAGAAAACGTGGTTAAAGAAAGATTATTTTTTATGTAGCAGTTTGGATAATAAATACCGATATATTTCTTATCTGTCATATTGGTGCCCTTTTGCCCATTGTTGCCAATAAACCATCACAACCACCAATAAATGGTGCGTTTGGCGTGTTTATGGCGCATTCTATGTCCGAAATGCGATATATGTCTGATATTAAAACTCTATAGCGGAAGTCTTGGTGAGCCAATTGAGCCATTCATGAGCCGATTCTATCCTTACCGATTATGCCTTAGTTCGATTTACGCCTTTGCTTAGATAAAAGACCCTTGCTGCAATACTTTTGCTGGATCATACCAAATAGCGCTTACAAAGTTCTGGATTTCCTGAGTAAACTTCCAAATAACATCGCTATCAATCGGGTTTTCATCGTGCTGCTTCTTAATTTCTTTATAGACGGTGCGCTTCTCAAACGGCAATCTTTTGGCATGTCTTAGTAAAAAGACATTATCAATGGCTGTTAATCTGCAGTCTTCCGGCTCCATATCCAAATATTCAACCAGTAGGTAGTATCGAGACATCGGGCACCCCTGTTTTAAACGAGATGCAGTGCCTGCCGCTTCCTGAAACATTGTTTTATCAAGATTTATTTTGCATTCAGCAGCTAAAACAGCTAATACAAGTTTTCCCTCACTGGTCATTGATGCTTTAAAACCAGAATCGGAAGAGAATTTAAAATAGATCGTTTTACCCAATGCAAAATCAGCATCCTTTTCTTTCAAGATAACAGGTGGCTTAGACCCAAGAACGGCAAGGCTTGTCGGAGCAAATGCTAAAGACATGAATGCCGTTTGAGGACCGACCTCTAACCTAAAATCTGGTAAGCCACCCAAAATCCTTTTGTCGATCAAATGAATTAAAAATTCCTCTATCACCGAATTGTCGAGTTTTAATTGTCCTTTTTGCCTCTTAATAAAATCTGAGCCATTCTTACCAATCAACTCTACTTCTAAAAAATCTTTATATTCATTCAGTGCCTTCGTCATTTCATCAACCCTTTCTCTTCCGGTTGATGTAATGGCGTTCATTTTCTTAATCCACGCCTCATAGCTTTTAAGCGCTTCTCTTAGAAGATGCTGATCTTCTTTGCCGCATTTAGGGTTAGTTATGGCTGCTTCCAATTTGTCTTTGTGTGGCGTCTGTATCATTATATGATTTCCTTTCTGCTAAAAAATGGCGACGGAATAACTGATTTTGCTTCCGCCAAAGCTCCGAGAATATCATTTTTGACATCTTTCTCTGACTGCATTAATCCTTTCTTCAAGTGCTCTATAGCGATATCCCTACCGCTACCTAGTTGAGGCGAGGCGTGATTTCGCTCAGCAACAAGAATATCCTCATATATTCTTTCACCGAACCTATTTATAAATCCCCTCTGACTTACTCCCGATAATTTAAAACATTTAAGAGATAGGATTATTTCTTTAACGATTAATGAATTGTAAAACGGAATCCCTCGGACTCTGGATTCCCTGCCTATCACCATGATAAGGTGCCCTTCATGATTTAGGCAATTTGCAAAACTCTGAAGAGCTAATTCCATGTCTAAACAATACTGCAATACAGTCTTAAAACGATTGGCTCGATTTTTACGATTTGATCCCATTTCGCTTTCAGCAACCTTCAGGATATCAAAACCTAAGAGCTCAATAATCGCCCGATAGTTCTGATGATAATTAAAAACATTAATGTAGGGCGGGCTGGTAATAATAAGGTTGGCTTTCGATTCCAAACACTGGTGGGATAAGCGGGCATCGCAAAGCTCCGCCTGAATACTTACTTCGGTATAGGGTAGAGAAACCAGATGATCCCTGAGATTACTCTGAGCTTTATAAATGGCTGAAGGTAAATCTTCCTTAGACGAATCTTCCGCATAAAATAAAACCAAAAGGGCTAGTAATTTTTCTTGTTTGTCTTTAATTTGCTCTAAAAGTTTCCTGCTAAACCCGAGTAAATTTCGATACCGGTCTCTGAATAAAAGTCTATCTGCATTTAACAGCGGCAAATTATCATAAGGCTTTACGGCCTTGTTAAGTTTTACAATTAAAGAATCAAATATTGCTTGCCGCTGATCTCTATTTAAGTTACAAAAACTATAAAATTTGGCCATTGCATGAGCAGCGGGGCTAATTTCTAGCCCGACTGATGAGAGCCCGGCCATAGCAGACTCTTGTAAAACCGTACCACTACCACAGAAAGGATCAAGGACAACATCGCCCTTAGTTGAGAATTTATGCAAAATATATTCTACGAATTGGGGAGTAAACTGCCCTCTCCAATTGAAAATATTAGATCTGCTTTTGTTTATTACATCCAGCTTTGTTTGTTCTAGGGTTATTGGCATAATACTTTCTCTTTAGCTACTTATTTTACCCCTTTTATTCTCGTTAGACAATTGTTTTATAGAGGCCATTCGGTCTATACCACCAAGATGATTAATTCTTCTTAAATTTATCAATATAACACTGCATATCCATCGCTGAAACAGTACCGAGTTGTTGCAGTTTTGACAAAAGATTCAAGAAAAAGAATATCAATCCTTCGCTCTGCTTGCTGTTCTCTAGAATTCGACTGCCTTCCGGATTGCTTTTGAACCAAAAAGCTTCTTTATTAAGCGCGCAACCAAAATTAAGAAACCCGTCTTCTTTCAAACTTCTTAACTGCTTCATCATCCGGGTGGTACATTTTCCGTCTATTGTTAAAATTCCGGCCAAAATGACAAATGGTTCTTTGGGTTTTTCAATATCTCCTCCTGCTTGGACTATTTTCGCATTTGTCCTTTTTAATATCCTTACGGAAGCGGCCTTTTTAGAAGCATATTTTATGTTAGCGCTAGTTAAAGAAGGTTTAACTTCGATTATTGCATAAACACTTTCTGCAGGAATATAGGTAGCGCCATTCTGCCGAAAAAGAAAAGGTGAATAATGTCTATCAAATATTACTATATCAATTTGTTCACTAATATTCCCCTTACAATCAATAACAAATGCTTTATCAACTTGATATCTTTTAGGTAAATAAGTAGAAAGCATCTCAAGCCATTCGAGTTCAGAAGCATCCCCTTTTGTTGTTGGGTGGCAAATAATACGGCGGTTTAACGAAAGCTTCGCGTACATGTGATCCTGGAGACCAAGAAAAATCTTTCTGATATCAATATGATTCTTTTTCTTCATTTATTGGGTTCCTTTACTTTTTCAGCTAGGTGAAGAGAATTTAGTTCCAAAAAGTTTTTTCCATAATTTAATAGACTCTGCCTCATCTTTAGATTCCAAAGCTTCTTTAGCCGTAGAATAACCATTTTTTACTTCTGCCATAAAAGCTAAAAACTCTTCAAATTCCCACCGCTTTGCGACATTAACACTGGAATATCCAGGATCGCTAATATTCGGGACACTTTTCGCCGTCAAATAACTCTGATAGGTAAAATAAATATGACTAAAAATATTCTTAATAGCATCCCCATATGAAGAAGGCTCCGATATCAAGCATTGAGCAACCAAGCTCTCAATTATATAGGAGTTTGGCCTGGCACTTTCACTTGACAATCTATCCCGCCAATATTTAATGATTTTAATCAAAGGAACGTAACAACCCTCGGTAGCTTTATTTCTTTCAGTAGAAAACGCAATTTGCGCCTTCGGATGGGTTGCCACCCATGCTTTAGCTTCTCTGTCTGGGATCCATAACGGACCAGAACGATTTGAAATTGGAGTTGCAGGAACAACATCCAGGCTAAACCCTTTATCGTTAACAACATTCACCGACCTTCCTTGTCTTTTTACCTTTGAGTAATCTTTTTGCAGTGAAGCCTGCACCCAAGCTAAAGTGACTTCTGGCTCTGTAATACTGCGATCCAAATCAATAATTAAGATGATATCAACATCTTTAATATCATTAACAGCTGTCTCTCTTGCATATGAACCAGAAAGAAATGTCTCTGGATTAGCTTTTGAAATCTCATCATCCTTTGCCAAAAAATCCCTTATTTCTTCATGAGATTTTTTTGCCAATTTAACATTATTGGGATCTGGCTCAATACTTGCTAATAGGCCATCAAAGTACGAATTCATCTCCATTGTAGCAACTCCTTATAGCTTAATATCCGGCGGTAATGAAGAACTTTCCGGTTGAGCGTTTTCATTTAGTTGAAGACCATACTGTTCCCGTAAAGCCTTTTCAAAATTTCCACAAGTCGGACAGCCGTCGCCTTTCGGAAAAGATACGCCGTACCAACGTAATATTGTCATTTCCTTTGCCTCATCGCTTAACGGTGGAAATGATGCATATGCCGTACCCGGCTCTGGTCTATTAATCCAAAAATACCAATTTGCTGAAAGATCTTTATCCAAAATATGTAGCGTAGATTCTTTATTTTTTATCAACTCCTGTAAAGCTAACTTTGAAGTCATTGTGGCAATAGGTTCAACATCTACAGCTAATCCAGGTTCAATCGGTACTGGCATATCAGAATATGCTATTGCCTCAGCACTCTCAACTGAAGAAATCTCTTGATCGGTTTCTATATCAGACATACCCAATAAAAAACAATGATAACAGGCTGTTTCCCCGGGATACACTCTCAGCACATGCCCTCCATACGCCCTACGAAAAGCTCCTGAGAAAAGCACAGGCTTCTTAAAATCTATATTAATAGCGTTAACCAATAGCTTGCTTTCCCGGTTATCTGTAGCGCATATAATTAAATCCACGCCTTTGATTATTTCTTGTATTTTGTCTTTGGTAGTTTCATCCGCCTTGATTGGATATGGGTAAACTTTAATATCCGGGTTTTTTTCCAACAGTAAATCCCTAGCTACAAGAACTTTTTTTCTGCCAATATGGGATATGCCAGCCTGGTGCCTACATATATTCCCAATCTCAAGCCTGTCAGGATCTATGAGGTGGAAATTTCCAACGCCGCACTTTGCGAGATTAATAGCAATTTGGATCCCCCCTGTCCCTAGTCCGAGTATTAAAACAGAGCTATCCTTTAGCAGGCCTGTTTCAATTAAACCCTGGTGTCTTGAGGAAATTTCATAGCCAACATTAACTATATGCGTAACTATTTTTTCATCTTTTGTTTTGCCCGCATTAGAATAAGAAACCGCTTTAAATTTTTCGCCTGTCGGTGACACATAGTCAAAAGGCTGTTCATCAGAAACCTTTATTAACTGAATCACGATTTGGTATTCCTTAGTATCGCGCTCACCAATCACTATTACTCCATAAACTTCTTTCTGGCTTGGACACGCACCCATTGAACTCAGTGAATAAGCATCCCCGCCATCCCACTCTGATAAAGTGATTGGTAGGGTTTTAATATCAAGGAGCTTCTTCCAGTTATTATTTATATATTCCGAAGGTATGGTAATCATCTTAAATAAACATATCAGCTTCTTCCGCCGAAATATTTAATCCCGTCGTTGTATAATCCGCTGTCGAAACAGCCACTATCGTTTTTTTTGTCTTATCATAGACTAACTTATTGTGGCCTTGTCGGCGTGCTGCAATCGACTGCATCGCTTCTCGTATTTGCTCTTTTTGTGAATCCATCTTTCACCCCTACGCTTCCCTCATGGTAGATACAAAATTGTCTATAGGCTGGCCTGTTGCAAGGTGTTGCTCAAAAGCTTCAAACCATAACATTGCTTTTAGCATTACCTTATTCAAGGTAATGCTGCTATCCCATCGACTTTGTCTCCAATGGCAAATCTGGACTTCGCCACTGCTGTCATTATCCAAAGTATGCATATTATGAGATACTTTATAGCTATTTATGGAAACACCCCCATAGCCGATCAAAGGATTAGGCTTATGGACATAAACCTTGGGGCAGACGGTTGGATAATAATCCGGTATTCTGCACCAAATCGTATAGCTCCTTCCGCTATTAGATGTGTAATCTCCATAAATGTAATAAAAATTATCAGGCTGATAATATTTAATCAAAAACTGAGACATCCCATCCCGGATTAATATTTGATTTTCTAAATTTAGCCTTTCTAATAAAGTCATGCCCTACTCTCTTTAACTGATTTATAGCACTGGATCATCTTATCCAAATTCACTAAGGACAATTCAGTTTCTTTTATATCCAGCTCGGTAGATTTACCTGTTTTTCTGTCAATCCAATCAACCTGTAATACCTTATGAGGCCAAGTATTGTCTAATGCAAATGCGATATGCTGCTCGTCTCTGACAGGCACAACAAGAATATGGCCAAACTCAGTCTGGTGTATTTCAATATCTTTAGAGGAAACGCGCTTAAATTCTATTCCTGCGTTTAATAGTACTTTATCGGATATTATTTTTTGTGGATTACCTTCATTTCCGGATACACGGCCAAGCTGTTCTTTTGGAAGCCCTATTTTATCTATCTGAAATATCGAATATGAATCTAACTGCTGTTCTGGCATTTTTTTCCTGGCCATCAGCGCCTCTCTGACTGGGCTTAAGCCTCTTAGAACAATCAAAGACAATTCAGAAGGGTCTGTGGCAGGAAAATTTTTGTAGATAAATGGGTGAACCTGGATAACCCTGTTCTTTTTTGATTCATTTGAAAAAGTCGCTACAAATTCTATCATCTCTCTGAAATTATTCTTCTCTGCCAGCCGTTTAACCCTCTCGCGATCACCAGTACTTGGAGAGTATAATCCTAGCTTATGATGCGAATGCCAGTCACCAAAGTAACGTAATCCCCATTCGCTGCTTAATTCTGAGCTGATTTTAATCAAATAGTCGACGTCTAATCTAAAATGAGCATTACTTCTGATGGCTTTCTGACCGACCCTAGTCGCTAAATAGATAATCGGGATATCCTGCCAAACCCCAAACAGGTCCCCACCCGTTTCAGTTTCCCATGAGGAACTCTCCAGCCCTATTGCTTGCAACTCGGATTCATAAATTGCCGCGAAGCTAACTTGCTGACTAACAACGGGCAATGCAGCCTCAATATCTTCAATTGTCTTGAAGGGATCTGGCTGCTTTAAAGCAAATTTAAAGAGTCTCGAGAAAAAAGGGTGCTTTTCAATCCAATCGCGTATGTGTTTTGGCATCTCTAAATTATACTTATTAAGTGTGGATACAGGAATATCGAGTAAATCAGAGATCTTTTGTAGTAGTTCATGGTTAGGCGGTCTCCTTCCTTTTTCAATATCAACGAGATAGGCAGCTGAAATCTCTAATTTACGCGAGAACTCTCTAAGAGATATTTTCTTCTTTATTCGCTCGCTTTTTATCTTCTCCCCAATTTGCATAGACAGATGTTATCATTGTTAGCGAACATTGTCAACATTTATTTTTGTCTTCCAAAGTTCAAATTATATTGGGGTTAATTTTCTGGCGAGGTTTTGAATACTGCTATCGGGGTGTTTGAGGAGTTTCTCTCTGTCGTAGGCGATAAAATCGGGGTGAAGTGATATGCGATACTGCTTTGAGCCGTTATTCTCAATAAACTTCTGACCGTCTTTATCCAGCAGGCTTCCCTGCAAAGCCGTCCTGAGATTGCTGTAAATCTGAAATTTCTCGACATCCGCAATTATGCTGTCTGAGCCCAGACTATGCCTGTTAACCCATCCCTGTTTCTCCTTTTTCAATTCCAGCACAAGCCGTAGAAACAGCTTAAATACCGAGTCGCCGAGTTTTATTTTGTGGTTATTCACCTCGATTTCATTGCTCCGTTTCATTGGGGTAGTACCGGGAATATACACCTTATCGTAACACTTATATTCAAAATTTTTATAATCCTTATTTTGCTTTTCGGTCAGCTCTCTAATAACAAGATCCATACCAATATCCGGTTTCAGCATCCCGGAAATAATCTCCCCGAGCAATCTGCAAATTTCGGTATCAAAGGATTTGTGGAAAAACTTCTCTTGTTTCAAATGCTTCTTTAGAACGCCGACTTCATTGCTGGAAACCGGTGTAAAAACAACGAGAATACTGTTGTCTTTATAAATATATTTTAATGTAGATAACTTTAAAAGTCTTCTGTCGCCGATATTAAGAACAAAAATCAGCCCTGTTCTTTTACCGTTATTATTCTTATTTGCTATATAAAAATACCCCTTCCGCATCATCTCCCTTTATTACAGCGTCTATCTTAATTCAATTCTTCTAATCCGGGAGGCTTTTTTCTCCAAGGATATCCTTGTGATGCCTCTTTAAAGCCTAAGTCAAAAAGTTCCCGCATTTCAACAGGGTCAAAGAGCTCTTTTGCTTTCGATACATGGGTTGCCGGGATATAGGCAAGATTAAAATCACCTTTACCTAACTTTGTAAAGGCATACAATTGATAAATATCTCCGACGCTTTGAGCATTAACCATCGTATCAATAGTGCGTCCGGCTATAGAAGAAAGTTTATCCGGAACCTCTTTCCAAACGGCATCTGCATAACCATTTCTAATAATATAAATTTTGTATTGCATTTTAGAAACATCTATTCCTTTTTCTCTGGCTGCTTTCTCGATACCTTGGGCAACATCATAAAGAAAAAATATCTGCTTCATTACTCCGCCATCAACGTGCATCTCATCATACGCTTTATCATTGACCTCTACATTTAAATAGACCGGCGGAAATACAATCGGGATGGATGCCGATGCTAAAATGACCTTTCGGAACAACCTTAGGGCATTATCATCGCCCATAGATGCAATTTTCCCCATATCCCAGATAACAAGCCGCTGCGCATCCAGATTAGTCGTTCCCACATAAAGCCTGCGGCCTTTGTTGTATTCGATAGCTATCTCTTTTAACAATTCTGCATCAAAATACCGCTCAATAAGACGCTCTAATGGCCGGGCACTTGCAAAGGAATTGCTAAATGGAATCCGTATTCGTACAATATCTTTCGTCGAATATTTTGTGTAGAATTCCCTCAGTTTATTATCATATCTACTCCCTAAAAAGGCAAGCGGCGCAATCATCCCTCCGGTACTTATACCGGTAACTACCTTAAAAACCGGACGTGTGCCCGATTGTGACCATCCGTTCAGCAACCCCGCGCCATAAGCACCATTTGCCGCACCTCCTGAAATAGCAAGCATATAATAAGTTCGGTTAATCTTGAAATTGAAAAAAGAAGATTCTTCTTTTTCTTCCTGTTCCAACAATTTAACGAAATCCTTCTTAAAAGAATCACTTGGGATACCGCTGAATGCCCGGATATCCTGCATGCCGGAAAACCGCGCGCTGCTTAATAAATCTGGCGGGACGGCGTGCCGCACGCTCGCGCATCCGGAGATAAGAAAAACGCTTACGATCAGCCAGTGAAAACGCTTTAGCATTGTTTCATAGATTAAAACTGAATTTCTGCACTTCAATAATTACCAAAGCCGCATTGACAACTTCTGAATCATACGACAAACCGCTGTTTTGCTTAATCTCCTTCAGAGCTTCATCCATACTCAATGCTGGCCTATATACCTGTGGAGAAATCATAGTATCAACCACATCGGCAACCGAGATTATTCTCGTGACAGGATTAATATCCTTGGCACACAAGCCGAAAGGATATCCCGAACCATTCAGTCTTTCATGATGCTGAAGCGCGACTTTGGTAATAACGGATTCTGATTTTGTAATCTGCTTCAGGATAGAGTATCCTAGCTCCGGATGTTTCTGGATTATAACAAGCTCTTCGCTGTTAAGCGTACCTGGTTTATTTACTATATCTGCAGGCAACCCGAGTTTGCCAATATCATGCACCACTGCGGATTGATTAATCAGCTTAATCTCTCCATCAGAATAATCCATTATCTTAGCGATAGCACAGGCAAGTTTGGCAACTCGTTTTCCGTGAACGAAAACAGGTTCGCTTTTATTCGATAACCTTGTAATTACATATGTTAGATCCGCATCTTCCATTATCTTAACGACAGCGTAAATGTTAATAATGCCTTAGTCAGTCCATCTATTTTTTTAAAACGTTCGCACAGTGCTTTTAAGGACTGCTCCCGCTCTTCTATAACACCCTCTCCTTTTAATAAGGCAAGGGAAGACTTTGCTTCGGTTATTTGCGCTATTAATTTATACGATACAACCTGCAGGAAATTCCGCCTTTTTGACTCCTGTGCCTTGATATCCGTAACTTCCCGGATAATCGCTACAATCATATCCACTTCTCCGGCAACAAGACTATCTATGAATTTCGTATATACTTCAAAAACGCGATTGCAGGTATCCGATGACTCGCCTTCAAAATAAAAATACCTGTTGTCGCTGACATTAATTCTAAATTTGCTCTGTATATATGAAACCATATTAAAATTATCGTCAATCTCAGTGAGGGCAAACATTTTCCTGGCTGCTTCGTTAATCCTAATAATTTTCAGGGTTTTCCTATTAGCCACAATAACGCCGTATTCTATTTGATCTAAGATATATTCCAAATTTTCCTTCCTATCTCCGTTCATTAGGATCTCTTCAGTTAAAAACGACTTGCTAATGAACCATAACCGTCTCTGTGCTTTTTACCTTACGAAAAAGGAATACTGTAAATATGCATACGATGGCTATGGTGCCAAACAAATAAAAACTATCTATGTAAGCAAGAAGCGCGGATTGGCCTAATAAACCTCTGTAAATAAGCCCGTTCGCCATTCGCGGACCCATCGCTTTAGACGTCTCTTGATAGACAGAGTCGTACGGCGTAATATGGCCGGAAAGGAATGTCTGGTGCACTTGTCCCATGCGCGAAAGCATCGTCGTAGTCACGGCTATACCTATGCTGCCCCCTATATTTCTCATAAGATTGAAAAGCCCGGTGCCATTTCCCATGTCTTTTTTGTCAAGATGTCCTACGGCCAACATACTTAATGGGATAAAAGACATCATAAGACCAAAACCAATGGCGATAGTAACGAATAGCTTGCTTTGCATGCTGATCTCGAGATTAATGTTCCCCATACCAAAACTCGCCAGCCCTAATATCAGTAGTCCTGACACGAACAATATCCGGTTATCGAAACGGTTGCTTAAGTATCCAACGGTCAAAGCAGCAACAAAACAACCTATCCCAAGCGGTGACGTTACCAGACCGCCCAGATAAGCGGTATATCCAAGTAGAGTTTGATAAAATAGCGTAATCAAGGTCATAGTACCGTACATACATGCGCCGATAAGAGTGGTGGATATCATTCCCGCGGAAAAATTCCTGTCTTTAAATATCTTTAGATTGACCACAGGGTTTTTTGCGCGCAATTCCCATAAGACGAATGCTATAAGCGCTACCACAACTACTATGCTTGCTCTGCAAAGCCACGATGCCTGGAACCAATCGACCTCCTGCCCTTTATCGAGCACAATCTGAAGAGTCCCCAGCCCTATCGCCATGAGGAGGAATCCGACGTAGTCGATCATGGTATTATCCTTTTTAATATACGGCGGATCCTCAACAAAGATATTGGTCATCAGGAGCGCCATTATCCCTATTGGCAGATTAATAAAAAATATCCAGCGCCAGTTATAATTATCGGTAAGCCACCCTCCTATAACAGGACCGACTACGGGCGCAAGCACAACGCACATCCCAAAGGCTGCCATTGCCATACCTTGTTTCTCTCTGGGGAAACTTTCGAGCAATACCGCCTGCGATATGGGCATCAATGCCCCTCCGCCCACTCCTTGCAAAATCCGGGCGAAAAGTAAAAAACCAAGGCTGCCTGCTACGCCGCACAGTAAAGATGCCAGCGTAAAGACAACCGTGCAGATCATGAGGATCCGCTTTCTGCCGAAGAAGCCGCTAAACCAAGCGGCAGCAGGTAAAATTATCGCGTTTGAAACAAGATAGCTAGTTATTACCCATGTTGCTTCGTGGGGAGTTACACCAAGATTACCAGCAATATGCGGCAAAGCAACGTTTGTGATAGTAGTATCCAAAACCTCCAGGGTCGTCGCCAACATGACGGCGGCACATGCCAGCCAGGGGTTGTGCGAAGGACGCCAGGATTCGCTCGCGGTATCGTTCTGCATCAGCGTATCTCTACCTTCGGGATGACGGACATACCTATACTAAGTGGATGTTCTTGGTCAGTTTTTTCATCAAAGACGATCTTCACGGGGATGCGCTGAACAACTTTGACAAAATTACCGGCGGCGTTCTCCGGGGGGAACAGGCTGAATTTAGCTCCTGTTCCGCGTTGGATGCTATCCACATGAGCTTTAAACACTTTCCCCGGATACACATCCATCCGGATTGTTACTTCTTGTCCGGGACGCATATGAGTCAATTGCGTTTCCTTAAAGTTCGCCACGACCCACATATCGTCCGGGACAATTGCCATAAGCGGCTGCCCAGGCTGCACCTGATTGCCAATCTCAACAGATTTTTTAGTCACATGGCCATCAGAAGGAGCGAATATCTTCGTATACTCCAGATTCCTTTTAGTTATACTAAGCTGCGCTTCGGCAGTCTCAACTTGAGCTTTTGCCAGATTATAAGCAGTAAGGACATTCTCATACTTCTCTTTTGGAAGCACCTCTTCCTTATAGAGAGCTGCTGCGCGATCCTTATCGCGCGAGGCTTGTTCAAATGAGGCCTTGCGCATATCTAAACCTGCCTGCGCCTCGCTAACTCTCAACTCATAATCTACAGGATCGATTTCAATAAGGAGATCACCTTCTTTGACTTTCTGATTATCCTCAATCTTTACCACCTTGACCGTTCCGGGAATCTTAGGCGCAATATTATGGATCCTGCCTTCTATGTATGCGTCATCGGTCTCAACCACATTAAAACTACTGATAACATACCTACCGCCTATAATCGCGGCTAAAATGCCGATAGCGATAAAAATTACTAACTTTTTTACTTTAGGTTTTGGCAAACTCATTTAATCTCCTTTCCCAACTTTTCATAAATGGATAAAAGATCCATACCTATAGAGTATTCAAGCTTTGCATAATTGCGTTTTAACTCATAATCAGCGCTGTAATAATTTGTTTGCGCCCTGGTCTGAAGAGCTATTGCCTCAAGTACATCTGTTGAAGTTGCGCTTCCGGCCATATATTTTACCCGGTAAGCGCGCACGTTTTCATCCGCCTGCTCGACAGCATCTTTAACAACAGCTATTTTTTTGCAGGCGTTCTTCAAACTATAATAGCTATCCTCAACTTCAAATTTTATGTCATCGATAATCTTATCTTTTTGTTCTTTTAGCTGTTTCTGCCGCGAGCGCTCTTTTAATAGTTCTGCCCGAGCAGCTCCACCATCATAAAAGTTCATCTTTACCCCAAGACTCGCCGATAGATTATCCTCGTGAACTTGGTATTTATTCTGTGAGTAGCTGTAGCCTCCATCAGCAAAAAGAACAGGAAAGTTCTCCACTGCTTTTGCTCTTTCGGCCGAAACCGATGCATTTATCTGATCGGCATAAAAGGCAACTTCCGGCCTTTGAGACTGTGCAGTTGCCCAGGCATCCTCCATTTCAGGCAACTCTGGCGACTCCATTTGTATATCCTGAGCTTCAGTATTCTCTCTTAGGGGAAGAGCGAGAATATTATTTAATCTCGCCCTTGCGATTTCTAATTCATTCTGCGCGCTAATGAGTTTTTGTTCAGCGTCAGAAAGCTTTACCTTGGCAGGTAATAAATCGTTTTTAACCACGCTCCCCTGTTCATAAAGATGTTCCATATCTTTAAGGTAAGAGGCAAGGCTTTCTACTTCTTTCTCAGAAACTGTGATCATTTTCTCCGTTTCCAAAAAATTAAAATAGGCAACGATAAATTCAAGCGTAGCTACCTTCTTTACGCTTTCGGTATGCGCCTTTGTTGCCTTAAACAAGTCTTTTGAGGCATGATAATTCGAAAGACTTTTACCAAAATCGAATAAAGT
This sequence comes from Candidatus Omnitrophota bacterium, assembly GCA_963805065.1. GTDB lineage: Bacteria > Omnitrophota > Gorgyraeia > Gygaellales > Profunditerraquicolaceae > CAWDSS01. The sequence continues at coordinate 748,615 of CAWDSS010000010.1, read as the reverse complement.
CTGGTAAACATCTACCCCGAAAGAAAAAGGGTCTTTATCAGATGTAGGCACTTCTTGAGACCCAAATTTCATTTTATTCTGGTATCGATTGTAAGTTTTTACCGCGCTCAAATTTAATTGGGGTAATAGTACGGAACGAGCAAGCAAGGTATCCTGATAGGCCATGTCATTATCGGAAAGCGTTATTTTTATCAAACGGTTATCCTTAAGCACCATAGCAATCCCTTCCTGGATAGTAATAACATTACTGCTCTTTACTTCAGGTTTACCTGCGATCTCTGCGCCATAACCAAAATAAGGACAACAAACTGTAATGCAAAATAGAATGGATAGTGTTGCCATTATTTTCTTATGAAAAAACAACCTGTTACTACCTGTATAAGTCCTATATTCCATTGTGCTCTGCCTTTCTTGAAAAACTATAGCCAATGTTTATCTTGAACATAGTGTCATTATATGAACAAGTGTTCACAATTAGACTATAACATTCATCATGGCTTTTGTCAAGGTGGTTTTTTAGTATTTTAGTAAACTAGCCGAAATTGGTATTGCGGTGGGAATTATTTATTTGCAGTACCGTTTAGGAATAATCTAAGAATTATACCAGGCAAATCAGCAAAATTGTCATCCTTCTCATCCTTCTCTTGCAGCCATTTGAGTATAATCGTTTTTATGATAGAGGTAAATACCTCTGCGATCTGTCCCGCGTCAAAATCCCTACTAATTACTCCCTGCTCCTGCGTCTCTTTTATTAGACTTGTTGTGTATTCTTGCATTTGTAGCCCAATGGGAGATTTTAAGAGTTTTCTCTCCGAGATTAAATCATTTCCCTCAGAAATAAATATGCAGAAGAAATCCTGGTTCTTTTCAAAAAAGGCTAAACCTTCTTGCACATAAATCTCTAGCTTCTTTCTTGCATCTTTCACCTGCCCTATCTTTTCCTTAACTGCAAATAACATACTTTTCATTTTCTCTTCAAGCAAGGCTAAATAAAGGACGTCTTTGTCCTTAAAGTGTAGGTAAACTGTTCCGGTAGCATACTGGGCTTCTTTTGCGATATCTCTTATTGTCGCCTTGTGATAACCTTTTAAGGCAAACAAATGCTCGGCCGCTTTCAGGATATCGGACCTGCGTAATTCCCTATCTCTTTCCTTTCTGCTTAATACGCTCATTTACTCTCCTTATGAATATTGTCTAATTAGTGAACAACTGTTCACAAATAAAATATAGCATTCAAATCTACTTCTGTCAAGGTGATTTCTCTAATTCAAGAGGTGACTCCTGTAAGGCCGCCCAGAAATACGGTGTAATGAAAGACTTTCTATATACAGATAGTACGTTTCGTGAATTCTCTTCGGATTATTAGAATTCTACCCTTATCCCGGCTTTACCGCCAACTCCTTTCCTGTTATCTGACTCGACAAACCCGTAACCTTCAACGAAAGGACTAACCTCAATCCCGGGCTTCTTCTCCTCTTTCTTCTGATCCACTGTTATCTGAGATCCGGGCTGGGCGATTATATGGGTGATCTGTTTTGTGGTTTGCGTCGGCATAAAGAATGCCCGATAAATTGTCAGGCCCACAAAGCCGATAAGCGCGATTCCGGCCACATAACGTAAGTTCTTTACCCACGGCAAAAGCTGAAAGAAACTCCCGGCGAATTTGAATAAACTAAACTTTTCGGTTTCCGGCATTCTGCACCTTGCCTTTCATCCAAAGATAGAAAAACATCCCCAGCCCGCCAACAATGTTCCCGAGAATAAAAGCTATCAATACCTTCATTTCTCCACCTCCTCAATTTGCGATTTTCTTATCTATCCGCTCTACAAGCGTCTCGACTCTTACCAGGCGCTCCCTGATCTCCTCAATACAGCTTATCCTTGATTCCATCGCATCCACTCTGTTATTCAACTGCCCGTACCCAAAGGCAATCCCGGCAAGAGTAAGGACCAAAGTAACAACTGCGCCTACAAGCCCGGCTTTTAATCTTATCTTGGTTTCGCCGTTCATTTTCTATCTTCCTCCACTTTCTTTAGCATTTCTATAATCTCTTCGAGTTGCGCTACACGACCCACGGTCTGCCAGTAAGCCACCTTCGCCCTCTCCTGAGATTCCTTTAGCTGCACGGCTGTTGCTTCTAACCGCTTTAACTGCTGTTTTAATTCTTCCAGCATTTACACCTCACTTTTTATTCTGCATCAATGAAAGTTTTACGGCAAAAGAGTCGCCTGCATAAGCAGTGATACCTGATCTTCCCACCTTCCAGCGGACAAGGACTGTATATGTGCCTGCGTTGACTGCTTCCCAGTGATGAATTTGAGTGGGAAGCCTTTGATTGTAAAAAAGTATACCCCCGGAAATATCAGCAAAAAGCCCGCCAACTCTGGCTCCGGTTTTCTCAACACTGTTAATTAAAACCTGGATATCTATCCAGTCAGATTGGTCTTCCTGATAATCCAGCCTTAAATCTCCTGCCTGAAATAATATTAATAATTTAGTCGCATCCGGCGTGGTAATCTGCGTGCTGATTAAATCCACATAAGAAGTGCTACCTGTGGATTTATTTGTGGCAGTAGCGGTTATTATTTCGGAAATGGCGTTGGTTTCTAAAACCTGCCCTTTTATTACTCCGGTATTTACTTCTAAGCCGGACCCTGAACTCAATTTATACCCTGTAGTGCCAGCCACATAATCAGAGCTCTTTATATATTCATCTACAGTAAGACTGCCAGTATTGACAGCCAAGGCATCCAATTGATTGACGTCTATCTTGTCAGCAGTAATGGAGTCGGTGTAAATCTTTCCGCCGTCAATCTTAGTTATGTCAGAGCCGTGCGCCCAGCCTGTGGCAGTAGCAGCATTTATCAATTCCCATTCGCCGGATGCAATTTGGTCAGCGCCGACGCTTGCTGCTCTATACAATTTATCGCCGTCATCGGTATCTATCCACAAATCGCCGATGGCCAAGGAAACAGGAATAGAGGACTGTTTAAAGATAGTTATACCTACTCCACCACCTCCGCTTTCAGATACTACTTCCCAGCTGCTGTTCTGATAAATATAAAGCTTATTGTTATCATCGGTATCAATCCAATAATCGCCTTCATTCATACCGGAGGCAGGCTCGCTGTCTTGATAATACGTTTTAGGCGGGATTGCATCACTGGCTAACTTGGAAAGTGTAATTGACTCAGCGTGAATTTTTGCGCCGTCTAAATCGTAAATCTTGGCATTAGTCACAATGAGATCTTTTATCTGCGCGGATAAAGTAATCAACTCACCAGCAATAAGCTTTCGTGCCGAAATTATAGCATCGCCTATTTCTGCTTCGCTTAAAGGCGTAAAGTTTATGGTAACCGCGGAAGAAAAGCTTCCCGGGCCGAAAGCATCAACCGCCCTTACCTTATAATAAGCCTTGTCTTTGATTACAAACTCATCATTGACACTAGGTATTCCTGACGGCCAGGAAGCTACTGATACCTGCCCGGTTGAATTGTTATAGGCCGAGACTACTGCCTCCTGGCCTTTATATGTTCCACTTATCTGCACGATCACGTCGCCGGCAAAGTAATTAGGGCCGTAACCTGCTATACCGGCATCCGTAATGCTTGTTGCATCTGCCGCATCAGCCTGGGCGTCAACCGGAGCATTACCCTGAACTATGACTTCTGTCCCTGGAATCTTTGCCTCTAGAGACTCTTCTCCAGCCCAGACATTGGTTGGGGACTTATAAACCTCGTAATGCTTTAAATCCGTATCATTAACATCAGTCCATTCAATCTTGGCAAACCCGAACCACTGTGTAGCCGCTATGCTCGGCGCTGAAGGAGCCGCGTTCACCGGCGTTACAGACTGCGCTGCTTGGGAGTAATTACCGGAAGTGTCAAAAGCCTTGATATAGTAAGTACCCGGCGTCCTGGACGCAGGAGAAACAATGGTGAATTTATTGCTTAATCCGTTATATATGAGGTTACTGTTTTGCACTCCCCAGTCTGCATCCTCTAGCCTTATCTCATATCCCCCCAGGTCTTTTTCCGTATTCCTATCCCATTTAAATACGATTTCATTTGTGAAGGTATAACCAAAATTACTTACATTTGCCGGAGGGGAAAGTTTTCCAAGCACCGTTAAAGGTAAAGAAACCGTTCCGTCTGATATAATTCCGTTTACTGAGACAGTTCTGACTTTTATATAATAAGTCTGCTCATCTTCTACCCCATAGATCGTAAAATTAGTATTATTCGTGGTTCCTATAACGATATAATCTCCTGAACCCTTTTTGAGCTCAATTTGATAATGACTTAAAAACACGCGGGAATCATCTGCCGGAGCGTCGAATGAAACTAAGATATCGGAACCCACGGTACCGTCCTTATGCAAATAATAGTCGCTTTCTGAAATAACGAGATTGCCTACATCTGTAACCGCGGCATAGGGGTTTGCGGGAGTGCCGTAATCAAATGTCTCAATAGTTGCTCCATGCCGATCATTGTAAATAGATGAATTGTATTCCTGCGCGGTGATTTTATAGACATCCTTTTCATCCTCTTCAATGCGCTGGATGATAAACTGTTTATTCGTCCAGCCCATGAGCGAATGCGTGACCTCGATTACATCCCCTATCTCTTGGCCTACGGCATTTAAGGAAGTAGTAAATTCAACTGATAAAGGGCAAAGCTTTAACTCATAAAAATACTGGTTGCTTAACCTTGAGGCCTGTGTTTTACGGTTAATTGACGGTATAGTTAAAGTCTGCTCAACCAACCCCCGCTCATCCTGGTCTACCTTATCCTCTGCTCCCCAGGCGAGAATCCGTGCATCATCCTGCGTAGGATCAAAGTATTCAATACCGAAACGGTTAATCTTCTGATCCAGACCTTTTTGAATAATCCTTAAATCACGGATATCATCTTCATCGAATGAAGCCACTGCTGCCTGCGGTTTGGCGATGATCAGCTTTAGTTTTGAGCCGGACCGAATGAGTGCTCCGGCAAAACCTACCAGCATCTCGCTTAAGTTATCCGAGGCTGCGCGTTTCTGATCTATGCAGAAGGAAACCGTATATCTTGGCTCCTGCCCTCCTTGGCCATCGCTTACCAGTTCCTGACAATGATCATAAACCTCGGCAAATGCCAAATCATCAATGTCAGCTGCTAAATACCCGCACCCGCCTATCTGCAGCTTCATTAAGAGATAATCCCTAATGCAGGCTGAAGGATTATCCGAATAAGCCTTTAGCGTTGTCCAGATTGATCCGCTCCATGTTGAAACTTTCCTACCACGGCATACGCAGGTAATATTAGGCCTTCCGCCTTTTAATTTATCAGAAGTCTCAAGATGCACATGCAGCATGGCAGTATTGCGGTACTGGATACCGTCTAAATCAAGGCCGGTATCGTCTTGCACATTTTGTGTCGGCGTACCTAAGAAAGAATGATACGAGCAGCCCGGGAAGCTTCCAATCGGCTCGCCGTTTAAACGCACATCGGTGATACTTTCAATTTCGCCTTGGCAAAGGACGATTAATAAATCTATCTGCTCGCCACCCATCACCGGATTTTGAAAAACGATGTTTCCGGCTAAGCGCGCCTCGCCGTAAAGTACCGGCACCGGATACTGATTGGTCGAGGTAGTCTGCAGTTCGCCAAAGCTGTATCTAGGGCTGGCAGAGGATCCGCCTGAGCCTGACTGCTGCCTGGTTTGAATGGCCAAGCCTATAGAATAACCGATCATGGCTGTGCCGATAAGGCAGCCTATGGTCGTTAAGGATAAGGAAATTAAACCTCCGGCGATAAATGAGGCAGCAGCGTAATCTGCAATTACCAGGGCAACAGCAATAGCAGCCGGCGGGCCTGCAGGCGGGATGTAAATTTGTCCGTCTTTTTCGCGGATAGCGAATAAAAAGTATTTTTCCCAAGAGGGCGTGAGCCGGGAAATCCTGGACTTCCCGTCTTTACGCGCATGCAGCATCCGGCCGTAGCCTAAATAAAGCCCTACATGTAGCTCTTCATTAATTTTAAAAACTAAAACATCCTCTGCCTGAAGATCGTCTTTACTTACAATGGTGTTCGTCTCAATAACTTTTTTAAGAATTTCATCCTGCTTAGCTTGCTCAACTTCGCTGATCTTAGGCGCGATTCCTTTAACCCCTTTTGCATTAAAATAAAGCTGCACCAGGCCCACACAGTCTGTGCCGTTAAAGTCCCGGCCGTCCTCAAGCCATTTAATACCCACCAGTTTATTTAAGAGTTCATTATCGAGCTTTTTCATTCTTCCTTGCTAATCGGATTTATCAGCTGCGGGATATGTTTAAACCCGCCGAAATTCGCTTGGTTATTATGCCGGTTTTTGCAGACATCAAAGGACTTGTCACAGCCTTTTTCTACTGAATAGGTGTCGCCGACCTCCGGTGCCTGCGGTAAAGCGTAATCTAAAATCAGTTTGTGTTCTCCAAGAATAAAATCGACTACCTTTCTTTTGAGGCCTGCGTTTACGCCCTGCTCAAACTGAATCACTCCGTCATTCCAAAAATCATCTGCCTCTGTCCGTGATAAGTCGATGATAAAACCTGTTGTAGAACCATATCCGATTACCTGCCCGGTTATCCTTGTGCCGGCGACATTAAACTGGCAAAACTCATCTCCATAAATATAGTTGCAGTAAAGCTGCTGCATGCGTCCGGTTTCAACTGCCAAAGACTTGAGTTTTGACTTGCATTCTATTTTGACGCTTAGTTCGGTTAACTCGGCTACAGCGTTAATAATCCCGTCAAACATTACTTTGGCATGCGTCTGATCTGTAAGCAGGTCGAGAAAAACCTTGCGGATAACCACCCGCCTGCCTCTTAGATCAATTGTGTTCAGCCAGTTACTCCAAGCTCGGTCCACATTGTCAAACTCGCCTGACACTGCCTCAATTTCCAGTTGATTGCTTGCTGGTACAGCTGAACGCTTTATTCCCAGCGGAATGTAATACTGTAAGACTCCGTCTAAGTTCCAGAACTGGCACCTTTTATTGTCCGTGCAGAAATAAAAGGTGTTTGCATCGCAGGCGCCTTGCCCACCTAAATAAAAGTCGTACAGTTCAATAGGACTGTTTTCCTGTTTCTGCGCTTCATCTTTATACTGGGTGGTTAATTCCTGCATTTTTCTTATTTAAGGCGCCTGATAAATATTCCAAAGCACCTCTTTAAATTTTAAAGTGGTGTTATATAACTTATACTGCACCAATTCCCTTGAGAGCTTGTCATCATCAAAGCGCACCTGGATGAAGTATTCATAATCCGCGGTAACTGCCACACCCGCGCCCGGAGGAACACTAAAAGTTATCTTGGCTATTTCATTTGTCAGATCGTTAGCGACTGTATAGCCTGATAGCTGCAATACGCCGTTTAGATAAACTTTGATTGAAGACAGGTCAACCGGGAAATAATCAAAGTTGAATATTGTCTGAGAGTCATTGCCGATTCCCACTGCTTCTGCACTGACCCTGAAACTCGTCGGAAACTTTACCCAAAAAGTGTCATATTTACCTTTGCGTGCCTTAAAGAATTCCCAGATTAAATTAACCGCTTCTTCGTTTTCATTCTCAAGCCAGCAGTCAAGCGTGCGTATGGGCTTTGACCACTTGGATCTGCGTTTCTCTCTTCCTGAGTCTGCTTGAAAAATAAGAGTTGAGAACTCTGCATCCTCTTTCAAGCCGAACATCGGCGTAAAGGTTAGAATTTCCGTGCTCATAGACTATTCCTGATTGCGCTTCTTATGGGCTTATTCTTGTTTAAGGCATCAATTATCGCGTTCTCAAACACATCCGGATGCTGCACTAACATATCCTTAAAAGACTTTGCGTCATTGGCATTGATATAAACATTAAAGATCTGGCTGCCTGCAGAAACATCCTCTCCGCGATTTAACTTCTTTAGATTATTTACGCCTAAAACTGACATCCCTCGCCTTGAGACTACCCCCTCGCCTGACTGGGCAATGATCGGCACCTCATCAGGGCTAAGGCCTGTATGCGCAAATATCGGCTGAATAGGTCCTCCTGTGTGATAAACCATGCCTCCCTGATGGAAGAACGAAATCATGCTCGGGAATATCGCGCCGATTGTTTTAATCAGGAGAATCTTTGCCAAAACCTCTGCCAAAACATCCAGCATCATGTTGCCGAACTCCGCAAAATAGTCCTTGGCATCATCCAACTGGCCTTTAAAAGCATCACTAAAGAAATGTTTAAAAGACGAGCCTAATGACCGTGCAGTTCCCTCGCCTATTGCCTTTATGGCATCAAAGGACTGCGCCACCTCATCAATCTTGACATTCTTGCCTAAGTTTTTAAGCGAGTTGATAAAATTACCGATGGCATTGCGCGCCTTATCATAGCCTTTAACCAAACTTCCTTCGCCGGTAATAAAGATGTCCGATATTTTATTGCCGGCCTTGTCCATCTCGGCATCCGAGGCCTTGATTAAACCTTCTAAGTTATCCCTGAATTTTTGGATATTCTCCGATGCCTCCCGGTAAGGCTCGCCTAATTTACCCGGGATCTTACCTAGAAGCTCGTAGAATTTCTGCAAACCAAGGCAGATTTGATTAAAACCCACTAAGAGGTATTTGATAAGTTTTACAAAGCCGATATAAACCATCTCCGCTCCGATCTCAACTGCATTAAGCACTGGCACTGCCACATCCCTGAATTTAAGAAAGACTACAATTAAGCCTGCGACTATTGCAGCAATTGCCACCAGCCAAGGATTGGCCAAGGCAAACAAAGCAAACTTGCTCACCAAATCTAAAATAATCCCCCCCACCCTGATTAGACGGCCGATAAGCGCCACAGTAACTCCGCTTAATGTAAGAAATATTCCTGTAATTGCTACCCCTTGGACAATCATCTGCTGGGTTGCTGCAGGGATACTATTCCAGGCCGCAAGCAGGTTGCCAAAGACATTGGCTAGAGTATGCACAACCGGCACCAAGGCCTCGGCAATGCTTAAGCGTAAAGCAATAAAGGCGTTATCCAAGCGCTTAAGCTCGTTTGAGACGGAAAGAGAGTATTTTTCCGAGGATTTAAAAGCTAAGGCCAAAGGACCAGTTATGGCCGCACCCACAAAAGCCAAAGTCTGCCCTACCTGTGAAATCTCCCTGCCTACCTGGCGCATATTTAGGCCTAGTTTATGAGTTGAGTTAGCAAGCTTCTGCAAACCGGCTTCTACGCCCTGAAGCTGCTTCGTCACCTCATCTTTCAGGCGCATAATTATGGAGAGTTCCCTATTTGTGGGCATGTCGGTATTTCCTTATCTCGTCCTGCCTTATTTCCGCAAGCTCGTTTTCTATTACCTCAAGTGCCTCAATGAACTTTGCCGGCTGCTCCAGCCAGCTCCCCTTGTTGGGAAGATAGCCGTTTTTATAAAAATTGTATGCCCTCAAAAAATTAGCGGATAAATCAGTAACCTGCTTAAAAGGGCAACCCTGATACTGCTTTCCTTCAAACTTCCAGAACTCCTGCCCCGGGATCTCAAACTCGCAAGTCGTCTTTTTACCTGCTAGGCATCCATGGCAGCCCACAGTAAGTTCAGCAATGTGAACTGCCAAGATCAGTTTTTTCGTTCTTCCTCGGAAAGTTTTGACTCGTTAAGAACTGCCTCAGCCAGCTCCTGTCGCAGCTCATTTGAAAACATAGCAATGATCCTGTCAGGCACAGCCTGGCGCATTTTTCCGGCGTATTGAATGGTGTCAAAGTTTAACTCCACCGAATTATTTGTCTGCGGATCAAGGAAGTTTTCAAGACCCCTAAGCCCAAACTTTATGGCGGTAATCTGACGTTTATTCCAGTTAAGCCGCACCTTTGCTTTGTCATTGGGGTTGCGGGAGCTTAACTCATAGGTTGAGCTTTCGTCATCAACCTCGGCGCGCAGCACCGGATCCAGTACTCCGATATGAAACACCGTCGGGTTATTCTGATCGGGGTCAAGTTTTGAGATAAATTTTCTGGTGGCATTGATATCAATTCCTGTAAGCATCGCACTCCTCCTTCTTAGTTATTAGTTATAAACACAAAACACAATACTCATCATCGCCCGGACTGAATGAGCCGGTTAAATCAAAGGCAACCTGCGCAATCTGGATGCCTTCTTTATCTGCATCCTCAACTTTTGTGTATTGGATTGCCGGTGCATAGAAGCGGAATTTATTTCCGTCGGCTGTGCCGTAGGAAAAATCAAAAGGCATCTTGACGTTGTTTAGCCAATTGCCGTGGAAATCATGCTCGGCTACAGAAAGCATTTCAGGATCCATGTTCCCTGCAGGCTGGCGGTCGGTGATTATGTAAGAGAGAATGCCACTAGGGTCGTCAATCTTATCCCGGGGCGAGAGTTTATTGGCGATATCGATATCGATTGAGCCGACATTAAGCGAGACTCCGGCAACAGCAAAGCTCGCTCCCAGGATAACCGGCTCTTCTGTCGTGCCGTAGTCAACGCCTTCCAGCAAAGCCACATCAATTACCCCGGCCTCAACGCCCATGAACTTAAAATCCATGGCAATAGGCGAGCCAAGTTTTAAGGTAAACTTTAAAGAACCCCGGCAACCCCTTAAGAGTTTGCGCACGCCGTCTTCATAAGAGGCCATGGTTAAAGAGGGCGCGTTTCTGCTTAAGGGCTTTATCTCGTATCCGGCATTGGAACCGGCTGAACTAGTTTGCGCGCTTGCGCCGGAAGTCTGCCCAGTAACGGTTTCATTATTTTGAATTACACCGCTTATCGCCACGAAATAAAGCGTAGTTATGCCGTTAGGCGTATCAACAACCACCCTTGCTTGTGCGCCGGATGTTCCTCCAGTAATTCTTTCACCGTGCTTAAAAGGTCCTCCGGTTACTGCGCCGATTGAGATCTTTTTTAAGACATTGACCTCATGGCCGCAGGCCCTGACTAACGGCGCTTCCTTCAGCATAGTTGCAATTGAGCCTGAGCCCTTTAACTTCATGCTGAAATCAAACCCGGCAATGCGCTTGCCGCTGATTTTTCCGATTTTTGTCAAAGATTCCCGCACCGGATCCCGCTGGTACATCTCCGGCTCAAAGCTTACCTTTGGTACATAGTCCACTAGGAATCCCGCATCAGAAGCGTTTAGGTTTTCTGCCGTGCCTTCTTGCGCTTCTATACGCGCTACCAACTGCCTTATCCTTGATAATTTGCTCATCTTTACGACCTCCTTGTAGGATCATTCCTTAAATGCCGGTATTTTACTTTTAGCTCTATCATTAAGCCTGCGTAGTGCTGGCCTTCTACACTTACAAAAGGACTGGTTGAGACGATATCCGTATCAATCGCCTCGCCTCCTCTTGTGTGATCCAAGAGCGCTGCCTTTTTTATATCTGCCTGCAGGCGGTTTAAGTAGGTATCTGTAGGCACAGGATCATTTTTGTCATTGATATAAAAGACGCTTAAGAAAACGCTTAAAACACATTCAGTAAACGGATGCACTGACGGCTCTTCCATCTCATCCCCGGGAGTAACAATAATCATCGGGATATCTACAGGCGTATTTCCGTGCATTGACCAACGCTGCACGGTTTGAGAGGAGAAGTCAAAGTTATAGCCGTTTGCCTGGGTAATTACCTCTAAGCTTGTTTTAATATTGGCAATAATTCTTTCCCTGACTGATTCCATTTTTAAACTTTGGCTAAGGCCCTATCCACAGCCTGATTAATGTAAGTAAAAATCTTTCCCTGCATCTCATCCCAGGTGTAGTAAAACTCTAATCGCGCTGTGACATCGACATAAGGCTTAAACACATACAAGAATCTCAAACGTCCTGAGATCCATTTGACTAAAAAAGATTTTCCTCTTGAGGTAATCACAAAGGTCTTTTTGATTGCTGCCGGATATTTGTATTGCTTCTTCAAACGGTGGCCAGCGGTATACATTTCTGCTTCATTCAATGACCTGATTGGCACGGCTAAGGCCTGCTGTTCCGGCATAACTCTTTCACCGAACTCATGCCTTTTAGAAACCTTTGACTCCGAAAAAATCTCAAGACCCATTCCTTCAATGGTCTTTGATACAAGACTTGCCCTTCTGAATGTTCCGTAAAGGCCATATGCGCCGTCGCCGTAAACTCCCGGCGGGCCTTGAAGCCTTTCCTTTCTAAAGGTGCTTAAGAAACTCCTGCCGATATGGTCAAAGGCATCCCCTAACTCGAACTTTAAGGCCTGCGGGATAATCCTTATTGCCCGGTCCAGATTTTGTTTGTCAATTTTTACGTCAATAAAATCATTCATTCCTACCACTCAACTAATAAATGCCATAGGGCATCATCTTTATCTAAAACCTCGACAATGCGGCATTCTTTTGAGTCGCCTTCAAAGTCGGCTAAAATAATCTTGTCGTCTTTTTTATTGATTGAAGAGATCCCGGCGGTTTCGTCGTTTAAGACAAAAATCTCTGCTTGATTTTGGAGGGTACGCAGGCTGTCTTCCTTGCTCGGGCTTATAGTCCCGCGGTTAACAAGGGCTTTAATAATTCTTGCCTGGCCGCCTGCAGGGGTATAGGTGATATTTTCGGCAAATTCATTTATGTTCAGGAAACATTTAAGAACATCCTCCTTTAGCTGGCTCTTGAAGGTCATAATTAGTCCTCTTCTTATATCCGGAAGACCTTTTAAAGGGCCTCCCGGATTTTTATTTGCGCTTAAGAACTGCTTTTAAGCGTCGACCTTCATGAGATGCGCAAAATACGGATCAATGACGATCTCATCCACGTGCTGCCTGACTCGGAAGATGTCGCTTCTGGCCGCATCGTCGCGGTACTGCTCGACCGTAGCGTTTTCAGGAGAATCCTGGGTCCAGAGGAAAGTCCTGCCCATGCTTGGATCTGACAGCCTGTCGCTGTTGCCAATGACTGCCACCATGGCATAATCATCGCTCCAAACATCAGCGCTGATAAAGGCCTTGCCTTCTTTTGCGCTGTTGTAAATGGCTTTTCCGACGATGATGCTCTTGACACCCAGGATGTCTGCCAAGGCATTTAAGATCTCTGCCTCGGTAAGCCGTGCCACATACTTAATTGCATCCTTGATGCCGGTATTTAAGAGCAGCCGGTCAATATTTGCCTTACTTAAAATAAGCGAGCTGGGATCAAGCCCGGAATTTGCCCGCACTTTTTCTCTGGCAGCACGCACCTGAGCCACGACATCTGTTGCGATATTATCCCAGGGCGAAGCTGAGTTATCGGTAAAAAGCGCAGCTCCTGAAAAAGTAGTGATATTAAAAACCTGCGCAGCAATGCGCTTTTCCTGCGCCTGCAGTACCCGGCGGGTGACAATCTGCACCGTAGTCAGTTCTGCATCAAAATCTGAGGCGTACATATTGCGCTCGCCGTCATCTAGAGGACCCTCAAGGCCATACTCCTCGCAGTTATACTGCTTGTCCTTTGCCTGAAATCCGTCCCGATTGTAGTTGCCACGGGGTGCACGCTTGGTGTCTGCGTCGCGGGTAATGCTTTCCCGGGTGATTGCCGGAAAAATTGAGGCCTTCTTTCTTGTCTGAAATATCGGCAAGGCTTTTGTGCCGATGAACTCATCCTGCTGCTGGATAAACTCCAAAGCCGCTACTCCCAGCTCTAAGCGCGGAACTGCCCTGGTACCCTGATATTCCACTCCCATTTGATTTCCTCCTCTTATTAAAAATAGTTAATTTACGATAACAACCCTTCTACGATTTCTCCGTCTGCGGCTGTGGCTTCAAGGACTACCCCTTGAATAGATCCGCTTACGGTGGCACTCACCTTACCGTCAGCTGCTCCGTAGAAACTTCCTCCCACACCTATGGCACCAGCTGCTACAACCTTGAAGGTCCGTCCGCTGGTCTTTAAATCCACTGATACCATCTCACCGGATAGAGCCTTGGCTGCGGTAAAACCAATAAAAGCTTCTCCTGCGTCCGCATATACCACCTGCGTGCCGCTTCCTGCAGACAATTTAACCCTGCGGAATGCCTCAAGGTCTTCTCCTGCGACAAATGCTTTTGAACCGATATTAAACTGTGACATCTTCTCCCTCCGTTTTTAAGATTGTTTCCTTTTTTCAGCTGTTTGCCTTAATGCCTCGGTCATTGTGCCGCCGAACTGTTTCTGATACTCCTTTGCCCTTTCAAGATGAGTCTTGCCCTGCGTTTTGGCGGGATCATCTCCCGGGCCCGCTGAGGCCGGTGATTTCTTTTTCAAATCCTCCAGGCGCTGCGTCTTTAACTTTTCTAAAAGCACGGCTGAAGTTTCGCCGTTCTTTACTGCCTCAGAGACAAGAGCCTCTGTTCCCGGGAATGCCTTGGCAGTATCTAAGAGACTGATAATACGCTCTTTTTCCTGATTTAATCCTTCACCGCTTAAACTGGCTGCGAGGTCAGACCTTTCTTTTTTTAGCATCTCCAAAGTCAAATCCTTTAGTTCCATTTTTGTCACCTCCTCCTTGGTTAGTGAATAACGCTCTAAAAACGCAATTGTCTTTTCTACTGCTTCTGGATTTGATAAAAATTTATCTAAAAAGACGGTTATCTCAGCTGAAGGCTTAACCGTCTCAGAAAAGAATGCGCCGAACATTCCATTGTTGGCTGCCGGGTCATCCACCACATCCACTGCCCACAGCTTTGTAAGACGCGCTAAAGGCAAAAGATCCTTACCGGTAGCCGGATCCTTTTTGCGCGTGCCGTCTGCGTTCAGCCGGTATTCCGGCTCTCCGTCAAAGACAATGGATGAGCCAAAGGCATTAGGGTCGCTCTCTGCTAAATCCAAAACATAGCCTGCCAAGTCTCCGTTTGGAGTATTGTAGGCGGTCTTGTCAAAATAAAGGTCAGCCCGCACCACGTTGGATTCCTTCCTAAAATTCTTTGCCCTCCCTAAGAATGTGCCGACGGCAGAATTGCTCATATTCGGATGGCCGAAGCGCGACTTAAGACCGATTGAAAACTTTGCTCCCAGCTCAACTGCCTGATCCAAAGTAGTTTCATCAATCTCCAGACCGTGTCCGCGCGCCTCTCCCTTGGTGAGAACGCTAAAGCCGTAGATAATGCCGGTTTCCTTATCAATGCCGCCTTTACCGTCTCTAATGCCCCTTGCTACATCTGCGCGAAAAGTATTTTTATGTTTTAATGCATCCTGCATACCGTTCTCCTTTTTCTTGTGCTTATCCCAGATGCCGTGGCAGATTGCTGCTGCCTGATCCGGTTTTCTGCCCTCGTTCTCAATTAAGTCCGCCACACACCTATTGATAAAATCTTTTTCTTTCTCGCCCGGCTTTGGATTCGGCATTTAATTCTGTCTTATATCAATAATCAGCTCTTGAGGCTTAACTAACATATCCTTTGACACGACTGTAACCTTAATCGGAAAATCATCTGAGGTTAAAATCATGCAACGCTTATTTTTCACAACTTGCTCTTTACTGCTGGATTCCTGCTTCTTCTTGAACGGTTTGGTCAACAACACTTCCCCCTTGATTTGGGTTTGTTTTCTTAACCAGCGGCTTATCTTCTAAGCCCAACTCTTTGCGTTTCTTCTCTTCGCGCGCCTTCTGCTCCATCACTTCTTCCCAGTCTTTACCAAGTGCTGCGCATTCATCAGCCAATGTGGAAAGGTTTCCATCCACAGAACTGCGCGAAGCCTCAACTTCTTTTGTGGGATCCACCCAGCCCCAGCCGGGTGCGATCCAGCGGGCCCGTGTTAAGTCAAGCCTGCTCTCATAAAAGTTTTGTATCGGCAGCTCGCCTAACAAATACGCCTCCTCCAAAAACATCTCGTATACCGGCTGGCATAATCTTTTGGCTAACCACTCCTGCCTTGCCCTAAAGAATCTTCTGGCCTCTAAGAGCGCTGCCCGGGCACTGGAATAACTGGATTTGCTAAAATCCTTTGCCACTACTTCATAGGGAAGATTTAGGCCTGCAGATATTGCCCGAAGGATGCGTTCTACAAACGGCTCAAACGTTCCTCCGGGCCGGTTCGGACTTACCTGCGAAATCTCCTCACCCGGCGCCAAATACTCAATCATCCCTGGTTCCAATGCTTCTATCTTTTGATTTGCAGCATTAGTTGCATCTGCCCTGCCAAAAGCAGCATTTATTGGATCTGTCTTTTTTACAAAGGCAGCAAAACAGGCAGCAACACGCGCTGCCACAAGTTCTGCTTCCATGTAATCTGACAAGTCTTTAAAGTAAGTAAGAATTGGTGCAAAGAACGGCTCGCCCCTGGTCTGCCCCGGGCGTTTCAGCCAGTAAAGATGCAGAACATTAGGCCTGCCTAATTCGTTCTTAGCCGGATAACGGATATAAAAACTTGAGTCAAGCGCTCTATAATTAAAATAAATATCCCCGGGATGACTTTTTCTGATGTAGTAGGCAACCGGCTCGCCCCTCTCGCCGATTTCCACACCGCTTCTAATATTTTTGTTTTGCATTAAATCATAGGGTGTGGCTAATCTGTCGGCCTCGACAATTTCTAAAGCAAGCATGTAAGGCCGCTCAGGCGCATCAACCATCAAAGGAATAATTAAAACTTCCCCGTTTTCTAAGATCTGACGCTCAACGAGCTGCTGGATTTCATAGAAGTCCATCCTTTCTCCGGCATCAGCAAAAGGCACCCACTTCTGCCAAGCGCGCTCTGCTTTTTTCTGAAAGAGATCCGCTACTTCTTCAGTAATATTTAAACTGTCACGGTCAATACGGCTTTGAGGCCTGATGCCGGTGCCGATAACATTAGTGACAATGGTTGAAGTGATCCCGGATGCATGGGCGTCGTTGCGGTTAAGGTCCCGGCTTCTTTCCCGAAGCGTTGACAGCTCAAAAAGAAGGTCTGAATCCGCTGAGCCTCTTCCCGGGATCCAGGAATCGCGCAGTCGTGATCTGTCTGCTCCGCGATAGCTTGAGAACTGCCTTAAGGCCAGCCGGTAGAGTTTTCGCTGTAAGGATAATCTGGGCGAGAAAAAACCAACTAGGCTGTCGAGATGTTCCGAAAAAGTAATTTTGTTAGTGTCTTTATCTTTCATATTGGATTCTTAAAAGATACAAATGTCCTTGCGTTACCTTTTGCAGCTGAAACTTGTGCCTGTAATTCTTTACGCATCTCTTTCAGCTCGCTAAGCGAAATATACTGAATGTTGCGTCCGTTAATGCTGTAAGCTGCAACTGCGCCTCCGGAAAGCCTAGCTGCAATAGCATTATTAACAACGGCTAAAAGCGCTGCCGGATCTGTTGCCGGTACAACTTCACCGGGTGCAGCTGACGCCTCCCAAACAACGCATGTATTTGTCTTTGTAATTTCTATGGCACCCGGCGCAGGAGTAAAATACCATTTATCATATATAGTTTTTGCAGTGGTTATCGCAGCTGCAACTATATGGTATTTGCCCGTGCTGTCCTTAATTATTTCGGCGCCGGTAAAGGTCTGAAGAACACCAGATCCGTCGCTGTCTAAAATCTCTACCTTTGATACAACATAAGGATCAAACAAATCAGAGGTTTGGGAAAATCTAAAATTATTCCTCAGGATTATCTGATTATTAATTACTGCATTTTCTCTTTCTACCGACATAAATCACCTTTGATCTTAAGGACCTACATCATAGGGCACAGGTATTTCACTTTCTTTCGCCAATGCGCCGGTTTCACTTGCAGGATCAACTGGTAAATTATCTGTCTTGGCTTTAATCGTTGATGCTGCTGCATCTATATTGTCTACATAGCCGCCTACTTTTAATTCTCCGGCTGCCAGATAGCCTGCCATCGCTGAGGCACAGCTGACTTCCATATAGTAAATATCGTCGCCTAACCCCGAGGTATCGAAATCGTAATAATACCAGCCGGGTTTATTTACTGCATCCTCTTCGGTCATGACAATTACCGCGAATCCAAACTGCCATGCTGAACCTGTATAGAATTGCCCGTTTGACTTCCTATATATTTTTAAGAAAACATTGCTTAGGCCCGTAACGGCGTTGCCGTCATTATCAAAAATAAATACCCTAATCCACTCAGCCTGGCCGTTCTGTATTCTTATTGCATCCATATCTGTCCTTAGTAAAAAACTAAAGTTCTGCAAAACTCAGTGCCTGACGCTCTTGTGTAGTAAAGGTACTGCGCTCCGTCAGCTGTTTTAACATAACTTAATCTGTCGCCAGCTACTGCCGCACCTGATACATAAGGAACTACACCGGCATTCATCATCTTATCCGTTGCTAAATCGTAATAATAAAGCCGGTGGGTGGCGTCCTTTTGTATCCAGACTCTGCCATTGGTGGAGTCATAAGCAGATACTGATCCGGTCGTGAAAGTCTCCGAATTGGGATAATAGGTTAATGTTGTCCAACCCGGCGTTCCTATTGAATACCGGTATATCGTTGAATTGGCTCCGCCTCTTATTACAAAAAGCTTGTCGGGGTCAGTGCCTTGTATCCAATGAATTCCGCAGCCGGCACCAGCCGCACCGGTTAAGGCATTTGCCATCGCTGACCATGAATTGCCGGAAATTGAATACCTGTAAAATGGTGTCGCATTATTGCCTATTAGGTAAATATAATCGTCATTCCCGGCAGCATTGTAGCTGGCGCAGGTATGACTCATCGCCCCGTCAGTCCCCCAGACTGCCGGTAGATTGGTTACGGATCTTGAAGTCCAGGCATTGGTGGCAATATCGTAATATCCAAATCCGCATTGCGTTGTATATCCGTTTAAAAGCCAGATCCTTCCGGCCGTGCCTTGTGAAGGATCAAGCACCATGCAAGTTCCTGCACCCCAGGTTCCTGATCCTCCTAAAGCGCCCGGAGAGGCTAACTGTATCCAACTGTCGGTTATCGTGTCATACCGCCAAAAAGAAGCAGTACTAAAGAGAAAATAAATATATCTGTCGGTTCCCCTTTTATCGCTGACTTGGCAAGCGCCGGCGACATTTGCTGTCGGCAGGAATCTCAACCATTGCCACATCGGCAAGTCAATGCCTTGTTTTAAATTATGATTAAACGGCATATTTTATTCCTCTGGATACATATTCTGATTAACTAAAAGTAAACTTGCTTCTTTGACATTCGTTATATTCTATATTCGCCCGCTGAATCATTTCCCATCTCTGGTCAATTGGAAAATTACCAAGGTTCCAAGTACCTGACTGAGCAACACTCCAGGTTCCTGATTGAGTAACAGGAGTAGCTGTCCCCGCCGCATCAATTAATATTCTTAATCTTCCCGCGCTGTCGATAGTCAACCTGCCTAAAGAAGAATTGATCAGATGCTGCAAAACTACCAATAGAGCATTAAGGGTGGTTTCGGTAGATGGGCTTGGAGGTATTTTGTCTGTTCCGGTTTTTATCGCTGATAAAGCAATATCTAAATTATCGGTCTTTGCTTTAATAAGAGCTAAGTTACCGTCTTCCTTGGCGGGATCGATCCGCGTTCCCGCAATATTTTTTAGCCCTACTGCATCTTTTAATGCTTTTAAGATTTCTAGAATCATTGCTAACCTTTTCTTCCAATAATTCTTTCGCTAAAAAAGAAAACGGCAGTAAGGTGGTTAAGGCACCTTAACTGCCGTGTGTTTAATTTAGGGAGCGACCCTAAATTATTTTAAATTGTCTGTTAACTAAACTTTATAGGATTATTTGTATTGTGTCAAGAAAGTGATTCAGCGTGGCTGAAAAAGGTCTAAGGAACGACTTGGATATTAGGTTAGCTATATTGGCGGTGTATATTGAGATGGTCAATCAAAAACTGCGGATTTAAGCTGTTAATTTGATAAGGTGATCCTTTCACTTATGACTCTACGCGCTTCTTCCTCTACTATTTTGAACCGTCCCTCTACAGCTTTCTTAAAATCAATGTCTACTGGATCATAAAAGGTTTCTTTAACTTTTAAAAATTTACAATATTTTTTAAGATCGTCGTTCTTTATTCTTACCTCGGTACCGTGGCTCACTAAATCTCTTAACAAAAAGGATTCTGTTTTAGGATCGGGAGATGCATTTGAATCAGTATATTTAGGGTAATTTGTTTGCTCTGTTCTATCTGGAAAGGTAATCTCGATTATCTGAAACAGCAAGTTTATTTTTACATTGACAGGTAAATCGGGTAACTTAGCAAGTTGCCACAATCTTAGTTGGACGGCTAATGATAAATCCCACTGTTGGTTAGCTATGTTATCAGGAATTCTTTTAACTGTTCTAAAATCACATTTAATATCTTTCGTACAATGTGTTATACCGTCGCCGTCTTTCTTCCATTGGAAGTGCGGATCGAGTTGTTCGCCTGTAAGAAAGAAAATTCTGTCGCACTCTCGTTGAACTTCAATAAAGACTTCGCTATCCAACACATTTTCTGTTCTAATGATAAGGGAAACTTTATCATCTTTGATATTAAGTTTGAAATTATCGGGGAATATTTTTGGAGCTTGATTAGATTCAAAAGTTTTAAATTTTGAGATGTTATAACAATATTCCATAGGCGTAATAAGTAAATTTTAAAATCTCCTAATAATATTATATCTCATAGGTTATCCACTTCAAGCACTTTAAACTTCCAGCTACAGGAATTACATTTATAATACAATACGGGCCTATCTGCGCCGTAGCATTTTAGTTTTAAGGATTTGCATCTTGGACATCTTAAGACCAAACGCACAACAGTTGATTTTGGTTTCTGCTCTTTATTTACATTCTCATTACTTGCTTCGGCTCTATCCCTTTCCGAAACATATCCTTTCAGCCATCCTTTGGTATTTATCCATTTGGTCATTATCTCTTTATCCAATTCGGACGTCTGGGAAGCCAGTTTTTGTTAATGCTGTATTTTAAACTTTCGGTGTCTTGGCGGGGATAGATTTTCTTTCCGTCTTCCTGCAGAGCAAATACCCGGATCATCTCCGCCGCTGCTATTGAGTAACACTCCGTATCAAAGAAATGGCTCTGCGCATGCACAGAAACCGTTCGCCATTCTTCCCGGGCGCGCCCTGTTTTTTTATCGCGGATAATAATCTTATGCTCCCCGCAAAACTGTTTTAAATATTCATCAGATGGGTCCTTATGTAAATGCCATCCTCCGGGTGCATCAAGTTTAGTATTTTTTACCAACCGGCTGATCTTGTCTTTAAAATAACTGGTGTCGATATGCCAGAGAAGCAGGCCTCCAGGGATAGTCTGGCCTGTAGCCGGATACTTATCAATGCTTGAAACCCTAAAAGGCACCCCGCTTATATAGCTTTGCCCTTTAATCGGACGCGCGATATCGCGCCAAAGCCGGGCTACTTCATAAACTTCATCAGTACGATATCCGGTATCAATACAAGTAAGCCTTACGCCAAAAGGTTCTACGCCTTCACTTTCAGAAGGGTAATAAGTCTTAAACAGGATTTCTATTACGTCATCCCACTCCTCAACCCTCGTGGCCAAAATCAACCAAGACTCCTGATGTAATCCCCAGCCGCGGATAGTTAAATAAAAGTGATCCTTCTGCACATCCACTCCGGCAGTTAAAACCCTTGCACCGACCGGCACAATTCCTCTTGGATTAGGAAGTACTAAGCTTAACAATTCTTCCGGTTTGGTTTTACCGATGTTCTCTTCCCAGACTTCGGCCAGCCAGGAATTGACAAAGTTCATCAGTAATTCTATATAGTCCTTTGACTTTAAGAACTCTGCGGCGATATCGCTCCAAGTAAGCCAAGGCGAATATAAAGAACTGATCCAAAATCCCCTGTTTTTATTTGGTTCTTTTTTATCGGCAATCCACTCGCCACCTTGCATCATTCTGGGTTTTTGACTGTCTTCTATGCGTTTATTGCAATGCAAACATTCGTACCAGGCAAGACGTTCGTTTTTAATCCGCTCGGCTGACGCCTCTTCTTTAGGCCATTTAATTTGCCCAAAGATTAAAACCTGTATTTTCCCGCAGTGTGGACAGGGTATATAAAAACGCCTCTGATCGGATTTTTCATACTCCCTAAAAATATATCCTTCGCGTGTGGTGGGCGTTGAGACCTTCACTGTCTTTTTATTCCAAAAAGTTTTCTGCCTCTCCTGCGCAAGCTTTATCGGGTCTGCCTCGCGTCCGGAAAACCTTGGGTATTTATCCACCTCATCTAAAAATAAATATCTTATCGGTCTTGAGGCTAAGTCAGCTGGAGAGTTTGAACCGGCAAAGTAAAGAATCATCCGGTCAAAATGATACTCAAGTTTGGTGATATCATCTGAGTTTTGCGGGATGTATCTTTCAAGGTTAGGGGATCCTTCAATCATCGGTTTTATTCTGTTATAAGACACGCTCTTTGCATCATCAGCCCGCGGTAAAACCATGAGCGTAGGCCCGGGATCCTGATCAATAATATAACCGAGCATATTCAGCATAGCTTCAGTCTTACCGACCTGGCTTGCGGACATAACCGTAATCTCATCTACAAAAGGATCGGTGAACGCATCCATAATGCCTCTTAAATAGGGTGTTCTGGCTGTTGACCACTGGCCTGGCTCAGCTGAGGTTTTAGTGTCTAAGCGCCGATACTTATCTGCCCAAACGCTCACCGTCACCTTATCAGGCAAGGCCCATTCGCTGCGCACATAAGGCTTAATAGTCTCAAGCGCTTTCTTGGCGATCTTTATCGGCATAAGGCACTCCGGCAAATTGACTGATAATTGCTCTGATTTCATTATCTAAGATTTCGCAGATGAGCTTTGGCTCCTGCTGGTATAACTTAGGCGCGATATAATGCGGAAGCCTTAAGAATCCCATCTTGATTCCTCTGATTTGATTCTTAAGAATTGAGGTGTGCTCGCTAAAAGGAATCAGCTCTCCGGTCGCTTTTTTAAGCTCTATCTTTAAGAGCTCTGCTTTATACTGCTGTATTTTCTCATCCCAGTAAGCCTTGCCGTCCTGATCTTTATATTTCTGGTTCCTGAGCACATGCCAGCTCTTTATCTCTTCTAAATCATAGAAGCCGTCTTTGGTTGAGGGCATGCCGTCCTGTTTCCAGCGCTGCACAGTCCGGCAAGTTACATCCATGACCTTGGCTACCTCTTCCATGGTCTTGACGATAGTAGGCGCTAAAGGCTCTGCCTCAAATTCTTCAAGCTCAGCGATCTCCTGTTTGGTAAGGGATTTCCCGCCTTGAAGTTTTTCAATTAAATGCAGGTGGCGTTTCTTGCGGGCAATCTCAGCAAGATTTTGTTTTGCTTCGGTCATGTCCTGCCTTCCAGTTGCGCTTTCTTGCCGGTAAACTCCTCCCATCTGCGTACTGTGACATCACAGAATATCGGCTCAAGTTCCAAGGCAAAACATTTGCGGTTTAATCGTTCGGCTGCGATAATCTGCGAGCCTGAGCCACAGAAAGGTTCATAGCAAATATCTCCTACACTAGTATGCACGCGCATAGGAATAGCAAAAACTTCGGTAGGCTTGACTGTAGGATGCAGGAGACCCGGATTGCGTTTTTTACCTTCCCAGTCAAGCTCCCAGACGTCACTGTAGTATTCCGGTTTGGTCGGATCTCCTGTTCTTAAAAAATCAATTGTCCAGACCGTGCCAATGGATTTGTCTTTTGGCTTATAAAACGGCTTCTGCCCTTTAACCCACATTAAAAGGCAGGGCTCATGCCGCCAGGAATAAAACGAATAGGTCAATACTGCGCAGGGCTTAACCCAAATAATCTGCTGATGGATTAAAATACCTAACTCATCGCAGATTCCCTCAATCATGGCTCTGCGTTTTGAGGCATGCCAAAGATAAAGTGCGGTATTTTCTTTAATGAATTTTAAGCCTGCTCGGTAAAACTTATTTATAAACTCTTTGGCATCAGGGATATCCACCTCATGATAAACATCTGACCAGTCATGGCCTCCTGTCGGCCTATTTGCTCCGGTATAGTCAACGCAATACGGCGGATCCGTGGCAAAGAGACTTGCCTTCTGGCCGCTCATCAATCTTGCGATATCTTGCTCATTAGTCGCGTCGCCGCAAAGAAGCCGGTGCTCGCCTAAAATCCAAAGATCGCCTTTTTTAGTGACCGCCTCTTTCGGCGGTTCAGGAATATCATCAGGCAGAGTTTTTCCGGATCCCATATTCTCAACCTCAAGTTCGGAAACCTCTTCCCGCAGCTCTTTGAGCCTTAAATCCAGATAATCCTCGGGCATATCTTTCCTTAGTTTTTCAAGAACCGGAATTAATGCAGCTGTCCAGGCCCCTACTATCTGTTGAGAGTTTAAAGTCACGTTCATCGCCATTTCCGAGGTCTCATCAAGGTCAACCATGATTGCAGTGACAGTTTGCGCACCGTCAGCCTGCAGAATCTTATAGCGCTGATGCCCGGAAATGATATGCATGGTGCGCTTATTTATGACTAACAGGTCTACCAAACCAAACTTCTCAAGAGAATGCCTTAAACCTAAAAGCGCTTCCTCGGAAATTTCTCTCGGGTTATAGGGCGCCGGCTTTATATCGGACATCTTGATGTCGCAAATGTCCGGCTTGACGTTAATCTTCGGCATACAAAACTCCTTTCGTTTTTCTACGTAACTTTATAATCTACAAAGGCTTAATTTTATCTACATTTGAATAAATTCTTACCCTAAAATGCCTATTTGCGACCACGACATCACTTTTTGAAATTTTAAATCACTCACAACCCGCGCCTCGCCCGACCCTCGCCGCCAGCCCCCGCTGGAAGGACCCATGACTTATTCACAGAATTCACAACCTCTACTATTATTTTTAGGTATCTCTTGTTAAATATCTATTGTTAGGATGACATCCCTGACACTACTGCTGGTGACGCCCGCGTCACCACTCCGGTGTCGTGAGCGTCACTGGTGACATCAATGTCACTACCTACCTGTGGATAACTTTGCGTCCTTGGGATATTAAGCAGCTTATAAATGTTGGGCTTGCCCTTCTTTCTCTCAATCAAGACAGCCTTCATCTGCTCCAATTGCTTTACAGCCCGCATGATTGTGCGCCGGGATACTCCGCAGTGATATGCCAATGTAGTTATTGAGGGAAAACAATCCTGAGCCTTAAAGTTAGCGTAATAGCAAAGCCATGAATAAACGGCTACAGCCATCGTCCCGGCATTCTCGCTGATAAGTCTTAATGCTGCCTTGTCTATCCAGAGAAAGTTGCCGTCGCGCAGATCCCTGATTTCTATCTTTTCATTTCCCATAAAAATCTGTCTTATTTCTTTTTGGGTTTTCTTTTCTCTTTTCCGCAAGGACGGTTAGCTTCAATAAGTTTCTGTCGGTTATACCAGCTAAGCCCCTTGTAAACCTTTTTTAAGCCTTTGGTGACTTTCATAATTCGTCGCTCCTCCTTATTCTTTCTACGGTGAATTTGTCCTCACCGAGTTTGCGGGTCATTAACCCGATAAATATCTGGGCGATGTATTCGCCTACTTCGCTTGAGGCATCGATAACCGCTTTGTCATTAGTAGCCAGGTATGCCGCGTGCAGCCTTACCCTGGCCTGGCCAAAGGCGTATTCGGCAGTCTCAATGGCGCGGGCAATCTCTTTTTCAATGGTTCTTTTGCCTACCTTTTCCTGAAATTTAAACTTGCATACATCGGTCATTTCGCTTGCCTCCAATATGTGTATATCGGGTTTCCCTTTAAAATGTCGCGCCCTTTATTTCAAATAATCCTTAAGCCCTTCTTCCTCGAAAAGCTTCCTGATGCGAAGCACATCCCGGTAAATATTGCTTCTATGTTTGCTGAAATACTTGCAAGCCTCATTTATGCTTAATCCCTCTTCGCCTAAAAGCCTGCATAGTTTTTGCTGCTGGGGCGTAAGTTTCCGGTATACCTTGGAGAGGTCTATCTTAAGTTCTGTTTTAGTCTGCGGCGGGGCTTCATCGCTTTCTGCGATTTTGTCTTTTAAGGCAGGCGAGTCTTCCTCATCGTTAAGAGGCTCATCCAACGATACGCTTTCATAAATCGTCCTTCGCTTGGCTGTCCTTGCTTTTGCGGCAAGCTGGCCGAGCACATTCCCAATGACTTCGGCCATATAAGTCTTTCTCGAGGCGCCGCGCTTTGGATCATATTGACCGCGAACATCCAGCCAGTGCATAAGACATTCCTGCAATAGGTCATCGAATCCATCGCGCTCAAGCAACTTATATTTTTTCCTGTAATCATTGATTACCTTCTTTGCAACCGCAATCTCCCAACTCTCAAATAAACCTCCGTAATTGAGACTCATGAGACACCTCCTTTTTTTGTTTTCTGAGGTGTCTCAAAATGAGCTCTAACTAAAGATATACTTCCAAAGATGCGGAGTAAATCACGGAGGGCTCATAAATATATGCGGAGATATCGCTATTTGTGTCTCTTTACCTTCGATAGATCATCAATGCCGAATAATTCCCTCTGCGTGGGTTCTCTGCCCAGAATGCCAGTCAAAACTTTTATAACTGCCTCGCAAAGTTTTTTGTTTCGGAGTTCTCTTTCTGAAGGCGAAAGGCTCTGCGCATAAACTACCTGAATTCGGTCTCCGAACCGCTTATCGAAATTATTTCTTACCCGCTGTCCCATGCTTCACCTCTACAGCGTGTATATTGCTTTTTTTCTCAAAATGTCGCATTCGGCTTGCGACAAAAAGCAGAAAAATCAGATATACACGCATAGAGGCCCGTATTCCGGACTGCATCAAAGACCGTTAAATCCGGTTCTTTCCTCTTGACTTGTAGGGGTTTTGTTATAGGGTTGGGGTGTCCAAATAACCTGAAAGGGGGTGAAACCACATGACCGCAGAGCAGAAAAAGAAAAACAAAGAGTTTTTGAATAAACTTCATGCCAAGCATTACGGCAAAAAGAAATCAAAAACTCAAAAGCCGAAAGCGCCGACTGATAATTCTCCGTCGCCTAAAGAAGGCATTGTCTTGACGGCTGGCAGTACGCGCAACGAACTAATGCTGACGGCTAAGCAGCGCGGAGTTAAGAATTTCCGGGTGCTCAACAAGCAGGAGCTCGCTGACGTGCTCAAGAACATCGGCGATCAAAAGGCTGTTGATGCTATTGTGGCCGGGGCCGTGGCCAGATGGAAGACCGGCTGGGGCAAAGGCAAAAAGCAGAAAACCCAGGCATAATTGCTTTAGCGCTGCCAGGCAGAAGACGATCTTCTGCCTGGCGGATGCCTGCACCTAAAATATGGTAAGAATTCTATGATTATGAACGCCAAAACAGATAATACAAATAAGAAAAAACACTATGTCATCTATACCCGCTGCTCTACTGATGACCAGGCCCAGGGAGATTTTACAACCCTTGATGCGCAGGCCCACCACTGCAAGAACATGCTGGATGCCTTCGGATATGACCTTGCCAAGATAGGCGACAAAGGCAGAATAAATGATGACGGCTATTCCGGCAAGGATCTCAACCGGCCCGGCATTCAAATGATTATCGACCACGTACGCAAAAAAGCCCCGTTTGACGGAATCATATTTTTCCGGCTTGACCGCTTAACCCGCAATACCCGGGACCTTTACTGGCTTATTGATCTATTCAGAGAAAAGGAAATTGATTTTGTATCGGTAAGAGAAAACTTGGACAGCTCAACTGCTATAGGCAGGGTAGTAATTGGTATACTCGGGATTTTGTCAGCCTTTGAACGAGAGCTTACCGGCGAGCGCGTGAAAGCCTCCGCTATCGCGCGGGTACGCCAGGGCAAATGGGTAGGCGGGATGCTGCCTTATGGATATAAACTTATACCAGATGGAGAGCCGCTTCCTAACGGCCGTCAGCCACATAAAATTGTGCTTAATGAGACGATAGTTCCCCATCTTAAAGTTATCTGGGAGATGGCCGCGGATAACCGATCGCTTACGCAGGTAGGCCTTGAGCTTCACAGACGCGGGCTAAAAACTCTGAACGGCAAGGAATGGCGCAGGCAGGTTATCTCAAGAATCGTAAAAAATCCTTTCTACAAAGGCTACATCCGGTACAGCGGCGAATACCACAAAGGCAATCACCCCGCAATTGTCGATGAAAAACTATGGGAGCGGGCCAATAAGATACTGAGCGCTAGGCTCCCCGGCCACAACTTTGTGCAGAAAGCGAGGTTTTACGAATACCTGCTTGCCGGAATTCTGCGGTGCGGCGATTGCGGAAGCCATATGGTCTGTAATTTCTCAGGGGGCCGTGACCGAAGAAAATTCTTTTATTATGAATGCAGCCGCTCCAAACAGTCATTAGGATGCAAAGCCGCACGCATCTCCGCAACCACTTTTGACAAAGCCATAACTGATTATTTTAAGCGGGCAGCCAAGGACCGAAGCATTATCACAAAGGCTCTGGGAGACGCCATGCTTGAGTCGCAGGCAAAGCTTGAAAAGATAGACGCGGATCTCAAAGAAAAAGAATTGAAGCTAAACGGCTTCCGGCACCAGGCCAATAAGCTGCTGGAATTGGCAATGGGTAACACAGTCACCAAAGGCTCCACCTATAAAGACAAAATGACCGAATTAGAAACCGAGATCGCACAACTGGAAGATGAGATAGACAAACTGCAGGCGCAAAAGAGAGTCGCCAGCATCAATGCCTGTT
The DNA here is from genome assembly GCA_963805065.1 of Candidatus Omnitrophota bacterium. Lineage (GTDB taxonomy): Bacteria > Omnitrophota > Gorgyraeia > Gygaellales > Profunditerraquicolaceae > CAWDSS01. The sequence goes on along the minus strand of CAWDSS010000010.1, from coordinate 720,062 downwards.
CCGGAGAGCTCGTATACCGCAGCATGAACTTTGCCATACAGCACCTCGAAGACGCCCCTCCGGAAGCCCAGAAAAGCATTATACAGGCCCTGATCAAAGACATTTACGTATATAGCGACAGGCTGGTAATCAATATGTATATTGAAGAGCCGCTTGAGGACATCCTCCCCAGCGAAATAACCTCTATAAAAGAAAAACGCCCTACAGAAGCCTGTAAGGCGCTTGTGCCTACTGCACCGCTAGGCGGTGTTTCGGACAGTTGTCAACAATGGCTGCCCCGCATGGAATCGAACCATGATAGTCAGATCCAGAATCTGAAGTCCTACCAATTAGACGACAGGGCAAAATCATTTTTCAAACGTCCTACCATCCCCCTTCGGGGGACTGCGCTCGCCTCAAGATAAAAGAAAACAAGCTCGCTTGATTAGACGACAGGGCAAAAATTACCAGAGGTTTTCTTTCATCCAGTCGTCTGCCTTTAACGCCTTCTCCCAAAGGGCCTTGGAATCCTGGCAGATCCCCTTAGCCGTGCTATCGATACCGCTGGAAATGCCTTTAGCGGTTGAGCAGCCGCTTACAAACATAAAGCTAAAAAACACAACTGCCGCTAACATACTTTTTGCAGGCATCGCTTCTCCTTTGTAATAATCCCGCGCGATTTGCCAAATTGTGATTAAATTATAGCGTTTCGATAAGTTCCTTTCAATAGAAATAATCAGGTTAAAACCTTGGGGGCTACATTATTTCTCCTCGTAAATAGAGGCGTATTCGATAAGGGTGGTGAGTTCCTGTTTTGATATCTTAATCATTTTAGAGGAGATTTCAAATCTATTGGGCCCTAAGGAAATGATTCTTGCTACCTGCACTATTGCTAATATCGGTAAAGGGCTAAAGGTCTTAGGAAGGTCAAATTGAAGCGTAATAAGAGAACCTACCTGCAGGGCAATGTCGGAATCAAAAGATAGGCCTCCCCTGCTTATGTTTTTTGTCTGGGTTTTCTTAAACGAGCCGCCCACTGCGAATTGAAGATCAATTTTAACTTTGAATCTTATCGAACGCCTGCGTTCAAGGCCCCTGTAAGTTTTAGAGTCTATAAAAAACGGAGCCTGTTTCTCACTGCCCTTGGCTTCTTTGCTTCGGACAAAAATTTTGTAGTAAATTTCCAACGCCTCAACTATCTCAGAGATAATTCCTACAAACGGCATTACTTTATACCCGGTGACATCTTCTATCTCTTTTATTGCCCTGGTATCCAGGGGATCAATCATAACCACCATAAGAGAATCACCGCGCTTATCTACCGGTATTAGCCAGTATTTCTGGGCAATATCTACCGGCACCAATTTTATTATTTCTTCGGATATGTCGTAAGAGGTAAGAGGCAGATACGGAATACCGAACTGTGTGCATAGGCATTGGGCTAATTGACGTTCGTCTATATAACCGTAGGCAAGCAGGTATTGAGTTATGCTTCCGCCGCTTTGTTCATTATAGGCCAAGGCCCTATCCAGCATCTCTTTTGTAATCAGGTTATGCGATAATAGAATTTCCCCGATTTTTTTCTTTTTTTGCGTAGTAGTTACTTCCGGCTGCTTCTGTGGTTTTTCGGGCTCAGGACGCACCGAGCGGATGCTTTCTTTTATCTTTTCGTACCTGGCTATAATACCGAGCTTTTCCTCTATTTCCTTTTCCCTGTTCTTTAACCGCTCGTTGAGCTCCAGATTCGCCTGCCTTAATCTTTCAAGCTCCTCATGGCTGATTACTTCGCGTTTACGCGGCTTCCAGAATTTAAAAAATTTCATATTATTACCTAAATGACTTTCTTGTCGATGTATTTTCTGGCATCCTTCAATGTGGTCTGCACGCTAAAGAAGCTTGCGGGAGAGGTTTTTGGCTTATCCTGTATTACTACTTCCCACCACCATTCCCTGCCCAGGCCATAGATAAGAATTTTATTACCCCTGTAATGTTCCATGTATTTATAGTTTTTGCTATTCATGCCGGCCTATTTCTTCGTTTTACTATCCATTTCTTTAACCTTGTTCTCGAGCATTTCTACTTGGGACTGTAAATATATTATCCTGCGCTCAAAGTTATCGATTGTGTCTTTTATAGCGGGAAAATTGGCGTAAATTTCATTCTTGATGGTAAGCTGGATCCTCGCCTTTATGCGGTAGATTAACCATATAATCAGCAGGGCGATAATCGCCGGAATAAAAACTCTGATAAGCTCCTCTGACATTTTCACCTCCGGGTAAGTGCTGCTTTAAGCCTCGTTTTTGTGCGTTCTTTTCCTAAATAATATATGACCTCGAACAATCCCGGGCCTATGGTCTTTCCGGTAAGCGCAACTCTTATGGGATGAATAAGCGCCTTTGATTCTATGTTTAGCTCTTTTACCAAATCCCGAAAAGTTGCTTCAATCCCTGCGACATCGAATTTATCCAGTGCCTCCAGCCTTTCTATGAACAGCCCGAATTCACGGGATAAATCACTGCTGAAGAATTTTTTTTGAAGCTCTTCGCTTATTGCAATATCTTTTGCAAAGAAGAAGTCTGCCCAATCAACAAAATCGTTCAAAGTTGATAGCCTGCCTTGAAACAATTTTACTAGAAAAACTACGTAGTTTCTATCAAAATCTTTTTCGGGGATATATTTCTTTTCTATCAATAACGGGATGATTAAATCTGCGAGCTTCTCTGGATCGACCTTCTTTAAATATTGATTGTTAATCCAGTTAAGTTTATCCATATCAAAGGCGGCTGCAGTCTTATTAACATTGATTATTTCAAATAACTTTATCGCTTCAGATATACCAATGATTTCTCTGTTTTCTCCCGGAGACCAGCTTAAGAGTAAAAGGTAATTTACCAGCGCCTCGGGCATATAACCCATGTTTCGATATTCGTAAATCGCGGTGGCCCCGGTTCTTTTAGAAAGCCTCCCGCCTTCCTTGCCCATGATTAAAGGTAAATGCGCAAATTCAGGGATTTTAAATCCCAGCGCCTTGTATAATAACACCTGCTTGGGAGTGTTGGAGATATGATCATCCCCTCTTATGACATGAGTAATGTCCATGGTAGCATCATCGACTACGCAAGCAAAGTTATAGGTGGGAGTACCGTCGGACTTTATCAACACCTGGTCTTTAATAACCTCAGTATCAAACTCTATCTGGCCGCGTATCAAATCGTTCATCTTTATTTTCTGAGGCATTACTTTATAAATAATGGCTTCTCCGTTTTCGGATTTCTCTATGTAGGCTTCATTGTTTTTTAACAGTTTTTGCGCGTATTCCCTGTAGATACCGAATCTCTGGCTTTGATGATAAATTTCATCCCACTTAAAACCGAGCCACACCAGGCTATAGAGGATCTCATCCAAAAATTCTTTTTTAGACCTTTCTTTATCAGTATCTTCTATCCTTAAAATAAACTTTCCATTTTTCGCCCGGGCGTACAGCCAGTTAAATAAAGCGGTGCGCGCACCTCCTATGTGCAAATTGCCCGTAGGCGACGGCGCAAAACGAACCCTGATCATTTTAATCCTGCTCCTTTTTCTAATGCCTTCTTATTAATCTCAATAAGGTCTTTTTTATCTGGCGGTGCAAAATCTGCCATAGCCTGTAAAACCGATTTTAAAGCTATTGTTTTTTTCTGGGAGACAAAATAACCTAAAGCCACCATGTTTGCTACCCTGATATTACCCAGGTTCATGGCTATCGCGCTAAACTGGTGGCTCTTAATTCGGGCATTTCCATTCTTAGCTACCTGGCAAAGAGAATTATTAACTATCAGCAATCCCTTATTTTTAAGCCTGCATCTGAATTTATCCAAAGACGGCTTATTCATTATAATCAAACTATCTGCTTTGTCTATATAAGGAGAGCCTATTTCAGCGTCGGAAATAGTCACCATGCAATGGGCTGTGCCTCCGCGCACCTCTGCGCCATAGGAAGGCAGCCACGTTACAAATTTATTTTCTTGCATAGCAGCCATTGCCATAATTTTTCCCAGAAGCATAATTCCCTGGCCGCCGCTACCGGCTATTATAATACGCTCTGTCATTTCAATCTTCCCAGAGGGAATTCCTTTACCATGACCTCTTTTATCCAATCCAAACAATCTTTTGGAGATTTACCCAAATAAGTGGGGCAAGGGGATAATATTTCCACTAATGAGAAACCGCAGTTTTCCATCTGGTTTAAGAATGCTTGTTTTATCGCTCTTTTAGTGTTTATTATTTCCTGCGGAGAGTGCATGGATGTGCGTTCGATATATTTTACTCCTGCCAGTAACGCCAACATTTCGCAAATTTTTAAGGGATAGCCTTCTGATTTATAATTCCTGCCTAAAGGAGTAGTGGCGGTCTTCTGGCCCAAAAGTGTTGTGGGAGCCATCTGGCCTCCGGTCATTCCGTAGATTGCGTTATTGATAAAAACAACCGTAAGGTTTTCCCCCCGGTTTGCCGCATGTATTGTTTCATTCGTACCTATCGCTGCCAGGTCTCCGTCGCCTTGATAAGTAAATACGATATTTTGCGGCCGCATCCTTTTAATGGCTGTTGCTACTGCCAATGCCCTTCCGTGTGCTGCCTCTGAACAATCAAAATCCCAATAATTATAGGCTACCACGGCGCAACCTACCGGAGCAACTCCGATTACTCTATCCCTTATGCCCAATTCATCCACTACTTCGGCAATAAGCCTGTGGGCTATTCCATGCCCGCATCCCGGGCAATAATGCGTCGTTATGTTGCGCAATGATTGTGGGTGGCTAAATATTTTTTGCATGTTTAATTTTATTGATAATCTCTGTTTCCGAGGGCACTCCGCCGCCTGCCCTGCCTAAGAAATCCACCGGAAATTTACAATTAACAGCGAGCAAACAATCATCCAGCAATTGCCCGTAAGACATCTCTACTACTATAATCTTGGCGTTCTTTTTTCTGGCAGCTAATTTACTAAAAGCCTCCCGGGGAAAAGGCCAAAGCGTTATAGGCCGTATCAAGCCAATTTTTTTGCCATTTTCTCTTAGTGTTTTAACAGCTCCTTTGGCAATACGCGCCATTGTGCCATAAGCTACCAAAATAATTTTTGCGTCTTCTAAATACAGGGACTCATAGCGCTGTTCTTTTTCTTTTATTGCCTTATATTTTTTCTGCAGCCTTAAGTTTGCTTTTTCTAATTCTCCCTCTGCCATGTAAAAGGATTTGATAATGTTGGGCTGCCTATTCTTGCAGCCGGTCAATGCCCAAGGTTTAGCTGGGGCTTTAGAGCTTTTGCTGCGGACTAATAGTGGCTCCATCATTTGTCCCAACATCCCGTCTGTGAGAATAAGCACAGGGTTTCTGTATTTATCCGCCAAATCAAATGCAGGAAACATAAGTTCATATGCTTCCTGGACAGAAGCCGGAGCCAATACTATATTATGGTAATCTCCGTGCCCGCCGCCGCGGGTTGCCTGAAAATAATCTGATTGCGCAGGAGAGATATTGCCTAAACCCGGGCCACCGCGCATTACGTTTACAATCACTGCCGGTAATTCTGCGCCTGCAATATAAGAAATGCCTTCCTGCTTAAGACTGATACCCGGACTAGAAGAAGAAGTCATGGCTCGTGCGCCTGTAGCTGCTGCTCCGAACACCATGTTTATGGCAGCTAATTCTGATTCTGCCTGAATGAATACTCCGCCTGCCTCAGGCATCCTGTAAGACATATACGCGGGAATTTCATTCTGTGGAGTAATCGGATAGCCTGCGTAAAACCTGCAGCCAGCCTGGATTGCGCCTTCTGCAATAGCCTCATTACCAGTGATTAATATCGGTTTATTCATAATAGCGGTTATTTATAAATTTCTATACAGCAATCAGGGCAAATAAGAGCGCACATCATGCAGCCTAAACAAGCATCATTATCTTGAAATTCTACAAAATTAACTCCCAATTTATTTATTGCTTTGCTTTTTTTAATTGCTCCCTTGGGACAGAAGCTTATGCACAAGAGGCAGCCTTTGCACTTGTCTTTATTAATGCTGACTTTAGCCACGTTTTTTGGTAACCTCTAAAATTCTGTTGCAAATACCTTCAGGGGTTAAGCCGTATTTGTCCAATAATTTATCTCTCTTGCCGTGCAATATAAATTCGCAAGGCAAGCCTATTTTAGTAACCGCTGCATTTGTTGCCTCAGCCACAGCACTGCCAAACCCGCCATCCAGCAATCCTTCTTCTGCAGTAAAAATAAATTTCCACCCTGAAGCGACATCTTCCAGCAACTCATTATCCAATGGTTTTATAAACCGGGCATTTATTAATGTCCCTGACAAAGAGTGTTTCTCTAATAATTGCATAGCTTCAAAACATGTATTGACCATGCTGCCGACCGCGATCATAGCAAAATCCCTGCCTTTTTTTAATATTTCTGCTTTATGCAATTCCAAGGGCTGGGTTTGATAATGAATAGAGGGAATGGATGATTTAGGATACCTTATGGCAACGGGTTCTTTCAACCCGACGGCAAATTCCAGCATTGCCTCAAGTTCCGGGCCATCTTTAGGAGCCATTACTACCAGGTTAGGAATATGCCTTAAGAAGGCAATATCAAAAACTCCCTGGTGGGTTGCTCCGTCTTCACCCACAATTCCTGCGCGGTCAATGGCAAAAATCACGCTTAGCCTCTGCAAGGCCACGTCCTGTATAATCTGGTCATAGGCCCGCTGTAAAAATGTGGAATATATGGCGACTACCGGCTTCAACCCGGCCCTGGCCAGACCTGCAGCAAAACAGACTGCGTGCCCTTCGGCAATGCCAACGTCAAAAAATCTTTCCGGATACAAATCCCGGAATCTATCCAGGCCTGTTCCTTCGGGCATAGCAGCAGTTATGGCAATAATATCTTTATTGTTTTCTGCTAAGCTGGCAATCTTTTCGCTAAAAACTTCTGTGTAGGTTTTAAGTGCCGCCTTATCTTTTGCCTTGGCCTTGCCGGTAGCAATATCAAAAGGCCCTGTCCCGTGAAACCTTACTGGTTCAGACTCTGCAGGAATATAACCTTTACCTTTTTTTGTCACTACGTGAAGTATTTTGGGGCCTTTAAAGCCCAGTATGTTTTTTAAGGTGTGTATCAGACGGCTGATGTCGTGGCCGTCTAACGGGCCAAAATAACGAAACCCCAGTTCTTCGAAAAACATTCCCGGTACAAACAAGCTCTTAAGCCCTTCTTCAAATTTATTGGCAAGTTTTATTACACGGCTGCCCTTAGGCATGCGGGATTTTACAAAATCTTCCAGGGAATATTTAAAACGGTTGTAGATAGGTAGAGAAATAAGTTTATTTAGGTAAGTGCTTAACGCGCCTACATTCGGGGCAATACTTAATTCATTAGTGTTTAAGATGACCAGCATATCCTTTTTTAAATGCCCGGCATTATTAAGCCCCTCAAAACACAAGCCACCGCTCAAAGAGCCATCCCCTATTACGGCAATCACCTTAAAATATTTGTCTTTGGGCAAGTTGTCCCTTGCACAGGCAAGGCCTGATGCCAAAGACACGGCATTTGAACTGTGCCCTGTGGTAAAGGGGTCATATTCGGATTCATCTTTACAGGGAAATCCGCTTATCCCGCCGTATTGGCGTAGCCCAGAGAAATCAATATTTCTTCCGGTTAAGATTTTATGCGCGTAGGCCTGGTGCCCCACGTCCCAGATGATTTTATCGTTTGGTGTATCCAAACAATAATGCAAGGCAACTGCCAGCTCTACCGTCCCCAGGCTTGAGGCAAGATGGCCTCCAGATGAAGACACTGCTTCAATCATCCGTTTACGAATCTCCGCTGCAAGCAAAATAAGCTGTTCAACTGAAAGATTTTTTAAGTCGCCAGGGGAATTAATTAATTCAAGCCACATTAGTTTCCTTCCTTGGGTTCTTCGTCTTCAAATTTATCCAGAGAGAACTTTCCGTCTTTTTTCATCAATAACTCTACTTTTCTCTGGGCGTCTGACAATTGAGAAGAGCATGATTGGGCTAACTTAATGCCTTCCTCGTATTTTTTCAGGGATTCCTGCAGCGTAAGTTTACCACCGGCCAGCTCCTCGACTATTCTTTGTAATTTTTTAATGTCTTCTTCAAAGTTTTGTTTTTCCTTCATCCTTTATAACCTCCTCTACAGAACTTATAAACGCACCTTTCTCTAAAACCGTTTTTATCGAATCGCCTTTTTTAAGCTCCTTTGCGTCTTTAACTATTTCTCCTGTGGGAAAAATCATACTTAAGCTATATCCGCGCGATAATACTGAAAGGGGGCTTAAGACCTCCAGCCTCTGAATCAAAGAGGACGCTTTTTCCTTTATTATGTTTATGTAACTCTTCATATTATTTGTAAGGCCCGCGCCCATCTCGTCTAACAACTGCTGTTTCTCCAACAGCCTGTCCAGAGGGCTCTTAAGCATATGCCTTAATGCTATCAAGTCATGCTTAAGGGAATTGAGTGTTTGCGTAATAGAAGACTTGAGTTCATATCTATAATTATCCATGTTAGCTTTAAACTGATTTTTCTTGTCCACGATGATTTTTGCTGCTGCAGAGGGGGTCTCGACAAATACATCCGCAACCATATCGGATAAAGTAATGTTTATTTGATGGCCCACTGCAGAAATAGTGGGGATCTGGGAATTATAAATTGCGCGCGCTACTATTTCTTCGTTAAACGACCAGAGGTCTTCTATGCTTCCGCCGCCGCGCGAAATGATAATTACATCCACCTGCTTTCCCGCATTTTGCGGGATCCCGCCCTCGCTTTCATTCGCTTGGCGGGAAAACTGATTGAAATCTTCCACTGCTGCAGCTATCTCTTTTGCCGCAAATTCCCCCTGCACCCGCACTGAGCGGATTACAACATCAACGCAAGGTGCTCCTTTTTTAAGTATCTGTAAAATATCCCTTACCGCGGCACCTGCGCTGGAAGTAACTAAACCCAGCCGAAAAGGCATTAACGGCAGTTCTCTTTTATGCGCAGAATCAAATAAGCCTTCTTTTAACAATTTATTTTTCAGCTGCTCAAAAGCCAACTGCTGTGCACCTATGCCCTTGGGTTCAATTCTTTCTATGATTATCTGATATTGCCCGCGCGGCGCATAAACGTCAATTTTGCCAAAACTTATTACCTTGAGGCCGTCTTCTATCTTGAATTTTATGTCTTTATTGGCGCGGGAAAACATCGCTGCTGCCAGAAGTGCGCCTTCATCTTTTAAGGAAAAATAAAAGTGCCCGGAGCTGGCTGCTTTAAAATTGGAAACCTCGCCTTCAACCCAGACTTGCCCAAAGGTATTTTCCAGGATTAACTTAATATCTTTGGTTATTTCGGAAACCGTAAAGATATGCCTATCTTTATTGTTTTGCTGCATTCGTCTCTTCGCTCTTGGCTGGTGCGGGTGCCGTAGGCTCAGCAGTAGCAATAGGTGCCGTGTTAGCAGCCGGCTGCTCAGTTGTCTTTGGGGCCTCCAGCTCTTGGGGTTTCTTTTTAAATAAAACCATTTGTAGCGAATACGGCTTAATAGTTAATTTCTCTTCAAAAACCTCAAGTCCAAAAACGTCTTTCTGTTCAAACGGGCTAAATTCACAATCAGAGCTACACCCAGAATCCAGCACGTAACGCTGGTAAATGTACTCTTGTTTTGTTTCTGCGCTAACTGGTTCTGTTGATTGTTGCGAAGATTTATCAATTGGTGTGCTTAAGTTTTTGATTTGTATCTTTATATTGCGCTCGGTTGTTTCAAACTTCTTTTCCTTGTCATCCAAATCGCGGGCCTTTTTCAACAAATTTTTCACGTTGTTTGGCAGGCGTAAAACCGATATGTCGGAAGTGCCTTTTAAAATATCTTCGATTTTTTTTGCTTTAATAATATTAATCAGTCTTTTTCGTTCGGCAGGATTTAAACTGGCAATATTTTTAGAGATATAATTCATTGCAATGTCCGGATCAATGTAATTATAAATCAGAAAAACCAGCCCCTCCGGCGTCTTGGTAGCAATTACTCCCACAAAAGGGTCATCGAGCTTTGTTAAATACATCTCAGCCCCCAGGCTTCCAAGCATCCTAAACGCAGTGTATGTGGCTTTGGCTTTAGCGTTGTATTTGGAACTTTCCGGGTCAAAAGAAAAAATCCCTACGTTTCTTACTACTCCTTCTTTGTTGTTCTGAAAGTCCTCCAGGCAAAAATAAATCTGGTAATCTATCCCGGATTCGAACATATTCTTTATGCGGCCGGGGATGTAACTGGCGCAAATAAATGATTTCTCTGCCCGGCCTGGCACTATGTTGGCATTGGTGTCGTAATTCCATTCATCTACAATTAAAGGGGTATTTCTATCAAGATTAAAATAGGATAACCAATCGCGAATGAGCTCAACCGCAGTTTTCTTATATAAGCTGATTTCCTTTTCCGCGGCAACATCTGTTGAGAAAGCATGCCAGCTGATAAAATCCAGCCGCAAGTGGTAATGCGAACAGAATTTAATTAATTCGTAGGCCAGGCTCTTTTCGGGAGTTGCGATTGTGTTACCATCAAGGTTCTGGAACCACCAGCTTACGCTGGGGCCTCCAATAGGTATATGTATTTTTGTTTCTGCCTCCAGTTCTTCTACGCTCTCAGCTAGCGCCCGGTACATATTCAGGTAGTCTTGTTTCCTGCCTAAAAAGAAATCGTCCAAGTCAGGCGCATCCCAAAGCTCATACCATATATTATATTTTTTATTACAACTTAATTGCCTTATATAGCCTTTGATGAATTCCTTGAATGCCTTGAGGTCGCGGGCAGGGCTTTTTTTATCCAATACCTGGCCTAATCCGGCCGGCGTGCCAAAAACATCCAGAATAACTATGCCTCCGGCATCAGTTATGTCCTTCATTATGTCTTCGTAATTACCCAGCAGCTTATCCTGCGCTTCCTTGTCTTTTGAAAGCTGGGTTATTTCCCATAAGCTATACTGCATGCGGTATATGCCGTTAAATCCGATATCGTTTTGCCAGCGTTCGATAGTCTCTTTTGCTGCCAAATTTTGTGGCCAGGCTGCATCACGGTGATACCCGCGTCCGCTTAGGTCGATATTGGGCTTAAAGATCTTGGGAAGAGTAATTGTATTGGATGCGGCATCAAGAGAGAATTCAAGGTCTGTTTCTTGAGCAAAGGCTGAATGACAAATATCAAAGCACAAAATCCAAAATAAACTCAAAGCACAAATGACAAAACCCAAAATAAAGGGGACGTTTCTATTTTTCTTCTGATTAGGAAACGTTAAAAATAGAAACGTCCCCTTTTCTTTGGGTGTTGAATTGCCTGAATTAAAGGATTTATTTTGTACTTTGAATTTTGTCATTTGTCATTAAGCAATAGTTTTCTTTGAATTCTCTCAATCGAACGCGCCTTACCTGTTTTATCGTCTATATCCAGAACTGCTCCGCAAAGCCGGATATTCTCTGATGCCACTTCAAACCTTGTGGGTATGGCAGTAAGAAATCTCTCTAATACATCCTCGACTTTTCTTCCGATAACAGAATCATACGGACCGGTCATGCCGGCATCCGTAAGAAAGGCTGTCCCCTGGGGTAGAATTCTTTCATCCGCAGTTTGTATGTGGGTATGCGTGCCCAAGACCGCGGATACCTTGCCGTCTAAATACCATCCCAAGGCAATTTTTTCTGATGTTGCTTCGGCATGGATATCTACGATTATTATATTTGTTTCTTTAGATATTTCCTCACAGGCAGCGAGAGTAGTTCTAAAAGGACATTCCAACGGCTCCATAAACACCCTGCCATTTACATTGACCACTCCTAAAATTTTGTTGCCTTTTGTTTTATATACATTAAAACCTCTTCCCGGAGCGCCTGCCGGGAAATTTATTGGCCTTAATATCCTTTCTTCTTGATTTATAAACTCAAAGACATCCTGTTTTTTCCAAATGTGGTCACCGGACGTAATAACATCTATGCCTGAATTAAAAAGCTCCTCTGACACCTTGAGAGTAATGCCTGAACCTCCGGCTGCATTTTCTGCGTTGGCAATCACGAAATCCAGCTGGTATTGTTTTTGCAGTTCTGGCAAGAGTTGTTTAATTGCGTCTCTGCCAGGTCTGCCGACTATGTCGCCGATAAATAAAATATTCATATATTTTATCTGTGTAACGTTTAATGTGTAATGTGTAACGTGGGTGTAATGTTTAATTGTGTAATGGGAATGCTTTTGCCATTACACTTTGTTTTGCGTTACACTGGCATTACACATTACACTTTACACATTACACAATTACTTTGCGAACTCAATCGCTCTTGTCTCTCGAATTACAGTAACCTTAATCTGTCCGGGATACTCCATGCCTTCCTCTATCTTTTTTCTTATATCGCGGGCAAGATTTACTGCATCCGTATCCGTGATTTTTTCCGGCTGCACGATTACGCGTATTTCGCGTCCTGCCTGTATGGCAAACGATTTCTCAACGCCTTTAAACAAGTTGGCAATGGACTCTAATTTTTCCAGCCTCTTTATATAGGTCTCTAAGGTCTCGCGCCTGGCGCCTGGCCGGGCAGCGCTTATGGCATCTGCTGCCACTGCCAATACCGCATACAAGCTTTGAGGCTGAGTTTCTTCGTGGTGCGCCTCAATCGCGCCTACTACTTCCTGCAGCTCGTTATATTTTTTCGCCAGGTCCGCTCCCAATTTTGCATGGGTGCCTTCAACCTGATGGTCTACGGCCTTGCCTATATCATGTAATAGTCCGATACGCCTGCCCAATTTAAAATCCAATCCTAACTCAGACGCCATCATGCCCAATAGAAACGAAACTTCCTTGGAGTGCTGCAGCGCATTCTGGCCGAAGCTGGTGCGGTATTTTAACCTGCCTAAAAGCTTTACCAATTCAGGATGCAGGCCGTTAACCCCTGCTTCAAATGCCGCGCGCTCTCCTTCTTCTTTTATTTTTTCATCCATCTCTTTTTTGGTTTTTTCCACTATTTCTTCGATTCTTCCGGGATGGATTCTGCCGTCGGCAATGAGTTTTTCCAGGCTAAGCCGCGCAATTTCCCTGCGCACCGTATCAAAGGCAGACAGGGTTACTGCTTCAGGAGTATCGTCGATAATAACGTCTACTCCCGTGGCCATTTCCAGTGCGCGGATATTTCTACCTTCTCTTCCGATAACCCTTCCTTTCATTTCATCATTAGGAAGCGTTACTACGCTTACGGTAGATTCCACGGTATGTTCTGCGGCACACCTTTGTATTGCCAGGCTTAAAATCTCCCTGGCTTTTTTGTCAGAGATGCTGCGCAATTCCTCTTCCTGCCTCTTTATAAACACGGCTTTTTCCGCATTCAATTCTTCGTTAAGGCGGCTAAGCAAAATCTGTTTTGCCTCTTCTGCCGATAAAGAGGAAATTTTTTGCAGCCTGTCTTTTTCCTCGGCGATGAGTAAATGCAACTGATTATCCTTGAGCTTCAGCGCCTCTTCCTGCTTTTTGATGTTTTCATGCCTTGCCTCAATTTCCTTTTCTTTCTTTTCTAATAAATCCAGTCTCCTATCGATGTTTTCTTCTTTTTGCGTAAGCCTTTTCTCCAGGTTGGAAATTTCCTGCCTTCTGTCTTTGGTCTCGCGCTCAAAATCCTGGCGCATCCTGTAAAGAAGATCTTTGGCCTCCAATTCGGCTTCACGGCGCCTGTCCTGTGTTTCTTTTTTAGCCTGTTCTAAAATATGCTGCGCTTGCAATTCCGCATTTTGAATCTTTTGTTCCGCGACGTGCTTTCTTAAAAAATAACCTATGCCTGTTGCAACCAAGGCAATACCGATAAAAATGATTATATTTAACATAAGTTTACTCGACCTCCCTTTTTGATAATTAAAATTGAATTTTGCTTTCAGCCTTCAGCTGTCAGCTCTCAACTGAAAACTGATGACTGAAAGCTAAGAATTAAGCAAAGATGAGCTTGTTGACGCCTACATCGTGTTCTTGGGTGGGTAGAGAAGGAATGATTTGGAAGTCAAATGCCAGTCCTATAGAAGGGGTGTCTGTGGGGAGCAATTTTAGCAGACGATCATAACAACCCTTGCCGCGGCCTAAACGGTTGCCATTTTTATCAAAGGCTACTCCTGGAACAACAACCAAGTCTATATCTTTTAGCTTGATAGATTTCTTAACCGCTGGCTCGCAAACTCCATAAGGGCCTTTTGTTAAGCTGGGATTCTTGCCTAACAGGCATGGCCTTATAGTTATTCTATTCTTTTTGCAAACTGGCACAGCTATTATTTTATTTAATAATCTTGCTTCTCGTATCATCTCTTCTGTATTTACTTCGCCGTCAAACGCGATGTAGAACATTATGGTCTTTGCTTTCTTAAAAACCTTTGTCCTTAAAAGTTTTTTTCTTATTATGCTACTTTTTTGGCGTCTTGTGTCCTCCTTTTGTGTTTTTAGCTTTAAAAGGATTTTACTACGGATTTCTGCTTTTGTCAACATAACGAAAAGCTTCTAATGTTCTTCGTGGGCGTGTTCGCTAAATTTAAAAGGTGGCTCTTTGCCCTGGCGTTTATAATAATCATTCAAGGCAGAACGCAGGGCTTCCTCAGCCAATACAGAGCAGTGCATTTTTATGGGCGGCAACCCTCCCAACGCTTCTGCTACAGCCTTATTAGAAATTTTAAGCGCCTCTTCTATGGTCTTGCCCTTAACCATTTCCGTAACCATGGAACTAGTGGCCACAGCCGCGCCGCACCCAAAAGTTTTGAATTTTACATCCACAATTACGTTGTTTTCTATCTTTAGAAACATCTTCATCACGTCTCCGCAGATAGGATTACCTACGGTGCCTATGCCGCTGGCGTCGGGAATTTCCCCAACATTCCTGGGGTTCATGAAATGATCCATTACTTTTTCGCTATAAGGTAATTGCGCCATATATTACTTATTGATAATTAATTGATGCGGTTTGCCGGATTTTTTAAAGTCCTTTGCCGCCTGGATTTGTTTAATCTTACCCAACTTATTTTTTTTGGCTAATTCTTTATAAATTAACACCCAGGCGCAATCCTTTTCTTTGTCGACTTCACATTTACCTTTATCCATGCCTCCGCAAGGCCCGTTTAAAAGGCCTTTGGCACATAGCGTAATCGGACAGATTCCCGCAGTAACATCCAGAACACACTCTGCGCACATGGAACATTTTTCATAGAAATTACCCTGGCTATCCATCACAGCGCCGAAAACTGTATTGCAGCTCGGTAAAACCGTAAGCCCCAGCCTGTCATTTTCCTTTACAGATTGCACTCCCAGGCCGCAGGCCAACACTAAAATTGCCTCTGCTTCACGCAACGCTTTCATATTCTTGGCTAGCTCGGTCTTTACCTGGCTGGCCACACAAGGAGCAGAAGGAATACAAGTGCCTACGATAATTTTCCCTTGTTCTTCCAATGCCTTCTTCATCGCCAAAAGCTCTGCTTCTCCGCCGGTTTTACAAGTAGTGGCACATTCTCCGCAACCGACCAGAAATATCTTGTTGTAATCTTTTAGGCTGACGATCAGTTCCTGTAAAGGCTTTTGCTGGGTGACAATCATTCAATCTCCTTTACTAACATGTTAGCACATTCAAAGATTAAGCTCAAGGGAAATGATAGGTGTAGGTATCATGTTATAGATTTTGCGGGTCCTGCCGCAGAATGCGGCACACCGGCCTATCCGATAGGGCCGAGTGTTGCCTTGCCTGTGTGTCTCGCCGTGCTCACCGCGTTGCGCGCGGCAAGGGCTTCGGCTTGGCAGTCACCCGCAAAATCAAGATCTGCTCCCAAATTACAAGGTAAGTTCAAGAGAAATGATTAAGATATGCTAAATTATGTTGGGTCTTTTAAGGTTTAACTGCGGCTAATTCAAGGGTAGATAGGCGTGATTGCATTGCTTGTAAGAAGATGAGGCCTTGGGGGTCTAAGCATTCTTTGCTGTTAAGCTGGTTAAGGACTTCCTGTAACATTGGCTTATTCTTGAGGCTTAACACCACCTTATCCTCTAGCATCAGCATTACCTCATGCGCATAGAGTAGCGATAGGCTGTTCCAGCCGTCTTTTAAGGCTTTGGCAGCACGCAACACCTTTACATCAGCAGGGCTGAGGCTTGAGATGTATTTCTCATCTTTAAGCGTGAGTTCGATTTTGGAGAGGTCGATGCCGCCTTTTGCATCCAACGGTGAGCCGGAGGATTTTATTAACCCAAGAGACTCACGAGTTATATCGTCAATGTTATAATCATCAATGGTTAAAGGCGTAAAATATTCTGTATTGTTTTTTATCCAAAATACGCCTTTAAGACCATCGCCATAGGCATTGCTTGAATATGTTATGCCACCCAAGCCTATAATATCTTTTACAAGCCGCTGTGCGGGAGCCTCTACATATTTATCCAGTTCTGATTGTTTTGACACATCAAGTTGTTTAATGGCTCCTGCAGAATAACCTATGCGCCTTGCCTCATCTATAGAGAGCAACCCTGCATATGCTGTATTTAGCAATGCCTTATCTTGTACTGTTCCCAAAGGCGCATTAAAATTAACGGGGTAAAGAGCAAATAGCTCTTGCTGCTCTCTTGAGTTAAATAATCGCTGCTGTTTTCCTAACTCTTCCCTTGCCCTGCTAACCACTTCTTGCGGTCTAAGTATTGCATTCTGCCAAATCTTCTCTGAGAGCTTTTCCCAGTCTGTGCCATCAGGAATCACTATCCCTAATTCATCAGCTATTTCTTTTAACGATTTACCCCAGGAAATAATATTTCCTTTCCTAAGGATTTCCCGGATATCGGATTTATACTTTGAATTTATAAGCTTGTCAGCTATTTCCTTACCAAGGTTAGCTAAATCGAGCATCGTCGAAGAGGCGCTTTTGGCTACCATATGTACTTCGGGAATAGGTGCATGATTAATATTCGGTTTTAATGGCTCTATCGCTTTTGGCTGTTGTGGTACAGTTAAGGGAGGCTGAACTGCCTTGACCGCATCTTCCAAAAGTTTATCCGCCGATTTTCCCCCATCGATAGTCAGAGCATCTCTAAGAAGTTCCCCATCGCGTGAACCATAGTTGTCATCGAATGGACCACCGGCGAACCCGATAAATTTTCTGTTATAAAAAATCTCATGCGTCAAAGCAGCATCGCCGCCTTGTTGTATCCGTTCATACAAGGCGAGGGCCTCTGCAGAATTACGAGTCCCCGTATCTATGATTTTGTATTGGAAGTAATCCACCAAATAAATTGTTTTGGGAGTAACCACTACTGTAATGATATGGCCGCCTTGTGGATGCCCCGCTTCCACGGAAGCTTGAAAAGCAAAAACCCCTGGCAACCTAGCAGCATTAATCCAGTCTGATCCTGCTGAAAATATGCCGGCACAAACTACTGCTGGTATTGGTTCACCAGTTCTTAGGCTTTCCCCCAGAGTACTAAGCATCTGGGCGTCAGTAATATTAAGCATATTCACACCTTTAAAAAGCGGATCTGATTTTTCACTCCAGTTATATGTGCCTAATTGATCTGTAATATACGCAACTGATTGCAATAGATCATTCAAGTTCTTAACTTTAGTACGATTACGCAGAAAATTATTTACAAACTCATCAGGAGACATTGTCTCCAAAGCCTGCTTTAGTTCATCAAAAGAAAATGCTGCTGGAGACTCAAAAGGAATGATTTTATAGTTGTTAGCAACAAAAGGAGTTCCGACCTCTTTTTCAACGGACATACCCGCGCCTAGGTTACGAGTTGGCTGAAACGGGATGATTAACTTAAAACCTACTGTGCTATTTGTTTGAGAATGGCCGCCCCATTCATAAATAAGCTTCTCCACTGAAGCCGTCAATGAGAACCTTGGCCCTCCTTCTCTGCTAGTTAACTGTTTATCCACAGTTAGGCCTATTTTTCTGCCCTCAGGGAAAATAACATAGGTAGGTTTGTCTGCCTGCTGGTATTCGACTGCCACGTCGGTTCCTGGTGTAGGCGACCCTTTAGTATCAATTGAAAAAATTCGCCCGTAACCCGGCCCTTCTCCGTAGCTTGCCCCAAAATTGGTTGGAACTCCCAGAAGACATATTGTAGAATACCCTAGTCTTAACTTAGAATATGGAAAAAATGCCATGCTGTAACTCTGGACATTCGTAAATTCATTGTAGGCAGTTGTATCTAGGCCGAGTGTGACTCTTTTGTCTGGAGAGATATTCCATCCTAACAGAATTTTGCCTGCCAAAGTCGGAGGGCTAAAGAATCTCCAGTTTTCCGATATATCATTTCCGGAATTAGTATAGGACCCAGAAACGCTAGCCGCACCGCCAACAGTAATATCAACTGTCTTCGTCAGAGGGAAGAGTTTAGCCACAGCATAGTTTGCGCTCCCCACAAACAAATTACTGCTATTTTGCTGTGCTATCTCGTTCTGATAATTAAACATGGATATCTCAAAACCACCTTTCATAAAGAAGTCTTGGCTAGACTCAACAGTATTAAAGGTAAAACCTGCATAAGGACCATAAGGACCGGATTCTTCTGCGCCCTTAAGAGCTCCCACGGTCAAAATTAGATGCTTTCCCAATTCAAGATTGACATTAGCATAAGTGCCGTTTAAAGTATCGCTATAATTTGTGTTAAGTACGTATGGATTCTGTTGATTAGATGGCACTAAAGTGTTATCCTGAGCGCCTGCAGCGGTTACCCACATTAAAACACCCAGACTTGCGATTCCAAGATCCTTTAATCGCTCTGCAAAAGCTTTTTTAAGCGGCGAGGCGGC
Organism: Candidatus Omnitrophota bacterium; assembly: GCA_963805065.1. Lineage (GTDB taxonomy): Bacteria > Omnitrophota > Gorgyraeia > Gygaellales > Profunditerraquicolaceae > CAWDSS01. Next base: position 701,263 of record CAWDSS010000010.1, on the reverse strand, counting down.
GATCTTAGTTGAAGAGGCGCCCGTGTTTTCAGGCTGGATTTTGGCTGATGAACCAAACTCAGACTGGAGCGCCTCTTCACGTTTAGTCAAGATAAGTATTGGGTTTTTAGTGGGGATGCCTATTTTGTCTGATAATGTTAAAGGCGACAGATGGTCTTCCCTTTGTTTGATACCTTCTATTTGTGGGGGATTTTTTGTATTTTGCTTTGCGTCAAGAATATAAAATCTGAATGTTTTCGGGATTTGTTGTTAAGCTTTCTTGTGGTTTTGCTAAGTCTGCTTGAGAAGGTAGCTTTGTGATTATCGGGCTGCTGCCTAATTGTACGAAATCCATCCCACCGCTAAAGTACATCCTCTTTAAGCCAAAAAGGTCAGACTTAAGGTTGTATTCTCCCTTTTGGTAAGATACTAAATAATCCTGCCAGATCTGCTGTTTTGACCAGGGTAGTGTTGACTCAAGGCCTTTGGTTGAGCCTTTGTTTATGTATGAGGAATAGGCGTCATTTGAGGTTTTGTGCTTCCTTTTGTACCACTCTGCCAGGATAAGAGAGTAATAAATCTGGCGCACTGGTGCGTAGGTAGAAGAGGTATTGACATCTTTAGCCAGGCAGGGAAGAATTATTTCCTTCATCAGCTTCTCGGTCAATGCCTGGGTGGCATCCTTGGGGTTGGCTTTCAAATAGTCATTCTCCAGGAGTACCTTTAGCTTTGCAGAGGCTACAAATGCCCCGTCTTCGGTTTCCATGACCACTGCCTCATCAGGCACTATCCAGATGCGGTTTGAGGTGGTAATCCCTGTCCTTCTTAGCTTGTCCTTGCCGATAGCTGCATAAAGCTTCTCCCAGAATTCCTTGCCTTTGGGATTGTTAGGATTAAGGTAGGCGGCGCCATCCTTTTTAAGCCGCAGGTCTTCTTCCAGCAGGATGCGGCCAAGGTCAGTCGAGCTCAGCTCATCCGAGGTAATCTTTCCCGGCTCATCAGGCCGAAGGTTTACCCAGAGAGATTCACTAGGTAGGGTAAGCCCTAAAAAGAAATAATTGATAAGCTTTTTTGATTCTAAGTTAAGGCTGTCTTTAGTAAAAGGTTTGTCTCCTCTGTCCAGGAGGAAGTTAAAGTAGTTGTAAGGGTTAGCAGAGTTAACGCTTAGGTAACGTAAGCTGGGAAGCGCTGACCAAGAAGGTATTGCCTGCATGGGTAGGACTTGAGCAAAACAGCTTTGCTCAAAGATAAGAAAAAAGCATAATAAAAGAGAGAAAAACCTTTTCATTTTATTGGTGTTTTGTTGTTTTGGTGTGGTTCTTGGTTCATCAACCTTGTATTAATACAAAGTATGGCATATAGGTAAGCTGTTACAAGGCTAAATCAGGGGTTTTGGGAAAGCGGTTTCTTAAGGGGCTAGCAACGACATCAGCCGTAATCAACTAGACTAATAATCGTCTAAATCGCGGAAGTACTCTTTCATGATGTTAAGGAAGTCTTTGTTTTTCGAAAGCCGTTCCTGGACATTATCATTCGTGTCTTCGAAAAAATTGTCTGCGTCTTGAGTTGTTTCAATATCCACAAACTTATCCATGATATTCCCCTCGTCTAAGAAACGCGACACTTGCGTAAACACAGATCCCCCTTCATCCATAAAACCTTTAGGAGAGCGGTCAATATGCGGTTTTAATAAAAACAGGTTTTCCTTTGCGCGAGTAGAAGCCACATAAAACAGCCTGCGTTCTTCTTCGATGGAATCTTCATTTTCCAATGAAAGGTAGGAAGGCATATACCCTTCGGCAACGTAAATCAAAAACACCGTGTGCCACTCAAGGCCTTTTGCAGAGTGAATCGTAGAAAGCGTAAGCCTTGAATCATCATGGTCTTTTAAGCCTGCCTCGATAATGTTACGCTCTGGTGGCTCCAGGGCAATATCAGATAAAAATTCCTCTACCGATTTGTACCTTGCAGCAATCCTGCACAGGGAATCAAGATCATTAAGCCGCTTGTTAAAGTCATCATACTTCTGTTTTAAGAGCGGCTGGTAATACTTCAGGAACATCTGGATAATCTTAGAGGGATTTGCCTGTTTAATCTCAACACCCTTAAGAAGCTCCAGCAATTCAGCGATTCCCTCTTTGCTTTTAACCAGCTTGCTATCTGAGGACAGGCCTTTTTTATTAATCATCATTTCATTAATTAGCGCTTGAGCGGTTTTTGGGCCAACTCCGGGGATAAGCAACAATGCCCTGTGCCAACTGACCTCATCAAACATATTATAAGCAATGCGCAAATACGAGATAACATCTTTGATGTGCGCGGCTTCTACAAATTTCTGCCCCCCGTATTTGACAAAAGGAATATTTCTTGAGGCAAGCTCCACTTCCAAATCATTAGAGTGCCAGCCTGACCTGAAAAGCACGGCGATATTACTTAACTCTAACCCCTCTTCCCTTAATTCCAGTATTTTATCGGCGATGTATTTGGATTGCGCGTTCTCATCACGCGCATCCACAAAAACCGGCAAGCTATTGCCCTTTTTCCTGGTAAACAACTCTTTTTCAAATTTTTCCTTTGCCTGCGCGATTACTCTATTGGAAAGATTTAAAATCGGCTGGGTGGAGCGGTAATTTTCTTCCAGCGTAATTATTTTGGCCTGCTTAAAAATCTTGGGAAACTCAATGATGTTCTTAAAATTAGCTCCCCGGAAAGAATAGATACTCTGCGCATCGTCCCCTACAACCATAATGTTATTATGCTCTGATGCCAGGAGGCAGACAATATATGCCTGAAGTTTGTTGGTATCCTGGTATTCATCAACCATGATATATTTATATCTCGCGCAGAGCCTTGACCTGACATCAGGATGTTTTACCAGCAATTCTTTTAAGTAAACCAAAAGGTCGTCGTAATCCAGAAGCGACTTATGGCGTTTATATTTATTGTATTCATCCCTGATTTTTTTTATTTCTTCTTCCCATTCTATAAACTGCGGGTATTCGTCATACAAAACAATTCCCAAATCCTCGGATTTATTCACGCTCTTGGAAATTAATTCAGTAATGGCTTTTTTTCTGGGAAAACGTTTTTCTGATTTGTGAAAACCTAGCTGTGTGCGGATTAAATTAACCGTGTCCTGGGAGTCGGATTCATCTAGGATAGTGAAGTTATTAGACAACCCTAATACGCTGGCATATTTTCTTAAAATTATGTTGGCAAAGGAATGGAATGTGCCGCCTGCCACCTTTGAACAGCGCTCGTCCAGAAGCAATGATGCACGCCGCAGCATTTCTTCGGCAGCCTTGCGCGTAAACGTAAGCAGTAATATTTCCTGAGGCTGTATGCCTTTTTCAACGAGGTAAGCCACGCGATGGACCAAAACGCGTGTCTTCCCGCTTCCAGCTCCCGCAATTACCAAAAACGGCCCTTCGGTTGACTGCACAGCTGTTAATTGTGCGGGATTTAATTCTTTAAGATAGTCGATTTTGTGTGTCATCTGAGAAAAAAACCGGGGATTGGCGAGAGATACTTGGCGGTTAGTTTTTTAAGTAAGCTCTGATGATCTTTTGTTCCGTAACAGGCCTATCGGCTTCTGCGGTCGGAGTCTCTTCTATGGCCTGGACAGTTTCATAACCTGAAATCACTTCCCCGAATATTGTGTGGCGCATATTCAGCCAGGGAGTTTTTGCAGTGGTGATAAAAAACTGGCTGCCATTGGTATTCGGTCCGGCGTTCGCCATGGCAAGCATACCGGGCCTGTCAAATTTGACGTTAGGGGTAACCTCGTCCTCAAAAGTGCTGCCCCATATTGATTCCCCGCCCCTGCCGGTTCCTGTGGGATCGCCTCCCTGAATCATAAAACCTTTTATTACCCGATGGAAAATTAATCCGTCATAATAACCCTTGCTGACTAATTTTTCAAAGTTCTCACAGGCCTTGGGAGCTATATCAGGCATAAGCTTAATCTCAATTTTTCCTTGAGATGTTTCTAAAACTACTATTTTTTCATCCATGCTAGAAGCTCCTTTAGAAAGCGCCCATAAAAATAACCCGGCTATTAATATGATAGAAATTTTTTTCATGTCCATTATTATACCTCCTAATAAAAATATTTCAACTCTCTTCTTTTTTCTTCTTTTCCTCGATGATTTTCTGGGCGATCTCTGCAGGCACCTGCATGTATTTGTTGAATTCCATGGTAGCGTTGGCACGGCCGCTACTTAAAGAACGGATGTTGGTGGCATAACCGAACATCTCAGAAAGCGGGACCTCTGCGGAAATAATTTTTTGTTTTGCCTTAACTTCGATGTTTAAGATTTTGCCTCTCTTGGAACAGATGTAACCCACACAGGCGTTGGCATATTCCTCGGGGCTATTAACTTCTAACGACATATACGGCTCAAGGAGTATGGGCTGCGCTTTTAAAAACGCTTCTTTAAAACCGATGCTTGCGGCAATTTTAAATGCGAGCTCCGAAGAATCTACTTCGTGAAATGAGCCGTCTAAAAGATTAACCGTAACATCCACCACAGGATAACCCGCATAAACGCCTTTTCCCATGGCTTCAATAATGCCTTTTTCAACCGAGGGGATAAATGAGGCGGGTATTGCGCCTCCTTTAATGCTGTTAATGAATTTAAAACCTTCGCCCGCAAGATTTGGCGAAACCTCAAGCACTACATGACCATACTGTCCGCGGCCACCGGTCTGCCTGATGTATTTACCTTCTGCCCCTGATGCAGTAGTAATTGTTTCTCGGAAAGCTACCTTTGGCTGGCCGACAATCGCTTCTACCCCGAATTCCACCTTTAACCTGTCCACGATAATTTCCAGGTGCAATTCACCCATGCCGGTAAGTATGGTTTCCTTGGTTTCCTCGTCGCTACTGACTATAAAAGTGGGGTCTTCCTCTGTCAGCCTGCCCAAGGCTTTCCCCAGCTTGTCCTGATCGGCTCTGGTCTTGGGCACAATACTCAAGGAAACTACAGGAGTAGGAAATTGTATGGCTTCCAGTAACACCGGGCTTTCAGGATCACAAAGTGTATGGCCGGTTATAGTATTATTCAAGCCTATTATTGCCACAATATCGCCGCAAAAACCGTACTCAATATTTTCTTTTTGATTAGCGTGCATTTGCACGATTCTTCCTACGCGTTCTTTTTTATTTTTGCTGGCATTTAAAACATAGGTTCCCGTATCCAGAATCCCGGAATAAATTCTTGCGTAAACCAGCTTACCCATATGCGGGTCGGCTTGCACTTTAAAAGCCAGCGCAGCGAATGGCTCATTTATATCCGGTTTTCTTTCGATAATTTTCTCCGGATCATCGGGGTCATGGCCTTTTACAGGAGGGAGGTCCAATGGAGAGGGCAAATACGCGGTTACCGCATCCAGCAGTTTCTGCACGCCTTTGTTTTTAAAAGCTGCGCCGCACATCACAGGGACCATCTTGTTTGCTACGGTTCCCCGACGGATAACCTGCACAAGCTCTTCCTGGGTTATGGATGTTTCTTGCGCAAGGTATTTTTTAGTCAGTGCTTCATCAAAAGCAGCCACCCTTTCAATCATTAAGTGGCGTAATTTTTGCGCCTGCTCTTGGAGTTCTTGGGGAATTTCTTCAATGCGAAAATCTTTTCCCTGAGAATCTTCTTCATAAATATAGGCCTTCATTTCTATAAGGTCAACTACGCCCCTAAAGGTATCTTCCTGGCCTACGGGTATCTCTAAAGGAATGACATTACCTCCTAATATTTCTTCGATACTTTTTAACACCGCATAAAAGTCCGCTCCTGTGCGGTCCATTTTATTTATAAAGGCGATTTTCGGAACATTGTATTTATTGGATTGGTGCCACACGGTTTCTGACTGCGGTTCAACTCCGCCCACGGCACAAAAAACTGCTACCGCGCCGTCGAGTACGCGCAGGCTGCGCTCCACCTCTACTGTAAAATCAACGTGTCCGGGAGTATCAATTAGGTTAATCCTGTGGTCTTTCCAAAAACAGGTAGTTGCTGCCGCAGTAATTGTAATGCCTCGCTCCTGCTCCTGTTTCATCCAGTCCATCTGCGCCTTGCCTTCATGCACTTCGCCAATTTTATGTGAACGGCCTGTATAAAACAGGATTCTTTCTGATAAGGTAGTCTTGCCCGCATCAATGTGTGCCATGATTCCGATATTTCTCACTTTGTCTAAGCTGATTCGGGGGACAGGCTTTGGCTTAACCGCTTTTTCATCCGGCTTCTCTTTTGCCTCGGGTTCTTCTAATTGCACAGGTTCAATTTCTTTTGCAATCTTTTCATTTTCCGGCAGGGTCGTATCGGCTTTTTCTACATGCTCTAAAATTGACTCCAGGCTCTCTAATTCTTCCTTGCGCTTATCTTTCTTCTCCTCTTGTCCTTCAGGCGGGATTTCAGGCTCAGGCTTAACAGGAGCCAGCGGTTTATGTTCCAGGTGGTTACGTAGCTGCATGATTTCTTCAGCAAAACTCTTTAGCCTCTCTTCTTTTTCTTCCAGTTCTTTTTCCAATTCTGTATATTCATCGTTGAGCTTATTGAATTCTAGCTTTGGCACCCACTCGCTGATTTTTTCTTTCTTTTTGAAGGCTTCGATTGTCTCCTGACGGGTTTTGATTTCCTGGTTGAGGCTTTCAATCCTATGTTTCAATGACTCTATCTGGTCGGTTTTTGCTACGCTGTCTTTTTCCCAGGATTCTATCTTTTTTGCCAGCTCTATTTTTTCTTTATTCGCAGCTACGTTCTTGGTAAATATGTCTTGCAATTCTTTTTCTTTGGCAATGAATTTGTTTTTCAGGTCCAGGCTTTCTTCCTTGGCTTTGGTAAGCATTCCCTCGGATTTACCCACCCACTCCTGCCGCCTGCTTATTTCTGTTTCTAACTCTGCTGCCCTTTTCTTGACTGCCTCAAATTCATTCTGGCTATTTGTAAAATCAGCCTTTGCCTTTTTAAGCTCGGAGGTTAAAACATTAATTTCTTCCTGGAAGGCTTGGATTTTTTGTTCCTGGCTGGCGAGCCTTTGCTCCTGCGAATTTACAAGCTGCCTTTTTCTGGGCTTTGCCTCTGCGCCCGGCTCAGCGGAAAATATTACTAAATATACGGCATAGGCAATCATAGCAAAACCCGTGCCTATGGCAGCCAGAATTAATATATTCACTAAGGTTTCCTTCCTATTTTCCCTGCATAGCGTCAATCACCTTTTGACTTACGCCTTGCTGCTTCAGGGAATCAACATCGCTGGGGCTTAAATTGAACTTTGAATTGGTAAGCCTGATTTTATCCACAATCACGTTTTCATTAACCCCTTGCTTGGTAAAATCTAGGATTTGCTGCAGGCTCATCTGATTGGGGTTGGCAGCCTGATTTGCCTGGATTGTTTGAGGCGTTGCCGTAGGGGCACTGGTAGTAGCGCTGGTTGTAGTTACTGGTTGAGGTTGTCCTTGTTTAGGTATTTGGCTGCCTACGATAGCTCCTGTAACAGCGCCTGCTGCCACTCCAATAGCAGCCCCTTCTCCGCCATGACCGCTCTGGTGGCCAATAATTCCTCCTGCTGCCCCGCCTAATAATCCGCCGATTATGCCTCCTTCAACTGCCCTATTTTGGCTGGCCTGGCAACCTACAGCCAATAAAGCAATGGCAGTTGATACAGCAATCATTAACTTTCTATTCATTTGGCTCCTCCTTCTTTTAAGTTATCTTGAGGTTTAGCATTCTGGGGTTTAGGTTTTAATTGCTCAAGCTCCTTCTTAAGCTCCTCTTGCTGCTGCTCAATTTTATCCAGCCGGCTTTCTATTGCCTCAAATTTTCTCCCCATATATGCTGCGGGGTCTTCTGAGATCACCCTTCCTTCTTGTTTTTGCACTTTTATATCCTTTGGGCCAACTATGCTTACGGCCCCCATTTTTGTCACTCCCATTCCCGGAGCTACTTCTACGTTACTTTTTCCGGAAGTAACCTCCTGAGTGGTCATGGTTCCCGCAGCATATCCGGAATCATCTTGCGTTTCTTGAGCCAATACCGCCACAGAAACTATTAAAATCGAGGCAAGCGCCCAGAAAAATATTTTTAATTTTTGCATTATGTGCCCTCCTTTACATCCTCGACACTTTCTGGATTCTTGCTTTGCCGCAATTTCTCCAGCCGTGCCTTGATTTTCGCCTCATAGCCTATATCAGTCGGCTCGTAATATTTAACAATTTTTTTGGTATACTTTTGTTTTACGTAATGGCCTTCGTAATCATGGGCATATTTATAACCTATGCCCCGGCCTAATTTTTCCGCTCCCTGATAATGGGCGTCTTTAAGATGGTCGGGAACTTCCTGAGCCCTGTCTTGTTCTATATCCTGATATGCCTTATCAATTGCCAGGTAAGATGCGTTTGACTTCGGGGCACAGGAAACATAAATAACCGCCTGTGCCAGGGGAATCCTGGCCTCAGGCATGCCGACAAATTCAGAAATTTGTAACGCAGCGTTTGCCAGGACAAGCGCAAGAGGATCGGCATTACCTACATCTTCTGCAGCCAGAATGCATATGCGCCTGGCAATGAAACGCGGGTCCTCCCCGGCATAAAGCATTTTCGCCATCCAGTATAAAGCTGCATCAGGGTCAGAGCCGCGCATGGATTTTATAAAAGCCGAGGCAGTATCATAATGCGCATCCTCATCCTGGTCATAAACTATGGCTTTTTTCTGAATTGATTCGCTGGCAACTTCTAAAGAAAAGTCTATAAAGCCGTCTTTTGATTTAGGAGTGGTAAGCGTCCCTACCTCCAGGGCGTTAAGTGCACGTCGGGCATCTCCCTCGCAGGTCTTAGCTAAAAAGGATAGTGCTTTTTTATCCATCCTGACTTTGTAATTGCCTAAACCCCTGGTTTTATCCTTTAAAGCAGCGCTTAATATCAAAAGTATCTCGTTATCTTTTAAGGCTTTTAATTCGCATACCAGCGAGCGTGACAAAAGCGGAGAGGCAATAGAGAAAAACGGGTTATGGACAGTAGCCCCGATAAGCACAGGATTCCCCTCCTCGATATCCGGAAGAAGCACATCCTGCTGGGCCTTGTTAAACCTGTGTATTTCGTCAATAAACAAAATGGTTTTATCGCCGGTGTTACTTTTTTTAAGTTTAGCCTGGGCAATAACCCGCCTTAGCTCCTCGACGTTTGAGGTAGTGGCATTTATCCCCACATAATTAGACTTGGTCACATTGGCAATGCACCAGGCAAGCGAGGTTTTCCCGACTCCCGGCGGCCCAAACAAAATTAGAGAGCTTAAACGGTCTGCCTCTATGGCCCTGCGCAGCAATTTCCCTTTACCCAGGATGTGGCTTTGGCCTACAAATTCATCTAAATTAGCAGGCCGCATGCGCACAGCCAAGGGGGCATCTTTATGATTTATCTCTTTTTCTTCGAAAAGATCCATATTGTTTATCTGTGTAACGTTTAATGTGTAATGTGTAACGTGGGTGTAATGTTTAATTGTGTAATGGAGATGCTTTTTGCCATTACACTTTGTTTTGCGTTACATTGGCATTACACATTACACTTTACACATTACACAAAAAAAATCCCCGCATTGTGCCGTTGGATTGACAGTCTGAACCGTTTTGGTTTCAGGTGGGTACCCTCTCTTAAGTGCCGAAGCGCCCAAGAATCTGTGGGTTCCCATTAAATTACTGTTGGTTCAACAATTATCGAATATCCAACGCGCACCGCAGGGAATCTAAAAGAGCTATTTTTCCTTTTCAATTATATTATACCACATATTATAATTTAGTCAACAGTTATCGGATCTTAGCGCCGAATTTCTGCTGTAGCAGTTCGCAAATCATTGCCTGCAAGGGGTTAATTTCTGCATCGGTCAGGGTGCGCTCATTAGAACGGTAAAAACAAGACAAAGTCATGCCCCTGTATCCCGCCGGTATTTGCTTGCCTGAATAATAATCCACGATCTTAACGCTGCTTAACAAAGGCTTTCCCTTTTCTTCTATTGCAGTTAATAAATCTTTTAGGGCATAATCGTCCTTAAGGATAAGGCTTATATCCCTGGCAATCCCGGGATATTTTGGCAACGGCAGGAATTTCTTTTGTAAAGAGGCACCTGGGAAAAGCTTTTCCAGTGAAATTTCTGCTGCGAATACTTCTTTATTTTTTATATCCAGGCTGCTTAGGGTATCCTTAGATATGTTTACCAATACTCCCACTCTTTGCTTATTTACACATACATCTACCATTGAAGGATTGTCTTTTATTATAAAATCATAATTCTTAATGCCTATGCCTTCAAACAGTGCCTGCAATATGCCCTTTAAGTGCAGAAAGCAAACTTGTTCTCTAATCAAGCCCTGCGTAAGCCTTAATTGGCGCGTGCCGCTCATAGCGATTCCCAAACTCAGTTCTTCTTTATGCTGATTGTGAGAAAATGTCTTGGCCATTTCAAATATATTAACGAATTCCTGTTTTTGGTTGAGGTTTACGGCAACGCAGCGCACTAAACTGGGGATAAGCGTTGGCCTGAGAATTTCCTGTTCCTCGCTTAGTGGATTCATAATTTCTATTACCGACTCTTGCGTACCTAAGCTAAACTTTTTTAACAACTCTTTATCAATGAGGCTATAGGTAATCGCCTCATTTAAACCCAAACCCCTAAGAATATTTTTCGAGATGCTGACTAAATCCTGTGTTTTGTCTTTGCTTAGGCTTGGCGTAACCACGGGCAATGTTTTGGGGATATTTTCAAACCCATATATGCGTGCCAGCTCCTCAATTAAATCTATCTCTAAATTGACGTCCTGCCTATGCGAGGGAATTTCAACTGACAAATTGTTTTTTGCTCTTCCTTTCGTTTTAAACCTTAGGCTATTTAAAATTCTCCTTATCTGGGCTGCTGATAAATTTATACCCAGCATTTTGTTGACTGTTGGAGTGCATAAAGCAATTTTCCTGACCTGGGATACGGATTTGGCTGAACTTTTTGCACAAACGCATTTGCCGCCGGCTAATTTGCTTATTAATTCAGCTGCCCTGCTCGACGCATATTCCACTGTTGCCGGATTTACGCTTCTTTCAAACCTGTATGCAGATTCGCTTTGTAATCCAATTGCCTGGCGCCCTTTGCGAATCACTATAGGGTTAAACACCGCTACTTCTAAGAGCACGTTTTTTGTAGCCGTAGAAACTTCTGTATATTTTCCGCCCATAACTCCAGCTATTGCCACGCATTTTATTTTATCTGCAATAACCAATATATCGGGGCTAAGTTTTCTAGACTCCCCGTCAATAGTGGTTATGCTTTCATTCGGCTTGGCCCTACGCACAATTATTGTATCTTGGCTTAATTTATCCAAATCAAAAGCATGCAATGGTTCTCCTGTCTCAAATAAAATATAATTTGTAATATCTACGATGTTGTTTACGCTGCGGCAGCCGATTAATTCCAGCCGCTTTTTTAGCCAATCAGGCGAGACGCCCACCTTTACATCTTTGATTATTTTAGCGGTGTACAAAGGACAATCTTTTTTATCTTCGATAATAATATTTATCTGTCCGGTCTTTGCTGCTCTGTACTTCCTAGAACCTAGAACCGAGAACCTAGAACCTAATTTCAATTTTCTACCTGTAATGGCAGCGACTTCCCTGGCTATGCCAATTATGCTTAACCAATCCGGCCTGTTGGAAGTAATTTCGATTTCAAAAACGCAGTCCCCTGCTTTTTCTTCCAGGGAAGTTACTTCTAAGCCGGCCATAGTTAGTTTATCCGCCAGCGCCTGAGGAGAAATTTTAATATCTACAAAGTCTTTTAACCAGTTATACGTTACTTTCATTCGTTCTTGGGTTCTTGGGTTCTTAAGCTAACTCAACAGCTCACGAACTCGAGAACTAACTCAGAATTGTTTCAAGAATCTCAAATCGTTTTCAAAAAATAACCTGATGTCATTAATACCGTGTTTAAGCATGGCTATTCTTTCAATCCCCATGCCGAAAGCAAATCCCGTATATTTCTTAGGGTCGTAACCTACATGTTTAAATACATTGGGATGAATCATCCCTGAGCCCAAAATCTCCAGCCATCCTTTCCTGCCGCACACAGAACAACCCTGGCCTTTACAGATGATGCAGGAAATATCCACTTCTGCCGAGGGCTCTGTAAAAGGGAAGAAGTGGGGTCTAAAGCGCATTTTAATATCTTTACCAAACACTGCTTTGGCAAAAACCTCCAGGATTCCTTTTAAATCAGAAAATTTTATGGACTTATCTACCATAAAACCTTCTATCTGATGGAACATAAAAGAATGCGATGCATCAACCGCATCCGGCCGATAAACCCTTCCCGGGACAACTACCGCCAGAGGAGGCTTATGCGATTTCATTACGCGGATTTGCACGGGTGAAGTGTGGCTGCGCAATAATAGTTTGCCTTCGTTCAGGTTTTTCGATTTAAGATAAAATGTATCGAATGCATCTCTTGAGGGATGCTCCAGCGGGATATTTAATCCGGTGAAGTTATTATATTCTGTCTCTATTTCCGGCCCCTCGATTATGGAAAACCCCATGCGGTCAAATATACTGCAGATTTCATCGATAGTCTGTGTAATGGGGTGCAGATGCCCAAGCTCCTGGGCAATTCCAGGCATGCCCATATCGCAACCAGGAATACTTGCTTCGACAGGCGCCGAAGAAATTAATTTCTCTTTCTCTGTAACTACGCAAGCTAGATTATTTTTTAGCTCATTAACCTGCCTGCCAAACGCGCCCCTTTGCTCCTGGGGCAGTCCGGGAATTGAACTGGTGAGTTCCGCAATAACACCTTTTCTGCCCAGGTATTTTAGCTTAAACGCTTCCAGTCCTTGTGCTGAATTTACGTTTTGTAGATCCGCTTCTATTTGCGCTTTAATAGCCTCGATATCCATAATATCCCCGATCATTTACCTTTAGCTATATCTACGAGTTTTTTAAACGCGTGGTTGTCCCTTACTGCCAGGTCTGCTAAAATTTTTCTGTCGATAGTAACCTTGGCTTTTTTAAGCCCGCTCATGAGCTTGCTATAGGTAGTTCCTGCTTCGCGGCAGGCAGCATTAATGCGCGCAATCCAAAGGCTGCGAAACTCCCTTTTCTTGGCTTTCCTGTCCCGGTAGGCATACACCAAGGCATGCATAAGGGCGCGCCTGGCCTGTTGGTATTGTTTACTCCTGTCTCCCCAGAACCCTTTTGATTTTTTTAACAGCCGCTTTTTTCTTCTGCGGGTAGCAACGCTGTGTTTTACTTTTGACATGACATTACTCCTTCGTTGTAATGCTAACCATAAGGTAACATTCTCTTAAAATATTTTATCTCTGTTTTATTTTGTAATACTGCATGTCTCCTCAGGCGCCTTAGCCTTTTTTGTTTTTTGCTGGACGCTAAATGGCTTTTTCCGCCCGGGACATAATGCAGTTTTTTCTTTTTGGTTAACTTAAATCTCTTAGCTACTCCTTTTTTTGTTTTTAATTTTGGCATTGAATCACTCCCTTATTTTGGGGCAACCACGAAAGACATCACCCTGCCTTCTAAGGACGGGCTCTTTTTCTACCTGCCCGTCACTTTGCGTATCAATAATAAATTTATCTAAAATCTTTCTGCCTAAGTCCAGGTGCTCCATCTGCCTGCCCCGGAAGAAGAGATTTATTTTTACTTTATCTTTCTTTTTGAGGAAAGTAATCGCCTGTTTAACTTTGGTCTGCATAATCATGCTCGTCAATATTGGGCTTAAGGCGGATCTCTTTTAATTGTCCCTGCTTCTGGTGCTTTTTGGCCTCGCGCTCTTTTTTCTCCTGGTCATATTTAAATTTACTGAAATCGATGATGCGGCATACCGGCGGGTTGGCGCTGGGCGCAACTTCCACCAGGTCCAACTCATGTTGATTGGCTAATTCCAGCGCCTTCTGTATGGACATTACCCCCAATTGATTCGCCTTCCGGGCCGATCAGCCGTACCTGCGGGACTCGAATCCTCTCGTTAATACGGATATATTTTTTTATAGCAACCACCTCCTTGTTTTAGTTACCCGTGATAACTATATTGCTTTATTATCGATCTGTTGCTTTATCTGTTCTATAAATTCCTCTATTGGCAACTGCCCCCAAATCGCCTTTGCCTTTTTTTCTTACCGAGACATTTCTTGCTTTGGCTTCGCGCTCTCCTACAACTAAGAAATAAGGGATCTTATTCAGCTCGGCATTGCGTATTCTTTTATCCAAAGTTTCATTGCGGTTATCAATTCCACGCGTATACCATTTTCCTCAAGGTCTTCTTTATTTCTTTTGCATATTCCAAAACCGAGTCCTTTATCGGGATAATCAAAACCTGTGCAGGAGCCAGCCATAAAGGCAGTTCTCCATTATAATGCTCAATCAGCGCGCCGATAAAACGCTCTAGGCTACCCAATAAAACCCGGTGCAGCATAATCGGCTGTTTTTCTTTGCCGTCGGAATCAATATAGGCGAGATCAAACCTTTTGGGCAAAGCAAAATCGCACTGGATAGTTGCGCACTGCCATGATCTCTTTAAGGCATCCTTTAATTTTATATCTATTTTTGGGCCATAAAATGCCCCTTCTCCGACATTAATATCATACTTTAAGCCTTTTTCTTTCAAAGCCTCCTCCAGGGCCTCTGTTGCCTTCTGCCAATCCTCTTCTGAGCCGATATATTTCTCCGGCCGCGTGCTTAATTCAATACCTACATCATTAAATCCAAACACCTTCATCGTATCAAACACAAAATCTATAATGGCTTTTATCTCTTCGCGCAATTGTTCGGGCAGGCAAAATATATGCGCATCATCCTGGGTAAATCCGCGCACGCGCAACAGCCCGTGCAATACTCCTGCTTTTTCATGGCGGTAAACCGTGCCTAGTTCAAAAAACCGGATTGGTAAATCTTTATAGCTCCTGGTTTTGGATTTATAAATCAAGGATGTGGCCGGGGCAATTCATCGGCTTTAATACATACTCTTTCTCATCGATTTTAAGGGTGTACATATTCTCTTTGTAGTAATCATAGTGCCCGGAGGTCTTCCAAAGTTCAGCCTGCATAATATGCGGAGTGATTACCATTTGATAACCGCGCTTTAAGATGTTCTTTTTTTTCATAGTCCTCGATGATCGTGCGCAACAGCGCTCCCTTGGGATGATAAAATACTAAGCCTGCGCCGGCCTCTTCATGATATATATCAAAAAACTCTAATGCCGGGCCGAATTTTCTATGGTCGCGCTTCTTTGCCTCTTCCAGATTTTTTAAATACTCCTCTAGTTCTTTGCTGGGTTTCAAAACAAGTGCCGTAAATTCGCTGCAGCATGGGGTTAGTTTCTATGCCATGCCAATAGGCCCCGGCAACCGATAAGCAATTTAAAGGCTTTTATCTCTCCAGTAGATTTTATATGCGGGCCGCGGCATAAATCCAAAAACTTATCACCGGTTTTATAAATAGAAACTTTTTCATCGGGAATCTGCGTGAATAAGCTCTATCTTATAATCTTCTTTTAGTTTCTTAAACAACTCTGTCGCTTCCTTTTTAGACAAGCTCTTCCCTGATAAATGGTTCGAATTCTTGGCAATAATCTCGGCCATCTTCTTTTCAATGCTGGCCAAATCCATCGTCGGTAAACGGCTCTTTCTTATCAAAATCATAATAAAAGCCGTCTTCAATGGAGGGACCGATGCCTAATTTAACCTCAGGCCAAAGCTCTTTTACCGCTTCTGCCATTACATGTGAACAAGAATGTCTTAAAGTATTTAAATCCATATTTTCTGGTGGGCCCATGAGGATTCGGACCTCAGACCTTTGCGATGTCAACGCAACGCTCTAACCAACTGAGCTATGAGCCCAGACCTCTAACTTGTTAATGCTCATAGCGAACACCTAGTAAACCAATGACAAAGGCTTAGATTTATTCGGTGTCCCTGCGAAATCCCGAATCAGCCATTTATCCATTGCTGTTTTCGGGACTAGAGCTATGAGTCCAAGTGCCGGGGGAGGGAATTGAACCCACAAGACCTTACGGTCGCGGGATTTTAAATCCCGTGCGTTTGCCAGTTTCGCCACCCCGGCGATTAAATTTTAATTAAAAACTGTTTTACTTTGTTGCCATCCAGCGTAAGAAGAACAGCATTTTTGTGCTAAGTGCGTTTTTCTATCTAAACCGAGTGCATTTTTGTAGTAACAGTTTTTCAAAATCTTTTTTGCAGCTATCTTGCCATATTTCAAAGTGTAAATCAAATTCTCTCGCTCAGGCCTAAGAGCTGAGTGAATTTTACCTTTACAGCCAAAATATCCTTCTATTTGCGACTTTAACCACGCTATGAATACATTTGAGCCAGAAAAAATTCTTAATGACCATTGCTCATGTAAATTTGTTGGATGTATCCAACTGCGTATGGACCCATCCCCGTCAATTAAACCTCTTAAAAAATCGATAAAGAATTCTTTTGGAATATCTAACTTGCCTAAACTTAAAGATTTTTTTGGCGTCAAGCCCACCGACAATAAAAATTCATAGAGGTTTTTATTGGAAAATTGAATTTGAAAAGCCTGATTAATTTTACCTTTATTTTTTATTCCTATTTTATTTTCAAGTCGTGTCATTAAGATAACTTTCTTAAGAAAAAACTCATCTTTAGAAGTAATATTAATATGTCTCCCATCCATAGACAAAGATCCATCGCTTGCAATTAGCCCCACCAAATACCAAAGATTTGCTCCTTCAATTTTTAAAACTTTTCTTTTATTAGGCATCTAATTTTGACCCCTTGCTTAGATACCCCGTTCACTGCGCAGCTTGTTAATTCACCCGCTATAACTTGCAGGTGAATTATCCCGAGGTCGGAGACCGAGGGACTGCCTCGCGACGCTCGCGTGAGTATCCATAAAATTTTCCTTATCGGAAAATTAAATGGAGGCGACGAGCGGATTCGAACCGCTGAATAGCTCTTTTGCAGAGAGCTGCCTTACCACTTGGCTACGTCGCCAAACTATATTAAAGAATCTTTTTAACTTCTTTAATTATGGCCTCTGCCTCTGCCAAACAGCCAACGCCTGTTTCTCCGCAAGCAAGCTTGCCTGTCCTAGGCTCTACAAAGTTGTAACCCAAGGATTTAAGTTTAAGAATGTTGCCCTGGGTAATTTTATTTTTATACATATTCTCGTTCATCGCCGGGCAGATTAAAACAGGCGCCTGGGTTGCGCAGATAACACAGGTTAATAAGTCGTCGCAAATTCCCCCGGCAATTTTTGCTATAATATTGGCGGTTGCCGGAGCCAGTAAAACCAAATCAGCTTTTTTAGCCAAGGACACATGCTCTATCTGCCAGGTCTCGGGCATTTCGAATAATCCTGTATAGGTCTTGTTTCCGGACAGGCTCTGAAAAACAATGGGCTTGATTAGCTCTTCTGACTCGCGCGTCATTATTACGCTGACAGAAAACCCCTCGTCTTTGAGCCTGCGCACAATATCGCAAGCCTTGTAAATTGCAATGCTGGCGCTTACCCCTAAAATTATGTTCTTTTCTCTGGCCACGGAAGTATTAATCCCTCTGTTTTAATTTTTTGCAATACACTTTGCCCTCGGCAATTTCATAAAGCGCAACAGTAGAAGGTTTTATGGAGGCATTTACCACTACCAGTTTAGGCTGGCCTTCAGCAATCTCTAATGCCCGTTTTGACGCTAAGATCACCAGTTTGTAAATAGAGTTGCAGCTTTTATCCAAAAGCTTTTCCAGTGCTACATAACCCATATTTTTACCTCGCTATATTTGTGTAACGTTTAACGAAAATAAAGGGGACGTTTCTATTTTTCCATTTCCCTGGAGACGTTAAAAATAGAAACGTCCCCTTTTCTTTTTGCACTCTTTAATATAATCCCTTTTAACTCTCTTACAGCCTGTGATAAATTTTTGTTCACTACGGTAAAATCGTATTTGCCTGCGCAGGACAATTCCTTCTTGGCAAGCCTTAAACGTTTTTGAATCTCTTCTTTCTTGGTCCTGTTACAGCGGCCTTCAATACGCTGCCGCAACGATTTTATCGACGGAGGAACAATAAAAATGGTTAGGGAATTATTTGGATAAAGCCTTTTTATCCTTAAAGCGCCTTTTAAATCCAGGCAAAGAATAATATTCTTACAATTTGCCAGTTGCTTATCTACAAAATCTTTGGATGTGGCGTAATAATAACCCAAATATTTTGTCCATTCAAGAATTTTTTTCGCTCTTAAGCGCTTCTTAAATTCCCCCTCGGTTATAAACAAATAATCTTTTCTGTTTCTTTCCCCGGACCGCTTCTGGCGGGTGGTAAAGGAAACTGATTTTACAAACTGCCCCCTTAAATCTCTATCCGTAAGAAGCTTATCGCGCAGCGTAGTTTTACCCGAGCCAGACGGCCCGGAAATAACAAATATTAAGCCGCAACTTGTATTACGATTAGGCGCCACTTATTCTATATTTTGTACTTGTTCGCGGATCTTTTCTACCTGGCTTTTAACCTGGATAACCCTTGCTGACACAGCTATATCAAAAGACTTTGCTGCCATAGTATTTGCTTCGCGCTGCATCTCCTGCGCGATGAAATCAAGTTCTTTGCCTATGGGCTCTTGCCTAGAAAGCCTGTTCCTGAAATTCTGGATGTGGAATGCCAATCTCTCTATTTCTTCAGAAATATCCGTATCTTTTAAAAAGCTTGAGCGCTCCTCATCCGAATTTAATTGGCTAAGCTTATCCTTAATTGCTTTTTTGAATCTGGCTCTAATGTAGCCAAGGTTTGCTTGAAGCGCTTCTGCCCGGTTTTTCAAGTGCACAAACAGGGCTTTGCCTTCTTTCTGGCGTGTCTTAACCAATTCCTCAAGTGCCTGGCTGGCTAAGATTTTTAAGCGCGGCCAGATACTGGGCCCAAGGCTTTTGTTTTCCGCGGCAGATAAAATGCCGGGTAAATGTATTAATGTGTTAAAGCTGATTTCATCGTGAATGCCGAACTCTCTTTTAATATTTTTTAAGCTGGACAAATACTGTTTAAGCAGGCCCTTATTAATCTGCAGGCTGGCTGAATTTGTGCCGGTTATATTTATTGAACATATCAGCCTTCCTCTTTTGATTTTCGACTCAATAAGTTTTTTTATCCTGTCTTCCAGGGACAAAAACCCCTCGGGCAAATGGAACACTATCTCTAAGAATTTATGGTTCGTGCTTCTTAGCTCGACGCTAATTTTACCCAGGCCCGCAACCTCTGCCTCCCTGCTTCCAAAACCAGTCATGCTTTGCATAGGATTAATTTACTCCTTTTTCTTTTAAGCCCAAATTGATTTTTTGCAATCTTTCTCGATAATTTGTTTTGCAGGATACAAATCCACGATTATCTCCTGCGGTTCAAACCACAGCTTTATCTCGCGTTCTGCCTCAGGCTCATTCGAAGAAACATGGATGACATTTTCATAAACGCCGGATGTAGTAATCCTGCCATAAGAGCCTCTTATGGAAGTGGGTTCTGCTTCCTCCGGGTTTGTTGCACCGGCGAGCTCCCGGCATTTTTTTATTGCATCCTTTCCCCAATATACTAATGCCATGACTTTTTTCCTATCATGCAGTTCTCCTTGAATATATTTTACCAGGTCCCCAAAAAAGGGCTTGCCTTTGAGGTGCTTATAGTGTTCTTCAGCCAGGTTCTTAGATACGCGCACCATCTTGGCTGCTACGATTTCCAATTTTGTTTCAGATAACCGCGTGAGGATATTCCCGGTCAGGGATTTTTTGAGCCCGTCGGGTTTTATGAGAATCAGGGCTGCCTGGTTCATGTGGTCTTGCCTCCTCTCAGGACGCTCATAATCCGCTCCAGTTCCTCCTGGGAATAGAATTCAATTAAAATATGGCCGCGCTTTTTTCTTTTGCTTATCCTTACCTTGGTGCCAAAACATGCTGCAGCTCTTCTTCCAGAATCATCACTGAAGGGTCTCTGGGCGATAATCCTATCTTGCGCTTCATGCCCCTTGGCCTATGGGACTTAATTAAATTCTCCAGCTCTCTTACTGATAAATCCTTGGAAATAATTTCCTGCATAAGACGGCGCTGCTGATTTGCGTCTTCTATTTCTAATAAAGCCCTGCCGTGGGCAAAAGAAATGCGCCCCTTCTTAATTTCTGCCTGCACCTCCAGCGGCAATTTCAACAAACGTAAAGTATTAGTGATAGAGACCCTGGCCTTACCCAAAACCTCGCTGATTTTATCTTGGGTGACCTGAAACTTCTCGATGAGATATTGATAAGCATGGGCTTCTTCAATCGGGTTCAACCCTTGCCTTTGAATATTTTCAATTAAAGCCATTTCTAAAGAATCGCGGTCCTCTACATCTTTGACAATTATTGGTAACTCTTTTAAATTCAATATGTTAGCAGCACGTAACCTTCTTTCTCCGGCTATAAGTTCGTATGAATCGCCTTTTCGCCTCACTAATAATGGTTGGATCACTCCCTTTTCTTTAATAGACTGGGCCAACTCTTCAATACTCTGAGTATCAAAATCTTCTCGCGGCTGAAAAGGGTTTGTCTTAATCTGCTCAGTTTGGACATATATAATCTCAGTTCTATGAGTTGATTCCTTTTCCGGCCTTTCCGGTATTAAAGCGCTGATTCCTTTGCCTAAGGCTTTTCTTTCCATTCAATCTTCTCCTTGCGCAGAAGCGCACACCGGCCTATCCAATAAGGCCGGGTGTTAAGATATTTGTGATGGTGTAGTTAATGGCATACCTAACATTTCCCTGCTTAGCTCCTCATATTTTTGGGCGCCTAAAGAATCTTTATCATACAAGAGAATCGGCTTGCCAAAACTCGGGGCCTCGGTTAAGCGAATATTGCGCGGGATCACGGTTGTATAAACTTTATCTTTAAAATAATTTCTTGCTTCTTGAATAACTTCTTTAGTTAGATTAGTCCGGAAATCCGCCATGGTCAGCAATACGCCTTCAATAACCAGATTAGGGTTTAAATTATCCTTTATAAGTTTAACAGTATTAGTGAGTTGCGTTAATCCCTCCAGTGCATAATATTCACACTGAACAGGAATAAGCACAGAGTCAGCTGCACACAATCCATTAATAGTTAATAAGCCTAAGGAAGGCGGTGAATCAATAAGCAGAAAATCAAAGTTATCTTTTTCTTTAACCAGGGCTCTTTTTAGCCTGTATTCTCTTCCTAGGGCGCCTACTAATTCCACTTCTGCGCCAGTCAAGTCCAAATTAGATGGCGCTAATAATAGATTATTAATTGCCGTGGACTGAAGAATTTCTTTGATTTCCAGCTCTTCCAAAAGAACATGGTAAGTACTTTGTTTGATATTGTGTTTATTTATTCCTATGCCGCTGGTAGCATTGGCCTGGGGATCCAAATCAATAAGCATAACTTTCTTGCCGGCCATAGCAAGATATGCAGCCAGATTAATTGCCGAGGTTGTTTTTCCTGTGCCGCCCTTCTGATTACAAATTGTAATAATCTTACCCATTGATATTTCGATAGTTACGCGATGTTCCACGCGAAACTACGTTAATTATACTTCTATTATCTTAAAAATAGCTGCGTTGTCAAGTATTTTCTTTGCTCTCTTTTAAGCTCACCCTGACTTTAGCTGGCTTTGCGCCAGGCATACCAAATAAGCCTTTTTCTTCTTCGGAAAGTACCTCTATTTTTACCTTGCTTCTGGCAAGCTTTAATTCTTTAAGTGCCTTTTTAATTGCTTCTTCTACTGTTTTTCCCTCTACTTCAATAGATGTTTTTTGTGTCATTTTGTTCTGCTTATACGAATCTGGTATATTAACATTAGCGTACTGTTGATAAACCAGTACAACACTAAACCAGCTGGCATATGGTAAAAAATCAATCCAAACATTAACGGCATAACCAACATCATGATTTTTTGCTGCTCAGCTGAAGTACCAGAAGTTGCTGTGGCCATAGTGAATTTTTGTTGTATAAACATACCTATTGTCATAATTATCGGCAAAATGTTAATTTCATTGCCCAAAACCGGTAAGGTTGCAGGAATTACGAATAGGCGATCCGGCTGGGACAAATCTTTTATCCACAAGAAATGCGCTCCTTTTAAAGCCACCGAACGCATTAAAGCCTGATAAAGAGCAAAAAATATGGGCATTTGTAATAACAGCGGTAAGCATCCGCCTAAAGGATTAACCTTGTGTACCCGGTATAATTCCATGATTTCTTTATTTAACTTTTGCGGGTTGTCTTTATAAGTTTTGCGTAATTCTTCGACTTTAGGCTGCAGAATCTGCATTTCTTTCATAGAGCGCATTTGCTTTAAAGTTAAGGGGTATAGGATAAAATAGATTAACAGGCTTAATAATACAATTGCCCAACCCCAATTATGCACTAGGCCATACAAAAATCCCAATAGCTGTAACAGCAATTGCGCAATGAAATCAAAGGTGCCATAATAAATTATTGCAGACCAGCTAGGCTTAATGCTGTTGATTAGTTTTAAATCCTGTGGCCCCAAATAGATAGAGAATTTTTTCTCAACCTGTTGGCTGGGTACCAGAGACATGGACTGTAAATTTAAGCCGGCTTCTGATTTTTTTGAGTTGCCTTTGCGCACAAAAGCATTCCAGGTATTTTCACCAGGCTCAACAATCGCACAAAAATATCTGTCTCTGATGGCTAAAAATTTAATATCCTGAATGTCTGTATTTTTTTGCGCATTCAAGTGCACAATCTTTTCCTGGGTTTCAGCAGCCACATCTTGATAGCGGGAATCCATACTGTTGGAGGAGAAGTCCAGTGTTCCTAACATCAAGGGCAATTCAAGTTTTACCGCGTCTTGAGAAATGTTCTGGATTTTAATATATAACTCCATGGTATAATTAGAGTTATGTATTGTAAATATTTTTGTAATGCGATAGATAGGGCCGTCGCAGACAAATGTTACCGTGTCATCTGATGAACTAGTCCTCTTAAACTGAAGCGCCTTATCGCCTAACATGAATCCATTAACCAGTAGGAAATTATAATCCTGGTGGTTATGAAATTTTACTTCCTTAATTGCAGCTGCGGAATCAACAAAGGTAATGGTAAATTTTTCTCCCACAAATTTTGATAAAGAAGAGGGGGGTATTTCTTGCTCAGCGATTTCTGCAGGGGTTATATTCGGGCTGGATTCGGCCTTGGGGAGCTCGGTTTTTGTAGTTGTAACTTCTTTATTTTCAATATGATATATTTTGGAGACGAACGCAGACCAGGAAAGTAGTATTAATAATGATAGTGCAATAGCTAAAATTAAACGTTTTTCCATAAGTTATATTAAGGGATCGTATCCGGCTTTGTGGGAAAGGGGATGACACAAAAAAAGTCTTTTTGCGCCTTTTAAAGAGCCTTTAACAAAGCCGTACTTTATAATTGCCTGCCTTGCGTATTCGGAGCAGCTGGGTGAAAAGCGGCAACTCGAAGGCAAAATCAATCTTATATACCTTTGATATATGCTAATAAGGCTAAGGGGTATTTGCTTAAGCATTAAAGACTTATTCTTTTTCTGCCTTTTTGACGCCGTCTGGCGAGCACTTTTCTGCCTGACTTTGTAGCCATCTTGCTTCTAAAGCCGTGTTTACGTTTACCCACAATATTTGTGGGGGTCTTTAAATTTTTCTTCATTTCCTAAATTACTCCTTATGCTTTAAGTCCAGAATTTTTAAATTATAACACAAAGCAACATTAAGTCAATGCTATTTTCCCGGAAAAAATCACATGCCTTAAGTCGCCCGGGTTTCCCGTCGGGACGAGCGGGCGCAAGGCGCATTTGGATTGTTAACAACTGCGCTGGTTTTGCACAATTTTTCTTTTTAGTTGACGGTAATAAAAATTATTGTATAATAATTCGCGTTTCTCTGCCGGGGCATTTAAAAATTTGCCCTCTCCGGGGCGCTTAATTTAGAGGCTTATCTTTTTTTCTTGCAAAGCGTTTTGCTTCTGATATAATTCTTGTATTGTTTCGTTGGAGCAGAAAATTGTAAGCATGTGTAAAGTATTTTCTAGCCCACAGCATTTTCCACAGATTTATCCAAGATGTGAATAAGCTGTTAATATGTAAATATGGCGGACATAATCAAGACTTGGCAGCAAGCCCAGGAATACCTTAAAAACAGAGTAGGGGAAACTGTTTTTACCACCTGGATTCTACCTTTACAAGCCAAAGAAAAGGACGAGCATAGCATAATCATCGAGGCCCCGGATACTTTTTTCAGGGACTGGGTGGAGAAGCACTACAAATCCTTGATAACAGAGGCGATTAACCAGCCAGGCGTAAGCACAGCCATATCCGTACACCTTCAGGCCAGCTCATCACCCAGGCCTTTACAAGATTCCACTAAACAGCCAGAGGAAAAACAGAAGCCTCAAGATTCTAATACCTGGGGCCTTAACTCCAGGTACACATTTGAAAATTTTGTGGTCGGCCCATCTAACCGCCACGCACACGCATATTCCCTGGCAGTAGCAGAATCTCCTGCCAAGACTTATAATCCGTTGTTTATTTACGGTGGGGTGGGGCTGGGAAAAACACATTTAATACAGGCAATTTGCCATCACGTCAAAAGCAAATCCTCTAATAACAGCCTGAAGATTTGCTATATGTCTTCCGAGCGCTTCACCAATGAATTAATAGATGCGATACAACACCACTCAACCGCATCTTTTCGGCAAAGATATAGAAATGTGGATGTGCTGGTCATTGACGATATACATTTCATTGCCGGGAAAGAATCTACCCAGGAAGAATTTTTCCACACCTTTAATGCATTGTATGATGCACATAAACAAATTATCTTTTCCTCTGATAGGCCGCCTAAAGAAATTGCCAATCTGCAAGACAGGCTGGTATCCAGGTTTGGCTGGGGGCTTACAACCGACATACAGCCTCCGGACCTAGAAACCAGGGTAGCTATACTCAAAAAGAAAATTGAACGGGAACCCGTATCTGTGCCGGATGATGTTATATTTTTTATCGCCCAGCTTATTAAAACCAACATCAGGGAATTAGAGGGAGCGCTTATCCGTACCATAGCCTATTCATTATTAGAAGAAAAGCCCATAACACTGGATTTAACCCGCGAGGTATTAAAAGATTTATTAAAAGAGCCGAAAAAATTAATTACGGTTGATTTTATCCAGCGTTGTGTTTCAGAAGAATTCGGGATTTCTCTACAAGATATTAAGACAAAGCGGCGTAATAAAACCATTGTGCTGCCCAGGCAAGTCGCCATGTACCTCAGTAGAGAGTTGACAGATCTATCCTTGCCTGAAATAGGCAATTTTTTTGGAGGCAAAGACCACACTACCGTATTACACTCATATAATAAAATTAAAGAAGAAATTAATCGGAGGCCGGAATTAAAAGACAGGGTAGAGAGGGTTATACAAGTCATTAAACAGTAAATTCACTGGTTGTTAAATGTATTTATTTAATATAACCCTATTAAATTATATAAATTATAGATTTCTTCACAAAAACAAAAACCATTATTACTATTATGATTTATAATATATATTTATAATAATAGAAGGAGAGGGAACAATGAAATTCAAAGCGGAAAAAAACACATTGATGAACGGCATACAAATAGTACAAAACGTTATTAGCACAAAATCAGCCTTACCAATACTATCCAATATTTTAATTGAATCGCAACAAAACGGATTAAGGTTGACCGCAACAGATTTGGATATCGGTATAAGTTGTGTAATACCTGTGGATATTCAGGAAGTCGGAGCCATTACCATCCCAGCTAAAAGATTTAACGATATAATCAAAGAATTACCCAGTGATAATGTGAATATAACCACTAAAAAGAATAACCTTGTGGTTATTGAAACAGAATCCTGCCAGTTTAAGATTATGGGCTTAGCCCGTGAAGAATTTCCTAAACTACCGGAATTTAAAGATAAAGAAGTGACTAAATTAGAGCAGGCCGGGTTAAAGCAAATGTTAGGCCTCACTTCCTTTGCGGTATCTATAGATGAGACACGATATATCTTAAACGGCATCTTATTTAAGATTAATAAAAACAACCTTACTTTAGTAGCTACGGATGGTAAACGGCTGGCGATTATGGAAAAAAAATTAAAACAGGAATTGGATAAAGAGGCATCT
Source organism: Candidatus Omnitrophota bacterium (assembly GCA_963805065.1). Taxonomy (GTDB): domain Bacteria; phylum Omnitrophota; class Gorgyraeia; order Gygaellales; family Profunditerraquicolaceae; genus CAWDSS01. The sequence goes on along the minus strand of CAWDSS010000010.1, from coordinate 675,102 downwards.
TTTATCATACCGCTTAAAACCATACACGAATTAAACCGCAACTTAAAAGATGAGGGGGAATTATCTTTAATATTAGGCAATAACCAGGTATTGTTTGATTTGGGTAATGTAATTGTAATTTCCCGGTTGATAGAGGGAGAATTCCCGGACTATAAACAGGTAGTGCCTGCACCGTCTAATAATGTTATGAAAACCGAGCGGGACAAATTTTTATTGGCGGTTAGAAGAGCCTCGTTGTTATCAACCCCGGATTATCAGGCTGTTAAGCTGGAGTTGTTTAAGAATAAATTGGTTGTTTCCAAATCCACACCCGATATCGGGGAATCCAGGGAAGAATTGCCCGTAGAATATCAAGGTAAAGAACTGGCCATAGGGTTTAACCCCGCATACTTAATTGATGTGTTAAAAAATTTAAGTATTGATTCTGTTGAGTTGGAATTAACAGACAGTGAAAAACCCGGGGTTATTCGCACAAACGGTTATGTTTATATAGTTCTGCCCATGCGGCTAAGTTAATTATTTCACATGGAAGCAATTAAAGAGACGGTAGGCAATGTAATGCAGCGCTTGCAGGGAAAAAAGGCAGCCCTGCGGGATAATGAGCCGCAGGAAGCATTAAAAAAAATCTTGACAAAGAAAGAGTTGCAGCATATAAAGTTTAATAATTTCAAAAAGGGAGTTTTAAGTTTCCATGTAGACTCCTCTGCCTGGCTTTACAACTTTAATTTGCAAAAGCAGGATTTAATCACCAGGTTTAATAAGCAGCTTGCTAATTTAAAGGATATAAGGTTTTATATGGGAGATGCAAAGTGAAAAAGGCGAAGAAACAAAAACCCAAGTCCCAGCAAGAGGCTCCCAAAGACGTCAAAAGCAGGCGCCTATGACGCTACTACTATTCAAGTATTAGAGGGCACAGAAGCAGTCAGGCGCAGGCCGGCCATGTATATCGGCGATACATCGACGCGCGGGTTGCACCATCTGGTTTATGAAGTGGTGGATAATAGCGTGATGAAAGCCTGGCCGGGTATTGTAATTTTATTGATGTTGAGGTCCATCCCGATAATAGCGTAAGCGTTACTGATAATGGCCGGGGTATTCCTGTGGATATGCATAAAACCGAAAAGAAGCCGGCGGTAGAAGTTGCTTTGACCACGTTGCATGCCGGAGGAAAATTTGACCACCGGGTTTATAAAGTTTCCGGAGGTTTGCACGGCGTAGGCGTAAGCGTGGTCAATGCCCTTTCAGATTGGCTGGAAGTAGAAGTTAAAAGAGACGGCAAGATTTACCACCAGCGATATGAGCGCGGCAAAACCGTTTCCAAACTTACAGTTATCGGCAAGAGCAACGCTACCGGCACCAAGATAACCTTTAAGCCGGATAAGACTATTTTTCCCAAAATAGATTTTTCCTATGATATCCTGTCGCAGCGCTTAAGAGAACTGGCTTTTTTAAATAAAGGCTTAAAGATAAAATTAGCAGACGAGCGCACTGATAAAGAAGCGGTTTTTGAATTCTCCGGCGGCGATCGTTTCTTTTGTCGATTACCTCAACAAAAATAAAAATCCCCTGCATAACAAAGTGGTTTATTTTCAAAAATCACAGGACGATGTTATTGTGGAAGTGGCCCTTCAGTATAATGACGGCTATGCCGAGACCCTGTTTTCCTTTGCCAATAATATTAATACCATCGAGGGCGGGACGCATCTTTCCGGGTTTAAATCCGCTCTGACCCGCGCTATCAACCAATATGCGAAAGTCCAAAAACCTTATTAAAGGCGATGAGATTGCCATTGCCGGAGAAGATGTGCGCGAAGGCCTGACCGCGGTAATCAGCGTTAAAGTCCCCAATCCGCAATTTGAAGGCCAGACTAAAACCAAATTAGGCAATTCCGAAGTAGAAGGGCTGGTGGCATCTGCCAGCCTGGATGCATTGAGCGCCTATTTTGAAGAGAATCCTTCAGTTGCCAATAAAATTATCGATAAAGTAATCGTTGCTTCGCGCGCCACGCGAAGCTGCGCGCAAGGCACGCGAATTAACCCGCAGAAAAGGCGCGTTGGAAGGCGCAGGCCTGCCGGGAAAATTAGCGGATTGTTCTGAACGCGATGCAGCTTTATGCGAATTATATATTGTGGAAGGCGATTCTGCCGGCGGCTCGGCAAAACAAGGCCGCGACAGAAGATTCCAGGCTATACTGCCGATCAAAGGAAAAATCCTCAATGTAGAAAAGGCGCGCCTGGATAAAATTCTTTCCAATGAAGAGATCCGCACTATCATTACTGCTTTGGGCACTGGCGTAGGCGAAGAATTTGATATAGCCAAACTGCGTTATCATAAATTAATCCTCATGGCTGATGCGGATATAGATGGCTCGCATATCCGCACGCTTTTTTGACGCTTGCTTTACCGCCAGATGCCCAAGTTAGTCGAAGGAGGTTTTGTTTATATTGCCCAGCCGCCGTTATATAAGATTAAAAGAGGCCAGCGCGAAGAATATATCCAAACCGAACAACAGATGAATGAACTGCTGTTAGACCTAGGCAGAGAAGGGCATAGCTTGGTAGCGCTTAAAAGATAAACAATCTTATACAGATAACCAGTTTAAGGACCTGTTATACCTCTTGGTGGAGCTGGACAAGCTTGGGAAGAATTTAGGTAAAAAGGGAGTAGATTTAGCAAAATATCTCACTTTTAGACATCAAAAGACCAAAAAAATGCCAATTTATAGGGTAAAAGTGGAGGGAAAAGAGCATTTTCTCTATTCTGATAAAGAGCTTGCCAGTTTAACTGATAAAGAAGGCAAGGAAGCCGAGTAAGATATGCTTGAGCTTTTTGAAGCTCCGGAAATTGAGCAAATCATCACAAAAATTGAGAAATTAGGATTAGATATTACCACATACGCTTCAGGGGCTGTTGTGAATAAAGACATGGCTGTGAAGGATGCTGAAAAAAAGATTAAACCGACTTATACGGATTACAAATGAAAAAGAACAAAAGGATGTGTTTGGGCTTAAAAGAAGTATTGGCTTATATTAAGGAAGCCGCATCTAAGGGTATGCATATCCAGAGGTATAAAGGCTTAGGCGAAATGAATCCGCATCAGCTTTGGGAAACTACCATGGACCCGGAAAGACGCACAGTTTTAAAAGTAACCTTAGAGGATGCGGTGGAAACAGATAAAATGTTTACCGTGTTAATGGGCGATCAGGTTGAGCCGCGCAGAGAATTTATTGAAAACTACGCCCATCAGGTCAAGAACTTAGATATATAATAAAAGGAAAAAGTAAAAAGCCAAAAGGAAAAAGTATAAGTAAAAAGTCAAAAATTTTAAATTTTAACTTGAACTTTTACCTTTTTGCTTTTAAGTTTTAACTTACCAACATGTATGCCAGAAACGAAAAAATAATCCCGGTTTATATTGAAGAAGAAGTAAAAGATTCTTATCTGAATTACGCCATGAGCGTAATCGTCGGCAGGGCGCTTCCCGATGTGCGCGACGGCCTGAAGCCCGTGCACCGGCGGATTCTTTATGCCATGCAGGAGCTTAGCCTTGACCACTCTAAGCCCTATAAAAAATGCGCGCGTATCGTCGGAGAAGTTTTGGGTAAATATCATCCGCACGGAGACGTGGCGGTTTATGATACCTTAGTCAGAATGGCGCAGGATTTTTCTCTGCGCTATCCTTTAGTCGATGGACAGGGAAACTTTGGTTCTGTAGACGGCGATGCAGCAGCAGCCATGCGTTACACCGAGGCCCGGCTGGCGGCGATTTCCGACGACATGCTGGGAGATATTGATAAGGAAACAGTCAATTTCGGCCCCAACTTCGATGCCTCTTTAAAAGAGCCGCTGTTGTTGCCGGCCAGCCTGCCGAACCTGTTAGTGAACGGCTCAAGCGGTATTGCCGTAGGCATGGCTACCAATATCCCGCCGCATAATTTAAACGAAGTTGCGGATGCGATTATTTATATACTGGACCATCCGGAAGCAGAAATTAAAGACCTGATGCGTTATATCAAGGGCCCGGATTTCCCGACGGGCGGAGTTATCTGCGGCAAGGGCGGGATCAAAGAAGCCTATACAACCGGCAGGGGTAAGCTGTTAGTGCGCGCCACGGGCCACAGTCGAGCATCAGAAAAACGGCAAAGATTTGATTGTCATTACCGAAATCCCTTATCAGGTGCAGAAGGCAGGGCTTATCGAAGCTATCGCAGCCTTAGTTGATGATAAGAAGATGGAGGGGATTTCCGATATCCGCGATGAATCCGATAAAGACGGAATGCGCATAGTCGTGGAACTTAAGCGCGACGTCGAATCACAGATTATTTTGAACCAGCTTTTTAAGCACACCCAGCTAGAAACCACTTTCGGCATTATCATGCTTGCCTTGGTTGAGAACCGGCCGCGGGTGTTAAATTTAAGGCAGGTGCTCGATGCTTATATCGCGCATCGCAAAGTTATTATCCGCCGCCGCACGCAATTTGAATTAGATAAGGCCTTAAGAACGGGCGCATATTTTAGAGGGCTTAAAGATCGCGCTTAAATACATTGACCGCATTATCAAGACAATCAAAACTTCTAAAAATACCGAAGATGCCAAGGTGCGCTTGATGAAGGAGTTCGAGCTTTCAGAGATCCAGTCGCAGGCAATATTAGAGATGCAATTGCAGCGCCTGACTGCGCTTGAGCGGGATAAGATAGACGCCGAATACGCTGAATTGTTAAAGAAAATAGAACTCTGCAAGGCGATACTTGGCCTCTGAGAAAAAAATCGAGGCAATTATTAAAGAAGAATTAGAGGACTTGAAGAAAAAATACGGTGATGAACGCAGGACTGATATCGTCGGCGAAGTAGAAGAGCTGGAGGTGGAGGATTTAATTGCCGAAGAAGATGTGGTAGTTACGATTAGCCACGGCGGTTATATTAAGAGGCTGCCGGTAAGCGCGTATCGTAAACAAAAACGCGGGGGGCGAGGCGCTACGGGAGCCGAGGTTAAAGAAGAAGATTTCGTGGAACACCTTTTTGTCGCTTCGACGAAAGACTACCTGTTGGTGTTTAGCGAAAAAGGCCAGGTGCATTGGCTAAAAGTTTATGAGATCCCTCAGGCAAGCCGCATCTCTAAAGGAAAGGCGATTGTAAATCTTTTAGAGATGGAGCAGGGTGCAAAAATAAGTTCGACAATGCCGGTTAAGGAATTTTCCCCCGATAAATTTCTGGTTATGGTTACGAAACAAGGGACAATCAAAAAGACCAAGCTTGATGCTTACGGGAATCCGCGGAAGGGCGGCATTATCGGGATTACCCTTGATAAAGGCGATGAGCTGATAGGCGTGGAGTTAACCGACGGAAAACAGGAGTTGCTTATCGGCACGCGCCAAGGCAAGGCAATAAGATTTCCTGAAGCAAAGGTAAGAGACATGGGCAGGCAGGCAGGCGGGGTGCGGGCAATTTCTTTGGCTAAAAAGGACGAAGTTATTGCCATGGTGTTAGCACAAAAGGACGCCACTATATTGACAGTGACGGAATTAGGTTTTGCCAAGCGCACCCCTTTTGAAGAATACCGCCTGACAAGCAGGGGCGGCAAGGGGATTATCAATATAAAAGTTACCAACAAAAATGGCGAGGCCGTTGCCTTAAAGACTGTTAGCGACAACGATGAATTGATGGTCATTACTCAAAACGGGATGTTTTTACGTTGCGCTATTAAAGATATCCGCACAACCGGTAGATCCGCCCAGGGCGTGCGTTTAATTAAGTTGCAGGATAAAGATCGCGTTTCCTGCGTCGCCCCCGTCATTGCAGAGGAAGAAGAATAAATACGTCCCCATCGTCTAGCCTGGTCTAGGACAAGAGCTTTTCAAGCTCTCGACACCGGTTCAAATCCGGTTGGGGACACTGTAGTTCTACCAACCGAGTCCCATTAAGCAGTTCTCACTAAGTTAACGGTGTAATGGGGCCGGTTGGGGACATTATAAATTAATATGTGTGGAATAGTTGGTTACATTGGAGAAAGACAGGCACAAGAGATACTTTTAAGCGGATTAAAACGCTTAGAATACCGCGGATATGATTCAAGCGGCATGGCGATTCTGTTGCCCAAGAAAAACACCCTCTCCATAAGAAAAACACAGGGAAAGATTAAAGCCCTGGAAAGCCTGCTTAACAAAAAACCTCTCGCCGGTACAGTGGGAATTGCTCATACAAGATGGGCAACGCACGGAGAGCCCAATCAGATTAACGCCCACCCGCACGCAGACTGCAAACAACAAATTGCCATTGTCCACAACGGCATTATTGAAAATTATGCCCAGCTTAAGCAGCAGCTGATAAAAGAAGGCCATAAATTTGCCAGCCAGACCGACACAGAGGTAATCGTGCATTTGATAGAAAAATTTTTCAAGAACGGGAGTTTAGAAGAAGCAGTAAGAAAAGCCCTGCCAAAATTAGAAGGCTCTTTTGCAATCGGGGTTATTTCCTCGAAAGAACCCGATAAGCTTATCGGTGCCCGCTTAGGAAGCCCTTTGATTGTGGGAGTAGGGGAGGGAGAAAATTTCTTAGCTTCGGATGCGCCTGCGATACTGGACGCAACTAAAGACATTATCTTTTTAGGAGAAAATGAAATAGCTGTTTTGACAAAAAACAGCTGTAAAGTAACCGATTTTAACGGAAAGGTGATTAAAAAGACCCCCACAAGAATAAATTGGGATATAACTCAGGCGCAAAAACAGGGATACAAGCATTTCATGCTCAAGGAAATCAATGAGCAGCCCAGCATTTTAGAAAATTTGATTAGTGCGCGGATCCAAAGTAAAACCGGAAAAATAATTTTTGAAGAACAACATATCCCCGAAGAACAGCTGAAAAACATAAAAAATATTGCCATTGTAGCATGTGGCACAGCGTATCATGCAGGCTTGGTGGGTAAGTATATTATAGAATCGGTGTGCGGCATACAGACGCTGGTTGATGTTTCCAGCGAATTTAGATACAGAGATTTGCTTATTGACAAGCAAACCCTGGTTATTGCCATAAGCCAATCCGGTGAAACGGCAGATACTTTAGCCGGTGTGCGCCAGGCAAAGAAACTGGGCGTACCAGTATTGTCTATTTGCAATGTCCTGGGTTCAACCCTGACCCGGGAGTCAGATGGCGTAATTTATACCCACGCAGGCCCAGAGATCGGAGTTGCCTCTACAAAGGCATACACTGCACAATTGACAGCACTTTATCTGTTCGCGTTTTATCTTGCCGGAATTAAAAATATCCTGACTCAAGATGCGATAAATAAATACCTCGCAGAATTACAGAGAATCCCTAAGCAGCAGGAAGAGATTTTAAAAGATCAGGACAATATCGGCAAATTAGCACGCAGGCATTCTCACTTCGGTTCGTTTTTGTACCTGGGTAGGAATATTAATTTTCCTTCTGCGCTGGAAGGCGCATTAAAATTAAAAGAAATTTCTTATATACCGGCTGAAGGTTATGCAGCGGGTGAAATGAAGCATGGCCCGATAGCCCTTATCGATGAATACCGCGCAGTGGTTTGTATTGCCTGTGAATCTAAAGTCTATGAAAAAATGATTTCCAATTTACAGGAAATACGCGCGCGCAAAGGAAAAATCATCGCCATTGCCAGCCGCGGCGATGAAAAAATCAAAGAACAAACCAAAGAAGTTATTTATATACCCAAGTGCAGCGAATTGTTCTCTCCGCTTTTAGTGGCTCTTCCTTTGCAGCTTATCGCGTATCATATCGCTGTTAAAAGAGGCTGTGATGTGGATCAGCCGCGCAATCTTGCCAAGTCTGTGACGGTAGAATGATAAGTATGTGTAATGTGTAAAGTGTAATGTGTAATGCCAGTGTAACGCAAAATAAAGTGTAATGTCATTACACAATTAAACATTACACACACGTTACACATTAAACATTAAACGTTACACAGCATATTGATTAAACATGCTATATATAGTCGCCACGCCCATAGGCAATCTACAGGATATAACCTTACGGGCAATCGAAGTTTTAAAAACAGTAGATTTGATTGCTTGCGAAGACACCCGCCATACGAAAATATTGCTGGATCATTACGGCATACGCAAACCCACCACAAGTTATTTTCAGCATAATAGAATCACTAAGGGAGAATATCTTTTGGATTTATTAAGGCGGCAAAAATCCATAGCTTTGGTTTCGGATGCAGGGACACCCGGCATACTAGATCCGGGCCACCACATAATTAATTTAGCCGTTAAAAATAATATTGAAATTACTGTTATACCCGGGCCCACAGCTTTTGTAAACGCTTTGATTCTTTCAGGAAAACCCAGCCACGAATTTTTATTCGCAGGATTCCTGCCTAATCGGCAGCAGGCGAGGCGCAACCGCTTAAAAGAACTCTCCAGGCTAAAATACACTTTAGTATTTTATGAATCCTGCCACAGGATTTTGTCTACATTGCAAGATATCGGGCTCATTTTTAAAGAAAAGGAAATTGTCCTGGCGCGGGAGCTGACTAAGAAGTTTGAAGAGGTAAAGCGGGGCACCGCACAACAAATACTCGAGCATTTTCAAAAACAGAAACCAAAAGGGGAGTTTGTAGTTGTGGTATAGCGACATAAGATTCCCAAGCACATGTAGTTAGATACTGCAGCAATGTGCTGCAGTGTCAATGTTTTATTTCATTAATGAAATAAAACATTGACATTCGGGAGTTCAGATGGTATATTTATTGATAACAAGGACCTTTAAGCTGGCTCTTGAGAAGCTGGCAAGGCAAATAAAATGATACTTAAACAACAGACAAGCTTAACAACCCAACCGTTTTAAAGACTACGGTTGGGTTTTTTTATTGAGGCCGATATGAAAGAAAAAGCCAAAGTCCTGGATAAAGAAATGCTTAACCGTAGTATTCTGCGCATCGCGCACGAAATCCTGGAGAAAAATAAGGGCACAAAGAACCTCTGCCTTATCGGCATACGTAACCGCGGGGCATTCCTTGCCAAAAGGCTGGGCGGAAGCATTGAAAAAATCGAACAGGAAAAAGTACCTGTGGGTATTTTAGATATAACTTTATACCGCGACGACCTGACTTTAGTAGCAGCCAATCCTGTAGTCCGCAAGACAGACATTGATTTTGATATCAGTGACAAAAATATAGTCTTGGTTGACGATGTCTTGTATACGGGTAGGACCGTAAGAGCTGCGCTGGATGCATTAATTGACTTAGGCAGGCCCAAGTCAATACAGTTAGCCGTCTTGGTTGACAGAGGCCACAGGGAGCTGCCCATCCGTGCAGATTTTGTAGGCAAGAATATTCCTACTGCCAAAAACGAGACTGTGGAGGTGCGATTGGAAGAAACTGACGGCAGGGATGAAGTGGTAATTGTTGAGAAAATATAATATGGATACGGTCTGGACAAAAAAAGATCTCTTAGGCCTAGAAGAGTTAACCAAAGAAGAAATAGAGCTGATATTGTCTACCGCAGATTCCTTTAAAGAAGTTTCGACTAGAGAAATAAAAAAAGTGCCGGCGCTACGCGGCAAAACCGTGGTGAATTTATTTTATGAGCCCTCTACAAGAACCAGGGTGTCTTTTGAGGTGGCAGCCAAAAGGCTGTCTGCAGACGTAATTAATATTGCCACAGAAACCTCAAGCGTGCGTAAAGGCGAGACACTTATTGATACCGGCAAGAATATAGAGGCACTTAAGGTAGACATAATTGTCATGCGGCATAATTATTCCGGCGCAGCCATAATGCTTGCCCGCCACGTAAAGGCCAGCGTAGTTAATGCCGGAGACGGCTGGCATGAACATCCCACGCAGGCGCTTTTGGATATTTTTACATTAAAGGAAAAATTAGGCAGAATCGAGGGTTTAAATATCAGCATAGTGGGAGACATTGCGCATTCCAGGGTTGCGCGCTCCAATATCTGGGGATTGACAAAATTAGGCGCCAAAGTAACGGTTTGCGCTCCCGGTATGCTTATCCCTGCCGGCATTGAACAGATGGGCGTTAAAGTGGCAGGCGATATCGATGAAGCCTTGGGGGGTGCGGATGCGGTAAATATATTGAGGATGCAGTTTGAGCGCGACGACGGGAATGCCTTTCCAAAACAGCTGGAGTATTTTAAAAATTTCGGCATCACCAAAGAGAGGCTTGCAAAAGCAAAAAAGAATATTATTGTAATGCACCCCGGGCCCATTAACCGCGGCATTGAGATTTCCAGTGAAGTTGCCGACGGAGAAAACTCCGTTATTTTAGAGCAGGTTACAAACGGCATTGCCGTAAGGATGGCGGTGTTATTTTTGGTGGCGCAGGCAAACGAGAACATCAAACATGAAGATCCTGATTAAAAACGGGCACGTGATTGACCCGGCCAATAATCTTGATGCTAACTTGGATATCCTAGTAGAAAATTCTAAGATATCCCAAGTAGCAAAAAATATTACAGCTGATGCCGAACAAACAATCGAGGCAATCGGTAAGATTGTTATGCCAGGGTTGGTTGATATGCACGTGCATTTAAGAGAGCCGGGCAGAGAAGACAAAGAAACTGTCGCTTCCGGTACAAGAGCCGCGCTTCGCGGAGGAGTTACAAGCGTGCTTGCCATGCCTAATACGATGCCTAGTATGGACAGCCCGGAGAATATAAAATTACTACAGGGTATTATTGGAGAAACCGCGCAGGCAAACGTATTTATCGCGGGGGCCATTACCAAAGAAAGAAAAGGTATAGAGCTGGCTGACATCGTGAAACTAAAAGCAGCAGGAGCTGTTGCGATTACCGACGACGGTTCATCAGTAGATTCCGATAAGATAATGCTGGAGGCTTTTAAAATTGCCAAGCAGGAAAAAATTCTGGTTATCTGCCACAGCGAAGACAAGGCTTTAAGCGCTAACGGCGTGGTTAACCTGGGGTTTATTTCTACGCGACTGGGTTTAAGGGGAATTTCCCAAGAGTCAGAATACAAAAGAGTGGCAAGGGATATCGAATTAGCCAAGAAAGCAGAAGCGTCTGTTCACATTGCGCATGTAAGCTGTAAAGAGTCGCTGGAAATAATCGCCAAAGCAAAACAGCAGGGGATAAAAGTAACCTGCGAAACAGCGCCCCACTATTTTGCCTTGGATGAAGACGCATTGTTAAATTACGACACTAACCTGAAAATGAATCCCCCCTTAAGGAGCAAGACCGACGCCGCGGCAATAAAGCAAGGATTACATGAGGGCATAATTGATGTTATTGCTTCGGATCATGCGCCTCATACAGAAAATGAAAAAGAAATTGAATTTGAGCGTGCAGAATTCGGAGTAATCGGCTTAGAGACAGAGTTGGCAGTGGCGATTACAGAACTGGTGCATTCTAAGGTTTTGACCTGGACGGAATTAGTGCGTAAAACCGCGCTTAACCCGGCAAAAATTTTAGGGATTTCCAAAGGTTCGTTAAGCATAGGCGCAAGTGCCGATATTGTTGTGGTCAGCCCCGATAAAGAATGGGTTGTAGAAAGAAGCGGATTATTGTCTAAGTCTAAAAACTGCCCCTTTTTAGGCAGGCGCTTGAAAGGAATGGTCGAATATACAATTTGCTGCGGAAAAATCGCCTATAAGGCATGAAATTACTGCTTACAAAAGAATTAGGCCGGCTGGCCAAGTGGCTAAGGATTCTGGGGTTTGACACAGAATATTTTAAGCAGGGCAACTTAAGCTCTTTGATTATTGAAGCATTAAGAAGCGAGCGCATTATTATTAGCAGAAACCACCGTTTACCCAGGTCCGCAGGAATCAGGATTGTGGTCATTGGGGAAGAAAGAATTAAAGAGCAGCTTGCGGAAATTTTAGGCGCGTTAAAGATAAAACCGAAATCCCAGGAGATGTTTACGCGCTGCATTATCTGTAACGAAAAGTTAGAAGGCATTGAGAAAGATAAAGTGAAAGATAAGGTTCCCGAATACGTATTTCAAACGCAAAAAGATTTTATCACCTGTCCAAAATGTAAGCGCATATACTGGCAGGGGACGCACTGGGGCAATGTGCGGCATTGCTTAGAAGAGATAGGCATCAATGCCTCAAGTTAAAACGTAAAAGCAAAAAGGTAAAAGTATGGAATTTATAGCCGACTTTCACATTCATTCTAAATATTCCCGCGCCACAAGCAAGGATATGGATATCAAGCACCTTGCGCAATGGGCCAAATTAAAGGGCATTACTTTAATGGGCACGGGTGACTTTACACATCATTTGTGGCTTGAGGAATGTAAGCACAACCTGGAAGATTTAGGCAACGGCTTGTTTAGATACCAGGGCGTTTATTTTATCCTTACCTCAGAAATCAGTAGCATTTATTCCAAAAAAGGCAAAACCTACCGTATCCACAACATGGTTTTCAGCCCTTCATTTAAGACTACGGATAAGATAAATGAAACCTTGGGCCGCATGGGCAATCTATCCAGCGACGGACGGCCGATACTGGGATTAGATGCAGCAGAGCTTGCGCGCATAGTTTTTGACATTGATGAGAATTGCATGGTTGTCCCCGGACACATCTGGACGCCCTGGTTTTCTTTATTTGGCTCGATGTCCGGGTTTGATAGGATAGAAGATTGTTTTGAAGAACAAACACCAAAGATTTTTGCATTAGAAACAGGCTTGTCGTCGGATCCGGCGATGAACTGGAGGCTAAGCGCCCTGGACAAATTTACCTTAATCAGCAATTCGGACAGCCACAGCCCGCAAAAAATTGGGCGCGAGGCAAATGTGTTTGATTGCGAATTGGACTATAAAACCATAAGGGAGGTTTTAAGGACCAAAGACAAAAAGAGGTTCTTATACACAATTGAATTCTTTCCCGAAGAGGGTAAATATCATTTTGACGGCCACAGGCTTTGCGGAGTGCGTTTCTCGCCCACAGAAACAAAGCAACATAAAAATATTTGCCCAAAATGCGGCAAGCCTGTAACAGTGGGAGTAATGAACCGGGTAGAGCAATTATCTGACAGGCAGGAAGGTTTTCACCCTGCCAATGCCATGCCGTTTAAAAATCTTATTCCTCTGGATGAAATTATTGCAGAGGCAAGAGGAGTGGGTAAGGGTTCTGTGGCAGTGGAGAAAGATTACATGTCTGTAGTGGCGAAATTCGGCACGGAGTTTGAAATACTGCTTCGGGCTTCTAAAGAGGAATTGATTAAGGGCCTGCCTCCTAAAATAGCGCAAGGCGTAATAAGGGTGCGTGAAGGCAAGGTGGACATAAACGCCGGTTTCGACGGAGAATATGGGACTATTTCCATACTTGGCAAAGACCAGGGAGAGGAAAAAGGAGAGCAGCAGTTAAGCTTATTCTAAAATGAAAAGCGTAATTATTTACTATTCTTTTAGCGGTAACACGAAGAAAGTTGCGCAAGGTTTATCAGAGTGCTTGAAAGAAAAAGGCGAGGTAGTAACCATAGAATTAAAAGACCTGAATGAAGACGGAAAATTTCTTAGCCAATGCAAAAAGGCATTCAGGCATGAAAAGGCGGCCATTCAGGAAACAAATTATGATTTATCCGCTTATGATTTAATCTGCGTTGGTACTCCGGTGTGGGCTTTTAGCCCTACGCCTGCAATTAATACCTATTTAGATAAGGTATCAGGCGTAGCAGGAAAAAGTGCGGTTATCTTTACAACCCATGGCAGTGGCACAGGAGTAAACCGCTGCCAAAATTACATGCAGGAGTTGCTGAGTAAACAAGGGGTTAAGGAGTTTAAAAAATTTTCCATCCCACAGTTTCGGGTTAAGGAAAACGAGTTTGTTTTAGCCAAGATAAAAGAGGTTACGCGCCTGTGGCCCAATGGATAGGGCACCAGCCTCCGGAGCTGGGTGTGCAGGTTCGATTCCCGCCAGGCGCATTAAGAACAAAGCATGCGAAAAAGAGTCATAAGTGTAATAGGCGGGCATAAATGCAATAAGGAAGTGGAGCAATTAGCCCAAGATTTAGGCAAAAAACTCGCAAAAGTGGTAGATATTCTCGTATCTGGTGGCTTAAGTGGGACAATGAAGGCAGTTTGTCAAGGATTTAAGGCTGGAGGTGGCATAACTATAGGTATTATACCAAGTTACGATAAAAATGACGCCAATGAATTTGTGGATATTGTGATACCTACAGGTTTAGGATTAGCTCGAAATGTATTAGTAGTTAAGGCTGCAGATGTGGTGGTTGCTTTGCCTGGAGAGGCAGGAACGCTTTCAGAAATTGCCTATTGCCTGCAATTTGGCATACCGGTAATCAGCTTAAATTCCTGGGATATGCCGGGTGTAATAAAGGTAAAAACAGTTGATGAGACAATTGGTAAGATTGAGGAGCTATTGAGAAAAATAAAATAAAGGGGACGTTTCTATTTTTAACGTCTCCAAGTTAATGGAAAAATAGAAACGTCCCCTTTTATTAAAAAAATAATGGGTAAGAAAAATGGCTAAAAAATGTGTAATTATCTTAGGTGGCGGCCCGAATAGAATCGGGCAGGGTATTGAGTTTGATTATTGCTGCTGCCATGCAGCATATGCCCTCAAAGAAGAAGGCATAGACAGTATTATGGTTAATTGTAACCCGGAGACAGTTTCTACTGATTATGATACTTCAGACAGGCTTTATTTTGAGCCGCTTACCTTCGAAGATATTATGAGTATCATTAAACTTGAAAAGCCTGTGGGAGTAATTGTACAATTTGGAGGTCAGACGCCGCTTAATCTGGCAGTGCCTTTGCGTAAGGCGGGAGTAAACCTTTTGGGGACAAGCGCAGACAGCATTGATATTGCCGAAGACAGAAAGCGTTTCAAGCAGATGCTAGAAAAGTTAAATCTCTTGCAGCCTGCAAACGGCACAGCCTTTACTTTTCCGGAAGCAAAAGAAGTAGCGCAAAAAATCGGTTACCCGGTTTTAGTAAGGCCTTCTTATGTTTTAGGGGGCAGGGCAATGGAGATAGTTTATGAAGAGTCTACCCTGGAGCGCTTTATCAAAGAAGCAGCTGAAGTTTCAGGAGAACATCCCGTATTAATCGATAAATTTTTAGAGGATGCTATTGAAGTAGACGTGGATTTAATCGGCGACGGAGACACATTTGTTATCGGCGGGATTATGGAGCATATAGAGGAGGCGGGTATTCATTCGGGAGATTCAGCGATGGCGTTGCCTACTTATACACTGTCCGCCGGAATACTCAATAAAATCCGTGAAGCTACGTATAAAATGGCAAAGGAATTGAGCGTTACAGGGCTAATGAATGTCCAATATGCAGTAAAAGATGAAAAAGTTTATGTATTAGAGGTTAATCCGCGCGCATCCAGGACAGTTCCTTTTGTTTCCAAGGCAATAGGAGTGCCGTTGGCAAAACTGGCAACCAAGGTCATGTTGGGTAAGAAGCTTAAAGACCTGGGTATTACACAGGAAATCATCCCAAAACATGTGTCAGTTAAAGAATCCGTGTTTCCTTTTAACCGCTTTGCCGGAGTAGATATAATTTTAGGGCCGGAGATGAAATCAACAGGCGAGGTAATGGGTATTGGCAAGGATTTTGGCCAGGCTTACATTAAAAGCCAGATTGCCGCCGGCCAAAACCTTCCTAAAAAAGGCAATGTGTTTATTTCAGTAAGAGACAAAGATAAAAGGGCGGTCGTGTTCATTGCCAAAAAATTAAAAGACCTGGGATTTCATCTCTATGCCTCTTCAGGCACTGCCGCGGCATTAGAAAGAAACAATATAGAGGTAAAGGTGCTGCCAAAAATCGCCGAAGGCAGACCCAATGTCCTGGATCTTATGAAAGACGGGAAAATTCAATTGGTAATCAATACTCCCACGGGAAGAATTCCCAGGCAAGATGAAGTAAAGATTCGTTCGCAGGTTATCGCCTGTAACATTCCTTACACCACTACAATTTCCGGGGCACAGGCAACGGTTAACGGCATAGAGGCGTTGATACAAGAGAAGCTGGAAGTGAATTCGTTGCAAAGCTACTATAAAAAGGAAAAAGTAAAAAGCAAAAAGGTAAAAGTAAAAAGGAAAAAGGCAAAACTGCAACGCAAAACCTAAAACGTCAATATGGAGAAAATTAATATAAAAACAGCTAAACGCATAGACTTAGTAGATATTACCCGGGATATACAAACAATAGTTTCTAAATGCAAAATTAAGCAAGGCGTATGTTTTGTGTTTTGCCCGCATACCACAGCCGGTTTGACTATTAATGAAAACGCAGACCCTTCTGTGCAGCGAGATATTATAAATGCACTGAATAAACTTGTGCCTGAGAATGCCGGATATGCTCACTCAGAGGGAAATGCCGACAGCCACGTTAAATCATCTTTATTCGGGGCTTCTTTAAATATTTTTATCGAGTCAGGAGAATTAGTATTAGGCACCTGGCAGGGGATATATTTTTGCGAAGGCGACGGCCCGCGCACAAGAGAAGTTTGGGTTAAAATAATAGGCTAATAGACTTTATGCCAGAGCTCCCGGAAGTAGAGACCATTAAAAGAGAATTAGAAAAAGTAGTTTGCGGCAAGAAAATCGCGGGTGTAGTGATAAATAACCCCGCGGTGATAAAAGAACCCGGGAAAGAAGAATTTGTCAGGGCATTAAAGAACGTTACTATAAAATCCATCTTAAGAAAAGGCAAGCTCTTGATTTTAGAATTGTCCTCGGGAAAATCTTTGGCCATTCACTTAAGAATGACAGGCCAGCTTGTTTATCCGGGAAATGCTTTGGCCAGCCGTGTGAGTTTTAGATTTTGCGGCGGTTCAATCCTGGATTTTAACGACCGCAGGCTGCTGGGAGAATTAAGGTTAGTGGATAATTGGCATAATCTAAAATTTGTCAGGGAGCTTGGGCCGGAGCCTTTTGATATAACCGCCAGCCAGTTTAAGGCAAAGCTTTGCGCTAAAAAAACTAAAATCAAGCCCTTGTTAATGGACCAGACATTTATTTCAGGGATAGGCAATCTCTATGCTGCTGAGGCGTTGTTTAGGGCGAGGATTCATCCTGAAAGGCCGGCTGCAGCATTATCCGATAAAGAGAAAGAGCTCCTGTTTAAGGAAATAAAAGATACGCTTACCGAAGCAATACAGCATAAAGGCTCATCTATAGACCAATATGTGCAGCTTTCAGGTAAACAGGGCAGCTTTGTTAAATACCACCGGGTTTACGGCAGAGCAGGAAAACCCTGCCTGGTTTGTAAAACTCCCATCAAGCGGGTTGCTTTGGGAGGAAGGGGTACGTATTTTTGCCCGAAGTGCCAGAGATGAAGAAGCGCCTTAAGATTAACGGGATCTTGATATTTTTGGCTGTTGTAGCGCTGGTTTTATTTTACAAAATATTTTTTAGAATAAATGAAGCGCGTTATCCGGATATGATTATAGAAACCCTGGGGCTTATCCTTATTATTTGCGGCCAGCTGCTGCGTGTTTCTGCGCGAGGTTTTAAGGCAGAGCATTCACAGCAAGGAAATGTATTATTGCAAAGCGGGCCCTATTCGCTGGTGCGTAATCCCATGTATCTAGGCATACTGCTCATAGGCCTGGGTATTGTGCTGATGTTATTTCGCTGGTGGGTGATTTTCCTTTTTCTGGCAATTTTTTTCCTAAGATACATGTTGCTTACATACGAAGAGGAAAGGAAATTAACAGCGCTTTTCGGTAAAGATTACCTGGAGTATAAACTGCGCGTTCCCCGTATCCTGCCGTCTTTAGCCACGTTATGCAAAATGAAATTTTCAGAATATTTCCCCTTGAAGATATCATGGATAAAAAAAGAAATCGGCTCAATAATAACAGTTTTATTGCTTGCGCTATTATTAGAATCATGGGAGGATATTAGGAGCAAGGGGTTGCCAGCATACTTAAAGGAATTTGCGCTAATGTTAATAGTGTTGCTGATGTTTACACTATTTATAATTTATCTAAACAAAAAAACAACTGCATCGAGCATAGATGTTTCAAACAAAAGCTAAAATAATTTACAACGCAAAAATCAGCAATAATTATTTTCATTGCTGCCTGCAAGCCGCTAATATTGCAAAGTCAGCAACTGCTGGCCAATTTGTGAATATAAAAGTAGGTGAAGGGTTTGACCCGCTTCTTAGGCGGCCGTTTAGCATACATGCAGCAAAAGGCAAATCCATAGAGATTATTTATGAAGTTGTAGGCAAAGGCTCGGAGTTATTTTCGCAAAGAAAACAAGGAGAATATGCGGATATAATCGGGCCGTTGGGCAATGGGTTCTCGGTTCTCGGTTCTCGGTTATCGGTTCTCGTAGCAGGAGGCATGGGCGTTGCGCCCTTGGTATTCTTAGCAAAAAAGCTGGCTAAACATAAGCCCTTGGTTTTAATAGGCGCAAAAACAAAAAACCAAATATTATGCGAGAGGGAATTTAAAAATTTAGGCTGCGAAATCAAAATTGCTACTGATGACGGTTCCAGGGGTTTCAAAGGCAGGGTAACGGATTTATTAAAGAAGGTTTTGCGACCATCGACCATCTACGCCTGCGGTCCCAAACCCATGTTAAAAGAAATAGCCATAATCTCTAAAAACCTGAAAATCCCCGCGCAAATTTCTTTGGAAGAACACATGGCTTGCGGGATAGGCGCATGTTTAGGCTGTGTCGTAGATACAAAGAATGGTTTTAAGCGGGTCTGTAAAGAGGGGCCTGTATTTTTAGCGGATGAAATAATCTGGTAGAAGGAGGGTAAAATGCCCGCAATGCCTTTGGTTTCCATAATTATTCCGGTAAAAAATTTCGAACGCACTATAGAGAAGACCTTTGATTATTTGCTTAATGTCGATTACCCGCACGACTCTTGGGAATGGGTAATTGCCGACGGCGGCTCCAGCGATAAGACGATTGAAATAATAAAGAGCTGGCAGGTAAAATACCCGTTTATAAAATTAGTAGAAGTGCCGAATTGCCCTTCTCCGGGGTTTGCCCGCAATAAAGCGCTCGAGGTTGTTAAAGGAGAGTTCCTGTTTTTTACGGACGCAGACTGCGCTCCGGATAAAAACTGGATAAAAGAAATGCTGCGGCACTTTCAGCGGGATGAATTAATCGCTGCAGTAGGAGGAGAGGTCTATACTTTAAAGGTCGATCCCGATAATCTGGTAGAGGCATGGTGTCAGCATTTCCGTTTTAATATGGTTAGCCCCCGCTACGGATTTATTAAAGAAGGCTATTACCCGGATTTTCCCAAAAACCCCAAACCCGTTGATATCGGGGGGCACAAGGCATATTTCTTCGGCACTTGTAATGTGACGTACCGCAGGTCTGCAATGCAATCATTGGGTGCCAAGTTTTGGGAAAGGCCGACTGGTGAGGATATGGATTTAAGCTATCAGCACCGCAGCCGTGGCTGGAAATTTTATTTTGCTCCCAAGGCAAAAGTTGACCATATGCACAGGGCAGATTTAAAGGCGCTGCGTAAAGTCTGGGTGACTTATGGCCAGGCACATTTACCTTTGATTGACAAGTATGTAATTAAGAAGGGACTGCAGGTTAACCTGCAATTTTTAAAAGGGAACCCTTCATTTATTCTGCCGTTTCCCCTGCGAGGCTTTGTCTACATTGGCAATTTTCATCTCATGCATCTGTTTGGCTTGGTTTCCATAATTGGTTTGATATTTAGTTTGTTTGCATCAGGAATCGGGTTAAAGCTTTTTACTATCGTAGCATTTCTGCTGACGCTCTATTTTGCCTACCAGTATGTAAAATGGAATTTCAGCATGGAGCCGACGAATAAATTCTGGTTCTGGTGCAAAATGAAGTATTTAACGAATTTAAGTTTTATCCAGGGGGGGTTGAAGGATTTTAAAAAATACAAAATACTTTGTATTGAACCCAGCTTTTAAAACAAATGTCTATCGATACATCAGTAAATATAGGTAAGCTTAAATTAAGTAATCCCGTAATGGTTGCCTCCGGAACATTCGGCTATGCCGAGGAATTTAAGGATTTTTTTGATGTGAAGAAATTGGGGGCTATTGTAACAAAAACCATTACTATTAAGCCCAGAATCGGTAATCCCTCGCCGCGCACCTGCGAAACTCCCGCAGGCATGCTTAATTCTATCGGCTTGGAAAATCCCGGAGCAGATTCATTTTTAAAACATAAATTGCCGCATTTGGTAAAGCTTGGCTGCCCGATAATCGTAAGCATCGCCTCTGAAGGCGACCCAAAAGAATTTGTAACCCTGGCTAGAATTTTAGACAAAATAACAGAAATTGCCGCTGTGGAATTAAACATATCCTGCCCGAACATAAAAAGCCCGCAATTGATATCACAGGATGCAAAAGCAACCCATGATTTAATAACAGCAGTACGCAAAGTTACGCACAAGGTGTTGATTACCAAGCTTTCGCCCAATGTTACGGATATAACCGAGATTGCCAAAGCATCGGAATCCGCCGGTAGCGACGCAGTTTCTTTGATTAATACATTAACAGGCATGAGCATAGACGTAACCAAAAGAGAGCCGCGAATTGCCTGCGTAACCGCAGGGTTAAGCGGCCCGGCAATCAGGCCGGTGGCAGTAAGAATGGTCTGGCAGGTTTATCAGAAGATAAAAATCCCTATCATCGGCATGGGCGGCATCATGGATGTTTCAAGTGCCTTAGAATTTTTTATTGCCGGAGCAACTGCCGTAGCAATAGGCACTGCTAATTTTATTAATCCCAAAGTAAGCATCGATATAATCTACGGGCTAAAGGAATATTTATTACAAAATAAAATCAGTAGTATTAAGGACACTATAGGCTCTCTTGCTATATAAGGCAGCCGTCATTGCGAGGCACGAAGTGCCGAAGCAATCCCAAATGAGATTGCTTCGCTTTGCTCGCAAAGACACTAAGTAGATAATAATATGAAAGTCAAGAACTCAAGAACTCAAGAACTCAAGAACAGGATAATCCTAGCCTTAGATGTGGATAATTTTAAAAAAGCAAAATATTTCATCAATAAGCTTTACCCGAAGATAAGAATATTTAAAGTGGGTTCACAGATTTTTGCCGCCTGCGGACATAAAATAATTGATTTTTTACATAAGAAGCACGCAGAAGTGTTTTTGGATTTAAAATTTTATGATATCCCCAATACCGTTGCTAATGCCGTGCGTCAGGCAACCCGCCTTAAAGTCAAGATGCTCACCTTGCATATTTCAGGAGGAGAAGAAATGCTAAGGCAGGCAGTAAGGGCAGCAAAACAGGAAGCAAGGCGGCTTAAGGCAAGAAGGCCGCTGTTAATCGGGGTTACGGTATTAACCAGCAAAGAAACCAGGCCAGGTGAGGTCCTGAAATTGGCAAAAACAGGTTTGGCTTGCGGTTTAGACGGGGTTGTCTGTTCGGCTCAAGAAGTTTCCGGCTTAAAGCGAAACATCCGCAAAAAATTTATTGCAATAACTCCTGGGATAAGGCCGGTGAAATCCGCAAGCGATGATCAGCAAAGAATTACAACCTCAAAGTCGGCAATTAAAGCAGGCAGCGATTTTCTCGTCGTAGGCAGGCCCATATTAGAAGCAAAGGATCCGCTAAAAGCAGTAGAGGAATTATAAACTATAAAATGTCAAATGACAAAATCCCAACGTCAAAATAAATCCCTTAATCTAAGTAATTCGACAACCAAAGAAAAGGGGACGTTTCTATTTTTCTTCTGATTAGGAAACGTTAAAAATAGAAACGTCCCCTTTATTTTGAATTTTGTACTTTGGCATTTGACATTAAGAATGAGAGGATTGACCTCTTAAGCCTTTGTATTTATAATACATAATTGGGGGCGGTTGGCGCAATTGGTTAGCGCGCTTGATTTACATTCAAGAGGTTTACTGGTTCAAGTCCAGTACCGCCCACCAGTTTTGAGTCTCACCGTTTGGCCCTATTACAAAAAACATTCTACATGAACAATCAAAAGCATAAACCTATTCCGGCAAGCCGAAAACAGCTTTGGCCGGCAGTTTTAGCCATTATTATCCTGGGAGCTATTTGCTATCTGAATTCTCTTAAAGGCAGCTTCATTTGGGATGATGAATATTTAATCCAAGCCAATCCCCGCATCAAGAGCTTAAGCAATATAGGAAAACTTTTCACAGGAGATATCGGCGCAGGCACCGGACAAAAAAGCAGCTCTTATCGGCCGCTACAAATGATGACTTATATGTTAGATTATTCTGTCTGGCGGCAAAACATAGTCGGTTATCATCTGACGAATGTATTAATTCATATCGGGGCAACACTTGGTATTTTTGCTTTGGTTTATCTGCTTTTTAGCGATTTTCTTTTAGCCATCCTGACAGCTGTATTTTTTGAAATTCATCCCATTCATACCGAGGCAGTCAGTTACATTGCCGGCAGGGCAGATCCTTTGTCGCTATTATTTATTGTTTTAGCCTTTATCGCCTATCTTAATAAGCGCAAAGAAAAAAACACGTTTTCTTTTATCGCGCTGGTTATATGTTACTGCGCGGCACTTTTATCCCGCGAAGGCAGCATAATTTTTCCCTGCTTGCTTTTGTTGTACCATTTCGTTTTCAAAGAAAAAATTAAGCTTAAAAGATTTTGGGCGGTTGTAATTATATCGACTATATATATTTTGCTGCGCTCGACGGTTCTAAAGCCTTTTCACCCGGAATTTGTTTATTCCTCGACGCTTCTTCAGCGCCTGCCTGGCTCATTTCTTGCAGCCGCAGAATATTTAAAACTTCTGATAGCGCCGTTTAATTTACATATGGAATACGGCATTTCCTGGTTCCCTTATACGCACCCGGAGGTTATCCTGGGATTTCTGATTACAGCAGCGGCAATCATTTGGGCAATAAGGTCGCTTAAGACTAATAAAGTAGTATCGTTTGCCATCCTCTGGTTTTTCGTCGGGCTTCTGCCTGTTGCCAATCTTTATCCTGTCCAGGTCTATATGGCAGAGCACTGGTTATACCTGCCTTCCATAGGATTCTTTTTATTAGCGGCGCATGAAGGATTGGTTTTTTATCGAAAGCCGCAATTAAGTAGGACAGTACTAACTGTTGCCATTGTTGCAGGGTTATTTTACGCAGTGCGCACTATACAACAAAACCGTTACTGGAGCGAACCTTTGTATTTTTACGAGCGCACGCTTAAGTATACAACCAGTCCCCGCATACTTAATGGTTTAGGCATGGAGTATATGCATATGGGGCGTAATAGCGAAGCAGCAGAATTATTTAAAAAAGCCAATGAGTCGGATAAACGGTTTGTTAATTCCCAGGATAATTTAGGCATGAGCTATTTAAATTCCGGCCACATAGAAGAAGCGATTGCGTTATTCCAAGATGCTATAAAGCGCGACCCCAAAGACAGCGGCTCTTATTACAATCTAGGCAATGCGTATCTGCGCCAGGGTAAATACGCTGAGGCAATAGAATATGACAAAAAAGCATTAGAGCTCAATCCGGAGCTTCTCGCTGCATATAATGACACAGGTATAGCTTATGCTATGACAGGAAGGCAGGAGGAAGCATTAGCAGCCTTTAAAAAAGTAGCAGAATTAAACCCTGATTCTGTTGAGGCTAATATTAATTTGGGAAACGCCTATGCTACAAACGGCCGTTTTCCCGAAGCCATTGTGCTTTACAAAAAAGCGCTCCAGCTTAAGCCGGATTCACCAGAAGCGCGCTCGAATCTTGAACGCGCAGAAGCGTCTTTGGGCAAGTGATTGCCAAAAAACTTATTGCTAATAAGGGGGTTTTAAGTTAAAATTAATCTCCCGCAATTTTTAAGGGGTCGTGGTGTAGCCTGGTCTAGCACGCCACCCTGTCACGGTGGAGACCGCGAGTTCAAATCTCGTCGACCCCGCCAGATAAGGGCACTCTTTATAGGAGTGCTCTTATTTTTTTGGGCTCCTGCCTGTTATGCCGCGCCTTTGTTAGAAACAGATAATTTCAGCTTAATCATGAACACCTACCTAAGGAATGATTTGATGACTTTTAAGAACGTCACCAGCCTGGATAATAAAAACAAAGACGATTCCACGGTGTATCTAGGCATTGACTACAGTTTAGGTTTTAATCTGGATTTAAAAAATAACCCCAGCAAATTTTATTTAAAATTGGAAAGAAACGGACCCTATGATTACGACGCGCCTCTCTTTATACATAATACCCTCATGACTTCAGGCGGAGTTATTGAAAAGTATCGCGATGAAGAACTTTTGCCAGCGCTTGAGGAATTGTGGATGGAGACGCCGTTATTTGACTACCTTAAATTTAAAGCAGGGCTTTATGCTTATACAGTAGGAAACGGCTTTAGCCTAAACGGCGGATACGAAAACATCGGGTTTACTTTATCGCGCGAATCGCAGGATTTTTGCTGGAGGTTCTATTATTGCCGGCCTGACCTCGAGCATAAATACCGGCTGGGGCCGGCTATCCATCAGGAAAAAGAACAAGGGATTGTTTATGAGCCTAACGCCGCTAATTTTTTTGCCACGGATGCAAAATTTAAAATAGGTGAAAACTCATTACAGCCCTATATCGGAGCTTTGGTTGATTACACGTCTCCCGACAAAAGGGATAACTTATTTAGCGCCCCCATAAAACAGGATATTTTAGGCACAGTGGGGCTGGCCTGGGATACAACGATTAACAAACTGACTTTTAATTTTGAAGCGGCGCATAATTTTGGCAGAGCTAAAAGTAGCGATCCAGAATTTAAAGATATTTCTCACACGGGCTATTTAATATACTCAGGGCTAAGCTATAAAACAGGTAAGTTTATTCCATCGGCGAAAGTTTTAGCCTGTTCCGGCAATAAAGTAACTTTGGATGCAGTGAGGGGCCGTGACACAAGTTTAACCAGCGCAAAGAACAGGGCGTTTAGTTACTATTCTCCGATGAATAAAAATTTAGGAGATTCAATCAGCAGCAATAATTCAGACATGCTTCCCATTGTGGCGATGGGAGGAGGGTACGGTTTAAATTACGGAGTACCCAGGCCAAAAACCTTTTCAGTGGGAGATTTTGAAAATATAATTCTGCCCTGCATAGGATTTGATTATCTTGCAACCGAGAAATTGACTTTGGGTATTTACGAATATTATTTAAGCTCCTTTGAAAGGGGTGCCGGGATGTATGAGGAAGAGGCAAAATACCTTTCGCGCGATTTAGGCTGGGAAACCGACCTGTTCATTGATTACAAAATTAACGAAAATATCCTGATTAGCCTCTTGGGAGGGTATTTTTGGCCGGGTGAGTTCTACCAAGAGGAAAGAGACGATACGGATGGCAGCCTCTTAACTCCTTTTGTGCGGGGGGATGGTTCAGCCGACCCCGCCTTCCAGGTGGAATTAGCCCTGGAGTTTAAATTCTAAGCCGCTTTAGATTTTAACAGAAGCAAAAGTTATTAATTTTATTGAAGTTACGATAATTCGTTATCTTACCTAAAAAACCTTACCAAAAAGCCTAAGAAATAGCAATTTCCCGACGGAAAATTAAGCCAGTAAATGTAAAATAGTTCTTGACAAAACATATAATTTTATATATGATTTACTATAATATTATAGCACTTACTATAACTACCCTAAGCTAAAAATGAGGCCCAAAAATAAATGGGGACGTTTCTATTTTTCTGCTGATTAATAAACATTAAAAATAGAAACGTCCCCATTTATTTTGCTTCAATTTCAAAAAGGAGGCTCAATGAGCAAAGGTTTGATTTCTACGCAGGACATCACCAGGATCCATAATCTTTCCTACCAGACCGTTAATTATTACACTAACCTTGGGCTATTGATGGTACGAAAGAAAATCGGTAACAGCCGGCTATACAAAGCAGGCGAAGTCCGGCGCTGCCTTGACGCTGTGACGAAGTTCAAAAATCAGGGCTATTCGCTAAAATTAATCCGCGACATGCTGAGGAAGAAATAAAATGAGCTATTACACGATCCTCGGACTAAAAAAAGAACCTTTTTCATCAAGCCCTGATCCGGAATTCTTTTACGATTCCTATGAACACAGGGCAGCGCTGATGCGGCTTTTGGTGGAAATTAGGCTGCGCAGGGGCTTAAGCCTTATATTAGGAGATGTAGGCACAGGAAAAACCACGCTTTCTAGAAAATTATTCCAGATGTTAAAGGAAAGGCCGGATATCCTCTTTTTTATGATTATGGACCCTACTGCCGGAAGCGAAGAGCTATTTTTAGAGTCGCTGGTAAGAGCTTTTAATATACAAGAAATTTCTGCGGGAGCCAACATCCTTGATTACAAGGAGGCAATTAAGAAATATTTATTCCAGAAAGCTGCGGAAGAAAATAAAACCGTGGTTTTAGTCATTGATGAGGCACAAAAACTTAACCCTATGTCTTTAGAGGTGTTACGCGTCTTATTAAATTATGAAACCAACGAATATAAATTATTACAGTTAGTTTTGTTGTCACAAATGGAATTATTACCGGTAATAAAAGGCATAAAAAATTTCTTCGACCGGATAGTCTTAAAATACGTGCTTAACCCTTTTGATGAACAGGAAACCAGGGATATGATTGAGTTTAGGTTAAGGCAGGCAGGGTTTAATTCGGACTTAAAATTATTTACGGATGAGGCGGTGAGCGAGATTTATCGTTATAGCCAGGGTTACCCCAGGAGGATTAATTTAATCTGCCATAATGCGCTGCGCACCCTTCTGGCGGAAGATAAGACCGTGGTAGATGCGGCACTAATACGCGAATTAATAACCAAGAGTATTATATGACAGACAAAATGACCGATAAAAGCACCTCAGACGAAAAATTACTTAAACTGATTGAAGGGACA
The DNA here is from genome assembly GCA_963805065.1 of Candidatus Omnitrophota bacterium. Taxonomy (GTDB): domain Bacteria; phylum Omnitrophota; class Gorgyraeia; order Gygaellales; family Profunditerraquicolaceae; genus CAWDSS01. Next base: position 648,317 of record CAWDSS010000010.1, on the reverse strand, counting down.
TCTAGTGTTAAGCCTATTCAGAAAGTAGGCTTGAAGCCAAAAGGCAGAACGCCTTTTAGTTTCCTCTCTTTTCCCCGAAAGTTTGACCCTCGCGCCATGATGAACCTGCAAAATATAAATAAGGGATTATTTGTAGTCTGTGGCTTGTTGACTCTATTGTTTTTGATTGCCCTTATCAGCGGGCCAGGAGCAATCAGGGCGGATTTAATTTTCCCCTCTGGCAAAGGAGGCTCTCCTGCTAAGGGCGTAATCCAGCAGGCAAACAGCTTCTTAGGACTACAAGAATACCTGAATGAAATTAGCAAGCGCAATATGTTTTTGCCTCCTGAGATAAGGGCAACCGGCCCGACAGAAATGGCGCCTAATATCGCTCAATTATTTCAGGATGTAAAACTGGTAGGAATTATCTGGTCGAAGAATCCCGAGGCAATGGTAGAAAACTCCAAGGAAAACCGGACTTACCTTTTAAAAAAGGGGGATACTTTCGGCCAGCAGCAGCTTAAGGTAAAAGAAGTCACACACAACTCCGTAATCTTAGAGATAGAGGGAGAAGGCAAATTGAAGGATTACGAGTTAAGATAAATGAAGATAAAAATATTGTTATTGGTTATTGGTTGTTGGTTTTCGGTTTTTGGTTATGCTGCAGAGACTCCCTCTACCACTGCAACTGTAATCCAGCCGGCAGCCACCATGCCAGCTACTGTCGCGCCAGAAGTGCCACTTGCAAAAGGAGAAAAAATTTCCCTGGATTTGCAAGGGGTAGACATAAACGAATTATTCAAAGTGCTTTCTGCCAAAAGCGGATTGACCATCATAACGACGCCCGGTGTCCAGGGCAGGGTAGCCAGTGTTTTTGTGAATAATTTATCTTTTGAAGATGCCTTGGATGTTATTATTACGAAACAGAATTTAGCCTACGAGAAAAGAGGTAATCTCATTAAGGTAATGACTCCGGAAGAGTATGAAGCAACGTTTGGCGTCAAGTTTGGCGAAAGAAAAGAAACCAAAACCATAAAGCTTAATTATGCCAAACCCTCCAACATAACTAATATTATCTCGACACTAAAATCACAAACGGGAAAAATAATCTCTGATGAGCCTTCGGGGACGCTTATCATAACAGATTCCCCGCCTGTTTTATCGCTGATTGAGCAGACCATAAAGGAGCTCGACCAGCCTTTGCAGACTGCTGTGTTTGACATAAATTACGCCCGCTCAGCCGACATCAAATCCTATTTAAATGAATTGATTACTCCGGGAGTGGGCCAGGTAATTATCGACGATAGGAGCAGTAAGGCAATTGTCTCTGACCTGCCGCAGAGATTAGCCAAAATCACAAGGCTGATGAAAGAGTTCGATGAGGCAAGCCGCCAGGTATTGATCAACGGAGAAATTATACAAGTAACCCTGACTGATGCAACGTCTAGTGGGATTAACTGGGGAAAGCTTTTTACCAATCCCAAGATGGCTGGCCTCGACCTTGTAGGAAATTGGACGATACCCCTTTCTTCCTATCAGCAGGTTTCAATTGGGACGGTCGGTCATAATAGCTTTACTGCAGTTATGAATTTTTTAGCGCAATATGGTGAGACAAAAATTCTTTCTTCTCCGCGCATAGTCGCGGTTAATAAAGAAGAGGCTACAATACTTGTGGGGACAAGAGAAGCCTATATAACTGAAACCTTAAGCCAGGCCCAGACAACCACGGTTAATTCAGAAAATGTGCAATTTATTGATGTGGGAGTAAAATTAAAAGTAGTCCCCACCATCGGTAAAGACGGTTACATCACCATGAAAATAAAACCGGAGGTAAGTACTGTCGCTTCAGTTCTCACCACAGCTGCCGGCAGCCAAATCCCCATTGTAGACACCTCGCAGGCAGAAACCGTGGTCAAGGTCAAAGACGGCACAATGATTATGATTGCCGGGCTGATGCAAGACACAAAACAGGATACCATCACCGGAGAGCCGGTGTTATCCAGGATTCCGATTTTAGGGGCCCTATTCGGAAGCCGGGTGAAATCTAATCCCAGAAAAGAATTGGTTATTTTTCTCACCCCGCAATTAATTAGCGGAGCAGAGTCTGATAAAAGTGAGGAAAAAATTGAAGTTAAAAATCCAAATGACAAAATCCCAACGTCTAAATAAATCCTTTAATCTAAGTAATTCAACAACCAAAGAAAAGGGGACGTTTCTATTTTTAACGTCTCCTAATCAGCAGAAAAATAGAAACGTCCCCTTTTCTTTGAGTTTTGTCATTTGTGCTTTGATTTTATTTTGTCATTTGTGCTTTGGTATTAGCGCTTTGGCAGAGGGGGCCCCTTCCCTGCAAAAAGAAGAGAAGATTTCCCTGGATTTAAAAAATATTGAAGTAGTAGAATTGCTGCGCATACTTGCTTTAAAGACAGGAAGAACCATTGTCCCCAGCAAAGATGTAACCGGCCGCATAACCGTATTCCTTAATAATGTTACCTTAAAAGACGTATTGGATATAATTGTGCTCACCCAAGGCTACGCCATCGAGAAACAAGGCGGTATATATTACATTATGAGCGCTGCGGAGTATAAAGTCCGCTACGGCAAAGATTATATAGAACAAAGGAGGATGAAGGTTATCAAGCTTTCTTACGCAAAGCCTGCAAACGTATTCAATGCGCTTTCCCAGCTGAAATCAGATATAGGAAAAATTATTGCTGATGAGGCATCCGGCACAATAATTTTAATCGACATACCGGAAAAAATTGAGATCATGGAAAAAACTGCTTTAGAACTCGACCAGCCGTTACAAACCACAGTTTTCAATCTTAATTATATTAAGCCGGCTGATGCAAAAACGCAACTGAATGCGGCAATAACTCCCGGGACAGGCCAGGTCATTGTGGATGAGCGTAACGGCAAGGCCATTGTATCTGACCTGCCCAGGAAGATGGAAAAAATAAGCCGCCTGGTAAAAGAGATTGACGAAGAAACGCGGGAAGTGTTTTTAGAAACTGAAATTGCCGAAGTAACCCTGAGTAATGATTTTAGCAGGGGCATTAATTGGGAACAGCTGTTTAGTCAAAGCAGGCTTGCCGGATTAGACTTCCTGGGAAATTTCCCGGTGGCAACGGCTTTGGCTACGTATCAGCAAATATCAGTGGGCAGCGTACCCGCTAATAGATTTAATGTAGTTATAAAGCTTTTGGAAAGCTACGGTGACACCAAAATTATCTCCCAGCCCAGGATTGCCGCGGTTAATAACGAAGAGGCAAGCATTATGGTGGGCACGCGCGAGGCATATGTGACCCAGACATTGAGCCAGGCGCAGTCAACTACGGTAACCTCCGAGTCAATTGAATTCGTGGATGTGGGCGTGAAATTAAAAATTATTCCCACTATCAATAAAGATGGTTACATCAGCATGAAGATAAAACCAGAGGTGAGCTCCGTAAAAGAAACTATCACAACTTCTTTAGGCAGCCGTATACCCATTGTCTCGACCTCGCAGGCAGAGACCGTGGTTAAGGTTAAAGACGGCACAATGATTATGATTGCCGGCCTTATCCAGGAGCAAAACACGGATACGATTACGGGGTTACCCTGGCTATCCAGGTTGCCGGTAATAGGTTCGTTTTTCGGCAACCGCGACAAAAGCAAACAAAGGACAGAACTGATTGTTTTTGTTACGCCTCATTTAATAAAAGGCGATACAACGCTGCCCGGATATGAGCCGGAAAAAATAATCCCTAAAGACATAATGCCTGAAACCGTTAAAAGAAAAATTGCCAGAGAATGGGAAATGGCCGATACGTTAGAGTTTCCCGCAAGAAAAATGCAGGAAGAATTGATTCGGGCTGAATCGGAAAAATTAGAGCAAGAAAGGCAAGCCGCGGAATTTAAAAAAATAGACGATGCCATAAAATTAGAAACAGCCGTAAAAGCCGAGAATGCCAAAAAGGAGCAAGAAAAGAAAGAGCAGGAAGCACAAAAAAAGGCGCAGCAGGAAGGAATTAAAAAGCAGGCAGAGGAAGAAAGAAAACAAGCAGAGGCTAAGAGGCAGGAAAAAATAAGAAAAGCCCAGGAGCTTAAAAAACAGGAAGAAGCCAAGAAAACCGAGGAAGCCAACAGGCAGCAAGAAGAAATTAAAAAAGCCCAAGAGGCGAAAAAAGCAGCAGAAGCCAAGAAGCAAGAAGAGATAAGGAAACAAGAAGAACAGAGAAAGCAAGAACAGGAAGAAGCCGGAAAAAAGATAAAAGAGGAAAAGAAGGCCTTAGAAGTTAAAATTCCCGACAGGTTCAAAGCTGCAGAGTTGTATCAAAAGGGCCTGGAGTTACAAAAGTCAGGTAACCTCAATGAGGCAAAAGATTATTTTCAAAAAGCTACCGGCGCAGACCCTACTTTTGCCGGCGCATATAACCAATTAGGTATTATCCTGGAAACCGCAGGCCTGGCTGATGAAGCAGAGAAGATGTATTTAAAAACCCTGGACCTCGATCCAAAGTGCCGTGCAGCTTATTCTAACCTGGCTTTGTTAAATGAGGCAAAGGGCGACAAGCCTAAGGCAATTGAATACTGGAAGAAGCGCGTGCAATTGGGCGAGCCGACTGACCTCTGGACGAAGGAAGCCTTAAGGCACATAGAGGAGCTGAATAAAAACAAAATATAGGTTCTAGGTTTTAGGTTCTAGGTTCTAGCACGAGAACCTAGAACCCAGAAGTCTAAGCCATAGCCGAGAACCTAGAACCCAGAAGTCTAAACCATAGCCTAGAACCCAAATGATTGACTCCAGAAAGTTAGACCATAAAGACAGGAAGCTGCAGATAGCATTTACTGTCTTAATTATTTTAATTATTGCAATAGGCATAACGGGAATCCTGGAAATCCGCGGCCTAAGCCATAGAATCGAAGACCTGGGCAAGCGCAATCTAAAATTGGAAAAAGCGGTTTTGGAAATGCGCATAAACAATACGATTTATTCCATAGGCATACGTAATTACGTGTTTTGGAAAATATCGAAATACCTGGGCGCCCTTCCCATGGCAGTTAATTTGAATGATGTCCTTGATGCCGGGGAACGTTTCCGTCAGCAATTAAAAGTTTACGAAGACTTTGCGTATCTTGCGCAGCAAAAAGAATGGGCTAGAGAAGTAGGCAATTCTTTTAATGAGCTAAGTGCCCTGGGTAAACAAATTATAGACCTCTCAAATTCAGCGCAGCCCGCGGCGGAAGAGGCTGTAATTAACAGCCTGCTCATGGCCTTTGAAAACAAGCTGTATAAAATAGATGAATTCCTGGACAACACCATGGGTAAGGCGAATATTTCTGAAGTAGAAAGGCAGATGCAGAAAACTAGCCATGACAGGAAAGCAGCAATTTTGTTTGTGTGTTTAATTTTGCTTAGTGCCACAATCATTGGAATCCTTATTGCCCAGTCGGTTTACAGGCGCCTTGGCAGTGAACGTTTAAACCGCGAAGACCTGTTTAACCAGATGATTAATGTGGAAGAAACAGAGCGCAAAAACCTTTCTACGGCGGTACACGACCAGATGGGCCAGGACCTAAGCGCTTTAAAAATTTACCTGGGATTATTAGAGCAGGGCCTTATGAACCTGCCGCAGGACCTAAAAGAAAAATTAGTCCAGATTAAAAAAATAGTTTCCGGATTAATTGAAAAAGGCCACAACATCGCATTTCTCTTAAGGCCCCCGGATTTGGATGAGGTGGGATTAGCCGAGAGCCTGGAAGCCCTGGTTATGGAATATAAGCAATTGAGTAATATAAATTTTATTTATGAAAAACCCAAAGAGGAATTGCAGCTGCCCCCTGAATATAGTTTGGTTTTATACCGCATTGCGCAGGAACTCCTGACTAATATGCTAAAACACGCGCAGGCCAAAGCAGTGGAAATCCGGTTGACTAAAAAAAAGAATTCGCTGGAATTTTTTTATCAGGATGACGGCTTAGGGTTTGATTATGAAGCAATGGTAAAAAAAATTCCCCGCAGGCGGCAGGAAGATAAATTAAGGCTGGGGTTGGTGAGCTTAAAAGAGCGGATTGAGTTGTTGGACGGAGTAATGCATATTGATTCAGCCCTAGGTAAAGGAACCAGAATCACAGTTGATTTGCCTATTTAGGTTCTAGGTTTTAGGTTCTAGGTTCTGGGGGATAATTAGAAGTGATAAAAAGCTATAAAGACTTGGAAGTTTGGAAAAAATCCATAGAGTTCGTTAAAAAAGTTTATATACTTACCAAAGATTTTCCTAAAGAGGAAATGTACGGCTTGATTAATCAAATGAGAAGATGCGCTGTTTCTATTTCTTCAAACATTGCAGAAGGAAAAACCAGGCAACATGTAAATGATTACCAAGAACCCAGAACCCAGAAGTAATAATAGAGAGTCGAACACCTAGAACCCAATATGCCTATAACTATTCTAATAGCTGACGACCACGATATCATAAGAGAGGGAATAAAGAGCGTACTGAAGCCCCATGCGCAATATCAGGTTTGCGCAGAGGCATCAAACGGAGAGCAGGCGCTGGAATTGGTGCGCGAAATGAAGCCGGATATTTTGCTTCTGGACATTTCCATGCCCAAGGTTAGCGGCCTGGATATTATTGAGCGGGTTAAACGGGCCTCAAATAAAACAAAAATTATTATGATTACAGTGCATAAATTAGGAGCCTATGTTTTAAAGGCAATGCGCCGCGGAGTAAACGGATATTTAAATAAGGATAATTTAGCGGAAGAGTTGATTCCTGCATTGTCGCGCGTAATTTCCGGCAATTCTTATTTTGGAGCTTCCATCTCAAATTATTTAACAGAAATAATGCAGGAGCCCAAGCAAAAAGAGGTGTCCAAGGGTGAAATTTTGAATGAGCGGGAGCAGGATGTTTTGCGGCTGGTAGCTGAGGGAAAGACTGCCAAGGAAATCGCAGAAACCCTGTTTTTAAGCCGCAGGACTGTGGAAAACTATAAAAACAGCATCCTAAAGAAGCTTAACCTGCATAAGACCAGCGACCTGATAAAGTATGCTTTAGAGCACAAAATCGTGGATGCCGCGGGAGAATGAGAATGAAGAAAATCTGGATAAAAAAATTCCAATCATTTAAAGAAGCCCAAGATTTTGATACTGTTTATTACCGTGGAATGTCGCGGCAGGGGCGCTTAGAAACAATGCAGTTTTTACGGGAGATATATCTTAAAATAAAAGGCGGGCATAAAAATGAAAGTAGAAAAGGATTACGAAGAATTATTAAAATTATTCAATAAGAACAAGGTTAAATATTGCATTGTTGGCGCATATGCGCTGGCTCTATACGCCAAGCCCAGGTATACAAAAGATATCGATATCTTAGTAGAAGCCAAAAAAGATAATAGCCACAAAATCATAAAGTCGCTAACCGAATTCGGCTTTAAAAACCTCAAATTGGCAAAGGAAGATTTTGCTTTGGAAGGAAAGATTATACAGCTTGGCTACGAACCCTTAAGGGTTGATTTGATAACCTCTGTTGAGGGCGCCAGTTTTAAGGAAATTTGGAAGAATAAAAAAGTCGCTAAATACGGGAAAGAAAAGGTGTTTTTTATTGGGAAAAACGAGTTAATAAGGACCAAAAAGGTATCAGGGCGTAAACAGGATAAGGCAGATTTAGAGATTCTATTGGAATAGCTGAAGGTGCTATGGAGCGTAAAATTGCCGAAATTGGAGATTAGAAATGTCCAAACTGACAATGTACATACTGAATTCGGTTCTAGGTTCTAGGTTTTCGGTTCTAGCTAAAACCCGGTCAATATTTACAGCCCAGAACCCAGAACCCAGAACCCAAAGAGTAGCCTTGGAAGATCGAGTATATTGTGCAATAAAATCAGGTATGTTGATAATTGATATTAACAATGATAAATAGTATATTTTATATGGACATACAAGAAGAGGAGAAAATGAATAAATATACTATTGGGTTAATTGTGGGAGTGTTAAGCGCGGGGCTCACCCTTCAGGCGCAGGCTCAGGGACTGTCCCCGAGCGAAGCGAAGGGGACTGTCCCTATGGTTTTTGAATACAATTTAGCCGGCCCTACCACAATAGAATCTGCGCCTATTCAAACTGCAGGCACAATAAAAACCATTTCTGCCTCTTACGATTTTGAAGGTGAGGTTACTCTGGAAGTCAGCGCTAACGCAGGCACTTCTTACACAAAAATAATTAATGGAAAACCTTTGACTGACGGATTTATTGCGGGAAATACCTTGTGTTTTAAAGTCAATATTCCCCAAGGCAGTATCTTGAAAAAAATTACCCTTGGGTTTACAGATTCATCAGGGGTAAAAAAAATCTTCCGCAACCCCGACATCTACAAATTTAAATATCATAAGCCGATTTTTATTGCGGGTTCAAATGAGGAGCTCTTTAATTATCCCGTGAAAATAAATTTGGATAGAAGGGATGTTTATTTTACTGCTGCAGATGGCCAGACGCCTCTGTACTACTATTTAGAAGAAGGTTCTAGGTTTTCGGTTCTAGGTTCTGGGGATTATGCGAACACCAAGAACCTAGAACCTAGAACCCAATATGATAATTGCTGGGTCAAGATACCCCAGATTCCCAAAGAAGGCATAACCATTTATCTTTATTGCGGAGATAAACAGGGGCTGCCCCCGCAGGGGACTGTCCCTGAATATTTAGATGCCAATAAAGTCTTCCCGCTCTTCGATGATTTTAGCCAAGCGAAATTAGATGAGACAAAATGGCAGGTGCTGCCCGGACTGAAAAAAGAATATAATTTAAAAGACGGCCAATTGCAGCTTAAGGATTGCCTGATTCTTTCGCGCGATTTTACAATGAAACAAGGGATTTTGGAATTTAAAGCCAAGGCGCAAGACAATGCCAGTATTCAGGCAGTGCTGCGCGAAAAAGTTACAAACCAAAAAACTTTGCCCATCGAAGTAATAGTTTATTCTTCAAATTATCCCGGAGCAGAGCATACCATTGCCATTAATGGCGTAGCCAAGCTAAATATCGGTAAGCCCATAACACCTCTTACTTATTATATATATAAGGTAATCGTAAATGAAGACGGCATTATATTTGAAAGATACAGTGAAAATTACAAGAAAGAAGCAGAAATACAATTTTTAGATGTGGGCGGTTTGGAGCAAGACTATATCGGTTTAAAAGCAGATGCTGCCTTGGTTAATGCAGGCAGCGTTTATTTTGACTGGGTCAGGGTTCGGCCGTTCGTGGAAGTAGAACCGAAAGTAGTTATAGAACCTAAAACCCAGAACCCAGAACCTAATTCCTAAAAAAGAGGAGCGAACAATGCAAACCACTATTAAAGAAATGCTAAAAGACAAACAAGGAAAAATGCATTTGGCAAAAACTGTAACAGTGGGTTTGGCGACGATCTTATTTTTAGGAGCAGGCCTGGCGCTGGGATTCTATGCTACCTTTAATGAACTAAAAACCACAGCCAAAGAAGTGCGGGGAGAAAAGCTGATAAGCTTTGCCGAAGGCTTCCTGCCCATGCCTACTAAAGGCACGCTGGCCAAAGAAAAAGACAGCTACGTTTTCAAAAATGCCGATTTGCAAACCGCGCCTGCGCAAAAACAAGGCGCATCTGTGTCCGTCAACGAGCTGGCTAAAGTAAAATTCCAGGCCACATTTGCTCAGTACGCAGGAAGGGTTTGGGTTAAGCGCGATGATTCTGCGTTTGGTTTTGTTATGAAGGCTTTATACAAAAATTGTAAATTCAGCTCCCAGTTGCGTAATGGAAGAGTAGTGTATAATTTCGGACAGGGGCAGGCAATTATTTATACTCCACTGGATAACGGCGTAAGAGAAGATATTGTGGTTGCCAGCAGCCGCGATTACAAAAAAGTTAATTTAAGCTGGCAATTGGAACTGGATAATAATTTAGTGGCAAAACAGGAACAGGACGGCTCAATTGGAATTTACGGGCCCAGCCAATATCTCTGGGGTGATATTCAGATAGGTGATGAAAAAAGCGCCAAATTAATTGAGCTGGCGCGAAAGAACGCTCCCAAAACAGAGCTTCTCTATACAATTCCCTTACCTATAATAAGGGAGGCAAACGGCAAAGAAAGAAAAGATTTAGCCAGCTACAAGATTACCAATCCCAAAGGGGACAGCCTTCCGATTGGAAAGCAGGGTGTCCCTGCTTTGGAATCGAGGGTGTCCCTGATTTTGGAAGTTAAGAATTATAGGAACTTGAATTATCCTATAAGCATTGATCCCTCTGTGCACATCGTCACTGTAGCAGACTTTAAGTCCACTGGAGGAGGCGGGAATAATGAGGGAATGATTTCCTATAATACCTCCGGTGCACCAATTATCAGAAGCAAAACTCCGGCAACAGGGGCTCTTGGCACTTGGGCTATCACAAGCAATTTTGGTAGTGTAAGCGGCGGAAGCGGAGTAAGGTATTACCACAGCTCAGCAGCCTATAATGGCTATCTGTATATTATGGGAGGAACTAGCAACTGGTCTAACTACTTCTCCGATGTCCTCTACGCCTCTATCAACTCCGACGGCTCCCTGGCTAACTGGACCACCACCATCTCTTTTAACAGTGCAGCAGGAGGAAGCGGAGGAAGGTATGGCCACACCTCAGCAGCCTACAATGGTTATCTGTATATCATGGGAGGTGTTAACGGTACCTATCTCTCCGACACACTCTACGCACACATAAAATCCGACGGCACTGGCGCTCTCGACAACTGGACTACCACCAGCTCTTTTGGCAGCGTAAGTGGAGGAAGCGGAGCAAGGGGCATACATACCTCAGCAGCCTATAATGGCTATATGTATATTATGGGAGGTACTAACGGTACCTATCTTTCCGACACACTCTACGCCTCTATCAACTCCGACGGCACCCTGGCTAACTGGACCACCACCAGCTCTTTTACTGGCAAAGGCAACGGAGCAAGGGATGCCCATACTTCAGTTGCCTACAATGGCTATATGTATATTATGGGAGGTACTACTGACACTTGGAACGGTATTGGCTTCTCCGATGTCCTCTACGCCTCTATCAACTCCGACGGCACCCTGGCTACCTGGACCACCACCAGCTATTTTGGCAATGCAGGTAGCGGAGGAAGGAATATACATTGTTCAATAGCCTATAATGGCTATATGTATATCGTAGGGGGGAATAATGCTTCATTCGACGCTGCTTACTTCTCCGATGTCCTCTATGCCCCTATCAATTCTAATGGCACCCTGGGTACTTGGGCTGCTACCAGCTATTTTGGCAATGCAGGTAGCGGAGGAAGGAATATGCATTGTTCAGCAGCCTACAATGGCTATATGTATATCATGGGAGGTTGGAATGGCTCTAGCTTATCCGACACTCTCTACGTCCCATTTACTCCCGGCGGCACGGGGAACTGGACTACCACCAGCTATTTTGGCAGTGCAGCAGGAGGAGGCGGAGCAAGGGGACGACATGCCTCAGTTGCCTACAATGGCTACATGTATATTATGGGAGGTTGTAATGGCAACTACATCTCCGACGTGCTCTACGCCTCCATAAACTCCACTGGTACCCTTGGCACTTGGACTACCACCATCTCTTTTAACAGTGCAGCAGGAGGAGGCGGAGCAAGATCGCACCACAGCTCAGCAGCCTACAATGGCTATATGTATATCATGGGAGGGATGGATCAAAGCGCCAACCGCTTCTCCGATGTCCTCTACGCCTTTATCAACTCCGACGGCACCCTGGCTAACTGGACTACCACCATCTCTTTTAACAGTGCAGCAGGAGGAGGCGGAGCAAGATCGTACCACAGCTCAGCAGCCTACAATGGCTATCTGTATATTATGGGAGGGAGCAATCAAAGCGGCAACTCCCTCTCCGATGTCCTCTACGCCTCCATAAACTCCACTGGTACCCTTGGCACTTGGACTACCACCATCTCTTTTAACAGTGCAGCAGGAGGAGGCGGAGCAAGATCTATGCACAGCTCAGCAGCCTACAATGGCTATCTGTATATCATGGGAGGTAATTGCGGCGTCGCCCTCGCCGACACACTCTACGCACACATAAAATCCGACGGCACTGGCGCTCTCGACAACTGGACTACCACCAGTTCTTTTACCGGCATAGGAGGCGGAGCAAGGTATGTCCACAGTTCAGCAGCTTACAATGGCTATATGTATATCATGGGAGGCTATAGCAGCACCTTCCTCGCCGACACACTCTACGCCTCTATCAACTCCGACGGCACCCTGGCTAACTGGACTACCACCAGCTCTTTTACTGGCGTAGGAGGCGGAGCAAGATCGTACCACAGCTCAGCAGTCTACAATGGCTATATGTATATCATGGGAGGTATTAACACCGCCTATTTATCCGACGTGCTCTACGCCCCGCTGGGGCCGGGAGGAAACCTCACCACCTGGTCTACCACCAGTAATTATAGCGGTTTAGACGGTGTAAGTACAAGGGAGTACCCGTCCTCAGCAGCCTACAATGGTTATCTGTATATCATGGGAGGGTATAACGGCGCCAGCAACTACTATTCCGACGTGCTCTACGCCTCTATGAACGCCGTCGGCACCATAAGTACCTGGTCTACCACCAACTCTTTTAGCGGGGCAGGAGTCGCAAGGTATGGCCACACCTCAGCAGCCTACAATGGTTATCTGTATATTATGGGAGGTAGGGGTAGCTCAAACTATTCCGACGTGCTCTACGCCTCTATGAACGCCGACGGCACCTTAGGCATTTGGTCTACCACCAGCTCTTTTAGCGGCGTGGGAAGCGGGGCAAGACATAACCACAGCTCAGTAGTCTACAATGGCTATTTGTATATCATGGGAGGTGTCGGTAGCTCAAACTATTCCGACGTGCTCTACGCCTCTATGAACGCCGACGGCACCTTAGGCATTTGGTCTACCACCAGCAATTTTAGCGCGATAGGAAGCGAATACCTCAGCTCAGCTGCCTACAATGGATATATATATATCGTAGGAGTTTCAACTGGCTACAGCTCTAAAGTAGGCTACGCCTCTATTAACGCCGACGGCACCTTAGGCACCTGGTCTACCACTAGCTCTTTTGCCAACGTAGGATCTGGACAAAGGGCGGACCAAAGCACAGTAGCCTACAATGGCTATCTGTATATCATAGGAGGAGGTTTACTGTCTTCATACATTACCTTCTCCGACGTGCTCTACGCCCCTATTAACTCAAACGGCACCTTGGGTCCCTGGGCTACCACCAGCTATTTTGGCAAGGTAGCAATCGGATCATCAAGGGCGCGCCACAGCTCAGTAGCCTACAATGGCTATGTGTATATCATGGGAGGGGTTTGGGGTATGGGCATTTACGCCACCGACGTGCTCTACGCCTCTATCAACGCTCTACCAGTTTCCAAAGGTTATTATTCTAAATTATATGACCGTGGCCTAAATACAACCTGGAGTTCTATTGCCATAAACTGGACTACTGCCAATACAGGCGCAGTGGGGTTGCAATATGCTGTGGCAGATGCAACTACCGCAGCATTTGGCGCGGTTACCACGGTTAATCCTATTACGCGTGGCACTGCCTATACCATAAACCAAAATGGCCGGGCATTATGGACAAGGTTGACTTTGGATGATAGCAATACTATGGCTATTAACCCAGATTCTGCCAATGAGCGCGATATTACGGACTGGACGATAACTTATACGGTAATTCCTCCCAGCGCGCCATCTGCTTGCTCTATCAGTGTTCCGTCAACTCTGCCCCAGCCCAACAAGCTTACTGTTAACTGGTCTGCTGTATCAACCGCAACCGGTTACAGGGTAGAGCGTTGCGGTTCTAGTGATGGGTTAAGTTGCACAAATAGCTGGACTGATTATTCCTGGACTTATCCCAGCCCAGGCTCAGGCACAGTCACCTCTGATGACGCCTCCGTCAGCTATAACACTCCTTATTGTTACCGTGTTTGGTCTTATTTATATGATACAGGCTCAAGTGCAAATTGGACAAGCAACACTGCACAGACAGCTTCCATTGAACCTCTATATTCTCTTGCCAATACTCCGTCGGCGTGGGCAGTATCCAATATTTCTACTACAGGCATGACTATAACTTATGTAGCCGAGACTCCTGCGAACCCCGCTAATACTAATTATGCCATAGAGAATATGGGGGGCGGAACAGGAGCCGGATATTATGTCCAAGGTAATGGCACCTTAGGTGCCTCGGCAGTGTGGACAACTGTTTCAGCTGGCTGGGGTGGAGCTTCTGGTAAAGTAGTAAGTGGGCTTAACAGTAACCAACAGTATATTTGGTCTGTGGCTGCACAAAACGGCAATGGTGTTTCGACTAATGCTACCTCAACCACCGCAAAATACACCTATGCAATTCCCTCTGCAAGCTGGAACGTAACCCCTACAAGCAGCACCTGGACTAATACCGCCACCTGGGTTTTTACCAATAACCTACCGTTTGGTTCAGGTGGAGTTGCTTATTATAAATATGTTTGGGATACAAATAACACTCATACTTGGGCTGGAGACGGAAATGTCTGGTCAAGCTCAACCTTAACTCGAATCGCCAGCGCCTCAGGCCAGTATTATCTGCACCTTCAAGGTTATAATGGCGAAGGTGTTCCCGCCGTAGGGACAGCTGACCTTGGCCCATTCCAAATTGGTTTGGTCGCACCCACACTTACCAACTTCACTATCTATGGCAACGGCGCTGCTCCGAATGGCGGCTCACCTACCTATGTCAATGGCATGGCTTCACCCGGCGATGCACAGCTAATTAAGGCGGTAGGCGTGTCTTCTGATAATACAAGCACGAGCCTGCAAGTGCAATTCTCTCAAGACGGCACTAACTGGGGCGTTTATTCCGGCTCAGGCACGACAAATAATAAAGCTGCTGACTGGACTAATTGGACCACAGTTAATACTAGTACCTCGCCTACCACCTGGACAATTAGTAGCGCCTGGTATTTGGAAGGTAGCGACGCTGCAAAGAGCATTTATGTCAGAGCACGTGATGCAGCGGAGAATGTTGGTTTATATAGCCCCGTATCTAGCAGCTTATCTAATGCCGGTGGCGGCACCTGGAAATACAATAGAGCTATTCCGATCACTAACTCATCGGGAGCAACCCAAACTAGTTATCAGGTTAATGTAAGCCTTACCACTGCTACAATGGGGTCCCCTTATACTAATGTAAATAGTAACGGATCAGATATTAGATTCTACAATCCTTCAACCATGCAGGAATTACCTTACTGGATTGAATCCTGGAGTAGTACTGGTACATCTAGTTTCTGGGTTAAAGTAGATTCAATACCTACCAGCGGTGCTACAATTTATATGTATTACGGAAACCCCAGCGCCACAAGCTCCAGTAGTTATGCTAATACTGCTAATTCCAGCACAAGCTATTCGTATAATGGAGATACTGGATTAAAAGGAGAATGGCTGTTGAATGAGGGGAGTGGTGCAAGTACTGCTGATACAAGCGGAAAAAGCTATACTGGAACAATGCAGGGCTCTAGTTATTGGACAACAGCCGGAAAATTTGGCAGCGCATTCCAAGGTAATGGCAGCAGTAATTATGTAACCATTTCTGACCAAGATGCCTTTTCCATTAATACTACGGGAGTTCTTTCTACAGAGTTTTGGGTAAAAACTGGTAGTGACGTGACTAATATCTACTCAGTTATGGGGAAAGGCTCAACCAGTAATTATGAATGGGGCATCTACATACTGAATGGATATTTAGACGTTTATACATATCTGTTCAACGGAACTTGGTTTAAACACGAATACGCCAGTCCTGTTGCAACAAATACCTGGTATCATGTCGCAGTAGTATTTACGGGTTGCGACTCCGAAACACAAATTTATCTTAATGGAGTAAAAAGCAATATTCTCGTGGCCGACTACGGTGGTGGCTGTACAAATGGATCCGCACCCTTAACACTCGGTGCTTTTGCGGGTTACTATTGGAATGGCATTCTCGACGAAGTCAGAATATACAGCCGCGCCCTGACACAAACTGACATTACTGCGCATTATTTAGGCCGTCAATATTTGTCTTCTCCGCCTGTTGTAGGCTCCCTAGGAAGCGAAGCAACAGCAATAGGAAGTAAAACCATCACCCTGGACACTACTCCACCCAGCGTAACCAACTCAGTGCTTACGCCTACATCTGGCACTTACTGGAATGGCACCCTAAACACCAATGCCATTACCTGGTCAACTAGCTTAGTTACAGACACTAACCTTACTGGCACTAACTGGACTCTGCCTATCAACCTGTATTATTCTACTGACGGTTCAAACTGGTGGACAATTAATACTGCCTCAGCCTTACCTAATACTACTGGCTCATATACCTGGAGTCCAGCTCCCGGCATATCCAGTTCTACCGTTCAAATTAAACTAAGAGCAACTGATGCAGCCATGAACTACAGCGACTGGACAGTGCCTACTAGCGGGACATTTGTCATTGATTCAACAGCGCCTAGTTCTCCTCCTGGCACTCCTGTTGCTTCAGGAGTGGTCACAGGCTCTAACTCGATCACCTGGACCTGGACAGCTGCTGTAGATAGCGTTGCCGGCATAAAGGATTACTTCTTCTGCATAGGTACAACTGCCGGAGGAACAGATCAAGTCAGCGACTTAAACGTAGGTAATGTTACCAGCTACACCTGGACAGGCGCTTCTAACAATAACACCTACTATGCTAAAGTAAAGGCAAGGAACAATGCCCTTATAGTAGGAGCTTATTCCGGTAACTCTTCTCCCATTGCCTGCGATACAGCTTCCCCTACAATCACCGGCTTTACCATCTATGGCAATGGCACTGCTCCTACTGGCGGCTCAGCCACCTATGTCAATGGCATGGCCTCACCTGGCGATAACCAGATAATTAAGGTAGCTGGTGTATTTGATGACAATAGCAGGACCTCCTGGACATTTGTACCTACCACCTTAGAAGTGCAATTCTCAGAAGACAGCTCTACCTGGGGCGTATATAACGGCTCAACTAACTCTACTACAGGCGGCTCTACCTGGGCAGCAGGCACCTGGACTGCAGTTACTGCCTCTTCTTCTAACTGGACAATTAACAGCGCCTGGAAGCTCTCCAATACCGACGGGACAAAGACTGTGTATGTCAGGGTCATGGATGGAGCAGGGAACATATCATCACGCACTTCCAAGACTGTTACCTATACACAGATAGTACAAGCCTCTAGTGATGGCACAGCTGATACCCCTGCAAGTTGGGACGGGTTTACTCCAGGGTTAAGTAACACCGGGACAAGCAATGTTGCCATCACAGGAACAGGGGCAGGTGCCAGCGTGGGGTTATTATTGAGGAGTAGTGGTTCTCCTACTACTTGGACTATTCCCAGCACCTATACCTGGACTGTGCCTAGCAGCGGGGTGGGGAGCATACAAATTACTGCAAATGGTGCCGGAGGTGGTGGTGTGGGCGGTACTTATGGTTACGGTGCTGCGGGAGGCTCAAGCACGGGAGCTCTAGCTGTTACTGCGGGACAAACTTATTATATTTTAGTTGGAGGTGCTGGTCCCGCTACTGGTACAACTGGTGGATATGGTGGTGGCGGTGGTGGAACTAGTAATGGTATCTATTCTGGTAGTGGTGGTGGTGGAATGACATGGCTTGGAATAGCCTCAACATTTTCAACATCGACAGCGATCATAGTTGCTGGAGGTGGAGGAGGAGGTGGGGCAACCCAATCTCAAGGAGGAACTGGTGGTGGTGCCAGTGGCGCCAATGGGGGCAGCTGCGGATCTGGCGGCGGCGGTAGCGGTGGAACCTCTACTGGTGGCGGCGCTGGTGGTACCGGTACTGTTACTGGCAGTCATGGCTCAGCTGGTATTGGCGGAACAGCACCTGGCGGTACTGGCAATAATGCGGGTGGCGGTGGAGGTGGATATTATGGTGGCGGTAGTGGTGCAGGCAGCGCTACTGGTGGTGGAGCTGGCGGCGGAGGTTCAGGGTATGTTTGGAGTTCAACTTCGCTCACGAACTGGACTACAATTGCTGGAGCTGGTGCGGCAGCTGGAAGCAACGGATCTTTAACCATTACTCCTTTTAATTATAATTCCTCCGGTACCTTTGAGTCAGCAACTGTAAATTTAGGCGGCGAAGCCCAGCTGTGGACCATAAGCTGGACTGCAACTATACCCAGCCAATGCTGGACAGTATCACAAGCAACTGCCTTAAAATTCCAATTAGCAACTTCCAATAGTGCTACTGGCCCCTGGATATACTACGGCCCCACGAGCACAACTGATTATTATACTGTAAGCGGTACTACAATTAACCCTGTACTTACAGGCAAGCAATACCTGCGCTATAAAGTCTATTTTGCAACTGCAAATACACTTTATACACCTAGCTTAACTAATGTTACTATTAGCATAGTTTCTCCACTCTATGGCTCCATCACCCTGGACACTGCATCTCCGATATTTAACGGCAATGTTATTATTGCCCCAGCCTCAGGAGGAACATATTGGAATGGCACCGTAGGGACCAATGCCATTACCTGGTCAACAACTGCAATTACAGATGCTACCAGCGGCTTAAATACTACTCCTATACAAATTTACTATGCCTCCGATGGAAACCTCGGCTCTCCTACCTGGTCAATTATAAATACAGCTACAAACTGGAGCATTACTAATAGTGGCAGCTATACCTGGACACCAGCTCCTGGCATTAGCTCTGCTAACTGCAAGGTAAAAATCAAGGCTACAGACGCAGCAATGAACTGGACTGAACAAGCTACCAGCTGGACATTTGTGGTGGATTCTACTGCTCCTCCTGCCGGCTCAATTTCCTTTACCATTGCCGGGAATCCGAGCTCTATTTATCAATACGTATCGAGTGCTAGCGGCCCGATTTATTATAATACGGGCGGAACTTCCGGTTCATTCAGGATTATTGCTACAGCACAAGATCCAGTCTCGGGAATTCAAAAGATTACTTTTCCGGGTTTGGCCGGGTTCAGTACAGGAAACACTGCATTTGATGTTACGAGTAGCGGCACTACCTGGACTGCTAACTATACCTGGACGGCAAATTCTACTCAGAATGGTTCGGTTAGCTTTACAGTAACCAATAACGCAGGCTTAACCACAGTCTCTAATAATTTTTCAGTGATTCAAGATCTTACTGCGCCAGCCAGCTTTAGCTTAACCAGCCCAACTTCTTCTATCTGGACTACGTCTACCACGCCTGCTTTTAGCTGGTCTGCTAGTTCAGATGCCGGCTCAGGTTTAGGTAAATACCAACTATATGTAAACGGGAGTGTTAATAAAGACAATATCTCTGCTACTTGGACTACAGGCTCTACCATTACTGCCAATACCATAAACCCGGGAATATATACCTGGTCAGTGGCAGCTGTGGATAATGTAAATAATAGCCAGGCATCTACGCAGACATGGACCATAAAAATCACTAATTTAGGCATTACTGCGCCTGCGGCAGGGACATCCTGGACGGCAAATACAAACTCAAATATTACCTGGTCAACAGCCGGCTTTAATGAGCCGTTAGATATTTTGTATTCTTCCAATGGCACAAACTGGACTGTAGATAATTCTACTTGCTGGACAATTGCCACTAACCAAAGCGGCACAAGTTATACCTGGACAATTACCGGAGACCAGATTGCCACAGCTACTAATAGCGCCCAGATAAAACTTCAGCCTACAAGCATAACCGCGCTTAATAATGTAGCCTGGACAACCTCTGCAGGGTTTACAGTTAAGGGAGTTAGAGTTACTGCGCCTAACACCGGCTCAGAGATGTGGGTGGTGGGAGATACTAATAGAAATATCACTTGGACATCCACAGGTTTAATTCCTAGTACACCCATAGATTTGTATTATTCTAGTGATGGCGGCACAGATTGGACAACCATTGATACACAACAAGCTAATTTGGGGACCTACAATTGGTATTCTATACCAAATGACGTTTCAAATAATTGTTTGGTAATGGTAAGTATGCACGGCGCAACAGTTTCAGATACCTCAAATAGCGCGTTTAAGATTGTATCGCCCCCCTCAATTACTATTCAATCGCCTAATAGCGGTTCTTCCTGGAGAATGGGAACCAACCAGACTATTGCCTGGACTACTGATTATGCAGCAGCCAATCAAATAACTATCTGGTATACGTCAGATGGAATAACCTGGACGAACATTGGAACAGGAACAGTAGCCAATCCTCAGCCAACAGGAGTTAGCGATACACAGGCAAATTCTACCTCCTGGACTATTCCGGAGTTGAGCGCAGCCACAAGCAACGCCCAGATAAAAATCACTTACGCCTCCCGCTCAGAAATATCGCCTACTACTAATTGGACAGCTGTCTCAAATACCTTCGCTATTCCCTCCAGCACTATTAGCTTAAATGCAGTAACTTCTCCTCAGATTGCCGGAGATACCTGGACAATTACCTGGACTACTGTAGGAACAAAGGCAGCCACAGCAAACCTATATTATGCTACTGATTTTAACCCAACTACTCCTACTAGCGCTACCTGGACATTGATTGGACAAGAGACAAATAACGGAAGCTATGCGTGGGTAATTCCTACTGCATATTCTTCCACTAGCTATGGCCTGAAGATCGAGGATTCTAACAACCCCAGCACCGTGTATGATTATACTAAGAATGCCTTTACTGTGCGCTACCCGACCATTACCTTAAATCCATTCCCGCTGTCAACAGAGCCCGAAGATAGTGATGGTGCAATCACTTTAGTGCAGAATGATGCGCGTAGCATTACCTGGACGACTGAACGCAATTTAGGAAATAATATTGAAATTGACTGTATTAGCGGAGCAACTGTGCTTTGGAGTGTTGCAGGGCTAACAGACAACGGCTCTTATGTTTGGACTATCCCTGCAGCGGCAGTAGGCACTAACCGACAGATAAGGATTGAGGATGGTTCTACCCCTGCCAGGACCCAAGGCATACAAGCCTTATCTTACGTGTTCAAGGTTTTGAACAATGCCAAGTTTAGGGTTGATACGCCTGCTGCAGGCGTGAGGATAATCGGAGGCAAAACCTATTCCAGCGTTACCTGGACAAATATCGGAGACAAGGCTAATCCAACTAATAGCCCTGCTGTAACTATTAAGTATGTTGAGAATGGCGTAGCGCAAACCCCCAATTTAGCAAACTCAAGTGTCAATAGCGGGACCTATAACTGGAACGTCTGGTTAGCTCCTTCAACCAATGCCCAAATAGAGATTATCTCCAATGCGGATAATACTATTACAGGTACATCATCTGCATTTACCGTAGCAGCGAATATTACTACTGTTTTGCCAGCCAGCGGAACTACCTGGACATTAGGCACCAGCAATAATCAAATCAGCTGGTCAACCGTGGGTAAGATTACGCAGGTAAAAGTAGAATATTCTCCTGACGGCTCAACCTGGACAGTGCCGAATGCAAGTTATACTAACTGGACTGTTGATAACACTGATCCCAATGATAGCAATATTACTCTTCTTACCACAGGCACATACGATAATAACTTCACCAAGTCTTATTACTGGACTGTTCCTAACAACGATGCGTATATCTCATCTGGCGCAAGCCAAATAAGGATTACCGGAACGCGCGCCCCGGCAATTAACGGCTCAGACCCCACGAATATTTCTGTTACATTACCTATAACCATAGCAGTTCCCAAAATTAGCAATGTTACTCTAACTCAGCCTTTAGGCGCAGATGCGCTGTATGTTGGCGACACGGCAACTATTTCCTGGACCTGGGTAGGTAATTTAAGCAGCGGCAATAGCGTTAAGGTTTCTTACACAAATAATAATGGCACAACCTGGACAGCCTGTAGCGGAGCGGGTGCTTTGGCAAATACTACTGCGTCCTTTAACTGGACCATACCTTCTGATGCCGTGAGCATAAATCAGACGCAAATTAAGGTGGAAGATACAGATTCATCCCGCTCGGCCAGCCTAGGCCAATCCTCTACTGCTTATACTGTAAAAGCCCAGCCTTCCATTACCATTACTTCTCCGACGGGAACTCCGCAGTGGCAGGTGGGCAAAGGCTATTCCATTACTTGGACAGCCTCTGCAGGTGTAAACGATGGCCATGTACAGTTAAGGGCTAATACTAGCGATATGGGCTGGACAGTTTTGACTACAACCGCAGCACAAAACGGCACTTATTTCTGGACAGTGCCCCAAGCAGCATTGTTATGGACAAATTCTACTAGCGCAGGACTAATCGAGGTTAGCGATGCCTCGCGTGCTGGCTCAGCAGTTTTAGGGGCTGTTGTCAGCCCTGATGCCGCATGGACGGCAATTGCCCCGCAGATTACAATTAACAGCCCCAGCTCAAGCAACAATTGGGCAGTAGCTACAGCTAACCTAATTTCCTGGTCGACAAGCGGAGCGGTTTCTCAAGTAAATATCTCTTACGACCTTAGCTATGGGGCAGGCACAAGCTGGTCAACAATTGCTACTAATCTGGCTAATACATCTAACGGTTCTACAAGCTGGACCTGGACAATTCCCGACGATATCGGCGCTACTTCCGTTAAGATTGTAGATGCCTCTAGATCCACTGTTGTTACCAAGACTTCAGGTGAGTTTAATTTAGTCGGTAGCATAACTTTGGCTCAGCCACCTAATGTTGTGGTGAATGATTCAGTGAATATTACCTGGACATCTGCCGGGACATTTACGCCAGTAAATCTGCAATTATCCACTGACGGCAGCAACTGGTATGATATGAATCATACCGCGCAAAACAGTTTCACCCAGGTGCCTAATAGTGGAAGCAGCGGAAGCTTTAGCTGGACTATACCCAATGCAATAACCTCAACTGCCCAAGTGAGAATATATGATCCCAATTATCCTTCAGTGGCAGTGTCTACTTCAAATCCTTTTAACATTGGCACACAGCCCACCCTAACCATTACTTCTCCTTTGACAAATCCATCCTGGCGGGTAGGTTCGGCGGGAAATACCATTACCTGGACAGGCTCTGCCAATGCCAATGACAATATTAATGTTGAATACTCTACAAACTCAGGCACAAACTGGACAGCCATTGCCACAGGCCAGCCAAGGGGGTATCCTAGTGCGGCAAGTTTCTCCTGGACAGTGCCGCAAGCAGCCTTAGGCGCAGCAGCTACTAATGCCAGCGCGCAACTAAGAATCAGGGATATGACTAGGACGCAAACCCAGATGACAAACACATTGCTACCCCAGGTGACAATTACACAGCCGGCAATTACTGTGGGTAATTTATCCGGCTATCAGGTGGTAACTGAAACCCCGGCAATTACCTGGAGCACAGCTGGTGGCGAAGGCAGCGCTACTTATGCGGCAACCATACAATATAATTCTACGTCAGGCGGCGGTAGTTTTACAAATGTTTCCGGCGGTGCTTCAGTAACCAGTAATTCCAATGGCACATCCACCTTTACCTGGACAGTTCCCAATGATGTGGGAGCATCCCAGATAAAGGTGTTTGATTCATACAGGCAGAGTACAACAGCTGCTACTTCTAATTCCTTTACCATTTGTGGCATGTTTAACAACGTGAATTTATCAGGCTCAGCAGTAACAGCAGGAAGTGCCCTGACAATTAACTGGACAACTACCGGTAGAATTGACCAGGCTAATGTGGAGCTGATTTATTATAGAGATGGTGATGTTAATCTTACTAGCGCCCAAACAATTTCCTCCGCTGACTTAAGCAGCTGGAATATTGGTAACAGTTCAGGTTCGTGCGTCTGGACTGTGCCTACAACTGTTGATGCCAGCTACATTAATACTGCATTAAGGATAAGAATAATAGATACGCGCGTTCCTACAGACTCCACTTCTTATAAAGACACGACTACTACCTTCCAGATAAACGGCTCAGTGAGCGCCCCTAACCCGCCTGCTCTAGGTGCAAGCTGGACAGTAGGCACAGGCAATGTAATCACCTGGACAACCACGGGAAATATTACGCGTGTAAAACTTTTGTATACCACCAATGCCAGCGCAGGCACTCCCACCTGGACAGTATTGAATGCTTCTGCGAACTGGAGCGTTACTCCTAATGCCAATGCAGCAACTAATTATACCTGGACAGTGCCTGATAATATATCCAGCGACTGCAAGATACAAGTAGAGGATGCTAATGATCTCACTGTTTCTGCAACCTCCGGGACATTTAATATCAAAGGTAACTTAAACTTAATTTCTCCTGTGGGAGGTGAAAACTGGACTATCGGGACTACTCATAATATTACCTGGACAACCACAGCCGGCTCGGCTTCCATGGCTACTGTGAAATTGGAATATTCTACTGACTACGGCACTTCCTGGACAACCGTAGTTGAATCATATGACACGCTTAATGACGGCATTGTCGGAAATACCGGAAGCTTCAGCTGGACTATCCCGGCAGATTATTCTATCGGCAATCAACAGGTTTGCCTGGTGCGGGTTTCCCAGCCAAACGGCCTGTCTAATGTTTCGGTTTCTCCGTCGGCGTTTATCATTGCCTTGCCTGCAATAGGGATACTGCAGCCAAATGGCGGGGAAGAGCTCACCCAATACCAGACTTATAATCTAGGATATAGCGACCAGGTAAATCCTACAGGCGGGATTAAATGGACAAACACAGGAACAGTGGGTAACGTGAAGATTGAATGGTGCCCGGATTATACAACTAATCAGACCTGGGCAACCATAGAGTCCAACTGGCCAAATAACGGCGCGTATTATAACTTTTCTCCGGCAACAGTTACCGCAACTGCCAGGATAAGGATAAGCGATGCTGCGAATCCCAGCGTAGTGGCTGTTTCCAACGCTAATTTCTCAGTATTGCCTCCGCCCATGATTACCAGCATAAACCATCCGACTACAACTGATGCCTGGATAATGGGAACTACCCAGACTATTAGCTGGACAAAGCAAGGCCTGGTAAGCGATAACCTTCTTTTGGAATATTCATACGACAACGGCGTAACTTATTCGCAAATTTACTCAGGAGCCATGCATGGTGCAACTTCCTACAACTGGGCAATACCAAACTCCTTTGCAATAACCAGCGATTCGCCGGCCAGAGTCAGGATTACCGACTCAGGAAATAGCGCAACGCCGGTAGAGGTATCAGCGCAATGGACTGTCAAGATACCCACGGTTAGCATGATTCGTCCTAATGGCGGCGAAGTTTGGGCTGTGGGCGATTTAGCGCCTATTGCCTGGACAACCCAGGGTTCCATAACTGCCAATGCCCTACAAATAGCATATTCTACCAACAGCGGCCAAAACTATGCTGCTCCTTTTGCCAACTCTCTGGCTAATAGCGGGACCTACACTTGGACTGTCCCGGCTATTGTTCAGGGAATTAATGAGCGCCTAAGAGTCATGGATGGCTCAAGGCCTAATTCCAGCGGCGCATCAGTTGCTAACTTTACAGTCATTGCCGCTCCTACGATAGCTACGTTCCTCACCCCTCCGCCAAATGGCGTTGCCTACGTGGTTGAGGATCCCATGACGATTAACTGGACAATACGCGGCTTGGCTATTGATCATGTAGCAATTGATTACTGGAATGATGCCGATCAAGACGGCTCTTTAGACGGTACTGAAACCGCCACAGTTATTGCGGTCAACATTCCTAAGGGTACATCCGATACTGCTGATGCATATAGCGGTAGCTATACAGGTAGTTATACCTGGACAGTGCCGGACAATGCAACTGCCACATCTACTTTGAAAATGCGGGTAAGAGGATATGATTCCAATGGTAACTTACTTGCTACTGCGGTGAGTCCGGGATGGTTTAGGATCACCGGTGGTTTTGATTTCAGGGATGAAACTGTTAACAGCGAGGAATTTTTAAATTCCACAGACTGGAAGGCAAATACACTTCATTCCATAACTTGGTATAACAAAGGGGCATTTCCGTCGCTGAAATTAGAGTATAGGACAGCCACTGATCAGTCGACATTACCTCTTGCTAGCTGGACTACTATTAACTCCTTTACTAACGTTCCTAATGCAAACAATATCTCAGGCTATGCCTGGACAGTGCCCGATCCTAATTTCGCCAATCTGCCGGCTGAACCGCCAGCAGATTATTATGTCCAACTAAGAGTCAGTTCAACGTCAGATGCGACAATATTTGCCGTATCTCCTGCATTTACGATTTCTTATTACACCCTCACCTGGAGAATCAGGGATGATGAGACCATGACGTTATTAACCACCGGATTAGGCGTAGATTCTTCGGGAGGAGGTTCAACATACTGGAATGTTATAGTGGGAGCGCTGGATGTGGCGACCGGCTCAACTACATTTACCTGGCGTTACCCTCAAGGCACATACACAACTATCTGGTCGAAATCAGGATACTATGATACTAGCGATGTCGACAGGATAGTAAGTCAGGATGCGTTGGTAGATGTGCTTATGGAGTCAACAACCCCTAAGGAATACAGGGTCCAGAGCAGCTTTTCTTACAATGAAGACACGAATACGTTGATGATAAGGTTGTGGCTTGAGAAACAAGGCTATTTAGTGGTTAGTGACTCTATCAATGCGCTGGGCTCAGCTACTGTTGCGGTGTCTTACGGCTCATCGACGTTATGGACAGCAACAGCTGCATCAGCAGATCCAACGACAGGCAGTTATTTTATACAGGTGCCCAATGCCACTACTACCGGCGGGCTTGAGTCCGGTAAAACGTATTTTGCAAACTGTAGCATTAGCTACGGCGGCACAAGCGGCACTAGAAGCACTTATACCTCAGGCGCAACATTCGACATCAGCATATCCGAGCAATTAAAACAAATGACGCAGATGATACAGACAGCTACCGATGCCATAAATACTACCACTGCAGCCATAGCTAACCAGACTCAGAGCATTCAGAAAACAATACAGGATTCAGTTGTAAACGCTATACAGCCGCAGGTTTCAGCCATAACGCAACAGACTTCCCAGATTTTAACTGCCACAAATACTGCTATTCCTAACGCTATAACTGCGGCGCAAAATAATATAACCGGGACACTAAACACCGAGATTAAACCGCAGGTGCAGTCGGGCATTCTTAACCGCGATACCGCGGTAAAGTCAGGCCAGGCAGTTATAATTTCCTATCGCACAACCACGGGCCTTTCCCCCACTATCGATGTTTATGACCCCAAGAACATGTTAAAAATTTCCAAGGGGCGTATGATAGAAAACGGAACAAGCGGAGTTTACGATTACACTGTTACATTCCTTGCGGGTTGGGGCACGGGTGATTTTACGGTAGTGTGTTCTGAGACTACTAAGGGCACCGTAGATGCTCAGGTGATCACTGTTTACAACACTGATATTGCAGATGTAGCTGGGCAGGTTTCCGCGGTTTTAGGCTCAACCACAGGCATCACAGGATTGAAGTCAGTTGCCGATACGCTCAATTCGCAATTCAACCTCGTTGACGATGCATTGACAAAGCTTAGCCAGGGCCTTACGGGGAAGGCGGAGCAGGCGCAGGGAGTGTTGACTCAGGTTGAGACAGTGTACAAACAATTGGACGATATCAGCGCCCAGATAGATAAGATGAGCGGAGCGGGAGGCATCAATTTAAAGAAATTATATGAAGTTGCCAAAGAAAAGAAAGACGATATGGTTTACTTAAAGAACAAGACCGAGGAATTAAAGGCGGCAATGGACTTAAACAGCAAGATGGTTGAGAACGTTGCCAAGAAACCCGTTGTGCAGACTTGGTTTGAGTTCAAATAATTTGTGTGTAAATTATAATAAAATAAGTATATAATATATAGAAAAGAAAAGCCCGGAGGGACCCTTGAAAAAAGCGATTTTCTTTTCCTTAATCACTTTTTTTTGCCTGTTATTTTTTGCAAGCCTTGCACAAGCCAGCATTACTCTTCGAGTAGTAGCGGTAAATCCTTCTGAAGAATCGACGCAAACCGTGCCGATAAAAGTATATCTACCCCTGGAAGTAAAGCCCGAGGACATTATTTATAAGGAAGATTTAGAGGTTGCTTATGATGCGCAACTGGGCACTTATTATGTCTCCGGTGAGTATGAGCTTAAGCCTAAAGAGGTGCTGGAAAAGGAAATTGAGATTAAAGATGTCTGGGTCGTTGATGAGGCACAGATTTTGGCGCTTCGTAAAGAAGCCAAAGATGTCTTTAGCGGATTTGCCAAAACAGGCTATGCCGATAAAGCCAATGTTCTTTACGGCGACGTAGAAAAGAAACTTAATGAAGTGGAAGAAAAGCAGAAGGCATCGGCGAATAACCCTTCGCAGCATATATCGGATTACCGTTATTGCGTAAGCCAGCTGGAATCAGCAAAGAACGATTTGCTTTCAGCCAAGACTTTGCTTGCAGAAGTCCAGCCTCGGGGGTTAGCCAAGCTTACCTGGAAAATAATTATTTTTATCATCGTTTTCTTAGGAATATTGGGACTTACCTTTTATATTATCTGGCAGCAGCAGGCGAAGTCGGAGCAGGAGAGAAAGCTTTCGGAAGAAAACAAGGAGTAATGACAAATGACAACATCCAAAGAAAAGGGGACGTTTCTATTTTTCTGCTAAACCGGAGGTGTTAAAAATAGAAACGTCCCCTTTTCTTCGAAACGTCCCCTTTTCTTCATTTGTGCTTTGTCATTTGACATTAACAGATAGATCAAACAACTTACAAAAAATATGAAAAATACCAAAATATTGATATTTTTCTTTTTTTTATCTACGGCATTTTTCAGCCGGTGTCTCGCCGAGGTTGAAACACAACTCTGGCAAACAACCAAATCCGAGCATTTTATCGCCTATTCCCAGGAGGCGCCTTACGGCTATGTCGACGAACTTATAAACAACGCAGAAAACTATTACAACGGCATTGTCGATGATTTGGGGTACCGAAGATTTGACTTCTGGAGCTGGGATAACCGTGCTAAAATATATTTATATAAGGATAACACAGGGTACCACTCTACCGGGCTGGCTGCAGAATGGTCAGGGGCAATGGTTAACATAAAAAAGCGTACCATAATAACCTTTGTCGGCCAGCAGGGATTTTTTGATTCAGTGTTGCCTCATGAGTTAACCCATATTATATTCAGGGAGTTCGTAGGAGATAAAATAAATTTGCCTCTCTGGATTGATGAGGGCGTTGCCTGTTCGCAGGAAAAAAGCAATTTAAAAGAACGGTTAAAATTTGCAAAAAATTTGGTTACCGAGGGCGTATACATTTCTTTAAGCAAGCTCAATGCGATTCAGGGTGCTACATTGGTTGTCCCCAATGTTTTTTATGCAGAGTCCGCCTCCTTGATTATTTTTCTGCTCGAGGATTACGGCAGGGATAAATTCCTGGACTTCAGCCGCGGGCTTCGCGACGGCGGAGATTGGCAGGAGACATTACAGAACACCTACGGCTTTAAGGATTTAAATGATATGGAAAGTAAATGGAAGGAATTCATATTAGCGCATTAAGGAGATAAATGGCAGAGATAAATATATTAGTGATTACGGATAATCCGGAATCAGCCATGATTTTGGAAAAGACCCTTAAAGATGTGGGTTACAAGGTTTGGATAGCCGGCAATCCTGCAGAGGGCCTGGGGTTGCTTCGGCAAAACCAATTCGCGGTAATCATTACGGAAGTACGCTCCGCAAAAATGAACGGTGTGGAATTAACCCGGCAGGCGCATAAAATTTCACCGGCAACAAATGTAATAGTCATAACCCTGTATTCATTCATCAATTCCGCGATAGAGGCGATGGAGGCAGGCGCCTACGCTTATATTACCAAGCCCTTTAATACCTCTGAAATAAGGATTAAGGTCGGGCATGCCGTAGAAAGGTTCTATCTGTTGTCAGCGGGCAAAGAAAAAGATTATTATGCGCAGCTTGCTGTTATCGACGGGCTCACCGGGCTTTATAACCGCAGGTATTTCAATGAGGTAATGCTGATGGAATTTGCCAGGTTAAAACGCTTTGCCTCAAACCTGTCTTTGTTAATGATTGACATCGATAATTTTAAAAATTATAATGATACAAATGGGCACCCCGCGGGAGACGAATTATTACGTAAGCTCTCCAAGCTCTTGAAGGCTTCTATGCGTGAAGTGGACATGGTCTGCCGTTACGGAGGAGAGGAATTTGTGGTTATATTGCCCCAGACGGATAAAAAGGGCGCTCAGATAGTTGCCGAGAGGCTGCGCGTGCAGGCAACCCTGTATCTACCCGCGACATTAAGCATAGGCATCTCAACATTCCCGGAAGATGCGCAGGAAATAACTACTCTTATTGAAAAGGCAGACGTAGCGCTTTACGAGGCAAAGAGGACAGGCAAGAATAAGTATTGTGTAGCTAGAAAATAGATAATTATAGTGAATTAGGTTCTAGGTTTTAGGTTCTTGCACATAACCCAGAACCCATAACCTAGAACCCAGAAGTCTATTCCATAGCCTAGAACCTAGACGATGCAGGTAAGTATACTCGAACCCAAAGGCGTACTCTGGGAAGGAAATGCAAGGCAGGTGACTTTACCCACTGAAGACGGAGAAGTTTGCGTATTGGATTTTCATCAGCCATTCCTGATGAGGCTAAAAAAAGGTAATATTAGGTGTTCCTCAGAACCCAGAACCCAGAACCAGGTTTTAATTAAAGACGGCATTGCGTTTATGAAGAGCAATGCATTAAAGATATTTGTGGAAACATAATTAGGTTCTAGGTTCTAGGTTTTTGCACATAGCCCAGAACCCATAACCTAGAACCCAGAAGTCTATTCCATAGCCTAGAACCTAGACAATGCAGAACTTAATTCTAATCATAACCATGTTCCTAAGCACCGCAGGACCGGCAGCTGTAATTGCCTTGGTCGGTTTCTCGGCGGTCAAGTCCGTGGCACGCAACCCTTCGGCATCTGCCAAGATATTCATAGCCATGATTTTGGCTTTTATTTTCGCCGAGGCAATCGCAGTATTAGCGTTGTTAATTGTGTACAATCTATTTACGAAATAGTAATTGTGTAAAGTGTAATGACAAATGACAACACCCAAAGAAAAGGGGACGTTTCTATTTTTAACGTTTCCCAACCAGAAGAAAAATAGAAACGTCCCCTTTTCTACTGATAGTATACAATTTGTTTACGAAGTAGGTTCTAGGTTTTAGGTTCTAGGTTTTTGCCCATAGCCCAGAACCCATAACCTAGAACCCAGAAGTCTATTCCATAGCCTAGAACCTTAGAAGGCTAAGCCATAGCTTAGAACCTAGACAATGCTAATCCAACTCCTCATAATTCAGGGAATCACATTTATAGTGCTTCTGTTTGTCTTACGCTATATTTTTTCGCGTAACCTCAATGTTGCCTTAACCAGATTAAACTCACTCCACGAGGAGAATTTAGTCAAGGAAGCGCAGCTTACCGAAGAGCTGAAGCGCGCTCAGGAAGAAAGAGAAGCAGAGATTGCCAAGGGTAAAGAAGCAGCCGATGCTTTGATAGAGGAAGCAAAACAGGAGGCAATTAAGACCCGCCTGATTATGGAAGAGGAGGCTAGGCAGCAATCAGAGAAAATCATTGCCCAGGCAAAAGAAGAGGTAAAGGAGCTGAAAGAAAAACTCAACCGGGAAATGCAAAAGCAAAGCCTGGACCTGGCAATCAGGATGATCGAGGAGACATTTAACGAAACAGACAAAGAGGAACTACAGCACCAATTTATTACCGAGATTATCCAGGAAATCGGCAAACTGCCCAAAGAAAAGTTTACAGTCACCTCCGATAAAGTAAAGGTTATTGCCAGCTACGCCCTGCAAGATAAACAACGGGAAACCTTGAAAAAAGTTTTGGCTGAGAAACTAGAGAGGAATATTGCCTTGGAAGAATCCGTTGATAAAGATTTAATCAGCGGCCTGACCGTTGAAATAGGAGGGTTGGTTATCGACGGAACCCTCAGGAATAAATTATCCAGAGTCATACCCGAACTCAGTAAATCCGTGTAATGTGTAAAGTGTAATGGCAAATGACAAAACCCAAAGAAAAGGGGACCCAAAGAAAAGGGGACGTTTCTATTTTTCTTCTAGTTGGGAAACGTTAAAAATAGAAACGTCCCCTTTTCTTCTGACGACTGACAGCTAAACAATGCATATTCCTACCATAGAAATAAAAGAAATAGGCAAAGTAGAAGAAGTCAGGCAGGGCATCATTAAGATAAGCGGCTTGCCTAACTGTATCTACGGGCAGGTTATAGAATTCGAAAATGCTTCTGGCAGCCGTATTAAAGGCATGGTTATTGAGTTTAATCCTTCCTGCGTCTACGGGATTGTTTTTGGCGATGAGTACAGCGTAAAAGTCGGTGATACTGTTTCTAGCCAAGGCAGGCCATTATATATTCCTGTTGGAGAAAACTTTATCGGAAGGATTGTCGATAGTTTAGCCAGGCCTTTTGATGACAAGGGAGAAATAACCTCTTCGGATTTTAACCCGGTTTTTCGCGAGGCAGCAGGTGTCATGGAACGCGAGCCTATAAATAAGGCGCTGATGACGGGAATTAAAATTATTGACCTGCTTATTCCTATCGGTAAGGGCCAACGCGAGTTAATTGTGGGAGACCGCCAGATAGGTAAGACCTCAATAGCCTTAGATACGATTATTAATCAGAAAGGCAAAGGCGTAATTTGTATTTACTGCTGGATTGGCGGCAATTACGCTGCGTTTAAAAAAATTATGCAGACCGTTGCCCAGAAGCAGGCCATGGAATATACAATAGGAATATGTGCTCCGGCAGGCTCATCT
The DNA here is from genome assembly GCA_963805065.1 of Candidatus Omnitrophota bacterium. Taxonomy (GTDB): domain Bacteria; phylum Omnitrophota; class Gorgyraeia; order Gygaellales; family Profunditerraquicolaceae; genus CAWDSS01. The sequence goes on along the minus strand of CAWDSS010000010.1, from coordinate 615,515 downwards.
ACGGCCGAGCAGTACGTCTGTCCTTATACTGCTGCTACGCTGGGCGAATATTTTATGCATAAGGGCAAAGACGTATTAGTAATATTTGACGACCTTACCAAGCACGCCTGGATTTACCGCCAAATGTCTTTACTCCTGGAGCGGGCTCCGGGAAGAGAGGCATACCCCGGAGATATATTTTTCCTGCATTCACAGCTTATGGAGCGCGCCGGATTCTTAAGGCAGGAATTTGGCGGCGGGACAATGACATTTTTGCCGATGTGCGAAACCTTGCAAGGTGACATCACCGGATACATCCCGTCTAATCTTGTTTCCATGACAGACGGCCAGATTTATCTTAATACGAGTTTATTCCAGGAAGGGTTTAAGCCGGCAATAGACCTTGAGCTTTCAGTTTCCCGTATTGGAAGCAAGGTGCAGTCTCCTGCAATGCGTAGTTTAAGCAGGGGCTTACGTTATGAATACGTGCATTACCGGTCTTTGCAGAGATTGACACGCCTGCGTACAAAGTTATCTGCCGAGGCAACAGCGCAATTGCAGCGAGGAAGGGCGCTGTATGAGCTTCTTACGCAGGAAAACAATGCCCCGCTTTCTCTGGCAGAAGAAATAGTCCTGTTCTATACCTTTGATAAAAAGATCTTAGAGGCAATAAGTATTGAGCAGGTGAAGAAATTCAAGCAGGAGTTTTTCACATTCTTGTTAAAACACAATGCCAGTATCGTCGATGAATTGGACAAATACGGCGATTTAACCGAACAGATAAAGGAAAGGCTGGATAAGTCGATCCAGGAGTTCTTTAGGACAATTGAAGTAGGGTAGGAATGATACCGGCTGCGAAATTAAAAGAGAATCTCAAATTCAATAAAAACCTGGATGAACTCATAGAAGTAATGAAGATGGCGGCAACTTTGCAGTTTAACCAGTTCCGCACCCGCCAGGAGCCCAGAAGGGATTTTTTGCCCTCCCTGGAAGAAGGGATTAATTTGATTTCCGGGCTGGCTACAAACAGTATCTTTTTCAGCCCGCGCCCTGAATCGTCGTCGTCCGCTATTATCCTGGTAAGTTCCGATGAAGGCTTCTTAGGAGAGTTAAACGTGCTATTAGTTAACAGGCTCTCGGAAATAAGATCGGGGGAAAATGAAATAATTGTTTTAGGCCGCCAGGGAGCAGAGTACCTGGAAGAAGTAGGGATGGATTTTACTCCCTTTTCCTCGCCGAGTGAAAAATTAGAATTCAAACACGTGGAGCCGTTAAGAGACTATTGCTTTAAGCGTTACAGGAAAGGCGAAATCGGTAAAATCCAGATAATTTATCCCAGGTTCGTGAATATTGCCCTTCAGCAGATTGAATCGGAAACCCTGTTGCCTTTGCCGCCCCCGTCGCTAAATCCAGATGTTAAAAAGGAAGATATTATTATTGAGCCAAGCCGAAGCCTGGTCATTGAAGGCTGGGCCAAGCTGTGGTTGGGGTTTAGGCTTTATCAGATTTTCTGGTCCAGTAAATTAGCGGAGTTCGCCGCGCGCATCATGCATTTGGAGGCAAGCCTCCAGGAATTAAAACGCATTAACCAGCATTTGGAGCTGGAATATTTTAAGTACCTGCATGGCCTTTCTGATAAGACGATTCGCGAGATTTCTGCGTCAAGGCTATTAGGTAGACACTAAAACATGAGCGACAATCTTGGCAAAGTAATAGCGGTTTACGGGTCAGTGGTGGACGTGAATTTCTCAGTGAGCCTCCCTGCCATTAATTCCCTGCTAAAGATTTTATTGCCCGATAACAAAGGGGTTACGCTTAAGGTCATTGAGCACCGCGTAAATAATGTCTGCCGCTGCATAGCCCTAGATTTTACCTACGGCGTAGGCCGTAATATGCCTGTTGAGGTGGAAAAGATGGGTTTGGTGATACCGCGCCAGATAAGCCAGCTTTACGGCAGGGTCTTAAATGCCATGGCCAAGCCCATTGACCATAAAGGAGATTTGAGCCTTGATGAAGTGGTGCCGGTGCACAGCGCTATTTCTCTTCCTGACCTTCAGATAAAGCAGGATGGCGAGATTAAATATGAAATAATCCCCACGGGGATTAAAATGATCGATCTTTTATTCCCGTTGGTCAAGGGTTCAAAAACCGGGCTTTTAGGAGGAGCAGCCCTGGGTAAGACTATCCTGATTTTGGAAATTATACATAATATTATCAGTTACCAAAGCGGTATATGCGTTTTTGCCGGAGTAGGCGAACGTATTCGTGAGGGCAATGAGCTTTATTATGAATTCTTACGTACGGACCTGCTTAAGCGTTCAATTTTGATCTTCGGGCAGATGAATGAATTCCCGGGGGCAAGATTCGAGGCAGCTCATACTGCCGTTGCTTTAGCCGAACAGCTTCTGGACCAGAGGCAGGATGTATTATTCTTTATCGACAACATATTCCGTTTTGCCCAGGCAGGAAGCGAGCTTTCAACCTTGTTGGGAAGGATTCTTTCTGAAGGAGGTTATCAATCTACGCTCACCAGCGAGATAAGCCAATTGCATGAAAGGATACGCTCAAAAGGAAATTCAAGCATTACAGCCATAGAGGCTGTGTATGTCCCTGCGGATGACCTGACAGACCCCGCGGTTGTGGCAATATTTGCCCACCTGGATAATTTAATCGTGCTTTCCCGGTCGCTGGTGCAGCGGGGAATTTATCCGGCAATTGACCCGTTGTTATCTTTTGCCAATTCTATGAGCCCTGCGGTTGTAAACAGGAGGCACTATGACCTGGCACAGGAAATCCTTCGGCATTTCCGCAGGTATGAAGAGCTGGAGAGAATCGTTTCTATCATCGGTAAACAGGAACTTTCTGCAAGCGAAAGAATAATTTTTGAACGCGCACACAAATTACAGAATTTTCTTTCTCAGCCGTTTTTTACGGCTCAAACCTATACCGGCAAAGAAGGTCTTTATATTTCCCTGGAAGATACGCTTAGCGGATGCGAAAGAATTATCAACGGAGAAATGGATAACGTTGATGAAACCCATTTGTACATGGTCGGAGCTATCAAAGAGCAGGGATAGACTTGAAAAACTCAAAACGCAAAAGTAAAAAGGCAAAACTAAGGTTCATTCTGCAAAATAAAGGGGACGTTTCTATTTTTAACGTTTCTTAAGCAGAAGGAAAATAGAAACGTCCCCTTTTATTTTTTAAACATTACAGAAATAATCAAGACGGAGGGCGAATACAATGGCTGTAAAATTATTGGGAGAAATATTAATAAACAAGGGATTTATTACCAAAGAGCAGTTAAGCGAGGCATTGAAGAAATCTCCGGAGAATGAAGAGATTTTAGGCAAGGCCCTCATAAAAGCAGGGCACCTGAAGGAAGGGCAGTTGCTGGAGGTTTTGGCAGAGCAGTTCCGCATGCCATTTTTCCCGCGCCTTAAAGAAAGGCCCATTTCTCAAGAAGCAGTGAAGGCTGTGCCGGTAAAATTCGTGCAGCATTACGGGTTTATGCCCCTTGAGCTAAAAGATAAGACGCTGACCATTGCCGTCAGTAATCCCATGGATGTGTGGCTGGCGGAAAATATCAAGCTGGATTTAGGGTTTAATGTGCAAAGGGTTTTAAGCACGCGCGCTGAAATCGAGGAGGCAATACATAAACACTACGGCATGGTGGCAGGGACAGTAGATAGAATTATCACCGGCAAGAAAGATGACAAAGAAACCCTGATTGCCAAAGAAAAAGTAGAAGATATTGAAAAAAGCGCGGAGGAGGCATCAGTTATAAATTTGGTAAATCAGATTCTATCCGAGGCAATACGCCTGCGCGCAACCGATATCCATATCGAGCCCTACCTGAACAAGGTGCATTTACGTTACCGCATCGACGGAATATTGCGCGAATTCAGGGTGCCGGAGGATATATATTATATAGAGCCGGCAATTGTCTCGCGTATAAAAATTATGTCCATCCTTGATGTGGTAGAGCACCGTATACCCCAGGACGGCCGGACTAAAGTACGCCTTCAGGACGGCCAGGAAGTTGATTTAAGGATTTCTATAATCCCCGGATATTTCGGGGAAAATGTGGTGATTAGAATATTGCCTACCCAGATTCTGTTGGATTTGGACGCCATAGGTTTCGACCCTAATGACCTGCAAAAAATAAAAAAGGCTCTGCAAAAGCCCCATGGAATCATCCTGCTCACAGGGCCAACAGGAAGCGGAAAGACCACAACCCTGTATGCCTCTTTGAGCAGGCTGAATAAGCCGGAAGTAAAGATTATCAGCATAGAGGACCCTGTGGAGTATGCCTTAGAAGGAATAACTCAGATTCAGGTAAATCCCAAAGTGGGCTTGACATTTGCCAATACCCTGCGCAGCGTCCTACGCCATGACCCGGATATTATGATGATTGGAGAAATCCGCGATTCTGAAACCGCAGACCTGGCAATACGCTCTGCCCTTACCGGGCATTTGGTATTTTCTACCTTGCATACCAATGACGCTCCGGCGGGAATTGCCAGGCTATTGGATATGGGCATTGAGCCATTCTTGCTGGCGTCTTCCCTGGAAATATTAATCGCACAAAGGCTGATACGGCTCCTATGCCCCATATGCAAAGGCAAGGGTTGCGACAATTGCAGCGATACGGGTTACAAAGGCAGAAGGGCAATCTTTGAAATACTGGCAATTGACGATGAGATCCGGCAGATGATTGTTGCCCGTAAGACCGCATCGGAACTTAGGACAAAAGCGCAACAATTGGGCATGCGTTCCTTAAAAGACGCAGGCATGCAGTTAGTGCAGGAAGGCCTTACTACCCAAGAAGAAATTATGCGCGTAGTAGAAATATAGGATAACAATGTTATTTAGATACAAGGCAAAAAAAAGCTTAAACGAGATAGTAGAAGGTAAGCTTGAGGCTGATACTGTCGAGCATGTAATAGAAAATCTCGAGCATCAGGGTATGATTGCTATATCGGTGGAGGAAGAAGGGGCAGCAAGGGCCGATACAAAAATTAAGCCATCCAACATAAAGCTGGGTAAGTGGGGGCATAAAAAATTAGTTTTGTTTACCCAGAAATTGTATAACCTGAGTAAATCCCGCGTGGAATTGCTTTCTGCATTGAGGCTGCTTGAGCAGTCCGGCAGTGACCATACGGAAAAATTGCTATTAGAAGACATAATCAAAAACATTAAAGAGGGGATGACTTTTTCACAATGCCTCTCCCGATACCCGCAATATTTTTCTCTTCTCTATATAAATATCATCCGCACAGGAGAGGGTTCGGGCCAGCTGAAAGATGCGCTGGAGCAGATTTTAACGCGCCTACAACATACTGAAGAGTTGCGTACGAAAGTGCGTCAGGCATTGGCGTATCCTATATTCATGATCGTGGTAGGCATTGGGACAATTTTTGTTATGCTTACGTTTGTTTTGCCGCGCTTAGCCGGAATGTTTGAAGATTTCCAGGCAGCACTCCCGCTACCCACGGTTATTCTTTTGGCTATCGCCGGATTCCTTAAAAAATACTGGTTATTGGTAGTCGTAGCCTTCATGCTTATATTGGGTTTACTGCAAAAGAAAGGCAAAGACGGCAGCAGCGTTCTTTCGTGGTTAAAATACCGCCTGCCCATGGTAAAGTCGCTTGTGTATAAACAGGCAATAGCTAATTTCTCGACGAGTACAGCGCTTTTATTAAAAAGTGGAGTGACGCTATTATCCGCGCTATCAATTACAGCGCCCATTATAGAAAACCCGCAGCAGATAAAACAATTAGGCAAAGTTTCCAGCGACATCAAAGAAGGCAGTTCTTTTTCTCAGGCTCTTTCCAAATTCAAAATTTTTCCGGATTTTGTTGTCCAGATGATCCGGGTGGGGGAAGAGGGCGGCAGGCTTGATAGCGTTATGGAGGATATTGCAAATTCTTATGAACAGGAAATCGAGGGCGATTTAAAGGTTATCAGCTCCCTTCTTGAGCCGGCGATTATCCTTATCTTAGGGTTAGTTATCGGTGGAATTGTGATGGCTGTGCTCCTGCCAATCTTCACCATAGATACTTTAGTCGGCGGTTAAATAATGAAGAAAAAAGTAGTAATAGAGTTTTCCGAGCGTTGGCTTAAGGCCGTATGTTCTTCGTCTGTAGGCATTGCGCATAACGCAGTAGATAAGATAATTCTTGAGCCCGCGGGGTTAGATAATTATAACCTTGCCAATTCCCTAAAGAACATTTTTGAGCAGATAGGGCAAAAAAAGGGCTTAGAGGTTTTGGTTGTGGTCAGCCGCAATAAAATCACCGTTAGAGAGCTGGATTTGCCGTCGAGGGATCCTGCGGAAATCGAATCAATGCTGGGGTTACATGTCATAAGGCAAGTCCCCTATCCAAAAGAGGAAATTATCTGGAGCCACCAGAACCTGGGGTTTGACGGTTTAAGTAACAGCCATATTCTTTTGGCAGTGGCACACCGCGAAATGCTGCGGCACATTTTTAACGCATTCACCCCCCTAAACATATTACCTGAATCAATGCTGATGAGTTCGCAAGGCACAGTCCATTATATTAATGAGGCCATAAAAGATAAATCGCTTTTGCACGGGGCGTTCCTTGTGTTTGACATCGATTATAATTTTAGCGATCTCGTATTGGTGAATAATCATAATATCAGATCCACTGTTATAATATCGCAAGGCTGCGAGCAGCTCAGAATGGAGACAGAAAGAGAGAAATGCTGTGCCGAATTAAAACAGGCGTTGGTAGTGTTGAATAACGAAATCCCCAATACAAAGCCTAGCCGCCTTTTTATAACCGGAGCCCCCCGGGAATTAGAATCTACGATAGAAAATTGGCTGAAAAAAGATTTTAATCTGAAGTTTGAGTTTACAAGATGCAGCGAACTGGATAAATTCCCCGTCAGGAACGCAGAAGGCGTGTCCTTTGCCTCCGTATTAGGGTTTAGTTACCAGAGGAGAAAAGAGGATATTAATTTTACGCTGCCGGAGGCGCAGATTAAGAAAGAGATAAAACTCAAAATGCAGCAAATACTTACAATGGGAGCGTGCATAACTTATGTTTTTATTATATTAGGCCTGCTTGCTTTGGTGAGGATAAATCAACTGCAGTCATACCGAGAGGGGCTGGAAAAGAGGATCACCCAATTAAAGAAAGACACAGGCGCCTTATATGACGTTGCGCAAAAGATAACAATCGTGAAACAGTATTACGGAGCAAAGGATTCGGTAGCTACCTACATTTATGAATTAACGCGGCTTTGCCCCGATAATATTACACTGACAAATTTTACCTGGGAATGGCAGAAAAACTTCAGTATCCGCGGTTATGCACAACAGATGCCCGATATCTCCAGCTTTGTAAATGCGCTGAATAATTCCAGCATTTTTAAGGACTCCCAGGCCAAGTACATGCGCCGGCGCAAAGTAAAAGAAAAAGAAATAGTGGATTTTGAGATAGGCATAAAATAAAGTAAAAAGTTAAAAGCCAAAAGTAAAATAGTCGACCTTTATGCTAAATATTAAAAAATTAGGAAAGCGTGAAAAAATATTGGCCATTGCCGTCGGAGCTTTGGCGCTGGCGTTTATGTTCAAACTGATTATTTTTAATCCGCTGCTTGAAAAAATGAGTTCTGTTAAGCTTGACATAGAGCGCCAGCAGTTGGGCATCCGTAAATACCTGGAACTCGTGCAGCAAAAAGAAGATATTTTGAAAGCACAAAAACAGATAGAGCGTTATTTAAGCCTCAAAGGAACTGACGAGGCAAAGATGGGCGTAATCTTAAGTAAAATCGAAGCCTTGGCTAGGCAGTCGGGTTTATCCATCTTGGACCTGAATCCGCAAGCCTCTGTTAATCCCCAGGCTATGCCTAAGACTTTTCACGTGCAACTTCGCGCTGAAGCGGATGTAAAGAAGTTTTTTGATTTTATTTATAATTTAGAGAATTCCGATATACTTTTTAAAATTGACAAGCTTAATTTATCCAGCAAAGATGAGACTTCCGGAGTGCTAAAAATAGAAGTTAATATTCTGGCAGTGTCGCTGTCGTAAAACGCAAAACGTAAAAGTCAAAACTAAGGTTCATTCTGAATAAAAGGGGACGTTTCTATTTTTAACGTTCCCTAAAACTAAAATTAGAAGAAAAATAGAAACGTCCCCTTTTATTTTTAGATTTTGAAATTTTAATTTATTTTGGATTTTGTGCTTTGGTATTTGACATTAACAGGGAGGATTCCATGAAAACAAAAAGAGGCTTTACATTAATCGAACTGATGTTAGTAGTAATCATTATCGGTATTTTGTCAGCTATGGTTATGCCGAGGCTAGCCGGCCGTTCCGAGCAAGCCAGGATTCAGGCTGCAAAGTCGGACATCAGCTCAAGCATTGCACTGGCTTTGGATCTTTATGAAATGGATATGGGGACTTTTCCCGATAGCCTGGACTATTTGACTACAAAGCCTGCTGCAGCAGACAACTGGCGGGGGCCATATCTAAAGAAAAAACCGCTTGATCCTTGGGGCAAGGCCTATCTGTATAAATTCCCCGGAGAGCACAATCAAAATGGATACGATCTTTCCAGCGTAGGAAAAGACGGCCAGCCAGGCACCGCTGATGATATTACGAACTGGGAATAATATTAGGTTCTGGGTTTTAGGTTCTAGGTTCTTGCCCAGAACCCAAAACCTAGAACCCAAAACCCAGAGGTCATTTACGCTTATTGAACTAATGATAAGCGTAGCCATACTGGGCTTTGGGCTGGTTATAGTCAGCCAGTCTTACATAATTTCTGCAGGCGCTCTAAACGCAAGCCAAAATTATATTAGCGCGACACAGCTTGCTAGAGACAAACTGGCTGAGCTGGAGTTGGTTTCATACGAAAGAAAAGGTTTAACTCCCGGGTTAGAATCTGATTCGGGAACCCGCAAAATTGGCCCAAGAAATTTTAACTGGCTAAGCGAAGTAAAAGAAGTATCCAGCCCGGATTATTTAACTGAAAAATTAGTGGAAGTTTGTATTAGGGTAGATTGGACGGAGGCAGGACGAACTAAAGATGCTTGGGTTTCGACGTATTTGCCAAGGAAACAGGAAGAAAAACAAAATGAACAAAAATAGAACTAGGTTTTGGGTTTTAGGTTCTAGGTTCTTGCCGAGAACCGAGAACCCAGAACCCAGAACCCAGAGGTCATTTACGCTTCTCGAACTGCTTATCACAGTTACGATATTCGCTGTCGTAACTGTGGCTATTTATGCGACTTTCAATTCCGGCATGACCGTATGGCGGCGCGCCAAAGACTCCGAGGCACAACAGCGCGCGTTTATATTAAAAATGGAAAAACTAAACCGGGAATTAAGGCAGGCATTTCTTTTTAATGATGTTGCCTTTAGCGGCACGGGCATTAAGCTGCAGCTTGCTTCGGTAATTGACTCTGAAATCTACCGGGTCATTTATTCGTATGATGCTGATAAAAAGGCTCTTTATCGAAGCCAGGATAAATTGGCGGATATTTTAGCTAAGGGTAAATTGCAATTAGAGCCGCAATTTTCTTCCTTTGCCGAAGGATTAGATAACTTTAGTTTTGCATATCTAATTTATGACCTTCAGCAAAAAGCATATGTTTGGAAAAAAGATTGGCAACAGCAACCAACTTTACCCTTGGCAGTCAAGGTTAATGTAACCCAAAAAGAAAAGTCTTATGTTACGGTTATTACAATTCCCACAGCATAAACAGGGAAGCATTCTTATTGTTAGCCTTTGGGCGCTTGCGATTTTGTCTATTTTAAGTCTGGCTCTGGCAGGGTTTGTGTTTCAGGAAATAAAATTCTCAAGTTTTTTTATCCGCCAGTCCATGTCGCTACCCATGGCAAAGGCAGCAATGTTACGCGTATTTGAAGATAGAATTAAAGATGCTACCCCGGATTACGATTCTTATAACGAGCTTACGCAGGCAAATATAGTAATGCTCTGTGATAAGCCAGGCTACAAGTATTACCTTAGCGAAAGAAAAACAGCCGGGGAAAAAGAGAAATTTGTCGATGAAGGGGCGCTGATAAATATTAACCTGGTTTCTAGTGAAGTATTAAAAAGGCTGGTAGGTATAAATGAGGACCTGGCAAAAAATATTACAGAATCAACTCGCCGGCCATTTAAACGCAAAGAAGAGCTCTTGCTTGTAGAGGGGATGACCAAAGACATATACAATCAAATCAAAGATTCAATTACCGTCTATGGACTGGGAAAAATAAATATTAATACTGCCTCAAGCGAAGTGTTATCTGCGTTGGGCCTGGATGATGAGCTTATAGATATAATTATGCGCTTTCGCCGGGAATATAAAGCTGAGCAGGGGAAAGAAGACGGCGCATTTACCAGCCAGGCAACAATATTAGCGGATTTAAAGAACTTCTCCGACGTAAGCTTAAGGCAGGAGCAGGATTTGTTATCGGCGATGAGTGTTTTAAGCGTAAAATCAGACTACTTAAGGCTTAATATTATCCCTCAGGTTAAGGGCAAAGACGGCGTTCGTTATCAAGTAGTGATAAGCCCGAAAGAAAATAAAATTCTTTCCTGGTCTGAGCAGTAAATTTGACATATGCGAGGATGGCGGAATGGCAGACGCGACAGTTTGAGGGGCTGTTGGGCGATGAGCCTGTGAGGGTTCAAGTCCCTCTCCTCGCACTAAAATGAACCACAATGCCTAAACCCTGAAAATAAATGGGGACGTTTCTATTTTTCATCTCTGCAGCTTAGCGGAAAATAGAAACGTCCCCATTATATATTTTTAGGCTTACCTCTTTTAAATCTTTTGATTAGAATATCTTTATTTACCAACTGAGTATCTACCACAAAATTAATATACAGGTTTCTCCGCTGTTCTTCAGAATTTGCCAAGCCAATATACATCGGATTATTACTAAGTAACGAATCGGGTTTTCCGTTTGCATAATGATTATAGCTGCTAAAGGCATAATCTTGCGCCTGATAAACCAAGCCGGCTCTTAGGGGGTTGAGTTCAATATATTTACCGCATTGCAGAAGATATGAATCAGTGTCTATTATGTTGCTTTTAAACCTGCCTTGCCATAAATGTCCGACATAACTATAAATTTTGTTGAAATAATTAAAATAAGTCAAATTAACCTGTTTCATAAATCTTGATACCTTACTTTTTTCATCAAGCCAAACAAGTAGGTGTACATGATTATTCATAAGGCAATAATGAAAAATAGTTACTCTGTTTTCCTCCTCGAACTCTTTAAGTAAAGAATAATAACGCAATTTGTCGCCTTCCCCTTTAAATATATCTTGTTTGTTATTGCCTCTACACACAATATGCATAGCTGCATTTATAGGAATTAATCTTTTTGACCTTGGCATAAAAACACCCCCTTCCACTATTAATAGACGTGGAAGAGGGTTAAATCTAACAAAAATAGAAACGTCCCCTTTTATTTTACTCGGACTTACGCTGGTCTTTGATGTAGTTGCTTCTTTCCAGGCGTTTGGCAAGGGATTTTACTTCTGCTCCGATCTCGCCTATTTGTGCCACGTGTTCAATCTTCCTGAATTCATTTGAAACCACACCGATAGAAATAGACAAAAGCGGAATTTTCTGCTCTTTGCCCTGGCGGTCAAACGCCAGGATAAAACCGTTTTTCCTGTCCGAATCATTATAAAAGGAAGGCGATATTTTTTCAAAATCCTCAATAATCTTCTGGCATATTTTATCTACTGTTTTTGGCGCAGTTACAATCACAAAGTCATCCCCGCCAATATGGCCGATAAAATCGTCTGGGTTACCTACCTGCTGCACGACTTGTATTAATATGCGCGCGGTTTCCCGGATTACCTCATCCCCGTGCTCAAAACCATACTTATCGTTATAGGTCTTGAATTTGTCCAAATCTAGGTAGCAGACGGAAAATAAAGATTTCATTTCAATCCTGCGCGATAATTCATTAAGAATTGAGACATTCCCCGGTAAGCGAGATAGCGGGTTTGCCTCAAGGTCTCTTTGCGTGCGCCTGATAATCATACGTATGCGCGCGAGCAATTCTTTGGGTTCAAAGGGCTTTACAATATAATCATCTGCTCCTGCGTCAATCCCACCGACTTTGTCTTTTACTTCGCCTTTTCCCGTTACCATGATTATCGGCAGGTGCCTTAACAGTATGTCTTTTTTTACTTCCATGCATACCTGGCGGCCATTCATCTTGGGCATGGCGTAATCTAACAATACCAAATCCAGGGGCTTGGATTTAATAATCTTCAACGCTTCTTCTCCATCCCTGACTTTCAGGAGCTCGTAGTTTTCTTCAGAAAGGGTAATCTCCAAAACATCCAGAATGTCCGGGTCATCATCCACAAGCAAAATTCTTGGCCTAACCATAGAAGATTCTCCTTGTAAAAAGAAAAAGGGGACGTTTCTATTTTTCTGCTAAACCGGAGGCGTTAAAAATAGAAACGTCCCCTTTTATTTGCAGAGTAAAACTAAAAGTGCTGCCTTCCCCGACCCTGCTTTCTACCCAAATTTTTCCCTTGTGCGCCTCAATAATATATTTTACCAAAGAAAGCCCAAGGCCCGTACCTTTTACCTGTTGGTTGATAGAATTGTCAACGCGATAAAATTCGTCAAATATCAAATTCAATGCTTCCGCGGGGATGCCGATACCGGTATCCAAGATATCTACTTGTATGGCATTGGCGCGTTTTTCTGCCCTGATAGTGATTTTGCCGTTTTGTGGCGTAAATTTTACGGCATTACCCAAAAGATTAATAAATACCCGTTCTATCTGGACGCGGTCAGCTATAATTTGGGGGATATCTTTTGGGACATCTACCACCAAATCAATATTTTTGGTTTTACATTGTATCATAATCAAATCCACAACCGTTGCAATGATGCTGTTTAAATCTAGTTCAGACAAAGTCATGGTTGCTTTACCGGATTCAATACGCGCTATATCCAGAAGGTCATTTACCATGTTTACAAGTTCATTGCTGTGGCTGTTGATTTTTTGCAGGCGTTCTTTTACTGCCGCAGGCACTGCCCCCAGTTTTTCCTCCATGAGTATCGCCGCATAGCCCTTAACCGAAGTAAGGGGAGTCCTTAATTCATGGGAAACGCTGGATATAAAATCGGTTTTGCGCTTGCTTATTTTCTTTACTTCTTCAAGAGCGAGGGTTAATTCATGCGTGCGCTCCTCCACCTTAATTTCTAATTCCTGCTGCGCGCGCCAGGTTTTTTCGAACAGGCGCGCATTTTCCAGGGCTTGTCCGATTTCATTGCTAAGGATTGTGATTAATTCTTCATCCCCCTCAGTTAAAGCTGCCTCTGTGTTTTGCGTGCCTACAAACAAAATCCCTTTATCGCCTTCTTTGGGCAATATCGGAGAGATTACGAAAAAAGAGGCTTTAAAAACCTTGTTTATTTTTTCGGACGAACTAACATCCGGGTGTACCGATATGGATGATAAAGACTTCTGGTCTTGTATTAGATTAAGATAGAGATCTTTATTCTGATTAACCGAAGAGATTATGGTTTCTGATTCCTGGGCAGAGTAACCCACGCTTAGGGTAGGCAAGAAACGCTTTTGTGGCTCATCCCAGAGGAAACTGCAGGCTTTTTCAAACCCCAAGTCTTCCAAGTGGCTGGCGCCGATCATTTTAAATACCTGATTTTCTTCTAGCGTAGTGGTTATAGCACGCGATAATCTTTGCAGGGCATAAAGCCCGGACATCCTTTTATCCAGTTCCTCCTGGGTTTTGTTTAATTCGATGTCTGTGCGCACGATGAGTTTTGCCTGTTCATCCATTTCTTCCAGCGACTGCTTCAATTTATCCGTGGTTGTTTGCAGCTCTTTTATTTTGTCTATCTTGAATAGAAGGGTGAGCGCCAGGTATGCAATAGCCAGCAGTGCTAACAAAGCGCCAATATTATAGACGAGGTTTTGCATTAATTAAGCTCCTACGCTAAGCACAACCACAGTTTGATTATGAAAATATGTCTGGCCGTGGTAGCCCATTGCTTCCAAGGGCGCTTGCTCTCCGTAGGTATAAACTCCGATTACCGGGATATCTTTGCCGATGCTCTCGTTAATTATCTTCAATTCTTTTTTAGCATCGCGCCTTAACAAAATATATCTTGAAATCGAGTCAAATACAAGCACAAAATTACCCGGGCACGATCTTTTGGCCTCATCAGCTGCCTGCTTTGCGGCAGCAAGGCAGGATTCTTTTGTCCCGATCATCAACCTCACAATGCTATTTTGAGGAATATTGCCTTGAAAAGTTAAACAGCCGTCGTTACCTATAGAGGTTAAGTTTCGCAAAAGATACTCTTTTTCTCCGGGCAGGTAAATCCCTATTGGATAGAGTATGGAGATGTATCTTAATTTTTTCCTAAGCTCCTCCAGGCCGCAGGCAAAATATTCTTCGTATACCTTTGCCGCAGTGTTTCCGTCTATTTCATAGACGACATTATCCTCGCATTTGGTTATATAGCGGGGTTTTCCCAGTGGCTTCCAGCCGTGTTTTACTCCCACGCCAAAATTTAATTTTCCTCCCAAAAGAATTCCGCAGGCCGCATCGTTTAATATCTCTTGGTTGAAGTACACATAGGTTTTTTGAAATTTAAGGTTATCAGAAGCCGACGCTCCCACCAGAGGAAAACTTTTGCCCAATCTTTCCTGAAGCCCGAAGATAAGTTTCGAGCCCTGCCGGCTTAACCCGTCGGAGAATATAATGCTAAGGCCCCTGCGGACATTCCCGAAGCCATAAATTAATTTTTGCCCTAATTCTTGGCCGGCATTAATTGAACCCTTGGCAAGGAGTTCATTGGTGACGGCTGTATTAAAATAAACCCCCGCAGGCAATGATAAAAGCATTATCACAACCCCGTGTTTCAATATATTCTGATTACAGATTATTGCAGCGCCGCTGCAGCCTATTATGGGAATTTGTGCGCCAAGAGGGATGCTGATTGTCCTTATGAGGCTTTGGGAAGAGAGGTCGTCAGAACTAAACAGAATAGCCAGGTCTATCTTCTCGGTATGAAGATTAAAGTGCGCGCTTTTTAAGGCTTCCCTGGCTGCCAGGACCGGGTCTCTTTGCGTGCTTAGGCCTACGCCTACTTTTATCGGCATGTCTATTTACTTTCTAATGTCGAATTTCTAAATTCTAATTCCTAATTAATTTTTAATGTCTAAATTTCTAATGCTTAATTAGACATTTAAACATTTAAGAATTAGGCATTTATTAGGCATTCGGATTTCGGCATTAGTCATTAAGTGGTTGTAAATAAAATCAGTATATAATAGTTGCAAAGACGGGTCAACATAATTATTGATAGTCCTTAGAATTATGCTATTATTTTAATGAAACTTTGGCCCCATCGTCTAGCCCGGTCTAGGACATCAGCTTCTCAAGCTGAGTACACGAGTTCAAATCTCGTTGGGGCTATTACATAGTACCGACTTTTATGCCAAACAGAATCCACCGGGCAATAATTTTTTTCGGCAGCGTTGAAATCATAATCGGCACAGTCACTCTGGCTGCGGTTGTGTTTAGCCTGTTATCAGGCACTTCCCATAAGCCACCGGCAATCCTCGGGTTTGTATTATTAACCTCCGTAGCTTCTTTAATCATAGGCATAGGTATTTTAAAATCCAACCTCATAGCCTATTATCTCGTGTTATATTTCTCGACTGTAATTATCCTGAGTAAAATTCTCATATTCTTCGGTATTATTGTCCTTTCCGGGGCGCTGGAAACCAGCATCCCCTCCGGCATAAAGAACGTTATTTCCGTTGTTTATCATACTATTTTGTTTTTTTGCCTAACCAGGCCATCGGTGAAAAAGCAATTCAGCACAAAGCTTGTTTAATATTGACTTTTAATACAGAGTTGCTATAATATTTAAGATTTCTCTTGCATTCAGGCCGGGTTTGTGATAAAAAAATAACAATAAAATAGGAGGTAACATGAAGGAACACCTGGGGTTTTTAAGGGCTTCCAGTCTAGTGGTTAAAATCGCTGCCTGGATTTTTTTATTTTTAGGCGTTATCGGAGGAATCGCTGTTTTGGCAGGCCTTGTACCCGGTAATCCGCGCTGGATGGGGGTATTAATTCTGGGTATTTATGCATTTTTCTTTTTCTTCCTGTTCCTGATCGCTAAAATCGCGGATTTATTAATCAAGATAATTTCATTTATCGGCGGTGGCAGCGAAACTAAACAACAATGACTTCACGGAGGCAATAATGAAGAATGGTTTAGGCAATAGGTTATATCAGTTAATTGTGCTTTCAGCTTTTGCTTTTGCGTTTTCAGCTTTGGCTGGCTGCGACAAGCTTAATTTCGCTACCCCTAAGAAAGAGGAGCCTAAAAAGGAAGCCCCTGTGATTACGGTTAAAGGGACTATTATTGCCAAGGTAAATAATACCCCCATAACGCTGGAAGGGTTAAATGAAGAAATTGATGCTTATAATAATATGGTCCCGGCGGAAAAGCCCGAATTAAAGATTACGACTCACGAACAGAAGGTAAATTATTTAAAGAATGACTTAGTGCGCAGGATGCTTCTGTATCAAGAGGCCCTGGACAGAGGATTGGACAGGACAGAAGATGTCCAGAAGGCTATGGATAAAATAAAACAAAATCTTTTGGTCAGCCAGCTGGTGCGTCAAGAAGCAGATAAAGTGGATGTTACTTCCAAAGAAGTGGAAGATTATTATAATACCTATAAAGAACAATTAAAATCGCCCGAAGAAAGAAATGTCAGGGAGATTGTAGTGGCTACGGAGCCCGAGGCAAAGGATATAATGATTCAACTGTTACAGGGAGCGGATTTTGCTACCCTGGCAAAGGAAAGGTCTAAGTCTGCCAGCGCCAAAGACGGAGGGGATTTAGGTTTTATTCAAAAAGGAAAGAAGTTTTCCCAGTTTGACAGCATAGCTTTTTCCGATTCCCTGGAAGCGGGTAAAATCAGCAATATCTTCAAGGGGCCTGACGGCTACTACATATTGAGATTAGAAGCAAAGAAAGGCGGCCAACAGAAACCCTTAGCTGACATGTGGGATGATATAAAAAGAGGGCTGGTTTTCTTAAAACAGCAGCAGAAAATTGAAGATCTCGTCGGCAAATTATCGAGCTCCGCAAAAATAGAAGTTTATGAAGGGGAGATAAAATAAGTGCAAAAACAAAGGCTGATTTTAATAATCGGGATTGTCTTAGGGGTAATTGCGGTATTTTTGGTAAAGGTTTATCTTGACCAGCAGCGAAGCATCTTAGAGCAGCAGGCAAAGAATAGAATGCAAAAGGTGCAGGAGAGCACGGTGCCGGTCCTGGTGGCAAAAAAAGACATCCCTAAAGATTCGCCCATAGAAGCTGAAAACCTGGAAGTGCAAATGACGCCCAAGCAATTCGTACAACCGCAGGCAGTTGGCTCTGTAGAGAGGATTAACGGTATGAGCACCATAGTGCCCATAGCCAAGGGCGAACAGGTTACCCTGAGTAAACTGGTATGGCCTAAACAAACATCCAGCAGCGGTGCTGCTGCGGGAAGCCTGGCAATGGTTACTCCCGTCGGTAAGAGGGCGATAACTATTTCAGTTGACAATATTTCCAGCCTCGCCGGCATGATTAAGGCAGGCGATTATGTAGATGTAATCGGATTGATTCCTGTGCCGGTTAATACGCCTGATAAAAAACAAAGCGTCCAGGTGGCGGTTGCGCCTTTATTCCAGAATGTGTTAGTCTTAGCCGTGGGCCGCGAGATAGGCAGGCCTTCTGCTTCCGCTTTGCCGGAAGTAGGCAGGTATTCTAAAGCAGCGGAAGCCAGCAAAACCGAAAGCAGCAGTGGCAGCAACAGTGGCCAGCTTATTACCCTGGCGCTTAATCCCCAGGAAGCTAATCTTATTGCATTTGTACAGGAACAGGGAAAGATTCGTCTTACCCTGCGTTCTCCGGCTGATTCTCAAGTCCAGCCGGCGGTCCCCACGACATGGGACACCTTATTTAAATATATTATGCCAAACGCTGAATCAACAGGCGCAGAGACAAAAGAAGCAACCGTGAAAGCGCCTCCAACAGAGTATGTAGAGATATATCGCGGCTTAAGAAGAGAGAGAATCCCTTTATCTAAATAATAAGGATGACGATGAAAAGACGCCTTTTCTTGATTATGCTGATGATTGCCGGTGTATTGATTTTTCCGGCCAAATATTATGCGGCTGATTCGCAGGCAGAGGAACTCAAGCTATTGTTAGGCGAAGCAAAAATGCTTTCGGTAGACGGCCCCAAGCGGATCGTGATAGGCAATCCCAATATCCTCGACGTAATGAATGTAACCAGTAGCGAAATAACGCTTAGCCCGAAAGCAGCGGGTAGCACTACCCTGGTGATTTGGGATAAATTCGGCGAGCTGTCTTACAAAATAAAAGTTTTCGCCGAAGATATTGAACCAATAAAAGGCCGCGTTGATAATATATTAGCCGACCTTAATATTCCCGCAGTTTACTCCAAGGCGGATGAAGACGAAGGTAAAGTGGTTATTATGGGTAGCGTAAAAAACGTCTCGGATAAAGAAAAGATCACAAATGCATTAACAACCCTAAAAGAAAAAATCATGGATTTAGTGGAAGTGAAGGAAGAAGAAGCCATAGTGGAAATTGACGTGCAGTTGTTGGAGTTAGACAGAGATGCTACTAATACTTTAGGCTTCAGCTGGCCAGGGGCAATAGGTGTAACTGAGGTGGGTTCACCAGGCATTTCCGACACAGGAGCCAAATTTTCAAATTTATTTAAAGTAGTAAATTTTCAACGCGCAGCATTCATCTGGTCGATAGATGCTTTAGTGCAGGAGGGAAAGGCAAGAATTCTTTCCCGGCCAAAACTTGCCTGCCAAAGCGGCAAAGAAGCCGAGTTGTTAGTCGGCGGAGAGAAACCCACATTAACCAGCCAGGTAGTATCCGGTACAAGTGGGTCAAATTCTACTACGGTTGATTACAAAGAGTTCGGCATAAAACTTAAAATAAAGCCCGTAGTCAGAGAAGATAGGCGTATAAAATTATCATTAAAGATGGAGGTAAGCGAAGTGGGTGATGCAGTCGTCCTTGGCCTTGTTTCTCAGCCTACTGCTTTGGCTTATCCCTTGACCAAGCGTAATGCCTCAACAGAGCTTATTCTCGATGACCAGCAGACCCTGGCAATAGGGGGGTTGATAAAACGTAAAAACGAGGAGGATATCCGTAAAACCCCATTCTTAAGCGATTTGCCTATATTAGGCGTACTCTTCAGGAGAAAACAAACCAAAATAGGCGATGGCGCCGGCAACCGCGGAGAAACCGAATTATTCATCACTCTCACGCCTACTATTGTTTCCGGAAAAGAATCTAAGGTTACCCTGGCTAAGCAAGAAAATAAAAATACTGAAAATACCTCTTTGGCAGCTGCTTCAGATTTGCCTCCAGAATTAGTGGGCTATTCTCAGGTTATCCAAAAACGCATATTGCAAAATGTGAATTATCCTCCAGCTGCAAAAGATGCGGGTTTCCAGGGCACGGTAAAGTTGAGCCTGCACCTTTCTTATAAGGGGGAATTAATGGATGCCCTGGTAAAAGACTCCTCGGGTTACAAAATTATCGACGATAACGCAATCGCGGTAGTAAAAGGAATTTCTGCTTATCCGCCTTTTCCTCCCTCTATCGTTTCAAAGGACCTTTGGATAGATATCCCTATAGAATACCGGTTGAATTGAGATTAAACAATGGCTAGAAGAATAATAATCTTTAGCACAAAAGGCGGAGTAGGTAAAACCCTGCTTGCCACAAACATTGCTGTTAGTTTAGCCCGGGATTTCTCCTGGAGAGTCTGCCTCATAGATTTGGACGTGCTGGCGGTAGGAGACATAGCCAGGATGCTGGATTTAAAGCCGCAGAAGTCCATGGCGGATTTAATATACCATCTTAAGACATCTCCGGAAAATATTAAGAAAGATGATTACCTGACCAAAAGCTCTCCTTTAGGCATAGATTTCCTGGCGGGTGTATCTAACCCCCAGCAAGCCCCGCATCTAGACGCCTTCAAGATAAAAGACGTATTTAATTTACTGGATAAATATTATGATTATATAATTGTAGATGCCGGAAAGGGATTTAGTGAAACATGCGTTGCTGTTTTAAATCAGGCCAACCTGATACTATTAGTCGTTACGCCGGATATCCTCTCTATTTATCAAACCAAATGGGTTATGGATACGCTGCAATTCCTGCATTTTCCCATCAGCATGGTAAAAGTCATCCTCAATAGGTCAGAGTCAGCGTCGAGCATTAACTGGAGAGAGGTCAAGGGGAGCCTGCCCATAGATATAATTGCCCATATCCCCTCTGAGGGTAAAGTGGTGGGCCAGGCTGTAAACAGGGGGATTCCTGTTGTTATAGATAACCCCAGGACAAAAGTCTCCTTAAGTATAAAGAATTTTGTCCGTGAATTAACCCGCAATGATAAGTTGTTTATGGCGCGCCAGGAAATAGATGAGCTGCGTTTAAAAGAAGCGGGCTTAGTAGATAAGTCAGGAAAATTCTGGCAGCTTTTAGGCATGACCAGCCCTTTGTCTGAATTAATGCCTTCGCAGGAAGAGGTAGATGAAACGCTTTTGCTTAAACGTAAAATTCACAGCAGGCTCATAGAAGAGCTTAACATAAAACGGCTGGACCTTGCAGTATTCACCGATGCAGAAAAGGCAAAAGAACTGAAAGAGAAAGCCGAGGTCATCGTCTCTAATTTACTGGCAGAGGAGTCAGGTAGTTTTATCTCATCTTCAGAAGTGAGAAAGAAGCTGATTAAAGATATCCTGGATGAAGCATTGGGCCTGGGGCCATTAGAAGATTTAATCGCCGACCCGGAAATAAACGATATCATGGTTAATAATAAAGATGAAATTTATGTTGAGCGTAACGGAAAAATTGAACTTACCAAAAAGAGATTCATTACTAACGAGCAGGTAAAGACGATTATAGAACGCATTATTGCCCCTATCGGCAGGCATATTGATGAGTCGGTGCCCATGGTAGATGCACGGTTACCTGATGGCTCACGCGTAAATGCCATAATACCCCCGCTTTCTTTGACCGGGCCCACGCTAACCATAAGAAAATTCAAAAAAGAAAGATTTACCGTAGAGGAAGCAGTCAGGTTAAATACTTTAAACCAGCAGATGGGGGAATTCCTTAAGGCCTGTGTTTTGTCCAGGCAAAATATTATTATATCGGGCGCTACCGGTTCAGGAAAGACCACAATGTTAAACGTACTGTCTTCCTTTATACCTGAAAACGAGCGCATAGTAACCATTGAGGACGCGGCAGAGTTGAAGCTGAGCCAGGAGCATTGGGTGCGGTTGGAATCTAGGCCTTCAAACATAGAAGGCAAAGGTGCAATTACCATGAGGGAGTTGTTCAGGAATACATTAAGGATGCGGCCTGATAGGATAATCATCGGAGAGTGCCGCGGCAATGAGACTCTGGATATGCTTCAGGCAATGAACACAGGGCACGACGGTTCCATGACCACGCTTCATGCCAACTCTACCCAGGATGTTTTAATGAGGATGGATTCCCTGATTCTTATGGCAGGAGTCGATCTTCCCCTAAGGTCAATACGCGAGATGATTGCTTCAGCCGTGGACATGATTATCCATACCTCCAGGCTTTCCGACGGAAGCCGTAAGATTATACAGATAACCGAGCTCTGCGGCATGAAAGATGAAACGCACGTGGACCTGCGCGACATCTTTTTATTCAAACAAAAAGGCATTGATAGCCAGGGTAAAGTCCTGGGAGATTTTCAGGCTACCGGATACGTGCCTTCCTTCATAGAAGAAATAAAGGTTCGTAATATTCCGCTTAATCAGGACATCTTCAAAGCCAGCTAACCGTGCAGGTCATTAATAAAACCAACAATAATATCTTGGCAGATAATGCTGTAGTGGCGAATAACCCACTTACCAGGATGAGGGGCCTTTTAGGCAGGAAAAAATTTCTTAAAGGGCAAGCTTTGATATTGGACCCCTGCAATTCAATTCATACCTTGTTTATGCGTTTTCCCATTGATGTATTATTCTTGGATAAACATAACCGCGTGGTAAAAGCCGTTTCCTCCATAATGCCCTTTCACCTTACCCCAATATATTTTAGCTCTCAGTTAGCTATCGAACTTCCCGCAGGCACAATAGAAACCCATCATACTTCCGCAGGTGACGAGATTCTCTTTGTAAATAGGGACACCCAATAATTCAATCAAGGGACACCCTTGAAATCAATCGGAAGGGTGTCCCTATCAGCTATTAGGTTGAATCAGGCAGATCTAACAAACCGTTTCTATTACCGAAGATCCTGTCTTTATAGCTACTCCAAACATAATCTTTAGGAGAATGAACCATACCGGCTCTTACAGGATTAGCCTCAACATAATATATACTTTCCAGAAAATATTCATCTCTTTGAATAATCATGCATTTGAATCTTCCCTGCCAAAGATGGCCAACTTTATTATATTTGCCATTGAACCACATAGTGTATGTTTGAGTCAAGCTTTGCATAAACTTTGGCAACTTATGCGCCGCTTTAGCCCCTAATACTATGTGAACATGATTAGGCATGAGGCAATAGCCAAAGATTTCGAAAGCGTATTTACGTTTGTAGTGTTTTAACAGCTGTAGGTATTTTTCAAAATCGGGGGGTTCTATGAATATTTTCTCTTTTTGATTTCCGCGATTGACAATATGATAATAGGCATTATTTACAAATAATCGTGCACCTCTAGGCATTTATATCACCTCCTCTTATTTTTGACTTAGCCCTAACTTTTTCCTTTTGGCTTTTTACTTTTGCCTTTACTATAATAGATAATATGTTTAGAGTGCCGAGCTTTCCAAAATATGGTGTAAACTAAAGGTAAATAGTTTAACCGTTTAACCAGGAGGAAAGCATGGCGTACAGCCCCAACGAGTACGATATTTTCATAGGCATAGACGTTGATCAGAAAAGCTTCTCATTTACCGTCAAAAATCACGATACCATGAACAACTCGCACAAAATACCGGCTAATCCGGAAAATCTTTACCAACATATACGCAACAGGTATAATAATAAAAGGGTTATCTGCGCTTATGAAGTCGGAGTAACTGGTTATTATCTGCATGATTATTTAACATCAAAAAACATAAGGTGTTTAATGGTACCGCCTCCATCAATCCCCAAAGCCAGTAATGATCGTATCAAGAATAACCGCCTTGATTCAGAGAGAATCTCCCAGCATTTAAAGAACGGCGATATGCAACCTATTCGTATCCCGGATTACGATTGCCGGGAGCTGCGCCAGCTGCTTCGTTCGCGTGAAGAATATGTCGATATGCGTAAAGTAAGCAAACAACGCATCAAATCGCTTCTACTTTTTGCCCATCTGCACACACTATTAAAAGATACGACCCAGTATTGGTCTTATGCACATATTAAACGACTCAAAGAACTACCCTGTAGCCCGGCTACGCGCCAAAGATTAGATTTACTCCTTAATGACCTAGAGTATTCACGTAACCAAACTTTGATAATCCTTAAAGAGCTTAAAAAGCTCTCTGAGCAAGATGCAAGCCTTAAACGCAATATACATTATCTTCGCTCTATTCCCGGCATAGGCTTTATTACCGCTATAACTATTCTTGCAAGCATTGGTGACCCACAGCAGTTGCGTAACCCCAGAGAGTTATCTGCTTTTGCGGGACTCGTGCCTAGTGAATACTCAACAGGAGAACGAATCTTGCGAGGTCGTATCACCCATTTAGGCAGCTCTGTGCTTAGGTCCTTACTGGTTGAAGCTGCCTGGGCGAACATTAACAAAGATGCACGGCTGCGCCAATTCTACGATCGCATACGCGCTAAACATCATCCTCAGGTTGGCTCACGTAAAGCCATTGTCGCGGTGGCGCGTAAATTAACCTTGATTATTTATAGAGTTTTAAAAGAGCAGCGTGAATACATCGCTAATATTTAGATGCCAAGCCTTAAGAGCCACAAGCAACGCTTGCCTCTGGGGATGACTCGGTCGTACGTCAGAGCTATAAGGCTCGATAATAGATAGGGACCCCTAGGCTCCAAACGCAAAATTAAATAGTGCGATGCCGAAATTTCGGCATGCCACGCATAACAGAAAGTTAAAAGGCTCTAAAAGCTGGCAGGTCTATCATGTAATAAAGTTTGACACTCTCTAACATAACAGACGTATCAGGTCACTATTTCTAACAAAGATTTTTTCGTTTGGGGTGAGGGACACCCTTTGCTTCAAAAACAAGGGTGTCCCTGCTTTGAAATATTGGGTGTCCCTAAAATGTCCAATCTAAATTACTTGACAGCTTATTCTATGTGTGTTATATTTGTATTGAGATTATAAATGTCCAATCTGGAGATAAAATGGGCGTAATTTACAAATTAAAGCCGGAAATAATAGATTTCATTTTAGAGGAGAAAAAAACCAAGCCAATCCTAAGCTGTCGCGGTATGACTGCCTTGGTAGAAGAGAAATTTCAGATAAAACTCTCTAAATCCAGCATAAATTCAATTATAAAGCAACAGGGGTTAAGCCTGCCGGTGGGAAGGAGGCAAAAAAAGAGGCGTAAGCCTGTAGTTATGCTGGAAAAACCACAGGAACCGAAGTTGCTTGAAGTACCGGTAGAAATTAAGCCTGAAGCGCCTGCGCCAGTGATTCCGGTTCCAGAGCCCCAGCCAAAGCCCATTAAGGTTGCAGAACCACTCGTCGAAATTAAGGCTCAAGAGCCTAAAAAGATAGCCTGTACAGGCGCTATCTTACTTAAGGCAGCTGATTACCTTATTGGCGGCAGCTACTACTTTTCCGACGCTATCAAAGCCAGGCTCAACCGGCCGAACGAGGACTTTTTAGCTAAGACAGAAAGCCTTATTTATCTTGGTTTGTTCCAAGGTGCTAAAGAAGCGCCAAAAAGCATTGCATATCCCTTAGCAGGCCAGGAAATACCCGCTGAAACCATCGTAGCTTATCTCAATGAATTGCAATCAGTTAAATCAATTCCTTTAGATCTATTACGCATAATATCCAGCACACTGCAGGAAGTGCGCTGTGTTAAAGTCAATATGTCTGATGGCAGCATCATGTATTTAGATGGACAGTTACATACAATTTGGTCCACGCCGCATATCCCTCACGATTTTTCCACAACTATTTATGATATCAAGAGTTACATAAATAGATATTTTCGGGATAATTCTCCTTTTTTGCTGTTCATGGCGCCGGGATATGATGCTCCTACCAAAGAGTTCTTTAGTTTTATCTTAAGTTTTGATTCTACGGCAAAGAAAATTACACAACTGACTCTTTGTGACAGTAATTTTGATGAATTGGAGCGCCTTTCTATAAACCAGGATAAAAAGCAATATTTTGTCTTCGGGTTATGGCCTTGGCAGTTCGTAGAGTATAGAAAAGTGAAAAAGATAGGGGAATTTAAGCCATTTTTTGCAGAACCGCTGGGCAAAGAAATATATGCTGCAGAAATCGAAATTGAGTTAACACAACCAAATACAAGTCAACATGTTACGTTTAGAGGCAATGCTTTAAAAACAAATTTGACCGAGAAAACAAGATTAATTGTTTTGACTAATTTTGTTGATGATGCACCTGCTTCTCAATGGCTAAATGCATATCTAAGCCACTGGCCGAATTTTGAAGAGGCATTCCATGACTACAGCCGAAAAATTGAACTTTTCACATATACCGGTGCTTCTGGCAGGTTTTTTTCTACAGAAATACTTAAATTAGAGAAAGAAACCAACCCTGAAAGCGGGATTCTATTCAGTAACTATCTGGAAGCATTAGACTTATATGTAAGATGGCACTTTTTACCCGTGGGATATGAAAATAAGGATTTTGCCTTCACAAAAGAACACTTTTACAAACTAACCACTGATATAAGCCAAGAAAAAGATGGGTTAAGGATAACTTTCAAACCACCACAGGGGTTCCCATTATTAAAAGATCTTGAGTATGCCTGCCGCAGATTGAACGAAAGGGAAATTTTAACCTCCCAGAAATTAAGGCTCTGGTTTGCAGTTTAGCAAGCGCTTTCATTTTAACCCGAAATGTCCTTGACACTTGATGTTATAGATGTTATATTTTAAGTGTCATTAAAGATATAAATAACGGCAGCGAAATTCCTCCGGGTTACGGAGGGAGCATCTCACTTATGGAGGTAAGTGGATGCGCAAAGCCACGGGATATGCTCGCCGGAAAAAAAGTTTTTATTTTTGTTTTTGGGTCTAAGCGAGTAAGTTAACCGGGTTAGCGAATGCCGTTAGAGATTCGTGTGACTCGGTTTATTTTTTGAGGAGTTAATAATGATTTTAAAAAAGTCTTTAAAAAGAGGGCAAGCTACTTTAGAGTATTTTTTACTTTTTACAGCGGTGATTTTTTTAACCTTGCTTACATTAGGCGGTACGATAAATAGCTTTTTTGGAAGCGTGAGAGATACAGCGCAAGGCACTTCCGCAACACCAGGTTATGCTCAAAAAGGGTTTGATGCCATAATTAACGCTGATAACAAGGTGTGGTAAGATGATAAGAAAATATAAAGGCCAGAGTGTGTTGGAGTACAGCTTGCTTATTACCATTGTTTTAGCGGCTATAATGGCGATAAGCCTATATGTAAGGCGTTCAATATACGCAAACTTATTAATGATCCAGCAACAGACCAATGTAGAATCGATACAGTAATTATTGAAGGAGGTGATAGATGGGTAGATATTTATTGAGCATAAATATGAGAGGAGGTGACAAAATGAACAAGAAGGGACAAAGTGTATTAGAGTACGTGATTATCTTGACCGCGATTATCGCAGTAATAATCATCTTCGCTAACAATTTCTTGAAGCCTAAGGTCCAGAGCTCATTAGAAAACGCGGCAACGCAGATGAATAATGAAGCACAGAAAATAAATTTCTAAAAGGAGGTGAGACGAATGTTACGTAAAATTGGTAAAAGGGCACAAACCACCGCTGAATACGCAATCTTAATTGCTTTAGTAGTAGCTGCAGTTACAGCAATGCAGATATATGTAAAAAGAGGGTTACAGGGAAAGGTTAAGGACGTGGTAGACAATATGGGTTCGGGTATGGCGACTACCACAGACACCAAACAATACGAACCGTATTATCTTACTGGCACTACCACAACTGATCAGACTGGAAGCCAGAATGAAAATGTAAGTTTAGGCGGAGCAACAACCAGGGGTTCCAACATGGATACAACAGCTAATCGTAACCAGACTATGACTGCAACGCCGTAAATAAAAGTTTAATCTAAGGAGGTGAAAGTAATGTTTATTCATTTAAATAAAAAAGGGCAGAATACGCTTGAATATGCTGTAGTTATTGCAGTAATCGTAGCTGCATTAATTGCTATGTCCAGTTATATTAAACGTGGTGTTCAGGGTAAACTAAGAGATTCATCCAATGATATTGGCGATCAGTTTTCTCCTCAGACCACATCAAGTACTTCTCTTACAAGTATAACGCAGGGTCATTCTGTAGAAACCATATCAGGAGGACCAGGGTCAACAACTAACGTGGTCACGAATCAGGCTCAAAATAAGAATACCAGTGAGAACGTGGGTGCTTTGGATCAGGAGTGGTATCCGTAAAAAGCTAATAGGGGGCAGCACTGGCAAATTCGCGAAAAGATCATGGAAAGCAAGGAATTACGACATCTTTATAGTGGACAAAGTATAGCGGAATATGTTATACTAATCGCAATTGTCAGTGCTGTTCTCGTTGGCATGCAGGTTTACATGAAGCGCGGGATTCAGGCAGTAGTAAGAGTAGCAGCGGACCAGGTAGGCAGCCAGGAAGATGCTAACGAGACGGCTAAGGATGGTGTATGGATAGATGAATCTTCTCAAACTGGCAGCAGCTCCGGGGTCACAAGAAAAAGAAGTTTTGTAGACGGAAGTTATAGAACGGATGTTAACCAGGCGTCACAAGGCGATGTGCCGCATGACCAATCGCATTCAGACAGAGACAAGACTTATTAAATTAAGCAAAGCGCAATCAGCTTTGGAATATGCCGTGGTCATAGCAGTGTTTGTAGCTGCACTCATAAGCATGTCCTCATATATAAAAAGAAGCTTCCAGGGCAATTACCGAGATAGTGCCGATCAGATTGGCAATTCCTACGAACCAAAAAACACAACTTCCGATATCACCATTACATCGAACAGTACAAGCACTTCCAGCGCCACTACTAATGAAGTAGGGGGAAGGCTAAGGACCACAGATACTGTTTCCAGTCATGATAATACAAGACAGAACGGCTGGGAGGATGTTGGGCCATTACCGTAAGAGTTGTTAAGCGATGCTAATTCATAGGAAAAAAAAGGCGCAATCATTATTGGAAATTTCCATCTTAGGAGCCCTGTTAATAGCCTTTATCGCAGCCCTCCTTTCTTACGGCCTAAAAAATAATTACCTGCAACAGATAACGCAGCAAACATTTAGAAGGGCATTAATACTCGCCAAGCAAAAAGGAACAGCCAGCTACATATATATAAGCGATAGGCACATACCCGATCCCAGCGATGCCTTTGGGCAGGGTTCTTTTATCCCCGCAAATTCCGCTGCCTCTGTTATACGTAATTATACAATGAATGAAACCGCAGATTATATTGATGAATTGCCAGCAATGGCAATTGATATTAAAGGCAGCACTTGTCCTGGCAGCGGCGGGCCAGACGGAGCGGTAGCTTGTGGGACTTGCGCAGCTAATGATAGTGCGTGTAGAAACAATTGCCGGCTTTCGCCGCCGGGAAGTAATCCTCCCTGTTATTATCTTACTGCGGGGTTCCGCAATATTGCCATAGGGACCACTGACAATTGCGAAAAAGAACGCAGGTGGCAAAAATATGCATTGATATACACTGCTCAAAATATGCAAGGGTTAACTTCCGGTGGAAGCAACTGGGACCAAAAAGATCCAAATTGGAATACATTAAGCTCTATAAAGGTTATTGATTCCTGCGAAGGAGAAATTTTGGATTATAGCGGTTGTAAGAGGCAGTGCAACACTATAACCGACAAGAATTTTTGCGTAAAAGAATGCCAGCTTGAGTCAGGAACCAATTGTTCCCAACTCTGCAGCCCCGATATTGAGATTCCCTGGTATTGCGGAAGTGAGTTAGATAATCTTTTTAGTGTTGCTGCCAACAATTTAAAGAGCATGGGTGTGCAGCAGGATTACACAGATACCCATATAAAGAATAACACATTAAGGAAACAGGAGGCAACTACAGGCATAACTACAACCGATACCTTAAGCCAAAATTATAGCAATATCAGGATGATTGTGTTCAGGCATTATGGAACTAGTACAGTTACCGAGACTCCTATAACCAATACCGAGAACAGGAATGAAAAACAGACCCAGGAAACACCCTGGTAACGGCCAGGTAACTTTAGAATTCGCTTTTGCCATGGTCATCGTGCTGCTTCTTTTTTGGGCAGCAGTGGCAATATTCCTTTATGTGAATAACCGACTGGTCATCCGCCAGCAGTATTATGAAAGCAGCCCTGAATGTGGCCGGGAAATAGCAGCAGATACTGCGACCAACTGGACAGTAGAGGTTAATGAAGATGAGTTGGCAAATTTAGATTTTTTCAAGAATTTTTAGCGATTAAGAGGCCAGGATGATTTATTTAAAGAGAATATCTTCGTTACGCAACCTCCAAATACAGGCGGCTGGAGGCCAAATCGCCACTATACTTATACTGATAATGGTGGCGGTGATAGTGTTTATTTTGGTTACGCTTAACCTGGGCACTGTTTCTTATAGGGCAACCACAGTTGCCAATGCAGCTGATTCTACTGCGCTTTATTTAGGAAGCACGCTTGCTTCTAAAGCTCATTATCTCTATGTGGCATTGGGTAATAGCTATAGCAAATGCAGCAGGAGTGGATTATTAGGCGTTGTGCTTGCTTTCATAGTAGCATTAGTTTTAACAATTTGCTGTCCGCCAGCAGGCTTATGGGGATGGGTAGGATTTTTCGGTTTAGTTACAGCTGCAGGAGCCATTGGAAACATGATTGTGCAAGGAGTAAATGGGGCTGGAATGGGAGCGCTGCAGGGGTTTGCTGCGGCAAGCGCTTTTTTTGGAGGGTCCGAGTTTGCAGCAAAGGAATTTGCTGGTTTAGCATCAGGAGAATTGTCCAGTATATCAATAGGCGATGTAGTAGCTGTAGCTTCAGCTGCAACAGGGACAGTTGGCACAGGAGCCATTGCTTATAACGCAAGTAACAAGGCAGCAATAAATAGCCAGAATATGTCTACATTAAATAAGATGTTAAACGGCTTGCCTGAATATGAAGCTGCCAGGGAAGGGATATTTCTCTATGCGCTTAATCAGGTGGTGGATGACCCGACTATGACTAATCTTTCCAAAGACGTTACTTGTGGTGAAAATACCTCAGTTGGCTGGACTTCCTCTGACGGCAACTGGGTTACCTGGAATGATTCCTCGGTCGTAGTTTCCGGAGGAGACCCCCTGGATTTAGACCACGACGGCATAACCGCTGAAAGGACTCGCTGTTTTGATTATTGGTGGTATAATCATCTGCAGAACCTGCAAAACTCAATTACCAATCTCAAGGATTTGGTAAATAATTTCTTAACTAATTCCCTGATTCCATTTTATGAGCAGGCTTCGGATTTCATTAAGCAGATGGATAGAAAAGAAATAGAATGTTCTTGCGGTCCAGAGGTCGCAATGGGTTCCGGCACGTCCGCGTATTATTTAGGCTCAGAGTCTCCGATGACCCGTCTGTTGGACGCTATTGCGCATTGCGGGTATGCTATTTTCTACATACCCGGCCCTACACAAGCCGACCTCGATGCTTATTATAATTGTAATGAAAACAGCGATACTGATTGCCCTGACCTGCCATCAAGCTTGGATGATTATGATTACGCCCGCATGCATTACGAAGATTTCCTTAAAGACGCAAAAGACATATTAAAGCCGGATTCCTGCGGCTTTTATAAATATGACGCAAATCAATTGAGCCAACAGTTAAAGCAAAGATATCCCAGCGGAGGCTCTGATGATTGGGACTGGTTTGATAACCTGTATTACTCGCATCATACAGCTACGACAATGGATCACTACAATATGTTAGCAGGAATTGCTACTTGGATGAATGATTGGAAAGACCAGATTACTAGGGTAAGGAATAGTTTGCCGGGTTGCCAGTTGGCATATAACACGGGTAGCACCACTGTTTATAAAGAAGAAAGTGCAGCAGAATATTCTTGCAATGATAGTGATTATTCCTGTAATTGGAGGCTGACCGGAACAAGCATTACCGGTCCCTATTTCCCCAATCCTATATGTAAAGTTTATCCGTCAGACAAATCTATCCTGCTTAATGAGATAGCTGTTGCCGGAAGTAACTACTTAAGCCCGCCCACTACAGGCTATTCTGCAGCTTCCTGTCCTTATCCCGGCACATGTTCTGTTGGCAGTATTGCAATAACCAGTATAAATAGCGTGGGACTAACCAGCCCTATTCATAGCGGTTGTAGTACCACGCCGTTGGGCCCCCCTGGTTCTGGAACAATGAGTTGGGATGTGTCATATACATATACTTGCACTTGTACTACAAGCACGACCACCCCAATTTCATGTGGAACTCTATCAGTGGCAGGCACTACGCGTCCTGCTCCTGATGGCACAGGCGCATGGCCTGTATATGGCAGTGTATGCGCCCCGACTTCACCCTGTTGCGCGTCTCCTTGCATTTGGAATCCTTACGGCTGGTGGACTTGCAGCTGCATTCAAACTGGCAACGCTGGTTGCACCACTACCACAACCACCACAACAACATACCCCGGGTCAGGCAGGGGCACTGTAAGCCGTAGTATTGCCGCGCCTGATCTGAATATACCAGCAACAGCCCCAGCCACTTTTAATAGCCGCCTAACAGCGTTGCAAAATTACATCAGCAACCTTACTTACAATGGCGCATCTGATGATACCTTTGCTACCATAGACCAAGATAACCAAGATGAATTTCAGCCGGTTTTAGATACACTGACAGATGAAATTCAGAGTATCAATGCTTTTCTTCCGGAATTACAGCAGTTTAACGATGTCTTGATAAGCTCTCCGGATAATCGCGCTAAAGATGGAAAAGGAGCAGTAGAATACAGCTGGAAGGATACTGAAGGAGAACATTCTGTGAGGGTGGAAACCGGGGCATTTTTGTTCCCTTATTTACACAAGACTTCTTCGGGAAACTGGCTTAGGGGTAAGAAGTGCCAGAAACTTTGGTGGGACAAAGATTCCAAAAACACCTGGATAGAAATTACCCGAACTGACCCTGCGGGAACGGCGCTTACTCATTCTGGCTCGGCTAACCTGGGTTTAATCTGGAGTCCTGTTGCCGGGCCGACAACTACCATTAAACGCACGAGCCGCGCTAGCTATACGGCTACAGACGTGTCTTTGTCTGGAACGCACTAAGCTATGAATAATGAATATAAGAAGGTTTTGGGGTTTGTCCTAATCATCCTTGCGTTAATCCTCGCCGTCTATTTATACAGACAGCAGCCTAACGATATAGAATTATGCCGCGGTATTTTCCAGGGCTTTGTGGAAGGAAAACAAGACATGGAAAAGTTCGTTGACTGGGAGCATCTGAAGGCTTTAGGTTTAGACGTGGGGGCAACCTATAGTAAGCTTGCTAACGCAAAGGAAAAGGAAGCTTACAGGAGAGAATTTTATAAAAGTTTTGCCCGAGGCTCAAGGCAGGCGGGAGGAAAATTTCAAGCAGTTACTAATTGGCGCATTTACCAAAAAGGCGGCTTAGAAACAGTCGTATCAGCGGATTATAATCTAAAATCAAAAACAGTTTTATTCACCCTGTTCGAATCAGGGGGAAAGAAGTTGATTAATATACAATGGGAGGGGGCAGGTGATTAATATACGCAAGGCCTTTAGTTCATTAGAGTACGCAGTGTTAATCGCAATAATCGTAGCTGCATTGCTTGCCATGTCAGTTTATTTAAGGAGGGCGATAACCGGCAGGTGGCGTGATGTGGGAGATACATTCGGCCACGGCAGGCAGTATTATCCGACCGGCACCAAATGTTATGATTCCGCAGGAAACCTCATTCCCTGCGGCAGGTTCGAGTAGCAGCCAGGTTTATTTATGCTTAAACTAATCATATTGATATTTATGTTTGCTTCGGTAGGTTTGATTGGCAGCCAGCTGGTGCCTTTTCTTACCAATAAATTTCACCGCGCCCAGAGAAAGAAGGTAAGCCAGGCAGAGACCCAGCTGGAAGATATGTTCGTGATGGTTCCCACCAGCAAGCTCTTTTTATATTATACCCTAAGCCCGGTTATTTTGGCAGCAGCAGCTTTTTTTATTTTTAATAAGATAGCCTTCGTATTAATCGGCATGGCCGCAGGTTTTATTTTGCCTGAGGTTATAATCAAGAGAATCGAAGTGACGCGTAAGAAAAAGTTTCAAAACCAGCTTGTAGATGCGCTGATGACGCTTTCCTCGGCATTAAAAGGAGGCCTATCTTTATTGCAGGCCATGGAAGTTGTAGTGGAAGAAATGCCTCCACCCCTTAACCAGGAATTCAGCCTGGTTTTAAGGGAGAACAAGGTAGGGATTCCCCTGGAGGAGAGTCTTGCCCGCCTAAATAAACGCACCCAATCTGATGACCTTGAGCTGATGGTAAGTTCCATACTTGTGGCGCGCGAAACAGGAGGCGACCTTACCAAGGTATTTTCTAGGCTTGCCGAAACCATGAGGGCTAAACGTAAACTCAGAGACCAGATAACCACCTTGACTCTTCAGGGAAAGATTCAGGGCGTAGTCATGTCGGTATTACCCATTGCGTTTATCGGATGGGTGCTTACGATAAACAGGCATCATTTTGATATTATGCTGCAAAGCGATGTCGGCAGGATGTTTTTGATGGCAGCTGCTTTCCTGCAGATATTGGGGATTTTTTTAATAATCCAATTCAGTAAGATAGATTTCTAAACATGATATACCTGATTTTCTTATTTTTCATCGTTGCTATCGGCCTTGTGCTTACGGCAACCCTGGGCATTATGAACAGTAACGCCCAGATACGCCAGCGCCTTCCCTCATCAGAACTACCTACGGGAGTAAAGGCGGATTTCCTGAGGTATTTAAAACCGGTGTTTCGGCTCAGCAACTTCGCCTTGCAGAACCCCAAGTTAAAAGAAAAGATTTACCAGAGGCTGTATGCTGCCCGCCTTAAGCTGACACCCGTAGAATTCTTCAGCCTAAAGTTTGTATTAATGATTGCTTTAGTATTTGTAACCTATCTTATATTTAGCAAGATTGTAGCTCCTGCCATAGTTGCGGCTTTGGCATTTGGTTATATGATTCCTGATGTTTGGCTAAGCAAGAGAATAGCAAAACGCAGGCAAGTTATTTCGAAAGTGCTGCCTGAGGTAGTAGATTTATTGAGCCTGTGCATGGATGCAGGATTAGATTTTACCATGTCCATGGAATGGATAGTTAAGAAGACCAAAACCAACCCTATGATAGAAGAATTAGCGTTTGTCCTGGAAGAAATAAAATGGGGCAAGCCCCGTTTACAGGCTTTAAAAGATATGGCCAAAAGGATAGAGCTTCCGGAGATACGCTCTTTTGTCAATACTCTCACCCAGGCAGAAAGAATGGGTACCCCCGTGGTTGAGGTCCTGGGTATGTTGTCTGAGGACGTCAGGATGCAACGGGCACAAAGAGGAGAAAGAATAGCCCTACAAGCCCCCATGAAAATGCTTATCCCGCTTATATTCTGCATATTGCCGGTTATAGGAATAGTTATCGCCGGTCCAATTATCTTACAATTCACGCAAGGTAATTTGTTCAAAGGTTAAACCAATATAAGTTATTTTATAAATGTCCAATCTGAGATAAGCCTGTCATATTATGCTAAAAATGTCCAATCTGAACCACTGATTACACGGAACGTACACGGATAACACGGAAAAAGAAATACCCGAAAATTCATCATTAAAGCCCGAAAATTTGGTTCATTCACCGCAAACATAGAACAGCAGGGACACCCTCGAAATCAATCGGAAGGGTGTCCCTATGTAGAATTAGGTTTGTAAGGATAATCTACTAGATTTTAGGGTAGAGGGGACACCTTTAGCTTCAGAAACAAGGGTGTCCCTGCTTTGAAATATTGGGTGTCCCTGTAAAAAGATGGGGATAAGAAAGCGTTATCTTTAATTCCTAACTTTCGGCTTGACAAGGGATTATTGAAATGTTATACTTGAAATGCAATTGAAAAGTAGGGGATCGAAAAGGTAAACCCTGAGTGATCAGGGGGCGCAAAGCCACGGGTCTTGGAGATTCCAAGTCAAGCAAGAAAAGATAGCCGGGTTGCCGAATATCGACGAGAAAAGTCAGTATTTGACAACCTTTTTTATTTAAGGACTTACTAATAAGTTTTATAAAGCTTTTTAAATGAGGCGAAACCGTGAAATCCGTGATTGAAAAATCCGTGAAATCAGTGGTTGGGGTAAGGGGAAGCATTAACTTTTTTCTTTTATATATAGGTAAATAAAATGATAGAAGAAAAAGCAGGCGACCCTGCTGAACAAAAACCTATAACACCCGAAGAAAAGCCAGAATTCCAGTCCAGCTTCAAGGATTGGATACGGGTTGTAGCTTTAATAGTAGTTGCAGTTTTTTTACCTGAGCAGGTTGCCTGGGCAGTTGAGTATAACCCCGCGGTTATCTGGCGAAACCTAAACCCCCTTTCCTATGTTCAATCCGCTTCCGCAGCCAATTCTATTAATCCGGCAGTTTTCAATAAAGCAGTTGCGCAGTCAGTTGAGCGTTTCCTGAAGCCCCTGGCTGATAAACCCATAAATCAAGTCCAGCTTAAGCCAGGCATTACCATTGAAGTAAATAATAAACTCTCCCCTGAAACATTAAGCCAGATTTACGCCTGGTTAAAGAAACCCGAAACCGAGACAGTCCCTTGTTCAGCATACGTTTTATTCAACCTGCTTAAACAAAAAGGCATCTCTGTGAGGGTTGAGGAATTATCCGCTTTACTTATCTTAATAGACATCCTGGCAGGCAATATAAATGAAGGCTCGCAATCCAGCGCGCAGTTTAAGAATTCTTTATACGCTCTGCAGAAGGCTGCCGCATACTTCGGCCTGAAACTTTATCCTGCAAAAATTAGCCAGTTAGAATTTCCCGAAACACCGTTTATTGCCCACCTGAACCCAGGTCATTTTGTTTTAGTTACCAAGATTGATTCAGAAAAAGTTTACTACTTTTATGATAAGGGCGATACTTTCCTTCCGGTAAAAAAATTCCTTGAACAATTCAGCGGCTATGCTTTAACCAGCCAGGCCACTAAAGTTTCCATACCAGACAAAGAAGCTCAATCAGTCCTGGGAGCTAAATCTGATAAATATGGTTATGTAAGCATTCCTGATTATGACAAGGTGGATTGGAAAGATATAGGCATAAGTATGGGCATACAGTTAATATCAGCTGGATTAGGAGGGTTTACGGGAGGATTGAGTAATCTGGGAGGCTGGAGTGCGGGAACAGCATTTACCAGCCTTGCCGCAGGTATGACAATGAGCGAAATCAGCCAGGCAGCTATGACTATGGCTGTTAAGCAATGGGACATGAGCCCGGCAGGCGCCATGGTGTTCGGATATGGTGTAGGCGGCATGTTAACCGGCACAGTTTCGATGTTCCAAAATTCCAATATATTCACTATGGGTAATGATGCTAATCTTTGGAATAATTATTTGTGCGGACCGGTTGGAGGTTTCACCCAGGGCGCATTCCAGGGAGCAGGCAAATTGGCAGCCTATGATTTAATCAAAAATACAGGTTTTGCTGAAAGGAATCCGCTCATTGCTAACCAATTGGCTTCTATGGCAGGAGGGGTTGTTGGCGAAGCAGGTTTTAATCTACTTGCTTACGGCGCAGGGATGAACCCCGGTATTAAGTCTCCGGTAGAGGCTAATACGCCACTGTCTATTTTAGAGATGAAACGCGGGATATTGTATTCTCCTCTTGTTGGCGATACGACAATGCAGTTTACTCCGCAAGAACTATTGAATAATCCCATAACAAATCAGCCTTATGCCTATGCACAAATTAACAGTCCTATGGATGCAATAAAGGCATCGTGGCAGGACAGTGTTTACAACGGTGGGCTAATCACAGACGTAGTCAGCTTAGGCGTGCAATATGCAACGCACCAGAGAGAATGGTCTCAGTTATTAGGCGGCGGCATTGGTGGCGCTGTGAATTCAGGCGTTACCGCTCAGGATTATTATCAGCAAATTATGTCAGGTGCGCTTAAGGGCGCAATTGCCGGTGGGCTAAGCCAATTAGGCGGTAAATTCGATAGAGATACAGGAAAGAATAAGTGGGGGTTGACTAATGTAGAGATGTCCAGTTTAAATTGGCTAGCAACAGCTTCTCTATTTTCCGGATTAGCTGCCCTGGAAACAGACAAAGACACTGGTAAATATGCATTCTTGACGCAATTTTCAAACCTCAGCCAGAACTTTACTAGTTGGGGTGGCACCTCTCCTTTATACACCGGCGGTGCAGGCGGGTATTACTTCAATGCTTATAATGAAAAACTCGGACAATTCGCAGGCTACACTGATTTTGTCTATAATGTTGACCAGGCAAAGAAAGAGTCGGGTTTGTCTTGGAATAAACTTAAGCGTACTCAGCTGGATAAACTAACTCCAGGGTTTTATTATTCTTTGGTAAATTATACTGCTAACGGGCTGCAGTATGCGGCGGTTGATAATGCAATGTTGCTGTTTACGGGTGCGAAAATTGACACCTATAAAGGGGAAGGCAGTGCTTATGCAATACAAGGTTTACTGAATTCTTTTGGAGAAAAACCAGTTAGTTTAGGCCCGGTTTCTCTAACAGAAGCAAGACATAGTGTCTCTCTGGGAGAATCTGAGCTTTATAACCGGGAAAACATCCAGGGCTTATTGCCTTTGTTGGGCTCGGCTCTCGGTGTTTATTCTTCTCCCGAGCGGATAGGTACGTTAGAGCAATATGCATTAGGCATAAACGGGAATCCTAATAGTTACCGTGCTTCTCTAGCGGATTTAAACGTTATCTTGCCCAAAGACAAAGCAAGTGTAGATTTGACTAAAGGCTTGTTATCAGATTATAATGTTGCTACTCAAGGACAGGCTTGGCTTACGCAGAACTTAGCTACCGGTAAAAATGTGGCCATGGCTGTAGTAGGAGCTAATAATCCTATATTTCAGATAGGCGAAAATGGCAAGTTGAATGTTGGGCAAATTACAGGAGCTTATATTGATGATTCGGGAGCAGCTCGACTCATTACCGATATAGATCATTTTTATACCCAGGATTATAAACATAATGATGTACCGCCAAGCAACACAAAGATAGTTTCAAATGGTACCACGCTGATTGGTGCCAAAGATGCAAAAGGCCAATTCGTGAGCGGATCATTAGAATTTCTTTTAGATTTTGACACCCACGGAAAATTGACTGGAATGACTGGGTTGCTCGGTGCTTCCGGCTCGAGTATAAATATAGAGAGTAAAAAGTGGAATGAATTTGTGACAGAGCATAACAAGGACGCTAATTTTAAACTCATATTAAATCCTACTGATGAATATTCTTACAAAATGACATTTGGGGAAACAAGCGGGAAGATAGAAATTTTTGATCGCGGCACAGAGGGGAAACCTTTTGGAAATCTTGAGGCAACGATAGAGATTTCTAAAAATGAAATGGACGGCCTTAAGGGGCCAGATGGTTTATTCAGCTATGAAGGCGGTTCTTATGGCGGCACAACCATAAGATATGCCGATAAAGCCGAATATAGCCAAACAGACAAGAATATCCCTGCAGTCCGCGTCGTGTATTACAATATGGCAGGGGTAGCGATTGAAAATATGCCAAAGGATTCCCAAACGAGTTCAGAAATCGCTAGGCTTCAGAAAGCAAAGCAGACTGAGTTAGCAAAGATTGTTTCAAAATCAGAGCCCCGGGATGAATATGATAAGATTTCCCAGCAACTAAATACGCTTGAACAAGGTAAGAATGTTAATATAACACAAGGAGAAGTTGCCTTGGTTCAAACACTTGAACCTCAATCCGGACAGTTTTATAATTCCGGTTTAACTTACCTTTCTAAGCCGCTTGTGTTTGAAACTGCTAACGGACCCCTGCAAATTAATAGCCTGAACCTCTATAGAGAAAACAAGCTCGGATTGGCAAACATGATGGTTGAATCTAACAAGGCAGAGCAATTGAAGGCACTGGAGAAGTTAGTGGCTCAGCCAACCAAGACTCCTGAGCAACAAGAGGCTTATGAAAACCTGCTGGAATCATATAATAAACTTTACGCAGACTGGCAGACCGCAAAAGGCACTTTAGCAGAATTAGAAGCAGCGGGCAGCATAACTGAATTAAGAAGAAACCCTTCTGCAATATACAGGGATGTGATGGGATTCTCAATTAATGTCGATAAAAATCCCCTTTTCCTGCAAAGCCTTGCAAGCAGGAATAACAGTGAGCGTTCTAAGCCTTCAGAAATAGGATATATTCCTCCCACAGGTTTTCTTAATAATGTAGTTGCTAAGCGTGACGCTGATAGCAGGTTGGTGATGGATGCCTTGTCCGGAGATGTCT
The DNA here is from genome assembly GCA_963805065.1 of Candidatus Omnitrophota bacterium. Taxonomy (GTDB): domain Bacteria; phylum Omnitrophota; class Gorgyraeia; order Gygaellales; family Profunditerraquicolaceae; genus CAWDSS01. The sequence continues at coordinate 575,722 of CAWDSS010000010.1, read as the reverse complement.
TTGTACAGCTAGTCCCAACAGAACAAGGCCTTTCAGCAGTTTCTACTCATCTCTTCTGGGGAGCTAATATTTATAATATCCAGGAAACAGGTTTTAAGACGCTCAATGATAACATTGTTCAGCTGGCGAAACAACATCGGGAAGCAGAAATCAAGATAGAAAATAAAGACAATAATGATAAAGAGGTAATACTCTATATACCCAACCGTGATAAGAGAAATAATATAAAGGATGTTAATGTTATATTGGCTAGGCAGACAATAACCGCCGAGCAGTTGAATGCTTTGCTAAGTTCAAGCCTGCCGGTCGGCGAGCAGGATGTTTGGAACAGAAAATTAACCATTGGCTTAAACGGCATAGAGCAGGCACCTTTGGTTGAGAGCTGGCGGAAGGAAGGATTAGTTCCTTTAGCAGCTATTAATGTAAAAACGGATGTCAGCACAACAATGCCTCAAGGAACAATTGCTAAAGCACAAAATTTAGACATAACGAAATTCACCATATTGGAAAAAGAGGATAATCGATATCAGGAAAAACTTTATCCATTGGCATGGCTTAATGCGCCAGGAGTGCTTGAGACCAGGACGCCGAAAGGAGATATCGGAAAAGCTTCCATAAATAGCCTTTATTTTTATCTAAATAAAGGGAATATTAACCAGTTTGGAATTGTTGTTTCAGCAAATGAAGGAGAGGAAATATTCCATGACTACGTCCTGCAAGCTAACCAGTATGGCGGAGCAAAGAATCAGAATAAGCCTCATACCGGCCTGGATAATAACATCGGGCTTTTAACTAATCTTAAAAAAATCCAAAATATAGGTACAGACAAAAAAGTAGTCAGCTTTGGGCAGGGGACGGAGTTGCAATTCGCTTTTACTGAAGATGGCGGCTTGCAATCATTAGCCGGTACCCCAGGTAGTAAAATTACCTTTGAAAAAGGCAGCGAGGCTTCAGTGGGCTGGGGCGGCGAAGACCTGTCTCTTTATAAAATCGACAAAGGCGCGACAGAAGTAGCAGCTCGTTTCGGAGAGAAATTAGTAGACGGCAAGGTGGTTAGTCTGGTTACGGGGTTATCTGGCGGTGAGTTAGCGCTGAAGGGGTCAAAAGGCAGTATAGCTACTACCACTATTTTCCATTTAGAGGATGGCGCAGTAATGAATAACACGTTGTATAATGGTTCAAAAGCTATTACCGGCGGTAAAATGGGTAAGGATGATGTGGTATATGCCGGCGGGAAACTCCTTGATGTTACTAAAGGCAAACAGTTGCCCGTAGGCACAACGTTCAACATAACGACTAAAGATGGCAAGAAGTTTGTTGGTATTTTGCAAAAAGATGGATTGAGTATAGAAGATCCTTTAGCCACTTTAGACAAACAAAAGGTAGCTTTTTATTATCCTGACGGACGAGAGAAATATACGCTGGAATTTCAACAATTCTTTAATAGCCTGATTGACAAAGGGTTGAACGCTAATAAAATAAATCCCGATGGGTTCTCCGGACCAGAAACAGAGAATGCCCACAAAATATTTAATAAATTCCTAGATGGTATTTATGAGATTAACGGAGTAACAAAGCAAGATGACATAAGTGGTTTGGAAGCATCTATATTAAAGGCACGCCCAAATAAAGATTCATTGTCATGGGATTTGACTTTATATCCGCGGGACGGGAAAAAGACTGTAACAGTAATGCCAAATAAGTCTGGAGATGGTTTTTTTATTATAAAAAATAATGTTGCCTATAGTCTTAAGGGAGATCCGCTTTGGGTTTATGCAGATAATGCCTGGCGTAAAATCGGAAGCACTTATCAACTCGGAGATGTACTTAAGCAAGCGGTCTTAGATGAAGTTCAAGGCCAAATTACAATCAATGCTTATGCCAAAAAAGTTGAAGGGCTAACGGTACCTGTACCCGTAGGAAAGACTTATGAAGTTAACGGAGTTGCTTATCAAGTTTCTCCCGCAGGAGAAGGTGTGCCATATGCTATTAAGCAGGGTGATAAATGGCAAAACCTGACGGATCTTAATAAGTCTGAAAATGGAGTACGTTCTTTTGTTGTCGAAGGTAAAACATATATCCTGACGGATCAAGGCGCAAAATTAGCCAAAGATGTATTAAGCAAGCAAGTACAAGAAACTCGTGAGCATTTGGACTTCGATAAGTTTACTTCTGACCTAGGAATTGAAGGCATGGCTAATGGGTTAAAAGAGTTGGCAAAGAAGCAAATTGGGACTGAACAGGATGTGCTTTACCAAAAGGATCGCGTTTTAAAACAAGCAGAGCTCGGCATCCAAAATGGGAATTATGCTGGATCAATAATAGCTCTAGATAAATATAATAATTATTCGACCGCTATGAATCTGCGTGCTATTACTTTATATAATAAAGCAATGGGCAAGGGCGAATATTATTATCCTGATATAATTTTGCCTGAGAGCGTAGAGTCAGACTTGGCACTACTTCGTGATGCATCGGAACATTACACAAAAGACCAAGACCATGCTAATTATTTATCTTTGCTTGACAGCAAAACTCCTTATAAAGTTATAACTCCTTTAAATCCTTCAGGGGGCATTGTAACAATGACCACAATCGGCGAATACGTCAGAGAGAAATACCCCACCCCAGAAAAATTCCAGCAAGAAGATGAAAAAGTTAAACAGCAGCTTGTAGATTTAAATACTGCTGCTTCTCTGCGAAGTCAAGGCCAGAAGACAGTGAATTCAGTTGTATTGGGAAGGGTTACTTTAGATTTGGATCCCTATAGCATTGCTAATGGAGGAACTGGTGCATCATTCACTCAAGCATCATTACGAAAAGCAATGTCAAATTATAATTTCGTCACTCCACAAGGCACTGAACAGCTTCCAGAACCAAGCAGAGCTGATATTGATAAAGCTATTGCAAAGGCATTAGAAGTTCCGGTGTCTGAACAACTGTTAGGAATTCCTGTTTTGGGTGTACTAGTTTATCCTGCAACTAAATTCGTCGTTGACCCACTTATATCAAGAGCGCAGGCAGTGACTAATGCAATAGATAGTCGCTATAAATACGAAAACGTAGGCAATGATAATTTTGCAAAATTAAGGATTACTTTAGGAGAGGCAAGTAAATTAAACCCTATTGATCCTATGGCTATAGTTTCACGTATCGGCATAGGTGGTTATGAAGTATTAAGTGGGAGAGCTAGCGATGTATACGGTTTATATAGGGCTCAGAACTCAACTGAACGTTTCTTGCTTTCCTTGCAAGGAGGTTTTGATGTTCTAACCTTAGGCATAGGTGCAAGATTAGTAACAGCTCCTTTTGCAGCAGCTACAGAAGGAGTGGTTAAGGAAACAGCGGGAGCTTCATTTTCTGAGCGCGCAGCTTTAACAATTAAAGAATATAGTACTAGCCTTGCTGGCCGTTTACCTTTATTGGGCGAAGCAGGTTCAGCAGCTCTCGGGGATATGGCTTATCAGGGAGCAAAATTAGTTTTAAGCAAGAATGCTGTGGGCGCTGCCTTGAGAGAATTGTCTTATTACACTGCATTTGCTGGATTAGGCGGCGGGATAAACGGTTGGCGCGATGGTGGCAGCGGAAAAGGTTTTTGGGCAGGCGCATTACAAGGCGTAAGAGATTTCTATACGTTTGAAAACCTTGCTACGGTTGGCGTATTGGGAATTTTGGGAAACAAGGGGGAGAGTTTAGCAATGGCTAAAGAAAGCAGCTTTATTTCCCGCTATGTTATTCCAACTGGGATTTTCTGGGGAAGAACCGAGGCTGTAGCTAATACAGGCATAAGAACTGCTTTGGGGCAGCCAACTAATCCTATTTCAATGGCGTATGATTTTGGCGGCGGGTTCTTAAAGGGTTCAGCTTTTGGCGCCGCCATAGGTGGTGTATTAGAGTTGACGCCTAGCTTAGCCAAACAGATGACTACAACAAACGCAGAAGAAAGAACATCAGCTTTTGCCAAGTTATATTCTCCTGAAGCCAAGCTTTCCGAAGCGGGACCTACTTTGGCTAAACTGCCTTTTGCCGATAGGATACCAACCCGGGTATTTACCTATCCGGCAACCGGGGCAATATTAAATCCTATTGGTCAGGGGATTTGGAATTATTCGCAAGGGAATAGCGGCTTTATTGATTCCATGAAGAATTCATTATCTGACCCCAATAATTATTTTACAGGTCTTTTATGGGGTGCAGCCATGGTTTATCCTTTTGGTAGCAAGAAATCCAATGGTTGGAGACTTACAGAAAATGAAGCACAAGGGATAACTCAATGGAACGGCGCCGTATCAAGAATTAGTGAATGGAATGGCTGGACGCAGGGATGGAAAAAAATAGCATATGGTACATTAGTGGGAGCAGGCATAGAAAATGTAAGCTACGCAGTTAACTACATGAGCTTGCCGGATGTTAATAGTTTTTTGGCTAATAACATTAAGGGCGCACTTAAGGGAGGCTTAAGTTTCTGGTATTTAGGAAATTTATCCAAGAGTTTTACTAAGAATATCGAGTTAATCGGCAAAGGAGAGCCTGTAAAAGTATTTGGTTTAGGTTCAGATGAGCGTTTCTCCGGAGCGCAGTGGCTTTATAAGACTAATGCTGCAGGTGTGGCAAACTGGCTTGCGGTTGGCCCGGCATTTAATATAGGAGGAGTAGCAGCCAGGGCGATAGCAGATAAGATTACAGGTGAGCCTTTAAAGTTAGATAATCCTTTTGATGTGAATAATAAATTGGATTTTACCTGGAAGAACCTTGTCATTACTAATATGTTCTCTGTTTTGCAATCTTCTCTTTCTGGTAGGTGGATGCCCGCAACATTTGGATTAGCTCAGGCGCAATCATTAGAGCCTGGTTTGCAGTTCGGATTATTGACTTCTCCTTCTCGCTGGTTGGGTATTCAATTGAAAAAAGGAATAGCCGCAATAAATAGAAGTTCTGAAGGGGCGCCTGCTTATGCAATAGAAAAGGCTATTTTACGCCAAGGTTCAGAAGGCGCCATGAAGAGTCTTGGGAATTGGGTTGAATCAACAGTAATCACCATGCCGGCAATTGTAAGCAGCGTTGAAGGTGCCCTTGGATTGGTAAATGATAAGATTCTTAAAGGCTATTTGGGTCAAAATGAAGGTTTTTCCAAAGAAGCAATTAGTTTTTATTCTTTCATAGGTTTCTTAGGTATGCCTATGGGCGGAAGAATCTCCGAAAATACTCTGGGAACCCTAAGAGCTTATGTTGCAGAAGGCAAGGATATTGGCAGAGAAGATGTGAAGATTAATAGGGAGGATACAGCGCTACAAATAATCTCTCGACTAAGAGAAAACAAGCAGGATTTAGGAACCTTAGTTACTAATACTATTCGTTCTAATGATCCAGGAGCTTTAGAAGCAGAAATCCTGACTCCCATTAATACCTATATCAAAAACAGCATAGGCGATGTAATTAAGAGTTCCGGACTAGGCGCAAAAGAATTGGTGGCTTCAATAGTAGCGGGAAGGCAATACAGCTCCTCTCCTATGAAGGATGCTGCCATAGAGGACAGGATATGGATTCTTGAAAATCATTATGCCAACAATCCTGAGGAACTAGGAAAAGATATCGACGCCTACGTAGTAAACCCCATAGTGGAAATGTTACGTGAACAGACAAAAGCCGGAGCTTATGTTGGTCCTAACGGTGAGTTCAAACGCGAGGATTTAATAAAATCCGTCGTAAGTCATGTAGAGGATATTCTTCCGGCTGTTAATAAAGACGCATATAGATTAAGCATGACACCTACAACCGAAAACTTGGAAACTATGGAAATAAAGGTTAACGCCGATCGTCAGCAAGATTTTATTGCTGGTATACATGCAGAAGCGCAAAGATTAGGGCTAGGAGTTATAAGGTTAGAAAATTACAGAGAAGCCTTATCTTCTAAGCTAAAAGAGGAATTAAATGCGAAGGGCTTGTCAGATTCAGACATCAACAAAAATAATTTAGCCCAAGATATGTTTGGAAAATCTTTAGATGAAACAGCGGAAGTTTTTTATAAACAGGGCTTAAAAAATATCTCCAAAGTTGTAATAGATAAGGCAACGGAAATTGCAAAAGTAGAAAATCCCCAGAACCCGAAGGTCACACAAGCGCACCTTGATCAAGCAATAGAAGAGATGGTATTGAAAAATTCCATAACCAGGCTTGCAGAAAAGGAAGATTTCATAAATAAACAAGCAGCAGAACATAACGATACTGGCTGGGAAGGAACACTTCAACAGCATTACCAAACGAAACCAGATGTTTTAAAAAAGATGTATCAGGATAATCCCGATCTCTTAATCAGGGATATGAAGAGCAGGTTAGGAGAGGATTACATAAAGAATTTGGTTAAGGACCTTGCCAGTGATTACAAGGCCCATATAGACCTCGCCGATCAACAGCGTTCTCCTCCTGTTGATTTAAGCTTCAAAGAAGATTTCATGTTCTCTGGTAATACAAAAATTTCCCAGGAGAAATTAGCTAAATACTATGGTTTTGCTACCTGGGAGAAATTCAAAGCCGCAGAAGACAACCTCTTAAGAAATGAAGATTTTTATAGTAACCTAGCCAACTTTACCACCGAACTCTCCGATAAGATAGAGAATATCACTGTTTCCTATAGAACCAGAACCCTACCGGTTACCATGTTATCAGAAGCAGAAGCTATCCTTGATATGACGCGCATTTCTCATCTTAGCCTTAACCAGTTAAAGTTTATACAGGATAAAGTCAAGGAAGCAGAAGCAGTAAACGCACAAGAGATAGATTTAGGGAAAGATTTCGCCTTCGATATCAATAAAGAAGGGAAATATAAAACATCGGCATTAAGCCAGGCCTTGGATAATGTACTGATTACAAAGCTTCCTATGAATCATACCAAGGTAATGTCTAACGGAAAGATAACCCTGGAAGAGACAAGAAACGGAAAGATAGATAAAGTAGAATTTGAAATTACAGAAGGCGTAGAGCGCTTGTTAAAACATAGAGATGAAGAGCGCGCCTCATTTGTGGCTGGAATATTGAGTAACTATGGTACAGAGAAGATTAAACTCGCCGATAATCTGGCGGAGAAACTCAAGGACATAAGAGATGGCAAGGTGACTTGGCAAGAGGCATTGGTAAACACCAGTATTAAATTACCTTGGTCTTTAAGGGGTTTAAAAGACATAACAGTCTCCGTTGACAATGCAGAATATATTATAGGTTCGATTAACGCAAAGAGAGTTGATATTAACGAACTTTCTTCCGAATCCGGAGAAAAAATCAGAGAACTATCACACGATCTTGACAGTGCCATAACCAATATCATTACAGACAGCCGTGCAGAAAAGAATTTGACGGATGCGAGAGCAGATTTACGAAAGGCGATAGAAGCGATTGTGTTTAGTAATGCAGAAGAAGGCGCAAAGATAGATCAAATCAAATCCATCTTAAGAGAAAAAGGTTTAGAGGTAAAGGATAGCGATGTAAATAACATTTTTGATGTAGCAAAAACAATATTTGGTCGCTTGAAAGAGGTAAAGCTGGTTGACAATCGTAGCAAAGAAATCAAAGCAGATAATCCTTATACCCTCTCAGGGGTTGTTGATAGGTTGCTACAAATAGCGAAGTTTAATGAGAAAATCAAGAATTCTAAATTTGACTCAGAGAAAAAATATGCTAATGCAATGGTTGATTACTTGAAAAATCCTCTTTCGCAACCTGAGAGCATAAGAGAGAAGGAATTGCTTCGTTTAGAGCAGCAGGTTGAAGTTGAGAAAAAGCATAGTCAATTGAAGGGGATAAAGGAACAGCAGCTAGAGGCAATAAATGCTGGTAAAGAGCTGCCGAAGATGCCAGTAATGCCCAGCGAATTATTTGGTATGCAGAAAACTACTTGGATAGATGCTTGGTTAAACAAGAAAAAATCTCCTATAGAAAATTTTGAGGTAGCGGAAGCGAAATTCATTGAAACCGGCAGTAGCAAGGATTGGTTAGGGTATCAGAAGTCTCTCAATAGACTATTTATTGAAGCAGCTAAGGATGAGAATACTAATAAGCTGGAAGCCATAGAGTTCCTTGTAACGAGAGGCGTCGAAAGCATAAATGCAAATAAAGGTAATATAGCCTTATTAGCAGAGACAAATCCCGCCAAATTCCAGGAAGTCAAAGACATAATTAACAATCGCATGGATTCTATTGAAGTAAGGGTGTTGAAAGAAAATATGGATCCGCTGACAAAAGAAATCAAAGGAGTGTTAGGGGTATCATTTATAAAGGAAGACGGCAGTAGGTCAGAAGACATACAAGTTAGCTATACAAAAGACGATTTAAAAGAAATCAAATTTGTAAAAGAAGCAGATAAAGCTATTCTTGCTCAGCAATTGGTAGATGGGATTAAACAAGAATTAATAGAGAAGGCTCAATTAGACAAACCATTTAATTATGCAGATATAACCAGTTTGATTAGCGCTAAGATTGCAGAAAAGATAGTGGATCAATCGACCTCTGGTAGCCCGATCAGGGATATGTTAAGAACGAAGAGCGTAGTAATTGAGGGTATAGAAAATAGCATGCGAGATGGTGCGGATGTTATAAAAATAAAAGTTTCTAAAGGTGTAGACAAAATCGATATTGAGTTTACTTACAATATCTTAACTAATGAAAAAGGTGAGGACGTAACTAAAATTACTGGATTTGATAAAGGATACTCTAAGGCATTCGCGGAAGCAATAGAGAAAGTTAAGCAAGAAAAAGGTGCTAACGCCGAAGATATTATTAAGAAGGATATGGAATGGTTCGCCCGTGCCTGCATAAGAAAAGATATCTTTACCGATGTAGAGACATGTAAGCTTGACACTGATTTCCTGTCTTTAAATCAGGTGCAAAAAGCGGATAAATTGCTTGATATCATGAAGGGCGAGAATATCGAAGCTGCCATGAATCAGGGGAAAACTTTAGCAATATCTCTTGCTTTGATATCAGAGAGCATGGCGCGTAAAGACACAGCTTCTTTATATCTTACCAAGAATACAACCTTGGTTAAGTCTGTGATGGACCAGGCAACTTTCTGGACAGAATTATTCGGACTTAAGATCAAAAACATAGACAATGCTGTTTCTAATCCTCTCACTCCCACATCATTGATTTTATCCAGCTTAAAAGATGCCAATACAATTAATGTAGCAAGCTACGAGAAATTCCCGCATCTGTTTAACCGCAGAATGGTCTCTGATTATATGGCAAAGAAGAGCGCGGATGAGTTATTCACATATTTAAGAGAAAACAACCACCTGGTTGATTTTGATGAAGGACAGAATGCTATTAAGAGCCTGGAAGCAATTGTCGGACGCGATCACACCAAGCTTTCCAACTACTACAATAAATACAAGTTGGCTTATGACAAGATAAAGGATGCCATAAATAGCAAGGCAATTACTAAATTAGAGCTGGCAGAAGTTGATACTAAACAAGGCGAACAGCCTTCCAAGACCAGAGAAGACATCACCACAAGAGGTTATGCTATAGAAGGCGATAGCGTTGCTCTTACCCAATCAGCCTTAGATTATCTTAAAACTCAGTTAAATCATGACAAAACCATTACCGATGCAGATATTACCAGTATTGCATCCGCAATCATTAAGAAGGGAATTTCTGTTGCTATTACCGATGGCAGAGTGCAGGTGTCTAGCAAGATGGATGGTTTACAGGCAGATATGGTTTTACACAATAAAGCCTTGATGGTAGCCAGTGCCTTAAAACAAGCAGAGGAAAAGAATATCCCTGTAGACAAGATTAAATGGAACGAGTCTTTTGCTGGAGGAGATACAATTATTTCCTCTTCTGTATTACAGCTTTTTACTAAGATTGGCGGAAGAAACTCAGCATTAACCGGAACACCTTCAGAGATCATTTCCTTTATGAATGGCAAGGAATTTAGCCTGGCCGGAGAAAAAGCAAGATTAGTTATAAGAAATAATGAATTATTCTATATGGTAGGTAATGAAATCGTCAGCGAGATAAAGCTCAACGATAAAGCAGAGCCGCTGAAAGAAATGGCTAAGACAGTTGCCGAAAATATTGCAACTAATATTGCTGGCAAGGAAAGAGGCAAATCAGGTAAATCCGCTTATGTAATTGTGGGAGCAGAAAATCTGGGAGAGTTCAAAGGTTATTTAAGGAACGAATTATTAGATCGCGGCATAGATTTAGATTCGTTAAGTGGAGAACATCTGCGGTCATTTGACGGCAGTTCAGACTCTTTTGATAAAGGAGACCTAGTCCGTGAGGCAAAGCAGCTAAGCGGCAAAGGTAAAATCATTATTACCACAGAAATCGGCGAAGAGGGAGTTAACGTTGCCAAGGATGTGAATTTGTTCTATGCGGAAAATCCTTCTATCACCAACATGTCCAGAGCTTTGCAGGCAATAGCACGTATCAACCGTAACAGTGATCGTGGCGCAAAAGTAGATTTTTATTACTCTCGCGGACAAGCAGATGCTTATTTCAAGGATATAGCCCCAGTAAAGGAATATTTAAAAGAACGCTGGCAAAAAGAGGCAGGTAAACTTGCTTATGGATCAAGAGAGCGTGTTGAGCTTGAGAACTATATTGATGCGCTAGATAACAAGAATCTTTCTGACCCAGAAGCCATTAAGCTAGCTTTTCATATACAGGAATATAGAGATAGAAGCCAAGCAGCATTGGATATATTTACAAGAAGCATGCAAGAGGTATTCTTGACACGTACATTTGAAGAGTTTATGGGTAAATCTTGGAATGCTAAGCAGCGCAACTTTATCCAAAAGGTTTATCAAGAGGTTATTCTGGACAGAAATTCAGAACTCTATACTACCATTGCCTTCGAAGATATTGCACGTCCTAAAGATATAGTAAAACAAAGATTGGAAGGCCTGGGTAAACAGGTAAAGACATTAGTAAATGTCTTGGAAGGCAATTCTAGGGCATTTGAGACAAAGGACCGCACTTATGAGCCTACTTCTTCCAAGCTTAGGTTATTAGCAGAAGAGTCTCCATTCCGAGAGGATTATGCTAAGCGTGGACAGATAGAATTAGCATTCAGGAGCGCTGAATGGGACCTCACCAAAGATAAAAACTTCGAAGAACAGATGTTTGGCGCATCCTCTGGAAAAATTATAGGTATAAGAGATATCCAGACAGTCAAGGATATCCTTCCTTCTGCAAAGAGGTTAGCCGAAGATTTCTTACTTCCTACAATTAGAACATCTTCCAATTCTTCAGAGGACCTAATGAAACAGAGTATGCAGGTAAGGGAAGGCGCAGAGCAATTAATCAGGACATTAGAAGGCAAACAAATCGCAGTGTCAGAGGCTGATAAAGATGCAATACGTAAGACAATAGATGGTTTTAGCACGCATACCTTAACTAGCGCCAATCTCGTTAAAATCGTAGCAGGTATTGTCGGGCCTCAAATTAATAACAATGCCTTTGCCAATACTCTATATAATTCTCTGCAGTCTTTACAGCATAATAATGCTTTATGGCAGAATATCTCAACTAATTTCAATGTGCAGGTTTCTGCAGCTAATTTAATTCAGTATATTGATACCTCCTTACCCGGTATTAATAACTTAGCTCCTGTTGACCAGCAAGATATAAAACAGATTGTATCCTTAAGTATCAACCCGTCTGTTACCTATGGGCGGCTTTCTAAATTTAGAGACCAAAAGTTATTGCTTGAGAGGGCAAATACGCAGCTAGTAAACAATATTCCTTTTGCTGCGCAAACCAATGATACCTTATTAATGAAATATTTCACCATGGCCGATGCTATAAGCCCTACGGCCATCGTTTCTAGATTTATTCATCTTTATAGAGATAAGGGAGCAGATAATATTTTAAAGCATGCGTTGGTCAATCCAGTTAATTTTAATGAAGGAATTTCTTTAAGAAAGATTTCAGCTACAATTAACCCAAGCTTAATTCGTCTACATTTGCCCGTTATCAATAGGACTGCCAATATTCAAAAGAATATAATGAAAATCGCAGGTGGTTCTGCCGAGTTATCTAATTACTTGCTTGGCCTGGCTGTGGTTAATGCCAGCATAAAAGGTCAGTATGCTTCAACAAGAGAATATCCGACTATTGCAGGAATAGCTTCTTTTATCCGTCCATTTTCACTATCAGGTAAGTTCTACCAAAAACTCGAAGAAAAGAACAGAATATTCAGCACAACATTCGATAAATTATACAAGGTCTCTTACAGCGATAATGACGGGTTATCCACTCTAGAAAAGATAAAAGCTACTGATGAATTATTCAAGAATCTGGGAAGTAAGGTTTCCTTACAAGATATTATCAATTACCAGCAGGAGGATTTATTAGGCAGGATCAGAAAGAGCATTGGGCTTTATCCCGCGGTTGAGCTTTTGTGGCAGAGGCTTAAACTGGAGGATTTAATAAATGTAAACACTCCAGTTGAGAAGCAAGGCCTATTGCAAGATGCCAAGAAGTTTATGCTTAAGCAAGGCCTATTAAAAGAAGATGCCAAGAAAACCACAGAGCCTGCTGCACCAAAAGCAAAAGTTGATAAAGATGATTTGCTATACGCTGTAGACAACCTCATGTTTAAAGAAATCGAAATTAACGGCAATAAAATTTCTTTGGCGCAGGCTATAGCGGGTACAGACAAAGTAATTAATGAAGAAGAGTTAAGATCATTTACTAAGATTTTAAAATATCAAGGCTTGGTAGAAGATTATAGTGATTTAGAGAAAGAGCAGCAAAGAGAAGAGCAATTAAGGGAAGTAATTGTAAAGACGCTGCCCTCTGTTTTATCTGAAAAAGAATTTCCTGCTCAAAAAGTTAAATATTTAACCTCAGCCTACAACAGTGCTTACCAGAAATTAGCCTTAAAACAATTACAAGAAGATCAAGCCATCAGCTACACAGATAAGATTCAAAACATAATCAATATTCCAGATATCCAAACTAAATTGGCTGACGAAATAAAAGATAATTTGGGAGAAAATAATTTCGACCAGCCGTTATTTAACAAGACCATCCAATACTATCAGACTAAATTTAAGACGAGCATAGAAAAGGCCCGTGAAATAGGGGAAGAAGATAGTGCATTTGCCTCAATTAAAACAAAATTCGATCAATATAAGCAGGGAACGGGATTGGAGAACCAAGAAATTTCCTCTGAGGAATTAAAGAAAGACATCAACTTTACTATTTATTCAACTTTGGTTGATAAGAAGCTATCTTTTGATAAGAAATTCGCCAAGATCGAATCCACATTTTCTATAAGCACAGAGGATTGGGCCTATCATTTTTTAGCTAAAAAGAGACTGGCACGGGAGATAAGTTTAGCTATGCCTCAAATGCAGGAAGCATTCGTAGACGATTATATAAATTCATTGGTAGATAAAATGAATTCCTCTAAATTAGATGCCCAAGATACATTAATATATAAGGCCAGTCTGAATAACCTCTTCAAAAATTATAGTAAACTATTAGAAACAAGATATAAGGCTAAAGCGAACATCGAGGTAGTATCTAGCGGTAAATATCTATATAACATTGCCGATGCATTGATTGATGAGAAGGTAGCTGATGTAAAGGATCTGTTTGTGAAGTGGGCAAATCTCGAAGACCTTGAAAAGATAAATGAAAAGAGTAGCAATGTAGAAAACTTATTAAACAGATTGGAAAAATTAGCGGTATTACAAGAGGTGCTCCAGAGCAAGAGTAATAAGGATTATCTCAGCACTAAGATTGATGTACTTAAAACAGATAAGATACAGGATGTTTCAAAATATTTAGTTTCAGAATATAATACTGATTTTAAAGGCCTGCAGGAAAAATTGGGCTTATCAAATAGCCAGAACATCGGCACTGATAGGCTTATAGAAAGTATTTCTACGGCGGTTGCCTTAAAAGCTAATGGATTATTACCGGAAAAAGTCGATCTTTCCAAGATTGATTCTTTGCAGTCTGGTTGCAATCAATTACAACGGGAAATCTATATCAGTATTCGTGATCCCGGACAGCGTAAGCAAATCCAGGAAAAATTAATGCAAACTATGGCTGCAACAGAAGAAGTTAAGCCGTTAATGAATGGTAAGAGTGCGGAAGCCATTATGGATGAATTAAAAATGCTATTCTTGGAAGGTAAGGTTGTATTAAAGGCTGCGCCTCCAAATATCACTACAGTAAAACTTTTCGACAAGAGCGATGAAATGGGGCAGAAGTTTGAAGTATGGCTTCCTTTGAATAGATTCGAAACAGTCTTGGGTCAAGATGGAAGATACGGCTTTAAGATTAGATCAGTAGGCAACGTTGAAAGCCGCCATGAAGTATTAGGTCACCTTTTCGGTTTATTAGCAGGCATTCCTTTAGGCGAGAGCCGTGATAGCCTCTGGGGTTACAATCCTACAGAATGGTTCGCCCTCACCTATACAGCTATTGATACAGTAGAGTGGGCGAATAAGAAGCTCAAGTCAGGGGAGATTTTAATCCCTGATCAGATGCAATACGTAAGAGATATCACCGGCACTACGCCTCTAACCTTTAGCGAAAGGGTAAAATATTTCTTTAAGCCTGAATCCATGAAGGAAAAAGGTTCCTTTAAAGACTTTATGAGGCAATATTCAGAACTTTATTATTCTAATAAAAATAGCCAAGAACTAAAAAAAATGTCCAAGATGTTCCTGCAGGGTATTAGCAGAAGATATGTCTTAAATGCCTTAAGATACAAGAATCCCGATTATGCTGCCTTAAGCCATAGGACGAAATATAATTTGGTAAAGAACGGCGGGTCCTATTCTTTCGGAAGTGAACTATCAACTCCTTCCTTGGCAAAATTCTATCCCAATAGCTACATGGCATCTTTCTATGCTAAGGATAAAAACAAGCAGAAATATAATTTTGAATCCGGGTTGCCCACGAGCGTTGGCAATATAGGAGCCAGGCTTAATGATAATGAGAAAGTGCTATTTGAAGAAATAAAGCAGGCAACTATAGATAAACAGATAGCAAGGATAGTTTCTAAAGATGATTTCGAAACTACATTACTAAATACCCTGGGCATTATTGAAGGCGCAAGGACAAGTATGTTAGCTAACTCAGTAGAATATGGTAATGGCGTAGGCGCTACCTTAATCAGAGAAGATAAACTGATTCCTACAGCAGAAAACCTTATAGCCTTTACACATGATCCTGCCGAGGCCAGATTAAGATATGCGTATAAAGATAACAAAGTAGCATTAGAGCAGTTTGTGAAAGAATTACAAGATGTTGAGTCTGTAAAAGTATTAGTAGATTATTTAAGAACTGATTACGATAGTATTGCCAAATATGTTAGGGCAATTAGAGATAGCGATAAGGCTCCCATAATAAAGGCAAGGGCATTAGAAGCACTGGTAGGGCGTATTAAAGAAAGCCCTGATTTCGATAGTACCAGTATAGCAGTGGAGAAATTCACAACACTGGCAGCAGGGGCAATAGCAGATATCGGCGTGGCAATCAAAGATAGCACGCCGGTTAAGGTGGAATGGGATAATTTAGTAAAGTCAGCTTCCAAGATTGAGAAGACTGATTTCGGAGTAGCCATAGAACTCTTTGGGCATATGACTCCGTTCTTTGCTGCTTATAGAGTTGCCAAGAGTTATTATGCAGTAGATGAAAAGATGGTTAAAGCGGCAGATAAGATACTTTCTACTCCTGAATTAGGCCAGAAATTTGAAGCTATTTACAAGCAAACCGGCATTGATGAAATTATGCACATTGCTCCGGTTGCTACATTGCAGAATTTGGTTAAACAAAGCGGCATTGAAACCAATGCTGCAAGTTCGCCGATGGCGAAGACAGCAATAAAACCCACGCCATTGGCGCAGTCTGCGTCGCCACGCAAAGATTATCTTGGGGATATAGAAGATATCAATATTTCTGCATCACCCATGACACAACTTAGGTTACAGCGTACAGTTCCTGCAATTGCAGTAATGGAGGCGCTTGATCTAAATGACAAAGATACGTTCCTTGACTTAGCCGGTGGCCCTGGAACATATATAGCGGTTGCATCATTGAAAGGCATCAAATCCATATACCTTGATATATCAGAAAAGAATATCAATAATTTAGTTGTACCTTTATTAAAGTTTGTAAATAATCCTACGATACCAGATTTAACGGATAAGCTCGCCATGAAGCCGATGGTTGATATTTCTAAGGAGTTGAATAACTTAAGTAAATCTTATAAGCAAGCTGAAGCAATCCCCGCCAATGTTTCGGTGCTGAGGGCTGATGCAAGAAAAATTCCTCTCGCCGATAATAGCGTCACAAAAGTTAGTGTTATTGATCTTTTTAGGTGGGCTAAAGAACAAGATGTAATGAAGGAAGTTATCCGCGTATTGAAACCTCAGGGGTTGATTTATGTAAAACACGATTTCATTAACAACATTAAACAGGAAGCTAAAATTAGAGCATTCACAACACATGTAATAGATTTGGCTGAACAGCAAGGAGCAAAAATTGAAGTAAAAGATATTAAGCCTAACGGTGCGGTCGTGTTTAAGCTAATTGAAAAAACATCAGAAGTAGGCGTGGATGTTAAAATAACGTCTTCGCCTGTTTTTGAAGCGTTGCCGGTAAGGCCGGGGGTAAGTTTACGCGTCGGAAGCACGCCGATAGAAGAGATACCAACAGTAGGCGAGGCGCTACAGTCGTTACTGGAGCAGTATAGCCTCTGTGCTAGCCCTATAGGGGTATTAAACCTGATGATTGATACTGGTGGGACGATAATGGCGGCTGTAGAGGGATCTGGTCAGCCTTTGTCTGATACGGCATTTCGCCTAGCAATAATAGGTAAGCCTACGAAGCTTGGGCCTGAGGTTGCGGAAAATATACGCCTTACAGCAGCACAAGCAAAACAACTTGCTCCTGACGTCGGAAAGGCAACTCTACCTACTTTAATAATAGTCAGATCGCCTGATTTAGTAGCGCGTTTAACACTTAATGCAGCATTAACCAAGGCAGAAGAAATCAGGATTATTGCTCCGCAAGGCGCTAAGATGGCAGTTGTTTTAATAACAGCAAGTTCAACTCCATTTAGGCAAGGGTCGCTTATTACGACCGTGTTTTATAATAACAAAGACATGTTAATGGCCAATACGGCTAAGATAGCAAAGAGTCCATTGTTGCCACTTACGTTTATGAAAGCAACAAAACTTGCATCATCCGTAATCAAATTTAAGGCATTAGTAGTTAAGCAACTCAAGCCTATAGCGCCTTTGAGTATTATAGGCAGGAGTGATTATCTAGGGAATATGCCGAAACTCAAAGCGCCATTTGATGATCAGGCAAATGGCTCTCCTTTGCAGAATAGAGGGCCTAAGCAGCAGCCGTTGGGAATGCCTATGGCTGTGCCATTCGCCCTACTATATATAGGTAATACAGCTAATCCTTGGATTGCGGGAGGATTGGCATTGATTGTGATTGTCTCACAATTCCCTAGCTTACAAACTTATCTGCAAAAGAATTCCCTTGCAACTCTAAGCGGAGCCTTGACTGATCTTAACTCTCTTGCTTGGATGTTGCGCCAGCGCGCCGGCCCCATAAGACCCGCGGCTGCGATTCTCGCGATCGCAGGTCGTGGATCTGAAAGAATAGCGAGTACAAATATTGGTTCAAAAGGTTACAAAGCTGCACAATTTAGTGCAGAAGGTGTAAGCTCAGCTTATAGAGCTACGCCAGGTTCTAGAAGTGCATCTATAAAAGATGCAGCTAGGGCAGGTTCTTGGAGTGCAACCTCTAAGGTTAGATTCATAGGGGTCAGTGCTCTGAGCAACTGGAAGCTAATTAATGTAGAGCCCTACAATATAGGTAAGCTCCACATAATTAAGCAAAATGCCAGAGGCGAAACTCCAGCTAAAAGCATTCCAGCTGAAAGAACCTCACCTGTAAATACAGGTAAGGAACAAAGTAAGAGTTCTGGTAACAGAACTATTATAGATTCTAATAGTGCGGTTGAGACAGAGAAACTGCAATTAGCAGCTTCGCCAGTATTATCCGGCAAAGTTGTGGAAAGATCTGAGTTAAGCGGTAGAAATCCTGTCAAAACCTTAAACGGACTTAGTCCGCCCACTAAAGAAACTCCTAGTGGTCTTTTTGTCTATAAAACACCTTCCTTAAGTACTTCCTTAATCAAGAAATTAATAATAAACATTAGAAATCCAGCCGTTAGCTATCCCTTCCGTGGCAGGAACATAGTAGCGGCTATTGTTGTATATAGGGGTTTCGCAGGATCTCTCCTCCAGAGACTGACCCATCCTGCGACCCCTATTACAACAACTATACATACAGCAACCCAACATTTAACAGAAAATATATTGAATTTAATCCGGCCGTTAGCTACTCCTTCCGTGGCAGGAATAGTAGCAATTACGGCTATTGTTGCTCATGAGGCGCTGGTGATGGTCCCATCATACCTCCGGGAACTGACCCCCATCACCGCCCTCATGACAACATCAATAGGAGGTGTACCATGTGTAAACAGTATAGTGATTTGGAGTTTATCCACTTTGTTATTGACAACAGTGATGGCACGGTATTTGGTTCCGCAAAGGTCAACGGTAGCGGCAGGACAGCTAATTTCCTTATCAACGGGGTTATTAAGCAGCAGAGCGGCGAGGCTTGGCTTGAATTGGAATGTGGCTGTGCCGACATTGTCCGGCAACGCGCTGAATCAGCTTATGGCAAAGTCCCTACCTACAGGATTAATAGGCTCCTCTTATCATAAGGAGGCCAGAGGAGCCTCTTTTTCCAAAGTTATCGCTATAGCTGCGGTAAGCTTGGTAATATGGCTTACCCCAGCCTTGCAGGCGTTTGCTTCTATCACAGTATACGATTTATTAAATCCGGCTATTTCTGTAAAAGCAAAACATGAATATACCACGGTTGCTGAGAATACATTAGCAGTCGCTGATAGAGGTAGTTATATTACCACAAATGCCATTCAGACCAATAAATGTGTAGTGTTTGTGATAGATGGTACTTCCAGCAATAAAGTAATAGTGGGTCACTTCTCTCCTTTTAATGATGATCAAACTTGGAATAGCTCTCGAGAGATAGAGCAAAAAGTCGATAATTTAATTACTATATTAAGAAAGTATGGCCTTAAGCCTGAGAAGTTAGTTGTAAATACAATTTCTACTAATAACAGGTTATCCAGATTTGAGTTGATATCGGCACTCAAAGGTAAATTCCATAGTGTTAAGGATATCTCTTTCAGCAATCCTAAGCTGTATGTGGATGTTGATAATGAATCCAAGGCGCGGGCATATGACGCCACATTGCAAAACATCGAAGTATTAGAATTCAAGAATGGCGTATTAGTAGAAGAATCTAGCAAAATTGGGGCAGGAAAGATTGCCCTAGGTGTTGTCGCGGCTTTTGGATTCATTTGGGCGTTACGAGCTTATATGAGAAAAGAAGATGTCTCTTCCAGCCCAGCCGCATCTTCAGTTATAAATACGAAGATTGACAAAGCAGCTTTTGTAAAGAATACAGCAGAAATTAGCAATAATACAAATATAGGTAAAATAGAAAAGCTATTAGATAGTACTTCTTCACCAATGACGTTTAAGGGCGTGCTGGTAAAATCTATTAGTACAATTGTAGCTGTTGTCTTTGCAGGCAACGTGTTTCTTACTGATATTAACGCGTCTAGTATTAATTTGGAGCATCTACTTCCATCTTTTAACACAGCATATCAAACTTCGCCAGAAGGTAAATTTAACATTAAGGTTTATGATAGACAAGTCGGCTTTAAATATGATAGACAAGTCGGCTTTAAAATTGTTGATAAACTAGAAGAGATAGGAATCCCTAGCCATGTGGTTGAGGTTGAAGATGAAAAAGGCAAAATAGAAAAAGTATATGTGACCAGTGACCAAACATATCCTGAAGAACAGATTAGAGTTTTTGCGCTTCAATTCGAATATAAAGGTATTATTGCTCATAATAAGCCTCTAGTATTTGTAACAGAGAAAGAAGGAGTAAAAGAATCAGTTACTGTTGAGGTCAATAATAAACGCTTACCAGAAATAATGAAGCCTCAGAAGCCAGTTGAAACTCAACCAGTGTTGCCAGTTAAGAAGAGTAAGCCGCAGTCAGACAAAAAGATTAATCAGGATATTCGACACAAATTGCCGCGGCCCACAAGAGAAAAGCCAATTACTTGGAAATCCTCCCAGTTGTCAAAAATTGAAACTGCACCAATAATAAAGGAAGATAAACCGACATCTGAACCTCTTCAGTTTACCCCTCAAAGAAAAACCGAGCCTGTGAGGAAAATTGTAGAGAACCTCATCAAGAAGGAAGTTGAAAAACTAGTCATTGAGTTTGATTCGTTTGCAAAATATGCTCTTATCGCCCACTTCAATCCACGTATCACAAGATCTATCGCTGGAGCAGAGACAGATATAAATCACTGGATTTTTGGTAAAAATGGCAAACGTAGAGTCATTATTTCTTGGGCCGGCGCCATTGGCATTATGCAAATAACTCCACAGGGCATGGATATGATTGATGCATCGATACACAATAATGACGAATATGCTCCAGTTTTGAGAAAGATTATCGGAGCTGCCGAAGGAATTGCTCCGGAAAAAGTTAAAAAGATTAACCGCCAAAAGGTTTACGATAGCCCAGACTATAATATAGCTATTGGCACAGCGATATTCTATTGCGATCTTAAGTTTACGCGTGAGCACCGCCTTGTCGAGAATAAAAACCAGGAAGGCTACCATTTTGAACAAATAAGCATTCTTTCCTTTAATAGATTCTTCTATGGTTACCGTTACGTACGTGCAGCTGTGGCTATGTACAATTCCGGACGCACGCCTCCATACAAAGCACTACAGACGTATGGCCCAGAGGATTGGCTGAAACAGTTGTCTGAAACGCCCAATAAAAAAGGCAGACGTCCGTGGAGGGAAACAAGGATTGAAGTCGAGAGATTTTTGAGATATTACTACGAAAAACCTTTCACCCAAAAACCGATTCTATTCTCAAAAGACGGCCATGTCATCCGCACTTCCTCTTCGCCGGTGGGTTATTATGAACAAGCGTTTAGAGACTTAAAAGCAGCAGTTCTTCAGGGATCTGTAGAAATTACTCAAATAATTAAGGAGCTCAAAAGTAGTGTCAGGGGTATGCAAGGGACTGCTGTTTCCGAAGAATCTATCGAACCTTTTGAGCAATCTTTGAACGACATTTTGTCCATAGTTGAATATCTAAATCATGAATTAATAAGGCGTCATATACAAGATGAACCTATTGAATGCATATTCAGGCAAATTAAGGTGAACGTCAAAGATGCTTTATTAATGAGAACAAGCAAGGGAATAGAGTTACGCAACATATACGGCGCTATAGCGAAGATGAGCTTCACGGTCGTTGATGTTGCTTCTGGAATCGAGAAGGTTTTGATTAGAATAGATGAAATTATTTCTACCGCTCATGGCAGCTCGCCGATGCAAGCAACCAATCAACCCCGAATTATTAATTTACTGCAAAAATTAGAAAACTTAGCTGGTTCTCCGGCGTTTTCAAGGAAGGAGATTTGGAGAGCCAACGCAAATAAGTTACCGCGGTTAGGTGCAAACATTGATTCTTTATTATTAAAAGGCTACCAGCCAATAGAAGTATTTAAATCAATCTTTGGACAGCCTGACTTTTCAAAAACCCAAGTCATTTTTAGTTACGGTCTTGCCAAATGGGATAGAGAATTAATATTACCCGAAGACTTTGAAGAACTTATTGGAACAAAGGTTCTTGTTTCGAGGTCGCTTACTATTCCGGGAAGAGCGCCATATCTGGTTCTCAATCCCAATACAAATGCAATTAAAGAAATACTCAGTGATAACCGCTTAAGATACATTGCTCTTAGTCTTTCCGAGGTTTTAGATGTTGGAGAAGGTGGCAGGATTTTGTTACCCGTGCATCTATTTAAGCATATTAGAGCAACCAATGTAGAGTTTATATTTGACAGCAGACGCCAAATAAAACAAGAAGCCGCAATCTTTGAAATTAGGCCTTCAAGAAAGCATATCCAAAGAATCGGTTCAAGCCCTATGTCCCTGGATGAAGCTTGGGCATTATACAAGAAAGTTCAAGAGGCTCGTGTTGTGCTTCCGTTTGGCGTAACTAAAAGAGCCTTGGAAGCAAGGAGGAGTGTAGGAGATGGGCCGAATGATGGTAAGAAATTTGAGGCTGTTAAGCAGGTGCTAGATTTTAGCTATGGCGCAGCGCTTCATCCCATAGGTTCTTATTTACAAAAATCTGACCGCTATCATCACGAGCAAACTCTGGATTCTTACTACCTCTTGCGGAAATACGGATTAGCTACTCCGGGAGACATTTACAAGGAGATTGCGTTTCTTAACCACGACCATGGCCGTAAATTCAATTGGCTTGAACCGGCAAAGCTTTCCAATCCTCAGCTGGATGAAGAATTCCGCAAGCTGGTTCTCCACGCCATGATGAATGCTAAGATAGCTGAGGAGTTCCTTAGGACATTTGTTGGCTGGTTCAGCGAAGAGCATATAGAATATATCAGCACATTAATTCTCTATCATGAATTAGGATTAAATCGGGCAGGAGTGCTGGGGAATGAGGTTGTCCTTAAGGCTATGACTCCGGATCATCCATTTAGTAAAGATTTAGAAGACATGGTTAACTCGGATGTGTTAACGTTCTTACTTAAAACATTAAAGGACTACATTGATAATCACAAGAGCAAACCGCAGAAACTCATTATGAGAATTAACCAGAACTATGGCCGCCTGACTAACGAAGAAGTAAGGAATTTTGCTGATGAGCAGGTTTTAAAGGTATGGGGAAAGGATAGTGAGGTATATTCATTATTCCTGGCTTCCAGAGCGTCTTTTTACAACAAGGGTTCTTCGCCTATAGTTAAGTTTCTGCGTGGCGGTATGTTGGAGCAATCAGATGTTAAGGAGAAGGCGCTGAATTTAATAGGCGAATTTCGTGAAACCCTAAAAGCAAATCTTAAAGGTTTCGCTGACAGAGAGTTCTTGTATGACAGATATGAAATCCTGAACCAAATTTATAGCCCCCTTATTCTCGAAGCCGCCTCTATTTCTCAAATAAAGCAACTCATTCATGCCTTAGCTTATGATGTCATGGGATATGTTTCACGATTTACTAAGTTGCCCGCCTCAGGAATACGTCCCGCAGGTTATTCAAGAAAAATAGCAGCTTTGCCTGAGAGCCATTACAATGAAATCGCTCAAGGGCTCTTATCAGATTTGAATGGGAGTTTTGCTTTGCAGAGTTTACCGAATTCGAGATTCTTAAATAGCAGCCATGCGGCGAAGCGAGCGCAGCTTATTTTGTCTGTTATCAAGGATCGTATACACGTTTACGTCGGTTCGTCAGAGTATATTTCTGTTGGTAGGAAACAGCAACAGGTGGGAGTCGCACTTGAAGAGAAATTTACAAAGCTATTAAATATAGCCCTGGCAGATCTATCCAACGAAAACATTGTCCTGGCAATGAATAAATTCTTAGCATCAACTCTTCGCAATGCTCGCAACATTTTAGATTTGAAAGAATATGAAAGCTTTAAGCATGATGTTATGCTCTTTAGGCATTTTGACGTTGCGGCACTTAAGTCGCTACTTACGAAATTCCCTGTCCAGAAGAATGGAGAGATTGTTTCTTTGATAAAAGGCAGCTCACCGGTGGAAGGTGTTAATACAAAGAACACATTGACCGGTATTTTACTTACCGTAATCTCTTTCATTTCGCATCCGATGGGAGAAATTTCAAATCCAATAATTGTTGGCGGGTTGATTTTTGTGCTCGCGGAGAAATTACGCAATACATTGTTTAAGTATGCATCATTAAATTATTTTCCGGGTTACAAATATGTGTATTCAAATTTACTTTTAATAGCTGGCATGACACCGACATTATTAAGATTAGAACAAAAATTATTTGGCCTGACCGCATTTAATATGAATATTGACTTAGATCTAATTGTAACGGTAATATTCGGCGGTTTAGGCACTGTTTTACTTTACATTGGTTACGATACCAAAGACGCATTCCGTCATAAAGCAGATGACTTTATCCACGGTATAACAAGTTTTGTTATCCGTGGAATTAGCGGTGCGATTATATTAATTTCCTTGCAATCTTTCGAACCTTTCAATATCTTTTATATAGTTATTGGATCTGCAAGCTTAGCGCTAATGCCTGAGAATTTTAAACCAGAAAAATATGCCGTTTCTTATAAAATTAAGTCCAGCAACAAAACTGTTTCCAGTTCAATTATTTCGAAGCTTACCCAACGCTCCAGTTCACCCGTGAAATTTAAGAGAGATTTAAGACAGCCGCAACCGCATATGTCAATCTTCAGGGAAATTGAAAAATCCTCAAGAAAAATACAAGCACTTCGCAATTTCAATAACAGCATGTTAACTTTTCACTTCTATGTTTCTACTGTTTTTCATATGCTTGCGGATCTGGTATACCTGTGCGGAAAGTTATTTATTGTGGGATTAGTGAATCTTGATGTAGTATTGGGCGTTGCCCACAAGTTAGGAAGGGATGAGGATGTTATACGCGAAGTAAAAAATGAATTAAGGAAGACTTACTTTGCTATCAGGAATATAGGCTTTGTAGAATCAACATATTTTGACCTCTCGGCTTTAGATAGCGATGGTAAACGTATAATGGTTGAAGCCATCCTGGCAGAACAAAGCACAGAAGCGTTAGAAGTTAGATATAACGGATTATTGAAGTCGCATCCTGCGAAAGTTGCTGGGCAAAATTCTGAACAAGCTAGCAAGCCAAATGAATCTTCCAATTCACCACTTACCTCGCACTCCAGCTCGCCGATTTCCCACGAAGATGGACGTATGGCAACAAGGGGCTCGGCTATATTGGGCGTGGCTAATCTTGCTGTGGCTACAGTTTTAACTGCGGTTGGATTCATCCTGGCTATGCCGATACCTGCTATAGCGTTGTCTTCAGCTTTTCTCTATGCCTCTTATAAATTCTTCAAGCAAGCCTTGGATATCCATAATGGCGGGATACGCGGACCGGATGAATATGCAAAATATTTAACGGGAAATTACGCCAAGAAACAATTCGAATTTCTCCGCAATGGAAGCATCCTTCCTATAATAGTCGGTATGCTCTATGTTAGCACAAATTACCTCCCCAATCTTGCCCAAGAATTATTATCAGAAGCATTTATTAATGCTCATCCTTATTTTCCACGATTGTTTAATATGTTAGTTGCGGGCGGCGCCACAATCATAACAATGCTTTATGCAACAAATAATATCAAAGCGCTCTTAAAAGGTGAAAAACCGACATTTATCTTCGGCAAGATCAGTAACACCTGGCATGCTCGAAGAAGTGAGTTTTTTGCCAGAAGAGACATGCGGAATGAGAAAAAGGCACAAGAGACGCAGGATGTTGTTGAGCTATCTTTTAAGAAGGCCCTGCTTAATAAATACACTCTATTAGTGAATATACCGATAGGTATAGTGCTGGGAGCTGCATTTGGCCTCACTTGGACCAATATAGCCTTGGGAGCAATAGTTGGATTACTTCTCCCGCTTTTTTCCGTTAAGATATACGGGAAAGAAAACATCTTTAATAAATATGCTATCGCAAACATTATTATCGGTGGTGCAATCGGAGCTACCTTTGGCCTGATGTGTCATGATGTGGCTACGGGCGTGATCGTTGGTTTCTTATTCCCATTTCTGGCCAAAGTAACCAATAACTTCTTTACCTCTGATATGCAGAACAACGTTGATAATAGCAAAGATAAGTTTGAAGAGTTGAGAAAAGATGAAAAGTTTATAGCTCTGGTTAAACATTATGATAAAAAATATGAAGCAGCTGGTTGGTTTGGCAAGAGAAGCTATAACATCCAGAGCGCTTATTTAAGGCTGAATGAAGCCTTCCCTGTTTTTATGGGTTTATTCACATTTGCCCTGGTTAGAGGACAGATGACTTTTTGGGGATATGTTATAGCTCATGCATTTTTGCCCCTGGTGTTTACAGTGTTTGGATTAATACCGGTTGAAGCAGCACAAAATATCGCAACCTGGTCTCCCTTGCCAGCATTTCTGGTAAAAATATGCGCGGAATACGGTTTACCTCATACATTACAGGAGCTTGCAAGGCTGGTAGTTATTGTGGTCGGCCTTAGGTTACAGAGAATACTAGGATTAATGACTATCTTAAGAGATATTAAGATTAGGAAGGTCCCAGGAAATCTTCCGGTATCTTTGGATCCAAGGTATTTGTGGAATATGATTATTGCCATAAATGAAGCAGAACAGAATAAAGAAGGATTGAGTGCAGATGAATTGCGTAAGTTAGAGCAAGTTAAAACACAAATCGGCGAAGCTATTACTCTTGGGTTGGTGCGTTCGATTCGCGACCCAGGGTTGGTAAATATGATTATTAGAGCATATTACGCAGGTAATGCCGCAACAAGTAAATCTTTCAAAGATGCATTTAAGGCATTTGTTGATAAAGAGAGGAATTTCGCCGTTGGAAAATATCTTGTGTTGCCTGCAGTAAGAGCGGTATTTTATACATTAACAGCGCCTGTTTCTGCGATTGTTTATCCAGTGTGGCGTATATTCTCAAGGGTAAAGTTGGATGATATTAAAAAGAATAAACCTTATACTTATGTATGGCTACACGGAGGCAAAGAGTTTGCCCAGAGCTATTGGTATATGTGGATTGTTTCAGCTGAAATTGGAGGTATTATTAAGAGTGCCCATGTGTTGGGTGATCCTGACCGGTCCATATTTGCAGACTTTGGAGGTAAAACGCTGGATCAATTCGCACAGAACCTTGAAGGTAAATATGGTGCTATTGCATGGGGCCAGTCTATGTTGGACACTGTGAATGGTGCTACTGGTATTGATTTTGCTCAGTTCACACATGAGGCGTTACATGGCAAGCTGAATATTAAGGAGTGGGATACGGTATGTACTGATAAGGCCTCAAACATATCACTCTGGATATCTATTAAGGACAACAGAGAAGAAGACATAGCTCCGGAGCTTAGACAACAAGTCAAGCCTGAATTGAATAAATGGAGAGCAGAGCATAACAATCGTTTCCCGACATCTACCGAATTCGCAGATATGATGGATGGCCTAAGGCATCCTTACACAAAACAAATTCAGGGGATTTTGGATACCATTAATAAAGGCAGGGCAAATCTACCACTTGCCACAATTGAAGAATTAAAACGGCTAAAGATAAATCCGACTAAAGAAAAGCAAGAAGCCTGGGAGAAGATGAAAGAGGACTTAGGGGTTCAGATGGTACAGGCATTAAGCGGAGATTTGGGCAAGATGATGTTTATTGTCGATACCGCAAGTCCGGATAAGCTTATGAAGATAGCCAAAGACATGCAGGCACTGGTTGCTGTGGTTGGTATAGTATCTTCTGAGAAGGATGAGACAGGATTTCTTATCCATACTGCGGAAAAGGTTATTTTCGTCTCTGAAAACGCAAAAGAATTCCCCCACCTCACAGATGATTTTGTAAAGCGGCTTAATAACAAGAAGTTATCTCCCGGAGCACCCGTTGCCATAGAGCTGGTGATTAGCCAAAAAGGCACAATGGCAGATAAAGTTAAGAAGGCAATAGATTTACTAAAGAACCAGCTGCCTAAATTCGGGGCAAATGTCAAGGAATTGAGAGAAACCAAAGAGGGAAAGATTTTACCTAATATTGTCCTGCTTAAAGGAATGAATTTGGATGCCTGGATGCAATATAATCAGACGAGAATTTATGTTGAGGATAACAGGGCAATGCTTAAGGGCCTTGATGATAAGGTATTGGATAATGTGCTTAAGAACGACCAGCTGGACTGGAAAAACATTCCTGAAGCCAGCAAGAATCTCATCATTGAATTATTAAATAAAGAAGAGATGAAATCGCAGCTCACCAGCCGCTATTTTAGCAAAAAACTGGTAGATGAGTTATTTGAAAAAGGAAAAGCGGGGGTTATTGGAAAGCCTGACCAGGAGGCAATTGTAAAATACATAGAAGATATTAACAAGCAGAATGGAATTAATAAACAAAAAGTTAGGCTTTCTTTAGTCAGGGATCGTCAAGGCAGGATTAATTGGCAAGAGGCTCTTAACGGAATCAGAGCGCAGCTTATTAAGGAGGCTTCAGAAAGGCATAAGAATTTGACTTTGAATGAGCTGAAAGACATGGTCCAGAAAATTTCTTTAAAGAACGTCCCGCAAGAGAAAGAACCCATAAAGCCGCAAGAGGCACTGAAGATGCTTAACTCTGCTGAATTCAAACAACAGTCTTTCAGAGAAGCCCTGAAAAACAAATCTTCTAAAGAAGCACTGGAGACGATATTAAGATATATAGGAATTAATAAACCGGATGTAAATAAGGAGAATCTGGAAAAACTGGCTGGGTATTGGAATACGCCTGAATTCTCTAAGTTTATTGAGATGCTCGTAGCAAAGGCTCAAGATATTCAGAGAAAAGACAGTGAAATTAAAGAACAAGAGGAGGCGTTAGAGCGGGTTAAATTTGCAGAGTTTAAAGAAAAGTATCCGTCTAATGAGATTAAGCAGCAGATAAAAGAGCCGGAGGAAAATAACCCGCTGCAGGAAAAGAAAGCCGAGATATCCGCCGCTCTTGATAAGTTCAAGGCAGAAAAGGCATTGCTTATTGCTGCTAATACCTCTGATGAGGGAAAAGCTTTTGGGGAAAAAGAGCCAAGGCATTGGATAAAAGAGTTATTCTGGTGGAATCATGAGAAAGCCAACAGAGAAAAAACAGAGTTTTATAAAGAACTGATTGATGAGCTTAATACATTTAAGAACATTTTGGATCTGTTGAACAAGAATAAAGCCTCGCCTAATGATATCACCGAACCCAAAGCCAAAGAGTTTATGAATCGCTACCTGCAGGCAGAGTATCCTGTGGGAGTTGTGGATGTAGAAAAGAACCGTATCTGGTTGTCCGTCACCTATAAGAAAGATTTTGATATGGAGGGGAATAGCAAAAAAGCTGCTGCGCTAATCTCCTATTTTAACTCTGCTATTAAGTTCCTGAAGGCAGAAGATGATACAGAGCGGACGCTCTCGCTCCTGGAACAAAAGCAATCGTTAGTGACTAGTTATCAGAGCATCCTTAAGAAAGAGCAGCAAAGCAAAGATAAGGAAACTCGTTTCCGGAAGAATGCAAAACGCATCCTGGAAATAGAAGATATTTTAATGAATTTAAAAATTGAAGCAGCAAAACAAAAAATCGCTGAAGCCAAGAAAGATGAGATTGAGCAAGGTAAGAAGTTTTATGTCCAGGAAGAAGTTGAGAAAGTCCGGAAAGCTACTAAGAAAGCCCAGGAACGCCTGAAGTC
Organism: Candidatus Omnitrophota bacterium; assembly: GCA_963805065.1. Classification (GTDB taxonomy): domain Bacteria; phylum Omnitrophota; class Gorgyraeia; order Gygaellales; family Profunditerraquicolaceae; genus CAWDSS01. Next base: position 546,282 of record CAWDSS010000010.1, on the reverse strand, counting down.
GCTTGAGGAATACAAAAATGCAGGATTGCACAGGGTAGCGGCCTTGATAGAGATGAGAGTCCCTGGCTTAGATACAAATGAGGATCAAAAAGAGATTCAGATATTGAATGAACTGAAGATGAGCCTGGGAAGTGTTCAGGCGTCAAAAGGCGAAGATTTCCAGAGCAAGAAACAAAAATTGGAGAATTTACAGAAAAGATACAAAGAATTGCAAGCCAAGGGAGATAGCGCAAGTGAGATGGCAGAAATCGTAAAGGAGGCAGCGTTTGAGTTACAATCAGGAATGACTAATCCGCAACAGGCTGATGCTTCCAAAGAAGACAAGAATACCCTCTGCGGTTTATTAACTTCAGCTGATAACAGCACTAAAGAACGCGTTAGGCTATTGATTAACGCAGCCATCGCTGACTCTGCCAGGCAGCCGCAATATCTGAGCGCACTCTATGATTTAGCCAAGGTTATGATTTTACAACAGCAAGTAAATGATTTGCCCAAAGAAAAGGACAAGCTAACCAAGAATACAGCTGTGGAGAATAAAGATTTGTTGATACAACAGGCAGAACTCGATCTTAAGGTCAAGGATTATGAAAAGAAACAACATCAGTTGTCTTACGCAAAAACTCTTGATGAATTGAAACTGAGCCCCGAGGCCATGAAGGTTTTAGGCATAGCCATTGACCGGGAGAAATTAGAGGCAGAGATAAAGGGAGTTGATATTGAAAAGAACAAGAAGGAATTAGAATCTCTCAATGGGAAAATCGATTCTCTTAAGAAAATTTCTGAGGATACAGATAGGGCAGTTGAATTTCTCCTGAATGCTGATTTTGATAATGCCATGAAATCGCTGCTCGAAGCGCTTAAGAAAAAATACGAATTGAATATTATTACGGAAGAAGAAAAATCCGTATTGAAAAACATTCTCAAAGAGATAATAACGGACCAACTGAAAGACACTAGAAGCAAAGAAGGCAAAGCGACAGAGAACGGCGATTATGCAGATGCAATTAAGGCCATTAACAACAGAATATCGAATATTATCAATGTTCATGTAGTAAACGGCTCCTTGGAAGAATTACTGGCTATCGAAGGGATTTTAAATAATTTGTTCAGTGGTTATGTACCGGAGGCAAAGAATAAAATTTTACAGCGTGCTTTGGCAGAAATCAAGCCATTGGTGACAATTCGTAATATTTATCAGGCTTACAATGAAGCCCAAACTATACAAGGCGGCTCTTTATACGCAGCGCGCCTGTCTTTGTTAAATTGTAACGGTATTCCCAGAGAATACCTGCCGCACAACGCTCAAGACTTCTATAGGGACTACTATGATGCTATGGCAGCCAAAGGCAACAATACCCAGGAGTATTTAAAAGAAGTTTGGAGAGAAGAAGAGCAGAGGCAGCTGGAAAAAGATGCTTGCGAAGCCAGAAGCCAAGAAATGCAAGGAGTGTTAAATAACCTTATTCTGCAGCATAAGAAACTTGCCGGAAAGTTAAGAGAAGAATTCAATTTCTACAACCATGCGGTTAAGGCAGGAGAAATTAAAATAGGCAAAGACAACAAGATTATAATTAAATCCTTCAGCAAGGCTGACAATGAGAAATTAGAGAAAATCCGCCAGGATGAGGAGGCAATCAAGAAAGAAATCAATCTCCTGGAAATGGAGCGCAATACTGTAGCTGAAATAGAAAAACTCCTGGCTGAAGCACAAAGCAATCCCGATAAGAGTGGCCTCAATTATAAGAAAATAGAACTACTGAGAAAGGTATTGCAGGTGTTAAGGGCAGAGAGGGCGCCTTTGCGGGACGAAAGAATCGAGGCAAAGCTTAAGACACTAATAGGCGTTATTACTGGAGCAGAAGGATTGACATTAAAGGGCGCCAGCGACCTTATTAAGGTCCTGAAGGGAATGACGCCTTCTTATCAAGGTGCTTTCCGGAAACTCTGGGTGCTTTATCAGGAAAAGGGAAATCTGGAAAAAGAAGAAAGAAAGCTGGATTCCCGTTCAGGCTTAGCAGGGGTGAGCGACAATAACTCTTCAGAGGTTAATCCGCAGGAAATCGGCGACCAGATTATTGCTATTTCTCAAGACGCAGTTACAGCAGCCCTTAAGAATTTAGGCATCAACATGCAGCCGCCTGTTAAGGCGTATCATGATTATAATACCTTAAAGGCTTGGCTGGATGCCAACATTTTCATGGGCGTGCTTGTAGAATCTGACGTGTATCAGCTTTTGATGATTGCCCTCGATTTTATTTATAAACAAAGACAAGCTATCCCCCGATTCAAGCCGGGCAGCCCGGAATATAAAAAGATGCAGCCCGCAGAAATCAATGTTTCCTTCGATGGAGAAAAGGTTATAGGTAAACCCCACAACGAGGCTACCACAAATCAATTAAATATTAGTGGAGGGGTTCAGGGAGAATCAAGCCGCGATTTATTAAAGAATACAAACCTGGGCATTAATTTCGGAGGTGTAATTTCAGAGTTCCGGAACAAGCTTATTAACCTTCTCACGGGCAACCAGGATATCAGTATGGAAGAACTGGCAGAGTTAGGCAATGCTTTTATGAATGAAATGGATAAGGCACTTAATGCCACAGAAGCGCTCAGAATACGCGTGTTTGCCGCTATTGAGAATTTAAACAGCAAAGAAAAAGAAAGGGTAACGCTGGAATATTTGCAAGCCTATAATGAATATGTTGATGCACAAGAGGCTTACTTTAAGCAATTTAACCAGTATGTAAGCCTTGATATTATGGATAATGAAGTCAAGGCAGTTATCCAAAAAGACTTCGATAATTACAGAAACAAGCTTTCAGAATCTCTTAAAAATATCCCCGGGAGGTTTGCACTAGAGAAAGAAGACCGGGGAATCTTATCTTCTATTTTCTTTAATGTAGGGCTTAACCATAGCATTAGTAGAGAAACAGGAAGTTCACAGAGCCTGAATGCAGGATTTGTGTTGGGCATAACATTGCTTGATCACAAAAAACAACTCGATCTGGTTATAGCTGCTTTAAAAGATTATTATCAGGATGCAAAAATCAAGGATGAAATAGAAGGGCTTGAGCAAGGCGAGAAAGGTTTTGTCAAATTGTTTGATGATTCAACCAGGCCTATTGCCGACCGCTACAAAGCATTTTACTACAGCATACTTTGTGAGGAAGCAATAAAGAATCTTAAAGCCTTTAATCCTAAAGCGCTGTTGTCTAAGCTGAACGTTGAGAAAAATTATAGCAAAGATCAAAAGAAAAAAATTCTCGATCAATTAAAGCAGCCGCAAAAAATATCAGCAACCGAAACGGCAAAGCAGGTCAAGCAAATGGTGGATAATTTTGACAAGAATGTCACCCGCACTGTTAAGCCCCTGTCTGTTACTAAGGAGATGTCTATTTACGAAATTTTAAGGATTGCCCAGCGCAATAAGGATAAGTTATCTACCCGCGCCTTAAGCGAAGAGGATTATGATACGTTCATTGAAGAACTTATGGCAGTGACAGGCGTTAAGGGAAGATTCAGAGATACAGAGGTCAAGGCAATTGCGGAATTCTTGGCAAAGAACAGCAAAGTTTCCTTCAAGGACATTATTAAATACCTTAATAATGCTGGCTATGCTGAAATTCAGCAGCCAGACAGAGAAAAGCTTTTATATGCAAGGCTTTGGTATGTTGATTCTAGGATTGCAACCCTTCTGGCAGAAGAAAGAAATTTTAAGAATGAATTATTGGAGATGGCAGCAGGAAAGCTTACTGTTTCGCAGGTTGAAAGGAAGGCGGAAATTGAAAAAGCTATCCCTGCAATTGTAAATGAAGAAAAAACCCTTGATGAAGAGTTAGTTTACGTGAGGCAAACACTGAAAGACGCAAAGAAAAAACAGTCTGAGCAGGCAAGAAAGGCCCTGGATAATTTCTTGAGTTCATCTGAGAGGCGCCAGAAGATTGAAAAGGAAGAACAGGCTGCCTACAACAAGCTTTGGGATGTGGCATTTGTGCCAAGTGAGGAACTGGGAGGAAAATGCCCAGCTGAAATATGCGTAGAAATATTAGGGGACGCGCAATTAGATTCGAAGGTTCGTAAACTCTTCGAAACAGCCGTTCTTACAGCGCTTAGGGACTTTTTAAACCACGCCAGATATTTAGATCAGGTCAAAAATAGTGAAGGTGAAATGGATTCCCCAACTTGGATAAAAGAAGCGATAAACATTGTGCAACTGATTGCAAGGGAAACTGAAGAGACTTGTCTTCAGAAGACAGGCGAGTATGACAAGGCAATAGATGCAGCTAGGCTCAATCGTCTTATGGGTAAAGTACTAAAAGTACTAAATGAGCAATCCATTCCTGTTCAGCCGACAACAGAACCATTAGAGGCTACGAGTAAAATTTCCGGGCCCGGCGAACTTAAAACGCTCCTCATAAATTACGAAAGGTATTTAAGCCCTGAAAAACAAGAAGAAGAAAGGCAACTGCTTAAAATATTCCAAGATATTAATGATAATAAACGACTTGAATATCAGAGTTTACTGGAAAATCCACCTCCGGACTATGATTTAGCTAAGCCTTACCTTAAAAATGTTCCTGATAATGATAAAATCCCCACCCTAATTGACTTCCTTAAAGAATATAGTGCAGTCTTAGATGAAGGCATTAAACTTAATCTGATTAACTTTGCCTTTGGCACCGTAAGCTTTGCAAAACCAGCAGAATCCAAAGAATCATCCGGATATTATGAATTCCTCAAATATGCTTTTAGGGCATATTCAATCTATGCAAGAGACATCTTAACTGCGCTGGATAATAAAGACATTGTAGAGAGTCTCAATAAATACAATATAAATATAGAAGAACTCAGAGAGCGGCTCAAGGCAATTAAAACCGCTGTTGAAAAAGAGGGATTTAAAGTGTTAGATAGTAATCCAAGCGTAATTAAAATCCAGCACGCAATAATAGAAGCTATAAAAGTGGCTGCTATAAGCCAGGACGAAAAGGATATGCATGCACTCCGAGCGCTGGAAACCTTAGAGCTGAATTATAAAAAAGCATTATTAAGGGCCAGTATTAACTCAAGCCTGGCTTACCTGGAATTTACCAAGACGAAATCCAAGGATTTCAGCTTGTCTACCGCTACTAATCCTACGGTGGGAGTAATACTTTTATTAGCCAGTATTGCGGGGGATGTTATGCCTGACCGTTCTGCTGATGTTAAGATAGAAAATGCAGCAGAGGCAACCCTTAGGCTGATAAAAGAAGAGGCTAAATCTAATTTTGTCAAAACTACTGCAGAGGTAGCTTCACAACCCAAAGCAACAATGGTCTATGATAACATTAATAATCAAACGTTTATTGGTTTTGGAGACAGCAAAGGACAATACAGGTATATTACGGCCACTGAATTCTTTGAGGCCTTGAAACAAGGAGTGTTTTATCAGGACGGCCATATGATTATGGGAACAGGGATTTCTCAGGTAGATTTGTTGTCAAAGAGCGACCTGTTTAAAGATGCCAATAGCGAAAGGACCTTTTACGGCAGATACTTCCAGCAGCTTAACTTGGGCCAAGACATGTATACTGATATCATTCATAGTTGGGAGCTCAATCAGAAGGCGTTTGTAGGCAGGTTCAGAACACAAGCTCCGCAGCAACAAAGCATTACCATAGATGTAGGAAGAAATGGGGGGACAAACAAGCAGAATCTTGAGGTAACGCAGTACTGGAGTGATAACCAGGACTCCTGCAATACAAATAACAAAAGAAGCACGTTGGTTTCTTTGACTAACACAACAAAAGACGGCACCTCTACTACTGCAATAGCAGAACTTGGTGATAACGGCAACGTTACTGTTGTTGGAGGCGGGGCGCGTATGGCATATGATTTGGGTGAAGCAAAGGGAAGCCTGGGATTCTTTGGCACGAATGAAGCCGGTAGCGTATTCGTGGATTATGCGCCAAAGGGGTTTGAGATTCGCACGCGCGCAGATGATGATTTTAAACAGAACACGGTTAGGGTTACCACAGAATTTTTAAGGACTTCTTCAACCAGGGAAGATATGAAGTTTGGCCCTACTTATACCTATGATAAAGATCATCCTACGCTTTCTCTGGGGATAGAAGGCAAAGGTCCTTTTGGAATTGAGACCTGGTCAGCAGGATTAGGTGAGGATTTAAAGACGCATAAGGTTGTGTATCAAGTGCAGGCTCAGCAAACCAGTGGACAGTTTAATCCTTTTGTGAATATTAATTCTTCAGGGCAGGGTTATGGTTCGACCGGGGGTATTAACTGGAACAAGCCTGACGGCAACAATGGCGGATTTAGCACCTTCTATGATTCGAATTCAGGAACAAGGGATCAAGGTGTCAGTTTTAATATCGGCAATAGCTATTCCACGTTTAATTCTTCTTTTGGCAATAATGGCAGCCAGATGAGCATCTCTGCCAACCTATTTAACATGTTTAATCCCCGAGGAACAGTCCCCGGTAGCCAGGATAATCAAAAGGTTGCTCCTGCAGAACCAGTAGGTGAAATATGTTCAGTTGACCAGTTTAAGTCATTACGGGAAAATGTGCGCTCATCGCAAACACAAGATAAGGTTTCATTCATCAAGGGAGTAGAAGGTTTCCTGCCCGGGGAAATTGATAGTGATTTAAAAGCTCAACTGGCAAGGCTCAATATCACCAAAGACGAGGATGTTAAGAAATTCATCGCCCATGCAGATGCGTTTGATAAGCTAAATGACAAGAAAGTATTTGAAAATTCCAGAGAACTCCTTGGTTATATGGCAGATGTTGCAGATATAAGATTCAGGGTTGCTGATTACCTCTATTATGATTCTGACACAGCCACCTTAGACATTACCAAGCCTCTTGACTTTTGGACGCTGGTTTATTTTGCAGCCATGCTCAAGACAGAGGGCCCACAAAAGACAGCAGAATATATCAATAACTCCTTAAAGATCAGGCCAGAGGTAGCTAATTTATTAGGCGGGCATTTTAATGCTGCAGACAGCAGGTACGCTGCCCTCACAAGGGCATTTGCAATACTGCCTGATATAGAAAGGGTCAAGGCAGTCTTAAGCCGTTTGAACGCAGAGCTACTTTCACCCATAATGGATTTAATCAGGATAACGCATGCGGGTAAAGATATCGAGATAGCCGGCGATGAATGGCAGGATGAATTATTCTACTGGGTTGGCGCCATTGAGCATAATAGCTTTGGCACAGTTGATGACGGACAGATTTTACGCGATACAGCGTTTTTCCTTAAACAAGGTTATGATAAAGAGAGAGCACTAAGAGAAGCTGAGCAGATTCACGCAGAAATGTTTGGGCAGGGCAAGCAACGTTATACCGAGAGAGAACTTGCCAATGTCTTAAAGGTGCAGGCGGTTATGAAAGGCACTGGCGCAGGTTTTAAACAGATTCTTGAGATAACTTCCTTGATTACGCAGGAACTTAACGAGGAGAAATTCAGGATAGCCCTGGCAGATACGTCTGCATACCAGAATCAACCTTATTATAACTATATGCTTCATGAGCAATACAAGGAACTTGTTAATGAAGGTTATATTGCCCCTTCGTATAAGGACGTAGGCGGATTCAAGGCATTGATGCCTTATGTGGTAAACGCAGAAAAACTAGCCAGGTTTGCTGAAGTGAGGCTGGATTCCGGCAATGAGCGAGATTTCAGGAATATAGTTTACTGGGCAAAGGTGTTAAAGACAGCCAGCGGTTATAAAGATATTCCATTTGCAAAATTTGAGGCAAGGTTAAGAGATGCACTGATAGACCGCAAAAACTTTAACAGTCGCTTAGACACAGATGTAAACTTATTGGAGCAATTGTTGGGTAAAGCTCCGTTAGAGGGAATTCAGGGTAAGCAAAAAGAGGCGTTGTATGGTGAATTCAGGCATGTTGACAGTTTCTTAAGAAGAGCCTTGTTTGCGCTTAACCCGCAAAAAGCTCAGGAATATATCAAGATAAAATCCGGATTGAAATTTAAACCTGCAGGCGAATTTGGCAATAACGGTATTGATACTATATATGTAATTCCTGCATATTTAAATGATCAGGCAGGCTCAAATGAGAATATTATTGAAGCAGGAGCAGATGTTACTGATGAAATCGGCGGACTGTTAGGGCTTGATTCAGCTACAAACTTAACCCTAAAGAGCCTCTACAAAGAATATAGGCAGGGAAAATCGCTTGATCTTTCTCGCGTTGTACTCAACAAGGGCACTGATAGGCATTTGCATGGCCCTGCGATAGATATTAGTAATCTGCCACCGGATGTTCAGGCCTTGTACACGGATTGGCAGAACGCGCCTTCTAACTACAAGACTAAGATTAATGACAAGATTCTTTCCACCTTTAACTTAGATTTTACTTACGGCATTGATACTGATGAATTGGCCATTATTAGTAACCCTGATTTTGGTCGTGTTTATGATCAACCGGGCGCACTGAGGGACTTATACCACGTGGTAGGTTTTTACGAAAGGGCAATTGATAGATTTGGAGGGTGGGCAAGCGACAAAAACGCACAGAGGATTAATGACGATGTCCTAAGCACCCTTGGAATAAATATCATGGATGGTACTTATAATATAGATGATCTTAAGGCATTCTCTTTCCCGGAATTCTCTGTGCTGGTAGATGTTGTTCCATTTTATTCGCTTTGGCTTGATTCACAATTCAAGCAGCAGATTAATGATCTTATCTTGGTTAAATTCGGCATTGATTTAAGTGATAGAAGAGTTGGCTATGATGACCTCTTGGCATTTGCTGATAGTAAGAATGGCATCTTCTATAAGAGCGATGGAACACATCGTGATGTTGCCACGGTTTTTGCGTCTTATGAACAGGCAGCCCAGCTTTTGGCTGTTTGGCCGGACATCACTAAGATTTACTTCAATAACCCGAACTTGCTTTTTGATGTGTATAATGAGCAGGATTGGAAAATAATTGACTATGAAGATCAACCGTTAATGCTGTCTGGTCGCACAGCTACTTATCTGGGCAGGGTCTTGCAACCGGACTTGACAATTATAGACCAGTATGTCCCGCGTGAATATACCACTATGGGGGCTCTTCAGACAAGTATAAAGAATAGAGCGGCTTTGGTAGATTATTGGTCTGACATCGCCAAGTATTATAGGGTTGATTCCACCTATGACGGGAATAATGAATTGCACCGCTTAATTGTTGGAGTCGAGGAGCAGGTTCTTGCTTATGCAGGCAGGGCTAGCACTTACACTGCTTTAAATATAGATATTGATGTAGGCCTTACGGGTAATGATACGATATCAGAGGCTCGTGTTATCACTAGCATCGATCAAGTTAAGCAGAATATCCGGGATCGCGCCAGTCTTATTGATGCGACAAATAACGGTCAATTGATAGTTGATCTTTATGGGATTGACATGGCAACTCAGGCTTATTTATTCCGCGTTGTTATTACTTCTGCCGTGGCCAACATCGGCAAGACCTCCATCAAGGGTGTAGACATCGACACCGGCGCTGTGATCACTACCACCTTAGATACAGCCCTGACCTTACAGGATATCATCAATAGCTACAAGAATGCTGCCAGCTTCAATCAGCAGGGCGGCCTGGATGCCGTACGTTTACTCTACACAGACTTAGCAGGCGTGAAATTCTTAGGCACCACTGATGAGAAAATCGGCGTCTCTACCAAGAGCGCTGTGTTAAGGCAGATCGTGTTTGATGCCGTGGCCAACATCGGCAAGACCTCCATCAAGGGTGTAGACATCGACACCGGCGCTGTGATCACTACCACCTTAGATACAGCCCTGACCTTACAGGATATCATCAATAGCTACAAGAATGCTGCCAGCTTCAATCAGCAGGGCGGCCTGGATGCCGTACGTTTACTCTACACAGACTTAGCAGGCGTGAAATTCTTAGGCACCACTGATGAGAAAATCGGCGTCTCTACCAAGAGCGCTGTGTTAAGGCAGATCGTGTTTGATGCCGTGGCCAACATCGGCAAGACCTCCATCAAGGGTGTAGACATCGACACCGGCGCTGTGATCACTACCACCTTAGATACAGCCCTGACCTTACAGGATATCATCAATAGCTACAAGAATGCTGCCAGCTTCAATCAGCAGGGCGGCCTGGATGCCGTACGTTTACTCTACACAGACTTAGCAGGCGTGAAATTCTTAGGCACCACTGATGAGAAAATCGGCGTCTCTACCAAGAGCGCTGTGTTAAGGCAGATCGTGTTTGATGCCGTGGCCAACATCGGCAAGACCTCCATCAAGGGTGTAGACATCGACACCGGCGCTGTGATCACTACCACCTTAGATACAGCCCTGACCTTACAGGATATCATCAATAGCTACAAGAATGCTGCCAGCTTCAATCAGCAGGGCGGCCTGGATGCCGTACGTTTACTCTACACAGACTTAGCAGGCGTGAAATTCTTAGGCACCACTGATGAGAAAATCGGCGTCTCTACCAAGAGCGCTGTGTTAAGGCAGATCGTGTTTGATGCCGTGGCCAACATCGGCAAGACCTCCATCAAGGGTGTAGACATCGACACCGGCGCTGTGATCACTACCACCTTAGATACAGCCCTGACCTTACAGGATATCATCAATAGCTACAAGAATGCTGCCAGCTTCAATCAGCAGGGCGGCCTGGATGCCGTACGTTTACTCTACACAGACTTAGCAGGCGTGAAATTCTTAGGCACCACTGATGAGAAAATCGGCGTCTCTACCAAGAGCGCTGTGTTAAGGCAGATCGTGTTTGATGCCGTGGCCAACATCGGCAAGACCTCCATCAAGGGTGTAGACATCGACACCGGCGCTGTGATCACTACCACCTTAGATACAGCCCTGACCTTACAGGATATCATCAATAGCTACAAGAATGCTGCCAGCTTCAATCAGCAGGGCGGCCTGGATGCCGTACGTTTACTCTACACAGACTTAGCAGGCGTGAAATTCTTAGGCACCACTGATGAGAAAATCGGCGTCTCTACCAAGAGCGCTGTGTTAAGGCAGATCGTGTTTGATGCCGTGGCCAACATCGGCAAGACCTCCATCAAGGGTGTAGACATCGACACCGGCGCTGTGATCACTACCACCTTAGATACAGCCCTGACCTTACAGGATATCATCAATAGCTACAAGAATGCTGCCAGCTTCAATCAGCAGGGCGGCCTGGATGCCGTACGTTTACTCTACACAGACTTAGCAGGCGTGAAATTCTTAGGCACCACTGATGAGAAAATCGGCGTCTCTACCAAGAGCGCTGTGTTAAGGCAGATCGTGTTTGATGCCGTGGCCAACATCGGCAAGACCTCCATCAAGGGTGTAGACATCGACACCGGCGCTGTGATCACTACCACCTTAGATACAGCCCTGACCTTACAGGATATCATCAATAGCTACAAGAATGCTGCCAGCTTCAATCAGCAGGGCGGCCTGGATGCCGTACGTTTACTCTACACAGACTTAGCAGGCGTGAAATTCTTAGGCACCACTGATGAGAAAATCGGCGTCTCTACCAAGAGCGCTGTGTTAAGGCAGATCGTGTTTGATGCCGTGGCCAACATCGGCAAGACCTCCATCAAGGGTGTAGACATCGACACCGGCGCTGTGATCACTACCACCTTAGATACAGCCCTGACCTTACAGGATATCATCAATAGCTACAAGAATGCTGCCAGCTTCAATCAGCAGGGCGGCCTGGATGCCGTACGTTTACTCTACACAGACTTAGCAGGCGTGAAATTCTTAGGCACCACTGATGAGAAAATCGGCGTCTCTACCAAGAGCGCTGTGTTAAGGCAGATCGTGTTTGATGCCGTGGCCAACATCGGCAAGACCTCCATCAAGGGTGTAGACATCGACACCGGCGCTGTGATCACTACCACCTTAGATACAGCCCTGACCTTACAGGATATCATCAATAGCTACAAGAATGCTGCCAGCTTCAATCAGCAGGGCGGCCTGGATGCCGTACGTTTACTCTACACAGACTTAGCAGGCGTGAAATTCTTAGGCACCACTGATGAGAAAATCGGCGTCTCTACCAAGAGCGCTGTGTTAAGGCAGATCGTGTTTGATGCCGTGGCCAACATCGGCAAGACCTCCATCAAGGGTGTAGACATCGACACCGGCGCTGTGATCACTACCACCTTAGATACAGCCCTGACCTTACAGGATATCATCAATAGCTACAAGAATGCTGCCAGCTTCAATCAGCAGGGCGGCCTGGATGCCGTACGTTTACTCTACACAGACTTAGCAGGCGTGAAATTCTTAGGCACCACTGATGAGAAAATCGGCGTCTCTACCAAGAGCGCTGTGTTAAGGCAGATCGTGTTTGATGCCGTGGCCAACATCGGCAAGACCTCCATCAAGGGTGTAGACATCGACACCGGCGCTGTGATCACTACCACCTTAGATACAGCCCTGACCTTACAGGATATCATCAATAGCTACAAGAATGCTGCCAGCTTCAATCAGCAGGGCGGCCTGGATGCCGTACGTTTACTCTACACAGACTTAGCAGGCGTGAAATTCTTAGGCACCACTGATGAGAAAATCGGCGTCTCTACCAAGAGCGCTGTGTTAAGGCAGATCGTGTTTGATGCCGTGGCCAACATCGGCAAGACACAGGTTAAGCGTTTGGATGTGCTTACCGGCTGTACAGTTATTGATACCTTAAGCCAACCCAAGACTATCCAGGATGTATTAAATAATCTCAAGATTCAGATAGCAATGGAACAAGGAGGAGCCTTTGACAAGATTAGAGAGGTTTATGGTTTGCAAGGCATTCCTTATCGCGGCAATGCCAGATATTCCCCCACATTAAGACAAAAGATTGCTGATGTCGCAGATAAGATTGGCTCGAAATCAACCGATTTCTGGAAGACGCCGCAAGAATATATTGCTGTTTTAAATGGCATGATTAAGCTCTTAAGAGAAATTAACTCAAATTATTATTATGCCGAGGCTGTTAACTTCTTCTATAACTTAGGCATTACTTATGATGGCCGTTTCGGCATTGATCTTAAACATCCTCAAGGCAAGAACCTGGCAAGAGTAGAAAATTTCTTACTTGATATCTCTGGGCTTATCCGGCAGAGAGCTGAAGGCAAAGCAGGATTTCCGGATGCAGTTACATATTTAGAAGTGGTATATAAGATGCGCGCAAACTGGGAAACTATACAGGCCAGGCTTGAGAAATTGGGAGAATCACGAGTTAATCCTTTGGCAGAAAAAGTCGGCTTCTCATACAGGATTATAAACGGTGTAGTAACCATCTTCTTCTATGACGGCTACAGCATATCAACAAAGATGCAACCAGATGGTGTTGCCCGTTTGAGCGTGAGCTTTATCGGCGAAGCCAATAATTTAAGAGAGCTTCGAAGCAAATTCGCGCATGAAAGCGATCTCATAGCGTTTGCCAGTAAGATTGGCTCTATAAGCGTCAGAGAAACGCCCATAAATCAGGCTGATCAGGAGACTACCCATAGGCAATATTTATTCCTGCCGGACGGAAGGCTTTTATACAGCACAGAGCAAACCTTTGCAGCTGATAACGGCAGAATTCTCAGGGAGAAATTAGATTCCCGTATCGGCTACAGCCAGGTTAAAGAGTATGAGTATGGAAATAATAATTGGGTATATTACGATGCTACCCATCAACCTTTCTTCATCCCCAAATACATCAATACATTTATTGAGACGCCGGATAGAAGAGCTCTCTATAGCAGAGTTGAAAACAAAGCGGTTGATATCCCACGGGAGATAACGAGCCAGCAAGTTACCTATTATACGCCTGATCGCATTGAGTCTTATACCGTGAACCGCCTGATTGATTTGGGCGCTGGCGACATTCTTGGAGAAACCGATAGAGAAGACGGTGTTAGCACAGAAAACACCTATACGTCAGCATTTATGGAGTTTATCGGCATGGCTGCCAAGAGCGTAAAAGATGACCTGAATACCGGTGAGACTCTTGGCGAAACAACATTCAATGAGAAGACCGGCATTAAAGATACGATATATGGGGTACGGTTTATCCTGGAAGTTGACGACAAGGTAACGGCATTGAAGATTACACAGGAAAAAGACGTGTTTAATTTACTCTATAAAGAAATCCGCAGGAACCATATGGTGCATCGCGAGAAGACATTTGATTATACAGATGCATTCAGGGCCGGATTTGGCGCAGCCATGCACTCAAGAGACGTTGACCTCATCACAGGTTTACAGATTTCTGAATCCAACTTCTTGGAATTCAATAAATTTGGCGGCACTACCTTTGAAATACCCCAGACGGTTAAAGAAACCGCGTCTATCTGGGTTTTTGACGGTAAGGGCAAGGTAAGAGAAGTTTATGAAGATAAGGGTAAAATTAAATACGAAAACGGCCACATCTATGCCAGTGTTGTTAACAAGTATTCCTACGATGATGCTTATTGGAGAGCCAGAAGAATTGCATCTAGGGTAGAAAGGTTATTCTGGAATTCAGACACGCAGACTGCCGGAGACAGGGTTAGCCGCGTATCCGTGCCAAAGAATTTAGTGGATTTGGACACCTTCTACGGCCACTACAGGGTTTTGGAGGTTGAAGAGACAAGGCCAAAAGTCGGTATGAAGATGTCCATCTTTGTTAACCTTGTCAACGGCGCACCTGTGCGTTACATGACCCCTTACAATGTTATTGATATCGGGTTTAACTCTATTGACATTGAAGAGGCATCCAGGAGGACCAACTTATCCGGCCAGCTGATTGATGGGACAACCAGCGTTTTGGATGACTTGGGCAGGCCTAAGCAAGTCAGAGATGCAGCCGGTAATGTGTTAAGGGCAAGCCTGCTCGAAGATTATTATAACCCCAATACAGGCGAGACAAAACAGATTATCAAAAGCTTAGACAACGGCCTGGCGATGTTTGTCTTAATTACGTCGCCTGATGTGTTAGGCGAAGGCGTGGTATGGCAGGTGAAGATTGAATATGACGAAGATGAAATTGAAAAGATGACTATAACAATAGAATTTAGATTCGGCCGCCAAATCGGAGAGGTTAAGCATACGGTTACTACTGATGCGCATGACGCCAAATTATTTAAGAAAGAATATTTTGCGTTGGGCAACTGGCAGGAATACGACCAGAATGCTTACAACGGCTTGCTTAGTAATATTAAGATGCACGGTAAGATTAATGGCCATGAGCGGACCTATGACATTAGGAGAGATTATAACAGCGTAGAGGTTGTTATTGGTTGGAAGATGTATCTGGACGGAGCCGAGGATATTTGGGTGCTTGAAAGCAAGAACGGAATTGCCAATCCCAAAAACAAGACTATTAGTTATGAGTTTACCTGGTCCAATGCCCACCGTGAGACAGCTGTTTTAGATGTAAGGACAGGCTTGTTCACTATGTTTGAGTATGTGATTGAGCCTCGGGAGGGAAGGAAGGTTTCATTACTGGTGCTGGCAAGGTTTGCTCCCTTAGGCATTGAAGCAGGACGCGACACATATGTTGATGCTAATAATAATGGCAGGGTTGATGCAAGTGAATTATCCTTGTGGGTAATGAGCACATGGAGAGATACCCTTGATGCCGGCACCCTTGATAAAATTAATCAAACAGCCACCTTCCGCTATAAGAGGGCAGATGAGCAGACCGGAGAGATGGTCATCAGCACATTCGTGGGTAAAGAACTCTCAGGCACCATAGAAGACATTGACATGGGACAAGGCCTATTTGAGACCTTCGGATATAATATCACGCTTAGCGTTGATCTAAGGGAAATCGGCAGGATTACCAAGAATTCTCTGGGAGAAGTTGTTATAGATTCCAAAGAGCAGAAGAATGGGTTTAATTTTGCCAAACACACTCAAAAGTCAGATTACACCACAGCATGGGGCGAAGAGGGCACAACTCTTGTTGATACGCAGTCCAGCCTCAATAGGATTAATGAATTCAATAATATCGAGATTGTGCCCGGCATCTTCGATACTCGCAGAGTATTTATGGGCTATAGCGACAGGCTCACCCTTTTCAATAGCGCTATTTACAGCGAAGCATTAAAGAAAAATATTATTACTACACAAGCTATTTCAGAGAGCGGCCGCAAACAAAAAGTGTTTAACTGGATGCATGGTGGCGAGGAGATTACTGAAATCTATAATGTTATCGGCCGCGTCAGAAGACAGATAGGCATTTTGAAAGACGCAGAGGAATTCTATCAGGCAAACGGCGTGCTCATAGGTGGAGTAATTAGAGAAAAGAATACTTTGGAAGTTCTCGCGCCATTTACAGCCCTCTATGATTATGAGACAAAAACCATGAGCATTAATGAAACATGGTATAAGGATTTCAATGCCGGACTTGTTGATTACTACGTGCAAAAAACCGCTAACGTCTGGGGCAATGTCATTGACGAATATAGGGGTATTGAGAAGAATGGCACGGTTGATTATCTGCTGAAGTCTATCCCGGGTTATGGCATTGGCGGAGTTGAACAGGAAGCTAAGGTATTTAAGAAAGACGAAAGTGGTGATTACAATACCCTGTATCAATATTACAGGGATTATCAATGGAAGGCTGGCGAGCTAAATGCAGAACTTAATACTTTTAAACAGGCAGATTTGTTTGCACGCATAAGAGACCTGAACAGAGAAGGTTTTGAGCTTAAACAAGACAGGGAAGGCGTGGTTACAGAAATTGTATACTACAGAGGCCATAAGGCCGGCCAGAATGATTACTTAAAAGAAAATGGACAGCTCATCGGTTATTCCGGAAAAGTTGATAAATCTACCTTAGGCGAAGATGCCCTCGCTATTTTAAAACAGCAGGGCGTTGAGACAGAGAGGATAGACTTCTTTAAGAGGACATATCTCTCACCCGAGGGAGTGGGAGTCAAAGAAATTATTGAGGGCTTTGTGCCTGAAGAGGATATGCCGGTAGTAAGCATCAGCAACGGCTTTATGGATATCGTGTTAAGAGATCTCGCCGGCGTCTATGCCAGCGTGAGATTTGATATTGCGCTTAATGAAAAAGTTGCCTACAGCTTGTTTATTTCACCGCAAAAGACCCTTGTTTTGGATTACGTCAAACAGATAGGCTTGCTTGAAGTCAGGGATTACCTGAGAGTTGACACCGATAACAAGGCCTATCTTATTCCTTATCTAAGAGAAAAATATACACTCTCCAAGAAACATTATTTTACGCGCCAGGAAATTGAAGGCACCATCGACATGCTCGCTGCCAAGCCGGATTATGTGCAACGCAAATCCGCAGTCGAGCAGTTTATGAACGACAACTTCATGCTTAGGGCTTTCCTTGATTTGAAGTATGAGAATGAAGTCCCTTACAACCCCGCATACTTAAAATATGTCGAAGTTCAGGCATTTGTATCAACTTATCCTTATCTCTTGGCCATTCAAGGTTTTAATAGCCATCCCGTTGAGAAGTCTGAACTACAGGATATTAATTATAAAGATATCACTAGTCTGCATCGGGTTAATTATATCTTACCCCAAGAAGAAGAAATAGATATTCAAAGGACTTCAGATTGGCGCGGCAGGGTTAGACTCACGGAATTTTTTGATCTTAATCAAAATCCGGAATTAAAAGGTTATACCTTCTATCGAGATGATTTATGGGGTAAATATAGTATTGGCATCAGAGGTGTTACCTCTGTATTTGCAAACGCCATCGAGCAAGTTTATAAAGCTTCTTATTTAAGGAATATTAATCCCGGGCTATTTACGAACGATGTAATTAGAGGAGAACTTGGAGAGTATAGTCCTCATTCTTATTTTGAAATAAGGCCTTACTTTGCTTTTGGAGCTATAGTAGATGCGACTCGCGAAGTAAAAGATGGGGAAGGAAGATTGTCCTATGTTTTCTCAGAATACCCTGAGATTAATGAAATAACAGGCAGATCAGAAGGTGTACCTTCCTATATTTCCTTCTTTATTCACAAACGAAGCCCCGCTTCTATTATTGATATCGGGCCGTCTCACTTAGGTATCGCTGAAAAGAACTATACATATAAATATGAGCCACGTAAATCCACCGATGTTACAAAATATGCACAGCCTGGATGGTGGGCAAGAAACAATCCGTTTAAAAATTCAATAGATGATTGGCAAGATAGTGATTGGGTAGCATATGTTGCTAATTTAAGGTTTAAGAATGGCAACATAGTCTATGATACAGTTGACACGAGGGAAGATTCTTTAAGAACCATAGGCTTAAGATTTGACGGAAGGCGTCTCTTTGGGGGTTATGAAACTGAGGGCTTCTTCCCTCGTAAATCCGCGCTTGCTTATGACCAGTTTGAATTACCAGACAGGCTTTATTTAAGGCTAAGCCAATTAGACTTTAATTTATCTGTTCTTGTGCCTGATAAGGACTTGATTGTAACGACAGACAATAGGCTTGGCTGGGTATTTGTTTATGAATCAAATGCAAGGGCTGGTTTAAAAGGAGATGCCTCGCGGTGGCTAGAACAACATCCTAATGTGCCATTCTCAAGCGGCACACCCTGGAGAGTTTATTTTAACGGAAAGCTTATGTCAGTACATGAGACGCAATACCGCACTGAAACAAAAGGAGGAGAGCATTATCTTAACAAGGGATTTAGGGATAGGGTGGTTGATAACAGCATAATTAGTAATTATTGGAAGAGAACGAAAACTAGCTGGTTAGATTTCACAGACAGAGCCTTGGGCTTATTAACCAAACAAGAAAGAGTCAATGTTGAGAGAAAAGTTAACAACGATATAGATAACCAACGCTCCATTTATTCCAAGAGTGAAACAAAAACTGATGCAGGGCAATCTCAATTTGCTATAGCCAATAATACGATATTAATAGCCACTGTCTTCATTGTGTTTTCTATCGTAGCGCTGGCAAGCATTATAAAAGTTGTTCTTAACTTTATCAAGTTATGGAAGTCAAAGAGGAATAATCTTCAGGCCGCTGCTACTAGAGATAGGCAATCGAATACTAATCCTCCGTCTGCCGGCTCCCCAGTTAATAAGAATAGCAAAGCCAGGCTGGAGGAACTATTGAATATCAATGATGAGGAAGAGTTTAAGAATAGATTAGAAACTATATTCCCGCAGGTTAGTTTAGGTTTAAAGAGATTGCTCGCTAATAGAAATACTTTTAATATTGAGCAGCTGAAGGAAATAATAAAAGACGTCAAGGATGGTTTAGGCGTGCTTTACTATCTATTTGGCAATCGCTTACTTGGCTACCGGGTATTCGTTAAAGCGATAATAGCAGCACGAAAAAAACAATATTATTCCTACCTTGATGAATATGGCTTAACAGATAATGAAAAAGATTGGAAAGCATTGCGCTTGGCAAAAATAGATACCACAAGAAAGAATTATAAATTAGATACTCGTAAATATATTGTAGCAAAAATGCTGGAAAAAACTAGGGAAGGGCTTTTGGTAGAAGGAGATGCTGAGGTTGATGAGGATGCAATAGCAGCCGATGGATTGTATATTAGGGTTAGGCGTTCTACCTTGGATAAGAAAAGCGGCTGGGCGGACATGCCAGCCAGAGATTTGGCACTTACATTTATCATGCAATTTGCCGCGGGTGGCCAGCAGGCACAACAGGGATTCTATGAATATGCCATGAAAACCGCAAAAGAAATGGAAGCCCAAAAGAAGGCAAGGGGCGAGGCTCCCAAAACCGGCTGGCTTAAGGAAATTGTAGAGTTATTCAGAGACGAAACTGTCTTGGCAAACATGTTGCTTCAAGTTGAACTTAATGAAATACTTAGCGATAGGATAAGAAAGACCGAAGGGTTTGATTGGAGATTCACTTTGCAAGAAGAGGGCTGGAACTTGCTTTACGCTTATTGTGATTACAATGATCCGTTTGAAGTATTGCAGGTCAATTTAGGCCATTTAAAGAATTTGGCTGTTAAGCGGGATGCCAGTGGTCAGGAAACCAAGCTGAAAGATGTGCTTGAGCAAAAGATAAATACAGAATTGCTTAAAGAAAAGAACGGCGTTTCGCTACGCGATTTGCAGGATGAACATATACCTTCCAAACAGCTTTTAGTGCAAATTTTGATTGCGCTCGAACATAATCAACGTTCTGTGTTGTTGCATGAATTGGTGGATTCGAAATTCGTTTCCTACTTACTTGCGCATTTTAAGGGCAAGCTCACTGTTAATGAGTTAAAGCATGCCCTGGAAAGAACACAAAACACGCATTTAGTTAACAGGGTTGATTCTCTCTCTGGCTATGAAATCGTTCCTGATAAAATCATGGATTCGCTCAAGGCAGAAGATGAAGCCTTAGCCAAAGAGATAGAAGAAGTTAGACAGAATAAAACAATATTTATCTCAACGTTCCCCAAGAAATATCTGCGGCCTCTGCGTTTGCTTCATTTCTGGCCAAATACCATAAAGTGGGTTTTAATCGGTATCTCGGCAGTGTTGGCGGCTAAGTACTTTATGTTGGGATATGTAGTAGCAGGCATCAATCTTATAATTCCTCTGGTGGCTCAAGTGTTGGGTTCTTTTATGACCAGCTCACTATTGATTTCGCAGTCATTCAATATTTTTGCCATTACTTTATTATTGGCAGGCCCCACATTATTAATCGCGGCATTAGTTGGATTTATTTGGGTGGGGATTAATAAAATAGTTTATCACAGGTTGAATAAGCGCATTAAGGCTTTTATTGAAGAACATACCAAAGGCAAACCAGGTTTCCTTAACGTTCTTGCTGAACAGCTTAATGATCCGCGTGTAACGAGATTTTATGATAAAAAGCATAAGATTCATACAGGCATGTCCGAAGAGCAATGGAATGAGCTATCGGAGAAAGATAAGCAAAAGGTTAAGGAAGGCGTCAAGTATTATACCAGGATGTACATGTGGATTGTCCCGCGCCTCTCCTTATTGATGTTGGTATTCATGTGGATATTCAGCATGCCTCCAGAAAGATTAGCTGTGGGCTTGGATACCTTCCTTCACTGGGCATTGATAATACCCTTAATGCACTCTATATGGATGTTGTTCAGTTTCCTTATGGTCCGTGCGGTTAATTCCTGGGGCACTTGGTTAGTGTCACGCAAGGCCCATCGCGAAGTAGGTCGCTACACTCTTAGTACTGATAGCGAGATTAAGTTTGGGCTTAAATTAATGGGCAGAACTGCTTCCCTTTGGGATTTAGCTAAACTTATATTATATTCAGCTAAATTTATATTATTTAGGATACGTGCATTAGAGTTTATTTCCATAGGGATTAACACGGCAATCCTATTAATGAATAATTATTTTGGAATAGCAACATTGGTTGGCGCGGCTTTGGTATCTCAGATGGCGAAAGGTCTTATCATAGCCTCTATAATTTCCTATTTGTTAAAAAATATTTATAAACTTACTGAAATTATAGTCAGGTTGGGATTCAACATTTTCCGCCTCAAGGGAGAGACAGATAATGCGAAATTACGAGAGCGTGGTTTAGCACGTTATCAGATAAACTTAAATAAATGGCTATTGTCGCGTAAGATTGGCGTTGAGCAATACAGGGAACTTTCTAAGTATCGGCTGCCGGGTAATTTAATTTCAGAGATGCGGGATGAGCTGAGGTGGTATTTGAATACCTATTTCACCAAGAATGCTCCTGAAGGAATCCCGGCTTTAGAGATGTATTTTGAAGAAGCGCCTCATATAACAGACCAGATTTCCGGTTATCAAGAGCCGGTTGGCCCGCCATGGGTAGGCAATAACAGCATTGTTGGTTTAGTAAAAGAACTAACTGATTCTCAAGGAAAAGGGACAGGCAAGTCTGATAAAAAGTCAGTGGCTTATCCTACCTTGCTATATAATCTTATAGATACCTATAGCGCAGAATGGAAATACTTTGTGGAATTATTATTTATAGACGGCTATATCAAAACAGAGGCAGATAAAGCCAAGCTTTTAGCAGCTAAGTTTGAATCACCTAAAGCTGCAAATGATATCCTAAGTAGCTTATCTCTTAATAAGGAAGAGCAGGATTTGGTACTAGAGAAAATCTCCGAGTGGGTTTATTTTACGCAGCAGGTCATCTTAAGAAGCGTCGAATCATGCAAGCTTAATAGAGAAGTGTTGCGTTTGTGGTTAGAAGATGAATTAGAAAGCGGGCTGGAGGACAAGTCAGAAAATATGCCGGAAGGTGAGGCCAGAGAGGAAGAATTACCTAAGACTTACAAGAAACTGAAAGAGACATTCGGGTCGCAAAGAGATACAAATACCGGTAGAGAAACACAAGAAAGGATTGCATTGAGGAATAAGATAGAAGTTGTTCTAAATCAAGCTGACATTGCAAAGGAAGTTGATGGCAAGAATATTGCTTTGTTGGGAGAATTGAAGAGACGACATTGGGTTTCTTTGAGTTTCCTTCTGGATGATGAGTTTGAATCTTTCTTAAGGTATGGCAAATTTGACAAAGACGAAGAAACATATTTACGTGCTGATAGATTGTTGGAGCAATTGATAGACGAACGCCATAAAATTAATTTTAATGCTATGGGTTGGGGTGGGCTTGGCGGAAACATTAAAGACCAATTGATACAATATACTTCTAGGCCAGAAAATATTAATATTATTAATCTCAATGGCCCTGAATTAGGAGGGCTTTTCCCTGAATGTTCATGGGAAGATTTGAATGATAAAGAATTTGTTCATCCCTATAAGATTCCGGGAATGACTTTGTTGGAGAGTTTAATCCGGGTATATAGGGGAGAAAAAGAATTATCTCGATTAATAAATAAAGAGATAGAAAAATGTAATAAAGCCTTAGCAAAGCCACAAAAACCCGAAGATAGAGAAAAATTAGAAAAGAAAAAAGAGGAGTATTTATCATTACAAGAAGAACTTCAAGATGGCACTAAGATTGATAATCTGCTTCAAGGTAATCTTACGGGCATATCTGAGTTGTTAAAAAAGCATCTGATACTATGGGCAAATATTCATCCTGATTTTGATAGCTTTCCAACTCAAGCATCTGACGCCTGGCGAGCAGCAATGATGACCGGCAGGTTACGTTTTGGAGAGGCAAATGCACAATACAAAGCCATGGGCTGGGTATTGAACTTAAGGTATTTAACTTCGTTTGCGCTTTATGGAGACGCAGCACATCACCGTACATTTAGTAGATGTATGTTCTTACCGAATGTTATTTCTCATTTTAATCATCCTGAATATGGCGTGTTACTTATGGCAATGGATGTAATAAGCCCGGATGCCACCATAGTCAGGCGAGGGTTTAAAATCTCTGAAACTACCTGGACTTTTATGGTGCAGTTGGTGAAGTCCCTGAAAGGTATGGTCCTTTTCTACGGGAGAGGCGGCGGCGCTAAAGTAGATTTACAGGTAAGGCCGCGTAAACCCAAAGCCAATATAGCCTCAGACTATAAGTATGTTTGGAATATGCCGGCAATCTGCCTGCCTTATACATTGGTAGCAGAAGATGCTTATTTTGTGTTGATGATGCGTAACGAAGGCCCTTCAGTGTATTATACTCAGGCGATTAATTTCTATGGCGGCAAGGGTGAAAGTGTTGGCCTTAATGCTGACCCGGAAGAGAAATATATTGCCGACCAGGAAGAGTTAGAGGATATGTTAGGCGCTGTGCGTTTCAATGTCAGCCCGAATATTCCTTTAAATGAAAAATATGATAACCAAAATACCCCGGGTTCGTTCTATGGCTTGAAATTGGCAGTCCTTATTACTAATGTCATATTTAATATATTTGCAGTTGTCTTGCCTATTAATCCTGCGTATGCGTTCCCAATTAATTGGATGTTTGTATTAGCCGGTTACAGCATGGCTATGGCTATCAACTTTGCAACTGTTGCCATGCTTAATTTAAAATATGGCTCACCTAAAGGGCTACTGTCATTCATTAAAGGCACTGCCTATGATCCGGGTTATTTCTGGATTTTTACCCTGCTTATCCCGATGTATGACAATTCAGCCCTTAGAAGAGGCCTCAAGGGTTTCTTTGATTTCAGGGTATCAACAAGAGAGCCGGCTAGCAAGAAAGAAACTTATGGAGTTTTACTGTTACGCCATATCTTTGGAGCGCGGCCCGCAGCCCCCGTTTTACTACTACTTTTTACGCTCGCGGCATACGAACCTAGTCTATTCTTATTTGTTGCTCCTTTGTTCATCCTGATGATGTATAACTGGGTCGGCGGTATGTTTATTTATAATCCTCTGGATACCGAACCACGCACTTCAAGTAAGGTAGTCCCGTTGGTTATGGGTACCACAGGCTTAATAGTATCCCTAGTTTTAGGATATTACTTTTTGGCAGGCATATTAGGCGTATGGTTTATATTGAAGGTTAAAGATTTAATAAATGGCAGCGCATTAACCGGCAGGCAAACATCTGCTGATACTGCCACCATTCTCTTATTAAGTGTTTATAGCTTATTTGTGCCTATCCCTACTTTATTGATACTGGCTAGCTGGTTGGTATTGGAAGCACACCGCAGAGAGAGGGTTATAGAGATGGTTATTGGTGGTTGGTTTATGTTCAGAAAAGCTATGAAGGACTTGTTTATTTTAGGATTTGGCGTAAAGACAGGGAGTGGAGAAGAGCTAAAAGTAGGCAAAGAAACCTTCGCTTATAAAGGCGTAAGGTTATTTGGTTTAATACCATTAAAACCAGTTAAGAGAAAATACTTCCCTGATAGCAACGTTTATCGGGCATATATCCAAGGCGGTAAAGTTGGAATGGCAACTATTGATGCAGTCTGGAATCCTATTGTTGAAAATGCAGGAAAATATAAATGGTATGCATGGTCTGGTTTAGTATCGGTTATAGCCTTGCTTTTCGGCTCAAATCTCATTAATTTCTTGGGTATCCATGAAATTTGGAGTTCCTATTTATGGATTGGCTTATTAACTATTGGCCCAATCAGTAGCATTCTAAAGGCAAGGCGCTTCAGCAAGCTCAAGAATGAATTATTAGGCAAGCTCGATGAATATTTTAATAGGCATCCTCCAATTTATATGGTTTACACAATAGCGCAGCTTGCCGGTAAGCTGGGTATTGATATCAGTCAAAAGGAAACTGAAAGGGCGTTTATAGAGGCGTTAGATACATTAACGCATTGGAATGACGGAAAAGGCATGGTTTTAGTTAAAGAGCAAGCTCCTTTATTCCCAGGCAAAGAAGAAGAGATAGGTGTTGTGTACAAATATCTTGGTTATGGCACTGAGTTGCCGATTTATAGAAAAATAGACAATATAGTTCTTGGTAACCTCGTGGGTCTGGGAGTTAGTGAAGTGCGAGATTATCTTAAGAATCATATTGAAGAAAGGTTAACCACACAGGAAGAACAGTTGTTCGAGGATTTAAAAGGTAATTATGGAGATTTGGACACGTTAATTTATAACTCATATATAATTCATATGGAAAGAGAAGCAAATATTATCCGCTTTGAAGCTGATAAGTTAGCCAAAGCAAATCATTTCACCTTAGCTGAAATCTTCTCTCTCAAAGCTCAACAGCAAAACCAGCAAGATTCGCAAAAGCAAACAGAATTCACTGCAGCACTATACAACAATTTAGCTGTCTTATCCAAAGAGGCCTTGCTCTACAAAGCCGGCTATGATGAAACTCAAGCCAAAGAAATGCTCTATACTTGGACTGAAGAGGCATATAGGAAGTTAATGGAAAGTGAGCTAGATAACATCACATCTAAAACCCTAGACTTAGCCAAGACTAATCACGCAGCCCTAAAAGAAATCTTCTCTTTCAAAGCGCAAAAGCAGGAGCAGCAAGCTTCACAAAAGCAAACAGGACTCGCTGAAACACTATATAACATCCAGACTCTCTTATCCCAGGAAGCCTTACTCTATAAAGCTGGCTATGATGAAACTCAAGCCAAAGAAATGCTATACGATTGGATTGAGCAGGCATATAGGAAGGTCATGGAGAATGAGTTATTTGATATTAAGATGCGTACTTTAGGCTTAGCTAGTAAAAACCACGCCAGCTTAGCAGAAATCCTTTCTCTCCAAGCGCAACAGCAAGATCAGCAAGTTTCACAAAAGCAAACAGAACTCACCGTAGCACTATATACCACTCAACCTGACTTAGCCAAAGAAGCCCTGCTCTACAAATCCAGCTATGATGAAATTCAAGCCAAAGAAATGCTCTATGCCTGGACTGAAGAGGCATATAGGAAGATGATGGAAGATGAGTTAGACAACATTATAGATGAAACTTTAGACTTGGCTAAAACAAATCACGCCAGCTTAGCGAAAATCTTTAGCCTGAAAGAAAACAAACAGCACGTTACTGTCCAAAAACAAGAAGTTGCTACTCAACTTTGGGATAATGGTATCTTCTTTATGGCCGCTTTTAGGAATAAACTCCTAGATTTAAACAAATCTGAGAAAACTAAATTGATAGCTGCTTTTAACCATGCCCACAATTTTGCCTGGACGCACGCAAGGGAATTAAAAGAAGCTCTTGATAGAGAAAAAGCACCTCAGGGCTTAATAGACCAAACATGGAATACTGCTGACGAAAATACCAAAGCCGCTGCCTTAGAAGCTACAAATAATGATCAAAAGAAAGCAAAAGAAAAGGTATTTAAAGACGCCCTCAATAAATATAAACAAGCGCTCATAGAGGAGATTTGGAATGAAGCTTCTCAATCCGCTCAGGCGCTTATGTTGGACAATGCTGATAACAATCTAGATAAAGCCAAAAAGCTTTTCTATGAATTGGTTTTAACTATACATAACCTGAAAGATCAACTCGTGCTTTTCCAGGAAGCCCTGCTCTACAAATCCGGCTATGATGAAGCTAAGGCCAAAGAAATGCTCTACACTTGGACTGAAGAGGCATATAGAAAATTAATGGAGAGCGAACTAGGGAACATCAAAGCTAAGGCCCCAGACTTAGCCAAAGCTAATCATGCAGCCTTAAAAGAAATCTTTGCTCTCAAAGCGCAAAAGAAAGACCGGGAAGCTTCACAAAAGCAAACAGAACTCACCGTAGCACTATATACCACTCAACCTGACTTAGCCAAAGAAGCCTTGCTTTATAAAGCCAGTTACAATGAAGCCAAAGCTAAAGAGATGTTATACGATTGGACCAAAGAAGCATATAAGAAGGTATTGGAGAATGAATTAGTATATCTTAAAGTCCGTGCCCCAGACTTAGCCAAAGCTAATCATGCAGCCTTAAAAGAAATCTTTGCTCTCAAAGCGCAAAAGAAAGACCGGGAAGCTTCACAAAAGCAAACAGAACTCACCGTAGCACTATATACCACTCAACCTGACTTAGCCAAAGAAGCCTTGCTTTATAAAGCCAGTTACAATGAAGCCAAAGCTAAAGAGATGTTATACGATTGGACCAAAGAAGCATATAAGAAGGTATTGGAGAATGAATTAGTATATCTTAAAGTCCGTGCCCCAGACTTAGCCAAAGCTAATCATGCAGCCTTAAAAGAAATCTTTGCTCTCAAAGCGCAAAAGAAAGACCGGGAAGCTTCACAAAAGCAAACAGAACTCACCGTAGCACTATATACCACTCAACCTGACTTAGCCAAAGAAGCCTTGCTTTATAAAGCCGGATATGATGAAATTAAAGCTAAGGAAACGCTCTGCGCTTTGATTAATAAATCTTATAGCAAGTCAATTAAAATAAGCTTATTAAATAAAATTATTAATTATAGAAGTATATATATCTTACTTTTGTTTAGTTTATTATCTTTAATTGGAGGATGTTCAACTTATGATATAGTACTTTCTTCCGGGTTAGGACTAACTCTTGTTACAGGTATATTACTAGCTATAGTTAGTGATGTTGTATTGCAACCAAAAGATTATAAAGAACGAAGAAAAGAACAAAAGAAACTTAACAAAATACTACGTTATTACTCTCGTATGGAATATCAGAACCTCTCGATTCCAGATATAGAGTTTTTAGTAAAGTACATGGTTAATGACTTTGAAGGGAATCGCTCAGATCTGACGAATATTCTTATTAAACAAAGGAAACGCGCAATCAATCCACTCATAAGTGCACTCAAATCAAAGAATTGTCGATATCCTAATAGAGTTTTTCATGTATTAACTGCAATTGGTTATGATTCAGTAGATTCCTTGATTAAAATAACAGTGGAAACAGAGGATTTATACGCAGCAGACTCATTACTTAAGATAGCAGAATTAGATTATAACAGAGAGCCTTTGAACATCTTGGCTTTATTTAAACAGAAACTCGAGCAAAAGAAATTCTCCTTAGATAATATTACAATAATAGTTAAAGAATTGATAAGAGTTAGTAGTAATTTTGAAAAAAGTAATGAGGTTTTAAAACTTTCATTTAATTTGGGTATTAAATTAATAGATAAAGGGCTATTGCCATGCTGCGTCTTAATGCATGCCGTACCTAGCCTAGCTAAATGGTCAAAAGACAATATTTCTAAATATGCTCAAGGATTGGATAAGCTCGAAGATTTTGCAACTGATTTAGCCAAATATCAATCTTTCTTCTACCGGATTACTTTCCAGGGAGGTTTTATACCTGCATTACTAGCTGAATTAGAAACACTTGAAGAATTGATAGGTTATTTAGAATTAATCAAAGGCATAGCAGATGTATGGTATTTAAGATATGAAGATTTACTAGAAGACTTACATACAGAATACAGCGAAGAAAAAAAGCATAAGAAATATTGTTATGAATTTGGTTATAAGGATTTTCTAAGGTGCTCTATTCCTAAACTATTTGAACTTAAGAAAAAAGGCGTCGATATCAACACGATGATCCAATATATTAGTAAATTGCTCCGAGAAGATTCTGAAGGAATCTTTATAGAAGTACCTGAACGCTGTGAAAGAGAAGTAAAGGATTATATAAATGGCGAATTTATTGGATACGATCGAACTTCTGCTGATTGTTACTATGGTGAGGAAATTCCTATTTATAGACAAATCTATATTGGTAGTCATATGGAACCAGATCCCTATATCTATAAAATTCGGAAGGGGATAGAAGTAATTATTCCTCATTATTCTGAAGCTTTAAGTTTCATTAATGGTTTTACTACAGAAAACGCCACAGAGAAAATTGATGAATTAAAGAGGCAATTAGAGGGAAGGGAAGGAAAATCCGGCAGCCCATTGGCTGATGAGACACAAGAAAAAACGATTCCAGCGCAGGATAATGCTAATAACACAATTAATTCGCTGGCATTAGCCAATATTTTAGAACGTATAGCACATGACAGAGTACATAATATAGGTAAGGATTTATCCGGTTCAGCAGTAGTGTTTCAAGGCACAGAGCAATATCTGGAAGCGCGCGGGTTAGGCAATACCGCATTAACCAGAGCTCAGCCTGAGGAATTTTCCGCCTCATCTCCCACCGAAAATATTATTATAAAAGCAGAACGCTTAGACCGCACAAAAGATTATGCCGCGCTAGCCTCTCTTCCGACAACAGACAAAAATGATAATTTGGTCAATGATTTGCTCGAGACGCAGGATCACAATGATACCGTTACATTTACGGCACGTACAGGTAAAGGTAAACTGGTAGGTTATATTATCGCTACTTATCTCGGTTATCACGGTGCCATAAAAGAATACAATTTATATTCAACTGCTGTGGATAACGACTATCAAGGCCAGGGGTTAGGTTTTAAGCTTCATGTTGAATTGTTTAGAAAGTTAAGAAAAGACGGCATTCGCCGCGTCATAGCCCATCTCGTTTACGGGTACGGTAGAAACAGTGTTAAAGATGAGTGGGGGAAAGGCCATATTGGTGCGGAAGAGATTCTATTATTGACAAAGTTCGGTGGAATAATTTCTCACACCCTGTTAGGTAAGGTTGCGATAGGTTTGCGTGGAACAGATTCTATTCTAGAGCCCACGGAAGAGATAGCCTATGAGGAATTGACAGACCATATAGTGGAAATTGATCTTTACAATATTGAATTTTGGTGGACTTTAGAAAGCAATAAGATTTTCAATCCTGAAAATGTTTGGCTAGGGAATATGCACGTCACAGAATTTAAATCAGATGTTTACGAAGTAACAGTCGAAGCGTATGTATCGCCTGCGTTAATTTACAATTATACCTCAATGATGTCTTTAGCAATGGGTGGTGTTTATCAGGCTGAGCTTATAGGATGCAGTCAAGCTACAGAGATGGAAAGTCTCGGACAGATGTTCCCCGGTGAATTGAAGGGGCATAATATTGTCTTCAAGAAATATATTAGTATTAAAGCAGGCCAGAGGCTTGAACTTACTGCTCGGCTTTCAACCGATATGGGTGAAACATGGAAGATCTATGCTGATAATTCCAGACGTGCCAGTGAAAATAATCCGTTTGGTAATTTTGTGATAGAAGAAGGAAAGGTTTCTTCCCCCATTACCCTCTACGATCACCCAGTGACCAAAGATCTATATGAGTTTATCGTTGATGACATGAAACACATGGCCTCAGTAATCGGCCTCGATCTTAGCTACAAAGAGTTTGCAATACGCCTGTCCCATGCTGAAAACTTCTTAAGGCAGATTGCTACTAATCTTATCCAAGGCGTAGTTAATCCACAGGTGAATATTTACACCACCGGTAGAGAAAAAGATGTTGTGGTGGTTGACAGAGTCTTAAACCTTGCCCTCTTCGGTATTGCAGCTAATCCGCCGCAGTGGGATCATTTTCTCATTGGCTTCAAGGCGATTGCAGAGCAAAGAGTAGACAAAGTCTACTACGATATCCAGAGCGGCAAGGATTGGCGTAAGAAAATTTTAAAAGTAACAGAGCCTTACCGCTATGAACTCTCCGAGCAGCAAATGAAAATTTTTGCGCCGTTATTCGGCTATTCTGAAAACGTCAGCTACGACGCCGAATATGACACCTTCCGTATTTTATCTCTGAATCCCAAACAACCCATTAAGGCATTTTATCTTGTTGGTGGTGACCATTATAACAGATGGGCTGAGAATAAAATGGAGAAGGATGAAAACGGCAAAAATATACCGTTTGTCCTTACGGACGGCACGATTATCAAAGGCTCTATCCAGGCACCCCAGGAGATGCGTAAAGACACAGAGGATTACAAGAATTGGGCGGCTTACTATGGCGTGGAGCCTACGCTAGATACTATCCAGAAGTTTGAAGAATTGCCTGAGTCCAAGGCTAACCAATATGGCTTCAACAAAGAGGTTCATTCGATTAAAGTCTTGTTCATTCAGCGAGGAGAAAGACCCGTGCCTATTACTACCGCCGTGGATCATGCTTTCTTAAAAGGCGTAGGGCTTGCCTCAGCAACCGATATCCGTAATGCCCTTACCAACCTTGTCAAGAAAGAAGGCCCTATAACTGGTCTTGCTTATCTGCCTTATGTGGGCTACCGTTACATCATGGATCATCCCGATTACCTCGATATGCTGATTAATCCGCAGAAGTATGAAAGCAAGGAAGCCACAAGCCCCATTACCCTCTACGATCACCCAGTGACCAAAGATCTATATGAGTTTATCGTTGATGACATGAAACACATGGCCTCAGTAATCGGCCTCGATCTTAGCTACAAAGAGTTTGCAATACGCCTGTCCCATGCTGAAAACTTCTTAAGGCAGATTGCTACTAATCTTATCCAAGGCGTAGTTAATCCACAGGTGAATATTTACACCACCGGTAGAGAAAAAGATGTTGTGGTGGTTGACAGAGTCTTAAACCTTGCCCTCTTCGGTATTGCAGCTAATCCGCCGCAGTGGGATCATTTTCTCATTGGCTTCAAGGCGATTGCAGAGCAAAGAGTAGACAAAGTCTACTACGATATCCAGAGCGGCAAGGATTGGCGTAAGAAAATTTTAAAAGTAACAGAGCCTTACCGCTATGAACTCTCCGAGCAGCAAATGAAAATTTTTGCGCCGTTATTCGGCTATTCTGAAAACGTCAGCTACGACGCCGAATATGACACCTTCCGTATTTTATCTCTGAATCCCAAACAACCCATTAAGGCATTTTATCTTGTTGGTGGTGACCATTATAACAGATGGGCTGAGAATAAAATGGAGAAGGATGAAAACGGCAAAAATATACCGTTTGTCCTTACGGACGGCACGATTATCAAAGGCTCTATCCAGGCACCCCAGGAGATGCGTAAAGACACAGAGGATTACAAGAATTGGGCGGCTTACTATGGCGTGGAGCCTACGCTAGATACTATCCAGAAGTTTGAAGAATTGCCTGAGTCCAAGGCTAACCAATATGGCTTCAACAAAGAGGTTCATTCGATTAAAGTCTTGTTCATTCAGCGAGGAGAAAGACCCGTGCCTATTACTACCGCCGTGGATCATGCTTTCTTAAAAGGCGTAGGGCTTGCCTCAGCAACCGATATCCGTAATGCCCTTACCAACCTTGTCAAGAAAGAAGGCCCTATAACTGGTCTTGCTTATCTGCCTTATGTGGGCTACCGTTACATCATGGATCATCCCGATTACCTCGATATGCTGATTAATCCGCAGAAGTATGAAAGCAAGGAAGCCACAAGCCCCATTACCCTGGACGACATTGAGATAAGAATTGACCAAGCCATTGAAGCAATAGGGATTATTAACATTCAGAATAGAAAAATTACTTCTTCTGAGTTTGCCCATAGATTGGCTAGCTTATTGGAGCTTAAAGTTATTGAATTTAATGCAAAGCAATTCAATCAAGCCTCCAAAATTGTTTGTGCGCAATATAATACAGAGAAACAGAATAATTATTTAAATAATTTGATTATATATATCATGACTCATCAACCCAATACTGTTACGCCACAGTATTACGAAGGGCTGCTTAGCGAATTTGGCGGCGAAGTAGCCGAGGCTTTACTTACGAAGTTGAATTGGTATGAGCCTGATTACGGGTTTATCTTCTTCCATAAGCCCATGATTTTTGGTTATGAGAAGAAAATTAGTTATGCCGATAGAGCGTACTCAAACCTGTTACACTATGCGGTAGCAGCATTAATTAGAAAATATGGATTTCTGGATGAAGAGCTTCGCTCAGCAGTTCCTCATCCCAACCTATTTGTTTTAGAAAAGGAATTGTTATTTGCCCTTGAAATCGGGGAAGCTAAAGCGGTGTTGGCAAGTTTTATTGATAGTCTTAAGATAGCGGAACAAAACCTGGCTAATTTGAAACACCCCAGTATTTATAAAGGAGAAGGAATAGAAGAATACATAAGACAGGTAGAAAGAGGATTAAAGAGATATGAAGAATTCTTAGAGATGGCCAAAACGATGATTGCATTTAATCTTTTTGGAAAATCCTATCCTAACATTACAGATGACGGTCAGGGCAGCAGCCCGATGGCTGAAAAGTCAACAGAAATCTCTTTATCTATTAAGGCAGCAATCAGCAGAATAAATGAAAAGAGGCAGAATAGTTTAAGGCGTTCTGAGTTGAGACGTATTATTGCAACCAAGACAAATAAGCTTGCAGAACTTAATAAGTCGATTAAGGAAACGAAAAATGGGTTAGCCAAACTTCGGGAAGAATTAATAAGTTTATATACTAGTTTGGACCAGATACAAAAGACTCAAGCCAGAAAAGAAGCTGTAATGGATGTTTTAATGTGGTTGAAAAACGAGGACACCATAGCGGAAGACGAATCTCTTACCAAAAAGATTAAAACCGAAGTTATGTCTCAATTCGATCAATTATTACCCTTAAACATAGCATTTGCAGAACAGTATTTTAAGAAAGAAGATTTGGAAAAATTAGCGCGTGGTCTGAGCCAACGATTCAGATTAACTCAAAAGCAAATTGCAATGCACAAATTAGAATTTCAGAAAGCTGTAGTTGAATTTGATAAGCTTAGCTCTTCGCATGAGACATCCAGCCCGGTTTTGTCCGGCTTAAAAGTTTATCCTTATGATAATCATATTAATGGTTTAGAAGTTTCAAAGGTTATCTTTGAAAATAAGACTACTTTTGCTGAAGGAAGGGGTATCGTAGTAGATTTGAACAAAGTCAGCCTGAAGCTTTGGTATAACTTGGTAGCGCCAAAATATGATTTCAGCAAGTGGGCCCAGACTCCAAAGCTAGCCTTTCAACTTAACAAGCGCTTTGTGCATTTCCCGGGCTATATAATAGATGAATTTGTCAGACTCCATAATCTAGTGTATAAGTTAAATATGGTTTTGGCGGTTAACGGCCATCAGAGTAACTTTTGGGAGGCGAATACAGCCATAATCATAAATGGAAAAGTTATTTCCAAGACAGCGCCAGGCCTTATGCAGGATTCAGTGCAATTACTCGAAGGCACTCATTACTTCTTCATTTTAGAGAAAGCAGAAAATCATCTTTTTGCCGTTAACTTTGCAAATGGCATTCCTCAGGAGAATATTTCCGGGATTAAATTTGCAATAGGGGGGCCGCTTCTGATTGAAAACAGCGAATTTAAATACCATTTACTAAAAGAGAATATAAAGGGTCTTGACGGGAATTCCGTTAGCTGGAACCCTGAAGCGGATACGATGAGCTTTTCTGCCATAGGAGCCAATAAAGAAGGAAATATTATCATCTTATCAATGTCCGGATATCCACAAGATAAGCTGGAAATGAGCATTTCAGAGATAGCTGAAGCAATGAGCTATCTGGGAGCCAAAGACGCAATCTTGCTTGGCAGCCGTCTTGATGTACAGCAATATGTTCAAGGCTACGGTAAGGTAATGGGTGAGCCAGGGCTGAATAGCACAACAGGAAAGTATTTCAAGGATCACGGTGGACGTCCACTTGCCTCAATCATTTATGGCGTGCCATCCAGCAGCCCGATTTTGTCAATTTTTAACAACATCGTCCCACTATTAGAGTCTGTAACAAGTTTCTTGAGCGCTATTCCTATTGGGTGGCGATTTGCATTGTGGATTTCCCTACCCTATATAGTTCCTTTTGTGATTTTCTCTGTCATTTACCCCATCAAGAATGCTTATGAAGTTAATAAAATTACCAAGAATTTTGGTTTGGGCATTAGAAATAGAATTTCGATAATTACCAAAATATTATATCGCGGGTTTTTTGATCCTGCAGGCGCTCCCGAAGATTTTCTGCCAATGAGTTTGGCCGGATTAGGCGTTTATATTTTCTTCGCATGGGTATCCATAGAGGAACCGATAGGTTTGGTTGTTGGATATCTCGGTTCTCTGATAGGCTTGGTAGTCAATGCCACTTTTGTATTCAGTATCTTAAAAGGCGAACGTTATTTAAGACCTGCGACTGAGTCAGAGATTGTCAGTTTTGCTGAAAAATGGCAAAAGGTTAAAAGTAAGAGAATTCAGAAAATTTCTATAGAGAGTTTATTAAAGGTATTGAAAGAAGGCCGTTCAGATTCACAGATAACAGCAATGACGGTTTTGGGAATTTTATCAGCAAAAAATGCCATAGGAGATATTTTAGAAAAACTTTCTCACGAGAATAGAAATGTTCGTATATCTGCAATCACAGTGTTAAGAAAATTGGGAGCCACTCAAGATCAGTTTGTTGAAGCTAACATTAAGGCATTGCAGAGTCCAGACTCAAATGTGAGAGTTGATGCAGCCCTATCCTTGGGTGAATTAAAGGATAAAAAAGCCTTAGAATTCTTGATTAGAGCTTTAAAAGATTCTACGTGGCAGGTACGCGAAGCAGCAGTAAAATCCCTTGATATTCTCAGAGACACAAAAGCTACAGACCATTTGCTAGAGCTTTTTGAGGATAAAGCAATCAGCGTTCGCCAGGCTTCAAGAAAAACTTTAGAAAATATCGGAGTTAGCAAAGAAAAGCTGGTTAAGGCTAACATTAAAGCTCTGAAGAGCTCTGATTTAGTGGTACGCAAAGAAGCTGCTATTGCCTTAGGTGATTTACTTGACGTTGAAGCTGTGGAACCCTTGATTGCAGCCTTAAAATCTTCAACTGGCGATGCGCTTCAAGCCATAGGCATAGCTCTTGGCAAGCTGGGTAACCCGATTGCCATAGAGCCATTAATGGAAAAGTTGCGCTCCGGAAACTTACCTCAAACAATGGCCGAGGCAATTATTAAGATCGGTGGTCCCAAGGCCAAGTTCATTCAAAACATTCTTTCTGAATTAAAAACTCAGGCAATGCAAGTTACTGAAAAAACTCAGTTTCATTCAGAAGGTTATCTTTTTGGTTTACTACCTATGGCTGTCAAAATCAGAGAAAAAGGCTTAGACTTCTTCAAGCTAATATATAAACCAGAAGTAGGACATAATGAAACAAGATATAGTTGCACTGGTCCGTACTGGGAGGGTTATGAAGAATGGGAAGAATGGGTAGTTGACTCTCCGGAACATTTAGAAGTAGTTGAAGTGTCTAAGAAGCCCTCTCCAGAACCCAAACAAGCTCTCTCCAAACTGCAAGCCAGCCTCTCTGAACTCGAGCAATCCCTCAAAGAAGCTCAAGAAAAAGGCAGGCTAAATACAGCCAAGGTCTTAGCCGAAACAATTGAGCAGAAGAAGAAAGAGGATGCAGAAAGAATAAAGAGGCTAGAGAAAATAGTAGAGTTGAACAAAGTTATTGGCGAGAAAGAAAACAGCTTAAGAGAGCTTAAACAAGCTGTTGCAGCTCTTCAGCCCAAGCTTGATGCTGCACTCACCCAAGAAAACGACTTAATAACACAATTGAATGCCGCGGTTAAAGAAAAGTCAGATATCGATACTGTTGTTAAGGAACTTACGGAAGATATTGAAAATGCCACCAAGTTAAATAGGCAAAATACAGTCAGCGCCCTGAATGAGGCCTTAAAACCGATTCAAAATAAAGCACAGACAGTAGCTCAGAAGTTAAATGACATACAGGTCCGTAAGAATAACGTCCTTATCCAGGAAAAAGAAGCAGAAAGCAATCTTAAAGTAGCAAAAGAAAAAGCCACTAAGCTAGAAAACGAATTAACACTTCTTAGAAAAGAATTGAATGAGCTAAATGCTACATCAAGTCCGATAAGATTGTGGAAGCGTCAGGTTCCAAATTTAGATATTGCTTTAGTTAAGAAAGCTATCGAAGAGAAGAGAATCAATCCAGCAGTAATGCGAGATTCGAAATTAAAGGCCTTCTTAGAATTGCTTAATAAAAATGGATTAACGGATATTGTTATTATAGGAGGGACCATTAGAGACATTTTATTCAATTTGCCAGTGTCTGATATAGATATAACAGTAAAAATCTTTGTCACTCCGGAAGAAGGGGAAAGGCTTATTAACACAAGAAGCAGGGCAACTAAAGCAATTAATGACAGAGCCATGCAGGCATTATCTAAACTTTCCGCAACTATGGGCGTCCAAACAGAGAAGTTAATCAAAAGCGGAAGAGAGAATATTGTTTTATTCCGCGGCGCCTCTGTGGAATATGTCGGACCAGCAGAGGGTGTATATGAAGGCACAGGAGAAAAATACTTCGCAAAGCAATTCATGGTGGATGCTGGTACTAAACAAATGTACCTCTCATATACTGGACCTTCTTTATTATATATGGCAATGGATAGCGAAGGGTATTTGTATGGCCATGTAGAGAGCCTGGAAGATTTATTAAGAAGAAAAGTTAGTTTTGCTGGTGACGGCAATAATTTATTCTTAGGTTCAGTTTTAAGAGCATTGCGTCTTAAGCATCAGTTTAGCTTAGAGATTGAAAAGGATATATATGAAATGATGAGGTCAGCTGTAAAAACGATGCCTTTAAGAGCAGCTGTTGGCATAGCCGTAGATAAGGGAATGGGAAAACTTCTAAAATCTGCACTAAATAAAAAGGATGCTATTAAAGATTTAGAAGAGCTGGGAGTATTTGAGTTATTGGAGAGAGCTAGGGATGGGTTATCCGGTAGCCCTATACGATGTCCTTTATGCAAATCTGGAGAATTAGAAGTTTACCTTGGTAATAGATTATACAGGGGCATCAATCGTAAATTTGATATTCTTAAATGCCAGAGATGTAGATTAGTATTTAATCAACCATTCCCGACTGAAAGCGAACTTAAAAAGATGTATGGGTTTGATTATTTCCAGCAAGGCGAAGGGAAGGGAGGATATAACGACTATTTTGGCAAGAGAGAAAGCACTCAGAACCTTAAAGAAGGTATATTGGAACCTGTAAAAAGATTATTTGGCATCAAGGATTATGAAGCAATAAGACTGCTTGATGTAAGAGCTGCCTGTGGATGGCTGGTTAAAGCAGCTCAGGAGTTAGGTTGGCGCGCTGAAGGAATAGAGATATCAGAAGAAGCTGTAGTAAGGGCTGCAGAAGTAGGCATACCGGTTAAACAAGGCACTATATTTGATATAGCCGGTACATTTGATATTATTACTTTGATTGATGTATTAGAGCATACCACAGAGCCACTGGCCATGCTTAAGAAAGCAAATTCCCTCCTTAAGGATAATGGAATCCTAATCGCACAATCTCCAGATATGTTGAGCTTACTGGGTGTACTTCAGGGTAAAGAGTTTGGCGAAATTCATTCTTATCATTTAATCCATTTTAATTACATAACCTTTGCCACGATGTTAACCATGGCAGGATTTGATGTTAAAAAGATTGATTTAGGTGCGTTTAATGGAACGGATGAAGGTATTCTAAAATTGATAACCAAGGCTCCTTATGAGCCATCCAGAATATCTGAAGGCGCAAGGCCGTTATTTATTACAAAGAAGGTAAGAGAAGGAGGAATTTCGTTTGAGAATGCAAGGGCCGAGGTTGATTCAAGTCTATCCGCAAAGGCGTATGAACAATCCTTGTTAGAGCAATACCGCAAAGCAGTCCTGCTTAAGTCAGTTATCATTGATTCAGTTAATAATAGAATTAACAAAATTCTAGACAGGATTAATAGACAGGGTAGCAGCCCGATGGTTTCAGGCTTAAAAGAGACGCGTAATAGAGTAGTTGAGTCATGGAAGACAACGGTAGAGGATTTTTCAGCCCGCCATGAAAAACTGGCTAAGCTTATTTCACAAGATGGAGTTATAGCTGCAGTTAGTTTAGTCGTTATTTCGATTTCATTTTATTCTTTGATTTTTAATGTTATGAACTTGCCTCAATTATGGCTCTCTACTTTATTGCTTGCTTTCATAGTTGGCATTGTAGCAATAGGAAAAGCTACCGGGGATTTCAATAACGTTTATGTATCGAGCAATTCTTTTGTAAGAGATTCGAGCCGAGCAAGAAATGCTCGCGAATTACTTAGTAGTCTTGGAGCCAATGAAGGGGTCTTCGTGAAAGACAGAAAGATCGTTGCTGATTCTGTCAAATTAGCTCTAAAAGATGGTTATTGTGAATATGCTTTCTTAAAGAAAGAGCCGGGTTTATGGTGGATTAGGAAGGGATATCAAATTACAGGAGAAGATAATTTAACATGTTCTTTTGCTGCTCCTTTCGATTCAAAAATATGCAAAGTAGCAGCTCATCTGCATCCAAGGAGCGGTATTATTTTCTTGATGCCGTCAGTAAATGATTTTTGGGAAACAACAAAAGACAAAAGGCCTTTTGAGTATCTGATTACTCAAAAGGATGTGCTTAAATTTTATCCTCTTGATGAAAAAAAATGTATAGAGCAATACAGCTTTGATTTGGCCTGTTATGAAGCGATGGATGCGTTTTGGAAATGGATGAGGCTGGAAACAGAAAGAAATGATTATGTTAAAAAAGCCATGGGGATTTTGCATCAATTCGGCTGGGGAAAATTAAAGGCAATAGAAGCGTTTTGGAATACCATAACAACTAAGCCTCTGGAGCACATGACGACCGATGAGTTTATTAACCGCTATGTCATGAATGATGAAGAAGAGGTAGAGGGTTCAGTCAGCAGCCCGATGGCTGTTCAGGAGGGCATAAATAGAAAAGCAAATATCTATCAGTTTAAAGAGGTTGATGCAGCAGTTCCTGTGGCAGACCACATAAATCTTTCTGATTTACCAGAAAGCGTGTTTGATGAATTCATTTACCTGGGTGATTATCCGCATGTTACCTCTATTGTGCTCAACGGAAGGCAAATTTTCTTTGATATCGATGCCGAGGGATTGATATTTATGAACCCTCAACCCGGGGAAACATATTTTGAGTATATTTATAGTGATAGATATTTTGAGAGCCTCAATTGTTTACAATTTGGATATGCAAAATTGTTGCCGGAAGAAGAAATACGCAGAAGGGCTCAGGAGGAATTTGATACTGTTGAGGCTGCCTTAAGACAGGCCGATCCCGAGATATTGTTTGGACCCAAATTAGAATATTTAGAAATCGGGCCGGGAGTAAGCCTGACATATGAAGAAGCAAAAGAAAGAGATTGGAATATTACTGTTGTTGAATTAAGCGAAAAAACTTGCCAAAGAATAAGACAGAGCGGCATCAAGGTTATAAATAATGATTTTCTGGAGACAAATTTCATAAGTAAAGATTTCGACCTTATAACTGCTTTTTCTGTAATAGAGCATTTAAAAGAACCTCTGGTTTTCTTAAAGAAGATACATAGTATTTTGAAGCCAGAAAGATTTGTATTTTTACGTGTGCCCATGACGCCCAAGGATGGCCCATCTTTGAATTTAATGGAACATTTATTCCATTTTACTCTTGATACAATTAAGCTCTATCTGGAAAGATCGGGTTTTGTCATTAAGTATGCCGAGCCTATGGTCAAACATGTGAATCCAGGAAGGCCGACTTTAGATAACTATAATATTTTAGCTCAAAAGGCTGAAGTCAGCAGCCCGACAATCTCTATTGTAGCTCAGCGATACAGTATTTATTCCGCATTTCCTATTGAGACTAGAATGATGGAAGAAACACAATCTGTTTTGAAACAGGAGTTAACACAAGCTATATTAGACAAAATTTCTTGGAATAATCCGAAAACCAATCACGTTACCATAGTTGGTTTTAAGCCATCCGTTAATCCGATTAAACAGGATTTTATTAAGAAAGCCAAAATCCTCTCTGATGAGATATTGCCCGCCAGATTATCTATCGTCAATTTTGAAGCCAGGGGTTTAGGAGTAATGCCTAAACCTAACTTAGCTTTATATGTTCCGAT
This sequence comes from Candidatus Omnitrophota bacterium, assembly GCA_963805065.1. Lineage (GTDB taxonomy): Bacteria > Omnitrophota > Gorgyraeia > Gygaellales > Profunditerraquicolaceae > CAWDSS01. Next base: position 505,215 of record CAWDSS010000010.1, on the reverse strand, counting down.
GCACATGAACGATGCTGATTTCACTCGCCTCGTTGAAATAATTGCATTACATGAGCAGATAGCTCCGGAAATTGTACTGGCTTATGCTACATATAAACCGCATGCTACTATGGGCTACTTGGAAGAAGAATTAACAGAAAATGAAAAGCAGGTGTTGGATATATTACATAGCAGAGTTTGGGGAGGATTTAAAGCAAAAACTGCCGCGCTTTATTATTTCAAAGGTTCTGATAAGAACATAGATATAATTTCAGAATATTCCCTTTCTAAAAAACTTGGTACAAGCAGCCCAATTAACCCGGTAGAGATAAATGCTGCCTTACACAAGAAGATTGTCGACAGAATCGCATTAGCCAGAAAGAATGGAAAATTTGCTGTAAATATTGTTGCTATGGAAATGCCCTTATTTGATAAAACTGGGAATAAATTAAAACAGGCTTCCGGTCAGGGTGGAGGACAGGCGGTTTATATGGGTGATGTTCCAATCGTTTCATCTCAAGAAGGCATTGCTTCCTTTGTAACGAAACCTCTATTCTTCAATGATGTGTTAGTAACGTATGGCACCATTGATAATTTTATGGAGGCTTTTGGTGCTAAGCAGCTTATGGATATTGAGGTTCCTGTGGGTTTTGGTACCTACCCACTAAAAGTTATCTATGCAGAGCAGGAAGGTGTACCCATAGGATTGCTTTATGACAGCACGGGAAATATTTTCTTTGATCTTTATGCTAAACCTGATCCAGATTCTTTGGGAGGATATCTGGAGGGGATTAACTTGCCCTTGGCTTCTCTGATTATTCCCGAAATATTAAATGTTCAGTTTGACGCCTATCATTTTAACGACTGGCAGACAGGATTTGGGCCAGTATTCTTAGAAGAATTATATGCTAATAAAAAATGGCCTTTAGGCAGGAGGCCTATGAGATTGTTCACAACTCACAATCTTGAATATCAAGGATTATTCCCCGGCACAATGATCGAGTCTTTGAATGATAAACTGGTGCAATATTTATTTGAAAGAGGTGTTTTGAAGCACCATGCCCATTACGCAGACCCGACAGCAAATTATTACCATGTTTCTGAAACCAATCTTGCCATTGAGATTTTTAAGTTGACTAATTTAAGAGCAGAATTACAAACAAAGGGAGGTAATGAAGGCCTCAACTTAATGAAGGGCGCATTTATTTATGCAGATAAAATTGTGTTTGTAAGCGAAGGCCATATGAATGAGGCTCTCACAGTTGCAAGAGGTTATGGATTAGATGGTGTTTTGCAGTCTATGAGGGATAAATTAGAGTTTGTCTATAACGGCTTAAGGGCTGCGAAATACAGACCTGAAAATCTTCAAGCGTTGAAACAGGAAGGATTTATCGCAGAGATTGAAGAAGATGTTCTTGGCTGGAAAGAACACAATAAGCGCGCATTTCAGAAAAAAGTCGGGCTTGATGCGTTCAACCCGGATAATTTTATAAACTTAATTATCGGACGAATCGTAAAGCAAAAAGGCTTGAATATTTTGTTTGCCCCGATTTACAAAGGCGGGCCAAAGCTGATTGACGCCCTTTTATCCATTAAAGATAAAGCAACCGGTGCACAATTACAGCTATATATTCAAGGTACCGCGGGTGAGAGGGATGTGATTGGGAAGGATATTGTTAAAAAGCTTAATGCAATTGTAGCTGAGGGGAAATATAAGGGAAAGTTTGTTTTTGTAAATGAGTTTAATACTACTTTGGCCGGGCAGGCTGGCGCTGGTAGTGAAGGTGGCGATATGCCTTCTATTGATGAACCGGGTGGTTTGCTTGACCAAGAGATGGCAGAACTTTTAGTACCCATGATTGTTACTGCCAGGGGCGGGCTGGTTGATTTTTATAATATGGGAGGGGCATTTAAGCTTGTGCCTGGATTTGAAATTGGTAATGATAAAGTTTCAGTGAGAGAGCGCATGAAGAGCGCCAAAGCTATTTTTGTTGCAACCAAAGAACTTTTTAATCTCTATGTCCATGACAAGCCAGCTTACGAAAAATTATTACGCCAGCTTCAAAAGTTTGATCCAGATTGGATTACCAGCGGTAAGATAGCCAAATATGAAGACATCATCAGTAAGCAGCTGGCCAGGTTATCATCTTCGCCGCTTGAGAGGAATGTTAACCCAGCGCAGGATAAACGTAGCTGGGTGAAGAAGAATGCACCTGTCGTTGGGAAATACACAGTCGTTAGTTTACAATTCGAAAATGCCTTAGACAGGGGTTTGATTGAACGTCTCGGAGAGGTGACAGAAAAAGTCATTCTTAAAAAATACGCTAATTTTTATCAGGAAGGATTAATGAAGAAAGAGACCTTGGAACATCTTGCTCGTCTTGTGGCACAGGTTGTTATGGCGGGCGGCTTGGGAGTTCTTATGCCTGATTTAACGGATGGCGATGCCAAAAACGGCGTTGACATAACTTCCATTAATTCTATTTATAATCTTATCAAAGGGATTGTAAGAGAGCTGCCAAAAGAATTACCAGAGCCAATGATAAAGGATATTCTTCATGGAAATCTTCTTGGAGACATTATCAGAGCAGCCTTAGAAAAGACAGACATTCAAATACCGGATATTACGCTTACAGGAGAAGAGTTTAAGCAAAAAGCCAATGTGGAAGCCGCTCGCCAGATTATCGGAAAGCCGATAAAGGTGGACATCTACAGGACCCAAAGCCTCTATGGAAAGTTCCCTATTTATTATCAGGATGCCTATTATTACAATGAGAAGAACGAGAAAATCTATATTTTTAATGAGTTATATCCGGACAATGATTGGCGCGATGTCCAGATGGCAGTTTATAACGAAGCCGAGCAACTATTAGTCAAAGAACTACAAAAAAGAGGTGCAGCAAAAGAGAAGATCATATTCCTGGAAAATGAAGTTTACGTAAGTCTTCCTAAAAAACATTTTTGCGATGCCATATTACTACGTCAGCCCATTCGTCAGCACATCAATCATACGGTCTGGAAACACGGGATGTATAGGCCAAGGGAATACTCTTTTGAATTGCTGGGTTTTGATGAGTCTTACAGGCCTTACATCGTGCGTTTAGGAGAAAAAGGAAGAGAGATAGATATTGCTGAATACGCTCTCCTAAGCGTTGATTTTACAACTGGCGTGGGGTTATTTGAGCATACGCCTGTTTTAAGAGAAAAGGTATTACCAGCTTGGTTGCATAAGGTATGGAGTTATAGAACGGATAGTATTCGTAACACCAACGGCGTTCTTCTTGATAAATGGCAAGGGATAGAGTTTCGACAATTGATTGAGCAGTTTAAAAAGAAGTTAGGCCTTGAGGAGCAAGTGGAAGACAAGAAACTTTTTACTGCTTTTGCCAAAAAGCGGAACAGTGATTTGAAGGAAGAATTTAAAAAACGTCTCGAGATGATTAAGGCTCTCTATATGCTTGAGTTCTTGATATGGTTGAATACTTATCAGACGCAGGATATGGGAGGCGCCACTTGGCTCGGAGAGATATTTAAGGACACGCCGTATGGCCTCATGGATATAAATTCTGTGCGCGATTATTTCAAAAAACTTATAAGAAGAGGCATCAAAGATGAATCTCAATGGCAAAATGCATTTGATACGTTCTCAACACTTGTGGATATTTTAATGAAACATCCTATTGCCGCAAATGTCAGGCGCCAGGTTAAGTATAAGGGGCCGTTGAAATATAAGGAAATGTTTAAATGGCTTGAAAATGACGCCTCGGCATTGGATGAGCTCAAAAAGTCCGGCACTCGTCTGATTATCGGCGGCAGATTATTCGATGATGAGGCCAAGGATTTATTTGATGAGTTAAAGCGGCTCGCGAAAAAATTAGGGCTAGAAAACAGGGTTGCTTTTATAGAAAACTACAATATTAAAGATGCACAGATTATTTTTAAAGCAGTCAATGCGGCTATTATGTTGGCCTTTGAATTACTTGAGGCCTCGGCGACAAGCATTATGAAGGCTCTGGTGAATGCTGCGGTCTTAATCGGAGTATTTGGCGGAGCCATGCCCGAATTGTTTAACATTGTTAAAAAGCGAACGAAGAAACTCCTGGACGTGTTTAAATCTAGGGTCACCACAAGCAAACTCCACGATAAAATTGTTGAAGGTCTTATGGCTGATAAGCTTGAAATTACCAATGGACATTTGGTTGAGTTTTCTGATACTGACCCTAGAGATCCGGATATGGGAGGACGGAACCTCGAGGTCAAGAGTCTTTATGAATCTTTCTTGTGGTTAGGCAGGATTTATCAGACAGAGGAATCACGCAGGGAAGCTATGTATCAAGCTATTGCCACCACACCTAAGGTGGATATTGAGAGGAGCCAGTCGCGAGCCCATATCAAACTGTGGGAAAGAGCCATTATCGCCAGAAAGGAACTCTCCGATTTTATCGAGGCTTTGAGATCAGACAGCAAAGAAAATCTTAAAACTGTTTTTGCTAAAGAAAGTTATATCGGTGATCGCGTGATTGGTGAGTTTGAATGGAAATATAAGGCTTGGGTGCATGTACAAAAACCCATATGGGGAAATAGCAGTAATAAGACAAGCATCGTCTCTTTCTTGAACAATGTTAAATCCATACGCGCTCTTGAGGAAGGAAGGTTTTTGATTTGGAGTATATTCTTCCATCATTCCAGTAGCTATCGCGAGGGAGATGTTTTGAGGCATGTTAAGGAATTGGTGGCTGCCACAGGGTTAAAACGGCTTGAAAAACAGATAGCCACTTTTGCAAAATATGCCACGTCAGAGCCCAATATAAAGAAAAAGGCCTTGATAACTCTCCAGGCGATTGGTTTCTTAGAGCAGGTTGTGGATGGCGTATTTTCTTGCGAGGTGCCTGCTAACGGCAGCAATAATCCTGAATCAAAAGAGGCTGGCTTCGGAACCAGCAGCCCTATAAATGAAACTATGCCAAACCCGATTGAAACTCCAGAGGCATATTTAGATATACTTAAGTCCTTTAATTTGGGCGAAGAAGATGTGAAATTAGTGCCGAAAATTAGACAGGCCGCTCACATTATAGACAGTACCTACATGCGAATTCACAAAGTGGAAGCGGCCTTGGGAAATATAGATAAAATAATCTCTAATCAAGTTCCAGTTGATTTAAATTCAATAGCTGCCTTAGAAAATCAATTAGGATTAACAGGGAAGCATAGTTTTTACCGTAAGGAAGACCTAACATCACCATTTGATACGGTAAAAATTGCTCTGGAAGTTGGAAATAGTCTTATTAATAAAGGCTTTAATGCTATTAAAGAAATTTTAGAGGATTATCTTAAGATTATGAATAAACAAATAGCTAATAATAATAATTTTATTAGAGGTTTTGTAAATAAGAGGAATAAAGAGCCTCTTAGAGAAGAAAATAAGCCAGCAGCTGGTAGGCTAAGCTTGGATAATCCATCGCAAAGCCTTTTAAAGGATTACGCTATTTATCTTGGGCAGCATGGTTTTGATCTGGTGATGGGTAAAAGGCGTAAGCTTACTGCGGACAGAGCAATTATTCTTTTCTATATTGAACGTTTAACAACCGACTGCCGTGCTCCCCCGACTCTGGAAGAAATAAAAAATGTACCTTCTTTACAAGAATTTGCGCAGATTGCCAGCCTCATTGATTCCCTCCTTATTGAAAACCTCAAATTTGAAAACCTAAGCGCCTGGGACAAATTACAATTTATCTCCCAGCTTTCTGATAAAGGAATAATTTCGTCTGAAGAAAAAACGCTACTTCATTTGCTTAGCGGTGTAGCGAATTATCAGTGGCGTAGGGGTGTCCCGCCGGCCATAAGGCCCAATATAATTAATTTCTTATCTGAAATAACGCCAATAGAATTAGTAATTTCTAAAATGACAGTCGAAATTAACTTTGCTGGAGGATTCGATGCTTCGGGTAATCCTGATTGGGGCAACGTTTTAAAAGATGCTGCGGACAATGATGAAAGTTTGAAAAAACTTGCCAAGGGTCAGTTCCTTGTGCCAACTGGCGAAGGGGCAATGACAAAGATTGCTGAATGGTATAGCCTGCATTATCCCAAAAAGACGGTTCAGGGGTACTTAGATTTATTTACTTCAAATTCTAACGTATGGAGAGGATACCTTGAGGGATACCGTAGCCGCCTCTCATTAGAATACCTATATAAGCGTATTCTCACAGACCTTGCTGTCCAGATTTATGATGTGACGTTCAACACTTTGGAAGGCAAGAGGCTTACGTTAAAAATACATAATTCTAGTTCGCCTTTAGAATTATTTATACGTATCAGATTACCCGCTGGAGAGGTTATCGAGATATATACTTTACCTTCCGTGGCTGGTGGGGAGTATATTATTCTACTCTCTGGCGGGTTATTTTTGGTTAAGCCGCTGCAGGAAGAGGGAACTATTGACCTTCCGTGGCTGGTGGCGGTAGTTTCTGCTGCAGCGGCTAATCTAAACAAAAGTCAAGAGGCGCAGTCCTCCAGTTCTCCGGCCAAATATGCAAAATTAAAGAGCATCTTCCAGAAATCCCCATACCTAAGCCTAAATGAAGTTATTCCGCCTTGGCGTCAGTGGACTTATGCTGTTATGGCATTCATAGTAACTCAGATTATAGTGTCCGCTGTAGATACTTATTGCGGATGGTCATTTGACAGTATGTGGCATTATGCTGAAGGTATTGGGTTATTTATGATGATTCCATTTTCTTATTTGACGTTACGTGCATTTTTCAAATTTGAAAATAATTATCAAGAAAATATTACCTTAGAGAGCACGGCCGGAAAGCATGGAATAGCGAAATCGCAAAAGAAATATATCTGGGCATCCTTGGGGATGTTAGCAGTAGGAATTGACCAATTGGGTATAGGGATTGGGGTTTTCTTCCATGAATTAGGACATTGGTTGGGCTCGAGTCTTGCGTATCATCCTCCCATAGACCTTTTCCTTTTGAAACTGGATGCATATAAAGAAGCGCGAATCAAAGGACAGGATATAATAACGGCTCTTTATAAATACCTAATTGAGGATGCAGGAGGGGGAGCTGGTCCTAGTGATTTTGAACACCCCTATAGGATTTTTAGCATTTTTGACCATAATACCGTTATGAAATTATTCTGGATAGCTCCTGGGGTTCTGGGAACAATGGCTTTCAGCCTACTTTTATTCTTGCTAGGTTACAAGTTGCAAAAAACCAAGTCACGTCTTTCTGTTTTCTTGATGGCTTTTTCTCTGGGGCATTATTATATTATGAATTTTATGCAAATGTCTTCAACTGTTATTTACAGTTATTTTGGATGGGGAGACTACCAAATTTTAACAAGCAACGATTTATTTTACTGTCTACTGTTGAGCTTAACTTTATTAGTTATACCTCCCTTGGGTATTATCCTAATAAAATCCAAAACATACATACAAACCAAACTAGATATTGCATTAAGAGATATGAAATCTACATCTGGGGAGACACTTTCAGATAAGCAGTTTACGCCCGGAGTTAAAAACAATAGATTACGTGAAGATATGATTACTCGCCGTTTGCAGGGGGTTATCTTGACGGCACTCTTTATTTCGCCTCTTCTCCTTATGGGCGCAGCAGCTTACAGTTCTTGGGCGTTCATTGGTAGCGTCACCTTACTGTTTACAGTTTACTCTTCTGTTCTAGTATTACATCTGCTTTCCAGTGTTTTGAGTAGAGATAATCAAAAGAATGACATCTATGATTATGCGTCGCTAACGCGCATGAGAAAGAAGTCTATGTGGGAAATCATTGGCGTGTGGAGTGTAGCGGTTGCAGATTTTGCATGGATGAGTATTATAACTTTCTTTCCTGCTTCCCTGGCCATTTTAAGAAATTCCATAGCACGTATCGAGATACCTTTATTAGAAGTTGTTTGTGGATTCTCGGCAGAGTTTATGGTGAGTTTTAGTGGCCTCAAGGCCCTTGCCTCCAGTTTCCTTTTGTTCTTAATAGGTTACAAGTTGCGAAAAACCAGAACATATCTCTCTGCTTTTATCATTGGTCTTTCCTTAGGGCATTATTATATGATGGATTTTCTGCACATGTATCTGGCTTATGACATTCAGGCCAGAGATTATGCATTCCTGACGGGCGGAAATCCCTCATACATAATTATATTGACTGTGGTTTTGTTATTCGTACCTCCCATTAGTATAATCCTGATGAATCCATACAAAGGAATTATCTGGAAGGCTATGTTAAAACATAAGACTCGTAGTAAGAAAGATAGCATTGCAGGTGGATCTAATGTTTCTGAGCCAATTATCCGGGGCTCCAGCTCACCAGCTAAAAGGTTAAATAACAGCAAGGAGTTTGGGGGCGTGCTTGATTCTAATTTTGGGGGAAGTATTCTGGTCCAAGGTAAAGCCTTGCATGAAGTATCAAGAGCCAGAGGCAAATGGCAATTAAGAGCGCATGAGTTTACAGTTGAATGTCTCAGGCGCGTTATTGGGAAAGAATATACGCCTGAACAGTATGTAATGGCTTTTGAAATTTTGGAAGCGGAAGGCTTTCTTATAGGAATTAAGATTTGGAATGGCCGGAGATTGCGTTTTCTCTTAGAGAACTTTATAGAGATGACTAATGCAGAGCTGGCAGGCGTACTTACAGGTTTGATTGCAGAAGAATCAAGAGGTGAATTAAAAGAGTCAAAAAAGATAACTGAAGGAACTGTGCGCTTTGAATTAAGTAAACTAGAATGGAATAGGGCAGATTTTGTTAAATTAGATGAAACTCTTGCACTAATATCATCAATACGTAAACCAATCCAAAAAGGTAAAGGTAAGAAAGGAAAGACGTCTCAGCAGATTGTAGATAAGCTTAATGAACTAGGATATAAAACCAGGAGGGGCAATCCTTGGACAGTAAAGAGTATCGAGCATCAGGTAAGAAATGGCAGGATAGAGCATAAGCGCAGGCCCTATCGAAAAAATCAGACCAGCTCCCCGGCTCAAAAGAAAACGGAGATAATAGTAACTTCGAAGCGTATAAAGAATATTGTAAGAAATACTCAAGATGCGATTGAGGAATTAGAACTAAAAGGCATATTCTTTCCAATCCCGGTTTTAGTCCTTGGCAGCTATGCTGATGGCAGGGAAAAGCAAGGATCTGATTTAGATGTATCAATACAATTTCCCGGAGTAGACCCGGAAGAACCTCACTATTCTTCTATATATAAAGAAATACAGGCTGAAAGACATGCCTTAAAGGCGGCATTGATTAACCGTGGCTATATAAGATGCGATGTGTGCCCTTACACAGAACAAGAAATTCGTTGCGCCAGGCAGGTAGGAGCATTGTTTGACCGGCAACATAACCTTGTCCGCGTTTATGAAAACAGTTTTGAAGTGGTAAGCTTAGATGAAGAAATATCATCTTCTCCTGTAAATGAAGAAACAACAGGACAATCCAATACTGTACCGGCTGAAGCGGCCAAGATTGCAGAGTATCTTAAAAGTATTAAAGAACAAAATGAACGGCGCGTAAATAAAGCATTACTAGAATACATTGCTGAAAAGACCCCCGAACCCATTACCGCTGAATATATAAGAGCTTGGATAAAGTATTACGAATATCAAATTGCAAGGAACAAAGAAATTAGAAAAATGTTGGCTGCTAATTTTAAGCGCAGCAAAGGAAAAAAGGCGCTTAATTCTGTCCAAGACACGCTAATCCTTAGAATATTGTCTTATCGTGACCGCAATATAAATCTTAAGGAACGGATTTGGGATTTAGAAAAAGAGCTCTCAGTCACCGGTTCTCCTCTGGAAAATAATCCGACCATGAAGGAACTCCGTCAGTCTTTGGCAGATATTGTAATGAGAATTTTTACTTCGCAACGCTATATGGGCCGCAATGAAAAGGGGATTATCCGGATAGGTAAAAGAGATAAGCCCCTTCCACGCGTAAGATACTTACGTAAAGCTTTAGGCATATCGGCAGTAGCCAAAAAATACAACTCTAAGCTTAGCAAAGAACACCAACAAGATGGTAGAAGGTCCTTTGAGTATCTACTCGAAAACCGGGCATTAGGAGGTATCAGAGCATTAAAACACTCTGATGAATTCAAGGCGCTCCTGCTATATGTCTACGAAAATCGTAAAAGCGTGATAAAAAGATTAAATGATTATTTAAATAACGTTAAAGGAATAGCTGAAGGTATTTTGGATGAGATTAAAGAGTTCCGCAATAACCTTGCAATTGTAGAGTTCATAGACTACATCATTTTAAAGTCCAAGGCTGTTGAAGATGATACCGGAGAGATTAGAAGATGGGTAACATTTTATCGGTTAGCAGAGAGTGTTGACATGTCTATTGAGGAAGCCAAGGCTTGTCTAAACCAAGCCATAGGAATTCTCAAAGATAACGGCTATAAAATAAGTAAGTTACAATTTACGCAAGCTGAGGTGGATAAGGATAGCTTTACCAAGATTGCCGTCCAGCCACCGTCAGAAAACAAAGTTTCTTCGCCTTTAAGGCAGCAAGACCAAACAGGAGGTGTCCCATGTTTAATTGGCAGATGCTTGAACTCGATAGGATTAAGCTTAGCAAAGCGGGGATTTTTGTACTTGCGAAATACCATGACTGGGGTTCCAGCTACAAATTCTTTATTCAGCATAATGGTAAAGTTCAAGGAAGGAGTTCTGCGGGTTCTTGGGTTGATCTTGGGCCCGAACTCAGTTTCAGCATCCGTAGCAAATTCCAGACTTATCTTATGCAGCATCAGTTCGCCCATTAAGATAGAAAGCGGTTTAGAATTAGCGTCGCTGCGGAATATAAAAGTGGATTTCCTTCCGTGGCTGGTGGAGTCCCTTTCCGCAGCGGCGCTTGCTTTATTGAAAGGATTATTTCTGTTCTTGGCTGGACAGGACATGAGAATGGCTGCTCGGGAGAATCCATCTTCCGTGGCAGGTTGGGATTCGAATCTCGCAGCAGCCCTTTCTCTAAAAACTATTGTTTCTTTGTCCGGCAGCAGCCCGATGGATATTCGTAATGACCTATCTTACCAGAAAATGAACAACTTGTTTGAAAGTTTAGTAATAGATTTGGATAAGGCGGGTTTGGATACCATAGAGATCCGGGAAAGTTATTTGGCAATATTACAGGCAGTTTATCTGCTTAAGCCTACGGACGATGTTCATAAGTTTAATGCAGTACGCAATCAGCTCAACTATTTATTGGAATCAGTAGGCGATGTTATCGTACTGATGCAACAAGATAAAAAGATGATAGATGGTTTGATTACCATTAAACTGCAGCTAGAACTTTTATTCAAGCTTAAAGATTTATTCCCATTATTTTCTGATGTCCCTGTCATTAAGAAAGATAATTTAGACGAATATGCTTTGCCTTTACTTGAAAGACTTCATGAATTGATTAGTAAAGTTGAGAAAACTGCAAGAGACATACTGATGAATGTTATGGGCGGCACGCGGCGCCCCGATAATACTGATATAGATAAGTTCCGTGAAATCAGCGCGATTGTCGCTGTTCTGCGCGCCGGAGACTTTTTCCCTGAGTCTGTGTTCCTGCGTTCAGGCAGCAGTGCGATAACTAAACTTGGCCAAAATAATAGCGCAATATTATTAGCGGCCTCTAGTAGCCCCACGAGTAGATTAGAAGAGATGTTGCTTGATAGTATAGATAAATCTACGCCAGACTGGGTTAAAGATAAAGTTTTAGCAAATATTATAAACCTCTCGGAAAAAGGAGAATTCAGTATCACCTTAAATAAACAACATCTTGAAGATTATGATGAGATGAACAATCCTCACGGATTAGGGTTAAGAAGATGGTTTTATGAGAAATTTAAACCGGAAACGGAAATTTCTACTGCGGGTACCAGAGGGGATCAAAATGTACTCTACCCTTACTATCCGGGAGTTACCCCAAAAGGAATCTCTTATCCGATTAATCTTTTCTCAATACTTTTAGCTACCTTGGGAAAAATTTTAGCAGCCCAAAAGAATTATCAAGAGAGAACACTCTATAAGCTTGTTTCTTCTGAAGTGCGCTACAATTCGGATTTATTCGTAGAGCTCATCGCAAGGTTACAAGCCGCCTACGGTATTACAACTTTAGTGCCTATAAAAGGGAAAAAGACCTCTATCTGGTTGGCCTGTTTTGATGCTTTTATGCTGGATCTCTTGGGAGCAGAATATGTTACAGCCAGCCACGCGATCGCTACCACCACAGCTACAAAAGATATCAATAATGAAGGAAGCCAATATCTACCCAATGAATCCAAGGAATTCTTGGATGAGATAGAGAAGATCTTTGCGATTATCGATGAAAAAGGTTTTTATGAAATCCGCATCGCCTCTGTTGATAGCAAATTTATTCGAACAGATATCTTAGAACAACTTGACGGCGGCATAAAACTCTATGTACCTTACCTTAAGAAGGGCGTCGCTACAAAAATTAACCTTAGTTTAATCAGGGGGGCAAGAAAACCAATCATTATTGACTGCGTGGGTGGTTGTACGTACCAGATTATGAACGGCATTTTCCGTAATCTAGGCATAAGAAAGTCATTCCGTTTCCTGCATACTAAACAAGATTCTTTCTTCCATGGCATCGGCAAAGGTTATGAATTAAAAATTGGTGAATCCGACAATAGGCCTTCTTTGAGATTTTATGATTTTTCTTGTGATGCCACAGTGGTGGCTATCAATAAAGAAAAAGTTGCTTCAAAGATCATGGAACTGATTCAGTCCAAGGAAGAAATGTTTATTGAATTATTTAAGAATGTACCTGCTGGCAGTATCATATTTATTAATCAGCCCCCCATTGGTAAGGTTGTTGCAAAAATAGAAAATAAGAAAGTTATTCTTCGTCTAAAGCAAGAAAATATTCCTTATATAAGCTTAGGTAATAAGATTTTAGTTATAGATACAACTCGAATTACCCTTCCCGTAATTGAAACAATGGGGTACCAAAAGACCCTAAGAAGAGTGCCGGTAGGCACAGTTGTTTTAATTACTGATCCCGATGGAGACAGACTTGTTACAGCTCAGATTGAATCGTTAAGCAATATGGAGCGTATTAAGAAACTTGGGCTTGTTTACATGCCGATAGATGATGAAAAGATGCTGGTTGTTTATATCCCCAACCAGTCTTTCTTAATGACTATTGATTATCAGGCAAAATCGTTACAGGAAGCAGGTTATTGGCAGAAGTACAATTGGTTTATTATTAAAACTACGGCATCAAGCCGTTCATGGGATGAGTGGGCAGAAGCAAACGGCGTTCCTGTTGTCAATGTGCCGGTTGGTTTTAAGGAAATCGCCGCAATTATGAGAAAAATAGAGAAGAACATGCGTGAACATCATGGCGAAGTTGTAATTATAGAAGATGTATATGGCAACAAGATTAATTTAGGCGTAAATCCAAGATTGCTATTTGCTGGCGAAGAATCCGGAGGAGAAATATTTGGCCCTGTGGAACTTATCGAGAGCCTGATATTAAAGAGGAAAGCCATTGCCATGAGAGAAAAATCCGCAGGAGAGGCAATAGTATTAACCGCCGCCTTAGCCGGCTTTATAGAAAAAGAAGACAAATTGTTATCAGAATATTTGGAAGATATATTTACGCACAATAAAATCAAAAGTAGGTGTGATTTTAGATCCGATGTAGTTTATTATAATCCCAATGAGCCGGATAAGGCCAAGTTAGAGGTAGACAAGAAACAAGGGCTAATCATCCGTTCGACCAATGATACTTATTTCTTGGGTATTGCTTTAGCTAAGCGACAAGGTTTAATTGATTTAGATCAAGCTAAAGATATTCTCTCCGAAGCATTTAATAGCTTAGATTTCTCTGGTCTTACCGACGTTTTATTTGTAGGAGATGAAACATATCTTATGTTTGATTGGGGTTGGCTAGAGATTAGGCCTTCAGGCACAGAGGCAAAGAATAAAGGTTATGCAGGAGCAGCATCTTTAGACACTTGCATCAAGTATGCGACAGATTTATCTAACTATCCTGGCGAAAGGAATCCTAAGCATAGAGAATTTATTCCTGATAATTACTATAGGTTTGATGAAGAACAACAGCAAAGACCACAAGAGCAGCGTAAGGTAAGAATTAAAAAATTTGCCGAGGATATATATAGTCAATATTATAAAAAAGATCTTCCTACTGAACTATTCCAGCCACCAACCGATTATAATTTATTGGATAATTTATCCGGCAGTAGCCCGGTTAAACACGTTAATATTACTGACCTTTTGATAAATGTAGTACTGCGGATGAAAGAAGTACAAGACAAGTTAGATGTTTTAAAATCAGGTAAATACGCCCGTTCTTTATCGGAACAGAGAAAAGAAAGACTGAACCAAGTCGATATATTATTAGAAGACGCTCAAAATACTTTTGCTCTTGTAAAGAAACTACAGGAAGATTTATCTGATGTAATGAGCCAATATTTTTCATTGGCTGGTAAAGACAAGTTCATTGAGAACTGGGAACAAGCCTATATGACTGACATCATGCACTTGAATGACGAGTTGGACTTGTGGAGCGAAGTATTACAGAGTAAGCTTGAAGATTTAACACAACTTAATGATGTACTTTCTTCTTGGCTAGTTACTAAAAAAGGAAATAAGTCAGGTAGCCCTGTTATATCAGGTGAGATAGATAGTACAAAATTGCTTTCTCTTTTAGAAGAGCATTATAAGTCCAATTTAGAAAAAGCCCAAGAAAGAAAGCCTGCCGAGAAGCCCTCACAAAAATACATTTTTGATAATTCGCAACATTATTTTGAAATAATCCTAAACAGGCTGAATGAGATCAAATCTGAAAAGCAGCTCCGCAAACGCAAAGGTTCCAGCCCTGTTTTGTTACGAGGGGAGGATACTGTTTTGGAAAAACTTTATAAGCACTTAGACACAGATAATTTTATTTACCCCCAGAAGAAAGCGTTTGCTCGTGGCAAGCAAACTCGAACCACCAGCTCACCGGTGGCAAGGAATTATAGAAAATTAATCGGCTTTATTGCCGGCAATAGAGCAGAGGATTTTTCAGAATTAGTGCAAGCCATCGCAATTATTGCGGGGAAGCACATAGAAGTTGCTTTTGTCTCGTTGAGTATTTATTTGGATGAGTTGCGAAAAAGGTTAGATGGGTTACGCAGAAGGGCGGATATAATCGAAAAGGAACCAGCATTGCTCCAAGAAGATTTTCTCATACTGATAACGAACATCAACCGTCTCAAATCAAAAATGCCTGCTCACGTTACCAAAAGTATTTTATTGCGGGCGCTGAATAACATATATAAAGAAATTGAAGGAAATAATTTTACTGAAGCTCGTGAGAAAATTAACCAATTCAACCGTTACCTAAACTGGGTTGCAACACCAAAAGAGAGCGTGGAAAGAGGCGGAATAATACAATATAAAGGATATCATGGCTCAACAGTAAATTTAACTCTAAAGAAGTCAGATGAACCTAACTCCAACAGCCCTATGCAGACTTTAAAGGACCCGTCGTATGAAAGGTTTATGGGGTATCTTGAGAATCTTGTTGGGTGCTATGTTGAGTCTGACCCTGAATGGGAAGAACTCTGGGGTATTTATAACGCGCTTCTTATCGGATTGTATGAGTTGAAGCCGGAGGCGCCGGTAGCATCATTTAAACAAGTCTATGTCTTAAGCCAGCAATTTGAAGATAAGTTTAATCCCAAATTTCTCACAATGGATGTAGGCACGGAAGAGAATATTTTGGCCAACATGATTTACTATCATCTTAAGGCGCTCAGATTTATTAAAATAGTTGCCCCCTTATTGGTTCCATTGAGTATTAAAGATAAACGGGGGTATGAGAATAACCAGGAAGACGGCAAAGAGTCTCTTCTTGATAGGGTGCAAAACCTTGTAGATTTGTCAAATCTTTATGAACATCTGAATTCCCTGATTTTATCTATCAAAAAAGAGTTCTACCAGAGAGGTTCAAGCAAAAAAGTTGATCAGTTTGTCCATGAGGTATCGCAAGGAACATTAAAAAGCAATAGTCCGCAAGACATGGCTCTTTACGAATTTTTACATAGGCCTGAAACGAGGCTTTTGACAAGCTTTAAGGGATTGAACCAGAAATTAGCACATATCAGTGAGCTCATCGACATCTTGCAGTCAGAAGGGTTACTGCCTGCTAAAAATATATTTCCTTCCGAAGCTTTCGCCGGCAGCCCAATGAGATTAGCCGATGGTCAATGGACGATAGACGTTGGACAAAACCATAATAGTATTTTTATTGGTTCTGAAAAGAGAGCGCTTGCGAGCAGCCCGATGGAATATACAAAAGAATCTTTCATGAACAAGACCAGAGAAGAAAAAATTCAAATAATTTCTGATTTACGTTCAGCGCTTCAAGTCTCAAGGCAAGAGTTTACTGCGGGAAAAATCTATGGTAGGGCGCAATACGTAAGAATTCTTAGAGAGCTTGGAGAATTAGTCGGAATTAGCCTTATGTCAGATTCTCTCTTGGACGAAGAGGTTATTCAAGGGGCCCTAAGGGAATTAATTCCTACAAAGATTTTATTCAAGGATCCGGGATTTTCTGCTTGTGATTGGTCTGGGTTTACTAGGGGAATTGCAGATGCTTTTCCTGTGATTCAATTAGAAGAGCCGCCTAAAGTATGGCCTGTTTTTGAAAGCATAAACTTAACTGATGTATCTGTTTATCGCTGGAATGACCTTGCAAGCGTTAATGAATTAGTATTGCAAGGAGTCGTTGGAAGGAAGCTTCTTTTTAATACAAACAAAAAAGATAAAATTCTCGTCATTAGACTTCTAAGAAAGGAAGATGCTCCAGGAGAAATGCTTCGTGAGTGTAGAATTTTTGATTATTTAGCAATTAATAAAGAAACGCTTGGACTCAAAGCAGAATATCCTAATCTACACCGGTTTGACAATAAGGCGATGGTGCGCATTGCGATTGATTCTATTCCTTTGCAGATCAAAGAAACATTAGAACAACAGATAGAGAATTCAGGTTTTTCATATAGGTTAGATAATACGGATGGTTATTATACAGCGATGGCTTACGAGGCGAATCCTGCCTATCTTCATTATTTAACGGACAAGGGAATAAGTGATGAGGATTTTATTAAGGCCTCGGATTTAAATTTGCATGATTTGTTTCAATTATCACGCTATGGCATTATTCATTCTTCTATTATTAGTCTTTTCCACGCAGGTCGGAGATTTTTGTGGATGACTGATTTGTTTTGCAGCGATGGCGCTGAAATTGGTGTTGGTCGGTTAAGGGATTTCTTAGGGGTGGCTGGATATCCAAACGTGAGCTATACTGGGCCTTTTGATTTTGAACATATGTTTACATTGGATGAGATTATAGAGAATAGTGACAATAGATCAAGACATTTACCTCGTTTTCCAAAGGCAACATTCCTTATCGGAGACGTTCCTATCCAAGCCATGAAAAATTTCATTTTAGTCAGCCTTTTAGGAGATTATCTATTTTCCTGGGCTCGTATTCTTACAAGACGTCTTTGGGAGCAGGGTGCTTTTGATTGGGAGAATGAGGAACATATTAATTGGCTGGCTTCATTGTTAAGAGGTCGTTATGAAAATGCATTTGCTGCATTTTCAAAGAGGCAGCAGAATGCGATTACCAGAGCTGTTGATTGGGAACGATTTGCCCGCCAGCTTGAGTTTTTCTCATCAACGGCTTACATTCCTTATTTTAGTCTTGAAAAAATATCAAAAGAGCGCAAGGAACAGTTTCCTGCTTCTATTTATCCGAAGTTGGTTGAAATTAAATTTTCTGATTATTATTTGGATTGTTTCTGGGATAACGAAACTGGATGGGTTCAGAAAGAAAGGCTTGGTAAAAAAAGAACTTTGGGGCCACCTTATCCGATCTTAGAAGAAATCAAGGCACTTTACCTCTATGCATGGTTTATGGTGGGAGAGGTTATATCGGAATCCAGGAATCCTTCCAGCATCCAAATAGCGTCTTCCAGTAGATCGATCATGCTTGCCGGCGCCAGTTCATCCATCACTCAGGAAATTATCCGGAGAGCGATGATGGATTACTGCAATGCATTACCGTTAGATACGACTGAGAGTGCGCGACCGCAAGACGCCGGCAGCCCTATCGATAAAGAGCTTATCAGGCAGGCGCTTGATGCAGAAACTCCCAGTTCGGTTCCACTGGGGACCCTCTTTGATCGCAAGACGAGTAGTCCTGTGAAGGATTGGGCAGAAGAATTGGAACAGAGAAAGGTCCGAAAGAACAGGCGGAAATTTGTCAGGGATACGTTAAATAGGCTGAAGCAAGAAGTAGGGGAAATTAATCCTTTTGCTCTAGAGATTATTAAAAACGCTTTCAGATTCCCCAATGGTAAGAAATCAGCGGAGAGCAAATTTTTCTGGTTTGCCCATCAAGAAAATAAATTGTGGCGTAAAGCAGATGCCGATAAACTTTTAGGGATCGGCCTTGAATATCAAAAAGATTCAGAATTTGCGATCGCAGATTTTTATAAAAACATCCTTTCTGAAATTATAATCATGCAACAGCATGGCATACTCGATGAAGATATCGCCAATGTTCTTTCTTATGGTTATACCTATGGTTCTTTAGGTATGCTCGGATATAACTATGAGCCTGTAAAAACACCTCAGGAGATAGCTGAATTGTTGAGAGAAATGTATAACAGAAGCCGTTTTATGCTGGAATTGGAAAATCTTTTAGAACGGGCATATAAGGCGCGGCAAGGTAAGATTGTTCGACTTTCAAAAGATGGCAGAGCTTATGTGACGTGGAACCAGATTAGGATGGAGCTATCCGTAAATAAAGCCTATAAGTACTATCAAGATTTGGTTGTTGATGGCTATATCAAATTTTACGGTTTTGCAAAAGGATTTGCTTTTGTTAATACGCGGACCGATGAATCTTGGGTATTCTTGATAGATAAGGAAGGGTATCTGCGCGACCTTAATGATAAACAGCGTGTTTCTAACGCTAGCATCTCAACAGATAAAAAAGAAAAACAGGATATTCTTATTACTGATTATATCCCGGGGTGGAGCGATGAAGCAGCTCAGAAAAAGGCCCGTATCGATAAGATCATTAATAACTTTAAATCGCGTCCTGCTGAACGGCATCCTAATGTACTCTTTAAGACGCTGTACCGCGCGCAGGAGCTTTTAGCCGCGAAAATCGGAGATAGCCGATTGGCTTTGGCGCGTTTCTTAGCTAAAGAATTAAAGAATAGAATGCTTAAGAAATACTTACAATCTGAAATGAAGGAGGAAAAGGTTATGGATTTATTTAGAATGTTTTTCTCTCGTGAGAGGCGCCTTTTCCCCGAATATATTTTTAAAAATATTAATTTTATCGAGCGAACTATTAAGGATTACAAAAGGTATAGGGCACTTGGGAAAAGCCTTAAGTTTGTGAGCCATGATCTTGGAAAAATGAATGTGAAAATTTTTAAGCCTCTTTTAAGAGATATAATTTATTCCAGGATTTGGGAGGCCTATCCGGAATTAAAGGACAAGACCTGCGATACGAATAAGTATATCGGCCGGATAGTGGAGAATTTTAATGATTATTACTCACTTTTAACTTCACTGGAGAATCTTAAAAACAATCCAGCAGGTAGAACAAAAAAGACGCTTTTTAATGGCATATTGCCTCAGATCTTTAGGAAGATTTCTTTACTTCACCCGGAGAAGAAAGGAGATTCTCAGGCTTTGGCACTTTTGGTCGCAGAAAAATTACAGGAGCCGGTTCTGATACAATTCTTTAGCTCGGATGAGAAGTATGCAAAACAAGAGATCCGTATAGCCTTTGCGGTGTTCTTTAGTGTTCTTCGTAAACAGTGCGCAGAGGCCTTAAAAGATGCCACTGCGTTGAGAGGCTTTGTGAAAATTAATAAATCCCTTATTTTCTCTTTAAGAAATCTAAAAAATAAATCATCCAAGAGGACTAAGCATGTTCTGCTATATGGTGTGTTGCCTGGAATTTTGGAAAGGATTTTTTTGATTTATCCGCAGATGCAAAATGATATGCAGGCTGCGGCGCTTTTTATTGCCGAGCAAACCCAAGAGTCTGTTTTGGCAGGATTCTTAAGAAAAAGCCGAAATCTTTCAAACGACAATATTCTCGCCGCATTTGTATTATTCTATACTGAATATCGGATGAAATTCTCTAAATTTTTGCAGAACGAGAATACTGTTGGTGATTTCGTGGCTTACTATTTTATTTATACAAAATTATCCGGCAGGCTTGATTATTATTTGGCTAAATTAAAAGAATATAAATTTAGGAGTGTGCATAAGTTTTATTACCAGTCTTTTGTCGTCATATCGAATTTTATATGGCAGCTCTATCCGGAACTTAAAGGTGATGTGCAGGCCACTGCATTGTATATTGCCAGGAGGACAGAAGAGAAGATATTGACTGAGTGGCTTTTGTCTAGACCTTGCTCGATAAAGGAGATACGCGCAGCTCTTGCGCTTACTTATTCACGCCTAGGCCTGAAGTTTCCTAGGGCTCAGGAAAACTTTGCGCAGATGGAAGAAGCTGTTTGGAAGGTTCTTTATTATAAAACATATAAGAATGAAGAACAATTACGTTGTGCCATCAAAAAAGTGCTCAAGGCAATAAGAATGGAAGATGCTAAACGCACCTTGATTTTATTAAAAAGAATAGGCTGGAATGTAAAAGATATTTATCCGCATTATGCAAAGGTGCCATTTTTGAATGCCGCGCGTCTTGTGGCCAAAGAGATTGGGGATAGAGCGCTGATTCAGCATTTGGATGCCTATCAATCCTCAGATCACATAGAAACTTTGTTTAGGCTTTTAGCTCAAGAGAGATTCGAGAAATTTTCCCACCTTGAAGCATCTGCTTTTGTGGATTTTACTATGAGGCAAAAAGTTAACAAGTTATACCGTAATGTTCTTTTATTTACCGTGGCTTCTGAAAAAGAAGAATTAAGGCAGTGTTTATCTGAAATTTTGGCGGTGGTAAATTCCACGGAGCCCAAAATTCTCAATACAGCTATTTCAACAAATAAGACCGTTTTATCCTCTCTTATACCAAAAATAATCAAACAAGGCCTTCTATTCGTTAATAAAGACAGCATAATTGATCAGATGTCCCTTAGGGTTATTTTGATTGGCTTAAAAGTTAATCGTCAGGAAACAGTGAGTTTATTAAAACAATATATGTTGGTTAATAAAACGCATTTTGACATACCTTCAGCAAGTGATTTTGCAATTAAGCTTAAAAGAAATGCGAAGGCATTTTTTGAAATTATTGAAAAAGAAATCTCGCTGAGCTTAACAGGGAGAGAAAGGGCAGCCCTAGGCCGAATTGTTATTCAGAATAGTAATAGTGCAACAAAGAACGTTCAGAAGAAAAACGGCAAGACAGAGCAAGAAAAAGGCAGTTCTCCGATCGCATTTCATGCAAGCACTTTTGTTGTGCCGCTGCTTGGTGTTGTCAGTACGTTTGTCTTGGCTCAGGCAAAAAGAATGCAAAGGCGACAGAACTCGTTTTATGATTTTACAAGGGCCAGCTTTGTTATCCGGTATTTTGCCGTAAGCATGTTATCGAGCCTGTTTTTTGTAACAATCGGCGGCGCTATATTTGCTTTATTCCTACCCCATAACTTCATTTTAGTCAGCCTTCAGGTTTCTTTAGGCGCAGGTATTATTTTATCCATAAAGTATCTAGAAAAACTGTTTGACCGATACTTAGATTACAAAAATGACTCAGAAGAGTATGACGAAATTTTATCACCAAGCCATCCAGAAGACTTCGATATTCAATCCGCTCAGCAAAAGTTTTCGTTGATGAATATTTCCTTAGGGGTTGGTTTGTTGCTTGTCGTTTTTTATGAAGCATCTTTATTGCCTTTGTTGGCGTGGTGGAAGATTGTTATCGGCGTCGCCTTGTTCCCGCAGTTTTGGTTTGGCTATTTCATGATAGCGGATCGGCCTGGCTTGAATGATCTGGAAGTCAATATAGAGGGGATGGACCTCGATTATTTTATGATTAGCGCTATATTGCAAGTTTCAAGCACTTTCATGATTCCTCTGGGATATATTGAATTTTCTTCTTTTGATAAACTTCCCCAAGAGATTTCCGATTTTGCTAAAGAACGCGGTGTACACTTGGAAGGTTTAGATAAGGGTAATACAGAGTATATCATCACTTTATTTTTCAGAAAGCAGGCGGTTGATCAGGTGCTGTCCTATTTTGTGAAAAATCCGACGGCTCTTGGAATTCAATTGTGGAAAGATTTAGAGAAGAGCTTGGATGACGAAGAAAAGGCCATCAATGATTCGGTTCAAGCGTTAAGAGAATCTCAGCAGGCAAGGTGGTTCAAGCGTTACGGCAATTCGACTACACTCAGTACAAGTTCGCCGATAGGAATTCAAATGTCAGAAAATGACAAAATGCATCAATTGGCGGAAGGTGTCGCCAACAGCGATGCTGTGGGGGGCGATAGGGTTGTTCTGGAAATAATCGTCGCACAATATGCCGAGGCGGTCATTGATACTCAGAATAGATTGGCTTTAACAGATGCACATTTTCACCTGTCTCAAATAGGGAATAGAGGATATGCGCGAACCAATGGTGCTGTTTTGTGCCAATTCTTGAAAGGAGCAAGAAGGCAGAAGATATATCGCGTGAATATTCATTTGTTTGAGATAGAACCGTTGTATTTATTCAAACACGATTACCTTATAGATTCTTCCATTATGTTCCACGGTTGCACTATGCTGATACTTAAGGCCAATAATAAAGGGTTATTGGCAATCATGCATTGTGGCGAAGCAAATTTAAAGAATTATTTCCTTCATTATTTAAGTTCTTTATATCTCTCCCTAGAAGGCGTTGTAATTTGCTCTGCCGGAATTGAAACCATTGTTAAAAAAGAGATAGAAGAGATAGGGTGTCTAAGGCCTCAGTTTGTCATTCCGCAAAGAAATATTATTACTTATGGTAACGACGAGTCATCTTTGGACTTAGAATATTTTCCTTTTTGGAATTTCCTGATTTCTAAACATGGCATCGCACTTGTTAAATTTGGCGAGAAAGAAGGAAGATTAGACAGAGTTAAAAATTTGGATTTTAATATCCCCACGAAATTTAACCAAGAAAGTCGCTTGGCCAGTTCCCCCACCAATAATTACAACAATTCTTCTTTTGATCTGACAAAGATAGCCCAGTGGTTTCTCTCTTCGGGCAATCAATATCTTGTGAAAGAAATTCTTGAAGCTGTTCTTGAGGCAACAGGTGCTGAGTATGGTTCCATGTTTTTGTTCTTAGAAGATAATGCTAAATATCTTTACTGCGCAGCTTCGACCAGCCCGCATAGAGAATTTTTGAAAAAGATCTTACTGGAGCATGAAGAAGGCTATATCGCTTTAGCACTCCAAGAACAAAGAGAGAAAGGGTTTTTCATTAACAATATCGGAACAGGCCCATCGTTTGACAAAGAGCTGAGTAGTTTTATAGGCCCAAGACCGCATTCTTTATTGTATATGCCTATTAAACTTAAAACTAGAGGTTTAGTAATGGGCGTGTTAGAGCTAGTTAATAAAAAAGAAGGAAGGTTTACAGAAGAAGATATTAAAGCCCTTGGTCCAATTGTGCAGTTAGGAATGGCGGCTATTGAGCAACAGAAATATTTCCGGACCGATTTTGGTTTGATATCGACGCTTGCCAATGCCATTGAAGCTAAAGATCCCTATACGCGCGGTCATACGGATCGCGTGAGGATGTATGTGTTTTGGCTTGCTCTCAGGTATGGATTGAACATGGATGAGATAGACGCTCTTGAGAAAGGGGCTGATTTACATGATATAGGCAAGATTGGCGTGCCTGAGCAAGTTTTGAATAAACCTGATCGCTTGACAGATGATGAGTTTGAGAAAATCAAAGAGCATTCTGTTAAAGGCGATCAAATTCTTTCTGAGAACCCATGGAGAGAACAATCAAATGATATTATCAGGTCAATCATACGCTATCATCATGAACGTTACGATGGCAAGGGGTATCCGGATGGATTGAAAGGCGAAGAAATTCCTCTACTCGCCAGGATAACCGCTGTCGCAGATACTTTTGATGCGATGACCTCTGACAGGCCTTATCGCCAAGGAATGCCCATTGAGAAGGCGATACAGATACTCTTTAAGGTTAAAGGGACTCAACTTGATCCGGAAATCGTAGACGATTTTATTGCTATTTTATCCGACAAGAATTATTTGAATGACCAAGCGAGAAGAGAAGTGTTTATGGGTGAGGTATTGTTGGATAATTCGCATACAATAGAAAAATTAAACGAGTTATTTGGAGTAAGGGCTGTCAGATTTGAAGGAAAAAAAGATCTGAACACAATTAAAGAAGATATCTCATCAATAGGATGGGAGGATATTGGTGGCGATGAAGGATTCATAGAATGTTTGGCTCAATTGACGAAAAACGGCTTAGAGCAGGGAAAGAAAAGGGTTGTTGTTGCTAAATTTACTTTGTTTGAAGAAGATAAGGTCCGTATTATTATTCAAGACCGTGGTGTTGGTATTGATGTGCGTGAACTGATGCCGCGATGGCCTCTGATAGAACAAGAAAAAGATGTTGATGCCTCTGTCTCTTATAATGCCTGGTTAGCTTGTCAGGAGATAGTTCTTAAGCGTCAAGGGCTTATTGTTTATCATTCCGGTGAATACAGGCGGATATTGTTAGCTGACGAGAAACACCCGGAGGGCTGGAATACTATGGTCGTTAGGGCAAAGATGAAGCAAATTGGTCTCGTAGTAGAAATAGAAATTCCTCTCCTACGGCAATCTGTCGGTTCGCCTGTAGGGGGCACTGGATTGCTGAATAAAGAATTACGCATGAGAAAATTGTTTTCGATTTTGAAGCCCATCGGTTTCCCTCAGCCTGTTTTGTTTAGGATAATTCCTATGCTTGACGAAATATTATTAGAGAGTCATGAAAAAATGAAACTCTTAACCATGCAGGAAAGATTGGCGCCCCTGATAAAATCCAAAGATATTACAAAATTAATGAAGATTATTTTGGGTTTGGATCCGATTATAAGGTCCCAGTACGAAAATAGTATGGTTTCCGGAGATTCGCTTGCCCGGCAGCTAATTAATGTATTTGCCGAAGATGATATTTTTGATCTCGTGGATAAGTTAAAGGGCGATAAAAAAATTAAAGAAGGATATAAAAGAGGAATCTTGGATTCCTTAGCCATCCCCATGTTTACGTATATTCTTTTACAATTGTTAGATGTTGATATCAGATTTGCTATTTCGCAGAATCATGCCTGGACAGTTGTTCCTATAACAAAAGATCTGGTGTTATTTGTGGATTTAAGCATAGCACAAATATTTCTAATAAATTTATCAGATTTTTACCCAACGACCTCATCTAACGGAATGAATGGGAAAATAGGGTTTAAAGACCTGCGTGTAGGGCTCCGTCTGGAGGAACAGCGCGGAGTAATTAGAGATATTACGGGGTTGCCTCTTGAGCCTCATGTGTTAAATCAAAAATATTGGCTTCCCCAGGACAAATTATTAAATCTTATGAAGCAGAGGGCTAGTTATGAATTAGATAAGGATTCGTTATTGCCGGATAAAGAAGGAGGAATACCAATTTTCGACTTGATCTATTTTACCATGCAGATAGTGTCTCCTTCCGGCATGAGGGCCTTTATCCATAAGCAATTTGGTAACTTGTATTATCAGCTTTTGGATGAGATATCCGACAAAGATGAGAAAAAGTATTACAGCGAGCAGGCATTGAAACATTACATGGAAGCCTGCGAAATAAACCCTTTTGATTATGACAATCATTTACAATTGGGGACATTTTGCGGAATTATTTTTGCTGATCTTGAGGCGGCTATTCGAGAATTAGAAAAATCTGTCAGTCTGAATTATTATTGTGCTGATGCGCACGCGAATCTTGGAAATGTATATTCTGACAAGGGTTTTTATCAGAAGGCAATCAGCCATTATAAACAAGCTTGTGCTAGTGGCCATTTTTCTATACCGGATGATTTTGCTTTGGTTCACCGTGACTTTGGGTTGACTTATTTAGATATCCAAGAGACTGACTCAGCCATCGAGGAATTTGTAAAAGCTGTAACTATTGACTACCGGCTCATGATTTCAGTGCCAACAGAGGTCTATGACCAAGTTAGGCGTAAGATAAAAGAGGGCGATGATTCTGACGGCAATGCGTATTCCGGATCACCTGTAATAGTAGAGGCTGATAGGGCTTGGGCTTCTGAAATAATTGCTTCTTGGGCCAGATCTTTAACCATAGAGCAGATTAAGACAATTCTTTTCGGCCATTATGTGAGTCCTTTTACTCACGTCGTTGAATGGCTCGTGCAGGGTTTGGTTGGTTTATGGCTGGCGAACAAGAAAGCAAAAGAAACTCGCGGCATAGCCAGCATAGAGGCGTACTACGTTTATAATGGCTGTTTTGACTTCCTTAAATTTCTTATTAACGAAGCCTGTAATGATGTTGATAAGAAACAGCCTGTCTTGGGCATATTGGATCATATCAGGGAAAACACATCTGGCTTCAAAGAAAAAGAGCGGGCCTTTGATCAATTGGCGCAAACGATATTAATCAGTTTAGGAAACGCTTTTTGTGCTCAGGCTGCTCCTTATCTCACCTTGCCGATAACAAAAATCCAAGACCTCGTGATATATAGAAAAGATGACATGTGGGCTGCCTTTAACGCCGGACTTCTCAATGTTGCAGAGAAAATTGCCAATGAATATAAAGAAGAAGATCCGGGCAATCCAGAGCCAATATCTTGCCTTGCAAAAATTTATCGTAAACACGGTGGCAATAATAGAGCCCTAGATTGCCTTGAAGAGGCAATTATGCGAACGAAGCCTGATAGGAAAAATGACTTATGTAGGTTGTATTGCGAGAAAGCCATAGTCCATGTAGTCTTGAATCAGTTTTATAGGGCTTTGGAAGCGGTTGACAAAGCCATTAAGTATAATCCATTATCCCCTGAAGCATGGAAGATCAAAGGGGATATTTATTTCTACCAAGATAAGGATTCCCAAGCCTGGGAATGTTATGAAAGGTGGTTGAGACATAGTTGGCCAGATGACAATTCCGGACGTCTTTTAAGGCTTTTAAGGTATAGCAAGCGTTTGAATATAGTTAACGGTACTCTTTTTAGAATACAGTTTAGAACAAAGTTCACTAGCTCACCGGTGATAGAAAAAGGAATATCTTCAGGTTTGAGTGCCAAAGAAATGGAATCTAGAATTTCTCAGATTCTTTTTTGGTATAGGACCGGTGCCCTACTTAGATGCAAGGAAAAATTGGCCCGATGGAGCATTGATATAGAAGAACTACAACATACCCTGAAGGAAGAGGGTGACAGAGTTATCCGTGGAGTAATAGAAAAGGCTAATTTTAATTTTGTTCCTTCAGGGGATATCGCACCCGCGGTGGATTTGTATTATTCTGATGAAACAGGGGGAGTGTTTGTTAAGGTTCCGCAGTCCAGGGATGAAGACAATGTCTTGCGCGGTTATATTTTGGCTAAAGAATGTCTTGGGGGATATCTGGCATTGTCTATTTTAGAAGGTTCCGCCATTTTAATAGAAAAAAGACCGTGGCATTTTAATCGTCATATTATTCTTCAGGAGGCGGGAAAGATTGTTAATGATAGGGTTATTGAAGATTTAAGACGAAAAATTGGAGAGCGCGCATTAGGGAAAGAAGAAGTGAAGTATATTTATGATCGAATTTACGGATCGTATTCCAGAATGTTTCTAGATTACACCCATCGGATGTGGATGCGCGGTATTCACGATATAGATGCCAAAAGATGGTATTGGAATTATGGCTTAACCAAGAATGGAAGATTTTGTATTCTTGATAATGATCAGCTTTCCACTGAACCGCGGCTTTTTATTGAGAGAAACAGTTCTTTTACGGATTTTGAGAGAAAAATTCTTCAAGGTGAACTGATTTATGAGAAATATCTGTATTGGAGAGAAATGGGTAGGAAGATAGGTATCATGCCTCAAAGAGCTCCGGATGTGTTTGAAAAAGAAATACAGAAAGCCCAAGCCCTCTTACTAAAAAAACAACTCTTTGGTGTTTCCGGCTCGCCGGTGGACACCGAGGGTTCTTCTTTTAGGATTACCAATAATAATGATCTAAAGAATAAAGTGAGCAAAGGCTCAATTTTCTACAGACGCCTCCAAAGAACTTTAGAGAATGGCAGCCTGCCGTGGTTTAACAAAAATGTGACTTTGCACAGTATTGAAGGCATAGGGGACAGGCATGTGTATTTTGAACTCACAAATCTTTCTCCGGATCTTTTAAGCGCAAACGCAAGACAGGAGACTACAACCGTAGGTTTGAAGACATTTATTAATTCTAAAACAAGGGGCCCTGAAGCCTATTTATGGCAGAGACAAATTCCTAATTTAGCGGCGGAATATGGTTTTTGTAAAGAAATAAATTTAGAAATGGCTATTAATACTGCAGGGTGCGATATGCTGCAAAGTGGTAGTCTTAAAAAAAGGCAATATATGCCGGACGGAACAAAGCTTTTAGGATTTGTAGATAGCGCAGGTAAGGAGGGTCGTATCGTATATAAACCATCACCCACGGTGGCGTTGGAGGAGGCTTTATTAAATCTATTCGAAAGGCTCGAATATCCCCTGCCTTTAAAATTCCATTTGGAGCATGATGTGGTTGGTACGTTTGGGTGGTCGGAGTATATTGAGCATAGCGGAATTAAAGCCCAGGGTCCTCTGATATCTGACCCCTATCAGGCAGAACAATTAGGCCGCATCTTGGCTATTTATTATCTAATAGGGCATACAGATATTAGCCCTGAGAACATCTTGTTTGTTGAAGGAGGTCGCCTTGTGCCGATTGATATGGAATGTGCTTTTTCTCTCCTGTACCTCGGTATGTTTCGTAAGTCCTTGAAACAAATTTTTAGTACGTGCGGGTATTTTATCTTTCCTGTCGAAGCAAACAAAACAGAGATTTTTGATTTGCTGGGTTATCTTGTTAAGGGCGTTAAAGCGCAATGTGAAATCATCAAACAGAAACGGCCGATGATTAAGGAAGATATTATTCAACTTTGCCGGAGTGATTTAAGGACACGCCGTATTGTTATGGATACCTCTAGATACGTGGAAATGTCAAATTACTTAAAAGGCTTCATACCGTTCTTTTATGAAAAAATCGGTTTATTTTATAATAGCGAGATGTTGGCGTTGCTTCGCCTTGAGGAGCTGGTGAGAGTCGGCCCACGAATACATTTTGATGTTTCTGGCAAGGATTCCAATGAGCCTTCTCAATCATCTTCTCCGATGAGAGATTTGCTCTTAACTCAGCCTCGCTATAAAGGAGAAAGCTGGATAGGGGTCGGAGAGCTTCTTTCATTTAAGGGCAAAGGAATAATTTTTCTCGGCCGTATAAATGTAGGCAAAAGCGCAATTGCAGCTATGCTTATCGGTGCAAAAGAGAGTGAATATAAGGATAAAGATGCCTCAAAGACGGATTGGAAGATTTTGTCAATCGACAGCTCAATTGTTAATGTTATAAAAAGCGAAGGTTCTCTTAGGCTTATCGGCTCAACAGATATTAACCACAAGTATTTAGTTTCCCGTTTCATAGGAGAAACAAATATTATGCCCGAAGAAGGATCAGTAGAAATCAATTATATTATTTTCTTTGATGCGTTTGGTTCAGGAACAAACATTATTACATCTTGGCGTGAAGCCCATAATATCGATTTTTCTCAAGCCAATGTTCAAGCTATGGTTCTAGATGTACGCTCATTGCAAGGCCGTAGGTTGCAAGATTTTGAAGAAGTAGCAAAAAATATTAAAGAAGTTCTTGAGAAAACAATTACATCCGCCTCGCCCATGCAAACTAAAGATCTTCTCGTTAATCACATAAAAGTGCTTATTTTTGATGTAGGTAATACGCTGCATGATTCCAGAGCACTTTCTTTAGCGCAAGAGAATGCATGCTGCGAATACGCCTCGATGAAATTTGGCGGTATAGGTACCGAAGCATTCCGTAGCAAAAAGAAAGAATTAAACAGCATGAGTGCAATGCTACGATTCTTCGGGCTTGATTTAGTCACGTATTTTGCTTATCAGGGAGAAATGTTGAAAGATGCTCCAAAGCGTTATTTGCGTAAAACGCCTGAGCTGATTAAAAGAAATCAGAGGCTTAGGAAGTTACTTAACGAATTGAAAAATGAAGGATATTTCTTGGCCATTGCCACCAATAATGGCCGTCTGTTGACTAAAGGTATTTTAGAGGCCCTTGATATATATGATCTGTTTAATTTTGTAGTTACTCAGGAAGATGTGCCGGAAGGAAAATCTAAGATGTTTAAAGTTATTTGCGAACATTTTGGCTGTAAACCCCAGCTGGCAGTATCAATTGGTGACCGTCCCAAGGTTGATATAGATACCGCGGGTAAAATTGGTATGCCGGCCATTCTTGCTAATGGCCCGGATGATTTGATAGCAAATCTTCCATCCCGATTAAAAGATTTGAATGTAAAAATAAAATCAGAACATAAGGCCTCTTCACCTCTAAGAGACAGCTGGAGATTAATGTCTCTGTATAACAAGTTATTATTTATGGCGTGTAGAGGAAATATTGCTATATGTACAAATATTACGCGCAAAGAGACTGATTTGCGGAAAATAACTAATGGCGCCGCCTCGCCGGTGGCGCCTGATCCCTCTCCAGCCACAGGCTGGTCCGCCTACCGCGGAAGCTCACCGGTGAAAATTAAAGCCAGGCATTTAAAAGTTGAACTTGATTTAGCAGAACAGGTGGCTAACTTACCAACATATGGGGGGTACCCTGCGTACCCTAAGGGATCTATAAAAGTAACTCGTTGGGGAGAGAATATCAATGTGGTGCTTCATTCATTGATGGCTATTTCTATTCTAAGGGTTCTTAGGGACAAATTCCCACTAAGGCAATTTAATTGCACGATTGATAACCCCAAGGATTACAGTGCGTTAAGTGATGAATGGACAGGGGGCGACGTTAGTATCGGGTGCAATAAAATAGACGGTGAATTAGCGAATGCCTTAAAAGACATATGCAGTCAATGGCAGCAGCAACTCAAGATAACGGAGCCGAGCCGGCTCTTTAAATTCGTTGATTGGGAACAAAGCATTTGGATTCCGCATGATACCGCAGTGCAGATTATTTGCGGCAGAGTATTGGCGGATTGGGCATTTTATGATCCTCATGTCAGAAAGAAAATCACCGCCATCTTTATGAAGAAAACAGTGTGCCTGTTTGAGATGGAAAAGTTGGGGCCCTTAAGTCCCGAAAGCGAGATAGAGTTGAGCGACATTAATAACTTTGATCCTCTCAATTTCTCCTTACTTGTGAAATGCATGGATCTCGAGGGGAAGGCATTCGCGTCTTTTGCACTTATTACCGAAAAACATTTTTCTACACTACGGGGAACGGGCACAGTTTACCGCGTGCCGAAGGAAAATATCCTCGCTTGCTTTTCAAGAGACGTTGCTAGCGGTTATAAAACAGAAATGCATCTTCCCATACTGATTTGGAGAGCGAAAAGAAAAAATATAAATTATCGAACGCTCGGAGAACTTAAGAGACATTTGGTTCGTGGTGCCCACTCAGAAATATTCGCAAAGACCGAAGGCGTTGTGTCCGTAGCACGTCTTATTAACCACGATGAATCGCGCGGCTACACAAAGGATAAGCTGGAAGAAGTTTTTTCATCGGACTTTCCGGTGTTGGATTTAAAATATCCTCATTGCAGATTGATTCAACCATCACCCAGTTCTCCGATGGGTGAGAAAACTCGCGTCGCCTCGCCGATGTCTAGAGAAAACGATAAGGTAACAACCCTTCATTATTTTAGAGACTTAAATAAGGAAGGCGAACCAAATAATCAATTTGATGCCTACTGGCAAGGACGTTTAGGACAAGAGGGAGGAAAGCCTAACTATGAACCCGAAAAGATCAAATATTTTTATTATCCTATTATTTATGCTTTGACAGAAAAGTTGACTAATCTAGAAAATAAAAGAATCTTGGAAGTAAGTTGCGGTTACGGAGAATTAATGAGATATTTGCGAGATGAATTTGGGGCGCAGGTCACTGGCTATGAAATTTCCCATGTTGCAGTGGAAACAGCTAAGCAGTGGGATTTGGATGTTCATTGCGGAAATGCCAAAAATATAAAATTTGCTAATGAAGTTTTTGATGCAGTAATCAGCAGCCGTTTTTTTGAAGGATTGCACCTATCGGAAAATGATGCATCTATAATTATAAAAGAACTTACGCGGGTATTAAAAACACGAGGTTTTCATATTCATGCTACCTGTGGGCCGCTGTATAACATCCTTTTTAAAAGAAGCGGTGGACTTAAGATTAGAGAGTATAGTGTTAGCGCTTTTACTAACCCAGGAGAATTAAATGAACTTTTGGTGGCAATTAAGTTTCCCGGTAGAAAAAATACCGCCGCCTCGCCGGTGCTTAACAACAAGGAAGCCGAATCCAGTTCGCCGGTGGAGGAGGAAAATACAACCGTTCACAATTTAGAAAGAGTTTTATTAGAAGAAGATGGTATCCCGCGAACTATTCTATCTGAGAAAACAAGAAAAGATCTGGATTTTGCTGCCTTAGAACACATGCACGGCACAGCGGGCCGGTGCGATAACAACTTAGGTCCTCATTGGGTGACTGAACAATTAACTGGTATTTTTCTTGACCCTGAAGAGATTGTCGCCCGGCAGGATGCAATACGTGACATCATGTATGTTCGAGTACCGGATGGAAACCTTAGGCTTTATAGCGCTTTGTACAAGTGGCAGCGAGAGTTACCAGGTGCCTATGATTTTACTTGGGATGAATTATGGGATATCATCCATAATGATTATCAGCGGAAAGATGTAATTCATAGTCTCTCGTCTCAGGAAAAGCCTCAGAAAAATGATGACTTTGTTTCGGCACTTAAAGGCCTGTTTAGCAGCATGGAATCTCTCGACAAGATACTCACAAATGTTCAATCGCAGCGACTCCTTGCAATTCGATGGATAGTACAAGCTGTAACTGATTCCAATCATCCTTATGGATTATATCAACTTGTGCGGGATTGGTCTGAG
Organism: Candidatus Omnitrophota bacterium; assembly: GCA_963805065.1. Taxonomy (GTDB): domain Bacteria; phylum Omnitrophota; class Gorgyraeia; order Gygaellales; family Profunditerraquicolaceae; genus CAWDSS01. The sequence continues at coordinate 472,010 of CAWDSS010000010.1, read as the reverse complement.
ACACAGATTAAGGATGCTCTCGAGAACAAAACTGACCAATTAAAACTACTTCTTAGAGTTGTCCGTGAAATCGATGCCTATAGAGTGATTGCTGAACTTGCGTGGGGAGGTGGTCGGCGTCTATATATTCCGCAGGATATCATTGTTACTGACCGTTTAGACAAGGAACACGCCTGGATTACTTTTCCTACTATTCTCCCGCTAGATAAAGATGGCACACCCACTTTGTTTATAAAGAATGGAAAATCACCCAGGTTATTGTGGACTATTGAGCCTCCTGTGCCTCAGTCATTAGAATTAAGCAAACGGCAAAGCTTTATTATTTTAAGCGGCGGTCCCCGGAGCGGAAAGTCTACTTATCTTAGAATGACCGCATTACTAGTTGCTTTGGCTTTACTAGGGTCGCCTGTGCCTGCTGAGGAGATGTTTATAACACCCATGGGTATTTTGGCTCAGATTAACCTCGCCGATAATGCTGAAAAAGCCGAGAATTTTTTTCAAGTAGTGTTGGATAGCCTCAAGCATATTTATGATAGGGTGGAAACAAAAAGCCCAGTTTTAGTTTTAATAGATGAAATCGTCTCGGGAATTCATCAGGACTATAAGCAAGCGATTGAAGAGAGTTTAGTTCATCTCTTGGGCAATACAAAAGCCCTATTTCTTGCGGCTACCAGCAACTTAGATATAGCTACTTTCAGAGAGCAGCCTTTTAATAATAACATAGCACATTGGCATATTGACAACGATCATAACGTAAAATCTAACCCCATAGATACAGCAGAGGTTGATGCTGCTGTGGTTGCGGCTTTGCGTCGTTCTAGATGGACGGATGAATTTATTGCAGATATACTCCGACGTCTAGAACAAGTACGTAAAACCAAAAAAGCTAAAACCGGAGATACCGCCACCTCGCCGCTTTCAGAGCTATCAGTCGCCAGCTCTCAGTCTCCAGCTGTACGTCTTGGGCCGAAAGCTAACGAAGGCGCCGCCTCTCCGGTGAAATCAGTCTATGGTCAATGGTCTATGGTCAATGGTCAGGACACGGGACTTTCACTATCGCCTATAGACTATGGACTATCGACCGATTTTAACCGCGCCGCCTCGCCGAGGCTTAGTAGTTCTCCTCTTGAGACACAAGGAATGCGCCTTCCGGGATTCAATGCATATAATATGGATCACTATCACTATGCACATAGTAATTTCATATCTAGGAAAGGAAAGTTTGCTTTTGTTGATGAGAAGCTGTATGAAGTTGCATCTGGAAAGATCGTTGAGCTATCGTTAAAAACAGATGTTTTGAGCGCTAATTTTTCGCCAAAGGATATGTATCTGGCGATCGACTACCGCGGCAAACTGTTTTCACCGGAAATAATCAATATAGAATCGGGAAGGGTTTTAGAAATTAAGGGATTGCATAAGGGAGCCAGTATGTTTGGTACATTTTCAAGAAGCGGTAGTTTGATACCTGTTTATTTCCCTAATGACACCGTGCAAATAATCGATATCGAAAAAAGAGAAGTTTTAAATATAAATTTCGAAGGTCAAGTGTCTCATGTCCATATTTCAGGGCAAGATGGATACGCCATTGTAATGTTTAAAGAAGATTATAATAGCAGCCTGTTTGATCTAAAGACAGGCCTTGAAGTTGATTTATCCCAAGTGCAGCCGGGGAGATTGCCGTTTATTCATGTTTTTCCCAAAGATGAAAAATTTGCCATCTTGCGCTTGGACAATAAAGAGAAAGTAATTTATGAGTTTGAAACTAGGAAAATATTTCTTATCCCCCAAGGCACGAGTTTTGCTAATTTTATAGCTATTCCAGATTCGCTATTTATCAGTTTGTGTGGTTCAGCAGAAGTGTATAATTTCAAAACAAAAGAAAGGACTTTTATCGCCCCCAATCTCTATCAATTTTCTATATCACCAACACTTGACAGTACACTTCTTTGTTATGACATTAACAAAATAAACTGGGATGTTGATCCTAGCTGTGCCATCTATCATGTGGATAACGCAAAAATCGTTCCTTTGAATACGCGTGGCGCATTGCTCAATACTTATTATTCTGCGTGTGGGAGCTATCTGCATATATATGACGGTTTGACAAAAGTCATTAATTTGATTTGTACTACTATCAATGGCAAAAAAATTGCACTTAAGCTGGGGGAAAAAGATAAGCCTTTCTTCTCTGTAGACGGGAAGAGATTACTGGTATTCAACTCTGAAGCTGTGGAGTCTTATGATTTGGCGCTGCTTGATCAAATGCATCAGGAAGCTGAACCAACAAAATCATGCGATAGGATGGAGAATGTATTGAAAGGAGGCTTGAGCAGCTCGGGCGGCTTGGAAAAGAGTGTAGTTCGGGCCTCTGATACAAACAGTATTGGCCGCCCAGAAGCAGATATTGTCCAAATACCTTACCAAGAAGGCGTCCTTGATATACGCGTGAAAAATGAAGGTCCTGGCAGGCCAGGAGAGAGGTTTATAGAGGTCGCTTTTGTCTGCCACGATAACCCTATGATCCTCAAGACTTGGATTATTCAACCTCAAGGAAAGAATATTTATGATACCGCTTATTCAATTGTTATTTACTTAAGAGAAATAGGATATATTCTTACAGACGATAGCTATTCGGAGCTCCCGCGGTATATCAATGCATTGTCTTACAATTCTCTTAACAGCGTCAATGGTTATAATAAGTCGCTTAAGTTTTACAAGACTCTTGGGGTTAAACCTGATGCTACGCGGGAAGAGATCAAAAAGGCATATCGAGCCATAGCTTTGAAGTTTCATCCTGATCGTAACCCTAACAACAAAGAAGCCGAAAAAATATTTAAAGAGGCTGCAACCGCCTATGAAATATTAGGCGATGCTGAAAAGAGGCTTATTTATGATCTTTATGGTGATCTTGAGACTCGATCCAGCTCGCCAGTGGGAGAAAAACCCCGCGCCGCCTCGCCTACGATTGAAAATTTCATAAACAATTCATTTCCCTGCTTTACAAAAAAATTTCAAATGATTGTTGAATTATGGCTCAAAAACCACAAAGAGATAGGAATTTTGTTCACATGGGGTTGTAATGATGCATGTGAACATTGTCTGTTTGATGCTATGGGACCCGTAAAACAGATGTCACCTAAATTATTCAGATTACTAATATTTTCGATAACTAATAAATGGCCTGCATTAAAAATAGGAACTAGACTTGATTCAGATGCTTTAAATCGTCGTGATTTAGCTTATATTATCTCTCAGTTATTGCCTAGATTTCCAGTGAGAAAAGATTTGGTTATTAATGCCAAGAAACTTATTAATCAGAATAATAGGGATATTCTTGAAAAAGTCTTTCAATCCCTTAATCCTGTGGAAAATTCTTCACAATGGCCATATTTTAGTTTTCATTTGTTTTATCCGGATGTTATACAAGCAGTCATGAGACATGGTGGGGTTGATTCAGAAGATTTTAGAAAGCTGTTAGTGTCATACTACAGTAGATATCGTGATATAATTCAATTCTTACCTTTATCTTACAAAAATGATTCAATGCAAGACCACCTGATTATTTGGGAATTAGGAGAACTGCAGCCTTTTAGTGTACGTGGTAATGCATTGAAAGAGTCGTTCAATAACTTGACAAGAGAGTTGGTTTGGGTTCCCTTGGGAGAAGAATTTGAGATCAATTTAAAGCAGAATATCCATGGTATCTTTTATGAAGGACGCGCGTTTTCCATGGCATTAAAGTTAGGTCTTTTAGAGCGAAGTCGTTTTGAAAGAGAACAAGAGCCGTTCTACTCAAGCCTTTGTATTACGCCCGATGGATGTTTGGCTGTTATTCTAAAAAGCCATGATCCTTCTAAGCCCGGAGTTTTTGCCAACCCCGAGAAATATGTTAATGAAAAGTTAGGATCACCGAATATTGAAATTGAAAAGGTTGATTTTTGGGGGTCAACCGAAATCATAAACTTATGTAAGGTTTTTGAAGAATCCGGTTCTCCAGTGCAAAATAATCCCCGCGCCGCCTCGCCGGTGATGGAGGATAAAGAAAGGAAGCGCTTTGAGACAATGCAAGATATCCTAGACAGGATATTACATTCTGAATATCGATTTGCAATAACATATGATCTTTTGCGCACTTTCTTGGATTTTGAAGATCACATTAATCTTATAATGACTTTCAGGTGTGGTTTGGGCTGTCCATTTTGCTGTGCAGAAAAAGCTATGAAGCATAATCCGGGTGCTATTTTTCCTTGTGAGAAACTCAAAAAACTTATTAGCGAAGACATACGGGGATTTTCAAGTGTCCGGTTGCTGGGAGGCGAGCCTACGTTGTATCCTGATTTTCTTAAAATAGTTAATTTTATCGCCGCTAATATAGATAAAGTTTACGTGGTTACCAGTGGGTTCTTTCTACCTACAGAAGAAACAGAGCTTGAGCATTTTATGGCTCAGATTGCTTCTAACGTGATATTAGTGATTTCTCTTGATTCTAACCACGAAGGAGTATTTAAAAAACGGGGCAGAAGTTTGCCTGTTTTGGTAAGCATACTAGAAAAATATTTTCCGGAGAAAATTAACTATAACATAAAGCTCCCTCCACTTAATCGTACCGCTGAGTTAACCTCTATTCTAAAACGATATGGCTTAACTGCTCAATACAAGAAGTATCCTGAGCGGTTTAATGTGAATTCAATAATCGCACAAGGAGGAGCAGCCGAATTCAGTACCAAAGAGGCTAGAAAGTTCGATGCCCAAGAATTAATCTCGCATAACAAACCAGGAAATATAAACCTTACTATTACTCTTGAATCTCTCGTTCTTACCAATGATCATGATGCATATGAAGAAAAGCCCACTTTCGATTCTATATTGGGCGACATCAACAAAAAACCATTTATTGATATCATGATAGAATGGGCGATTCCTCATATGAAGGATAAATATCATCCTGAAGCCATCTGGTTTTTCAGTCAACTTTTGACTTCTGTTAATCCGCAGAGAGAGTCTTTAGGCGTAAATCATATATGGGTAGATAAACTCAATAAAGATAAAGAAATATCTTCTATCCGCCTTGTCTTAAAATCAATGAAGAGAGAGTGGAAGCAATGGGAAACCGCCGAACAATTATTTAATGATAATTGCCCAGAGCAATTAAGGCCTTATAAAGAAGAAGCTGTAGAAAGAATTTATCGTTTACTCCTTCTTGAGCGCGACCTCGATAGATTTTATGATCGAAGATGGGAATGGCTTAGATATGCTTATAATCTTTCTATCTTAGATGCTGTTCCAGATTTAATCGCTGATTTTTACAAACGGTTCCCTAACGTTGATAATTATGAAGTTTATATATTGCCTGATTTGATGCGTATAGCTGAGGGTAATGTAAAAACTCTTCGTGCTGCACATAACATTATGGGCATATTAATAAGTAAAGGTTTATATGAGCACCTTTGCGGATTTAGATTTAATACTTTCCTTGAGAAGGTTCCTGATTTCTCATACTTTGAGAGAGTGATAACCGCTATTCAAAATCAGAAACTAGGAGATTACCTGGATTTATTAGCTCTGTTGGAGGAAAAAAGATTTTTCCCCTATTCGGGAACAGTACAGGCTAATTTAGTGGGTGAAGAAAACTTCATTTTTGCCAATATTCCTGGTGAGCAAGACCTTAATGTAAGGCTCCACAGTAATTTATTTAAAGAGAAGTGGCAGGATTCCGTAGTAATGAAGAGGTTAGTTCCCGATGACCTGAAAGATAAGCGCTATTTTGCAAGAATGACCTTTGATAAGGAAACCATTTTCTCTTTTACTGTTCGCTATGATGAGGCAGACTGGGCTGATATTCCTTTCGGAGATGGTTGTATCGTTGTTGCGGGTAACGCTTACAATATCAATGACTTATCTCCTGATGCAAGGTATATAGATTATTTATATCGCACGGGGATACGACAAATTATAAATAAAGTTGAGGCTCCTGAGGCTGCAAAAGCAGGTCTCATAGAGGCGTTTCGTCATCTGCGCAAAAGAGATATGTTTTCAATTTTGAATTTTATCAAGGGGTTTGAAAAACGCAGCAAAACAAGAAATAATTATAAAGCCGAAAGAGAAAATGCCTTTATTATGGCATTTTATGTGGAAAAGGTCATTTTTGCTTCCTACTTTAGAGTGGCACAACGTCACATTACAGAGCCAAATGAAGCTCAAAAACAAAGCGTAAGGAATGTTTCTCATAGGCTTTCTCAGGCGTTTAATTCCACGATTGACTTGTCTCATATTGTTTTGTTTGTGAGCCATTTGTCTAATGGCATAGTGATACGAGTACCTTATCAAGCTCGTATTCTTGCTTCTCGCTGGAATAACGATGGCAGTTCATTTGAGGGGCTAGATTTAGAGCCGTATCTAATGAGAGAAGCGCTTTGCCTCTTATTCGATGGTTTTTGCGAATCGGAATTCAGGTTTTTTGAACTTGCGTTAGTGGATTATCTGGTTTTGAGTTTACTTAACCAATGCAGGGAATTCTCAACCCGTTACAGGCATGCCTGGCTTATAGAGGCTATAGATTTATTATCACAGCACGTAGGATTACCAGTGCTGTGGGAGGCTTTTATTAACGGGAGGCTGGATCTTATCGAAAGAAAGCTTGGTAAAAACGGAAAAGATATTTTATATACTTTTGCTAAAAGCATCGAATTAGGCAGAGAAAATAAAGCACAAGAAGCCGCAGAAATTCTGCAAAGAAAAGATGACGCAAGGTATATCGCATCTTTGAAAGAAAGAATCCTTGAAACGCCTATTGAGGATGCTGAGCATATGTACTACTCGTTTGTTGGCGTGAATTCACTTGAGAAAAAAGAAACAACTAGTCAATCCTGTTCCCCTCTCGATAAAAACCCTGCTTCGCCTGAATGCGCCGCCTCGCCAAAGGTCCAACTATTCCCTTCGACTACGCTTAAAGCAAGCTCATCGGTGATAGACGAGAGGGTGTTTTCTTTTGTGCCAAAAGCAAGAAATTTTATGAGGATGGCTTTGAATCCCAAAAAAGATTTGAAAGAGTTTATTGTGGTCAAAAACGAATTGAAGGCGCTTGAAGGAATGGATACATGGATTATTGGGGCTGCCATGAGTAGCCGTAAAATAGATGGCTTGGATTACAAATGTAGCCTCCGGGATGATTATTTTAATTTAACAAAAACAATCCCGGTTATCACTAAGGGAAAGATAAGGGGCGATGAAAATGAATTTACTGCGTGCTCTGTGGAAAACACTAACCAGCACGCAAAGAGATCTCTGGGTTTAATCGTGCGCTGCGAGGTTGATGATTTTGTTTTAATATCCATTCATGATGCAGGATTGGGCTTCCGTGATAAGAGAAGACGGCTTATCCCTATCGAAAGGGCTGTTGAATGGCACAGGGAAAACGGAATTGGGGGATGGGCAGGAGAGGGATTGACTCGTAGCGTAGGTAAATATTCCGATGTTTCTGTCATAGAACATGTCAGAGAAAGCGTGGTGATTGTTTCTAAATATGTTGGTATAGCTAAAATTTTATGTATTCCGCGCTATGAGATTTTGTTATCGATGGATAGCGAGAAAGAAAGAGGGACTACTATAACAGGTTTCTTCTATAAAGGGACTCAAAATAGGCAGGAATGGCGTTGGCAGATGGCCAGAGAGCTTGCAGAACGCCTTAAGATAAACAGGCAGCTGTTCTCTAGCTCACCGGCAGCGGGAGCTGAATTACCGGATAAGCAATTACGAAGAAAAAAATTGCTTTCAATTTTAAAAGAAATGGTTTTTCCTGAAGTTGATTTGTTTGGGATAATCCAGAAGCTTGACGGTTTGTTGTTAGAAGTAGATAAGGAAATAGAACTCTCAAGGCTTAAGGAAAAATTAGAAGACCTCTCGGGAATCAAGAAAGTTCAAGAAGCGTGGGCTGAAGATACTAAATCTGGCAGCTCTCCGGCAGGAAAAAATCCCCACGCCGCCTCGCCGGCTTTGCAGTTGTCTGTTGTCAGTTGTCCGTTGTTAGTTGAGAATCATAATCTGAAAACTAGAAACCGGAAACTGAGAACTAACGAAGGCGCCGCCTCGCGACCGAGCACGAGCCCAATGAGAGGCGAGGGAGTCCCGAGGCTGCAAGCCGAGGGACCGATGCCTAAAAATGAAGGAGCCGAATCCAGCTCGCCGGTCAAAAACAATCTAATCGGTTTATCTTTCAACAAAAATTCTAACTACAAAGGGATAGAATATAATTTTGAAGATCAGGCAATGAATGATTTTGCAAAATCTTTTTGTATAACTACTCATGCTAAAGAAACAATTAATCTTCAGCCGGATAGATTCCTTGCTGATATTCAAGCTTTGGTTAATGAAGAATTTAGGGAAAGCCTGCTTTCCTTTGGAGAGCAAAAAGTTTTTATGGAGGTTCTAAAAACAGGGCGTGCACAATGTTGCGGCGAGAGTTTAATTAAAGATGTAGCCTTGATTTATTCCATGATCCAAAAAGGCGGTTTTAAGAAAGATGGCTCAGAAAAGTTTTCTGATATTATAGCGGCCCCCAAAGATATCGCCGTGAGAGAACTGAGTTTCTTAAATGATGGCGGCACTTTCAAAAGGGTTTTTAAGTTAATTTTGGAAGATAGAATAAGCGGTGCATTATGCCCTATAGTTCTCAAGGTTGTTAGAGACGAAAAATTAAGAACTCTTAACGGATACCCCTATAATTTTGAATTTGTGAACGTCGTAAATTGCATTATTGATAAGATTCAAAAATATAATCCCGCTTTTCATGCTAAATATGGGACAACCCATGTTCTTTATGATCCTTTGGTTGGTCGTGAACGCTTGATTTTAACAGAACAATATTTGGATGAGACTCAGGATTTAGGAGCGCTCGAGATGAACAGTTTAAAGGTGTCGCTCTATCTTATTTTCTGGAGGATTTTTGAAGGATGGCTATTTGTTCGTGTTCCCCATAATGAGAATGTGATGATTATTGAAAAGGAAGGCCAATATTATCCTTTGATGATAGATTTAGACGGTTTGGAAGTGGGCTACGAATCAGATTTTGATGCAAGTCATGTTCTTGAAAAACTTGGGGATAATTTCGAGCCTCTTGAAGTATTCTACGGAATCCTTTTAGCTTACGGCCATCAATATGAGAAGTTCTTTGAAAAAATGATTTCTGATGCTATTAATCCAAGCGGATTTTGTTATTCGACAGCCGAAGTATTGGATATTTATCGCAGATACAGAGCAGGCGGTAATCTTTTTGGTGATCAATTTTCCTTGGGAAGATTCGCGGCGGCATTCCGAACCAGCAAAAATGGTGCAGAAGACACGGTTAGCTCGCCGGTTAAATTTAATTTTAAAGATTCCAATTTGAATGCATTCGCCAAGGCTATTTGTAAACCAGGCCATCCGAAAGAATTCTATAGCATGAATGTTGACAATGTCGAAGAGATCGAACAAAGATTGTTAACGCGAACCTTTAAAGAGCAGGGGGAATTTTTTGAGGAAGGCCTTTCTCCTAGAGAGCAGAAAGCATTTTTTGAAGCCCTACATGAGAACTTAGAGCGTTATGGCAAAGGATATCTCAGGGATGTGGCTTTGCTTTATGCGGTAGCTGAAGAGCCTGATTTTAAGATTGATACGTTTAGAATCAATTTTAAGATTCATGCTAGGCCCCAAGATATAGAAATCAAAGAGGTTAAACTCATTGACGACAGTGGTAACTATAAGCGCCTCTTTAGAATGACTCTGGAGTATGGAGAGGGTGAAAGCAGACGGCAGTATCCCATTGTTTTTAAGGTCGTCCGGGAGTATGTTACAAAGACGCTGGATGGCTATGAATATAATTCTAACTTTACTTTCCTCATGGATTGCGTGGTCGACAGGCTTCATAAATATGATTTAGATTATCATCCTTGGTATGGAATGACTTATACTATCTATGAGCCCGGGACTCAAAAAGAACGCATCATTATGACAGAGCAATACCTCAAAGAAACAGAGGATCTAAATTCTTTCGAGAAAAACAGCCTGAAAGTAGCCATGTATCTTCATTTATGGCGCGTCTTTAACAAAGGGTTATTTTTACGCGATCCGCATGAAGATAATGCTTATGCTTTACATAAAAATGGCTACTATTATGCGTCTGTCATTGATTTGGATGGCCTAGAGGTTGCGCCTGAGGGCTATTATAATGCCAGCTATGTCTTAGAGAAACTTGGTGAAAATTTTGAGCCGCTTGAAATATTTTGCGGAATCCTCTTAGCTTATAGAAAGCAGATTGATAAGTTTTTTACACAACTCCTAAATGATAGCGTTAACCCTAACGGTTTCTGCGAGCCGATTGCCCGGGTTTTAGAGCTCTATGAAGACTATAGGGTTAATGGACGCGTTAACAGTTATGTGCGTCTTTGGAAACTTTATGATCCGAAGGTCCAAGAGCGCCTTGAGAAAAAGGAATGGTTGTTTTCAAGTGTTGACCGGGCGACAGAGGACTTCATCGCCCATTTAAATAAATCAAAAACTCTCACTGATTTTGCAGAAACAGTATTGATACCCATGTTGAAAAAATTGTTTGTTAAAAAAGACGACGTTTTTGTAACGACGCTGAAATTCGGCGAGCAGTTTCTTTCAGAAAATATGCCACCCTGTAAAACTCTATATTACGGCGTTCCTCTTGCCTGGGCATTCGCACAGGAAGATTTAGAGCAATACGTCTCAAACTTAGAGCTTTTAAGGTATATCGCCCAGCGCTGGTATAAGCTTATTATTTATAAAGATACTGTTTCAACTGACAACCATAGAGTTTTTGTTTCAGCTTTTGGCGAATATATAAGTGAAGTTTTTTCGTATCTTCTTACAGAGAAGTTAACTTCTGGAGAAATAGAGCAACTTCTCGATGTGTTTTCAAATAGTTTTGAAATTGAAATTGACGATAAAGGCTCGGCTTTTCTTGATGTGGAAAAAGCTTTCCAGGTAGCCAAACAGAGTATAAGTTTTGTCTCTTCGCCGGTGTCTGTTGGTTCTAGCTCAATAACCAAAAACCTAACACCTAGAACCGAAAAACGCGCCGCCTCGCCGGTGATAAAAAAGGGAGCGAAGGGTAAAAAAGTAAAAATGGTTCGGAGTGTCGCCAAAGATGAAATTAGGTCTGTAAGGCTCGTTGCGTTACCGTCTACGGAGGAAGATCAAGGGTACGGAGATGCGGGCGTTGTCCTTAATCTTGCTCGGACAATAAAACAATTTTATCCGCAGGCAGCGATTCAAATCTATTTAAGCTATTGGGGGTTTTGTCAGGCTCAAAGGATTCTTTTTGGACGGGAGAGGACTTTTGGGGATTATTTTGAGAATGACGGTCTTTTGTTTATTCAATATCCAAGCGAAAAGGAACGGCAACAAATTTCACCGGTTGATCTTATCGTCTCGTTTAATCATGATATTCCTTTTGGATTAGGAGGGCGTTTAAAGATTATTGTTGATGATTATCATTCTCCTCTTAGAGGGGCAAGGGATGCAGAGACTTTTTATTTGGAAGCTGGCCTTTTTAGCAATGGCGTTGGCTTATACTTTAACCCCGAGCTTGTTAAAAAAGAGCAAAATGATAAATCTCAAGATAATCAACAAGCCAAAGCGTGTTTCCTAGAAAAGTTAAAGATGAGACAATTGCTAAAAACCCTGCCATTTGATAAAAATAGCATAGCTAGTTCATTGTGGACGACCTATTACCAAGAATTTACCTGGAAGCATCTTGTTCAGTTCCTGCAGATTATTGCGCAAGCCAAAGAGAGTGCAGTTCATCTTAAAGAAAGAGACGTAACTCTCTTTACTTTCGGAAGGTCTAACGATTGGTCGGAATCTAATTCGTTACGAGAAACAGTGAAGAAATACGGAATTCGTTATATTGATTTAATCAAAGGAGAATATAGCCCTGCTTTACTTTCCGGTACTAATATTGCTATTGTTAATTTGGGATTCGTTCCGGAGGAATTATATAATGAGTTTTTGAGTTTGGCTGAATTGCCGCAGGCTACAGCAGGAGCAATTTCTTTCACAAATTTGATTCAGCTTGACAAGATATGGATCTATCAAGTTTATGGCCATTTCAAGGGCACGTTGGATCGACAACTTTTAGGTTTTGCAAAGCAACTTATGGCTGAAGATACCTACAGAATTTTAGAATATATTATATACACATACGATTCTACAAGAAACGAATTTGGTCAGGATGCCGCAGAATTAGTAGCTCAGTTGTTTATTGATCCACGGCATAAAGTTGAATTTTCAAAGTTAAACCAATACCTTTATTCGCATATGAATGCGATAAACAGGCTAGTTCAGTTTGTTGATCGAGTTTGGGAAGAGAAATATTCTAGTTCACCAATTCAATTCACAGCTGACAATTCGCATTTCACAGATGGAACTTTATTGCCGATTGTCAATAGCGGCTTGCATGCTAATGCCGCTGTTTTACCTAATATAAACTTAACCTATTACCAGCCACAGAAAGGAGTGAGATGACAGGGCGAAGGCGTTGTGCGAGGTGGAAAATAAACAAAGAGCTTAAGGTGAAGCTTCAGGGAGCTGAAAATTGCGCGGACTGCACTGTGGGCGATATCAGTTTCTTGGGTTGTAACCTTGCTTTGCAGATGAAGTTACCGAAAGATGAGTTTGTGAAATTAACTATTGTTTTATCTGACGTTTCTGCTATAAATATAGAAGCGTGGGTAGCCTGGCATAAAACAATAGGCAGCGTCAACATCCATGGCGTTTGCTTCAATAAGATTAAGGACGGGGATAAGGAAACAATCTATAAGTTTATGCGCAGCAATTTTCCTCGTCTGGTAAATAACCAATGGTGGAAAGACACAATACCTGAAGGGGGTGAGACAATGGAAGAAGAAAAATTTCAAGACCGCAGGATTTTTGACAGGTTTAATGCGACTTTTCCCGTGAAGTTTATAAACCTTAGAGAAAATAAAGAGAGCCAGGCTTCAATTGAAGATGTCAGCGCTAAAGGTATTGGTATCTCGGCAAATGAGCAATTACACCCCAGGACTGCTTTGGAAATGTGGCTTGAAATTCCTGATAAGGGCGAGCCGCTGTACACCAGAGGTGAAGTAGTCTGGTCAAAAATGGTGGATACCAATAAGTACAAGGTAGGCGTTAACCTGGAAAAGGCCGATCTTATGGGTTTATCTCGCGTGTTAAGAGCGATATAAAGCCCAATAAAAATCTTGACCCGCCTTTAAACTTATGTTAGATTTATTCAATTTAATTTGACAACCTTGATTTGGCGGTGTTTAGGTGGTATACTTTAAGTTCAAATCTTTAGGGAAAGGAGCAAAAGAAACATGGGTAAGTTACGCATTGGGGGTTTAGCGCTATTTGTCCTTATATTTTCTATTATTGGCTGTTCTTCCGGCCAGAAAGCAACAAAACCAACTATAACTGTCTGGCACTGGATGACAGACAGAGAGCCGGCATTCCAGGAGTTGGCAAAGAGGTATGAAGCAAAGGCCGGAGTAAAGGTAAATTTTGAATTATATGCCCCTTCTGATGCCTACACTCAGAAAGTGCGCGCAGCTGCCCAGGGAACAAACCTCCCGGATATTTTTGGAATTTTAGGCGAAAAAAGAGATTTCGCCTCTTTTATCAAAGCCGGGCATATTCTGGAATTAACCCCTTTTATGGAAGAAAATAGCGGCTCTTGGAAAAACTCTTTCTTTGCCAAGGCCTTAGCAGTAAATGAATTTATTGAAGGAAATAGTTACAACGTAAAGCCGGGCATTTACGGTGTACCGATAGACGTGATGACTATTCAAATGGTCTATAACAAGAATCTATTTAAAACTCTTGGCCTTGATCCCAAAAAACCTCCTGTTACCCTGCAGGAATTCCTGGATATGGCTAAAAAAATCAAGGAAGCTAATCTGCAGGGTTTTGTTTCCGGATGGGGAGAGCTGTGGATGATTGACTGCTTTGCCAATAATTACGCCTTTAATATTATGGGCAAGGATAAAGTTTTAGCGACAATAAGAGGCGAAGTTCCTTATACTGACCCTGACTGGATTCAGGTTTTAACCATCTTTAAGAATATGAGGGATGCAGGGCTGGCTTCGGGAGAATTGTTGATTATGGTCAATAAGACCGCAGAGCAGCTGTTTGCCAATGAAAAAGCAGTGTTTGCCTTTAATGGCTCATGGTGCGTTAATGTTTACAAAGGCATGAATCCCAATTTAGAGTACGCAGCGTTTCTTCCCCCCAAGCAATCGGATAAATATCCTATGGCGATTTGGGGAGGTGCGGGCTCCTCATTTATGGTTAACGCGCGTTCTAAAAACAAGGAAGAGGCAGTTAAATTCTTAGAGTGGTTTACCGACACAAACCAGCAGGCATTTTTGGCTGAAACAACCAATAACCTGCCGGCTAATAAAAACAGCGCAACTAAAATATCCGATATTTTATCGGAATTTGCCAACGGCATGGAATATTCAACGCACCCGAATATTTGGGGCGTTTCAGAATTTTCTGCAGTCATAGAAGCGTGGGACAAAGGCATACAATCCATTATCCTCGGAGAAAAGACCCCCGAAGAGGTAGCTAGCCTCACGCAGGCAATAAAAGAAAGAGAATTAGCCAAAAGAAGATAATAACAAATGACAAAATCCCAACGTCAAAATAAATCCCTTAATCTAAGTAATTCGACAACCAAAGAAAAGGGGACGTTTCTATTTTTCTTCTGATTAGGAAACGTTAAAAATAGAAACGTCCCCTTTTCTTTGAGTTTTGTCATTTGACATTAAGTTACAATTAATAAAGTTTTATATGCGGATAAAATCCACTTTAGAAAACTATTTATTTGTTCTCCCCGCCGTAGCAATATTTGTAATTTTCTATATCATACCCTTTATCTGGGTGTTCCAATTGGGCCTTTATGACTGGGACGGCATATTGCCCACCAAGATATTTGTCGGTTTTAACAATTTCAAAGAAATAATTTTACAGGACCCCAGCTGGTGGCAAGCCATGCGGAACGCAGGTTACATTACACTAATCGCCCTGACTTTCCAGAACGCGCTGGCTTTTCTTCTGGCTTGGGCTTGCGACAGAGAAATACGTGCGAAGAATTTTTACAGGATGATATTTTTCATTCCGCCTGTTTTATCGGAAATAGTAGTCGGCATGGCCTGGCGTTTTATTATCAACGATGTTGATGGTGCTAATATTATTAACCGTATGCTGGTTAGTGTGGGCCTGCCGCAATTAGTGCATCACTGGCTTTCAGATCCCAAGACTGCCCTTACAACTGTGGCATTGGTGCATTCCTGGAAAGGCTTTGGCTGGGGATTCTTGATATTTTTGGCAGGATTACAAACAATTCCGCGCGAGCTATATGAGGCAGCACGAGTGGACGGGGCAAATGCCTGGCAATCTTTTACCAGGGTCACAGTTCCCTTGATGATACCGGTTGCGGTGTTGGTGGCAATACTTACGGTTTTGGGAACCATGCAGGCGTTTGTTTTGATTATCGGATTGGTAGGCGGAGAGTTGGCAGGCTATACTTCAGTTCCTGTATTAAGAATATTGGCTTCCATGCGCGGTTCATCGCGTTTCGGCTATGCCTGCGCACAAGGCATAACTTTCGGCGTGGTATTAGTAATAATATCGTTTATCCAATACCGCTTCTCCAAAAGAGCGCGGCAAATGCAATAGAA
This sequence comes from Candidatus Omnitrophota bacterium, assembly GCA_963805065.1. Classification (GTDB taxonomy): domain Bacteria; phylum Omnitrophota; class Gorgyraeia; order Gygaellales; family Profunditerraquicolaceae; genus CAWDSS01. Next base: position 456,288 of record CAWDSS010000010.1, on the reverse strand, counting down.
ACATATGAAGACGACTGCTTATTATAAAATCAAAAGAGTAACCGTAAATGCGCTGGTACACATTTTCCTCATCACTGTCTCAATCAGCTGTATCTTTCCTCTTTTGTGGATGGTTTCTTCCAGCCTCAAGACGCAGGAAACCATATTTAAAGACAACTCGCTAATCCCAAAAACATTCCATATTTCAAATTATTACCAGGCCTGGATTCAGGGCGGGTTTGACAGGTATTTCCTGAACAGTATTTTATATACCGTATCAGTGGTAGTGGGCATAGTGATTATTTCTTCCATGGCAGCGTATGCATTTTCACGCTTTCGTTTTCCCGGCAGGAATTTTTTATTTCTCATGTTTATGGTAGCGATGATGATTCCTATACCGGGAAGTTTTGTTGCCCTGTACGTATTATTGAATAAACTGCATCTGAGAAATACTCCCATAGGCTATATTTTATGCATGATTAACGTGGGGTTGTCTACCAGCATATTTTTATTAAAGACATTTTTTGATAAATTGCCCAAAGAGCTGGAAGACGCAGCCAGGATAGATGGTTGTTCAAAATTAGGAATATGGTGGCATGTGGCTTTACCTTTGGCAAAGCCGGTGTTAGCAGTAGTGGTTGTATTTAACGCACTGAACGTGTGGAATGAATATATCCTGGCTTTGATAATTTTTGATTCAAAGCAATATATGCCGCTTCAGGTTGCGCTTCAGACATTCCAGGGAGAATTTGTCACGAATTATCCGTTGTTAATGGCAGGCTTAACCATAACTGCCTTACCTATAATAATAGTTTACGTGCTGATGCAGAAATATATTGTGAAAGGCGTAACCCAGGGAGCAATTGTAGGATAGAGTTCAATGAAAAAAATAAATAGAAAAAATAAATCTAAGGGTCTATGGTCTAAAAGAAAAGGGGACGTTTCTATTTTTACTACGTTATGTTATTTATTTAAAAATAGAAACGTCCCCTTTTCTTTCAAAACTATCGACTATCGACTATCGACTATCGACCTATGTATTATTTGTTTATCGCTTATTTTTTGTTTTAGTACATGTCGCTACTTATTCGCTCAAGACAAACCTACATCCGGCGAGCTTATCGTTAAATCCTGGAATGCCCATGGAAAAAAGAACATAGAAGAAACCTTCAAATACACCCAGCAGTTAATAGATTTGTATACTCCTCAAGCAGAGAAAGAACAGGCGTCATTAAAATCCCTGCCTAAGAACAGGCCGGATATTGAAGCTGTGGGAGAATTAAATGACGTTGCCACAGCGCATTTTATTCAAGGCGAATCTTACAGGGATCAGGGAAAGAAAGAAGAGTCCATTAAGGCCTTTAAAGTAGTGGTGGAAAAATATTGTTTTGCGCAAGCCTGGGACCCTAGAGGCTGGTTTTGGTCTGTTGCCAGGGCTGCCAGAGAAAGTATACTTAAATTAAATCCCAATGAAAAATTGCCTGCGCCCTGCCCGGGCACAATGCCTGAAGAAACAGTAAAAATAAAAGTAAGCCAGCTGCCCACAAAAATAGTCCTCTATGATCCCGGCAAGGAAGATGTTGTAGATTATGGGAAATACGGAAAGTTTGAAAACGTAGGGACTAAGGATTATAAATATGTGGTTACCGATCAGGAAGGCCTGATTCAGGCGGTAGGCGAGGGGATTTATCCCAATTCCAGCTCTGTGCGCTGGGATCCTGAATTTAAAACAGCCATGAAACAAAAGCGGCTGGAAGGCTCGCACTGGGATTTTGTACATTCCCCTGATTTGGAAGCAGGGTTTTTAAAATGGGCTAATGCGCCTGAGCCAGAGGGAGTAAAATTATTTTATACCGCCTTGTTTTTGGAAAAATCCGGCCTAATTAAACATGCGATTAAATGTTATTATGCAATTGTAGTGCATTACCCGGGGAGTTACGGCTGGACTTATTGGCATACGCCCTGGTATGTTGGCCAAGCAGCAATTGCCAAGATAAATTATTTACTGCATAAGAATCCGCAGTTGGGATACAAATTAGTAGATGCGGATATCCGAATAATCAATGGTTATGATAATGACGTTTCTAATGATATAACAATTACTAACCCGGGCAGGTTTGTGAAAATCGGTATTCTTGATAAATTCAAGCCAAAACCCTCTAAAGACCTTTTGAGCATAAAAAAGAGGCGCGGTAAAGGCAGGGTGCATTTAGTGCAATATGAAACCGGCGACTGGGAATTGCTGGTTAATAATAAGCCGTTTGTCATCAAGGGCCTGACTTATGCTCCCACAAAAGTAGGGGAATCTCCGGATAACGGGACAATGACTAACTGGATGGAGGATGATTTTAATAAGAACGGCAAGGCAGACGGTCCGTATGATGCTTTCGTGGATAAAAACAGAAATAATCTGCAGGATAAAGACGAACCCGCAGTAGGAGATTTCAGGCTAATGAAAGAAATGGGTGTAAATGCCCTAAGGATTTATCACCACCCTTATAAAATGCATAAGGAAATTATGCGCGACCTTTACGATAATTACGGGATAATGGTAATTATGGGCGATTTCCTGGGTAAATATGCTTTGGGTTCAGGCGCACCCTGGAGCCCGGGCACAGATTATACTAATGAAGAGCAAAAGAAAAACATGATGGAGTCAGTGACTAACATGGTTCTGGAATTTAAAGATGAACCCTACATATTATTCTGGCTCCTGGGTAATGAAAATGTTTACGGCTATGCCTGTAATGCCAATAAGGAACCCGACGCATTTTTTAAATTCGCAAATGAAGTGGCAAACCACATTAAAGAAATTGACCCCGAACATCCTGTAGCAATTTGTAGCGGCGACATATTATTCCTGGATAAATTCGGCAAAGATGCGCCTGATATTGATATTTTCGGCACTAACGCCTATCGGGGAGAGTATGGTTTTGGCAGGCTTTGGAAAAGCGTAAGAGAAGAAGCAGATGTGCCGGTGTTTATTACAGAGTATGGCTGCCCTGCATACGCAGAAGGCAGTTCCCTGGATGAGGCTGAAGAAGCCCAGGCAGTGTATCATCAGGGCTCCTGGGAGGATATTGAAAACAACATGGCATTTCACACCGGTGCGGGAAACTCTATCGGCGCAGTGGCGTTTGAATGGCTGGATGAATGGTGGAAGGCTTATGAGCCATACACGCATGATACAAAAGGATTATTTACCGGGCCGTTTCCCGACGGTTATATGCATGAGGAGTGGCTGGGAATTTGCGGCCAGGGTGACGGAAAATTAAGCCCGTTTTTAAGGCAATTACGCAAGTCTTATTACTTGTATAAGAAACTCTGGAAGTAAAAAGTAAAAAGCAAAAAGTAAAAAAATTTAAAAGCAAAAAGTAAAAAAGTAGGAAAGTAGAAAGGAGGCGGTAAAAAACGCAAAACGTAAAATGCAAAACGCAAAACTGCAACGTAAAGCTCAAAACTTTTAAGTTTTGAGTTACAGTTTTGAGTTTTTACTTTTTAGTTTTAACTTTTTAAAAAGGGGGGTGTAGAAATGAAGAAGTTAATGGCAGTATTAGTAGCAGTGGTTCTGGCTTTGCCTTTGTGCGCTTTTGCCCAAGAAAAAAACGTAAGCCCGGCAGCAGCTCCTGCAGCAACTCCGGCAGCCGCACCCGCTACTGAAAAACTCAAGGAATTTGTGGTTTATGCGGATAAAAATGCCCGAAACAATCACTATATTCCTTCAGGTTGGATGGGTGACTACGGAGATATTAAGATGAATGACCAATTTTCCGAGAATCCGCAATCAGGCACAACCTGCATGCAGTTTACCTACAGCGCGAAGAAAGCACAAAACCAGGGATGGGCAGGAGTGTATTGGCAAAATCCGGCTAACAACTGGGGCAGCAAAAAAGGCGGTTTTGACCTTACCGGAATGACCAAATTAACTTTCTGGGCGCGCGGTGCAAAAGGCGGAGAGGTAATCCAGAAGTTTATGGTCGGAGGCATCAAGGGGACGTACCCGGATTCAGCAGCAATTGAAATGGGGCCGGTAGAACTTACCGACACCTGGAAAGAATACACGATTAACCTTTCCGGTAAAGACCTTTCCTATATTAACGGAGGTTTTTGCTGGGTAACTACCTCAGACCTATGCCCTGATGGATGCACATTCTATCTGGATAACGTTAAGTTTGAAGCAGACCCGAGCATGAAACCCGAGTCAAAGAAGCAAGAAGCCATGCCATTTTATGTGTATTCCGATCGTTCTTCGCCTAAGAATCATTTTATTCCTTCAGGCTGGATGGGCGATTATGGCGACATAAAATACGACGGCGCTTGTAAAGACGATCCTTATTTAGGGGATACCTGCATTAAAATAATTTACAACGGCAAGGCTGCGCAGGGTGCGCGTTGGGCAGGTATTTTCTGGCAAAATCCCGCTAACAACTGGGGTGGGGCTGACGGCGGATTTGATCTTTCCAAAGCCACGAAACTTACCTTTTGGGCGCGCGGAGACAAAGGTGGAGAGCGCATTGAGGAGTTTAAAGTCGGCGGCATAATGGGCGAGTATTCTGATTCAGACAGCGCCAGCATCGGCCCAACTATATTAAACAAAGAATGGACACAATACACCATTGATTTAAAAGGTAAGGATATGTCCTATGTAATCGGCGGTTTTTGCTGGGCAACTAACATTGATAACAATCCGGAAGGCGCAACTTTCTATCTGGATGAGATTAAGTACGAATAAAATTATTAAACGATTCAAGATTCAGGATCCAGGGTTCAGGGCCAAAGGTTTACTTTGTGCCCTGAGCCTTGTGCCTTGTGCCATTTTCTTTTTAACCTGCCTTTCAGGCATGGCTTCCAGGCCTCTGCCTGCCGTCTTCATAAAAAAACTCAAAAACAGCCATTACCAACTAATCGTAAACCAAAAGCCCTACATTGTAAAAGGCGTCTGTTACAGCCCTATCCCCATCGGGCAAAATCATGAATATGACTGGTGGTCTGATCCCAATAAGCCCTGGCTGGTTGATGGAAAATTAATGAAAGAAATGGGCGTAAACACGATAAGGATTTATCAGCCAGGAGAAAATCCCGAGGCAGTAAAAAAAGTAATTAAAGATTTTTATGAAATTTACGGCATACGCACTATTTTGGGAAACTGGCTGGGGTTTTGGGAATATCCCTGCCCATTTTACGGAGATAAGGCATTTCAGGATAAAGTTAAAAAAGACGTGTTGAATATGGTCAGCCTCTATAAAGATGAGCCGGGAGTATTGCTTTGGATTTTGGGCAATGAAAACAATTATTCCTGCTTAGGGATGGTTAACCGTTGGTCAACAGATGAAATAGACAAGGAAACAGACCCCCAGAAACAAAAGGCAATGAAGGCAGAAATTTACTATTCATATGTAAACGAGCTGGCAGGAGAAATTCATAAAATCGACCCTAACCATCCCGTTGCCTTAGGCAACGGAGAATTAATCGGGCTTGAATTCGCCAATAAATTCGCACCCCAAGTAGATTTAGTCGCCTGCATAATTTACCGGGGGAAAACCTTCGGGAATTTGTTTAATTCCCTGAAAGCAACTTTTGATAAGCCAATTCTCTTATCGGAATTCGGCGCTGATGCGTACGACGCGTATTTAAAAAAAGAAGACCAGAACATGCAGGCATTTTTCCTTGAGTGGCAGTGGCGCCAGATTTACGAAAATTTGTATAACACTAAAACTGGTGTTGGTAACTGCATAGGCGGCACAACTTTTGAATGGACGGATGAATGGTGGAAACACAATCAAGATAATCCGGAAGGCTGGAAGATACATGATACAGAAGCAGGCTGGTCCAACGGCAGTTATTATTTTGATATAAAAGCGCCCAATAATATGAATATGAACGAGGAGTGGTTCGGGATAGCCGCGCTGTCGGAAGAACTGGAAAACGGCATTAATAAACGCACTCCCCGCAAGGCGTATTATGTATTGAGGGAATTCTGGAAGAACCCGGTGTTAAATAACAAGAGTAAAGGGAAGGTAAAAAACAAATGATAAAATTGAAAATTCAAGCAACATTGAAGGGCCAATGGTCTATGGTCAAAAAAATGGGGACGTTTCTATTTTTAACGTCTCCCAATCAGCAGAAAAATAGAAACGTCCCCATTATTTTAACATTTGTCATTTGTCATTTGTGCTTTGGTATTTGTCATTCAGTTCTTGCTCAAGACGACAACAATAGATTAGTTACATTAAGCAAGGAGATTATTGAATCAAAGACCAATGACTCGCTGCGTGCGCCGTTTGAAGAATTAAGCAGTCTTTATTATAAGGATAATAAATATTCCGAATTCGTAGATTTCTTGAAATCTTTGGTGCAAAAGAATCAGGTAGCTACGCCTTTTATAAATTACTATATTGCCTTAACCCGTTTCAAACAGCTTAAGTATCTTGAGGAAAGCAAGTTTTGGGATGAATATTTTGCGCAAGGCAACAACTACCGGGAAGAGTTGACGCTGGATGCCAAAAACGCAATTGACAAAACATCTCAAACCGAGCCGATTAATCTTTACAGCCGGCTATTGATTTGGCAATTCCACAAGAACCAGCAGGATGTTTTCGCAGAGGAATCTTTGTCGGGCCTTATGAATGCGGCTTCAGAGTTTGCCAAAGGGGCCAGGGATTTAAAACCCATAAAGGATGTTGCGGACGGGCTTTTAGCTTATGAAGAAAAAGGAAAATCCAGAGAACTGTACAAAATTTATGCTAAAGCAATAGCTTCATCTGAAATGAAAGACGATGAACTCCTGGCAAGCGCCTCAAGCTTTTATCAGGAAGGTAACCTGGATTTAAGTGAAACCCTTTACGATGCCTATATTGCAAGGATCTTGAAGTCCTTGCCAAAAGAAAAATCAATCCCACTGCTCATAGATACCGCTAAAAAGTTTTCTTACAAAGACCAGGCGTTAAATGACCCTGCTTACGCAGAAAAGTTATTTAAAAACATAGAAGAGCTGGGTGGAAAGAAATCTTTTGGCCAGGAACTAATGTATTTGCGCGCCTTTAACTTAGAAAAATCCAAGGATTATACTTCGGCTAAGGATATTTATCTGGATTTAATCAAGTATTTTACACAGTCGCCTCACCGCGATGAGGCAATTTTCAAAGCCGGCATAATCAGCACCTATATTGGTGCAGATATAAAATCAGGCAGGCAATATTTTGAACAATTGGCCAAGGAAGAAAAAGATTTAAGCCCTCAGGCAATTTCCAGTTTATACCAGCTGGGCCTGCTTAGCCAGTGGGAAGAGGATTACACGAAAGCAAAAGAGTTTTATAATCAATTGCTAAATAAGGCTGCAGATAATTTTGCGGACACAGTTTCATCAGCTAAAGAGAGGTTAAAGGAAATTGAACAAGGTAAGCCCATTGATTATAACCTCAAAACATTTTTAGACATTTCATTAAAACAGAATTCCGTTTTTAACATGTCCAAAGCGGATTTAAAATCCTCAGCCTACAGATTAAATAAAGGTCAGGAGGCTAATTTTACTGCCAGTGCGTATCTACCGGAAAGCGGATGCATGCAAGTAGAGTTACAATACCTCTGGTCAGGTGATATAGGCTCAATGAAGCCTTCTTCCCAAAACTCAAAGTTTAACGCATCCTATCTCTCACCCGGCACCAAAGAAATAAACCTGGTTATAGTCTCTTCTTCCGGTATCCTTGACCGCAGCATTGATTTGGTTGACGTCTATTAAACTTCAAATTAGCGCCTAATCCCCTACCCTTCATTACTTATTAAAAATACTTGACTTACGCCACATTTGGTAGTATAAATAAATGAAACCAAAACTTATGGAGCGCAAGCGAACATAAGTTTGAGGTTGAATTTATCCTTGACACGTAAGGTTCAAAACTGCGTGTCATCGATTTCGTGTCAAGGATCTAATTCGCGCATATAACTTACGTTGCACTTCGTGCTTCCGTAAGTTATATGTTCATTAAAGCCACGGAGAAAGATGAAGACGGACAATGAATACTATGGATCTTCAAAAAGAACAGCTTACAGAAAAAGAAAGACGTAATATCGATATCTTAGAGATCCTAAGGAAACGTGGCCCCATCAGTCGCCCGGATATTTCCAAGGAAATGGGCATCAACGTAGTCACAATCTCCAATTATATTGATGAATTCTTAAAGAAAAACCTTATCTACGAAAAAGAGCTCGATGTTTCCGAAGGCGGAAGAAGGCCGGTGCTTTTGGATTTGAATCCGCAGGCAGGATTTGTAATTGGCGTGGGATTGAATTTGATGAACATGGTGGGCTTGCTTGTGGATTTAAAAGGAAACATCGTCACTAAGACACAAATCGTGCGCCCCCGCGCATCGGTAAAAGAAATTTCCGAATGCCTGCTGGAAATCGTGCGCGAAATATTGAGGCGCTCAAAAGAATACACGCCCAATATCAGAGGCATAGGCATAGGCATAGCCGGGCTAATCAATAAAGAGACGGGCTCTGTGCACTGGCCCCAGAAGATGGATCATTATTATACTTATGCGTCGGTAGATTTACCGCTTAAGGCCTTAATGGAAAAAGAATTTAATTTGCCGACATTAATTGAAAACGATGCTACTTCCGCATGCTTTGGCGAGCATTGGCTGGATTTGGAATACGGTTACAAAAATATTATTTACATGTTTTCGGGAGTGGGATGCGGCATAATGATTAACGGAGAAATTTACAGGGGCGCGCAAGGTTATGCCGGAGAGGTTTCCATTTATAATTACAAAGAGCAGGATTTGTTTAACTGCGAGTTTGGCAACAATTGTTTCATCAAGCGCTGGGAAGTTGATTTGGGGATTTTGGAAGACGCCAAGGCCTTGTTAGCGCGTGATAAGGAAAAAGCAGCAAAGTTTTTTAAACTCACCTCCAGCAACATTGATAACGTGGATTTAAAAAGCGTGTTTATTGCAGGCCGCGCAAAAGACGAGATTGCCTTGGCTTGCCTGGATAAAGCTGCAAAGAGGCTGGGTGTTAAGATCGCCTATCTAGTAAATTTACTTAATCCGGAAATTGTAGTTGTGGGCGGAGGATTTGAAGAAGCCGGAGAAGAATTCTTGGCCAGGGTTAATTCTACGGTTAAGGAATGGGCTTTTAGGGAAGCGACGGATAATTTAAAGATAGTTTATTCCCAGTTAAGGGAAAATGCGGTAGCGCTGGGCGCATCAAGCCTGGTTATGCAAAGGGTGTTTGCTCAATTGTGGTAAATTAGGCGTTCATTTAAGGAGGATTTAAGGAGGATTGATGGAGAAAAAGATAAAATTAATCCTGGTGGGCCTCATCGCAATATCAGTCGTATTTATTTTTCTTTTTCTGCAGGCTTCCAGCTCAAAGCAGGCTGTAATCCGCGATGCGCAAGAATTAGCGCAGAAAAACGAAACCCTTAATAAACAAGCCCAGCAGCTTCAGGGCGGGCTACGCGATTACGAACAAAAAATAGATTCGCTGAATAAGGATTTAAGCAGGATTTCCAAAGAAAAGCTGGATTTAGAGAAAAAGTATGAATTAGCGAATAAAGCAAAAGATGACCTAACGGATAAAATAAAATTCCTTCAGGATCAGTTAGCAACAAAAAAAGAACCCGAAGTAGCCCCGCCGCCTCCTCCCACAGACGCTTACTGGGCAGATGTTTTAAAATCCAAAACAGATTTAGAGCTTCAATTGGATACATTGCGTAACGACCTGAAATCAGCCCAGATTAACGATGAAAAGCTGCAGCGTGAAAAGACCACCCTGGAGCTGGAATTAAATAATTTGAAACGCGAAAAAGAAGATTTAAAGCGCCAGTTTGATTACAGCCAGAAAATGGTGGATGGCTTATCCCAGGATTTGGTCAGGGAGAAAAATGACAAAAATAAAATGCAGGAAACATTCGGATCATTACGCAGTGAAAATGGAATGCTTCTTCAGCAGGTCAGAAGCTTAAGCAACCGTAAGGTCACGCTGGAAAATAAATTACAGGCGCTTCAGGAAGAAAAGGCTAACCTGGAGCGAAAGTTCGGCGAGATGCAGGTAATGCTTTCAGATAAACTTTCCCAGTTGGGGAATCTTAATAAACAAGTGACGGAAATTGCCACAGAAGAAAAGCCCAAAAAAGACCTGCCCTTATCCAAAAGAGAATCCGTAGAGCTTCCTCCCATTGTTGTGCGGCCTCAAGCAGAGAATTTACAGCCGGAAAGCGCTCCTTTAGAAGGCAGGGTCTCGGCGTTGAATAGGGAGAATAATTTTGTCATTATTGATTTCGGAGAAGAAGCAGGCGTAAAATTGGGAAACAGGTTCCGGGTAACCAGGAATGGGCAATACGTCGCTGACATAGAAGTAATACAGACCCGTAAAAATATCTCTGCCTGCGATATTAAGAAAGAAATTTCACCCATACAGATCGGCGATAGCGTATTAAAATAGATTGCATATGGCTTTATAATGGTCCGTATTAAAAAAGGTCCCTCCAAAACTATTTCCATCGAAGATGTTGCGCGCCTTGCCGGCGTTTCCATTACTACGGTTTCCCGCGTAATAAACAAATTCTCCACTGTCAAGGAAAAAAACCGCATTAGGGTCTCGGATGCCATAAAACAGCTGAAATTCCAGCCTTCGGTTTTTGCTCAAAGGTTAGCGACGGGTAAAAGCAATGTGATTGCCCTGGTTATCCCGCGCTACGAAGGAGTATTTTACTCATTCTATGCTTTGGAATTAATCCGCGGCATCGGTACACTTTGCTCGGCATTAAAGCTGGATTTACTGTTACACCTTACAGACGCAAGGACAGCGCTTAATTTAAAAGGAGTGGGAGGCATAATCTTCGCAGACATCATCGGCAACCGCCACCAATTGGAAGACGCAGTATCTCAAAACATCCCTTGTGTAGTAATAAATAATTATGTGGAAGATTTGAATGTGAGCTGCATTGCCGTAGATAATGCGGCTGCGGCTTTTGAGGCAGTGAGTTATTTGGTCAGCCTCGGCCATAAAAAAATCGCGCATATATCCGGAGACTTAGTTACCCAGGCAGCAGCTATGAGGCTGGAAGGATATAAGCGGGCGCTGAAGAAAAATAACATTGCGTTACGCGAAGATTACATATTTAAGACTGATTATTCGCGCGGACAGGCAAGGCAGGCTGCAGAGGGCTTGTTTAAAATGAGCGACCCGGCGAGTGCCGTATTTGTGGCTTCTGATTCCATGGCCCTGGAAGCGATGGCTGTGGCACGCGAGTTAGGAAAGAATATCCCCGGTGATTTATCCATCATCGGTTTTGATGATAACCCTTCCGGCCTTGATGCGCCGGTGGCATTAACAACCGTAAGGCAGCCGCTAATTAAAATGGCAGAAGAAAGCGTAAAAGAATTAAACCGTCTTATGAGCTCTAAGAAAGAAATTAAAATTAATAAGATTCTTCTGCCCGCCGAAATGGTGTTAAGGGATTCCTGTAAACCGCTTTAATTAGCCCGTCGGAAAGGTTGCTCTAGCACAATTTATTGTATATCAAAAACCTAAGCCTACAATATGTTGTATTTTTATCTTGACCCCGTTAGAAAATATGCTATTATAAACTTTACTGTAAAAGAATGGGGACGTTTCTATTTTTAACGTCTCCAGTTCAGAGGAAAATAGAAACGTCCCCATTATTTTTAATATGGAGGAACAATGGAACTGAAACTCTCGGAAAATGCCCTTAAGGTGCTAGAGAGAAGGTACCTTAAAAAAGACGAACAGGGCAAAGTAATTGAAACCCCGGAAGAAATGTTTCGCAGGGTCGCCCAGGCAATTGCGCTGGCGGATAAACTTTACGCAAAGAGCGAAACAGAAGTGGCAAACTTAGAAAAGTATTTTTTAGAAATCATGACTTCTTTAGAATTCATGCCTAATTCTCCTTGCCTTATGAACGCAGGAAAAGACTTAGGCCAGCTTTCCGCATGTTTTACCTTACCAATTGACGATTCCATGGAATCTATATTTGAAACCCTGAAAGTTACCAGCCTCATACATAAATCAGGCGGCGGCACGGGATTTTCTTTTTCGCGGCTTCGCCCCAAGAATGCGGTGGTAAAAACTACCGGAGGGATTGCCTCCGGGCCGATATCTTTTATGAAAGTTTATGATGCGGCAACCGAAGCGGTTAAGCAGGGTGGTACTCGCCGCGGGGCAAATATGGGGATACTAAGGGTAGATCATCCCGATATCATGGAATTCGTCACCTGCAAGGAAAACAACAAGCATATAACCAATTTTAATATTTCGGTTGCCATTACCGACGATTTCATGAATAAGCTTAAAAATGGAGAGGATTATGATTTGATCGATCCTCATACACACAAAGTCGTGCAGAGCCTTAATACCAAAACCGTATTTGACCTGATAGTTAAGCAGGCGCATAAGAATGGTGAGCCGGGCATTATCTTTATCGATAGGATTAATCAATACAATCCTACGCCGCGATTAGGAAAAATTGAAAGTACCAATCCTTGCGTTGTAGGAGATACATTAGTTTCAACAGAAAAAGGCTTGGTGAAAATAAAGGATCTGACCAGAGACTATAGTGGCGGAGGCATAGGCATATTTACCGATGATAGAATATTAGATGCTCTCTTTAGCGTTGAAGAAGAAGGCAGCGTGGCCACTGAAGTAAAATTAGGAGTTTCCTTAAATAGAATCAGCCGGGTTTTTAAAACCGGCGTGAAACCCGTGTTTAAAGCGATTGCTAAGTCAGGTTTTGAGTTAATAGCTACCGCTGACCATAAGGTTATGACTACCGAAGGCTGGGTCAGGGTGCAAGATTTAAAACCCCGCATCCACAAAGTGCTTATCCAATCCGGAGCAGGAAAGTTTAATGATAATACCTGTTTGCCTTTTAATATTAAGAATGAATATATTGGAGAAAATAGCAAGAGCTACAAATTTAATTTTCCTTCCCGATGGTCAAAAGAATTAGGGCAGGTTTTAGGCTTATTGGTAGGAGATGGTTGGTTGCGAGATCAAGATGAAAACTGCCGGACAGGTTTCACATTTAGCCAGGATGATTTAGAGATTTTAGATTACATCAAACCCATTATAAATAATTTTTACGGACAGGATATCAAAGAAGTGTTGAGAGAAAATAATGTATATCATCTATCATATCACAGTAAATACTTTGTAGAATTTTTTAAAAGCCTAGGGATTAAAGCATGGGATTCAGAACAGAAAGAAGTTCCGGACTTAATTTGCACAGCACCAAAAGAAGCTGTAATTGGGTTTTTGCAGGGACTATTTACTGCTGATGGCACAATCGGTATAGAGGAGACTAACAACACGACATATATACGCCTGACTGCAAAATCTCTTAAACTTTTAAAAGGCGTCCAACTTCTCCTCATAAATTTAGGCATATATTCTAAGATATATGACAGGAGCCGCCGAGAAAGAAGAGGTTTTGCTTATACAAGCGCAGGAGGAGAAAGACGGGATTATATTTTAGATGGGGTATGCCATGAGCTTCAAATAAGCAGGGATAATATAAAGAAATTTATTGAAGAAATCGGTTTTCTCTGTAATAAAAATGAAAAGAAGTTAAAAATTTTATCTAAACATAATTTTTATTCGTCTGAATTTGAAGATACGATAGATAAGATTGAGTATTTAGGAGAACAAGAAGTATACGACCTTACTGAACCAGCAACATTGACTTTTATTAGCAATGGTTTTATTTCTCTCGACTGCGGAGAGCAGCCGCTTTTGCCTTATGAAAGCTGCGACCTGGGTTCAATAAACCTGGCGGTAATGCATAAAAACGTGGGCGGACGCATAGAAATCGATTGGGATAAATTAAAACAAGTTACCCGCCTGGCAGTGCATTTTCTGGATAACCTTATTGACGTAAACAAATTCCCCCTTCCCCAAATAGAAAAAGCCACCAAGGTGACGCGTAAAATCGGGTTAGGTGTTATGGGTTGGTCAAGCCTGTTAATTATCCTTAAGATACCTTATAATAGCGATGAGGCTGTGGCGCTTGCGGAAAAAGTAATGTCTTTTATATTGGAGGAATCAACCGCAAAATCACTGGAACTGGGAAAAGAAAAAGGGGTGTTCCCTGCTTTTAAGGGAAGTATTTACGATAAAAAAGATCATCCTATGAAAATGCGTAACGCCACCCTTACTACAATAGCGCCTACCGGCACCATAAGTATCATTGCCGGCCCGAGTTCTTCGGGGATAGAGCCAATATTTGCGGTATCGTATTATCGTAATGTCATGGATAACGATAAGCTAGTAGAAGTAGAGCCTTTGTTTGAGGAGATTGCCAAGGAAAGAGGATTTTACAGCCGCGAATTAATGGAAAAAATTGCGGAAAACGCCTCTATCCAGAACATCGAAGGCATACCTGATGACGTAAAAAGGATATTTGTAACAGCCCATGACATTTCCCCTGAATGGCATGTGCGCATGCAGGCAGCTTTCCAGAAATACGTGCACAATGCTACCTCCAAGACCATAAACTTCCCTCATGATGCAACATTGGAAGATGTAAGAAAAGCATATCTGTTGGCTTATGAAACCGGTTGTAAAGGTATTACTATATACCGTGATAAGAGCCGTGAAGAGCAGGTGCTTAATGTCGGTACTGCCAAACAAAAGCAGGAACCGATAGGCATGGAATTCAAAAAAGAAATTGCTCCGCGGCCAAGGCCTGAGGTAATTATCGGTACCACAACCAAGGTCTCAACCGGATGCGGCAATCTCTATGTTACTATAAACGTCGACGAGGAAGGCAGGCCTTTTGAACTGTTTACGCAGATGGGTAAGGCCGGCGGTTGCGCAGCATCGCAGCTGGAAGCAATCGGTAGATTAGTATCTTTAGGTTTTCGTTCAGGCATAGAAGTAAAGTCGATAATTGAGCAATTGCGTAATATCCGCTGCCCCAGCCCTTCATGGGAAAAAGGACAAAGGATTTTCTCCTGCGCAGATGCTATCGCGCGCGTAGTTGAGAGAAGGCTGGTCAATAGCCAGCTCTTGAAGGCTTCAGTAGAAGCGGCGGCAAGTATTTCTATGAAGCATTCGCACGAAGATGAAATCATCACTACTGATTTGGAAGATAGAGGAGACATCGTAGGGGTATGCCCGGATTGCGGGGGTGCGCTACGCCACGAAGAAGGCTGCGTTAAATGCCATGCCTGTGGTTTCTCTAAATGCTAAAATAATTAACAGATGAAAAAAATTATTTATGTAGTATTAGACGGCTTGGGAGATTTGCCCATTAAGGAATTAAATAACAAGACGCCTCTTGAAGCGGCACTCACGCCGAACATGGACCGCCTGGCTCAGCAGGGTAAGACCGGTTTAGTTTATCCAGTGGCTAAGGGTATTGCGCCTGAATCGGATATTGCCGTGATTAGCCTGCTTGGCTACGACGCGCATAAATATTATACAGGAAGGGGCCCCTTAGAATCTTTTGCAGAGGGTATCGCGGTAAATGACGGGGACGTAGCTTTCCGCGTTAATTTTGCTACGGTAGCAGATGACGCCAAGACCATTAAAGACCGCCGGGTGGGAAGGAATTTGACTACCGAGGAAGCAACCAGCTTAGCAAAGGAAATAAATTCGAAAGTCACGCTTAGCAGCGCGACCTTCGAATTCAAAAATACAATCGGCCATCGCGGAGTTTTAGTCATAAGAGGCATGCACAATAAATTATCCGGCTGGATTACAAATACAGACCCTGCCTATGACAGAAAAGGAGTTTTTGGCGTAGCAAAAGAGAGTTTTAAGAATTTTGTGGCAGAATCAGTTCCCATGCCCGGATATGAAGATTCAAAAGAGGCAATAGAAGCAGCGCGACTGCTAAATGAATTTACAGAGAAGTCCAATAAAGTCCTGAATGAATCTTTGGTAAATAAAAAAAGGGTGTCCGAGAATAAAATGCCGGGTAACGTGATTTTATCGCGCGATGCGGGGGATCATTTGCCAAAATTTCCCGATATACAAACTGTGTATAACCTGAAATTCGGCTCATTTGTGCAGATGCCGGTAGAAAAAGGTATTGCGCTTCTTACAGGCATGGAAATAATCGATGTACCTGATTCAACCGGGCATTTGGACGTGGATTATCCTGTCTGGGCAAAGGTAGCTTTGGATTCTATACAAAAATTTGACGGGATTTACGTGCACATTAAAGGCCCGGATGAACCGGCGCACGACGGAGATTTCAATAAGAAAAAAGAGATTGTTGAAGCGATAGACAAATACTTTTTTACCAGCTTACTTTCTAAGCTGGATATCAAAAATACAGTTGTTGCTGTAACCGCAGACCATTCCACGGTATGCGCGATTAAAGCCCATTCAGCAGACCCTGTCCCGCTTTTGGTTTCAGGCGATAATATCAAGCCTGACGGCACCATGAGTTTCTCCGAAAAGGCAGCGAAACTTGGCTCATTAGGAGAATTGCTCGGCCGGGATATCTTGCCCCTCCTTGTTAAATTAGCAAAAGAATAGTATAATAGAAAGTCAAAAGGTAAAAGCAAAAAGGTAAAAGTTTAAGTTAAAATTTAAAAGTTTTGACTTTTTACTTGTTCTTTTTACTTTTGGCTTTTAACTTTTAAATTAAAATGACTAATTACGACGTTATAATTATCGGTGCTGGGCATGCGGGCATTGAGGCAGCGCTGGGGAGTGCGCGCTTGGGTTGTAAAACCCTTATGCTCACCTTAGACGCTGAAACTGTCGGCTTAATGAGTTGTAATCCGGCTATCGGCGGAGTAGGCAAGGGCCAGTTGGTAAAGGAAATTGATGCGCTGGGTGGTGTAATGGGGATTGCCGCTGATTCTTGCGGAATTCAATTCAGGATACTTAATGCCTCTAAAGGCGCGGCAGTGCAATCTTCCCGGGCACAAATAGATATGTATGAATATAACCGGCATATGAAAAAACTGGTTACAACCACAGAGAATCTTTGCCTAAAACAAGCAGAAGTCAAAAAGTTGATAATAAAAGATAGTTTAATTTTGGGGGTAATCACTGAAAATAATGAGCGGATAAATTCCACTTGCGTGGTTATTTGCACAGGTACTTTCTTGGACGGCCTTATCCATGTGGGCCTGAAACATTTTAGCGGCGGCAGAATTAATGAAAAAGCTTCCCTGGGCTTGGCTCAAAGTTTAAATAATAGCGGTTTTAACCTCCTGCGGTTTAAAACCGGTACTTGCCCGCGCCTGGATAAGAATTCCATAGATTTTTCCAAACTTATTGTGCAAAAAGGAGACCAGCCGCCTAAGCCGTTTTCATTTTCTACCACAAAATTAACCCGGCAACAAATCCCCTGCCACATAACCTATACTAATAAAAACACGCATAAAATCATCAAAGATAATTTAGGCAGTTCTCCGCTTTATACAGGGATAATAAGAGCAACCGGGGTGAGGTATTGTCCGTCGATAGAGGACAAAATCGTGAAATTTTCTGACAAAGACAGGCACCAGGTATTTTTGGAGCCGCAAGGGCTGGATACCAATGAGATTTACCCCAACGGTTTATCTACAAGCCTGCCTGAAGACGTGCAATTAAAAATACTCCAGTCCATAGAGGGTTTGGAAAAAGTTAAGGTAATACGCTTTGGCTACGGCATTGAGCACACTGTGGTAGAGCCTACACAGCTTTACCCTTCGCTTGAGACAAAATTAATCCAGAATTTATATTTGGCAGGACAAATTAACGGAACTACCGGTTATGAAGAGGCAGCAGCTCAAGGCCTAATCGCGGGAATTAATGCCGGATTAAGAACCAAGAAGAAAGAGCCGTTAATTTTAGACCGTGCCTCCAGCTATATCGGAGTATTAATCGATGACCTTACTACAAAAGGAACCCTCGAGCCTTATAGGATGTTTACCTCACGCGTAGAATACCGCCTGGTTATCCGTGAAGATAATGCAGACCTGCGCTTAAGAAAGACAGGTTTTGGACTGGGGCTTGTTTCCAAAAAAGATTACAAAATGACTCAAGATAAATCAGAAGCTATAAGTGAGGGCATTAATTTATTGAAATCTACCCGCATAAAACCGACCGAGGCAATAAATAACAGGTTAACTGCATTGGGAACATCCGCCATAAAGAAAGCTGTGACACTGGAAGAAATCTTAAAAAGGCCGCAAATAAATATAGAAAACTTAAACAGCCTGGACAGCATGAAAATTAATATACCTGATTCGGCTTTACGCCAGGTTGAAATAGAGATAAAATATGCTGGGTTTATACAAAGGCAATTAAAGGAAGTAGAGAGGTTTAAGAATTTAGAAAAGATATTACTGCCACAGGATTTGAATTATACTGGAATCAGCGGTTTATCTCGCGAAATAAGAGAAAAGCTACTCAAATTTAAACCTTTGAATTTAGGCCAGGCTTCCCGTATTTCAGGAGTAACGCCAGCCTCAATTTCACTGCTAATGGTTTATTTAAGGAAGCTTAATGGATAAGAATAAGAATTACCTCGCCCTAAAGAAACTTTCCCAAGGCTTGGGCGCGGATTTATTCGGCGTAGCGGATATCTGCGATATAAAAGAAAGTTTCCTGCTTTCAGAGAATATCCTAAAAAAAATGGATAAAGCAATCTGTTTTGGCGTAAGGCTATCATCCGCTATCTTAGAAGAAATACAAACTAGCCCCACCCGTCTGTATTTTTCTCATTATCGTACGCTTAACGCCTTCTTAGACCAACTGACCCTGAAATTAAGCAATTATATCCAAAAGAAAGGTTTCCTGGCTTTACCCATACCTGCTTCGCAAATTGTGGATTGGGAAAAGCAAAAAGGGCATCTTTCACACAAAAAAATAGGATTTCTGGCCGGCCTGGGCTGGATTGGCAGAAATAATTTGCTGGTTAACAGGCAATTAGGCAGCCAGTTTCGCATCGCTACTATACTGACTGATATGCCATTAAAAACAGATAAACCCACAAAAGAAGATTGCCAGGATTGTAAACTTTGTGTTAAAATGTGCCCGGCAGGCGCCATAGCAGAGAATCCTGCTAATTTCGAATATATTAAGTGTTTTGATAAACTCAAAGAATTCCAGAAACAGCGCTTGGTAGACCAGTATATCTGCGGAGTTTGTGTCAACGCCTGCAGAGGAAAGCAAAAATGAAGGAAAAAATTTTAATTGTAGAAGATGAGAAAGATATAGTAAAGATGCTGGATTACAATCTTAAGAAAGAAGGCTTCAGGACGTTGTCTTGCCATGACGGAGAATATGCCTTGGATTTAGCCGGTAGAGAACATCCGGATTTAATAATCCTGGATTTAATGTTGCCGGGAATGGACGGCTTAGAGGTATGCAAATCTTTAAAAAAAGAATCCAAGACTCAAGGAATTCCTGTAATTATGCTTACTGCAAAAGCGCAGGAATCCGATAAGATAGTTGGCCTGGAATTAGGCGCCGATGATTATATTACAAAGCCGTTTAGCCCACGGGAGTTAATTGCAAGAATTAAAGCGGTGTTACGCAGGACCAAGGAAAAAGAGAAATTACCGGAAGTCTTAAGGATAGGAGGCCTGGAAATTGATTTTTCGAAAATCTCGGTAAATATAAAAGGAAAGCCGCTTGAGTTAACCGCAAAAGAATTCGAGCTATTAAAAACCCTGATTAAAGCCAATGGCAGGGTGTTGTCCAGGGATTACCTATTGGATAATATCTGGGGATTTGACCATGCCATGGAAATCCAGACCAGGACCGTGGACGTGCATATCAGGACCTTACGCAAGAAACTTAAGGCTGAGGCCAAGCGTATCCTAACCGTAAAAAATTACGGGTATAGGTTTGAACAGGAGTAGGCTTGTATAAAAAAACCTTTAAACTAAAGCTCATTTTTTCATATATTTTAGTTATTTTGATTTCTTTTGGACTCATCGCCTTCTTTTTAGATAAGAAATTAGAAGCAATATCCCTGCGCAATATCGAATCTTCTCTCATAACTTACGCCAATATAATAGAAAATCAGATTACGGCTGAAAGTTTGAAGAAAGAAGGCATAGTCCGTTTAGAAGAGTTAGTTTACGCCTTGAGCAAAAGTGCCAAGTGTCGCCTGACGGTGATAAATAATCAAGGCGAGGTGTTGGCTGATTCTGAAAAATCTCCGGCAGAGACCGCCAAAATGGAAAACCATTTAAGCCGGCCTGAGATAAAAATTGCCCTGACAGGTGATGTCGGAAGCGACATCCGCTATTCTTATACGCTAAATATTGACATGTTGTATGTCGCTCTCCCCATAAAGGAAAAGAATGGCATTGCGGGGGTCTTAAGATTAGCTCTTCCCCTGACTACTGTACAAACTACGCTTTTTTCGATCAAGAAAATCGTATTCCTGGGTTTGCTTTTTGCCATGTGCTTTGCTTTTGTCCTGGGTTCTATTTTAGCTGCTCAAACCGTAAAACCCATAAATAAAATGATTTCTATTGCCCACAGATTCGCAACCGGAGATTTCAGCGTAAGAATGCCGCGGATTTCTCAAGATGAGATAGGAGAACTAGGACGTACATTAAACAAGATGGCTGGTGACTTGGAAGGCAAAATTATAGAAATCCAGAATAAAAATCAACACCTGGCAGCTATTTTGAATAGCATGATTGAAGGAGTAATTGTAGTGGATAAATCGGCAAGCATAATTTCTATAAATCCCACGGTAGAAAAGATATTCGGTGTTACCAGGGGCAAGGTAGAGGGTAAAAACCTGCTGGAGTCAATTAGAAATAATGATATTTCAGAAGTTATAACGCAAGTTTTAAATAGCGGTAAGCCCTTATCCAAAGAATTAAGCCTTTCCTGGCCGGTGCAGAGAATATTTCACATTAATGCCTCTGCCGTATTTGAAAATAATTTGATCAGCGGCTGTTTAGTGGTGATACATGATATAACGCAAATCCGGAAACTGGAAACCATGCGCCGCGATTTTGTGGCAAACGTCTCGCATGAATTAAAGACGCCGTTGACTTCCATAAAAGGGTTTGTAGAAACTTTGCTGGAGGGCGCCTTAGAAGATAAGGAAAATAGCCGGCATTTCCTGGGTATTATACAGGACCACGCCAACAGGCTTAATAATCTGATCAATGACCTGCTGGATTTATCTCACATCGAATCAAGCACGATAAAGCTTGAACTGGAAGATTTCAATTTAAAAGATTTAACAGATAAGGTTTTAGCGGGTTTTAAATCACAGCTCAAGAAAAGGTCTATTGAGGCTAAAAATGATTTAAGTAGCAATCTTTTAATCCGGGCAGATAAAGCCAAGGCAGAACAGGTATTGACCAATTTAATTGATAATGCCATAAAGTTTAACAAGGATAAAGGGACTGTTAAAATTTATAACCAGGAATTAAACGGTTTAATAAAGGTAGTGGTAGAAGACTCAGGCGTGGGAATCCCCGAAAAAGACCTGCCGCGCGTATTTGAGCGCTTTTATAGAGTGGATAAAGCCCGCTCTAGAGAACTGGGAGGAACAGGCTTAGGTTTATCCATTGTAAAGCATATCTTAGAGCTACATGGAGGAAGTGTGGGGGTAGAAAGCATTGAAGGCCTGGGCTCCAAGTTCTACTTTTTATTACCTAAAATATAATATGAGTGAAATTTACCTGACAAAAAAAGGTTATCAAAAATTAGCAGAAGAGCTGGAATACCTAAAGACAATAAAACGTCGAGAGATATCCAAGGCAATTGCAGCAGCCAGGGCTCATGGAGATATTTCTGAGAATGCCGATTATGACGCAGCCAAAGATGCGCAAGGATACAATGAGAAGAAAATCGCGGAGTTAGAAACAAAGCTGGCAGGTGCGCGCATTATCGAAGATGAGGACATCCAGTCGGATCAGGTTTTAATCGGCGCAACTGTCAGGCTGAAGGACTTAGATACTGATGATGAGTTTGAGTATATGTTAGTGGCAGAGGTGGAAGCAGATTATGCGCAAGGCAAAATCTCTGTAAATTCTCCCGTGGGCAGCAGTCTTCTGCACCACAAAGAAAACGATATAGTCGAAATTACTGTCCCCGCAGGCCTGCTTAAATACAAGATAGTAAAAATCTCAAGATAGCCTTTTTCCCCGTCGTAAACCCTTAAAAACTTTACCTACATTTTACTTTTCCTTGAAGCGCATTTAACGCCCATATTTTATACTTTATCCAGAAATACAAAATTGGACAAAATATGAAAAAGGCGTTAAATAAATTAAAAACAAAAATTATCAATTACCTTAAAAGGTTAATTAGAGAAGAGATGCAAAGTATGGATTTCTTCTATAGCCAATACGCTTAACATGGTTTAGAAGCGTAAGATTAATACAATGAATAGCGAAAGAAAAATTCTAATTATCGAAGATGATAGAGATGTTAACGAGTTAATATCATATAACCTAAAGAAAGAGGGATTTATAGTCCAGAGTATCTATGACGGCCTTGCGGCGCAGGAAAAAGTTACTCAGGAAGTATTTGATATTGTGGTCCTTGATATCATGCTGCCGGGTATTGATGGATTCCGGATTTGTAAGGCAATCAAGGAGAATCCCGCTGCTTTTAAGACGTTCGTAGTAATGTTAACCGCTAAAGCTGACCCTGAAGATAAAATATACGGGAACCTGGTGGGAGCGGATTATTATCTTACCAAGCCATTCAGCGTTTCGTATTTAATTGAAATCATAACGGAATTAATTACTATGCGTTATAAAGAATTCCTTGTGACTGTCCGTAATTCAAAATGCAAGCCTGGAAAGCTACAGGAGGTTAAAGGATGTGCCCTTGTTTAAGCTCAAAAAGTAAATATGCAATATGTAACCATTTTCTGGATGGCTTAATGGTTCCGTCAACATTTGAAAGAGAGAATTTTTGTTTTGAGCTTTATGAGCTTTGCCCGTTATTTGCCTCCGGAGTAAAAAATGATGACATAAATATAAGGGAGAGGGTTTTTGAATATGCAGGGGTGATAGAATGAGAAAACTCTTAAAGAAAATTTCTTTAATAATAAAATTCTTTGACAAGATCATAGATAAAGAGGCACAAAGGGTTAATGAATTTAACAGCCAGATTTTTGAAGCCAAAGGACCGATAAAGGAGGTGAGATATTGAAATGAACACCATGTCGAGCATACGCAGGGATTTTGTGGCGAGCCACCTGCGTAACCAGATTAACAGGTTACGCAGCATATTGGATAATATAGAGGAAGAGCGGGCTGACTGTGATTATGCTGACCAGTCTTTGAAAGAAATTGAAGGTGGATTACGTCAGATAAGAAAACTCTGTGTTGATAACTAAAAGGAGGAAATCAAAATGAGGAAGTTTTTGTTATTAGTGTTATTAGTTGGTTTTTTTGCGCTAAGTTTGGAAACACGTTCTGTCTTTGCCAGTGAAATAGACCTTTTACTTCAGAAACTAGTTGATAAAGGTGTCTTAACAGCAGGTGAGGCGCAGCAGATCGGCACAGAAACAAAAGAGCAGATAAAAAAAGAGATTGCTGAAGGGAAAGATTCTTCGTTGCCGGCTTGGGTGCAGAATACGAAGTTAAAAGGAGATTTCAGATTACGCTATCAATGGGATAAGGATAAAGGCATGGTTGACCAGAGCAGGGTGCGTATCCGAGCCAGGGTAGGAGTAGAATCAAAAGTTAATGATAAATTGACAGTGGCCGTTGGTATTGCTACTGGTAAGGAGTCGGATCCCCGTACCAGAAATGTTACCTTAGGCAATAATGATGTGAGTACCAATACTCCCGGCTCACCAAAAGCCGTTGTGTTAGACTATGCCTACGCGCAATACATGCCTGTTAACGGCGTTACTCTTGTTGGCGGTAAAATCCAGAATCCTCTTTGGAGGGTGCACAATCTTTTCTGGGATGATAATATTACTCCGGAAGGCGTAGGTTTACAACTAAGTCATAAGGTAAATTCCAAACTGGAACTTTTCATGAATGATTTAGTTTATATAATGAAGAATGATTCTAGGACAGATGCAGAGCCTACACTATTTGCAAATCAGTTAGGTGCAAAACTTCAATTCAATGATAACACAGCACTTAAAACGGCACTTACCTCTAACGTGTTCACCCATATAGAGGGGGCACAGAAATTTGCTTCGGAAAACAGTACAACTTCTGGGTCCGGTAATGTATTAGCGACCAATTCATTTACTAGCACAGGTTCTGGCGGCATGTATTTATATAGTTATAATACTATTCAGCCCGCCGCAGAGTTATCTTTTAAAGAGCCTTTTCATGGATTTCTGCCATTTGCCTCTCTATTCGGCGAATACATGTATAACACAGCTCTGCCAAGTGGTACTACAGGGAGAGGC
Organism: Candidatus Omnitrophota bacterium; assembly: GCA_963805065.1. Taxonomy (GTDB): domain Bacteria; phylum Omnitrophota; class Gorgyraeia; order Gygaellales; family Profunditerraquicolaceae; genus CAWDSS01. Next base: position 431,975 of record CAWDSS010000010.1, on the reverse strand, counting down.
GCTTTTGATGTAGGTGTAAAATTTGGCGATGAAGCTGTAGCTGATGCAAAGCAATGGCAGGCAAGACTTATTTACTCTAAATTAGGCCGCGATGCATGGCTGGATATCCTTACTGATACCGATAGGTATTATGCGGGAAGGACAAACTCCAAGGCTTACGAGGCTATCTTTGATTACGGACTGGGAAAGAATACCTGGTTAAGGCTAAACTATTATTGGGCAGAGTGTCTTGATAAGGCCAGCACCGGAGGATATATACCGGAACAAACCTTGCAAGTCGATTGGAATATGAAATTTTAGTGAGTGCGCAGACATTGCGTTGCAATGTCAAGGATCTAATTCAATCATTAAAGGAGGAGATGAAGATGAAGTTCACAAGATTAATGACATTAGGAGCGCTGGTTTTGGGCATTGCGTTTCCTTGTTACGCAGAGAAGATTGTGCTTGAAGGCTCGACTACCGTTTTACCCATCGCTCAAAAAGCGGCCGAGGTATTTATGAATAATAATCCCGGTGCGGAAATATCTGTTCGTGGTGGTGGTTCAGGCGTGGGTATTGCTTCGTTAATTGATGGTACTTGCGATATCGGCGATTCGTCACGTTCGATTAAGGATACTGAGCTTGATAAAGCCGTGAGAAACGGAAGGAGCCCCAAAGCCAATGTAATTGCAATGGATGGGATTTGTGTTATTGTGCATCCGTCAAATAGCATAAATGCTCTTACCAAGAAACAGATTAAGAATATTTATACGGGAGCAATCTCTAATTGGAAGCAATTAGGCGGCCCGGATGAGAAAATCGTGGTTATATCCCGCGATAGCTCAAGTGGAACATTTGAAGCCTTTGGTACTTTGGCCCTGGATGGGGCAAAGGTGCGCGCAGATGCACTTATGCAGGCTTCTAATCAGGCGGTTGCCTCTACGGTGTCCAAGACTACCAGTGCAATTGGTTATGTCGGGCTGGGCTATGTAACGGATGCGGTTAAGGCAGTTGATGTTAACGGCGTAAAGGCATCCAAAGAGACCGTTTTAACCAACAAATACCTCTTGGGAAGGCCTTTATTCATGTATACCAATGGCGAGCCTAAAGGATTAGCAAAACAGCTTATTGATTACATATTAAGCACAGAAGGTCAGAAGTTAGTTGAAGATGAAGGGTTTGTGGCCTTAAAGTAAAAATAAAGCGTTTCCTCAATTTAAGGCCTCCTAGGTGCGGCAGGCCAGATTTCCTGCCGCATTTTTTATAAAATAGATGAAAGAAAAATTATATAAATGGATTTTTACGATACTAGCATTTTCTTCTTTGATATTCCTTATCGGGATTATCATAGTTCTTTTTAATGAAGGCCTGCCGATCTTTAGAAAGGTAAATATATGGCAGTTTGTATTCGGTAAATCGTGGTATCCCACGTATTCAACTCCTGAGTTTGGTATCTTGCCTTTGATATTAGCATCAGTGTGGGTGACATTTGGCGCAATTCTTGTGTGTATCCCCTTAGGGGTGGGAAGCGCATTATATCTGCATGAATTGGCAGGACACAAACAAAGAGCGATACTAAAACCTTTAATTGAAATATTAGCCAGTATTCCTTCTGTAGTATATGGTTTTTTCGGCATGGTAATTCTAACGCCATTTTTACAGAACCTGTTTCATCTCCCAACCGGCCTTTGTGCTCTTAATGCAAGTTTAGTATTAGGAGTGATGGCAACTCCTACAGTATGTAGTTTGGCGGACGATGCTTTAAATTATGTGCCGAAGTCATTTCGTGAAGCGTCTTTTGCTGTGGGGGCGAATAGATGGCAAACTTTAACTAAAGTGATAATACCCGCAGCAGGTTCTGGTATTTCAACAGCGGTTATTTTAGGAATGAGCAGGGCAATAGGCGAAACTATGACAGTATTGATGGTCGCCGGAGGTGCGGCAGTTATTCCGCATTCATTTTTAGAACCGGTCAGGCCCATGACCGCTGCAATTGCCGCGGAGATGGGTGAGGCTCCCATGGGTGGCGCACATTATCATGCGCTTTTTGCAATCGCACTCCTTTTATTTTTGACAACCTTTGTTTTTAACATTGCTGCCGAACTGATTAGCAGGCGCTTTAGAATAAAGTTAGGATTGAGCGGATGAAAAAGAACCTTACTCAGAATTTAGGGTTTTTCATGTTATTGCTTTGTATGTTAACTACCCTTATTTTCCTTGCTTTGATAATTTATTTTATCAGTGTAAGAGGGTTCAAAATAATCTCTTGGGAATTTCTTACTCAAGGGCCACGGTCAGCTATGACTCAAGGGGGGATTGCGCCGGCTATAGTGGGCACATTCTGTTTAACTATGGGTGCTATAATTTTCGCCTTGCCTCTGGGGTTGGCATGCGCAATTTATCTTTGTGAATATTCTCCCAAGGGCTTTGTTGTGAATATAATTAGAATAAGCATCAATAATTTAGCCGGGGTTCCTTCGGTCGTATTCGGGCTTTTTGGGCTTGCGGTATTTGTAAAATTCTTTGGTTTTGGCGTTTCGATTCTCTCGGGAAGTTTGACTTTGGGAATTTTAATCCTACCATTAATTATTTCATCAAGCCAGGAGGCATTATTGGCAGTTCCGCAATCAATAAGAGAAGCCTCCCTGTCTTTAGGGGCAACTAAATGGGGAACAATAAAGAACATAGTCTTGCCTACGGCTTTACCGGGAATTCTCACGGGAATCATTTTAAGCATAGGAAGGGCTGCCGGTGAAACAGCCCCGATTCTTTTTACCGCAGCAGCCTTTTATCTGCGCGGGTATCCTAAATCTATTTTTTCTGAGGTTATGGCGCTGCCGTATCATATTTATGCGCTGATGACCGAAGGCACCCATCCGGATAAACAAACAGCTATCGCCTACGGGTGCAGCCTCGTGCTTTTATTTATGGTGTTATTAATTTCAGGAATAGCTATTTTTATTCGACAAAGACAGAGGGAAATGTATGGATAATAAAATGAAAATGAAGGTGCAAGACGTAAGCTTCTTTTACAATAAGGTCCAGGCCTTAAGAAATATAAATCTTGATATTCACCAGAATCAGGTAACCGCAATAATCGGCCCTTCCGGATGCGGAAAGTCGACTTTTATCAGGCTGCTAAACCGTATGAATGAGCTCGTGGCGAATACGACTCTCACCGGTAAAATCTACCTTGATAGAACGGATATCGTCAATGATTCTGTTGACCTGGTTGAAATAAGAAAGAAAGTAGGAATGGTTTTTCAGAAACCAAATCCATTTCCTAAAAGCATATTCGACAACATCAGCTACGGGCTTAACGTAAATGGAATTAAGGATAGGCTATTTATTGAAGAAAAAGTTGAGGAGTCATTGAAGAAAGCAGCTTTGTGGGGCGAAGTAAAAGATAGGCTGCATGAGAGCGCGCTTAAGCTTTCCGGCGGACAACAGCAAAGATTATGTATTGCCAGGTGCCTTGCTGTTGAGCCGCAAGTAATCTTATTTGATGAGCCCTGTGCCAGCCTTGACCCCATCTCAACCGCGAAAATCGAAGAACTCATCCTCGAATTAAAGAAAGACTACACTATCGTAATAGTCACGCATAATATGCAGCAGGCAGCAAGGGTTTCTGATTACACCGGATTCTTTCTTTTGGGTGAATTAATCGAATTCGCTAAAACCCAGGATATTTTTACCGCTCCAAAGGATAAAAGAACCGAGGCCTATATCACAGGAAGGTTTGGGTAAAAGATTAAGGAGACTTGATATGGAAAGGCATTTTGATGAAGAGCTGGCTGATTTAAAGCAGGACTTACTCAAGTTAGGCACACTGGTAGAAGAAGCGATTTTTAATTCAGTAGAGGCCCTTAAGCAGCGAAGCCAAGATATGGCACATAAGATAATAATTGATGATAGGATAATCGATGAATGGGAGCTTAAGATTGATGAAGAATGTTTAGATTTGCTGGCTTTAAGGCAGCCTATGGCTTCTGATTTGCGATTCATTGCCATGTCAATGAAGATTTCTACGGATTTGGAAAGAATGGCTGACCTTGCCGTGGATATCGCGCAGCGGGTTTTGGAATTAGCAGATGAGCCTTTGCTTAAGCCTTTGATTGACATCCCGAAGTTAACCAGTCTTTCGCAAAAAATGACTAAAGATGCGCTGGATTCATTCGTGAAAGAAGATGCTGAATTGGCAGGGAAAGTGATATTATCCGACAAATATGCGGATGCCCTGCGTAACTTAGTCCAGGAAGAGCTGATCAATGATTATATTTTGAAAGATAAATCCACTATCAGCCGGGCAATCCCTTTATTCCTAATTGCCCGTCATTTAGAGCGTATATGTGACCACGCCACTAATATTGCCGAAGACGTTATTTACATGGTAAAAGCCAAAGTAGTTAAACACCATCCCGAAAAACTAGAAAACCCTCCGCAAGCACCACAATAACTTAACATAAACTTTACATAGAATTTACATATAATTAATATTACAATAGTAATATAATTACTTTATAAAAGATACAAATGAAGAAGAATTCTGCTGGTAAAAGAAAGGGGTAAATATGTTAAGAAAATGGTTATTTATTGTTCTAACATTTCTTTTCGTAAGCTATGCATTAGCTGCATCAGAGAAAAATTCCATACAGGTTAAAGGCTCCGACACCATGGTAAATTTAGGGCAAGCTTGGGCTGAGAAATATATGGAGAAAAATCCCGGTGATTTTGTGGCAGTTACAGGAGGCGGCTCAGGGACCGGATTCTCAAGCCTGATTAGCGGCACTTGTGATATTGCCATGGCCTCGCGTAACATTAAAGAAAAAGAAATAGCGCTGGCAAAGCAAAAAGGCATTAACCCGTTTGAAATAAAAGTGGGTTTAGATGGTTTGGCTGTGGTTGTAAATCCCAAAAACCCCGTAAGCAAATTGACTATAGCGCAATTGGCAGCAATATTTACCGGGAAAGTTTCTAACTGGAAAGAAGTAGGCGGCCTTGATAGTAAAATTGTGATTCTTTCCAGAGAAGTTAATTCCGGGACCCACGTATATTTTAAAGAGCATGTTTTAAGAAAAGGAGACCCCAACGGCAAGGAAGAATTTGCGTCAAGCGCTTTACTTTTGCCTTCTTCCCAGGCAATTGCGGATGAAGTAGCGGGTAACCCTTCTGCGATAGGTTACTATGGTATGGGTTATATTTCTTCCAAGCAAAAAGCTATTTCAGTAGCAAAAGATGAAACATCAGAATATGTATCTTCCACAACAGATAATGTTGTGAGTGGCAAATATCCGATTTCAAGACCTTTATTTTTATATGTTAATGGAGAGCCGAAAGGCTTGGTGAAAAAATTTGTTGATTTTGTGCTTTCCCAAGAAGGACAAGATATTGTATTAAAGACGGATTTTGTTCCCATCAATAGATAACTTACGTGCGAAAATTTAAAGAATTCGTTATCGAGAAGCTAGTCCTTATCTGTGGATTAGCTTCCATTTTTTTTGTTATTCTTATATTTTTATTCCTGCTTAAAGAAGGGCTTGCGGTATTCCAGACCGTAAGCCCTAATAAATTCCTGCTGGGGAAAAGCTGGTATCCTATTTCAGAGCCGCCTCAATTAGGCATACTTCCTTTGATTCTCGGTTCGCTTATAGTGACTTTAGGCGCGGCAATCATCTCAATCCCCATTGGCGTAGGTTGTGCGGTTTATATCGCCGAGATTGCTCCTAAAAAAAGCAAAGAAGTTCTTAAGGCTGGAATAGAATTACTTGCGGCTATACCAAGCGTAGTCTTAGGATTCATTGGTATTGTGACGCTTGTTCCGCTGGTAAAGAACATTTTTCATTTGCCTACCGGGTTAACTGCTTTGTCAGGCTCAATAATGCTGGCATTCATGGCTATGCCAACCATAGTTTCTATTGCCGAGGACGCTCTTTATTCAGTTCCCAAGACCTACAAAGAGGGCGCCCTTGCTCTGGGAGCAACTCATTGGCAGACAATATGGCGGGTGATGCTTCCGGCCGCCTCAAGCGGTATACTTGCTGCGGTTATGCTGGGAGTAGGAAGGGTAATCGGAGAGACTATGGCAGTGATGATGATTACAGGTAATGCCGCGGTTATCCCGCAGAGCATATTGGTGCCGGTACGGACTTTAACCGCCACTATCGCTGCTGAAATGGGAGAGGCAGTAGTAGGAAGTGAACATTATTTTGCTTTATTCGCTATTGGCATAGTTTTGTTTGTAATTAGTTTTGCCATTAACGTAACCGCTGATTTATTTTTGCATAAGAGGCAATGATGAAAAATCCTTACCGCACGCAAAATATCGCTTTTTTCTTCTTATTGCTGGCAACTCTTTCAATTGTCATCCCCGTAGGATTGATAGTTGTAATTATCGTCCAAAAGGGTTTACCAGCCATTAACTGGCAGTTCCTTTCGGATATACCAAGGCAGGGCATGCGTAGCGGAGGAATATTCCCTGCTATAGTAGGCACGATTTATCTTGTGGTAGGCGCAATTATTTTTGCCTTGCCTATCGGGCTTCTGGCAGCTATATATTTAAGTGAGTATGCTAAAGACAACTTCTTGACCCGCATAATAAAATTAGCCATTGTAAATTTGGCAGGTGTTCCGTCGGTAGTTTACGGGTTGTTTGGATTAGCGCTGTTTGTAATATTTTTTAAATTCGGAGCATCCATTCTTTCAGGGTCGCTTACCTTAGGAATCATGATTTTGCCGTTAATTATCACTGCTTCGCGCGAGGCATTAGAAAGTGTCCCGCAATCGTTTAGAGAAGTAAGTCTATCTTTAGGAGCAAGTAAATGGCAGACTATCAGGCACATAGTTTTACCTAATGCTATTCCCGGGATACTTACGGGAGCAATTCTCGGTTTAGGCAGGGCTGCTGGAGAAACAGCTCCTATTCTTTTTACGGTTGCTGCGTTTTATCTACCCCAGCTTCCCAAATCCGTATTTGAACAGGCGATGGCGCTGCCGTACCATCTTTATGTAATTTCCACACAAGTGCCTAATGTTGATGAAAAGGTAAGATATGGTACCGCGCTTGTCCTGCTTGCGCTGGTCTTGTTTATGAATTTAGTGGCGATAATTATACGCTATCAATTTAGGAAAAACAAAAAATGGTGAGTTTGTTTGATGTGTCGATTTTAGTTTAGTAGAATTAGCGGGTCCTGTCTTGGAGTGTTTCTCGCTGCATCACGCAGCTCGAAATCACTCCAAGCCACCCGCTAATTATGTTTCGAAAAATCGACAGAGGTTTATTTGAGAGGTCGTTGTGGCTAAGTTTAATATCAAGGGTCTAAATATTTGGTTTGGTTCTATACATGCGCTCAAAAACGTCAGCATGGAGATTGCGCCAAATGAAATTTTAAGCGTGATAGGGCCGGCGAATAGCGGCAAGACTACTTTTTTAAGGATGCTTAACCGTTTAAATGACCTCAGTCTTAATTTTAAAATGACGGGAAGCATTAAATTTGACGGAGTAGGCATTAATAAGATGGATGTAGAATTATTGCGTAGAAAAATCGGCATGGTTTTTGCTTTACCTTTGCCTCTGCCGCTTTCTATTTTTGATAATGTGGCCTATGGAATACGGATGCTTGGGTTAAAGAATACAAAGAAGCTGGCAGAGAAGGTAGAAGAGGCGTTGAAAAAAGGATATCTTTGGGAAGAGGTCAAAGACAGGTTAAGTGTTTCCGCTTTCAAATTATCCGGAGGCCAACAGCAGCGTTTGTGCATAGCAAGGACCCTGGCGTTAGAGCCGGATGTGATTTTATTCGATGAGCCATGTTCCGGGCTTGACCCCATATCTACTGCGAAAGTGGAAGAGGCAATGCTGGTATTGAAAAAGCATTACACAATAGTTCTGGTTACGAATAATGTTAAACAGGCAGCCAGGGTGGGCGATAGGACTGCGTTTTTTTTGAATGGGGAATTGATCGAAATTGATAATACCGATAAAATATTTACTGCGCCTTTTGATAAGCGAACAGATGGTTATATTAGAGGAAAGTTCGGATAATGCCTAAAATAATCGTTAACAACCTTAATCTTTGGTACAGTGATTTTCATGCCCTGAAAAACGTGAATGCTGATTTTGCAGAGAAAAGAATTACCGCGATTATCGGGCCTTCCGGATGCGGCAAGTCAACCTTGCTTAGGGCTTTTAACAGGATGAATGACCTGATTGACGGCGTGCGTGTAGAGGGCGAAGTCCTTATCGAAAAAGAGAATATAATTGATGCAAAAATAGACCTAGTCAGATTGCGCAAAACCGTGGGCATGGTGTTTCAGCGTCCCAACCCGTTTCCCCTGTCAATTTATGAAAACATTGTTTTCGGAGAAAAAATCCATGCTGAGTCTGTAAGGCGAAACAACCTGGATGAAATCGTGGAAAAAAGTTTAAGGTCGGTCCTTTTGTGGGAAGATTTGAAGGATAGGCTTCGGGAATCGGCTTTGGGATTGTCTTTGGAGCAGAAACAGAGGCTCTGTATTGCACGGCTTTTGGCAGTAAAACCCGACGTATTATTGATGGATGAGTCTTGTTCCGCACTAGACCCCCAGGCAACGCAGAGGATAGAAGAATTAATGCGTGAACTAAAGAATAATTATACTATAATAATTGTTACCCATAATATGCAGCAGGCTGCGCGCGTTTCCGACGATACAGGGTTCATGCTGTTAGGCGAATTGATTGAATTCGCAAAAACACAGGATATATTCACGGCACCTAAAGATAGGCGTACGGAAGATTATATTACCGGTAGATACGGTTAACACCCCGCGCTTATGTGGAGTTGCGCGGGTGTGCCTTTGCAGGCAAGGAGGATTGAATGGAAAGACATTTAGATGAGGAGCTAAAAGAGCTGCACAAGGATATCCTAAAGATGGGGGTATTGGCTCAGGAAGCAATTTTCAAATCAACCGAGGCTTTAAAAAACCGGGATAAACAGCAGGCCAATGAAGTAATAGATGCTGACGATAAGATTGACGAATTAGAGCTTGAAGTTGACGAAAAATGCATAGATTTAATTGCCCGTTACCAGCCCCTGGCGAGTGATTTAAGGTTTATCACCACGGGAATGAAGATTAATTCCGAGCTTGAACGCATTGCTGATTTGGCTGTGGATATTGCGCAGCGTGTTATAGAAATCGCAGATAAGCCATTGCTTAAGCCTCTGATTGACATTCCAAAATTATCAGCCATTGCCCAGGATATGGTCCGCCAGGCAATAGACGCCTTTATCAATAAGAATGTAGAGTTGGCAAGAGAAGTGGTTCTTTCGGACGCAGAAGCTGATAAACTGCGTAACCTCGTGCAGCAGGAACTGATAAATGATTATATGCTTAAGGATTCTAAAACCGCTGACCGTGCAGTGCCTCTCTTGTTGATTTCCCGCCACTTAGAGCGTATATGCGACCATACTACCAATATTGCAGAGGATATAATCTATATGGTAGAGGCCAAGGTAGTCAAACACCGGCCGGAAAAGTTAAATTAGCATTAGGCACCCTCCTTTAGGCACGATCCTCAATATATCTTGATTCTGACCCGAAATATGGTAATATAATTGCTTATGGATATCATTAAGGTATTAGTAGTTGATGATGAAAACGAAATATGCGAGCTGACCCGCAGTTTCTTAAGGAAGAAGAATTACTGCACCTTTGGGGCCAATTCCAGAATAGAGGCAATTGACATAGTAAAAAGGGACCAGCCTCATGTCGTGCTTTTGGATATCCGCTTAGGTTCGGAGTCTGGTTTGGATACGCTGCGCCAGATAAAAGAGATAAACAAGGATATAAAAGTCATTATGGTTACTGCCTTAAACGATGAGGATAGCGTTGCCCAGGCCAAATCCCTAGGCGCGGATGATTATATTTCCAAACCCTTTACAGCTAACTTCCTCGAAGATATAATTCTAAAAAAGGTAGTCAGCCTTGACTTGCGTGAGAAAGACAAACACTAAAAAATCCTTTAAAATTACAGCAGATTTCGCCCCGGGAAACGCGGGGTATTTTTGTTAAAAAAGGGGGATTAAATGGATGAAATATTAGAGATTTTGGAAAAAGACGCCCGCACAACTGCGGAAGAAATTGCCAAAATGTTAAAGAAAAAGCCGCAGGAGATAAAGAAGGCAATGGCAAAATACGAAAAGGAAGGGGTAATTTTAAAGTATAAGGCAGTGATAAACAAAGATTTAATTAAAGACGAAGATTCCAGCGTGCGGGCAATTATAGAAGTCAATATTGCGCCTCAGAAAGATTTTGGCTTTGATAAAATTGCCGAAAGGATTTATTCTTTTCCGGAAGTAACCAGCTGTTATCTTCTTTCCGGGACATACGACCTTCTATTGGTTGTGGAAGGCAGAAACATCCATACAGTTTCCAATTTTGTGGCAGAGAAACTCGCCTGCCTTGAGCATGTGCGCGGCACCGCAACACATTTCCTGCTTAAGAAATACAAAGAGGATGGAGTTATTTTGAAACACAGGGAAGAGAATAAGAGAATTGCGATATCGTATTAGAGTAAAAAGTTAAAAGCCAAAAGTAAAAACGCAAAACTGCGAAAAAATGGAAAAAATGGGGACGTTTCTATTTTTAACGTCTCCAGTTTAGAGGAAAAATAGAAACGTCCCCATTATTTTAAAAATGAAAAATATCATTTCTAAAAAAGTCCGGGAAATGCAGCCTTCGGGCATCCGCGCATTTTTCGATCTGGTGCTGGGGATGAAAGATGTGATTTCCCTTGGTGTGGGTGAGCCGGATTTCGTTACTCCCTGGCCCATACGCGAAGCAGGCATTTATTCGCTAGAGCAGGGTTTTACTTCTTATACCTCCAATAAAGGGCTTTATAAACTAAGGTTAAGCATCAACCGTTACCTTAAAGCTAAGCATAATCTGGATTATTGCCCTGATGAGGAAATCCTGATTACTGTCGGCGCAAGTGAAGGTTTAGATTTGGCTCTGCGCGCAATCATAAACCCGCAAGACAAAATACTTATACCATCTCCCAGTTACGTATCTTACGGCCCGATTACGGAATTAGCCGGCGGAACCCCCGTATTCATTAACACAAAAGATGAAGGCTTCAAACTTAGTCCTAAGACCCTGGAAAAATATATTGATAAAAAGACCAAGGCCCTGCTGTTGAATTATCCCGGCAATCCCACAGGCGTATCCTATACTAAAAAAGAATTGGAAGGTATCAATAAGGTCTTATTAAAACACAAATTGCTTTGCATCACCGATGAAATCTACGGTGATTTAACCTACGATTTCCAGCATATCCCTTTTGCCACGCTAAAAGGCGCAAAACAAAACACGATTTACCTGGATGGTTTTTCCAAGAGTTATGCTATGACCGGCTGGAGAGTGGGTTTTGTCTGCGGCCCGCGTGAAATAATTGCTGCAATGACCAAGATTCACCAGTATACTATTATGTGCGTTCCCATAACCAGCCAGATGGCTGCCTGTGAGGCATTGGCAACCGGCAGAAAATCTGTTGAGGAAATGAAGCGCGAATATAGGAGGCGCAGGGAGTTTATCGTGGGCAGCCTGAATAATTTAGGCCTTGTGTGCCACGAGCCGCAAGGCGCATTTTATGCTTTTCCTTCGGTGAAAAAAACAGGGCTTTCTGGGATGGATTTTGCGCAAAAGCTCCTGAAACAACAGAAAGTTGCGGTTGTGCCGGGAACGGCATTCGGCAGCGAATTTAAGGATTATGTTCGTATATCTTATGCCTCAAGTTTCGACAATTTAAAAGAGGCCTTGAATAGAATGAAAATATTTTCACAAGGGAGGAAGAGTGGCTAAGAAGACAAAAGCTGATATTTTGAAATTGGTAAAAGAACACAAAGTAAAATTCATCCGCCTTTGGTTCACCGATGTGTTGGGATTCTTAAAAGGTTTTGCCATTACAACTGATGAATTAGAAGGTGCGTTAGATGAGGGTATGGGGTTTGACGGCTCTTCAATTGAAGGTTTTGCGCGTATTGAAGAATCGGATATGATCGCCAAGCCCGATCCTGACACATTTGCTATATTACCTTGGCGTTCGGGAGAAAGTTACAGCGTGGCAAGGATGTTCTGCGATATTTACGAACCCGGCGGCAAGCCTTTTGAAGGAGATCCCCGCTTTGTTCTAAAACGTAATTTAGCCAAAGCCAAGGCAAAAGGTTTTACTTACAATGTAGGGCCGGAATTGGAATATTTCTATTTTAGCAATAGCCAGACGCCTCAACCTTTAGACCAGGGAGGATATTTTGATTTAGTGCCTTTGGATGTTGCCCAGGATTTAAGGCGGGATACAATATTTACCCTTCAGGCATTAGGCATCGCGGTTGAATACAGCCATCATGAAGTTGCCATGTCGCAGCATGAAATAGACCTGCGTTATACCGATGCGCTCACCATGGCAGATAATGTTATGACATACCGTTTAGTCGTCAAAGAGATTGCCCGTAAGCACGGGGTTTACGCCACATTTATGCCAAAGCCGATATTCGGCATAAACGGCTCAGGCATGCATGTGCACCAATCCTTATTCAAGGGTGATAAAAATGCGTTTTTTGATAAAAAAGAAAAATATTACCTCTCAAGCGTCGGTAAATCATTTACCGCAGGTTTACTGAAACATGCACCGGAAATAACCTCAATTACCAGCCAATGGGTTAATTCCTATAAGCGGTTAGTCCCCGGTTACGAAGCCCCGGTTTATATCTGTTGGGCGCAGATGAATCGCTCGGCACTTATACGCGTTCCCATGTATAAGCCAGGAAAAGAAAAAGCAACCCGTATTGAATATCGCTCTCCTGACCCCTCCTGCAATCCTTACTTAGCCTTTTCGGTAATGTTAGCCGCAGGATTGGAAGGCATTGAAAAGAATTATAAGCTAGCCGACCCGGCAAATGATAATATCTATCATATGAGCGAGCAAGAACGAGACAAATCAGGCATTAAGTCATTGCCCGAGGACCTATTAGAAGCAACCAGGATTACAGAAAAAAGCAAACTAGTTAAGGATTGCCTGGGAGAAAAAGTTTTTGAGCATTTCATCCGTAACAAAAAAATGGAATGGGATGAATACAAAGCCCAGGTAACGCAATACGAAGTGAATAAGTATTTACCGATATTGTAAGATGACAAAGAAGAAAGAGCATTATGAAATTTATGTAAAGCAGATTGAAGCGCTTTCCAAGATTGCCAACCTGATTACTTCTGGTTTGTATCTGGAGGAGCTTTTACGCCTGGTGGTGCAGGTCACAGCGGAGATAATGAATTCCAAGATTTCATCTCTCATGCTTCTTGACCCCGAGAAGAATGAGCTTGTGGTTAAGGCAACGCAATCCATCTGTGAAGAATACAACAAGAAGCCGAATTTAAAAATAGGCGTAGGCATTGCAGGAATAGTTGCTAGCGAAAATAAACCCATTAGTGTTTTGGATGTAAGAGAAGACAAGCGCTATTTGAACAGCGATATAGCCAAAAAAGAAAACCTCGTGTCTTTAGCCTGTGTGCCTATGGCAGTAAAGGGAAGGGTCATAGGCGTGCTTAATTGTTATACTTCCAAAAAACATAAATTCTCTAAGCATGAACTCGATGTGCTGGCAGCCCTGGCTAACCAGGCAGCCATGGCTATTGAGAATGCAGAGCTGGATTTAAGGGCGCGTAGTGCCGAAGAGGCCTTGACTACCCGTAAACTAATTGAGCGGGCAAAAGATATTTTATCGCAAGAAGCCAATATTTTGCCTTCTGAGGCGTATAGGTTAATTCAAAAACAGAGCATGGATTCCAGAAAGACCATGCGCGAAATCGCAGAAGCAATTATTCTCACCAAAGACATAACGAATAAGAAAGCATAACTCTTTAAAGTTACGAAAAATTTCGCTCGCCGCAACAGGACAAAAAAAGGAGCCGTAGCAATGATTAAAACAAAGCAGAAAAATTTAATCATATTCATAATCCTGGTTAATTTAATATTTGTTTCAGCTGTTTTTGCAGATATGGGCATTACGGGAAAGTCGGAAGGTATGTTGAATTCCCCGTCTGCTCCCACCTTGATTTCTCCTGTTTCCAATGATATAGATTTGACAGGCAAAGATTCTCTTGATTTTATCTGGATACCGGGAAATAGCATATACCTGCGCTATTACGATTTCAGGGTATACAAAGGCTATAATACAGTGGGAGCGAATTTAATCCTCAAAGAGCAAGTGCCAGCGACTAGCCACGTGGCGAGCATAAAAGCAGAGACTTTCGAGGTCAATCAGGTTTATACCTGGGTCCTTCGGGCAGTAGCCATTGGAGGAGAAAAGAGCGACAAGTCATTCGAGTCGTTTAAAATCATAAAGAAATAATTCCTGTTATTTTAAAGTGAAAAAAGAGGAGTTCTACGCCTGGATCAGGATAGTGGGGATGATTTCTTTTATCCCGCTGATATTGGCTGCAGGCCCCATTACAGCTTATTTTGTGGGAGATTTTCTGGAAAAAAGATTTGGGTTCCCTCATTATGTCTTATTTATAGCCATAACTATAGGAGCGCTGGCCAGTATCCTGGAAGTTATCAGGATCATCAGGCAGGTTTTAAGGATAGAAAACAAATCACAAAATGTTTAATTATTGGCGTTTTTTCTTAGGCTTTTTAGTTGGAGCAGCCTGGTTCATAATTAATTACCTGCTTTTTATAAAGTTATTGCGCATTGCTATCCTGAAGGAATCAAAAGCAAAACTTGGCTTGATCTTGCTGGTAAAATTTCCTATTTTGTATTCACTGGGATTACTGATTTTGACTTTTAAATTCTTCCCGATTGCAGGCCTGCTTGTAGGAGCGGGCGCAGGTATTTTGCTCGGAGGTGCGATAACCGTATGGCCGCAACACATATTACTCAGCTGGAACTCCCGAACCTAGTTACAATTCTTGCTTCGAAGCTGGGAGTTTCTTCGCATCTGGCCCAATATCTTTACGTCTGGGAAAACATCATTTTTTCCCTGATCGTAGTCTGCGTTCTTACGCTGACTGCCTATTTTGCCTCGCGTAAAAGTAAATTTATACCAGGCAGGCTGCAGAATGCCTGTGAACTTATAGTCGGGATACTGGATGATTTTGTCTGCGGTGTCTTGGGCCCGAAGGGGAGAAAATACACCCCTTTTATCGGAACGCTTTTCGTTTATATTATTTCCATGAATTTATTCGGTTTAATACCTTTTATGAAATCTCCTACTTCAAGCTGGTCAACAACGTTTGCATTGGCAATCTGCGTTTTTGTTTACGTGCAATATTCTGCTTTGCGGGAAAAAGGGTTTTTAGGTTATGTTGACCATATGATGGGAAAGCCCAGGGGCATATTGGCTTTTTCCGTATTTATCCCGCTAATGCTGCTTGTGCTTCATATTGTCTCCGAACTGGTCAAGCCTATCAGCCTGTCGTTACGTTTAAGAAGCAATATTTGGGGGGATGACTTGCTACTTGCGGTTTTATCGGGGCTGGGAATTGCGGGTGTGCCGCTTTTACTGTTTAGTTCTCTGTTAGCAATCGTAGCTTCGGTTGTGCAGGCAGTGGTGTTTGCTCTTTTAAGTACGATTTATTTTGCGTTGATATTAGTGAAGGAAGAATAAACAGGGAGGGAAAAATGGATTACAAAGTAGCATTGGCATTCGCAATACCCTTAGGTCTTGCGATAGCAGCATTTGGCTCGGCATTGGGCTTGGGTAAGGCTATCACCTCGGCTATGGAGGCAACCGGCAGGCAGCCGGAAGCATCTACAAAAATATTAATCAATATGGCAACAGGCTGCGCTTTTATTGAGGCGTTGACGATTTATGCCCTGGTGTTCGCATTTGTCATGGCAGGTAAAATTTAAAACAGCGGCTAATCAAAAATGGAATTGCTAAAACTTCTTAGCACAAATGAAATCATTGCGCAAGTCATAAGTTTTCTTCTCTTACTCTTTCTTTTGCGCATATTTGCCTGGAAGAAGCTCCTTAAGCTCTTGGATGAAAGGAAAAACAGGATCGCCTCTGAATTTAAAACAATAGAAGATGCGAAACTGGAGATTTCCAACTTAAAGGCTGATTACGAGTCTAAATTATCGGATATTGAAAAAACGGCAAAGCTAAAAATTGAAGAGGCAATTACCAGCGGCAGGGATATTACTGACGAAATCAGGAAAAAGGCGAATGAAGAAGCGCAGGAAATAATTAATAATGCCAAAAAAGACATAAGATATGAGTTAGATAAGGCTAAAGACGAATTAAAGGATAAGATTATCGATCTTACCATGAGTGCAACCGAGATTGTTATACAGGAAAAGCTTACCGGTGAAGGCGATAAAAGGATTGTTAAAGATTTCCTGGACAAGGTAGATGGGCTGAAATGATAAAAGATAAGATTTTGGTAAAAAGATACGCCGAGGCTTTTATGGCTTTTGCAAAAGAGACCATCGGTAAAGATAAAGCCTTAGAGGATTTGAAAAACTTAAGGAATGTTATTATCAGCGACAATCCCGAGTTTCTGGAATTATTACGGGGCATGGAAATCAGTTACTCGGAAAAATGTGAATTCCTGGATAATGTATTAAACGAGGATTTCGCAGAAGAGACAAAACAATTTCTTAAACTACTCGTGGAAAAGGGCCGCATTGATGAGATTACTGACATTGCCGAATATTTAAGGATTACATATGCTTATGGCGAAGAAGAGGCATTATTAAAAACGTCTTTCCCGCTGGATCTGGAATTGATAAAAGAAATAGAAGACAAATTGGAAAGTAAATTTAATAAAAAGTTTAAATTTTTCATAGAGTTAGATGCAAATTTGTTAGGCGGAGTTCAGGTTGTAATTGGTAACAAAATAATAGACGGCTCCGTAAGAAACCGCCTGGAAGGAATCAGGCAAACTTTAAGGAAAGCCCAGGTTTAATATGCCGCTAAAACCGGAAGAAATAACCTCTATAATTAAAAAAGAATTAGAAAAGTATAAAAGCCGCATGCAGGTTGAGTCTATCGGCACGGTTATCCAGGTAGGAGATACAATCGCGCGTATATACGGCCTGGATGACGTAATGGCAGGCGAGATAGTGCAATTTTCCGAACAGGTCACAGGATTGGTGTTTAACCTGGAAGAAGACAGCGTGGGCGTAGTAATATTCGGCACAGATAACCCCGATAGGTACATAAAAGAAGGGGACATTGTAAAAAGGACAGGCAAAATCGCGCAGGTCCCGGTGGGAGAAGCATTAGTCGGCCGCGTGGTTAGCGCCTTGGGCAGGCCCATTGACGGAAAAGGGCCGGTTCATACGGATAAATACAGGCCGCTAGAATCAAAGGCTCCCAATGTTGTGGAGCGCCAGCCGGTGAAAGAATCTTTGCATACAGGCATTAAGGCAATTGATGCCATGACTCCCATAGGCCGCGGCCAACGTGAATTAATCATTGCCGACCGCCAGATAGGTAAAAGCGCCATAGCCATAGACACGATAATAAACCAGAAAGATAAGGATGTTTATTGCATATATGTTGCAGTTGGGCAAAAATTATCCAGCATTGTTTCAGTAGCAAAGGTATTGGAAAAACATGGGGCAATGAAATACACGACCATTGTGAGCGCTTCTTCCCGAGCATCGGCGTCTTTACAATATTTAGCGCCCTACGCAGGCTGCGCCATGGCAGAAGAATTTATGTATTCGGGTAAACACGCGTTGATAATTTATGATGATTTATCCAAGCATGCCCAGGCATACCGCCAGTTATCTCTATTGTTAAGAAGGCCTCCCGGCCGAGAAGCATACCCAGGCGATATATTTTATCTGCATTCGCGTTTATTGGAGAGGGCAGCTAAATTAAATGATAATTTAGGAGGCGGCTCTCTTACTGCTATACCGATAGTAGAAACCCAGGCAGGGGATATCACAAGTTACATTCCTACTAACGTAATTTCAATCACCGACGGACAAATTTACCTGGAGAACGATCTTTTCTATGCGGGAGTCCGGCCGGCTATTAACGTAGGCTTATCAGTTTCTAGGGTCGGAGGAAAAGCGCAGGTTAAAGCCATGCGCCAGGTAGCTTCCAAACTGCGCCTGGATTTAGCCCAATACAGGGAACTCGTGGTGTTTACGCAATTCGGCACAGAGTTAGATAAGACTACCCAAGCGCAGCTGAACCGCGGGGCAAGAATGGTAGAAATCCTTAAGCAAGACCGCTATAACCCTTTACCCATTTCAAAACAGGTAATGATTATTTACGCCGGGACAAACGGCTTTCTGGATGATTTGCCGGTTGATGCCGTGAAAAAATTTGAAGATGAATTCTTAAGATACATGGAAAATGATTACCCTGATATAGGTAAAGAAATAGACGAGAAAAAAGAAATGAGCCAGGATTTAATGAAAGAATTGGATAATGCGATTCTACAATTCAAACAAGATTTCCTTAAGGAAATTAAAAGGTAATGCGCTCGCTTCGCCAGATTAAAAACAGGATACGCAGTATTGAAAATACCCGCAAAGTTACCAGTGCCCTGGAAATGATATCACTGTCGAAATTGCACCGTGTTGATAATCCACTTTTTGCCTTGAGGCCGTATTTTTCTGCAACCGAATCCCTTTTAAATGACCTGCTTAACAGTAAGGGCAGTGTTTCACATCCATTTATAGGAGAAAAAATCGAGAACGCTAAATTAGGTTTCTGTATCATCACTTCGGACAGCGGATTATGCGGTTTGTATAATAATAATATGATCCGCTTTACCGATGAATTAATAAATAAATACGGCAAAGATAATATAAAGCTGATTCTCATCGGGAAAAAAGGGTTTAATTATTTTAAAAGGCATAATATCAATATTTTGAATTCATATATCGGGTTAAATGGTCGCTATTCTCTAAAGGTCTGCGATGAAATCACGAATTATTTAGGCAATATTTACCTCTCAGGAGAAGTCAATGAAGTCAGGGTAGCTTACACGCATTATCAAACGGCCTTAACGCTTAAGCCTACAATAAATAAATTCTTAAATATTGAAAAGGTGGCTACGCAGGAAGAAGAGTTCATATTTGAACCGGATAAAGAGAAAATCCTGGAAGAACTCATCCCTAAATATCTTGCCATGAAGATGAGGTATTTTATCTTAGAGGCATTCACTTCAGAACATTCGGCAAGGGCTGTGGCCATGAAAACAGCCACGGATAACGCAAGAGAATTATTACGACTATTGGTTTTATTGAGGAACAAGGTGCGGCAGGCAAATATTACCCAGGAAATCATGGAAGTAATCGGGTCAGCAGAAGCCCTAAAAGGATAAAACTTATGGCAGAAGGTCAAATTATACAGGTTATAGGTCCTACAGTTGATATAAGGTTTCCCGAAAAGCAGGGACCGCAGCTTTTAAATGCTATAAAAATAAGTTACCCGGAAAAAAATATTAATTTAACTTTAGAGGTTGCACAGGATATAGGTAATAATACCGCACGCTGCATTGCCTTGGGCCCTACTGACGGATTAGTGAGAGGAATGACTGCAGTAGATACCGGAGCTCCTATTACAGTGCCTATTGGTGAGCAAACTTTAGGCAGGATATTTAATTTATTGGGCGAACCTATTGACGGTAAGGGTGGGCTGGCTAATCCAGCGCAGCGAAACCCCATCCACAGGCCTTCGCCTACGTTTGAAGAGCAATTGCCGGTATCTACCTTATTGGAGACCGGATTAAAGGTTATTGATTTACTCGCTCCTTTCCCTAAGGGAAGCAAAGTCGGTATGTTTGGGGGTGCTGGAGTCGGCAAGACCGTTATTGTTATGGAGCTCATCAGAACCATTGCCACAGAACACGGAGGCGTTTCAGTTTTTGCGGGAGTAGGAGAACGCACAAGAGAGGGAAACGAACTGTGGCTGGAATTAAACGCTTCAGGAGTAATCAAAAATAGTGCCTTGGTTTTCGGCCAGATGAATGAGCCGCCGGGTGCTAGGTTACGCGTGGGATTATCTGCGCTGACAATGGCGGAATATTTCCGTGATGAGCAAAGAAAAGACGTGCTTTTGTTTATAGATAATGTTTTTAGATACATACAAGCAGGTTCTGAGGTATCAACTCTATTAGGAAGAATGCCTTCTGCAGTGGGGTATCAGCCAAATCTGGCATCAGAAGTTGCGCAGTTAGAAGAGAGGATTGCTTCTACCAGAAACGGCTCAATTACCTCCATCCAGGCCATATACGTGCCTGCGGATGATATTACGGACCCGGCGCCCGCGGCAGTATTCGCGCATTTAGATGCAAAAATTGTTCTTTCGCGCCAGATTTCAGAACTTGGGCTTTATCCTGCGGTTGATCCTCTGGATTCAACCTCAAGAATCATGGATCCCAAGATTATCGGAGAAGAGCATTATAATGCGGCGTTCGCAGCGCAGAAAATACTGCAAAGATACAAGGACTTACGCGACATCATTTCTATTTTAGGCATTGACGAATTATCTGATGAAGATAAACTCATAGTCTCGCGCGCAA
Source organism: Candidatus Omnitrophota bacterium (assembly GCA_963805065.1). GTDB lineage: Bacteria > Omnitrophota > Gorgyraeia > Gygaellales > Profunditerraquicolaceae > CAWDSS01. Next base: position 411,478 of record CAWDSS010000010.1, on the reverse strand, counting down.
GAAAACTGCAAAGGTTCTTTTCGCAGCCGTTCTTTGTTGCCGAAGCCTTTACCGGCACCAAGGGCAGGTATGTTAAGTTAGAAGATACTATCAAAGGGGTAAAGATGATAATTGACGGCGAGCTTGATTATCTGCCTGAGCAGGCATTTTATATGGTCGGCCCCATAGAGGAAGCAATTGAAAAGGGAAAATCATTAGGCGCGGATAAATTGCAAAATGGATAAACTGTTTCAGGTCAATATTATAACTGCGCAAAAAAACCTGTTTAAGGGAAAGGTTTCTTCGCTGATTGTCCCTGCGGAATTCGGGTATCTGGGCGTATTAGCGAATCACGCCCCGTTGATTGCGAATTTAGCCCCCGGAAAAATAATGATTAAAGAAGATTCAGGGAGGCAGTCTGTGATTGATTCTAAGGGAAAAGGTTGTTTAGAAGTCCTGAAGAATAACGTTACCATACTGCTGGATGACGTAGCGTTAGCTTAATAACAGCTTGACAAATTAATGTGCTATGTTATACTTGTATTGAAAACAGAGAAGTGTATTAGACAGGGATGTCTTCCGGCGAAATGTGCTGGAAGGCATTTTTGTTTTTAGGGGCATATAAACATGCAAACTTTACGCATAGCTTTAGCACAGATAAATTCCACGGTTGGCGACTTGGAAGGTAATGCCGATAAGATAATCGAGTATATCCGTAAGGCCAAGGAATTTAATGTGGATATAATTTGTTTTCCTGAGTTGGCTTTGACGGGCTATCCCCCGGAAGATTTACTGCTTAAAAATAAATTTGTCAGTGATAATTTAGCCAGACTAAAGGAAGTCGCTAAGGCTATAGAAAATGTTGTAGCCATTGTAGGTTTTGTGGATAAAAAAGGAGCTGCGTTATATAATGCCGCAGCAGTAATCCATAACGCGAAAATTTACGGGGTATGCCACAAGGTATTTTTGCCTAATTACGGGGTATTTGATGAAAAGCGTTATTTTAGTTCCGGCAACAGGCCCTGTATCTATAAGCTAGGAAAAGTAGTATTTGGGGTAAATATCTGCGAAGACATTTGGCATAGGGACGGGCCCACGGCAAAAGTTGCCATGTGCGGAGCAAAATTAGTGCTCAATATTAATGCTTCTCCTTATTATTCCGGAAAGGTTAAATTAAGAGAAGAAATCATCCGCAGCCAGGCCAAATCCAATAAGGTAAGTGTATGCTATACAAACCTGGTCGGCGGGCAGGATGAACTGGTTTTTGACGGCCAGAGCATGGTCGTGGGTAGTGCGGGAAAAGTCATAAGCCGGGCAGAGGCATTTAAAGAAGACCTTTTGATAGTGGATTTAGAAATTCCTGACAGTAAAACCAGGTGCAGCCAAAAGACAATCACAATAAAGGCGGGGCTGGTTAAAGAAAGAGAGAGTTTCCCTAAGCGCAGTATGAGATCTTTAGAGCCGGTAGCGGAAATTTATCAGGCATTAATATTGGGCTTACGCGATTATGTACACAAAAACGGATTTAAGAAAGCAGTTTTAGGTTTAAGCGGAGGTATTGATTCTGCGCTGGTAGCAACTTTAGCAGCAGATGCCCTGGGTAAAGAGAATGTTATCTGTTTGTTTATGTCTTCGCGGTATTCGTCTTCGAATTCAGAAACTGATGCTTGCGAGCTTTCGTCTAATTTAGGCATAAAATTGCTCAAGATTTCCATTGAGCAGATATATAAAATGTACCTACTTATACTTGAGCAGCATTTTGCCGGCTCAGAAAGGGATATAGCCGAAGAGAATCTTCAGGCGCGTATCAGAGGTAATTTCTTAATGGCATTTTCCAATAAATTCGGCTGGTTAGTTTTGACCACGGGTAATAAATCCGAGATGAGCACAGGCTATGCCACGCTTTACGGAGACATGGCAGGCGGCTTTGCCGTAATTAAGGATGTGCCGAAAACTCTTGTCTACAAGCTGGCAAAATACAGGAATTCCCTGTCCTCGGTGATTCCTGAGCGCATGTTTACCAAGGCGCCGACAGCTGAGCTTAAGCCGAATCAAAAGGACAGCGATACGCTTCCTGAATATGAAACCCTGGATCTCATTTTAAAAGCCTATGTCGAAGAAGACAGGGACTTAAATAGTATTGTTTCTTTGGGGTTTGATCTAGAAACAGCACGTAAAGTATTAAATATGGTTGATAGAAGCGAGTACAAGCGCAGGCAGTCTCCTCCGGGGATAAAAATAACTCCCAAGGCATTTGGTAAGGACAGGAGAATGCCTATTACGAATAAATACAAAAGTTAGGAGTTTATCTCACTGAAGAGATAAATACAAAGGACAAAGCAGCCCTTTAAAGCTTAAGAAAAGCTTTTAAAGGGTTTTTTTTGAAATGGCAAAACACATAGAGTTCGAAAACCTGGTTAAGAGAATAAGTCCTATTTTAAAAAGGATATCCTATAAGCTGAGCGGTTATTTTACTTGTTTTAGCCATGAGGATTTATTCCAGGAGGCGTTGGTGCATCTTTGGCAGGATTTTTTGGAGGGTAAGCTGTCCGATAAGACCGACAGTTATATTCTTCAAGGCTGCTATTTCTATTTAAGGAACTATATAAGAAAATACAGGGCAAAAGCTGTTTTGATTAGCATAGAGGCAATTACGGACAAAGAAAATTCAGGCCTTAAAGAAACCCTGTATTTGCAGGATGAATTATCCAAACATTATTTTGAAAACTTGAATAATAAGATGTTAGCGGAGACCATACGTAATAACGGCTTAACCAAAAGAGAAAAGGGTATTCTTTTTCTTTATGCCGATGGCCTGACTACAAGGGAAATAGGCGCCAGGTTCGACATTTCCCACGTGCGCGTAGTCAAATTGTTGGCAAGGATAAAAGAAAAGTGTAGAAAATATTATTACTAGGCGTTACCAGGAAGCAAAGTTTTTTACTTGTAGTGATGTAAGGCCCCCTAAAGGGGGTAAACACATAGAAGTGTAGATAAACAGAGGCGTTCTTTTTAGAGAACGCTTTTTTTATGCCCGGCAAGGGCACCAGCAAGGGCAATTAAAGTTTTAAGACGTAGGCGTCTTTTATCCAATTCTGGATACAAAGATGCCTTTTTTGTTTTAGTAAGCAATTATATAACTAAGTGCAAGGGGAGGCTTGACTATGGCTCAAAATCAATAATTCTTCCTTAGTAAAACCCAAGCTCGGGTTAATGGGCGCTGCGATGAACGCTATGGCATTGATTGCGCCGGGCGCTTTCTTGTGGATTACTTATCAGCTGCAAGCCGCTGCCACCAGGCGCCAAACGGAGCATCAGTTGCAAGTGATCTCTGGGCAGGAATTGCGCTTGCTTTGACTGTTTGTTTCCTGACAGCATTATCCTATTCAGAGCTTGCAAAAATTTATCCTGAAGCAGGTTTTGCAAGCTGCACTTATTTTGCGGAGAAAGCCTTCTTGGATTCCCGCAAGGAAAAAGTAAGCGGTCCGACTTCAATGGCCCGCATAGCAAAACTGGCTACCGGATGGGCAGCACATCTTTTCTATTGGGTATATCCGGGAGTAATGGTGGCAATGATGGCAACTTTGATTGGCTATATTTATACACAGTTTACAGGCCATACTCTATCAATAACGAATTTGACCGTATCGGTGTAGTATTTACAGTTGTTACAGGCTATATAGCATACCGGGGGGTAACAGGATCAACTGTGACGTCAATCTGGATCAATATTATCCAGTGGGTTACTTTGGTTATCTTTACCAGTTTGGCAATTTGGTATCGTATTGCTAATCCTCAACATGCAACGCAATGGGCCTTTAGCGGAGGCTGGGATATAATTAAGATACATTCATTGCAGGGTATATTGGTTCAATCTACCATAGCTATCTTGATTCTGGTCGGTTTTGAAAGCTGCACAGCTTTAGCAGCTGAAACAAAAGATCCTAAAACAACAATCCCCAAGGCGATTATTATTTCTCTTATTGTTCAGGGGTTGTTTGCTTATCTTTTTCAGTATTTTGGCGCAAGCTTTATGATCAGCGAAAAGTTAGTCAACACTACCGGCGCCACTACAGTAACCGGCATGGCTGCAGCTGCGGCATCAGGCGCTCCAATCGGAGACCTTGCCAAACTTATCGGAGATTCTCTGTTCCATGGCCTGGGATTCGGCTTAATGATTACTATGGCGATTACTGTTGCCATTGCGGTAATCGGGACAACCTTAAGCTGTATGAATACGGCGATGCGGGTTAGTGCCGGTATGGCGGAAGACAGGGAACTGCCTTCTTCGCTAGGTTTTATACACACTAAGTATATTACGCCGCATGTTTCTCTGGCAACCTTGATCCTTGTTACTTCGGTAATTGGGGCTATCGGCGTGCGTTCGGTTGTGGGTCTCATAGGCATTACCCTTGCCTCAAACCTGGGAACCTTTATTCTCTACGGCCTTACCTGCATTTGGACTGTTGTTGCCTTTAAAGGTAGAGAGGATTTTAACATTCTTAAGCACGGGATTATTCCTGTGGCCGGCGTTATTGCCAATGTCGTGATGACCGTAGGCATCCTCTACCTATATATTATCGGAAATGCTGATGCTAAGTCAGAGGCAAGGATCTGCTTCATGATTGCAGGCGGATGGGCTCTGATAAGTGTTATATATATTGCCGTGACTACCGTGCGTAAGACTTATCGCTTGAAGATAGTTTCGGGCATGATCCGCCCGGAGCAGCTCAACGTTGTTGTGCAGCCTTAAAGAAGACGACTGCATCTTAGGCATGACTGTTACAAAAGTAAAGGGGTTTGGCACGGCAGAAAGGTAGTTTGAATGGAGATACAGATCCTGACAGGATAAGTTTTATCCCTAAAGTAAGGGTTGATGTTGTGGTAAAAGAATGGGATGTCCCGCAGATTATGGATATTATCAGCGAAGCTGCGCGTACCGGCAATGTGGGCGACGGAAAGATTTTTGTTACCGATGCCTCAGAAGCCATGCGCATCCGCACGGGAGAAAAAGGCGTTTGGGCGATATAAACACAAGACAAGATGGATTAGACGATTGTTTAAAAGGAAGGAGCAAAATGATTGATAAGCTTCAGAGTGGATTCAAAGGCATCATAAGTATTAGTGCAATAGCCATAGTTTTGGGATTATGTTTTCATATTCCTTGTGTTTTGGCAGACGAGGCAACGCCGCCGCCAGCGACTACGCCTGCTTCAACTCCCGGACCGACGCTTGGGCTGTTAATGAGCGCTTTGGACAAGCTGGGGCTGGCTAATCCTTTGAGCAAATTAGGTGTTAACATCTACGGCTATATCGAAGGCGGTTTCATGCATGACTTCTCAGCGCCTCACAAAGGAGGCTCAACTTTCATCGGATATAACAGTTTCAAAAACAGCGGCGTTCTTGACAAGGCCGATTTGAGCATCGAGCGTACGGTCGATGCGACAAAGAAACAGTTTGACTTAGGCTTCCATCTGGAAGGCATCTATGGTGCGGATGCTGCGTTTATCCACTCCAATGGGATGTGGGCTAAGGAGACGGGTCACAATCAAGGGGATCTTCTCCAAGCTTATGTGGACGCAACCCTTTCCGGCATGCCGGTGCGAATCCGCGTGGGCAAATGGATCGAGCTGGCCGGCTTCGAGCAATTCAGTGCCAATATCTATGGGGCATTTGGCGATCCGTCCAAGGCACTCTATTCTTATAGTTACCAGTTCCTCTATGCTGAACCGGGTACGCAGACGGGCGCTTTGGTTACCTATATATTGAATCCCCAATGGACGTTTGACGCTGGACTTACGCGGGGCTGGAATCAGTCAACGCAGGACTCCAACGGTACTTCTGACTTCTTGGGCCGCGTGACCTTTACACCTAGCGATAAGACTACCGTCATTTTCGTGATGACAGAAGGCCCGGAGTACCCGATAGCTGTGGGAAACAATATACCTTCCGGAGACAATAAGGACTGGTGGACTGCCTTGGACTTGGTTGCTACACAGAAGATCAATGATAAATTGAACCTAGGCTTGGGCCTTGATTACGTCGAGACTCGGCACATTCCCAGCTTACCGAGCGGGACCAAGCAGTGGGGCGGTTTGGCTGGTTATGCTAGCTACGCGCTTGATCAGTATTTTACACTCAATACCCGATTGGAGTGGTATCAAGACGCTGTCGATGGTTTCTCTACCGGTGCGCCAGTCGGCGCCAACTACTATGAGACCACAGTGGGTGTAGCCATAAAGCCGTTTCCAAAAGACAAGATCTTTTCTAACTTGCTGTTTAGGCCGGAAGTTCGCTACGACCGTTCTAACCGCCCGGTCTTCAACAGCGAAGACCGCAATCAGTGGACATTCAGCATAGATACCCTTTTCACTTTCTAGGGGGTGTTGAAAACGGAGGATGTTATGAAAAAGATAGAAGCCATAATTCGTCCCGCAAAAGTGGGCGATGTATGTGATGCCTTGAATAAGCTTGGCCATCCGGGAATAATGATTACCGAAATAGAAGGCCACGGAAAACAAAAAGGCATAGAGCAGGAGTTTCGCGGCAAAACCTATAAAACAGAATTACTCAGCAAGGCAAAGCTTGAGGTTGTGGTAAATGACCAGGATTTGGAAAAAACAATCAAGGCTATACGCGAGGCTGCTTTAACAGGCAAAGTTGGAGATGGAAAAATATTTGTTTATCCTGTAGAGAATGCCGTAAGAATCCGTACCGCTGAGCAGGGTGATACCGCTATATAGATAAAATTGGCTAAAATATGTTAGATACCGACTTAATTAGTAAACTGATACAGCTGAAAAAAGCGAAGGGTTATACTCTGCATGATTTGTCTAAAAGGTTAGACCTGCAGGTCACTACCATAGAAAGATGGTTAAAGACCAGGCGTATTAATAAGGTTTATGCGCGCATGGTTAGAGATAAGTTAGATATCTAATTGAATTCAATAATAGGAAAGGAGGTAATTTTTTATAATTTTTTTACACAATTGGTTAATCAAGTAATGTTATTGCAATTAACAAAAGGAGAAAGAAATGGTTAATACAGGCGACACGGCGTGGGTTTTAATCTCATCAGCTTTGGTTATGTTGATGACTCCGGGTTTAGCTTTTTTCTACGGAGGCATGGTCAGAAAAAAGAATATGCTTAGCGTCCTGATGCAGTGTTTCATCATCTTGTGTGTATTGAGTATCCAGTGGGTGCTTTTCGGTTACAGCCTTTCCTTTCATCCGGCTAAGGGTTTTTGGGGAGGGTTTGGCTGGTTAGGATTAAAAGGAGTAGGTTTAGAGCCTTATGCTGATTACTCTGGGACAATTCCTCATCAGGCGTTTATGATTTTTCAGGCGATGTTTGCCATAATTACTCCTGCTTTGATTATCGGTGCGTTTGCAGAAAGGATGAAATTTTCCGCATTTCTGCTTTTTACTATTCTTTGGGCAACTTTTGTCTATGATCCGGTTTGCCACTGGGTATGGGGAGTAGGAGGGTGGCTGCGAAATTTAGGTGTACTTGATTTTGCCGGCGGGACGGTTGTGCATATAAACGCAGGTATTGCTGCTTTAGTCACGGCTTTGGTAATCGGCAGAAGAAAGAACCTGGATTCTAATGCGCCTGCACCGCATAATCTTGCCTTTGTGGTTTTGGGAACAGCCATGCTTTGGTTTGGCTGGTTTGGATTTAATGCCGGCAGTGCCCTTGCTGCCAACGGATTAGCGGTTAATGCTTTTGTAGTGACCAATACTGCTGCTGCAGCAGCTGGCTTAAGTTGGGCGTTTATTGAGTGGATGCGTAACGGAAAACCCACAATATTCGGTGCAGCTTCCGGTGCTGTAGCAGGGCTGGTCGCTATAACTCCGGCTGCAGGATTTGTAAGCGTGATACCGGCGATAATCATCGGGTTATTGGTGAGCGTATTTTGTTTTTGTGCAGTGAGCATAATTAAACCAAAGTTAGGCTATGACGATTCTTTAGACGCGTTTGGAGTGCATTGTATCGGTGGAATCTGGGGTGCTTTGGCAACGGGATTATTTGCTTCTAAGGCAATAAATGCTGCTGGAGCAAATGGCCTGTTCTTCGGTAATCCAAAACAGTTCTTAATACAGCTTACAGCGGTAGCCGCCACAATCATCTATACTTTTGTGATTACTGTGCTGATATATAAACTGGTGGACGTCATTATTGGCGTCAGGGTGAGCGAAAAAGAAGAACTAATGGGCCTGGATATTACGCAGCATCATGAAAGGGCATATACAGTCTTGGAGTAAAACTATATGGGTCAATAGTCAATGGCCAATGGGCAATAGTAAAAACTATAGACTATCGACTATAGACCATAGACCCGATTAAGAAATAGGAGGTAATATGAAACTGGTTATAGCAATCATCCAGCCTTATAAACTAGAAGAGGTAAAAGAGGAACTCTATAAGGCAGAAGTTAATCTGATTACGGTAAGTGAAGTATTGGGGCATGGCCGGCAAAAAGGTATTACCGAAGTTTACAGAGGAGCAAAAGAAACGGGCAACCTCTTAAGAAAAATAAGGATAGAGATTGCAGTTAATGACAACTTTCTCGAGCCGACTGTAAGGGCGATTATTAAGGGAGCAAGAACCGGAGAAACCGGAGATGGCAAAATCTTTATCCTGGATTTAAAAGAATGTGTGCGTATCAGGACTGAAGAGAAGGGTTCGGTTGCGATAGGATAAAAATTGTTTAATAGTTGCGCAGTTTATATTCGAATTGAGTTTCGCCAAAAGGCCCGCCGAAAGGCTTCTTTTGCAGTGAGTATAATGCAGGGTTATAATCCTGGCCAAGGTCATTGTTGGCGAGGGGCTTTTGGATAGAAACATATTGTTGCTGATTTTGGTCTTGGTAAGTCTGGCTGGATTCTGGCGATGCCTCTTCTCTTATGGCCCAAAAATGGTTCCAGGCTTGCCTTTGAGTTTCGTTCCTGGGCAGTAAGGCGATAAACAGCAAGATAATTAAGGCAATAAATAGTAATACTCTCATGGCTATAATTATACACTAAAAAGGTAAATTTTCAAGGAAAAAATAAGGGTTACCAAAATAAGAAAAATTTTACTTGTATATTCTAGAAAATAGCTGTATATTAATTGTGCACGCTGTAGTGCAAAATTAGGCAAGTCTAAAAAGAACAGAGGTGTTCATACAAGACAAAGCTATGTCTAGGATGGGCACTTTTTTTTATTTAAGCGCATAATTTATGGAGCGATAGCGAACATAAATTATATGCGCGAAAATAATCCTTGACACGTAAGATTCATTCTGATTGTCGTCGGTTTCGTGTAAAGGATCTAATTCACACAATAACTTACTCACCCTGGAACTTCGGGATTCGTAAGTTGTGTGTTCATTAAAGGAGGAGTTGAAATGCCGAGAAAGAAAGCAAGAACACAAGAAGCAAAAGAAGTGAAGACCTCAAATCCCCTTACCAACGGCTCTTTTGATGAGAAAGCAGCCAGGGATGTGTTGAAGTTGGTAAAGGAAAAAGGAATCCAGATTGTGGATTTGAAATTTAATGACCTGCCAGGCCTTTGGCAGCATTTTTCTATCCCAGCCTCAGAGTTGCTGGAGATGGATGATATCACCCGCTCTATCTGGGTAGATGGTATTGGTTTTGACGGCTCATCTATCCGCGGTTTTCAGAAAATTCAGGAATCTGATATGATTTTGATTCCGGATCCTTCCACCGCCATAGTTGACCCGGTGTGCGAAGTCCCTACCTTAAGCCTGCTTTGCGATATTTATGATCCGCTTACCCGTAAGCCCTATAGCCGCGATCCCCGCTACATTGCTAAGAAGGCCGAGAAATATCTAAAGGATACAGGTATCGCGGATAGCGTTTATTTTGGCCCGGAAGCAGAATTTTTCATTTTTAACAGCATCCGTTTTGACCAGACGGAAAATTCCGGTTATTATTTCATTGATTCTGATGAAGCAGATTGGAATACCGGAAGAGATGAGAATCCTAATCTGGGGTATAAGATTCGTTTCAAAGAGGGTTATTTCCCGGTTCCTCCGCATGATTCCATCCAGGATTTAAGAAGCAGGATTATCCTGAAGATGAAAGAGGCGGGTATTAATATTGAAGTGCATCATCATGAAGTTGCCACAGCCGGCCAGTGCGAAATCGATATGAAGTTTGATAAGCTGACCAAGATGGGCGATAACCTCCTGCTTTACAAATATATCATCAAGAATATGGCAAAAAAGGCTGGGATGGTAGCTACTTTTATGCCAAAGCCGTTGTTTGCGGATAATGGTTCAGGTATGCATTGCCATCAGAGCTTGTGGAAGAATGGCGTAAACCTTTTCTATGATAAGAATGGTTATGCGCTTTTATCCCAAACCGCCAAGTATTATATCGGCGGGCTTCTTAAAGCACGCCAATAGCCTAATGGCATTTTGTGCGCCGACAACCAATTCTTACAAAAGATTGGTTCCCGGTTATGAAGCTCCGGTAAACCTGGTTTATTCAGCGAGAAACCGTTCTGCAGCAGTAAGGATACCCATGTATTCTGATAGCCCTAAATCAAAGAGAATAGAATTCCGTCCGCCGGACCCGGCTTGTAACGGCTATCTGGCGTTTAGCGCCATGCTCATGGCCGGTCTTAGACGGGATACAGAATAAGATTGACCCGGGCGAGCCGTTGGATGTTGATCTTTTTGATTTAAGCGAAGAAGAGATGAATAAGATCGCCACAGTTCCTTCGTCTTTACGCAGGGCAATAGATGCCTTGGAAGCTGATCACGATTACCTCTTGAAAGGCGGCGTATTTACCAAAGATGTAATTGACATCTGGCTTGAGTATAAGCGTAAAAAAGAGATAGACCCTGTGAGGATGCGCCCGCATCCTTACGAGTTTTATCTTTATTTCGATATTTAATGAACACGCAACTTATGGAACAAAGTGAACATAAGTTGCTGTGTGAATTAACCCAGCACTAATTTTGTTATAACGTGTTATTATTAAAATTAGTGCTGGGTAAATCCGCAGACGGCCTTATGGCCTATAACTTACGTCGCTTTGAAGCTCCGTAAGTTATCTGCGTATTTATTTTATTTTTCAATGATTAAATTTTAAGCAGAATATGATTACAGTGCTAATCGCGGATAACGAAGAAAAAATAAAAGAAATCCTGGCTAAGATGATTAATCAGCATGGTAATACCAACATAGATGTTATCAAGCAGGAAGATGTGATTAAGATAATGAAGAAGGAGAACCTTAAAGAGCTGGTTTCCTTGAAAGAAAAAATTATCGAACTGGAGAATTCTTTGTATGAAACAAAAAGAGGCGTATTGTATAAGGCGGTTTTAGATGAAATTGAAAGGCCGCTTATAGAGCATGTATTGGAACGCACAGAAGGTAATCAACTGAAGGCTGCGCGAATATTAGGGTTGAACCGCAATACAATCCGCGCTAAAATTAAGAAGTTAGGGATTAATACTCAACTATATAAACAATAAGAACTTAATGACAAATGACAAAATTCAAAGCACAAAATAAATCCCTTAATCTAAGTAATTCAACAACCAAAGAAAAGGGGACGTTTCTATTTTTCTTCTGATTAGGAAACGTTAAAAATAGAAACGTCCCCTTTTCTTTTGAGTTTGGATTTTGTGCTTTGTCATTTGAGATTAACTATAGCAAGATTCTGATATGAATAATAGAGAGAAACTGCAAAAATTTGGCCTTTACGATCCGCGTTTTGAGCACGATGCCTGCGGAGTGGGTTTTGTCTGCGACATAAAGGGCAGAAAGTCCCATGAAGTGGTAAGGCAGGGCCTGGAGGCACTTAAACGGCTTTCTCATAGAGGCGCTACTGGCTGTGACCCTAAAACCGGAGACGGTGCAGGCGTATTGATTCAGATGCCCCATGAGTTGCTGGTAGCTGCCTGTAAGAATTTAAAAATTAATTTACCTGATGCAGGCGAATATGGCACTGGCCTGGTATTCTTGCCTCATAATGCCAAAGAGCGCAAATTCTGCAAAGACACCTTCTCTAAAATTATCAAACAAGAAAAGCTTGTTCTTTTGGGCTGGCGGGAAGTGCCGGTAGATAATTCGGACATTGGAAAAACTGCCAAAGAAACCCAGCCGGTAATTGAGCAGGTTTTTATCGGCTGTGCTGACCATAAGGCAAAAGACGCGCTGCATTTTGAAAGGACGCTTTATTGTTTAAGAAAACAAATAGAAAACACGGTGCGCAGTTTCCGCCTTAAACAAAAATCATTTTTTTATATCACTAATTTATCCAGCCGTACGCTTTCCTACAAGGGCTTGCTCATGCCGCACCAGGTGGAGAATTTCTTCCCCGACTTAAAAAATGAACAGATTAAAAGTGCGCTTTGCCTGATACATTCACGTTACAGCACCAATACTTTTCCCACATGGGATTTAGCCCAGCCATTTAGATTCCTGGCGCATAACGGTGAAATAAATACCTTAAGAGGCAATATTAACTGGATGAGGGCAAGACAGGGATTATTAGAGAGTGAATTGTTCGGTAAAAATTTGAAAAAAATATTTCCAGTAATCGTGCCTGGCGGAAGCGATTCTGCTACTATTGATAATGTGTTTGAACTTTTGTGCTTATCCGGAAGGTCTTTAGCGCAGGCAATGATTATGCTTATACCTGCTGCCTGGGAGCAAAATGACCTAATGGAGGAGAGCTTAAAGAATTTCTATAAGTACCATGCCTGTTTTATGGAGCCCTGGGATGGGCCGGCAGCTATTGCATTTACTGACGGAGAAAATATAGGCGCGGTATTGGACAGAAACGGCTTAAGGCCGGCAAGGTATATTATTACCAAAAAAGGCCTGGTAGTTATGGCTTCGGAAGTAGGGGTTTTGGATATTGCGCCTGCCGATATTCTTAAATCCGGCAGGCTTGAGCCGGGGAAAATCTTCTTTATTGATACAAAAGAGGGTCGCGTTGTTGATGACAAGGAAATAAAGCAAAGCGTAGCGAAATTGAAACCTTTTGGTAAGTGGTTAAAAGAAAACATGGTTGAAGCGGACAATTTAGCCCAGAACCCAAAACCTAGAACCCAGAACCCCAAACAATCTTGCGATATCCTGACCGCCTTAAAAGCCTTCGGTTACACACGCGAAGATTTAAAATTTATAATTAAGCCGATGGTGGAAAATGCACAGGAACCAGTGGGCTCTATGGGAAATGATACGCCCCATGCGGTATTATCTGTCAAGCCTCAACTTTTGTATACTTATTTTAAGCAGCTATTCGCGCAGGTTACTAATCCCGCGATTGATCCTATCAGGGAAGAGCTGGTGATGAGCCTGGATATGTACCTTGGCCCTGAGAAAAATATTTTGCAGGAAACTCACCAACACTGCCATAAGCTGCACGTTAAACAGCCTATCTTGAGCAACGAAGAATTAGAACGAATACGCAAAATTAAAATAAATAATTTTAAAACCAAAACAATATCATTACTGTTTAGGGCTTCCGGAAAAAGCAGTTTTAAGAGCGCGTTAGATAAAATATGCCAACAAGCAACTCAAGCCATAAAAAAAGGTTATACATTTATTATTTTAAGTGACCGGGGAGTGAATGCGGATTATGCGGCATTACCTTCGCTTTTAGCTGTGGCAGCTATGCACCATCATCTCACCCGCAAGGCTTTACGCACGCAAATAAGTATAATTGTGGAGAGTGCAGAGCCCAGGGAAGTGCATCATTTTGCGCTTTTGTTTGGCTATGGCGCTGATTGCATTAACCCGTATCTTGCCTATGAAGCAGTCGGTTATATGTTAAAACAGGAAGGGTTGACTTTAGATTTAGAGACAGCGCTGCATCATTACATAAAGGCAGTTGATAAGGGCATCTTCAAGATACTTTCCAAGATGGGGATTTCAACTTTACAAAGTTACCGGGGTGCGCAAATATTTGAGGCACTCGGCCTAAACGTCGATGTTATTGAAAAATACTTTACAGGAACAGTATCCAGAATAGGCGGCGCTGATCTTAAAGCGATTGAGCAGGAGACAATATTAAGGCATAAACAAGCCTTTTCCAACAACAAAATCGAAACTCCCTATTTAGCTACCGGAGGAATTTACCAGTGGAAAAGAGACGGGGAATTTCATCTTTGGAATCCTGATACGATTTCTGCCTTGCAGGATGCAACCCGGGAAAATAATTATAAAAAATACCAGGAATTTGCGAAATTGATCAATGACCAGTCAAAAAATCCTACTACCTTAAGAAGCCTGATTAAATTCAAGAAACCTAGCCCCATTCCTTTAGAGAAAGTTGAGCCTGTAGATGAAATTGTCAGGCGTTTTGCCACGGGTGCAATGAGTTTTGGTTCAATTAGCAGGTCGGCGCATGAAACTATTGCTATTGCCATGAACAGGCTGAAAGCCAAATCCAATACCGGCGAGGGAGGAGAAGATCCTGCGCGTTTCGCGCCCTTACCCAACGGCGATTCTGTGCGTAGCGCCATAAAACAAGTTGCCTCCGGCAGGTTCGGAGTGACTACGAATTATCTGGTGAATGCCGATGAATTACAAATTAAAATTGCCCAGGGCGCAAAACCCGGAGAAGGCGGCCAGCTTCCCGGGCATAAAGTCAGCGCAATTATCGCGCAGCACACGTTATACGACTCCGGGAGTGACTTTAATCTCACCGCCTCCGCATCACGATATTTATTCCATTGAAGATTTGGCGCAATTGATTTTTGATTTGAAAAATGTAAACCCCAAAGCGCGCATCAGCGTAAAATTAGTTTCTGAAATCGGAGTGGGGACTATTGCCGCGGGTGTAGCCAAAGGCCATGCGGATATGATTTTAATTTCCGGAGGAGACGGAGGAACAGGCGCATCGCCTTTAAGTTCAATTAAGCATGCGGGGCTTCCCTGGGAGCTGGGAATTTCAGAAACACACCAGACCCTGGTGTTAAATGATTTAAGAAGCAGGGTGCGGCTTCAGACCGACGGACAAATGCGCACCGGCCGCGATGTTGCCATTGCCGCCATATTAGGCGCTGAAGAATTTGGTTTTTGCACCGCTGCTTTAGTAGTCTTGGGCTGTGTGATGCTAAGGCATTGTAATCTGAATAATTGTTCTTTGGGTATTGCCACACAGGATGAGATTCTGGAGAAAAGATTTCAGGGCAGGCCCGAATACCTGATGAATTATTTTCGTTTTGTGGCTGAGGAATTACGCGAAATTATGGCGTCCTTCGGAATACATAAGTATCGATGAGATGATTGGCAGGACTGATTTATTAGAAACGAATAAAGTAATCTTACCCTGGAAAGCTAAAGAAATAGATTTTTCTAACATTCTTTACAGGCCAAAGGTGAGCAAAGAGATTAGAACTCATTGCGTGATTAAACAAGACCATGGAATTGACAAAATTCTGGATTTAAAACTCATAGAATTGGCTAAGCCGGCATTAGAAAATAGCCAGCCGGTAAAGATTGAACAGGATATTAAAAATACCAACCGCACTACCGGTGCAATGTTAAGCGGAGAAGTTTGCAGGAGGTTCGGGGAAGAGGGCCTTACGCGAGGATACTATATATTGCAAATTTAAAGGCGTGGCCGGCCAGAGTTTCGGCGCCTGGCTTGGCCAAAGGAATTACTTTTGAATTAGAAGGCATGGCTAATGATTATGTAGGCAAAGGTATTTCCGGAGGAAAAATTATTATTTATCCGGATAAAAACAGCAACTTATAAACCGGAAGAGAATATTATTATAGGCAATACCACTTTTTATGGCGCAATCAACGGAGAGGCATATATCAGCGGCGTTGCCGGAGAAAGATTTTGCATCAGAAATTCCGGGCTGTTATGCAGTGGTTGAGGGAGTGGGAGACCATGGTTGTGAATATATGACCGGAGGAAGGGTGGTTGTGTTAGGTAAGACCGGCAGGAATTTTGGCGCTGGCATGTCCGGCGGCATTGCCTATGTCTATGATGCGGATAAAGATTTTGAACATAAATGCAATCTGGGTATGGTTGTATTAGAGGGGCCCGCTGAAGCTGATAAAGAAACCATAAGAAATTTACTGAATAATCATTACAGGTATACAAAAAGTGACATGGCAAAAAGAATACTGGATGATTTTGAGAAAGAAATAAATAATTTTGTCAAAGTTATGCCTTTAGAGTATAAGCGTATTTTACAAGAACAAATCTTAGAAGAGAAAGAAGATTTGGCCGAGGTGTCGGATGGGTGATGTTAAAGGTTTCTTGAAAATTAAGCGGGAAGCAACAAAACCCAGGCTGGTCTGCGAAAGGATAAAGGATTTCGCGGAAGTAAATTTGCTGCCCAAGGAAGAGCATTCTAAGGACCAGGCTTCCCGCTGCATGGATTGCGGTACGCCTTTTTGCCATTGGGGCTGTCCCATTGGAAATTATATTCCCGAATGGAATGACTTGGTATTTCACGGGCATTGGGAGAGGGCGTTTCAATTGCTGGATGCTACAAATAATCTTCCGGAAATTACCGGCAGGGTTTGCCCTGCGCCCTGCGAATATGCCTGCGTTTTAGGGATTAATGATGACCCGGTAACAATAAGGGAAAATGAATTAGCGATTATTGAGCAGGCTTTTAAACAAGGATTAATCAAGTCCAGGCCGCCTAAAAAACGCACTGGCAAAAAAATTGCAGTTATTGGTTCCGGGCCAGCAGGCTTATCTTGCGCTGACCGAATTGAATAAGGCCGGGCATAGCGTGGTTGTGTTTGAAAGGGACGATAATATCGGGAGGGATCTTGCGCTACGGTATCCCGGATTTTAAACTGGAAAAATGGATTATAGACAGGCGGATTAAAATCTGGGAGGAGGAAGGGATTAAATTTAAAACTAAGGTTAATGTAGGAGTGGATAAAAGTGCGCAAAAATTATTAAAGGAATTTGATGCGGTTTGCCTTGCTGCAGGCAGCCGCGCGCCTCGAGATTTAAGTATCGAGGGCAGGGATCTAGAAGGCATTTATTTTGCCATGGATTATTTAATACAATCAAATAAGAGGATAGCAGGAGCTAAATTTACGCCTGAAAATATCATTGATGCGAAAAATAAAAAAGTCGTGGTTATCGGCGGCGGAGATACTGGCGCTGATTGCGTGGGAGTAGCGCACAGGCAAAAAGCAAACTGTGTGGTCCAGATTGAACTTTTAGCTAAGCCTGCGGAATGCCGCACCTGTGATTGCCCTTGGCCAAAATACCCCATGCTGTTAAAAACCTCTACCAGCCATGAAGAAGGGGGCAAAAGAGATTGGGCGGTCTTAACCAAAAAATTCATAGGCAAAAACGGTCAAGTTAACAAACTTTCCTGTGTAAGGGTTGAATTTAAAAAAGACGCAACCGGCTGCCTGGTGATGAAAGAAGTAGCTGGTTCAGGATTTGAAATTGAAGCGGATTTGGTAATCCTGGCTTTGGGGTTCCTGCATCCGGAGAAAAAAGGCCCCATAGAAGAGCTTAATTTAGCATTGGATACGCGCGGCAATGTCAAAACCGATGAAAACTTTATGACTTCAGCAAAGAGAGTGTTTTCTTGCGGAGATATGCACAGGGGCCAATCCTTAATTGTTTGGGCGATTCAGGAAGGAAGGCTGGCAGCAGAGGGTATTGATAAGTACTTGTTAGATACTTAATTTTATGATTTAATAATATTGTTGTCAGAACTGGGGAGGCTGTAGGTCAGCCTGAGAGTTTCGCGAAATAAGCGGATTACCCGATGAACCTGATCTGGATAATGCCAGCGGAGGGAAAGGAGGAATGAATGTATAACCCTTATGCAAATGGCATAGGGGTTTTGTTTTGGGGTAAACGAAAGGAGCACTAAAATGGCATTGGATGAAATAAAAATATCACGGGCAATTATCGAATCTTACAATAATAAGCTGATTGAATCTCTGGATGTAGATGTGGCAATAGCCGGAGCCGGTCCAGCGGGCATGGTATGCGGATACTATTTGGCTAAGGCTAAAGTAAAGGTAGTTTTATTTGAGCGTAAACTATCCGTAGGCGGAGGCATGTGGGGCGGCGGGATAATGTTTAATCAGATAGTAGTGCAAAAAGAGGCGAAGAAAATTCTTGATGAGTTTGGAGTCAAAACCAGAAAATATGAAGATGGTTATTATCTTGCTGATTCCATAGATGCAGTGTCTACGATATGTTCGCAAAGCGTACATGCTGGTTTAAAGATTTTTAACCTTTTAAGTGTCGAGGATGTAATGGTAAGGACTAAGCGTGTTTGCGGCTTAGTTTTAAACTGGACGTCTGTGGAAATGGCTAACCTGCATGTTGATCCGATTACCATGAGAGCGAAATTCGTGGTTGATGCTACCGGACATCCTGCAGAGGTAGCGCGGATTGTGGAACGAAAATCCGGAATTAAGCTGAATACCAAAACCGGCAAAATTATGGGTGAACAATCGATGTGGGCAGAGGTAGGAGAAGATACCATAGTAAAGAACTCCAAAGAAATTTGCCCCGGGCTTTATGCCTGTGGAATGTGCGCAAATGCCGTATTTGGAGGTCCGCGCATGGGGCCGATATTTGGCGGAATGCTTCTATCAGGCAGAAAAGCAGCCCGGCAAATAATTAAGGCGCAGGGAGATAAATTCTTCGGTTAGCCGAAAATTATTTTTTCTTACTTTAGATACGGTAGGAGAGTATAATATAGAAGACCTGATTACATTAAGCCAAGCATGAAGACAAAAATCATAATAATTTTTCTTTTTAATTTAATTGCTCTTATCGAGTTCAATAAATTTGCTTATTCCGGCGAATCGCTTTTTTACAAAGAGATAAATCTTATCGGTGGCTATTCTAGCCGCGACCGCTGGATTGATAAAAACGGCATGATGAATAGCTCCCTGGGTTTTGAATTTTACCGTAAGTATTCCGGAGATTACGGAGATTTTCTTACCGTTGACCTTCAGGTGCGTGCTGCCTATGATAGCACAAAGAATTCCCATGAGGCATGGGGGGCGGAGATTCACAACGCCTGGTTAGAATATAAGTTTTCTCAGTATGCGAAGATAAGGGGTGGGCATTTTACCCCCTCGTTTGGCCTTGAGCCAGTGGTAGACACACATAGCACGTTACTGCAGACTCTGGCTGAGCAGGATATTGGATTCAACAAAGACTGGGGTGTGCAGATGCGCGGATCGTTTCCCAAGTTTGATTACGAAGCCAGTCTGCAAACAGGATCAGGCATGAGCATACGCCGCCAAGACGACAGCTATCTGGCAACGCTAAGAATAGGAACACCTCAAGGTAGAAATTTGCAAGGCGGGCTTTCATTATTATCCGGCCGTACCCTAGAAAGCGAAGGCATGCGCACTTTTCCTGAAAATAAACTGTTGTCGCCCGATGCGGTGAATAAGAATAGAGTAGGCTTAGACGGTCAGTATCTTTACGGCCCGTTTCTTTTTAAGGGAGAGTGTGCTTACGGTCGCGATGATAAGGATGAAGTATTGGGTTATCTGACTGAGATAGTTTACACGCTCCCTTCCCATCAGAACATAGATTTTGAGTTGCAGTATAAATCATGGATCAACGATTTACATACGAGTTCTAGCGATGAGCCTACGCTTACTTTTGGTGCAACATACAGGCTAAGCCAATCAACAAAACTGAGCGCGGCATACTTGCATGATTTCGGAATGATGGATACAAAGCCGGAAGATAGATTTGTAGTGCAATTTTATTTCCTGGGGGCTTAAGATGAAAAAGATTCTTAAAACTTTATTGGTTTTCGCTATTCTGATTTTCTTCGCAGAGGTTGCCTACGCTGCAGTAGGCTGCAGTCTCAATGATCCGGACCGTGACGTAAAAAGAATATTCCCCGAGTCCACTGGTTACAAGACCACCTTCATTACCATTAAGGAAAAGGGTGGAGAGGCCCTGAAGAAAGAAATAGAGGATAAACTTAAGGATAAGCTTGAGCCGGTCTATGAGAATATTGACGTGCCCTATTCTTTTTACACCATACTTAAGGGTAAAGAGGCAATCGGCTATATCCACGGAGTAAACCAAAAAGGTAAATACGGAGGTATTCAGCTTATTATTGCCACGGACACTAAAGGCAAAATAATTAATTTCTACTACCAGAGGATGTCTTCTCCGGAAGCAGGTAAGTTTATGGATGCCAAATTTACTTCCAAGTTCAACGGATTAACCCTTGATGATTTCATAAAAGGAAATCTTTCTATAAATGACCCTAGCGCAAATAGCCCTGAGGATTTCCGGGCGACATTGCGTGGGCTGAAGAAAAATCTGATCCTACTGGATATGCTGCTACTTTCACACGAATAAAGGAGGGTTTAGATGAAGAAAATATTATTCGTTTTTGCGTTGATTTTGGGGATTTCCATATGGTTTGTTGTCTATGGCTGCGCTAAGAAGCCGGAAACTTACGGTAGCCAGCTTAGCCAAACAAAAGTTACTGCTGTGGCAGAAATCTTAAAGCAACCGGATCAGTTCGCCGGAAAGTCCGTACGGCTGGAGGGAAAAATTGTTCAGGAGTGCCCTGCCGGAGGATGGTTCATGCTTAAGGATGCTACGGGAGTTATATTAGTTGATTTGCATCCTTCTGAAATAGCCATACCGCAGGCAATCGGCCGCAGTGTAGCTACGCAGGGTAAGGTGAAAAAAGAGTATAATCAAATTTCCGTTATCGGAGAAGGAGTTGAGTTTAAATGAAAATTATCTCTGTTGCATATAAGAACCTCAAACGCAAGAAAATTCGCACTGCCTTGACAGTTGGAGGAGTAGCGGTAGCTGTAGCTGTTTTGGTTAGCCTCTTTGGTTTTGACGCAGGTTATCAAAACGGGTTAAATAAGGATATTGATAAACTTGGTTATCATCTTTTAGTTACAGCTAAGGGTTGTCCCTATGAGGCAGCAACGCTTATGCTTCAGGGAGGCGGCGGGCTACGCTATATGGATGATACGGTTTATAAGCGTATAATAAAAGACCCGCGTATAGATAAAATCACGCCTCAGTTGGTTTCTAGCGTTTATAATCAGGAGGGCGGGCCGCAGAAGCGCGGCACATTTGCCCTATATATGGGCATAGATAAATCTTACCTTGATTTAAAACCCTGGTCGAAGTTCAAATCCGGCGGATGGTTTTCCGCTCCGGATGTAGACGAGGCGATCATGGGTTATGAGGCTGCGGAATTAGAGCAGCGATTAGTAGGCGATCAGATTTTTGTCCCCAATATCAACAAGGTGCTGACCGTAAAAGGGATATTCCAGCGTACCGGCACGCAGGATGACGGGATTACTTTTATCCCGCTTGCTACTGCCCAGCGTATATTTAATCTTCCGGGAAAGCTCACTGGTATCGGGATAAAACTCAAAAATATCCAGCAGATAGGTGAATTCGAAGAATCACTTTACAACGAACCCGGTATTCAGGTGGTCAGCCTTGCCCAGGTGCGCGGCACGATCCTCAACCTCGTGGCTTCGGCGCGGGCAATGGCCAATTCCATAGCGTTAATCGCTATTTTTATTGCAGTTATCGGCGTAACCAACACAATCCTGATGTCTGTCTTTGAGCGCACGCGCGAAATAGGCGTAATGAAAGCATTAGGTGCTTCTGCTGTGGATATTTTTAAAATAATCTGGACCGAGACTATACTGATCTGCGTATTCGGCGGATTATTCGGGGTGATTTTTGCATCCGCAGGGAGCGCGCTTGTGGAGAAGGTTATCCGGCACACCTTGCCTTATGCGCCTTCTGGAAGACTTGTGCTGATTAAGCCGGAGTTTCTTTTGATTGCCTTTTTTTCCACAGTGGCTATGGGTTTGATAGCCGGAGCATATCCGGCATTGCGGGCGTCGCTAATGAAACCGGTAGAAGCGATTCGCGCGGGAGAATAGCTATGAAAGACTACGTGATTAAAGCAAATGAATTGACTAAAGTTTATAAGCTCTTGGCCGAAGAGATTTATGCTGTGCGCAATGTTAACCTTGAGGTAGTGGAAGGAGATTTTATCGCCATTATGGGTCCATCAGGCTCAGGTAAGACTACGCTACTTGATAGCCTTGGCTGCTTGACTACAATTACAAGTGGAAGTCTAAATATACTCGGTAAAGATGTTTCGCAGGCAAAGGAGAATATACTTGTCTCAATGCGCCGTAAGTCTTTAGGGTTTGTGTTTCAGGATTTTTTGCTTATCCCTACGCTTACAGCGATTGAAAACGTGCAACTGCCTTTGCTTTTTGCGCGACTGCCGCAGCAGGCTAGGCAGGCTAGAGGATTATTGGAACGGGTCGGCCTGGGAAAGCGTATAAATCATCTACCAAAAGAGCTTTCCGGAGGAGAGAAACAGAGGGTGGCTATTGCCCGTGCCCTGATTACCTCGCCAAAGATCCTTTTTGCCGATGAGCCAACGGGAAACCTGGATACAAAAAGCAGCGAAGATATTTTCGGCTTGCTAGCTGATTTAAACAAGAAAGAAAATCTAACCGTAATATTGACCACGCATAACCCTAAGCTAGGCTCGCGGGCAGAGAGGGTGATTTATCTTAAGGACGGCAGGGTTGTTTCGCGCGAAGATTCATCTTTGTACATTTAGCTGGATTCTTCGACACAGCCTCAGAATCAAGTGGAAGCTCCATTAATGGGTCTCCCACTTGACAAAACAGTTTTTTATGGTAATATTATTTCAATATGCTTAATCTCTTTTAATTCTTGTTTTTGTAGAATTAAAAGATAGCGGGGAAACCAAGATTGATCTTGTGATGAGATCTTGGGGCGCACCTTGGCATAAAGGATTGCCAAGTACGCCCCTTTTGGGGCGAATATCCCTTAAAAAGGATTAGGGTAACTCAGCCCGAGCCCGACAGCTAACCTCGTAAGCCCGATTGAGAGAACACACCAGAGAAGGCGTTCTCTGGTTTAGTTTTTGTAGAGGCGTAAGAAAGGAACATATGAAGATTTCCGATTTAGTATTTAAAGAGCAGTTGAATGCAAGTTTAAAATCCACTACCTCAGAAGGCGTAATTCTGGAAATTGTGGACCAGCTGTATAAGTGCCGCAAGATTAAAGATAAAAAACAGGTTTTAGAGAGCCTGCTTAAGAGAGAGAAACTGGGCACTACCGGCATAGGAAATGGCGTGGCTATCCCGCACGCAAGAATTGCCGAGTTAAAAGAGGCAGTCTTGTTTGTGGGCGTTTCCAAGCAAGGCATAAAATTTTCTTCTCTGGACGGAAAACCTGTAAATCTAGTCATGCTTTTTCTCACCCCTCTTTTAGAAAGCGAGTTGCATTTAAAAATCCTCTCTAAAATAGTAAGCCTGCTAAACAATAAAGTATTTACCAGCCAGCTTCTGAATTCCCCAAACAACGATGAGCTTTTTCGCTTGTTTAAGCAAAAGGGAATTGAAAGAGAAGAATTCCTGGCATTAACCAAGGATGAGATTTATCTGGAGCTTGCCAGTAGTGATAACGGGATTTCCGAAGTATCTGCCAAAAAACGCCTGGAAGTATACGGCCTGAATAAATTAAAGGCCATAAGGAAAACTCCCCTGATTATCCGTTTCTTATCTAATTTTACTAATTTGTTGGCAATCCTCATGTGGGTAGGCGGCGCGCTTTGTTTCCTGGCGCAGATGCCTGAAGCAGGATGGGCATGCATAGTTGTAATTTTTGTCAACGCGATATTCAGTTTCTGGCAGGAATCCAAGGCAGAGAAGGCAATACAGGCTTTAAATAAGTTGATTCCTTCTTTTGCCCGCGTAATACGGGAGGGCACGGAGAAAAAAGTTCCTACCAGCGACATTGTGCCGGGAGATATCATTATTATAGAGGAAGGGGATAACATCCCTGCTGATGCCAGGTTGATTGAAGCGCAGGAGCTACGCGTAAATAACAGTGCTTTCTCCGGTGAATCAAAACTTTCGCATAAGATGGCAGAGGCTTTTCATGATAGTAAGGGTTTCTTGTGGCTGGAAATGCCTAATTTGGTTTTCGCAGGTACCAGCGTAGCCTCTGGCATGGGTAAAGCCGTAGTAGTTGCTACTGGCATGGCTACAGAAATCGGCAAAATCGCTTATTTAACGCAAACCGTTAAAGAAGAGTTAAGCCCGCTACAAAGAGAAGTAAACCGTATCAGCCAATTAATCGCGGGAATATCAGTTCTTATGGGGTTTATTTTCTTTTTCGTAGGTTTGGCTTTTACCAAGATGACCTTGATTGCCTCGGCAATGTTTGCCATAGGAATTATCCTGGCTAATGTTCCCCAGGGCCTTATGCCGACACTCACGCTTGCGCTTTCCATGGCTGTGTTAAGGATGGCAAAGAAGCACGCCTTAATTAAAAAACTTTCTTCTGTTGAAACGCTTGGCTGCACAAATGTGATCTGCACAGACAAAACAGGCACGCTCACTACTAATCAAATGAGCGTAAGGAAAATATGGATTAATAATAAGGTAATAGAGGTTACAGGCAGCGGTTATGACCCTGAGGGCGAATTTATTCTTAGTGGAAAGGCGATTTCCAGCAATGACCTTAAGAATGATAATCTGGATATTTTAATCCGTGCAGGAGTTTTATGCAATACGGCAAAGCTTGTTGCTCCCACAGAAGCCCAAAATTACTGGAGCATAATAGGAGATCCTACTGAAGGAGCATTATTAACCCTGGCTCTAAAAGCAGGTTTTGATAATGAAAAGGAACGCCAGAATTATCCATTCCAGAAGCGTTTTCCTTTTGAATCCGTGCGTAAAAGAATGAGCACCATCAATAAGCTTGCGGAGGGGAAGCTTTGTGCTTGTGTGAAGGGAGCTCCCAAGGAGCTGCTTGAACTTTCCGGCAAAATCATGGTTGGCAAAGACAGTATTGATTTAACACCAGAAAAGAAATCAGAGATTATTCGTCAGATTGATAATTTTGCCCAGGATGGATTACGCATCCTGGGTTTTGCTTGCCGTAACCTGGAAGCTAAAGATATTCCGGATGCAACAGCGCAGACAGTGGAAAAGGATTTAATTTTTATCGGTATCGCAGCGATGTATGACCCGCCCAGGCCGGAAGTAAAACAAGCAGTCGCTGTTTGTAGGAAAGCAGGAATCCGGGTAGTGATGATTACAGGCGATTACCAGATAACCGCTCTATCAATTGCGCGGCAAGTAGGCATTGTTGCTTCGGACAACCCTGAAGTTATTACAGGAATAGAATTGGCAGATTTAAGCGATGAGCAGTTAAAAGATAAGCTTACAAAGAAAGAAGTTGTGTTTGCCAGGGTTAACCCAGAGCATAAATTAAGGGTGGTAAATATTTTTAAGGAGCTGGGAAATATTGTTGCGGTTACAGGGGACGGAGTTAATGACGCTCCGGCATTAAAAAGAGCTGATATCGGTGTTGCCATGGGTATGCGCGGGACAGATGTGGCAAAAGAATCGGCAGAAATGGTTTTGATTGACGATAATTTTGCCAGTATTGTTGCTGCTATTGAAGAAGGCCGCGCTGTATTTGATAATATCAAGAAATTCATTACCTATATATTCGCGCACCTTGTACCGGAAGCAATACCCTTTATTTTTTACGTATTGCTTAAAATACCCGTGCCCATTACAGTCATGCAGATTTTGGCAATAGATTTAGGCACAGAAACCTTGCCGGCACTGGCATTAGGTATTGAAAAACCCGAGCCGGGGATTATGGAGCTTCCGCCGCGGCCGAAGAAAAAAGGAGTTATTGATAAAATAGTGCTTTCGCGCGGCTATATAATTCTGGGATTGCTTAATTCAGTAGCAGTTCTAAGCGCCTATTATTTTGTGCTTTTGCAGGGCGGATGGAGGCCGGGGATGCAGCTTGAACCTAATGATACGACATTCACCAATCCTTTGCACCTTAAGGCTGCGACAATTGTGTTCATAGGGATTGTGGTGATGCAGATCGCTAATGTGTTTGCCTGCCGCAGCGAAAAGCTCTCGGCGTTTAAAATCGGTTTCTTCAGCAATAAGCTGATTCTTTGGGGTATTGTCTTTGAGTTGTCTTTCGCCTGCATGCTGATTTATGTGCCATTCTTCCAGAAGATATTTAATACGATTGGGCTGGGGTGGCAGGAGTGGGGGATGTTGTTTGCTTTCATGGTTGTGATATTCTGCCTGGAAGAATTAAGGAAGAAGATGTTGAGGAAGGGCGTCACCATCCCTACTCGCTAAAATCATCTATAAACAGGGACTGTCCCTGTTTGTTTTACGGGCCAGCGGGTCCTGCCGAGGCACGTTCCTCGCGTCATCGCTCGATTTTCCCCAGCGTGGAAAATCTTCGCTCAAGCGGAAGCCTTCGCTCTTGGAGACTTTTCTAACGAGGCAAACCATGCCCGCTCCGGCTTCCTTATGTGCCGCTCGAAACATGCCTCGTCACCCGCTGGCCACATATTTTCTGGTTGACAGCTTTCCACCTAGCGGTAAAATATCCCAAGGAGTAAACATGGGATAAAAATCTAAATTTAAGGCTACTCTTTAAAAAAGGAGTAGCCTTTTTTGTTGAAATAGAAAACATACGTTTCTAAGAAGCAGCCTTGAAGATTCTTTATATTATAGATTTACAATTAAATCATGAATATATTCTTTAGAAAAATCAAAGCACTTGAAAAAATAGATAAAATCGTTGTAAAAGGATCCCAAAAATATTATAACAGCATAGACCTAAGGGTTCTTATTAAGGGGCTTCCTCATCCAGTAGGCGGATTATTAGATAATCTTCTTGCATATAAGGGATCCAAAGCAATAAAAGAAAGAACAGACCTTCTTTTTGAAGAAATTGCCGAATCATTAAGAAAACTCGAAGAAAGTAAAATAGATAAGGACTTCTTTAATAACGAAGACGCGTTTTATTTATTTCTAAAAATATATGATAGTGCAATTAAATGTAGGGAAAAGAGAAAGGTAAGATATTTTAAGAACATTTTTGTTAATTCTATACAGAAAGGTAAATCGGATTATTATTTTAAAGAAAGATTTATAAATATCGTAAATGACTTATCTGAACTACACATAGAAATTCTAAAACTTTATATAGATAATGAGAAATTATTCGTAGTAGAAAACAGACTGCCAGAGGGTGTTTTAGATATTAAAAAATTATCTGAAAAGTTAAATATTACTGAATCACAAGCGGAAGCATTTTGTAATGATCTTCTGCGTTATAATTTACTTTATGACTATGCAATTGGAACTTATGATTACAAAAGAGGTTATTTTCGACTAACTTCTCATGCCACAGATTTTATGAATTTTGTTATTTCGGAAGTTTAATTTTTAAAGGAGATCAGAATGACGACACAAATTGTAAAAAAGTTCGAGCTCCTTGTTTTTAGAACGGATAATAAATGGACAGCAAATAATCTGAAGATTCTTCTAACAAGTATTTCAAAAATATATGAAATTCTTTGTAAAGTCAATATTGGAAAAGAAAAACAAGTGTTGCTTCTTCTTAAACATAGAGATATGGATGATATCTTTCCAAAAAAGTACGCGATAAAACAACATTTTGTAAGGATGAGTTTATTAACTGAGGTGTTGCGAACGAATAATTTTTCTTCACCTCTTATTGGGAAACTCTTTGAAAAAGAAGTGATACCTAATTCTCTCAAGATCTATCATATTAGAATGGGTTCTCCTGGTATTATAAGCTTTGAAGGGATAGGCGAAATCCTTAAAGAATTAAGAGAGCTGTTAAAAGATTTGTTATTTAGGAACAAGCAAGAACAAGCGATTGGCAACTACAGAGTGTTAGAACAGTATTTTAAAATGTTTAAAGCTTATGATAAATTATCTCCGATTCAAAAGAGAATTTTAGCTAAAAGTATAAGTAAAATCGAGCCGCTTAAAAAGCAGGGTAAGATAATAGATGTAGGTGGGACTATGGACTTTCAGCAAGAATAAGTTTCCATCAATTATTTTTTTGTAATAATTGATAAATGGGGTAATTCATGTCTAAAATTGTTATAGTTTATGGTAGCGGAGCATCGCATGATTCAGGTTTTGAAACTTATTATCACAATAGAAGTTGTCCACCGCCAACAGATAGAAATTTCTTTGAACATGCAGGAGTTAAGGAAGTATTAAACCGCGGGGACGATTTCTATGCAATAAATAAGTTTCGAGAATGGTTTCTGCCATATAAGAATAATATAAGCCTAGAAGAGCTATGGACAGCTGTAGATCTGAATCATAAACATATCATGTTGAATACTTATTCATGGTCTCAGGAAAACGAACGATACCACATAGAGTGTTTAAATCATGGCAAATCCTCGTATCCCTTTTCTGACGTTATTTCTACAACATTAATTTCAGGGGAAGCTGGAAATTTTGCTGTAATGAATATGGAGCCAACTTATAGTAAATTCAAATTCTTAGGCGATTGTGGTAGAGATCTGAAAAGGCTGATAGATAAAATATTAACTGTCACAGAATTATGGTATAAAATTGAAACAAATTACGACAAACTACATAAATTGATTTCAAACTATGGGCATTCGATCTTAGGATATATAACGTTTAACTATGACTTAATCCTAGAAAAATCATTAAAAAACTTAGGCATGAATCCCCGATATTTAGGTGTTAATGATGATATGGGCAATCCTTACTTTATAGACAGTTTTTCTAAAGAACCATTGATCTTAAAGCTACACGGTTCACTTAATTGGAAGATGGAGTTCGGTTGTAATGATATTGAGTTTTATGGGGATTCCGTAACTCCTAGTTACCCAACTAATAGTTTATCTGCTAATAGCTTTGTTGAACCAGCTATCGTTCCGCCGACAATATTCAAACAAGAAATAAATGATGATTCACGCTTAGCAGATCCCCTTACGAGACTATTAATTAACCAATGGCGAGGAGCTATCCAATTATTAAAAGAAGCAGATATGGTTATAATTATTGGCTATTCTTTTCCTTTTGCAGACTACCATGCTCAGAGAATATTTCAGATTCCTAGTATGATTAGGCGCGGCAAGGCTATTGAACAAAAAATATTAGTATGTTTAGGGGACCAATTAAATGCAGATGATGAGCTGAAAAAGAAAAAATCTGTAGCGGAAATATTTCAGATTAAACCAGAATCTGTAGTTATTGATTATAAATTTTCAAACTTATTTAATAGTTCTAAGTTTGATTCGTTTCTAACTTCTTATTAAACTTACTCGTGCCTTAAATTTTTTACAATAAGTCTCAAGACCGTTTCTAGGTAAGCAGTCTAACTTAAGGAAGTACAGCTGAGCGGGGGTTGAATTCATGGCCCTCTGTGATAGAATATCAAAGGTTTTGTTTTAATAAGCAATTTAAAAAAAGGAGAATAAATGTACTATTTGCGCTATTTCCTTTGGCTTGCTTTTATGGCGTTGACATGTTTAATTACGAGATTCGGATATTTTTTACAGATTACCCTACTAATCATTGCCCACTTTATCTTTTCGTTGGTATGTACCCTTAGGAAAAAGGAAATAAAGATGGAGTTAAAACATTTATTAATATTAATACCAATTATTTTCCCTGTATTAGTTTTATTTTGGGGAACAGTAATGTGTGCGCAATTTAATCCTAGGTTAGTACCAGGGCAATCATTATTTATCCTTCAAATCATCGTTTTAATTCAATTAATTGTAAGTGGATATTTAGTTTATAAGATGAACGGTTTCAGATGGCTAACAATAAGCTTTATTCTGCTCGTAGCATGGTATTCCTTCTGGGCATTCTTTGTGGCTTCAATGTCAATTACCGGTACTTGGTTGTAAATAGTTAATTCTTTACGAGGCGGATGTTGAATTCATGGCCCTCTGTGATAGATATGTCGCAGAGGGCTTTTTAAATGAGCAGACACTTTACGGAACTAAGTGACGTAAAGTGTAGCGGTATTGAACCCGAAAGTATCCTGCGTCTGCGAATTTATCCCGAGCTTACGCAGAAAATTTCGTAGAAATTTTCAAGTGCTTAAGCGAGGGAGTGTTAGATTTTTCCACTTTCTATTAGAGTAGGAGGTGGACAATGGCTAATATTGTGACCATAGAGGCAATTGCAACAAAGATTATAGTAGTGAAAGGCAGAAAGGTAATGTTGGATAGAGATTTAGCCAAACTTTATGGGGTTGATACTAAGAGATTAAATGAGCAGGTGCGAAGGAACAGAAAGAGGTTTCTCGATGATTTTATGTTTCAGTTATCGCGGGAAGAAGTAGAATCTTCAAGGTCGCATTTTGCGACCTTGAATTCAAGGTCACAAATTGTGACCTTGAAACAAGGCCAAAATATTAAGTATCTGCCTTACGTTTTCACAGAGCAGGGAGTAGCCATGTTATCTAGCGTATTAAATAGCGAAAGGGCAATTCAAGTGAACATTCTCATAATGCGTGCATTCGTAAGATTAAAAGAGCTGCTCTTGACTCGCAAGGATATTGCTATTAAGCTTGAAGAGTTAGAAAAGAAATATTCGGATCATGATGAGAAAATAAATTACATTTTTGAAGCAATCAGGCAGTTGCTTACACCGCCAAAACAAACAACAGCCATAGGGTTCCATATTTAGAGTAAAAAAATGGGGGGGGTAGGCTATTAACATATCACAATTTGTGATATGTTCAATCAAGGTGAGTGTTGAATTCATGATTTTCTGTGATATAATTTCTTGAAAAGGAGGGAAAATGAATATCAAATTGAGTAAAGCTACATTATCAGTTTTAGTTATAATTCTAGCCATTGCTTTTGTGGCAAGCACTATTATGTATGGAAAAGTAAACCAAGAATTAATAGCCAAGTCAACGCAGATTATTCAGCAACAAGGTGTTGAGATTATGAAGGTCACCGGTAAGCTCATGGAAAAACAAAAAGAGTTGGATAAGGTAAAAAAAGAATTGGATAATGCAAATAAAAAGCTGAATGTTATAGCAGTTAAGCCAGAGATGCTGAAGAAATAACTCTCGA
Source organism: Candidatus Omnitrophota bacterium (assembly GCA_963805065.1). Classification (GTDB taxonomy): domain Bacteria; phylum Omnitrophota; class Gorgyraeia; order Gygaellales; family Profunditerraquicolaceae; genus CAWDSS01. Next base: position 380,547 of record CAWDSS010000010.1, on the reverse strand, counting down.
ATTAAAGTCTCAAGACCGTTTCTTGATAAGGCATTGTAGGTAAATTAGTTTTGACAGAAGTGTCTCTGAGGAAGCACTGGCGAGGCGGGTGTTGAATTTATGGCCCTCTGTGACAAAAATGTTGCAGAGAGTTTTGTTTTCCTACGATTTTTAAATGACAGTGGTATAATTGAAAAAAGTGAGGACGTATGAATAAAAAGCTTATAATTGTAAGCTTAATTCTCGGGTTATTGTTTACCATTTTACACCATGTATCATTATATGCTGAAGCAGAAGAAAATCCATTAACCGGTCCTATAAAGAAATCCAAAACTAAGAAAATTTCACAATCAATGGGAAATTCAAGCGCTAAACAGGACGAGGGTAAAACAGCTTTGATGATTGCTGCAGAGGGTGACAATAAAGAAGCCGTAGAGCTGCTTCTTTCCAAGGGTGAAGATGTAAATGCCAAAGATAGCAAAGGTAAAACAGCCTTGATGCTTGCCGCGTCTTATGGCCGTAAAGAAATAGCAAAACTACTCCTTTCCAAAGGCGCAGATGTAAATATTAAAGATATACAAGGTAAAACAGCTTTGATGATTGCTGCAGCTAATGGCGACAAAGAAATAGCAGAACTACTTCTTTCTAAGGGCGCAGATGTAAGCGCAAAAGAGGATAACGGTAAAACAGCCTTGATGCTTGCCGCGTCTTATGGTCGTACAGAAGCCGTAGAACTGCTTCTTTCCAAAGGTACAGATGTAAATGCCAAAGATAACACGGGTAAAACAGCTTTAATATCTTCTGTAGAGGGCAACAAAGAAATAATAGAATTGCTTCTTTCCAAAGGTGCAGATATAAATGCCAAGACAAACAATGGTGAAACAGCATTGATAGTTGCCGCGTCTTATGGTCGTACAGAAGCCGTAGAATTGCTTCTTTCCAAAGGTGCAGATGTTAACGCCAAAGATAGCAAAGGTAAAACAGCCTTAATGGTCGTCTTTCGTTACGGTAATAAAGAAACAGTAGGGCTGCTTATTTCCAAAGGTGCAAATATAAATGCCAAAGCGAATAATGGTGAAACAGCCTTGATGTTTGCAGCAGAGAGTCACAATAAAGAAGCCGTAGAGCTACTCCTTTCCAAAGGCGCAGATGTAAATGCTAAAGATGCACATCATAAGACAGCCTTGATGCTTGCCGCGTCTTATGGCCGTAAAGAAATAACAAAACTACTCCTTTCTAAAGGCGCAGATATAAATGCCAAAGATAGCAAAGGTGAAACAGCCTTGATGTTTGCAGCAGAGAGTCACAAAAAAGAAATAGTTGAACTGCTTATTTCCAAAGGCGTAGATGTAAATGTAAAATCAGATATTGGCGAAACAGCCTTAATGAAAGCCGAATCACGCAACCACAGTGATATAGTTCAATTACTTAGACAAGCCGGAGCTATAAATGAACCGCCCTCTACAGTAAACAGTAGTATGTCTTCTCCAAAGAAAAAAAGTTCTAAACTTACTCAATAGTAAAGTCTCAATAAAGTCTCAAGACCGTTTCTTGATAAGACATTGCAGGTAAATTAGTTTTGATAGAAGTGTCCCTGGGGAAGCACGGGCGAAGCGGATGTTGAATTCATAGTCCTCTGTGATAGAATATATGTTGGAAAGAGAATAAAATGAATAATAAAGAAAAAACCAACAAACAGCTAATTAAAGAAGTGGAATCTTTAAGCAGCCAGCTGGAGAGGACCGAAAAGCTGGAGCGCAGGTTGAAGCTTAAGGATGAGAAATTAAAGCAGCTCGTCTTGACCCTTGAAGAGCGGGTGGAAAGCCGCACTTCCGCGGAACGAATCATCAATAAACAGCTCCATATTGAGATTGAACAGCGTAAACATTTGGAGTCAGAATTGTATAAAGTAAATCAGTTCCTGGAGAATATCGTTAACGGAATCACGGAACAGATAATCCTTGTTTCTAAGGATTTTAAGATATTATGGGCAAACAAAACATTTTTAAACCAATTCGGGTGTAAAATAGACGACTTGACGGGAAAGTATTGCTACGAAGTCACGCATAATCAGAAAGTTCCCTGCCAACCGCCCCATGATATCTGTCCCATTGCGCAGGTTCTTAAGACCGGCATGCCAACCAAAGAGGTTCACCTTCATCAGGGGGCTACAGGAAAATTCTACTCCGAGGTTACCGCTTATCCAATCAAAAATCAAAAGGGAGAGATTATCGAGTTTGTGCATATAGCCAGAGATGTTACCGAAGAGAAGAAAAAACAAGAGGAGCAGCGGAAATCTTAAGATCGTTTCTACCTAGCGCATGGGAAGGAAATTAGGTTTGGCATAGGAAGCGAGGAAGCACGGGCGAGGCGGAGGTTGAATTCATGGCCTTCTGTGATAGAATATATCGCAGAGGGTTTTTATATGGCAAAATTACATTCCCACAATCAATCCATATTTTTTGTAAGCCAGGCAGGATGTTTTTTGCCTTCTCTTATATTATTCAATCTGTTGTTTGGTTGGATGTTTTTTAAGCTGCATGTATGGTTATTGATTGAGGGGACCCTGATTTTATTATTTATGCTTAATGCGCGCATTGCCATGAGAAAAATCTTCTCTTTCTCTTCAAAACACAGTAACGTTATAGACGTAGAGGGGCAAGCTGTAAAGGAAGAGAAAAAGTTAAAATAAACGGTAAGTCCCTAAAAACAGAAAAGGCGTCGAGTTTATTACTGACGCCTTTTCCGCGACTCTACAACCTGATTCTACAGCTTGTGTTGTCTACACTCTAAGTATACACTATTCTTGTTGCTTTACAAGGTTTATTAATTTTTTATGTAAAGAAAATTTTGTTTAAGTTATGGCACAATTTACATAGCGTTAGTTTTTACTTTACTAATTAGGTTCTTATGTTATACTATGCCTCTATATGAAAGGAGGGACATATGAAATCTTTACGAACCATAGTAATCGGGTTAGCTGTAGCGGGAATGGTTGTTTTTCTTTCTAGCTTAGCATTTGCGGAAGAAGGGTGCAAGACAGGGAAGATGAATCACGACGCAAAAGTAAAGCTTCTTAGGGATTCTGCAACAGCCCTGCAAAAATCCAATCCGGATTTAGCAAAGGGATTAAGCGATTATGCAGATAAAGAAGCAAAAGAAATGCAGGAATGGAAAACAAAACATGACGCAAAAGTAAAGCTTCTGCAAGATGCCTCAGCAGCTCTTCAAAAATCCAATCCGGATTTAGCAAAGGGATTACAGGAAATGTGTGCAGGTAAGCCCAAGAGCGAAATGCAGAAAATGATGCAAGAAAAGAAGGAAAAAGAGGAAGTCGGAGAAAAAGTAGAACCTAAGTCAGAACAAGGCGAAAGTAAATAATAAATAAATTCTCCAGGCGATTACGGCAGGCATAACAATAGTTGCCTGCCGTTTTTCTTATTACCACTCCAGGGTAGCTATTAATTATGAAAAGAAAAATAATAATTTTTATGGTTTTGTTTATTGTCCTCGCGGCAGCTTTACTATTTTCATACAAAATATATAAAGAACATCAGAATATTGCAAGAGGACAGAGCCCCTTAGAGAGAAGACAAGTTGAGTGGTTGCGTTTAAAAAATACCTTGGAAAATAAAGTCAGGCATTTTAGGGGCACAGTCGGATTAGTGGTCGAAGATTTAGATATGGAACGGGAGATTGCTTTTAATGAAGATACGCTAATTCCTTCTGCAAGTTTAGTAAAAGTTCCCATTATGCTGTCTTGTTTTTACGCAGCGCAAGATGGCAAAATTAGCCTAAAAGATATCATAAGCCTTAAATCTTGCCAGAAAGTATCCGGATCAAAGGTGCTGGGAAGAGAGCCGGCCGGTTCAGTCTTTACAGTGGAAGAATTGTTTAATCCTATGATTACCCAGAGTGATAATGCTGCGGCCAATGTATTGATAGATTACCTGGGATTCGATACACTAAACACTTATTTTAAGAAAATGGGCTTAAAAAATACTAATATTGCCCGCAAAATGATGGATTTCAAAGAAAGAAGGGAAGGCGAAGAGAACTATACCACAGCCGGGGATATGGCTTATTTGCTGGAACAACTATATTATAAGAAGTTTTTAAATAAAGATGTTTCCGAAAAATGCCTGGAATTATTAGGGCAGCAGAAAATTAACGACCGCATCCCCAGAAAACTACCAAGAGGAACCTATGTTGTTCATAAGACCGGCTTAGAAAGACATGTTTGTCATGATGTGGGGATTGTATTTACTAATAAAGGAAATTTCCTAATTTGTGTTTTGGCTAAGCATGAAGATAGATTTGCTAGGAATACTAAGAAGTTTATATCCGATGTCACATTACTCACCTATAATTACTATAAAAATTTATAAATCCCAATACCGTTTCTAGGGTAAGTTAAACAGCCTTAATTGGCTTGACAATCCGCGGATTTTTGCTATATTAGACTTCCCACCCCCATCATATCTTATTATCAGGGTTGATAAGAAGAAGAGACGGACTAATCCAAAAATGGGTAAAAAACAAAAGAGGGGCTTTTTTTAACTAAGGCAGATGGGTATAAATTTTGAATACATACTTTTAAGCATAGTTTGTGTTCCGGTAATCGGGGCATTCTTGCTGCCTGTCGTTGGCAAAATTTCTCTGCGTTTGAGGAATTGGCTGGCTTTAAGTTTCGTGGCTGCTTCTTTAGTTTGCTCTCTTACCCTGATCTCGCCTGTATTATCAGGCAAAATCATTTCCCTCACTAAACAATTTGCACTGGGCATTAATTTTTCTCTTACCGCTGACAGCCTGGCAGTGTTCATGGCGATTGTCTCCTCTTTAATCAGCACGATAATTGTCCTGTATTCCTTCGGTTATATAAGCCATTATAAGAACCAGAATGAATATTATTGCATGGTGGTTTTGTTCCTGGGTGCGATGATGGGCCTGATTTTTTCCGGGAATCTGATATTGCTGTATGTCTTCTGGGAAATTACTGCCATAACCAGCTGGCGCTTAATAGGTTTCTTTCGTGATAAACCTTATGTTTTGAAAGCAGACAAGGCATTTTTAGTCACTGTATTCGGCGCCCTGACAATGCTTATCGGTTTTATCATTATTTATCAGCAGGCAAACTCATTTGACCTGGCAGTTATCAAAGAAACATTTAAAAATAGCCCGCTTCCTAATTTAGCAGTAGGGTTAATTCTTATCGGCATACTTTCTAAATCCGCGACTTTACCTTTTCATACCTGGTTGCCGGACGCTGGTGTTGCTCCCTCGCCGGTTACTGCCTTGTTACATGCTGCTGTGTTAGTCAAAATAGGCGTGTATGTTTTTGCCAGGCTGTTTTTAGCCACATTTACGCTGGAGCAATTCTGGCATGTAGTAGTGCCAATAATTGCCGCAGTGAGCGCATTGGTTTCAGCAGGTGCCGCCCTTAGAGAGACAGATTTAAAGAGAATTATTGCCTATTCAACCATTAGCCAGATTGGTTTTATATTTTTTGGCTTGAGCCTAGGCAATGATGTTGCTGTAGTGGGAGGATTGTTATTCATACTTATGCATGGCATTGCCAAAGCCGGGCTTTTCCTTTGCGCAGGTATAGTGGAGCAAAATACCAAGGTCAAGGATATTACAAAACTTGGCGGCCTGATTTCTACCATGCCTGTAACCGCAGTAGCATTTTTATTTTGCGCATTTTCCGTAATGGGCATACCGCCCTTCGGAGGATTCTTCAGCAAGTATCTTATATTCGCAGGCGTAATTAAGAGCGGGCATCTTTGGATTGGCGCTGCTTTCTTAGCTATTGCGTTTATGACTATAATGTATCTTTTCAGAGTGTTTAACCTGGTTTTTCTGGGTGAGCCGCACAGTCCCAAGGCAAGGGAAGCAAGCCACGTAATGGTTATTTCAGTAGCCATGCTGGGTTTTCTTTCCATTGCGAGCGGAATTTTAGTCTGGTATCCTATGAAGTTTGCGCAATTTAGCGTCCAGCAAATGCTGGGCTTAATAAAATAATGGATAGAATCTTACTTTTACCTATTATTATACCTTTATTATCAGGCATGGCTCTTTTTGCCATACCCAAGCGGGTGCGCGCAATAAGAGAGTCAGTAACAATCCTTGCCAGCTTAGCTACGCTTTTAATCTCAGCAGCAGTATTCAAAAATAATTTGCAGTATAACCTGGCGTGGTTGGGGTTTGGCTTGGATTTTTCCCTGAGATTATATCATTTTAGCGCGTTTATACTTACCTCGATTTGCGCTTTTGGATTTCTCATTGCTGTTTATTCGGTGCCGTTCATCCGGGGAAAAGAGTATTTAAATAAATTTTACGCCTATTTGTTGATTTCAGTCGCGTTTATGAATGGCGCAGTGCTGGCGGACAATCTTTTAATCATGTTATTCTTCTGGGAGGGGTTACTCTTAACACTGTTTGCCATGATTTATATTGGCAGCGCTGCCAGTTTTAAAACCGCTACCAAAGCATTTATTATAGTAGGTATTACTGATTTATGTCTTATGTTCGGTATTGTGCTTACAGGTCACTTGGCAGGAACACTGGCGATTTCCCGCATAAACCTTCCCATAAATACTTTAAGCAGCGTGGCATTCGTGCTGTTGATGATCGGAGCAATTTCAAAATCAGGGGCAATGCCGTTTCATTCCTGGATTCCTGATGCTGCAATTGATGCACCGCTTCCTTTTATGGCACTTATCCCGGGTGCTTTTGAAAAACTCTTAGGCATATATTTCTTGACCAGGATTTGTTTGGATATGTTTCAATTGACGCCTCATTCCTGGGTCAGCACCATGCTGATGATTATCGGCTCACTTACCATAGTCCTGGCTGTAATGATGGCTTTAATACAAAAGAATTATAAAAAGCTGCTTTCCTATCATGCCATAAGCCAGGTAGGCTACATGATTTTAGGCATAGGCACGGCAGTGCCTGTGGGTATTGTGGGCGGGTTGTTTCATATGATAAATAATGCATTATATAAAAGTTGCTTGTTTCTTACGGGTGGCGCGGTTGAGAAACAGGCTGGCACAGCTGACTTGGAAAAGCTCGGTGGTATTGGCGCAAAAATGCCCATAACCTTCGGTTGCTTTATCATCACTGCCTTAGCTATTTCCGGAGTCCCGCCGTTTAATGGATTCTTTTCCAAAGAACTGGTTTATGACGGGGCATTGGAGAGGCACTGGATATTTTATCTGGCAGCGGTTGTGGGCTCTTTTTTTACAGCCGCTTCATTTTTAAAATTAGGCCACGCTGCATTCTTAGGTAAATTAAAAGAAGAGCATAAAAACGTAAAAGAAGCTTCAGCCGTAATGTTAATCCCCATGATTGTTATCGCGGCTATTTGTATAATTTTCGGGGTGTATAATTATTTACCGATTAATAAATTAATCCAGCCTGTATTAGGCGATAAACTCCAAGGGCATAATTTCTCCGGCATGCCGGCTAACACCACACTGGTGATAATTACGATTTTTGTTTTAGTGGTAGCCTTATTAAATCATTTATACGGAGTAAGAACTAAAGGTAGCGGACTTAAGGCTGTTGACCATATACATTATGCGCCGGTATTGTCCACGATTTACGCAAAGGCGGAGAAAAGATTTTTCGATCCTTATGATATTGGCTTAAAAATCGTAAATGTTATAACAAATATCACCTGGTGGTTGGATAAGGCAATAGACTGGATATACAATAATTTTACAGTCAAATTAACCTATGGCCTTACCAACCAAATAAGAAAATTACACACCGGAAATTATTCCATATATCTTGCCTGGTCGCTGGCAGGAATGGTTTTAATTACGATTATACTATGTACGCAGCATTAATTTTAATCCCCTTTTTTAGCATAATCATCTTAAATTTGCCTTTTAAGAATTTAATGAAGGGCATAGCCTTATGGGTTGGTCTGCTATTGTCGTTTGCAGAAGTTATGTATGCAATTTTTCCTTCGGCTTTTTCTCAATATAGCAGCCTGAGGCAATTGAATAATTTATTTAGCTTTAACCTGGCAGTGGATAACCTGACCCGCGTAATGCTGCTTTGCATAGGCATTGTCTTATTTATAACATTGCTAATGGCTAAATATTTAATGAAAGAGGAAGGCCAAAACTTTAATTTTACAAACCTGTTACTGGTTTTGTTGGCAGGTTTAAACGGCGTGGTATTGGTAAAAGATGTTTTTTCATTGTATGTGTTTATTGAGGTGGTAGCAGTGGCTTCATTTATCCTGATTGCCTTTTATAAGGATAGCTTTGCGCTTGAGGGCGCGTTCAAGTATATAATCCTTTCCGCAGTGGCAAGCGTGTTGATGCTTTCTGCGATTTCGCTGCTGGTTTTGGTTTCAGGCAGCACTGATTTTTCCATCATAAATTTCGCATTGCAAAATTATCCCCACAACCTGGTGATTAAAGTTGCGTTAGGGCTGTTTATCTGTGGCTTGTTTATAAAATCCGGGCTGATGCCTTTTCATGGCTGGCTGCCGGATGCATATTCATCTGCATCAGCGCCTGTGTCAGTGCTTTTGGCAGGCATTGTGACTAAAACCGCAGGAGTCTACGGTTTAATCAGGATAATAAACAGCGTATTCGGTTTTGATAATCAGCTAAAAATTATATTGATGTCAATTGGCGCTATATCCATAATCTTAGGCGCATTAGCAGCCCTTGGACAGAGTGATTTCAAGCGCATGCTGGCTTATTCAAGCATCAGCCAGGTAGGTTATATTATATTAGGACTAGGCAGTGGTGCGGCATTAGGAATTGCCGGAGCAATCTTTCATTTATTCAATCACGCAATTTTCAAATCGCTTCTATTTACAAATTCCGCGGCAGTAGAATCACAGACCGGCATAAGAGATATGGATAAGATGGAGGGCTTGGCTACCAGGATGCCTCTGACCAGCTTATCTTCGGTTATCGGTAGTTTGTCTGCAGCAGGCATTCCGCCATTAGCCGGCTTCTGGAGCAAATTAATTATTATCATTGCGCTTTGGATTTCAGGATACAAAATTTTTGCTGTAATTGCTGTAGTGGGAAGTGTTTTAACGCTGGCATATTTTCTTTCCATGCAAAGGCGGCTTTTCTTTGGAAAAACCACAGAAGATTTTGCCAATATAAAGGAAGTAGGCATAGGTTTGTTAATTCCTGTATTTATTCTTACAATCATTACATTAGCAGTAGGATTATTTTTTCCGCTGCTGCTGAATACCTTTATGTTGCCTGTAAAAAGTATTTTAGGAGGATAATTTGCAAATAAATTTAATCATTCTTGTGGCATTGGTTATTGCCGCGCTATGGACAGTGATGACCAGGAGCTTATTGCGCTCTGCAATCGGCCTGGCATTGACCAGCGCGATACTTACCATACTAATGTTTCGCTTGTTTTCGCCGCTGGCTGCGGTTTTTGAGTTATCCGTTTGCGCAGGGTTAATTTCCGTTTTATTCGTAAGCACAATCAGCCTGACAGAGCCGTTGAGCAAGGCAGAAGTAATCCAACATATGAAGGAGAGGTACGGCAGGTTCAGGTATTTGCCGTTTATTGCCTTAGGCATAGGCATTATCTTAGCGCTGTTAAATTTTAAACCCGGATTTAAACTTCCTGCGCAAGAAGTAGAAAGAGATGTCAGGCAGGTAATGTGGAATTTAAGGCAGCTGGATTTATTGGGTCAGGTAATTATACTTTTGGCAGGAAGCCTGGGAGTAGTGATATTGTTTAAGTGGAGGAAAAATAGTGAATAGCGGGATTTTGAATTTATTCTGGCCTTTTAGCATCTTTGTGATTATGCTTTTTGTGATAGGCATTTATTGTATTCTGGCGACCTTTAATTTAATCAGGGTGTTAATCGGTTTAGAAATTTTGATAAAAGCAGTGACATTACTGATAATAGTTGTAGGATATATTACGGGTAGCCTCGCATTAGCCCAGAGCTTAGTCATAACATTAATTGTAATTGAAGTAGTTATCGTAACGGTGACAGTGGGAGTGATACTGGGAATTCATACCAATAATAATTCCCTGGATGTAAGAAAAATCCGGAATTTAAAAGGATAATCAATGGATAAATTACTGGTTAGCCCGCCAATTGTTTTTATAATCCTATTAATCTCTTCGTTGTTTCTTTCGTATTTGTTTTCTAAGCTGTCATTCAAGACAAGCAACCCAGCAGATGATGCAGGCAAATCCTATGCCTGCGGCGAAGATAATTATAACAACACAGCGCAACCTGATTACAGCGTATTTTTTCCCTTTGCATTTTTCTTTACGCTCGCCCACGTGGCAACTCTTTTAATGACCACTGTCCCTGCGGGAGAGCGTAGTATATTTGTCATGGCAGCAATTTATGTTACAGGAGCTGCCCTGGGTTTATACATATTGTTTCGGAGGTAGGTAGTGTCCATTACAACGAAAGTGGTTAACTGGGCAAGGAGAAAATCTCCCTGGATTTTGCATTTTAATACCGGGGCATGCAATGCCTGCGACATAGAAATAATTGCAGCACTCACCCCGCTTTTTGACGTGGAGCGTTTTGGCATCCAGTTAAAGGGCAGTCCCCGCCACGCAGACGTGCTTGTCTGCTCAGGCCCGGTGACAAAACAGATAGAATGCAGATTGAAAAGGATTTATGACCAGATGCCTAATCCTAAATTTGTGCTGGCTGTGGGCACTTGTGCTTGCAGCGGAGGAGTATTTAAAGGCTGCTATAATGTAAAGGCGGGGATTAATTCTGTAATACCGGTTTCGGCTTTTATACCGGGTTGCCCTGCCAGCCCCAAGGCAATAATAGACGGCGTGGTAAAATTATTGAAGAGCTTAGAGGAGAAATAAATTATGGCGCAGGAAGAAAACATCACCCAGGAATTAATCAAGAAATTCGCATATCTGGAAGGAAAAATCAGAATCCAGCGCCAAAGGCGGGTATCCCTGGAAGTTAATTTAGTAAATTTCTGGGAAGTTTTTGAATATGCGGTAAGGCAGATGCAATTTGCCCATTTAACCACCATAACCGGATTGGATGAAGGAGAGAATTTAAGTTTCATTTATCATTTGGCTGGTGATTCTGGTATTGTATTGAGTATTAAAACAAGTGTGCCCAAGGTGAATCCTGTGTTAAGAAGCGTAACTCCATTTTTCCCGGGGCAGATATTTACGAAAGGGAATTAGTGGATTTGCTGGGTGCTAAAGTCGAAGGTTTAACGTCTGGTAACCGTTATCCTCTTACAGACGACTGGCCGGCTGATCAATACCCCTTACGTAAGGATTGGAGGCAAAATGCATAACTCTAATAAATTTAAAATTCCCGTCGGGCCGCAGCATCCGGCTTTAAAAGAACCGGAGAGCTTTAGCGTCGCTCTTAAGGGCGAGAAAATCATGGGCATGGATATCCGGCTGGGTTATAACCACCGCGGCATTGAAAAGGCATGCGAAGAAAGGACATATATTCAGGATGTGTATCTGATTGAACGGGTCTGCGGCATTTGTTCGCATTCTCATTCCACTTGTTTTGTGCAGGCAGTTGAGGAGATAGCCGGTTTAGAAGTTCCTAAGCGCGCTTTATATATTCGGACTTTAATTGCGGAGTTGGAACGCATTCACAGCCATCTTTTGTGGCTGGGTGTTGCCGGCCATGAAATAGGTTTTGATACGCTTCTGATGTATACCTGGCGCGACAGGGAAGTAGTCATGGATCTTTTGGCCATGCTTACCGGTAACCGCGTCAATTACGGCATGAATACTATCGGCGGGGTAAGGCGCGATATCACTCCGCAGCAAAGTAAAGAAGTGCTTAAGGGAATAGATATATTGGAAGAAAGGACTAAATATTATATTGAAGTCGCCACACAAGAAACAACCATTATTAAAAGATTATCAGGAGTGGGTGTTTTATCGCATGAAGATGCGTTAAAACTGGATGCAGTCGGCCCTACTGCGCGCGCTTCGGGAGTAAACCGCGATGTAAGGCGCGATGATCCTTATGCTGCATACGCAGAAATCTCTTTTGATGTTATTACGGATAATCACAATGATGTGTACGGACGCACTATAGTAAGGGTTAAAGAATTGATGGAATCTTATAAAATAATGCGCCAATTGCTAAAAAATTTACCCGAAGGCCCGATAACTATCAGGGCGCCGCGTAAAATTCCTGCCGGAGAGGCTTTTAGCCGCTATGAAGCGCCTAGAGGAGAAGACGTGCATTTTGTTAAGTCTAACGGCAGCGAAAAACCCGAAAGAGTAAAAATAAGGGCACCTACATTAGCCAATATCCAGGCAGTTAAACATATGTTAAAGAATAGATTCCTGGCAGATATGCCCATAGTCATTGCAGCAATAGATCCTTGTTTTTCCTGCACTGACAGGTTGATATCGGTTAAATCAGCCAAAGACAGAAGAATAATTTCCTGGGAAGCATTACGCAATTACGGTATTGAATGGTACAGTATTCACGGAATAGACTTTACGAATTTAAATAAAAAGTTTCAGGACAGGTTAAAGTTTTAACATGGCAGCATTATTTTCTATTTTAGTATTTCCGGGATTTTTGTTTGTCAGCACCTTTGCGCTAATCGCTGAATTTATCGACAGAAAATTACACGCCAGGCTCCAAAACAGGGTAGGCCCGCCCTGGTTTCAGCCGTGGGCAGATATTATTAAACTGGCAGCAAAGGAAGACATTATCCCTGATGATGCAAACCCCAGGATGTTTAAGCTCGCACCGGCATTTGCGCTTACTGCCAGCATTACCGCTTTCCTATATATCCCGCTTTGGAAAACAGGTTCTTTGTATCCGTTCAACGGGGATATAATCGTGGTGCTTTATTTACTGACTATTCCCACGCTGTCATTTTTTATCGGAGGCTGGTATTCAACTTCTTTGTATGCCAAGCTTGGCTCTGTGCGTTCGGTTACACAGTTGTTTGCTTATGAAGTTCCTCTATTCATGAGTATTTTATCCTCAGCATTACTTGCCAATACCTGGTCTTTAAGTAAAATTTCCTCTTTTTATGCCTTGCATCCCTGGTTTTGGCTGTTTAATCTGATTGGTTTTGGCGTATCCTTGATTGCGTTATTGGGCAAACTGGAAAAAGTTCCTTTTGATATTCCTGAGGCAGAAACAGAGATTGTTGCCGGAGCATTTACTGAGTATAGCGGAAGATTATTGGCCATGCTTAGGTTGACCCTGGATATAGAGCTGGTTGTCTGCGCCTCATTATTAGCAGCAATATTTTTGCCGCTGGGATTGAATTTGGGAGCGATACCCGGATTCATATTTTACATAATTAAGGTTCTGTGCGTAATAATGCTGGTTACGCTGTTACGTACGCTGTTTGCACGTTTACGCATAGACCAGATGATTGATTTCTGCTGGAAGTATTTAGTGCCAATTGCGCTGCTACAGCTTTTGGTTAATCTCATTTTGAAGGGATTGGTGCTTTAGATGAGGCCCGGCAAGATGATTCAGGAAATTTTACGCCACATATTCAAGAAACCCGCGACTATTCTTTATCCGGCAGAGAAGATTGATATGCCGGATAAATTCAGGGGGAAGTTAAAGTTTGATCCCAAAAAATGCATCGGTTGTAAACTCTGCATGAGGGACTGCCCCACTAACGCGATAACTATCCGTAAGGTGGCTGAGAATTCATTTGAAGCAGAGATAGATTTGGCTAAATGCATATACTGCGCCCAATGCGTAGATTCCTGCCCCAAGAAAGCACTGGAGTCAACAAAAGACGTTGAGCTTGCTTCGCTTGATGAGACGAAATTAAAAGTAATCTTTAAAAGTGAAGAACCTAAAGACAGCCCTAAACAACAAACTTAAAGGCGCAAAAAAAATCGCTATTTTGGGCATCGGCTCTGAATTAAGGGCAGATGACGCAGCCGGGATTTTAGTGGCAGAGGCGCTTATTAAGAGTTGCCGGGATATCACTAAGCCCAAGCTAAAAGTTTTTATCGGCGCAACTGCTCCGGAGAACCTTACCGGAGAAATAAAGAGATTCAGGCCAACGCATGTTCTGATAGTTGATTCTGCTGACATGGGTAAGCCGGCAGGAACGGTGGATTTGCTGGATTTGAATAAGGAACGGCAAGTTACATTTTGCACGCATCGGCTGCCGAATAAAATTCTGGCAGATTATCTGGCTAAGGATATTAATTGTAAAGTTGTGGTTGTTGGCATTCAGCCAAAGACGCTTGAATTCGGGCAGGCACCTTCAAGCAAAGTAGCAAAGTCAGTAAGGCAATTTTTAGATACATTGAAAATAATTTTAAAGGAGGCACTGAAATGACTCTATGGCAATTAGTGAGAATCGGCGGTTTTACCATGTATATCCTTTTGGCATTTTCCGTATTGTCCCTGGCTATTATTATAGAAAGATTCATATATTTTCGTAGAAGGTCAAAGGTAAAGAGGCAGGCATTCATGATGCAGGTAAGCAGGGAATTGGAGAAAAACAATGTTAAGAAAGCCCTGGAAATATGTAAAGGCATAGACACTCCCTTTTCCAGCGTGGTAAACGCAGGCCTTATTTTATTCGGCCATAATGAAGTAGTAATATCAAATGCCATGGAAAGAGAAGTAACTGTGGAAACCACCAAATTAGAGCGCCATACTAGCATCGTCGGGACAATTGGCAGCACCGCGGTTTATGTCGGGCTTTTTGGAACAGTCTTAGGCATTATCAGGGCTTTCCATGATATTGCCAAAACCGGTTCCGGCGGGATAAGCGTAGTTATTAACGGCATATCAGAAGCTTTAATTTGTACTGCAGCAGGGTTATGCGTAGCAGTTCCCGCAGTCATTGCCTACAACTACTTTATCAAAAAAATAGATAGTTTTGTTACGGATATGGAACTAAGCGCTTCAGAAATAATGGATTTACTCACTATTAAACAAAAATGAATGCAAAATCCAGGAAACAAAGATTAATTGCAGAAATAAATATAACGCCTTTTACAGACGTAATCCTTGTGTTACTGGTAATCTTCATGATTACTACACCTTTAATATTACAGTCCAGTATTAAAGTTAACCTGCCGGAAGCAGCCACTGCTCAACCGACAAAGACGCCAAATCAAATTGAAATTACCATTACCAATGAAGGTTCGATATATTTTGTTAATAAGTTGGTGACAAGAAAAGAACTAAAAGGAATCGTTTATGATTTGCAAAGGCGTAATCCTGATTTAAATGTAATTTTACGTTCCGATAGGCTAGTCAGGTTTAAGGATATTGTAGGAGTGCTGGATATATTAACGGAATTCGGCATAAAAAAACTTAACATAGCAGCAACAAACGAGTAGAGAAAGGAGAATAGTTACATGCCAGGTTTAACCAACGCGAGTGTGTTTGAGGTGTTTGCAATTTGGTCTGTTTTAATCATTGCTTTTTTGGGATTAGGTTACGCATTGCTTTTGCGTTCTCAGATTTTAAAGAAAGATAAAGGCACACCGCGCATGCAGGAGGTATGGAATGCCATACGTTCAGGTGCTGATGCGTATCTTGGCCGGCAGTTAAAGACAATACTTCCTTTAATTCTTGTCCTTACGGGAGTGCTTTTTTTCTCGGTTTACGTAATTCCTCCTACTGATGAAGCTCTTCAGAGATTTAGCAGGTTTAGCCCTGATATGGTCAGGCTGATAGTAGGAATAGGCCGTGCCGCGGCATTTATCATGGGTTCGCTTTTTTCTTTGATGGTCGGGCAGTTCGGCATGCGCATGGCGGTTGAAGGTAATGTGCGCGTAGCCAGCGCTTCGCGCAGGAGTTTTTCCGAGGCTTTAAAGATCGCTTACAGGACAGGCACAATTACCGGCATGCTTACCGATGGCTTGGGCCTTTTGGGAGGGACCACGATATTTATAATTTTCGGCATTGCTTCTCCCGATGTGCTTTTAGGTTTTGGTTTCGGAGGGACACTGCTGGCTTTATTCATGCGTGTGGGCGGCGGCATATATACAAAAGCAGCTGATGTAGGAGCTGATCTGGTAGGAAAAGTAGAAAAAAATATTCCTGAAGATGACCCCAGGAACGCGGCTGTCATCGCAGACCTGGTGGGCGATAATGTCGGCGATTGTGCCGGTATGGCCGCCGATATATTTGAATCCTACGAAGTCACTATTGTTTCAGGATTAATCCTCGGGTTGGCATTGGTTTCTATTACCCACCAATTAAAATGGATTATTTTTCCTCTGCTTGTACGCGGCATAGGAGTGCTTTCTTCGATTATCGGAACGTATCTGGTAAAGGGAGATGAAAGGCAAGGAAGCAGGATGCATTTAAAAGCATTAATTGAGGATTTTTTGCCTCTGCCGCGATTTCTATTAGTCGCGTTTTTCTTCCTGGCGCATTATTATATGCATGAGTGGCGGGCATTTTTTTCCGTGGCTGTAGGTATATTTTTGGCTATTGCTATTGATGAGATAACCAAATATTTTACCCATACGCATCACAATCCTGTGAAAGAAATCGCAGCTTCTTCTCAAACCGGAGCAGCTACGTTAATCTTGCGCGGCTTATCGGTAGGGTTTGAATCATCCGCCTGGCAATTCGTAGTCATAGCTTTAACAATACTGGCAGCAGTGATAATTTATTGGGGTCAGCCGGTGGTATTTGTTTTATACGGCGTGGCAATGACCGGCATAGGTATGCTTAACTTTAACCGGAAATAATGTAGCCATGGATTCTTTCGGGCCGATTTCCGATAATGCCAACGGCATAGGAGAAATGGCAAAGCTTGAGCCGCAGGCACGCCAGATTATGGCAGACCTGGATGCTGTAGGAAATACCACAAAGGCAATCACCAAGGGTGTGGCAATAGGCTCAGCTGTAATTGCTGCGGTGTCTTTATTTGGTTCATTCCTTACTGACGTAACAAAAGTCCAGGCACAGATGGGTATTGCTGAAAACCTGCGCATGATGGTTACCGGCATACGTATTTCTGAGCCGCTGGTTTTTATCGGCTTGCTCTTGGGCGGCGCAGTTCCCTGCTTATTCTCGTCTCTTACTATTAATTCTGTTGCCAGGGCTGCCGCGTTGATCGTAGATGAAGTGCGTAGGCAATTCCATTTACCCGGGGTAATGGAAGGTAAAGTCGCCCCTGATTATAAAAAGGCGGTGGATATTTGTACTGTATCCGCGCAGAAAGAACTGGTTGGGCTGGCATTAATTGCCGTATTAAGCCCCATTCTTATCGGGATGCTTTTGAGGGTTGAGGCATTAGGCGGTTTTCTTGCCGGGGTAATTCTTTCGGGCCAGCTTTTGGCAGTGTTTATGGTAACTTCAGGCGGGGCATGGGATAATGCCAAGAAAACAATTGAAGACGGGCTCTACGGAGGCAAAGGCTCAGAAGCGCACAAGGCGTCGGTTGTGGGCGATACAGTAGGAGATCCCTTAAAGGATACATCCGGCCCGGCATTAAACCCGATGATTAAAGTGATTAATCTTGTGTCGCTTTTGGCAGCACCCATACTTATACACTATAGCCCGACTAATCCGGGCGTAATAATTGCAATAGTTATCTGTACGCTTTTGATATTCGGTGCAATACTTTATTCTAAGCATGGGTCATTAAGTTTTAGAAAACCAAAGACATCCGCAGGCTTCTAAATATAATGCGTACCCTGATTTTTATCCTTTTGTTGTCAGTGTTTTCTTTTGCTTATGCCGAGAAGTTAACTACAAAAGTTTGTATCAAGGGCACCTGTGTTGTTGCCGAGATAGCTGACGATGATTATAAAAGGCAAATGGGCCTGATGTACCGTGAATCGCTTAAAGAGGATGACGGCATGCTCTTTGTTTTCAAGGAAGAAGATAAGTACGCTTTCTGGATGAAGAACATGCTTATCCCTTTAGACATTATTTGGATTTCTAAGGATTTAAAGATTGTAGATATATCTACGAACGTATTGCCTTGTAGAAAGTCTTGCGACGATATAATTCCCAAACAAGCGGTTAAATACGTTTTAGAAGTAAATTCCGGATTTGTAAACAGGCATAAGTTAAATTTAGGCGATAAAGTATTTCTTGATACAAAAGTCCTTTTTAATTAAAATTAGAACAACTATTTAATCAGCTATCAGCGCATGCAACTAAGCATGCCTGTATAGACAAAAAAAGAGTGCCCCGCAAGCGCGGGGCATTTTTGTTATTGAACAAGCGCAGGTTTTGCGTTAAAATGAAGCCCACCTAGTGCTTTAGCCGAGGTTTTCCTCCTGTCGGAGGGTAAGCTTTGGGCGGAATGCCCAAGCGGCAAAACTTATTATCCACGTCCTGAAGGACACGGTTCTAGGCCGCGGGGCATAGAACAAATTAACCCGCCAAATAATCCATGAATAGAGAAGAAATATTAAACGAATTCCTTAAGGGCCTGCGCATTGTTTTAAACAATGCCTCGGCTTATTCCAAAGACCATCCGTATTTTAGAAAATCAGTTGAAGTCTTTAAGCAAAAGACCGATGCATTACTCTCGTATTTAAATCCTATCAAAATAAACATCTCAACTGACTCATTATTTGTAGACGGTAAGAAGCTGGAGAAATCCATGCTTTATACGGACTTGGCAGCGATGTTTCATAGGCGAAAAATCAAAAGCATTGAAATAAGACCTGGGTTTAGCATTGATGAGCTGATTGATTTCTTAAGTTCTGTGGCGTTACCTGTGAAGGAAATCCTCCGCGGCGGCGGCATGATGAACATCTTAGGCAGGCAGGATACCGGGCACATTTTAGTTGAGGAACTGGATTACTCCCTGTTTTTGCAGGATGCAGGGGAAGAAGCTAATGATGTTTGGGTGTATATATTCAAAGAGAGCGTAAGAAAACAAAATCCTGCCCAGATTAACGAAGTGGCAGACAATTTCACAAGCGTGATTTCAAAATTTAAGCCTAAGGATTTATGGGAAGATGATGAATTGAGGCAAAGCCTGCAGGATTTCTTAGTATACCTCAAAGCCAAGGAGAAAAACAAGTTCAACTCCTGTTCCAAAGAACTGTTAAAGCATATCCTGAAAGATAAAGTTCCTGCAAACAATATTGGCTTAGATAAAATGCAAATCTTTTTCAAGGATGTGGACAAAAACAGCCTTGCCGAAGCTTTATGGGACCAGATTTCTAATAATGACGCGTTTAATTATTCCAGTTTTCAGTTATTCTCAAGCCTCGTAAGCGAAGATACCCATAAGATAATCGCCTCTAACCTGGGGGAAAAGATAAAAAATACTACGTCTGTAAAAGATAACCTTGCTGTAAGAAAAAAAATCAAAGAATTGTTTTCCGGCACAGATAAATCATCGGTTTTAGAGTTCTACCGCCACGAAGTTTACGCTCCGCTTAAAGACCTGTCGCCAGAGGGGAGCGTCTCTTTTGCCAAGGAACTTCTGCCGGTAAATTATTTTTTTGTTTTACTCAACATGTTTGACGCGGAAGACGAGAAAGAAAAGTTGGGTTTGATTTCAAAGCGGCTGCTTGGCGAATGTGACAGGTTGATTTTTCAAAAAAAGGTAGCATACCTGCAATATTTATGGGAGGTGCTGGAAAGAAAAACCAGCCAGATGCCCCATATAAGCGATTTGCCTGAATTTAGAAAGCGAATTTATGTATTCGTTGAAAGTGAGTGTTTTGAGGATGAGCCCGCTTTGGGCATGGAATATTTCATCAATAAATTAGAAACAAGTACCCTGGGGGCGGATTTTTATTTCCAGAAGATTTTCAACGAAGGCAAAATCAATCCGCGCGTATTAATCCTGTTTCTAAAATTATTCCCGGCAGATTTAAGCAGGTTCTATGAGAATTTGAAGGACAAGCACACTGATATAGGATTTCTCGTCAACGTCGTAAAAGCAATCGAAAGCTCGAGATCTTCTTTAAGCCTGGAGTTATTAAAGCAGGTTTTTCTATGCTCCGGCAATGTTATAAAAATAGAAGTTTTAAAGTCAATGCAGAATTTAGCTGCCATAGATGAGGGCTTTTTGATATCTATCCTGGACAAGGGGGATATTTTTACAAAAAGAGAAGCACTGGCTATTTTAGCAAAAGACACTAATTTGCGTAAAGCTGCTTTGGAAAAGTTATTTTCCGTAAGCAGCCCTTTTGGAAGAAATAATCAGATAATCATGGAGAATTTGATGGCCGTAGAAGAGAAAAGGGTTGAAGGTGCCGAGGCTTATCTTACAGTATTAAGCAAGAAGCGGTTCTTTTGGAATAAACATGTAAGGCAAAAAGCCCTGGAGATATTGAGGAGTTGGGATGTTAGAAATTATTGAACTGGCTTTTAAAGATTTAATTTCTGCGATACAGATTGCCAGGCTTTATCCTGACTGGCACCCGCAATTTCAGAAAGGCATAGACAGGTCTTATTTAAGCCTGCAGGATGTATTAAGCCAGAGGAGGGATTTGGTTATAGGGATTGTGGGTGAAGAACTTGCGTTTGAAAAGGAAATATTTTTTGACTTGAGTAAATCTTTGAAACATATGATTTTGTATCTGAAAGACAGAGGCGTAGAAAGAATAGAGTTCTCTTGCGGGCTAACAAAAGAAGACTTAAGCAAGTTTATTTCACTTTTAGTAATACCAAAAGAACAAATTAAACATGAACCGCAGGAATACCTCGAGACCCTTGGCATAAAAAATATTGCTGTAGGAAAAGTCAAATTTTCGCAGCCGCAATCGAAAGGCACTGCAGAACAAACAAAGATTCCCAGCGATTGGGATATATACCAGGATGCTACTGAAAAGGTGACTGATAATTTCGAAGGGATTTTAACAGCCAAGGAGATAGACCATTTGGTGTTAAGGCATGCCTTAAGCAGTATCATGGATAATCTATTAGGGCGATACCACGATTTGCTGACCCTGGCTACAATAAAGAGGTACGATTTAAAAACATTTTACCATACCCTAAATGTGTCTATGCTTTCAATGTATTTTTCCTCAAAGTTAGGATTTTCCAGGGACCAGGTTTTAGATATTGGGCTGGCAGGTATGTTCCATGATGTCGGGAAGCTCTATATTTCAAGAAAGATTTTAGGCAAACCCGATAAACTTAGCGATGAAGAATTCTCCAAAATAAAAAGCCATGCTCTGGTGGGAGCTGAGATGATGCTTAACTATGTGGAAAGTTTAGGCATGCTTCCGGTGATTGTCTGTTTTGAACATCATTTAAGGTGTGATTTAAAAGGATACCCTAAAGTCTCTTTTTATGAAAGGCCGCACATAGCTTCTCTCATTGTTTCTATATGCGACGTGTATGATGCGCTTTCGCAAAGGAGGGGTTATAAGGCAGACTATCCTCCGGAAATGATTTATAATTTGATGATAAAGGAGAAGGGTGAAGCGTTTGATGCTGTTCTATTAGATAAATTTTTTACAATAATGGGCATCTGGCCGGTAGGGACAATCGTGCTTTTAAGCGACGCAAGGATAGCTACAGTCATTCAGGAAAACGAGGACGATATATTGTCTCCCAAAATAGAAGTAATCGCGCCTTTTGACAAGAAAGAAACGATTGATTTAAAAATGGCCAAAGGCAAAGTTAAGATAGAGCGGTCGTTTAACCCATTCAAAGAAGGCAGCCAGTATCTTTCTTTAATCTACCCTAATCTGGGAAATGATTTGACTTCCCAGTAAAATATGTTATACTAATTGATAAGCAAAATGATTAAGTCTAATCTAAACAAGGGCGTTTGGGAGCCGTATAATCGGCTTCAGACGCCTTTTTAATGAGCACATGACTTAATGAACCCACAACTTACGAACACGAAGTGTGAGTAAGTTGTCTGGGTGAATTAATCCCGAAGCGTGCGCAGAAAATTACAAAGTAATTTTCAAGCGTTTACGCGAGGGATCACAAAATCCATGACCAAATATATCTTTATAACGGGCGGGGTTATTTCAAGCTTGGGAAAGGGCATTACAAGTGCTTCTATCGGTAAAATCCTGGAATCGAGGGGTTTGAAAGTAAGCCTGATGAAGTTTGACCCTTACATAAATGTCGATCCGGGCACGATGAGCCCTTATCAGCACGGAGAGGTTTATGTAACTGATGATGGAGCTGAAACAGACCTGGATCTTGGCCATTACGAAAGATTCACGCATGCAAAGATGACCAAGTTTAACAATACCACTACGGGCCAAGTCTATAATGCTGTTATTTCCAGAGAAAGACGGGGAGATTACCTGGGTAAAACCATACAAGTCATTCCTCATATTACTCATGAAATAAAAGAGAGGGTTAAGAAAGTAGCCAGCGTATCCGCAGCCCAAATCGTCATTATTGAGATAGGCGGCACGGTAGGAGATATAGAGAGTTTACCATTTCTGGAGGCGGCAAGACAGTTTTTATCTGATGTAGGAAGACAAAACGTACTCTACATTCACCTAACTCTGGTTCCATATATAAAAGTTGCGGGAGAAATAAAGACAAAACCCACTCAACACAGCGTCGGGACTTTGCGTGAGATAGGAATACAGCCGGATATTTTAATTTGCCGCACCGAGAAAGCCCTATCAGACGACGTGAAAGAGAAGATATCGTTGTTTTGTAACGTGCGCAAAGAAGCAGTTATCGAAGCGCGGGATGTGGACAGCATTTATCAGATACCGATAGTTTTTAAGAATCAGATCCTTGATGAAATCATCTTAAGCCATTTTAATCTGATAAGTAAACCTTCGGATTTAAAAGATTGGGAAAAAAACGTAGTAGAACGTGTGCTTAACCCGAAAGATAAAGTAAGGATAGCCTTTGTAGGCAAATATATAGAACTGCAGGACGCCTATAAATCTATCTATGAATCTTTAACACACGCAGGCATAGCGAATAATTGCAAGGTGGAGATTGATAGGGTTGACTCCGAGGATATAGAAAAGTCAGGAGCAGCTAAATTTTTGAAAAATGTTTCAGGCGTACTTGTGCCTGGAGGCTTTGGCTACCGGGGTATTGAAGGCAAGATAAAGGCAATAAATTTTGCGCGGGTTGCAAAAATTCCTTTCTTAGGGTTATGCCTGGGTATGCAGTGCGCGGTGATTGAATTTGCAAGAAACGTCTGCGGGTTAAAGAACGCCAACTCTACCGAGTTTAATAAGAAAACTTTATCCTGTGATCAGCTTGCTGGAAGAACAAAAAAACATCAAGGACTTAGGCGGCACAATGCGTTTGGGTTTGTATCCCTGTAAGATAAAGAAGGGTTCTAAGGCCTACTCCTCGGTCTATAAAAAAGGGACAATCCAGGAACGCCATCGCCACAGGTACGAATTTAATAATAAATATAAAAACATATTCGAAAAGAAGGGCATGGTTTTTTCAGGTATATACCCCAAGAATAATCTGGTTGAGATAATTGAGCTTAAAGGCCACCCTTATTTTGTGGCAGTCCAATTCCATCCTGAATTCAAATCCAAGCCTGATAATGTGCATCCTTTGTTTAGAGAGTTTATCAAAGCCGCTTTAGAGGCACAAAAAAAATAAAAGTTAGCTATTAGTCGTCAGCTGTCAGCCCTCAGTTGATAGCTGTAAGCTTGAGACTGAAAGCTGAAAGCTGAAAGCTGAAAATGAACGCTATATTAGCATTAGAAGACGGAAAAATTTTTAGGGGTAAGTCTTTTGGCGCAACCGGCGAAAGCTTTGGTGAAGTAGTTTTTAATACCAGCATGAGCGGTTACCAGGAGATTATTACCGATCCCTCATATAAAGGCCAGATCGTAACCATGACATATCCTTTGATCGGCAATTACGGGATCAATAAAGAAGACGTAGAGTCTCGCCGGCCTTTTGTGGAAGGTTTTGTGGTGAAGGAATACAGTAAGATCGCCAGCAACTGGCGAAAAGATAAATCATTGGGAGATTATCTAAAAGAAAATAATATACTGGGCATTGAAGGCATAGATACCCGGGAACTCACCTTGCATATAAGAACTAAGGGTGCAATGAAAGCGGTTTTGTCTACTAGGGAACTGGATGAAAAAAGCCTGGTCAAAAAAGCCAAGGATTCCGCGGGGTTAATTGGCGTAGATTTGGTCAAGGAAGTTACAGGATGTAAAAAGTACAGCTGGAATAAAGCTAAGCCGGGCAATTTCAGGGTAGTGGTCCTTGATTGCGGAGTTAAATACAATATTTTACGGGAACTTGCAAGTAACGGTTGCGAGGTAGCGGTTGTGCCTGCCAAGACTAGCGCAGAAGAAATCTTAGACATGAAGCCGCACGGGTATTTTATTATCTAACGGCCCGGGTGACCCGGCTGCCGTAGATTATGTAATAGAGACAACCAGAAAATTAATCGGAAAATTACCCATATTTGGAATTTGCCTGGGCCATCAGATGCTGGGATTGGCCTTGGGAGGCAAAACCTATAAACTTAAATTCGGCCATCACGGAGCAAACCATCCAGTAAAAGATTTAAAGACAGGCAAGGTCTCGATTACCGTGCAAAATCACGGGTTTTGCGTGGATATAAATTCGCTGAATAAAAAAGATATAGAGATAACGCATATCAATTTAAATGATAATACCCTGGAAGGTATGCGGCATAAAAAGCTGCCTATATTTTCCGTGCAGTTCCATCCTGAAGCTTCTCCCGGGCCGCATGATGCAGTTTATTTGTTTAAGGAATTTATAAGAATGATGAAAAAATAAAATTATAAGTTAGCTGAAAATGCCTAAAAGAACAGATATCAAGAAAATATTGATTATTGGCTCCGGGCCCATTGTCATCAGCCAGGCCTGCGAATTTGATTATTCCGGGACACAGGCCTGCAAGGTTTTAAAACAGGAAGGCTTTAAAGTTATTCTGGTAAATTCAAATCCGGCTACCATTATGACTGACCCGCAGATTAGCGGACAAAACTTATATTGAGCCGATTACCGTAGAGATGATAGAGAAGATCATTGCCAAAGAAAGGCCGGATGCGCTCTTGCCGACTCTGGGCGGCCAGACTGCTTTAAATACGGCAGTGGGGTTGGCAGAAAAAGGGATATTAAAAAAATATAAAGTAGAAACCATCGGCGCAAATATAAAGGCGATTAAAAAAGGCGAAGACAGGCATTTGTTTAAAGAAGCAATGAAAAAAATCGGCCTGGATTTACCTAAGAGCGGTGAGGCTCATAATTTAAAACAGGCTTACAAAGTAGCAGAATCAATAGGTTTTCCTTTGATTATCCGTCCGAGTTTTACTCTGGGAGGAACAGGCGGGAGCGTTGCCTATAATATAGAGGAATTTAGAGAATTAGGCAAAGTCGGGCTTAGAATCAAGCATGATCAGCGAGATGCTTATTGAAGAATCGGTTATCGGCTGGAAGGAATTTGAGCTGGAAGTGATGCGGGATTTAAAAGATAATGTGGTTATCATCTGCTCCATTGAAAATTTTGACCCCATGGGAGTGCATACCGGAGACAGCATTACTGTAGCGCCTGCCCAGACATTAACCGATAAAGAATACCAGAAGATGCGCGACGCGGCAATTGCCTGCATCAGGGAGATAGGCGTTGAAACAGGCGGTTCAAATATCCAATTTGCCATTAATCCTGATAACGGGCAGGATGGTTATTATTGAGATGAACCCGCGAGTATCTCGAAGTTCGGCCTTGGCATCCAAGGCCACAGGATTTCCTATTGCTAAGATTGCGGCGAAATTAGCCGTGGGTTATACCCTGGATGAAATCCCCAATGATATTACCCGCGAAACTCCTGCTTGTTTTGAGCCGGCAATAGATTATTGCGTGGTAAAGATTCCGCGTTTTACTTTTGAAAAATTTCCTTCGGCAGATTCTACGCTGACAGTCTCCATGAAATCGGTAGGAGAAGCCATGGCCATAGGAAGGACATTCAAAGAGGCATTACAAAAGGGGCTGCGGTCTTTGGAAATAAAAAAGTTCGGCTTGGAAAGCGTCATTTTTAAAGACTTAGGCGACATTAAAACAGATAACGGTATACTGGATAAGATATTCCAGAAATTAAGAATACCTAATTGCGAAAGAATATTTTATATCGGTGATGCATTAAGGGCTGGTATTGATATTGAAAAAATATATGAGTTAACGCAAATTGACAGATGGTTTTTGTATAACATTAAAGAAATTATAGACCTGGAAAAAGAGATAATCAGTAATAAGGGCAATCTCAATGCGGACATTTTAATTAATGCCAAACAATACGGCTTTAGTGATAAGCAGATTGCCGGGCTTACCGATAAGCAAGAAGAAGAGATTTATGCCTTAAGAAAAGACCTTAATCTTGAACCTGACTTTAAGCTTGTAGATACCTGCGCAGCTGAATTCCAAGCCTTCACCCCCTATTATTATTCCACCTACGACAAATAGGGACACCCTTGATTCTGAAGCAATGTGAGTAAAATCCAGTTTTAAAAAAACATAAAAGGTAAATTATAATGTCTGTAACTTTAAAGTTCCTAGGGGGAGTAAGAAACGTAACCGGTTCTAGCCACTTGGTGATTACCGATAAATCCCAGATTTTGCTTGATGCCGGGTTATTCCAGGGGCACCGTGACGAATTTTACCGGTTAAACGCTACCTTTAACTATAACCCGCGTAAGGTCGATGCATTTGTTTTATCGCATGCGCATGTCGACCATTGCGGGAATATCCCCGGCGTGATAAAAAAGGGTTTACGTTGTAAAATTTACACTACTTCAGCAACCAGGGATTTGGCTAAGCTGATGCTTGAAGATTCCGGGAAGATTCAGGAAGAAGATGTTAAATATTTGAATAAAATAAACAAGAGGCTGGGGTTACCGCCGCGCGCTGCACTTTATACCAAAAAAGAAGCAGCAAAGGCTACGAAGAGATTTCGTAGCCTTGCCTACGGCCAGAAATTCTCTTTGGCAGGAGATGTTTACGTAACGTTGCTTGATGCCGGGCACATCCTAGGCTCAAGTATTATTGTTTTAGATATTAATGACGGCGAGCGGCGCATAAAATTAGGCTATGCCGTAGATTTGGGAAGAAAGAATCTGCCCCTGCTAAACAACCCGGTTATCCCCAAAGGCCTGGATTATTTGATTATGGAGAGCACTTACGGAGGCAGGCTTCATGCTCCCATTGAAGAAGCTAAGGGAAAACTCAAAGATGCAATTAACCGAACGGTACTGCGTAAAGGAAAAATCCTTATACCTTCATTTGCCCTGGAGCGTACACAGGAAGTCTTATATTTTTTAAATGAGCTGTTTAAGGATAAGGCGATTCCGGCGATTCCCATATACGTTGATAGCCCCTTGGCAAGTGAAATAACAGAGGTATTTAAATATCATATGTCTTATTTTGACGAAAAGACGCGCCAGGAAATTCGGCAAGGCAGCAGCCCATTTGAATTCCTGAATTTGAAATATGTACGCGACCAGAAAGAATCAAAACGGCTTAATGACGATAAGCGGCCGATGATTATTATCGCCGGTTCCGGGATGTGTGAGTCGGGAAGAATACTGCACCACCTTAAAAACAATATAGAGGATTCCAGAAATACCATACTGGTTGTAGGCTATATGGCAAAAAATACATTGGGAAAAAGGATTGTGGAAAGAGAGCGAATTGTGCGTATATTCGGAGTGGAATACGAGCTTAATGCAGAAGTAGTAATAATTAACTCTTTTTCCGGGCATGCGGATAAGCTTGAACTTACTGATTTTGTTTCAGCGTGCCTGCCGCTAAAACGCATTTTCCTGGTTCACGGAGACGAAGAACAATCCCAGGCCTTATTCGAAGCCCTGGCGCAAAAAGGCCTAAACGTATATTTACCAGCCAAAGACGAAGAAGTATTGCTTAATTAGGGATTATGTGGTAGTATTTAACTTCAAAAGTTAAAATCAAGGAGGAGCTAATGACAGGCGGTTTTTCTACACCCAAAAAAGATCAAATGATCAAGGTATCAGAAGGTAAATTGGTAACCACAGGGCATATCCTGGTAAGAGGAGTAGCCGCCTATAAAGCAGGCATTAACGTAAAAGGGGCAGGTGCATTATATGCTTTGTGTAACGGCAAGGTACACTTTACCAAGAAAAAGACATCACACGGCAAGGTACGCACCTTTATCAATGTTTTACCAGTTAAAGAAGAAACCAGCAGCAAAAAATGAGTGCCACAAGCCAGGCTAAGCAATATTCCACCATTAAATATAGCCTGTCAATTATAGAAACGTTGTATATTTTAGTACTGCTCGCCGCATTTTTGTATTCCGGTTTATCAAAAGGTTTAGCAGATAAAATCCCCAGGGTTACGCAAAATCATTATCTTGTTATTGCGGTGTATCTTTTGGTAATTTCCCTAGGGTATTATTTCCTGAATCTGCCTTTTAATTTCTATCACTCCTATGTATTAGAACACAAGTTTTCTTTATCCAACCAAAAAATAAAACATTGGATTAGCGACGAAGCCAAGTCAGGCATAATATCCTTTATTATAGTATTCATATTACTCCAGGCATTTTACTATGTGTTAAGGCATTATCCTGGAACCTGGTGGCTGGTAATTTCCCTGTTTTGGGTATTCTTTACTTTAATTCTGGCAAGGCTTACGCCGACAATAATCGTACCCCTGTTTTTTAAGTATAAAAGGCTTCATGATGAAACCTTGCGCAGCCGCATTATGAACCTGGCGGATAAAATGGAAGTAAAAGTTTTCGATTGTTTTGAAATAGATTTTAGCAAGAAGACTCTTAAGGCAAACGCTGCGTTTATGGGGTGGGGAAAAACCAGGCGGATAGTACTTGCGGATACATTGAAAGATAAATATACCTATGATGAGATAGAAGTCATCCTGGCGCATGAATTCGCGCATTACAAGCTAAAACACCTGCTAAAACTCATACTGGTAAATTCCCTGGTTACGTTTTTGACTTTTTATCTTATATTCTTAACCAATAGCCGGATCCTGGGAATGTTTGGCCTTGGTTCGTTGTCTGATATCGCTGCCTTGCCGGTAGTTTTTTTGTACTTCTTGTTATTGGGAATAATTTCGCAGCCGCTTAATAACTTTATCAGCAGGAAATTCGAAAAGAATGCCGATGCTTTGGCGCTTCGCATCACAGGCTTAAAAGATGCTTTTATTTCCATGATGGAAAAGCTTGCCAACCAAAACCTTGCCGACCGCAACCCCCACCCCGTAATTAAATTCTATTTCTTCGACCACCCGCCCATTGACGAACGTATCAATATGGCCAAAGCATTCAAGCAATAACTCATCTAATGAATCTGGCGGTTTTCTCACCAATGGACGGGTCCTGCCTGCCAAGCCACCTCGCCGTGCTCGCAAAAGCTCCGCGCGGCAAGGGCTTCGGCTTGTCAGTCACCCGTCCATACGCTTGAAAACCATTAGATTCATTCTCCGAGCGCCTTGTATATTAGCGGGTGGCACCTTGCCTTAAAGGATAGGCAAGTGCGTCCTTTTGGACTGATTTTGAGCGAGGGCTAATTGAATTTTTGCGGGTGACGAGGCTTGATTTAAGCAGCACATAAGGAAGCCGGAGCGGGCATGGTTTGCCTCGTTAGAAAAGTATCCAAGAGCGAAGGCTTCCGCTTGAGCGAAGATTTTCCACGCTGGGGAAAATCGAGCGATGCTGCGAAAACAAGCCTCGGCAGGACCCGCAAAAACCGATTGAGGAAGGAAACCGGCAGATACATTAGTGAGTTAATTGTTTAGCTGGTGATATGGAGGTGGTTTAGGATGATTTTGGCGGCGCGCAGGCTTGCGCCTGGCTCGCCGAGTGATGAGGTGATTTGTTTGAGGTCGGTTTTTATGCGGTTTATTTCAGAAGGGTCTTTCAGGGTTTTTAAAACCTGATCTGCAATTCTTTTTGCCGTTGCATTAAATTGTACGAATTCAGGGATAATCTTTCTACCCGCAATAATATTCACTATTCCGATAAAAGGCACCATAACTTGCGGCCGGTAAAGCAAATAATTCAGGTAATTCATTTTATAAATTATCACGAAGGGTTTTTGCAGTATCGCAGTTTCTAAGGTTGCTGTTCCCGAGGCTACCAGCGCGAAATCACAAATATTCAGGCAATCGTAAGTTTTACCTTCGATTAATTTCAGGTTTAAGTCCAGGCCTTGTATTAATTGATTGTAAATATCCTGGCTTACCTGGGGAGATTTTGCGATTAAGAATTGGGCACCCTTCAAGTTCTTATTGATAAGGTATGCGCTTTCAAGCATCACCGGTAATATATTCTTAATTTCTGTGTTGCGCGAACCTGGTAACAATGCAATGGTAGTTTTAGAGCTGTTAATGTTAAATTTAGCGCAGAATTCTTTTCTTTCCATTGACGGCCTTACGGTGTCCAAGAGAGGATGGCCGACAAAATCTACATCTATACCGCGTTGTTTGTAGAATTCCTCCTCAAATTTAAACAGGACGATCATCCTATGAGTATATTTTCTTATGCTTTCTATCCTGCCTTGCCTGGATGCCCAGACCTGGGGGCTGACATAATAAATAGTGGGAGTTGTTTTATTGATTTGTTTTGCCAATCTCAAATTAAATCCCGAGAAATCAACCAGAATTATCGCATCCGGCCTTTCATCGCATATCTTTTGCAAAACCAATTTCTTTAGGGAAAAGAACTTAGGTAATTTTTTTAAGGCATCGATTAGGCCGATAACTGAGATACCTTTTATATCATAGAAAACTTGCGCTCCTGCCTGACGAAGGAGAGGCCCGCCTACAGCATAAATTTTAGTATCGGGATTCAGTTCGAATATCTTTTTGGCGAGATTTGCGGCATTAAGATCGCCTGAGGCTTCGCCGCAGACAATCAGGATCTTGATTTGCGCCATATTTGATTTTGGATTTCTAAGGCTACTGCCAGGGCATCTCTTGCTACCGGGCCGGAAACCAGCGGTTCTTGGTTGGCAATCACGCAGTCAACAAAAGATTGCAATTCTTTTTGCAAAGGTTGCTCTTTTTCAATGGGCAGGTCTTCTTTACTGATGGACGCGCCATTCTTACGATACACGCTGGCAGCAGCATTTTTGTAATCGAGAGAAATGTAGGTATTTTCCTGGAAAATTCTGATTTTACGCATTACTTCGTCTGAAACGCGGCTGGCAGTTAAGTTCGCTACACAGCCGTTTTTAAACGTGATGCGGGCGTTAGCAATATCTTCAAAACTAGTGAGTACGTTTACGCCTACGGATTCAATTCTTTTTATCTTAGAAGGAACTAACCCCAGTATTATATCTATATCATGAATCATGATGTCTAATACTACGCCTACGTCCAATGAACGATGGGGGAAGGGGCTCAGGCGGTGGCATTCGATAAAATTAGGGTTTTTGATGATTTTATGTGTGGCGGAAAATGCAGAATTGAATCTTTCCACATGTCCGACCTGAAGCGTAAGCTTGTTTTTCTTAGCCAGCTTAATTAAGGAATCCGCTTCTTTTAGGTTAGTTGTGAATGGTTTTTCAACCAGGGTATGAATTTTGTGGTTTAGGAAATCCGTAGCTACTGCATGATGCAGCCTGATAGGCACAGCAATGCTAACCGCATCAACCTTATCAAAGAGCTGATTATGGTCGCTAAAGCCGGTTACGCCCAGTTCTTTAGATGCGGCATCCAGTTTGCCTTTATCAATATCGCAAACGCCAACCAGGCAACAGGAGTCAATTTCTTTATAAATCCTGGCGTGAATGCTGCCTAAATGGCCTACGCCTATTACCCCTACACGCAGTTTATTCATGTTAAGCATAATATCAAAGTAGCCATGCATTTGCAACAAGATTTTTCAAAAATAATTTGCTAATCATGGTTACTTATGGTAAAATACCTTTCCTTTTAGTAGGAGCCAAACATGAAGGATTATTTAAAGTTACTTAAATTCGTCAGGCCGTATCTGGGGTTATTTTCCATAGCTTCGGTATTTATGGCATTATCCGCGATTTTTGACGGTGTGTCATTGGCTATGATTGTGCCTTTAGCGGATAAGGTTCTCACCAACAAAAAGATCATTATACCCACTAAATTACCTGTAAGCATAGCTGGTTTTGTGGATAAAATCAACAATACCGCCCCGGGCGTGCTGTTAAACTATATGGCTATCGGTATTTTAGTGCTTTTTTTCCTTAAAGGCGTGGTTGGGTTTATACAGAGCTATATCATGTCCGACATAGGCCAGCTTGTGGTCAGAGACATAAGGTCTAAGCTTTATAACAAGATTCAATCTCTTTCCCTGGATTATTTTACGCATAAACGGGGAGGAGAGATGATTTCCCGCGTTACCAATGATGTAAGGCTGGTAGAAAATGCCGTATCTTATGGCTCAACTGACCTTGTATACCAAAGCCTGCAGGTAGTTATATTTACATTTTTGACGTTTTTCATTTACTTCAAGATGGCTTTGATTTCCTTTGTTTTACTTCCTCTGATAAGCCTACCAATTATTAAAGTCGGTAAGGTATTAAGAAAGCTTTCCAAAAGGTCGCAAGAGAAAATGGCGGATATAAACTCCCTCCTTTATGAAACTATTATCGGCACAAGGATTGTCAAGGCTTTTAATATGGAAGATTACGAGATAGGCAAATTCGAAAGGGTAAACCAGGATTATTACAAAATCTCCATGAAATCCATAAAAAGGCTGTTATTGCTGCAGCCAAGCACCGAATTCTTCGGTTGTATTGCGGCAATATTTGTATTTTTCTGGGGAGGCAAAGAAGTTATTGCCGGAAGGTTATCTTTTGGCATATTTGGTTTATTTTTAGCCTCGTTATTGTCATTGGTCAGGCCGTTTAAGAAATTAAGCCAGGTTAACTCGCTTAATGAACAGGCAGTGGCTGCCAGCGAAAGGATTTACGAAGTATTAGATACTAAACCTAGCGTTGCAGAAAAAACAAATCCCCTGGAATTACCCGGTTTTAACAATAATATTGTTTTTGAAGACGTCCGGTTTAATTATGCGGACCTGGAGGTTTTAAAAGGCATAGATTTAGAAGTAAAAAAAGGTCAAATGTTGGCAATCGTAGGCCCCAGCGGGACAGGTAAGACTACGCTCGTCGATTTAATACCCAGATTTTACGATCCGCAAAAAGGAAGGATCCTGATTGATGGCCTGAATATAAGAGAGGTGAGTTTAAGGTCGCTACGCCAACAGATAGCCATTGTTACTCAGGAGACAGTGCTTTTTAACGATACCATCAGGGCTAATATTGCTTACGGCAAATTGGACGCGACGCAACAGGAAATTGAACAGGCAGCAATCAATGCGCATGCCCATGATTTTATCAATAAGTTGCCTTTGGGTTATGATACCGTTATCGGCGATAGAGGCATGAGGCTTTCAGGAGGAGAACGCCAAAGGATTGCCATAGCGCGCGCATTACTTAAAAATCCGCCCATACTGATACTGGATGAGGCTACTTCGCAATTAGACTCCGAAGCAGAACGCATAGTCCAGGATGCCTTAGATAAGCTCGTTTGGGGCAGGACGGTCTTTGTCATTGCCCACCGGCTTTCTACTGTAAAGAATGCCCAGAGGATAATCGTATTAGACAAGGGCATGATTGTAGAAGAAGGTACTCACAGCGAACTTATAGGCAGGGATGGTTTATACAGGCGGCTCTATCAGATGCAGGAGCTGCGAAAATAGTTGCAAGTTTTAAACTTTGTGATATACTTTAGGTTTACTTAATGCCTAAATGAGGCAAAATATCAATATTCACAATTAGTTAAGAAAAGGGGGAGTAAAAAAGTGCCATCAGAATTAATCAAGCAGCTACTAGAAGCAGGAGTGCATTTTGGACATCAGACAAAGCGCTGGAATCCCAAGATGAAGAAGTTTATTTTCGGGGAAAGAAGCGGTATTTACATTATTGATTTGGAAAAAACCGAGGAATGTATCAACCGCGCCATGAGTTTCATCCTGGATATAACCTCTAAAGGCGAATTTGTGCTGTTTGTGGGGACAAAAAAGCAGGCCCAGGAGGTTGTTTTGCAGGAGGCTATACGCTGCGGAATGTATTATGTTACCGAACGCTGGCCGGGAGGCTTACTTACTAACTTTGCTACCATAAAAAAGAGTATTAACCGCCTGAAAGAAATAGAAACCATGCGTACAGATGGGACGTTTGCTAATCTGACTAAAAAAGAAGTAGCGCACCTGGAAAAAGAATTAGCTAAGCTTAAGAAAAACTTCTTAGGAATAGTTCCCATGGAAAAGATGCCAAAGGCAGTGTTTGTCGTAGATACAAAAAAGGAAGAAACCGCGGTTAAAGAGGCGAGAAGGCTATCTATACCCGTAATAGCCCTTATAGATACGAATTCAAACCCGGATTTAGTGGATTATCCTATACCGGGTAATGATGATGCTACCAAGTCCATACGCTCAGTTACGACTTTAATGGCAGATGCCGTAGTCGAAGGAAGGAATAAATTCCTGTCCTATCTTGCCCAGGAAGGCGTAAAGATGAAAGAAGAAAAGGCGGAGGAACAGCCTTTGGTTTTACCCGAGGAAGAAATAAAGATTAAAGAAATAGAAGAGATAGTGGAGACTACAGAGCCCTTGGATACAGATGCTAAGCCTGTAAAGAAAGGCCGTGCCAAGATAGATGAGAAACCAAAGACCAGAAAGAAGGTGTAATCTTTAAAATGGCAATATCAGTAGATTTAATAAAAGAATTAAGAAATTTAACCAGCGCAAGCGTTGCGCACTGTAAGAAAGCGCTCGAGGAAACAAAAGGCGACATTAAGAAAGCAGCGCAATTGTTGCGCAAGCGCGGTTTACAGATAGCTGCTGAAAAACAGAGCAGAGTGGCCAAGGAAGGCAGGATTGAGGCATACGTCCATCTGGGCAATAAAATCGGAGTATTGCTGGAAGTTGACTGCGAATCAGATTTCGCGGCAAAAAACCTCGAGTTCTGCCAGTTTACCAAAGACCTGTCTATGCAGATTGCCGCCTGCAGGCCTATGTATATAAAAAAGGAAGACGTGCCCGCGGACGTTTTAGAAAACGAAAAGGAAAAAATCGAAGAATTTTATAAGGCGAATTGTTTATTGGAGCAGCCTTTTGTAAAAGATCCCGGTATTTCCATAAAGGATTATCTGGGTAGCATTGTAGCAAAGATAGGCGAAAATATAGTAATACGCAGGTTCACATATTATAAAGTCGGCGAATAATGAGCGGGTCTGTTTATAAAAGAATAGTCCTAAAATTAAGCGGCGAAGCGCTACAAGGAAAGAAACCCCACGGTATTGACCAGTCTGTTTTAATTTCCATTGCACGTCAAATAAAAGAAATAAGAGATTTGAAGGTTGATGTAGCCATAGTCCTTGGCGGGGGCAATATTTTCCGCGGCCAGGAAAATACAGCTTCGCGCGGTTTGGATATGGATAGGTCCGTTGCAGATTATATGGGGATGCTGGCAACGGTCATCAATGGCCTGGCGCTGCAAGACGTGTTGGAAAAAATGGGCCTGCCCACAAGGGTAATGACGGCTATAGATATGGAAAGAATTGCCGAGCCCTACATTAGAAGACGCGCGATTCGGCATTTGGAAAAGGGCCGCATTGTAATATTTGTGGCAGGCACGGGCAACCCTTATTTTACCACCGATACAACCGCAGCCTTGAGGGCGATGGAAATAAATGCCGATGCCATATTAAAAGCCACGAAGGTTGACGGGGTTTATTCTGCAGACCCCATGAAGGTGAAGGGCGCCAAAAAATTCCATAGATTAAAATATATAGATGTGTTGAAAAAAGGCTTGAAGGTTATGGATGCAACTGCCATAAGCCTGTGCATGGATAATAAATTACCCATCGTGGTGTTTAACCTTACCAAACAAGGCAATATAAAGCGGGTGATAATGGGTGAAAAAATAGGTACTGTCGTAGGATAGGAGGAGTCAATGACTACCAGAGAAATTTTACATGGCGCGGAAGAAAAACTTAAAAAGGCATTTGAATCCGTTACGCGTGAATTCTCGGAAATAAGGACAGGCAGAGCCAGCCCTCATTTGGTAGAAGGGCTGCATATAGATTATTACGGAACGCCCACGCTTCTAAAACAGTTGGCTTCTATTTCCGTGCCTGATGCGCATTTAATCGTAATACAGCCTTGGGATATAACAGCTATAGTTGAAATCGAAAAAGCGATAATGAAATCAAATTTAGGAATCACCCCTTCTAATGACGGAAAGATAATACGCTTGTCTGTCCCTCAATTATCCAAAGAAAGAAGAGAAGAGCTGGCTAAGGTTGTGCATAAAATGGCTGAGGAAGGAAGAGTATCTTTAAGGACAATCAGAAGGGATTCTAAAGAAGCTTTGGAAAAGCTGGAAAAAGATAAAGCTATTTCTGAAGACGATAAATTCCGCGGCATAGACGAACTTCAGAAACTGGTGGATAAGTATATCGCAAAGATAGACGAGCTGTTAAAGAATAAAGAAAAAGAAGTATTAGAATTTTAAAGATATATGGGTCTATAGTCGATAGTCTATAGTCAATGGACCATAGACTATCGACCCGGTGATTTTAGAATAGGTAATTTTGGGCCTCTAGCTCATCTGGTAGAGCAGCGGCTTTTTAAGCCGCCTGTGCCGAGTTCGAGTCTCGGGAGGCTCATTTAATCTTGTCATAAAGATGTTTACTCGGCATCGCTTTGTATTAGGTTTATAAAGATTGTTACAAAGCGACCGAGTTCTCCCGCCAGGCTATCCAATAGCAGGCGGGATCCCGCCCGACTTATTTGGTGATTGTGCGGGAGAGTCTCGGGAGGCTCATTCAAATTTGGCCCTTTTAAGGGCGGATGGCGGAATGGCAGACGCGCAAGGCTTAGGACCTTGTGGGGCAACCCGTGGAGGTTCAACTCCTCTTCCGCCCACTTTCACGATCTTTAATAAATTTTGTTAGCGAGAGACAGATTTTTAGCAGTTATCCGCGAGTGACGTGTTTTTGAAAGCTATTCGCGAACGACAAAGGTTTTTAACAACTATCCTGCGAAGCAGGACAATAGAAGTGGTTTTAAGTTCTGTTGTTAAAAACCTAAAAAAGGGATTATTAAGGGGAAAAGATAGTTTTCCCCTTAAGGATGCTTTTCTAGATTGCGAAGGAAGGGGTGACAGCGACCGAGCGTAAGCAAGGAAGCGTCATCAGGGGAAACCAAACGGGTTACCCCTATGAGGAACGAAGCGTCCTCATAATTTTGA
Source organism: Candidatus Omnitrophota bacterium (assembly GCA_963805065.1). Taxonomy (GTDB): domain Bacteria; phylum Omnitrophota; class Gorgyraeia; order Gygaellales; family Profunditerraquicolaceae; genus CAWDSS01. The sequence goes on along the minus strand of CAWDSS010000010.1, from coordinate 343,406 downwards.
CAAGTTTGGATAGACACACTACTACTGAAAGTTTACTTGCAACTATAGAATAAGCTTTAGCGAAGTGACGCGGGAGTGGCTCAGTTGGTAGAGCGTAACCTTGCCAAGGTTAATGTCGCGGGTTCGAATCCCGTCTCCCGCTTAATTCTAATTCACAAGGATTAATTAAGTTTAAATTTATTCCCACCGCTTTGCTTCGCAAAGCGAAGGCGCGGGGATTAATTCGCACAATAACTTACTCACACTTTCGTGTTCGTAAGTTATGTGCTCATTTAAAAAGGAGAATGCAATGCAGATTATGGATTTTTTGTCTAAGAAAGCGATTGTTACCGATATTAAGGCTACAAAGAAAACAGATGTTATAAGAGAGCTCGTGGATGTCCTGATAGAGGCAGGAGAAATAGAAAAACGCTGCCGCAATAAACTGATAGATGCTTTAATGACAAGGGAGTCTTTAGGCTCAACCGCCATAGGACAGGGTATTGCAATTCCCCATGCCAAGTCAGATTGTGTGAAAGAGTTAGTCGCTGCATTCGGCTTATCCAAAAAAGGAGTAGATTTTGATTCTCTCGACGGAGAATTGGCATACATATTCTTTTTGTTAATAGCACCGCAGGATTCCGCCGGCCCACACCTTAAGGCGCTTGCCAGGATTTCACGCCTTCTTAAGGATAAATATTTCCGCGATACTCTTAAAGCCTGCGAAGATGAAAAGGCAGTAATAAAGATCATAACTGAAGAAGACGAAAAGAAAATTTAACTTCGTATAATAAAATGAGAGATAGAGTTAACGGGATTTTTAAGTGGCTATACCCCGGCATTGGCATAAAACGCTGGATTGGCCTTAGTGCTTTCGGCGTGTTCCTGCTTATCCTTGGGACCGGGCATTTACGCACAGAAGAATACTGGGTGCTCCAGATATTAGACTTCATAACGGTAGTTTCAGGAATCATAATTTTAATATTAGGCGTCAAAAGGATGATGCGTTCTTTTATCGTGGTGTTTGTCCCCTCATCTAAAGGGACAGAGCTAGTAGATATTTTATACCAGAAGAAACAGCTGGGGCGGGGGCCAAAGATTGTAACTATAGGAGGCGGTACGGGATTGTCGGTATTGCTTACAGGCCTTAAGGAATACACTTCTAATATATCCGCGATTGTTACAGTCGCTGATGAAGGCGGGTCTTCCGGACGGTTGAGGCATGAATTTGATATGCTGCCTCCGGGAGATATAAGAAACTGCCTGGTTGCCTTGGCAGATGCACCGGCTTTGATGCGCGATTTGTTCCAATTCCGTTTTGATACGAATTCGGAGCTTTCAGGGCACAGTTTCGGCAATCTCTTTATAACAGTTATGACCAGGCTTACAGGAGATTTTGAGAAGGCGATTAAAGAAACAAGCAATGTTTTAGCATTGAGGGGTAAGGTAATCCCTTCGTCGCTGGATAACGTAACGTTGGTTGCACAGCATAAAGACGGCTCTGTGACCCAGGGAGAGGACAAAATTCCTAAAGTTCATAGACCCATTAATCAGGTGAGCCTTAATCCTGTTACTGCCCAGGCTACTCCCGATGCCATAAAAGCTATACAGGAGGCGCAAATAATTATCCTGGGGCCGGGGTCGTTATATACGAGTGTTATACCCAACCTTTTAATTAAAGAAATCAAGGATGCGATAATTTCTTCTCCTGCTATCAAGGTTTATGTGTGTAACGTAATGACCCAGCCCGGAGAGACTGAAGAGTATAGTGCCTCTGAACACGTGAATGCCCTAATTACCCACAGCCACCCTCGAATCTTTAATTACTGTATTATAAATACGGGAGAAATACCGCAGGAAATACTCAAGCGTTATTCCCTCGACAATTCATACATTGTAGTTAATGACAGAAAAAAAATCGAAAATATGGGCTATCGCGTAATCGAAGACGATTTTAGCATTATAGAAAATGACGTTGTAAGGCATGACCCCGTAAAATTAGCAAAAATTATTTTAGGGCTTATTGAAGAGATATAAGTGAGGACAATAGTTTTGGAGAATAAAATTAAAAGTGTATCCGACATAACTTATCTGTCCGAACTTACCCAGCACTAATTTTTATATCTAGTCTAATTACAAAAATTAGTGCTGGGTTAAATTCACACAATAACTTACTCATCCCGAAGTTTCGGGATTCGTAAGTTGTGTGTTCATTAAAAATGTCACTAGTAAAGAAAGAAATAACAGTAAAGAATAAACAGGGCTTGCATGCGCGGCCCGCCGCAACATTCGTCCAGGTTGCCAATAAATTTGACGCGCGTATAACCGTAAAACGTAATGACGAAGAGGTAAACGGAAAATCCATTATGGGTATCCTCATGCTGGGTGCAGAGCAGGGTAGCTTGATTGTAATAGAGGCAGAAGGAGAGGATGCGCAGGCGGCCATTCTAGAATTAGAGAAAGTAATAAACAGCGAGGAAGAGAAATATGATTCAGCTTAAGGGGATAGCTGCGGCTTCGGGAATAAGCATAGGGCCCGCTTACAGGGTAGGCAAAGAGGAATTTGCCATACCTAAGTATGTTATTTCGCAGAAGGATATTCCCCTTCAAATACAGCTTTTCGAAGAAGCGCTGATCAAGACGCGCAGGGAAATTATTGAACTGCAAAAGAGGATCGGCACTGAAATGGGCCAGGAAGAGGCGCAGATCTTTGACGCGCATCTATTGGTTTTGGAAGACCGCATGCTCATTGAAGAGGTAATCTCCCGCCTTAAAAAAGAACAGCTGAACGTGGCGTTTATATTTTCGGAGGTTTTAAAGAAATATATTGACGTATTTTCTAAGATTGAGGATGAGTATCTTAAAGAGCGCATTGTTGATATAAACGACGTAGGCAAAAGAATCCTGCGGCATCTTCTGGGAAAGACGCGGCCTTCATTATCCGGGTTAACGGAAAGGGTAATCCTGGTAGCGCATGACCTTTCGCCTTCTGATACCGCAGCCATGCACAAGCAAAATGTGGCTGCTTTTGTTACTGATGTGGGAGGTAAAACATCCCATACCGCAATTATGGCAAAATCCCTGGAAATTCCCGCAGTCGTGGGAGTCCAGGAAGGGACGGCAAAGATTAAACCCGGGGACATACTGATTGTTGACGGTATCATGGGCATTGTCATTGTCAGCCCTGATGAAGAGACGCTTGCGGCGTACCGCGAAGAAGAAGAAAAACTAAGAGGCATAGCTGAAAGGTTCTTATCCGTAAAAGACCTTCCTGCGGTTACGCTTGATGGCAAAGTTGTGGAGATAAAAGCTAATATAGAATTCCCCGAAGAGGTTCCGTCGGTAAAACTACATGGCGCAGAGGGGATCGGCCTTTACAGGACAGAATTCTTCTATATGAACAGAAAGGACTTGCCTACCGAAGAGGAACATTACCAGGCTTATAAATATGTGGCGGAGGAGATGAAGCCCTACCCCGTTATAATCCGTACAATAGACTTAGGAGGAGATAAATTTCTTTCCCAGTTTCAAGTCCCGCATGAGATGCAGCCATTTTTGGGGTGGCGCGCTATCAGGTTCTGCCTTGCCAGGCCGGAAATTTTTAAGCTGCAACTAAGGGCGATATTACGCGCTTCCGTACACGGAAACCTCAAAGTCATGTATCCTATGATATCGGGTATCGAGGAGTTGGAGCAGGCAAATACAATACTCCAGGAAGCAAAACAAGAATTAAAGAGCAAGGGCATTGCTTATAATGAAGATATCGAGGTGGGCGCGATGATAGAAGTACCATCAGCTGCCATGACCGTAGACATATTGGCAAAACAGGCGGATTTTTTTAGTATTGGTACGAATGACTTAATCCAGTATGCCTTGGCAGTTGACCGGGCGAATGAAAAGGTGGCTTATCTGTATGAGCCGGCACACCCTGCGGTGTTAAGGCTGATTAAGAATATCATTGATGTTGCGCACAGGGACAAAATAAAGGTAGGCATGTGCGGTGAAATGGCCAGCGAGCAGAACCTGGCGCTGATACTTTTGGGCATGGGCCTGGATGAATTCAGTATTCCTCCGCAAGTAATTCCTGAATTAAAGTATATAATACGGTCGCTGACTTTTAAACAGGCGCAGGAAATTGCCCAAGCCGTACTTAAGCTTTCTACCGGAACCGAGGTAGAAGAATACACCAAGCTTAAATTAAAAGAGATTTTAGCATAGCTCAATGAAGGCATTAGTCTTAGCAGCAGGATATGCTACGAGGCTTTACCCTTTAACCAAGGATTATCCTAAGCCGCTCCTTAAGTTAGGCAAAAGGCCGATTATTGATTATATTATTGATAAGCTTAAGCCAATCGAAGAAATTGACGAGATAATCGTAATAACCAACAGCAAATTTATACCTCATTTTAGAAAGTGGGCGAGGAGTATTAAGGCCGGCAAAAAAATAACCCTGGTTGATGATTTGACGAAAAGCCTCTCGGATAGGCGCGGTGCCATAGGCGATATGCATTTTGCTATAAAGAATAAACGCATCAAAGACGACTTGATTGTAATCGGGGGCGATAACCTGTTTGACGCAAGCTTAAAAGATTTTGTTGCCTTAGCTCAGGATAAATACCCGAATCCGGTGATAGGTGTTTATAATATCAAAAATAAAATTAATGCGAAAAAATACGGGGTTCTCAAGCTGGACAAAGAACACAAAGTGATTGATTTCCAGGAGAAACCCGCTAAGCCCAAATCAAAATTGGTAGCCATGTGCCTTTATTTTTTCCCCGGAAAGAAATTAACGCTGATGAAGGAGTATCTCAATAATAAAGCGAAAATTCACGATGCCACAGGCTTGTATATAGATTGGCTAAGAAACAGGGTGCCGGTTTATGGTTGTGTGTTTAAGGGCATTTGGTTTGATATAGGCGATTACAAATTTTATCACGAAGCTATCAAGAAGTTCGCCAGCTAATAATAAGGAGGATTAATGGCAGCACGCAAGCATTTTTTTACATCTGAATCAGTCGGAGAGGGCCATCCTGACAAAGTATGCGACCAGATATCCGATTCGGTATTGGATCAGGTATTATCCCGCGATAATAATAAGGAAAAATGCAGGGTAGCCTGCGAGACTTACGTTACAATGGGGCTTTTGATAGTAGGCGGAGAGATTACGACCAATGCCTATGTTGATATACAAAAGATGGCGCGCGGGATTATTAAGGAAATAGGCTACACCCACCCAAAATACGGGTTTGATTATGAAACCTGCGCAATCGTTAATACAATCAATAGCCAGTCTCCGGATATAGCCCAGGGCGTTAATACCGGCGGGGCAGGAGACCAGGGCATTATGTTCGGGTATGCCTGTTTAGAAACCGAAGAATTTATGCCTCTTCCCATCATGCTGGCGCATAAATTAGTAAAGCGTATGGCAGATGTGCGCAGGCAGAATATTTTAAAGTATCTGGGGCCGGATTGTAAATCCCAGGTAACGGTAGAGTACGAAAACAATAAGCCTAAGCGCATTGATTCCATAGTCCTGGCCTGTCAGCATACCGAGGATATACTGGATAACACGGGTAAGCACATTACCGCCAAGGCGCGCAATGAGATGATTGAAGCAATTGCCAAGCCCGTATTAAAAGGCCTTGTAGATAAGAATACAAAATATTATGTCAATCAGACAGGAAAGTTTGTGATTGGCGGGCCGCAGTCAGATACCGGCATGACCGGAAGAAAAATAATCGTAGATACCTACGGCGGAACCGTTCCCCATGGGGGTGGTGCTTTCTCAGGCAAGGACCCTACGAAAGTGGACCGTTCGGCAGCCTATATCTGCCGTTATGTAGCCAAGAATATGGTCGCTGCGGGGCTGGCAGAAAGATTATTGGTGCAATTGTCCTATGTTATTGGCCATGCCGAACCGCTATCTATTTATGTGGATACTTTCGGCACGGGCAAATTGGCAGAAGATAAATTTATAAAACTTATCCGTGAGAATTTTGACCTTACGCCTAAAGGTATAATTAAAACTCTGGATTTATTGCGTCCTATATATAGGAAAACCGCTTGTTACGGGCATTTTGGCAGGATGGAGCCGGAGTTTAGCTGGGAGAGGATAGATAAAACAGCAGCTTTAAAGAAACAGGCAGCTCGTTTATAAGGAGATTGCATGAGATACGACATCAAGAATATCAATTTAGCTAAGAAGGGCGCGTCAAGAATAGAGTGGGCAAGGAATAATATGCCTGTTTTAAGCCTGATAAAACAGCAATTCAGAAAAGTTAGACCTTTAAAAGGGCTTAAGATAGCTGCGTGTTTGCATGTTACTACTGAAACAGGCGTATTGTCTGAAGTCTTAAAAGCAGGAGGAGCACAAGTATTTGTCTGCGCCTCTAACCCATTGTCTACGCAAGACGACGTTGCCGCATCTTTGGTCAAGGATTTAAAAATTAGTGTCTTTGCAATCAAGGGTGAGGATACTAAAACTTATTATAGCCATATAAAATCTGCTTTAAGTGCCAAGCCCGATATCACTATGGATGATGGCGCGGATTTAGTCAGCACTATTCATCAACGCCCGATTTCTACACACAATAATATTATCGGCGGGACCGAAGAGACAACCACAGGCGTCATACGCTTAAGGGCCTTGGCCAGTGAAGGCAAATTACGCTATCCCATAATTGCGGTTAACGATGCCCAGACTAAGCATCTGTTTGATAATCGTTATGGCACAGGCCAATCTACGCTAGACGGCATAATAAGGGCAACGAATAAATTATTAGCCGGTGCAAATTTTGTGGTCTGTGGCTATGGCTGGTGCGGAAAAGGAACTGCTATGCGCGCTAAAGGTATGGGTGCTAAGGTAATTGTGGTAGAAGTCAATCCGCTGCGTGCCTTAGAAGCGAATATGGATGGTTTTAGAATTATGCCGATAAGAGAAGCTGCTAAAATCGGGGATGTTTTTGTTACGGTAACCGGCGATATAAATGTTATAAGAAAAGAGCACTTTAAATTAATGAAAGACGGCGCAATAGTTTGTAACTCGGGGCATTTTAATGTGGAATTGGATATTCCAGGATTGCAGAAATTAAGCAAAAGAAGAAAAGTTATCCGCGATTTTGTAGAAGAATATATTCTAAGAGACGGGCGTAAAATTTATCTTTTAGGCGAAGGCCGCCTGATAAATTTAGCTGCTGCTGAAGGCCATCCGGCAAGTGTTATGGATATGTCATTTGCTAATCAGGCGTTATCTGCGCAATACTTGGCAGGAAATTACAAAAAATTAAACAGGCAGGTTTATAAAGTCCCGGAGAATATCGATAAGAATATTGCCAGCTTAAAATTAAAATCACTGGGGATTAAGATAGACACATTAACCAAAGAACAGAAAAAGTATTTGGCTAGTTGGGAAATAGGAACGTAATAACTTCATAAAGGTCCTTTCCAGAGGAAAGGGTGAAATGAAACCAAAACGCCAAAGGCTGGTTTCATTTCAGAAATAGGCACATAGAATCGTTTAATGTGTAAAGTGTGTAATGCCAGTGTAATGCAAAATAAAGTAAAGAAAAGGGGACGTTTCTATTTTTAACGTTTCCTAATTAGAAGAAAAATAGAAACGTCCCCTTTTCTTTACCCACGTTACACATTACACCTTAAACGTTACACAGTAAGTTATAATAATAGGTAGTGTACGATGATTAAAAAAATTGCGATTCTTACGACCGGCGGTGATGCGCCGGGAATGAACGCTGCAATACGCGCAGCAGCGCGGACTGCCTTGAATAACAAGATAGAGGTAGTAGGGGTATTACGCGGTTATTGGGGTTTAATTAATGAGGAACTTAAACCCCTGGACCATCGTTCCATATCCGGGATTATCAACCAGGGCGGAACAATACTTAAGACCATGCGCTGCCCTCAATTTGAAACCAAAGAAGGCCAGGATAGGGCATACAACACCTTAAAAAATAATTACATAGACGGGATGATTGTTATCGGAGGAAACGGCAGTTTCCGTGGCGCACACGAATTTTATAAAAAATATAAATTTCCCTGCATGGGAATACCGGCCTCCATTGACAACGACATAAACGGCATAGAAATGACCATAGGCTTAGATACTGCATTGAATACCGCGCTTTTCGCTATTGATAATATCCGCGATACTGCGAGTTCCATGGAGAGAATTTTTGTGGTTGAAGTTATGGGCCGCGAATCAGGTTACATTGCTTTGCAGGTAGCTTTGGCAGGCGGCTGCGAAGACGTAATAATCCCCGAGAAGAAACTTGACATGGAAAGCATATGCCATAGTATTGTGCAAGGCAACATACGCGGCAAAATCAGCTGGATTATCGTGTTAGCAGAAGGCGCTGGCAAGGCAGAAGATATTGCCAAAAAGATAAGTGATATCACGAGTTTAGAAACGCGTGATGTGGTTTTAGGCCATATCCAGAGAGGCGGCAGGCCCACTGCTTTCAGCAGGACTCTTGCCGCCAGGCTGGGGAATGCCGCAGTTCAACATTTATTACAGGGAGGGACCGATAAGGCAGTAGCGACTAAAGACAGTGAAATAATCACGGTTGAATTGGAACATGCAGTTACGAAAAAAGAATTAGAGGTAGACAGGTTATACGATCTGCTTAAAATATTAACTTAAAGGGGGAAAGGTAACATGGGAAGGAAGCCGCTGGATATTGACAAAATCGCGATGGAATTAATTATGAGCGATGATCAGGAAACAAAAAAGAAAACCGCTAAAAAAATATTTGATATGGCATATAAGAAAGGGATTTATCCTTCGAGCATTCATGAATTCTATATGGCAAGAGGAAGGCAGGAATTCCACGGGTTTACCGTGCCGGCAATAAATTTAAGAAGCATGACTTATGATTTGGCCAAGGCACTATTTAGAGTGGCGAACAAAAATAATTCCGGCGCATTTATTTTTGAAATTGCCAAATCCGAAATGGGCTATACTAATCAGCCGCCGCTGGAATACTCTGCAGTAATATTGGCAGCAGCCTTAAAAGAAGGTTACAGGGGCCCTGTTTTCATTCAGGCAGATCATACCCAGGCTAATGCCAAGAAATTCCAGGAGAACCCCGACAAGGAATTAGAAACTCTGCAGAATGTGATTGCCGATGCAATAGCTTGCGGCTTTTATAACATTGACATTGATTCATCCACTTTAGTGGATTTATCTAAGCCTGATATCAAAAAGCAACAGAAGTCTAATTATGAAGTATGCGCCAAGCTTACCCAGTTTATCCGCCGTATTGAGCCAAAAGGCATTACGGTTTCTGTAGGAGGAGAAATAGGAGAGGTCGGCCATCAAAATTCAACTCCCGAAGATTTGCACGCGTTTATGGCTGGTTTTAAAGAAAGGTTACGCAAAGGCCTGGCAGGCATAAGCAAGATTTCCATTCAGACCGGAACTTCGCACGGAGGGGTAGTTTTGCCCGACGGTACAGTTGCACAGGTTAAGCTTGATTTCGATACATTAAAGGCATTATCAGAAATAGCCAGGAAAGAATATGGATTAGGCGGAGCAGTGCAGCATGGTGCCTCAACCTTGCCTGCTGAGGCATTCCATAAATTCGCTGAATGTGAAGCTATAGAGGTGCATTTGGCAACAGAATTTCAGAACATGATTTATGAAAGCAAGCATTTTCCTGCTGAACTTAAGGCGAAAATTTACGAATGGCTGAAAGTCAACGCTGCTTCAGAAAAGAAAGAAGACGAGACTGAGGAGCAATTTATTTATAAGACCCGTAAAAAAGCACTGGGGCCGTTTAAAAAAGAGATTATAGGTTTACCTCAAGACACCAGGGATGCGATTGCCCGGGAAATTGAGCAGAAATTTGATTTTCTTTTCAAGCAGCTCAATGCCGTGAATAATAAAGAGCTCGTGGATAAATACATAACCCTAAAGAGGGTTATCGTGCGTAAACGCGAAGAATCAAAGGTAATGCATGACAGCGAAGGAGCAGACTAAGAGTTCAAAACGCAAAAGTCAAAAGGCAAAACTAAGGTTCATTCTGTAAAGACTCAAAACGTTTTTGTTTTAAGTTTCAGTTTTGAGTTTTACGCTTTACGTTTTACGTTAACTTGTAGTTTTTAACAGGGAGAAAAACATGCGTTCAGACAAAATCAAAAAAGGACTTGAACGTGTACCTCACCGCGCACTTTTACATGCAACCGGATTAAGCAGAAAGGATTTAGGCAGGCCTTTTATAGGTGTCGCCACATCATTTACTGATTTAATTCCCGGACATATCGGAATGCGGGACCTTGAGCGTTTCATTGAACGCGGTGTTTGTTACGGTCAAGGTGTGCCGTTTTTCTTCGGAGTGCCGGGCATTTGCGACGGGATTGCCATGGGCCATTTAGGGATGTGCTATCCTTTGGCGCTAAGAGAGATTGTGGCAGACACTATTGAAACAGTGTGTAATGCACATAGCCTGGACGGAATAATCTGCCTGACAAATTGCGATAAGATTACTCCCGGCATGCTTATGGGAGTGGCACGTTTAAATATCCCTGCGATTATCGTTACTGCCGGACCAATGTTATCCGGCCGTTTCCGCCAGAAAAAGTTAGCTTTTGTGCACGATACCTATGAAGCATTAGCGCGCGCCAAAAATGGGGATATTTCTCCCGAGGAATTGGTGTGTTTGGAAATGGAGGCTTGCCCGGGAGCAGGTTCTTGCCAGGGTTTGTATACAGCTAATACCATGGCTTGCATCACAGAAACCTTAGGCATGTCTATGCCGGGTTGCGCCACGGCACTAGCAGTGTCTGCAAAAAAGAGGCGCATTGCACAGGCAAGTGGTGAGCGCATTGTGGAATTAGTGAAAAAAGATATCAAACCAAAAGATATAATCACGAAAGATTCTTTACATAATGCAATCGTGGTTGATATGGCTTTAGGAGGCTCAAGCAACACGGTTTTACACCTTATGGCTATTGCAAATGAAGCAGGGATTAAATTGGATCTCAAAACCTTTGACGATGTCAGCAAAAAGACCCCGCATATTACAAACCTGGAGCCAGCGGCGAGCATTTTATGGAAGATTTGGAATATGCCGGAGGAATTCCTGCGGTGCTAAAGAGGTTGAAAAATAAATTGAACAATACTGCAACTGTAAGCGGCGAAAAAATATTTAATATTGCTAACGCGGCAGAAATTTTTGATGAAGACGTAATAAGGCCTTTAAATAATGCCTACCATAAGCAGGGAGGGATTGCGGTTTTGTACGGAAATCTGGCTCCTGGAGGGGCTGTGGTGAAGCAATCCGCAGTAAGCGCAAAAATGATTAAGTTTAGCGGTAAGGCACGCGTATTTAACCGGGAAGAAGAAGCCATGCAGGCAATTTTAAATAAGAAAATCAAAAGCGGGGATGTGATAGTTATCCGTTATGAAGGCCCAAGCGGCGGCCCAGGCATGCGTGAGATGCTGGCGCCTACTTCGGCAATTGTGGGCATGGGCCTGGCTGATTCGGTAGCCTTGATTACTGACGGAAGATTCTCCGGAGGCACAAAAGGGCCTTGCATAGGCCATGTTTCTCCCGAGGCTTCAAGCGGCGGCCCGATTGCAATTTTAAAAGATGGTGATAAAATAACAATCGATATACCCAATAGAAAATTGGAAGTAAAACTTACTCAATCAGAAATACAAAAGAGATTTAAAACCTGGAAGCCGGTTCCTCCGAAGATAAAGACAGGATATCTAAAGAGGTATTCCAATTAGTAAGTTCAGCGGATAAAGGAGCGATATTGAAATAAACTTAAAACGTAAAAGTAAAAACGCAAAACTTTGGTTCATTCTGTATTGGAAGGATAAAGATAATTATGAATGGTTCACAGATTTTACTTGAATGTTTGAAGCGCGAAGGGGTTGAAGTTGTATTCGGATACCCCGGCGGCCAGGTTTTGCCTATTTTTGATAAACTCTATGATTCTGATTTAAAGTTTATCCTGGTGCGCCATGAGCAGGGGGCAGCACATGCTGCTGATGGTTACTCGCGCGCAACCGGCAAAGTAGGAGTTTGTATTGCTACCTCAGGACCGGGAGCAACTAACCTTACTACCGGCATTGCCAATGCCTACATGGATTCAATTCCCATGGTGGCGATTACCGGACAGGTAAAAACATTCTTAATCGGCAATGACGCGTTTCAGGAAGCCGATGTCACCGGGATTACCCGTCCGATAACCAAGCATAATTATCTGGTAAAAGACGTAAAAGATTTAGCCAGGATTGTGCGCGAGGCATTTTTATATTGCATCAACCGGAAGGCCCGGTCCTGTGGTTATTGATATTCCTTCTGATATTCAGCTGGCTGATACGGAATTTATCTGGCCGGAAACCGTGGAAATGCGCAGTTACAAACCTACGTATTTTGGCCATCCCGGGCAGATTAAAAAAGCAGCTAAACTTATATCTTTCGCCAAGAAACCCATTCTTTATATCGGCGGAGGAGTAATTACTTCCGGCGCGCACAAAGAATTAAGAAAATTAGCGGAAAAAATAAAAGCGCCTTTAACTTGGACGCTTATGGGGATAGGTGGTTTTCCCGCAGACCATGAATTGTCTTTGGGAATGCTAGGCATGCATGGGACTGCCTATGCGAATCATGCCATAATGGAATCGGATTTAATCATTGCGGTTGGTGCGCGTTTTGATGACCGCGTAACCGGCAGGCTCGATGCATTTGCGCCCTATGCAAAGATCATCCATATTGATATCGATCCCTCATCAATCAGCAAAAACGTGAGAGTGGATATGCCTATAGTCGGTGATGCTAAGAATATTTTAGGTGAATTACTGGAACAGGTTAAAAAATCACCCGATACTGGAGAGTGGCTTAAGACCATAGAGGCCTGGAAGAAAAAATACCCTTTGCAATACAAGAAGGATGATAGGCTTAGGCCGCAATATCGTGGTTGAGCAAATTTATGAAGCTACAAAGGGTAATGCGATTATTACTACTGAAGTTGGCCAGAATCAGATGTGGGCTGCGCAGTGGTATAAATATAAGACCCCGCGTACGTTTATTTCTTCGGGCGGGTTAGGCACTATGGGTTTTGGTTTTCCCGCTGCCATGGGAGCAAAATGGGTTGCCCGGAGAAAAACGTGTTTGATATTGCCGGAGACGGGTCAATCCAGATGAATATTCAGGAATTAGGTACCTGTGTGTGTAATAAAATAAACGTGAAGGTGGCGATTTTAAATAACGGATATTTGGGGATGGTAAGGCAATGGCAGGAGCTTTTTTACAAAAAGCGTTATTCCCAGGTCTGTATTACCAGCCCGGATTTTGTCAAACTTAGCCGAAAGCTACGGGGCGGTGGGAATAAAAGTCACAAAAAAAGAAGAAGTGCGGCCGGCTATTGAAAAGGCAATAGCAACGGATAATACGTGTTTTTCTGGATTTTCACGTTGAACCGGAGGAAAATGTATTTCCTATGGTGCCGGCGGGAGAAGCGATTAATAAGATAATAGGCGGGTTAGCATAATGAGGCACACAATATCTGTCTTAGTAGAAAATAAATTCGGAGTTTTAGCGCGCATAGCAGGCCTGTTTAGCGCGCGGGGTTATAATATCGCATCTTTATCAGTCAGCGAGACACTGGATCCCTCTATTTCCTATATGACTATAGTGGTAGAGGCTAAGGACGAAAAAATCCTTGAGCAGATAAAAAAGCAGCTTAATAAATTGATTGATGTGATTATCGTCACGGATTTTACCAAGAAAGAGCATGTTGACCGTGAGCTCATTCTGGCAAAAGTTATTTATAGCACAAAAGAAAAAGCCAAGTTAGAAGGGATATTCAATAAATACGTGGGAAAGATCGTTCAGCATAAAGGCGATACCGCGATTATTGAAGCAGTAGGCGATCAAACGCAGATTAAGGATCTTCTTGAGAAATTGAAGGAGTTTGGGATTAAGGAGTTGGCAAGGACAGGTAGAGTTGCAGTGGCAAGTTAAAAGTGGAGGGTAAAAAAGATGATTAAAGTTTACTATGACAACGACGCGGATTTAAATTTATTAAAAGACAAGACAATTGCCATAATCGGTTATGGCATTCAGGGAAGGGGACAATCGCTGTGTTTACGCGATTCAGGCTGCAGGGTAGTGGTTTCGGAAATGCCGGGCACCCCTAATTTTGAACTGGCAAAACAAGACGGATTCCTGCCGGTTTCTGCGCAAGAAGCGGCAAAAGCAGCTGACATCATCCAGATTTTAACTCAGGATCATGTCCAGGCAAAAGTTTATAAAGAATCCATAAAACCAAATTTAAAAAAAGGCAAGGCACTTTGTTTTTCTCACGGATTTAATATTCACTTTAAACAGATAAAGCCCCCTAAGACCGTAGATGTATTTATGGTTGCTCCTAAGGGGCCGGGCGCTTTAGTGAGAAGAATGTATGAAGAAGGCAAGGGTGTTCCTTCGCTAGTTGCGGTTTTTCAGAATGCTACCGGAGATGCTTTGAACCTGGCTTTAGCTTATGCAAAGGCGCTTCGTGCAACAAGGGCAGGCGTAATTGAAACTACATTCAAAGAGGAAACAGAAACCGATCTTTTTGGCGAGCAGGCTGTGCTTTGCGGCGGAGTGAGTGAATTAATCAAAGCAGGGTTCGATACATTAGTAGAAGCCGGTTATCAACCCGAAATCGCATATTTTGAAGTTTTGCATGAATTAAAACTGATTACTGATTTAATTCAGGAGTTTGGAATCAGCGGGATGCGCCGTAGGGTTTCTAATACCGCTTGTTACGGAGATTTAACCAGGGGTAAAAGGATAATTACCGAGAGAACCAGAAAAGAAATGAAAAAGATGCTAAAACAGATACAGACGGGTAGATTCGCACGTGAATGGATTAAAGAGAATGAATCCGGCAGGCCAAATTTCAATAAATTGCTACAGGAAGGCGATGAGCACCAGATAGAGAAGGTGGGAAAACAACTTAGGCAGATGATGCCTTGGATGAAGAAATAAGCTAAGGAGATCCTTCGCAGAGCGAAGGACAAAACAAGCGTAAAGCGCCAGAGGCAACGCTTGTTTTGAATGATGCCATGGATGAGGAAGTAAGAGAGAAGTTTACTATCGGTCGTCAGCTATCAGCCATCAGCTGAAGACTGAAAGCTGAAAGCTAACAAATGGAAAAGATTATAATATTTGATACAACGCTGCGCGACGGAGAGCAGGCGCCGGGAGCAAGTTTAAATCCCACTGAAAAGTTGGAGATAGCCCATTCTCTGGCTGAACTGGGTGTTGACGTAATTGAAGCAGGTTTTCCCATTGCCAGTAAGGGGGAACTTGATTCGGTTAAGCAAATTGCCAAGTCAGTAAGGAACCCGGTTATTTGCGCCTTGGCGCGGGCAATAAAAGCAGATATTGATGCTGCCGCTGAAGCAGTCAAGCTCGCTAAGAGGCCGCGCATTCATGTATTCCTGGCTACTTCCAAAATACACATGCAGTATAAATTGAAAAAAGCCGAGGATGAAATATTGAGGCTGGCAGTGGAACTCGTAAAATACGCAAAGCGCTTCTGCCCGGACGTAGAATTTTCTCCGGAGGACGCCTCACGCACTGAAAGAGAATTCTTGTTTAGAGTGGTTGAGTCGGTTATTGATATTGGCGCTACCACTGTTAATATACCGGATACCGTAGGTTTTTCAGAGCCGCAGGAATACGGAAGTTTAATCAAGGCCATAAATGAAAACGTGCCTAATATCAATAAAGCGGTCATTTCCGTACATTGCCATAATGACCTGGGGCTGGCAGTGGCAAATTCTTTGCAGGCAGTGAAGAACGGAGCCCGCCAGGTTGAGTGCACTATTAACGGTATAGGCGAGCGCGCAGGCAATGCATCCATGGAAGAAATAGTTATGTGCATAAAGACGCGTAAAGATATTTTTAGCGGAATTGAAACCAGTATAAATACGAAAAATATTTATAAAGTTTCTCGTCTGGTAAGCAAGCTGACCGGTTTTGTAGTTGCGCCCAATAAAGCTATCGTAGGAGGCAATGCATTTCGCCATGAATCAGGAATTCATCAGGATGGAATATTGAAAGAGCGCACTACCTATGAAATTATCCAGCCTGAGGACGTAGGTTTTAGCGGGACGGGGATTGTGCTGGGAAAGCATTCGGGAAGGCATGCATTGTTTGTCCGCCTGAAAGAATTGGGTTTTGCTCTTTCAGCAGAGCAGCTGGATAAAGTCAGCGAACGTTTCAAGGCGCTTGCCGATAAGAAGAAGAACATCTTCGACGACGATTTGGTATCTTTGGTCGAGGATGAAATCAGGGTGGTTAAACCGGTTTGGAAGCTGGAAGGTTTTGAAATTAACTCCGGCTCAAAAATCAAGCCCACGGGAAGCGTTGCGCTTAAGTATAAAAACAAAATTTATTCTGCCAAATCTTTCGGTGACGGTCCGGTTGATGCCTGTTTTAAGGCAATTGATAAGGTTACCGGCATGAAAGTTGATCTGCAGGATTATCGCATTGAGGCAGTTACCAAAGGTAAAGATGCTTTAGGTGAGGTAGGAGTAAAACTAAAAGCTAAAGGGAAAGTTGTAACTAGCCGCGGATCAAGCACGGATATTATTGAAGCTTCAATAAGGGCGTATATTAATGCCCTCAACAAAATAGAAAGTCTTAACCCCCGCACCAATTAGGACTCTACATGATAGTAATATTCTAATTGGTGCGGGGGTAAATGGAAAAAACTTTGGCCACTAAAATCTACGGAGTATTAGGGTTTCCTTCCAGGCATAGTCTTTCACCCTTAATGCATAATGCAGCATTCAGCGCTTTAAACATAGACGCAAAGTATCAAGTCTTTGAGATAGAACCGAAAGACCTGGATGTTTTTATGCATTCGTTATCAAAAGGAAATATCAGTGGCCTGAATGTCACGGTGCCTTACAAAGAAAAAGTCATTCCTTTTCTTACTAGCATTTCCGCTGAAGCCAAGTTAATCGGAGCAGTCAATACTATTAAAATTGGGGATAAAGCCCTCGAAGGTTTCAATACCGACGCAGATGGTTTCCTAAAGCACCTGACCCAGGACTTGAGGTTTGATCCTGCAGCAAAGAGCATTGCCATTATAGGAGCAGGAGGAGCCAGCAGGGCAGTTTCAGTCGGCTTGTGTAGGCTTAATCCCAAGAAGCTCTCCATTTACGACGTTGATGGCGCTAAACTTTTGACCTTAGTTAATCACCTGAAGGCAAATTTTAATCACATAGAATTTAATCCTGTAAGCTCAGCCGATAAATTAGGTATTGAGGAGGCGGATTTATTGGTTAATGCTACGCCTATGGGCATGAAAGCAAGCGACCATTGCCTGGTTGAGGAAAAAAGCCTTCATGCCGGGCTTTTGGTTTATGATTTAATCTATAACCCTAAAGAAACAAAATTGCTGGCCCTGGCAAAAAAATGCGGGGCAAATGCCTCTAACGGCCTGGGTATGCTTTTGTATCAAGCGATGGCCAGTTTTGAGATTTGGACAGTCCAGAAGGCTCCAAAAGATGTGATGTGGGATGCGTTATTACAGAGTGGACAAGGAGGAGAGGATAAGTTATGTTAGAGAAAATTATTGTTTTTATTTTTGGCTCTATAGTCGGTAGTTTCTTAAATGTTTGTATCCACAGGATGCCGCTGGGTGAGTCAATTGTCTGGCCGCGTTCGCATTGTCCTAAATGCAAGAAAAGGATTCCCGGTTATGATAACATACCTTTTTTAAGCTTCCTGTTATTAAAAGGCAAATGCCGTTATTGTAAACAGAAGATTTCCTTAAAGTATCCATTGGTAGAATTATTAACGGCCATAATATTCGTGCTATTCTATAGCCGCTACGGCCTAAGTTATAATTTTATTTTTTATCTTCTATTTGCCTGCGGCTTGATTATAGCAACATTCGTGGACATAGAACACCGCATTATACCGGATGAAATTTCAGTAGGCGGAATAATTATTGGTTTTATATTAAGTTCGGTTAGGGGCATTAACCTGCACCCGTTTTCTCTAAATCCTAAGTCCATGCTAAGTTCCTTTGCCGGAATAATAATCGGAGGAGGCATAATTTATCTCACAGGCCTTATTTTTGATTTGGTGTATTTTAAATTGCTCAAAAAAGCCCCTATCCAGGGTGAGACTGAATCCATGGGAGGAGGGGATGTAAAGCTATTGGCGGCAATCGGCGCATTCTTAGGCTGGAAAAGGGCAGTATTGACTTTTTTCCTCGCTCCTTTCTTTGGAGCGATAATCGGCTTAGTAAATCTCATTATCAAAAAAGACCATACCATACCTTACGGCCCGTTTTTGTCTCTAGCTGCTTTGATTTCTTTGTTCTGGGCTGATAAAATAATACGCTTAATTATAGGTTTTTAATTTATAACTACCTATGCAACAGGTAAAGTTACAAAAAAGGGCCGGGGTTTTAGTTCCCCTTTTCTGCGTATATTCCCAAAAAAGCGCAGGGCTGGCGGATTTATCAGACATCAAACTTATTGTAGATTGGGCCAGGAAAACCGGTAATAGCATAATACAGCTTTTGCCCATGAACGAAGTAGGGTCGCTGTTTTGCCCCTATGATTCGGTAAGTTCTTTTGCGCTTGAGCCAGTTTACATTTCGCTCACCGCCGCCAAACAAGCAGCTTTAAAAAAATCCTTCCCGGATGTAAAACCATATGTAGACTATTCGTTAAAAAATGAAAAAATCAAAATCTTGCGGGAAATTTTTGTTTCTCGCCCCAAATTAAATTCAGAATTTGATAAATTCAAGAACCAGAATTCTTATTGGCTGGCTGATTTTTCCCTGTTTAAAGCGCTCAAAGATTATCACCAAGGGTTAGCCTGGTGGGATTGGCAGGAAAAATACAGGAACCGCAAAGCCCAGGCATTGGAGAGTTTTAAAAACGAACATCTTTGCGAAATAGAATTTCAGAGTTGGATGCAGTGGTTAGCATTTAAGCAGTTCAAAGAAGTCAAAGTTTACGCTGCTTCGAGAAAAGTTTTATTAAAAGGTGACCTGCCGATTTTGGTTTCCAGAGACAGCGCGGATGTCTGGTCGTATCCAGAGTATTTCAAATTGGATTTTGCCGCCGGAGCGCCTCCCGATATGTATTGTGCTAAGGGGCAGCGTTGGGGCATGCCTACTTATGATTGGGCGAGGATTGCAGCCGATGATTATAAGTATTTAAAAGAAAAATTAAAATACGCCGAGAATTTCTACGATATTTTAAGAATAGACCATGTTGTGGGCTTATTCCGTATCTGGAGCATTTCTTATAATGAACCGTTAGAGAATCAGGGTTTAAACGGTTTCTTCGATCCTGTTGATGAAAGCAAATGGCTGGGGCAGGGTAAACACATATTATCCCTGATACAGGCAAGCACGAAAATGAGCTTATGCGCTGAAGATCTAGGGATTATACCTAAAGTTTGCACAGATACTTTAAAAGAACTAGGAATTCCTGGCAATGATGTCCAGCGTTGGGTAAAAGACTGGAATGTGTTGCATGATTTTCTTGAACCGGCAGAATACCGCGCGCTTTCAGTGGCAATGTTATCCACACATGATACAACCAACTGGCCTGCCTGGTGGGAAAATGAGGCAGGCACTATTGATGAGGATTTATTTTTGAGAAAATGCAAAGACAGAAAAATAGATTATGATTCTGTAAAGGGCTTGCTTTTTGACAAGGCCCGCTCTTGCCATGGCAGGCTGCGTTGGCTTGACAGCATTGATTCCCAAGAAAAGCTCGTATCTAGCCTGGGTAAAAACAGGGGAGAAGTCGGTGATTTTATAGACTTGTACCTTAATTCCTACCAGGAGAAAGAAAAGCTATGGAAACATTTGGGATTAAAAGGAAAGATGCGCGAGAAGTCCGATGCCGAGATTGTTAAAGCAGTATTAAAAATAACCCTTAATTCCAATGCACGCCTTTGCATCAATACCATCGTAGACTACCTGTATCTTACTGATGTGTTTAAGGGCGATCCTTACCAATACAGGATTAATTTCCCCGGCACAATCAGCAACAAAAACTGGTCCTTAACTATTCCAATTTCCCTCGAGGAATTATTAAAGCACAAAGTAACCAAAGAAATCCGTAGCATGATTTCTGATTCTGGTAGAATATAGCTTTTTTTGCGGGTCCCGCCGCAGGAGGCGGCGCACCGGCTCATCCTTTAGAGCCGGGTGTTGCCTTGGCTGTTTCCTCGCAGGGACGCTCGTTTTGCCCCTGCGAGGCAAAACTTCGCTCAGGTCGGCTGCGTCGCTCTCCCGCATCCGGGCCGTGTATAAATCCATTTTTTTAATTTAGGAGCCGGATGCGGGAACCGTGCCCGCTCCTTGCCTCCATGCCCTGCTCGGAAATCAGCCAAGTCACCCGCTTACGCAGCGAAAATTTTCTGGAGCGTCTTCAGCGAAACGCATAAAATTTATGGAAGGAGATAAATGATGAATTCAAGAAGATTAATGAAAGATATATTTGGAAAAGAGAATAATATTAATAAAGTAGATATAAAAAATAATATAATAGATTGCAAATATAAAGAATCAACGATATTTGAATGTAAAACATTTAAGAATATATCAATACGTGATGACCATTCTAAACAAATAATCATCAAGCCCTTAGTTGGGTTCCTCAATAAATTTATTTCAGAAGGAGGCGTCTTATTTTTGGGGTTGAGTGAAAAAGATGGATTTCCCATAGATATTATCCCCATCAAGGAAGAATTGATTAAAGATGATGATCAAATAAGAAAATGGATAATAGCCAATTTGACTTCTATTCCTCTTTATTCTACTTTCCCATCAGTTGAAATTGAGAAGATCGAAATCCAAAAGAAAGAAAACATTTTTATTATAGAAATTCATCCAATAGATTTGAATGTTGTTTATTTCTCAAGATTAGAAGATCGCGCTTATCGTAGGATAGGAGATGAGACTACACAAATCCCTTTTGTTGAAACTTTGAAGCTGATTGAGGAAAAAATAATACCTCGGATTAACATTAATCTAGAACCAGAAACTTGGGAGGAAAAAGAAGATTCTATAGAGGGTAAGTTAAGAGTTGTTTACAATAATTTTGGTAATAAACCCGGAACTCATTTAACTTCAATTTTAACCTTTAGACTTCATGAAGGTCAAGATTCAAATGTAATCATTAAAAGTGAAAAGAGTACTGATGTTACCAGTATAAATTCTAATTGCATAAAAGCTTTTCAGTTTGAGCTTCTTCGGAGACCTTTATATCCAAATTCTCCAACAGTTTTTGATCATATCACTTTGAGTTTTAAAAAAGATATCAAAATAAAGCTATTACTAGAAACACACGAGGAAAAAAGTTATTCATTTCAAGAGGTTATAATTTCAAAAGATCGCCAATTTATAAGAAGCGAACCTATGTATAAATCCTACATTTAGGATATAACACCCGAACTATAAATATAGCTATAGCGTTATAGCAAAAATGAATCTGGCGTGTTTTCGAGCGAATCACGATTTTAGCCAATGGAGCTTGAGTGATGAGGGAATGCCAGTGGAGCGAAGCGACAACACTGGCACGGCGATGCTGTTTGAGGAGCATTTGCTAGAGCAAATGCGACGAGTTCAGCAGCCGCCGAAGAACGAAAGATCATTGGCGTGCCCCAAAGGGGCAAAATCGTGCTGAGCGAGAAAACCGACAGATTCATTAGACGATAGAAAGGTTTAAAATGGCAGTTCTACAAGGTCCGGAGTTTTATATTTCTAAGCGCATAGGGAGGGCGATTATGGATTACAAGATGCTCTCCGAAGGCGATAAGATTGCGGTGGCAGTTTCAGGCGGCAAGGATAGCCTTACGCTGCTACGCATATTGCATGACCGGAAGAAATTTGTGCCCATAAAATATGATATTTTGGCTGTGCATATTGATTTGGGTTATCCGCGTTCCTGCGCCAAAAAGTTAGTGAAATATTTCAAGAAAATAGGCGTCAAATATCATATTGAGAAAGTTGATGTATTAAAAAAAACTAACAAGAAAGACATAAATTGTTTTTGGTGTTCTTGGAATAGAAGGAAAGCCTTATTTGAAGTAGCTAACCGTTTTGGCTGCACTAAAGTTGCCCTGGGTCATCATAAGGATGATATCGTAGAAACAATTCTTTTGAACTTATTTTTCCAGGGAGAAATTTCAGCCATGGCGCCCAAGCAGGAATTGTTTAAAGGGAAAATTACTATTATCCGTCCACTTGCCTATGTAGAAGAATATATGACTAAGCGCTTTGCCAAAGAAGAAAAACTTCCGCTTGAAACCTGCGCTTGCCCCAATTCCATAATTTCCAACCGCACGAAAATGGCAAAGATTATCAGCGATTTGAAAAGAACCTGCCCCGAAATAAAAACCAATATCTTTAAAAGCGTTAAAAGGATAAAACAGGATTATTTACTTTAAGAAAATAAGGGATGGTGATATAATAACCTTATGATTTGGATAATCGCAGGAATTTTTGCCATTGGGCTTATAGCGGTGATTTTTCTTGTCCAGAAAATTTCGGCTCAGGTGAATCAGCAGTTGAATTCTATCACCCAGCAGCTTAACGAGCGCCTTAAGGAGGCGTATCAGGCGGTCCAGGAGGGCCATAAGACAGTGGGTGAAAGGCTGGATTCAGCTACTAAAGTTTTCGGAGATGTGCAAAGAAGCTTAGGCAAGCTCGAAGAAACCAATAAACAAATTATTGAAATAAGTAAAAATATTACCAGTTTGCAGGATCTCTTACGCGCGCCGAAATTTAGAGGTGAAGTAGGAGAGACTTTATTGGGAAAATTACTGGAAGAAATTCTACCGAAGGAAAATATAAAACTGCAACACCGTTTTAAAAGCGGCGATATCGCGGATGCGGCGATTGTAATCGGTGCAAACCTGATTTCCATTGATGCAAAATTCCCTTTAGAAAATTTCAAAAAGTTTTCCGAAAGTAACTCCGAAGATGAAAAGAAATCAACTTACCGCGTGTTTGTGCGCGATGTAAAGGGCCGCATTGATGAAGTTGCCTCCAAATATATCCTGCCTGACGAGTCAACTTTTGATTTTGCCCTGATGTACATTCCTGCCGAAGCGATATATTATCAGATTAGCAGGGATGAGGAGCTGAGCAATTATGCCAAGACGAGAAAAATCGTATTTGTTTCTCCCAATACGTTTTATGCCTACCTCCAGGCAATACTTTACGGGCTAAGAGGGATGAATATCCAGAAGAATATCCAGAAAATATTTTCCGAATTAGGAAGGCTGGAGATAGACTTTAAAAAATTCCAGGAAGATTTTGAGCTGGTGGGCGGCCACCTTTCTAAAGCCTCAAACAAATACAACGACGCAAATCAGAAATTAAGCCAGTTTAAAGATAAATTAAGCCTGACCGCCCAAAGGCAGCAGATTGAATCCAAGCAGGAATGATTATAAATGTGCGTGTCGCGCCGAAATCCAGCAGGAACTTAGTTAAAAAAGAAAATAGCCATTTCAAGGCTTACCTTACCAAGCCGGCGCAAGACAACCTCGCCAATGAACAGCTTATTAAACTATTGTCGGAATTCTTTAACGTAAGAAAATACCAGGTAAAAATCATTAAAGGCCATAAATCGAGGGAAAAAATTATTGAAATTAGCACATGAACAAATTTTTAATCTGGTTGATTCAAGTGTTATTGCAGGATTCAGTTCTCGCATCCTGGGCAACATGTCTTTATCTTATGGAGACACAAGCCATTCTTTGAAGAATAGACAGAATTTCCTGGTTAACCTGGGCATAGATTACCAGTCTTTAGTCTGTGCAAAACAAATTCATAGCAGTAACACAAGGTACGTAACTGAAAAAGATACGGGCAGTGGCGCTTTAACACACGATACTTCCATAGAAGCGACAGATGCTTTTATTACCGATAAGAAAGATGTGCCGTTGGCTGTGTTTACTGCTGATTGCCTATCCATATTTTTATTTGATCCCCTGATTCCTGCCATAGGCCTGGTCCATGCTGGATGGCGTAGCTCCAAAGAAAGAATTTTAGCCAAAACCATAAATTTAATGCAGGAGACTTTTAATACTAAGGCCGTAAACTTGCATGTTTCTTTTGGCCCGGACATAAGAAACTGTTGTTGTGAAGTGGCTAAGGATTTTATGGATTTTTTCCCCAAAGAGGTATCGCAAAAACAAGGACGTTTTTACCTGGATTTAGTTAAGGTAAATAAAATACAGGCACAGGACTGCGGAGTTAAAGAAATGAATATGCGGGATTCTCAAATTTGCACTTCTTGCAGGAATGAAGATTTTTTTTCTTTCCGTAAAGAAGGAAAATCCTGCGGCAGGCTCATGTCTGTTATAATGCTAAAGTGAAAATTCTCTCGTATGCAAAAGTATTTTCTTGAATTTATCATTACCACTTATAATATCTCAGAAGATGCAATAAAGAATTCTCTGACCGAATTCGCAGAATACTTGGAAATCCATAATTGCGAAGTGACGAAAGGTGCGGGCAGGGATTTTAAAATCAATGTTAATACCGAAGACCCGACGATGATTTTCGATATCTGTTCACAATTCGGCAGGATCAAGGCAATTAAAGTAAATGAACAAGGAGCATAAAAGGTGCACATTGTTATCTTCATAACCGTTTCTCATAAAAAACAAGCCAAGGCTATTGCTAGCGAACTTCTAAAGAAAAAACTCGTTGCCTGCGTAAATATAGTTGAAAAAATAGAATCAATATTCCGCTGGCAGAATAAAATCGAGCACGCGAATGAAACCCTGATGATTATAAAATCTAAAAAAGAAAAATTAGCTAAAATCATCAAAGTTGTTAAGTCGCGGCATACTTACGAAGTTCCTGAAATTATTGCCGTACCTATAATAGGCGGGTTTAAACCTTATTTAAACTGGATAAATGATTCTCTCAGCTGATTCCTTGGATTATCTAAGGGCATTTTTAGGGGGAGTAACGATAAGCTTAACTCCCTGTATCTATCCTCTCATACCCATAACCGCCGGCTATATCGGAGTAAATGCAGCCGGATCCAAATTTAAAGGTTTGATTTTAAGTTTCATCTATGTTAGCGGCGTAGCTGTAACTTACGCCATGCTGGGGCTATTGGCATCGCTGACCGGTTCGATTTTCGGAATGATCAGCACTAATCCTATTACCCATATTATTGTAGGTATAATCATGATTTTATTCGGTGTATCCATGCTGGATTTATTTATTGTACCGTTTTACCCCGTAATCAAATTACACAAGCATGATAAAGGGAATTATTTTTCTGCTTTTGTTTTAGGGCTAAGTTCAGGATTAGTGGCATCTCCCTGCCTGACACCGGTCTTAGGTTCAATATTATTTTATTTAACCACAAAAAAGAATTTGGTTTACGGAACCTTACTTCTGTTAAGTTTTGCCTATGGCATGGGCTTGATATTGATTTTAATCGGAGCTTTTAGCTCTCTTTTAATTAATCTGCCTAAATCCGGCAAGTGGATGGAATATATCAAAAAGACAGTGGCAATATTTTTAATTGCAATAGGCGCATATTTTGTATACAGCGGGATAAGGGGGCTATAAAATGAAGAAGTACGTTATCGGCATTTTGCTGTTTTTAATTTTGGCACAAGCTGTGTCGGCGGCAGAGGAACTTAGGCTTGCGCCTGATTTTAAATTGGCAGATGCATATAACAAGGAATATTCCTTAAGCAGCTATAAAGAAAAACAACCTGTAATTTTACTTTTCTGGGCTACGTGGTGCCCTTTCTGCCGTAAGGAGCTTTCCGGGCTCAAAGACAGGTATCCGCAGCTGGTAAAACAGGGATTTGAGTTATTTGCTGTTGACGTAGGAGAGTCCGAAAGTAAAGTTGACAAATTCGCCAAAGCCAATTCTTTAAATTTTAAAATACTTTTAGACAAAGATACGAGGGTTGCTGAGTCTTACGATGTTTTAGGTATCCCTACCTATATACTTATAGACAAGGCAGGTCACATCATTTCAGTCGACCATAGTTTTCCTGAAGAACAATATAAGGAATTGATTAAAAAATAACTAAAGAGCAATGGGGAATTCTTTATTGCTGGATTTATATGAACTGACCATGGCGCAGAGTTACTTTGTGTATAGGAGTCAAACTTCTGCCACCTTTGATTTATTTGTCAGGGAATTACCCATTAATCGCTCTTACCTGGTTAGCGCAGGGTTAGAAGATATTTTGAGTTACATAAGAAATTTGCGTTTCAGCCCGGATGACATCGGCTTTTTAAAGAAACAGAATATTTTCTCCAGAGATTTTTTAGGCTATTTAAGTAATTTCAAGTTTAAAGGAGATATATGGGCATTGCCGGAAGGAGAAATTTTCTTTGCAGATGAGCCGTTGATACGCGTTACCGGCTCGATAATCGAAGCCCAGATTATCGAAAGTTTCCTGCTTAATACAGTAAATTTGCAGACTATGATTGCCAGCAAGGCCTCGCGCGTAGTTTCCAGCGCACAGGACAGGCCGGTATTTGATTTTGCTTTAAGAAGGACACATGGCCAGGATGCCGGATTAAAAGTTGCCCGTTCTGCTTTTATCGCCGGTTTTAACGGCACATCCAATGTATTAGCAGGAAAATTATACGCTATACCCATAGTCGGGACCATGGCACATTCTTTTATCATGTCTTTCAAGCAGGAAATGGATAGTTTTCTTGCATATTGCGATACCTTTCCACAAAAATCAACCCTTTTAGTGGATACCTATGACACTGGGAAGGGAGTAAAAGATGCGATTTTAGCAGGACTGTATCTTAAGGAAAAAGGGTACAAGTTACAGGGAATAAGATTGGATAGTGGCGACATCGTGACCTTGTCTAAAATGGCAAGAACCATGCTAGATGGCGCAGGGCTTAATTACGTAAAAATTCTTGCCAGCGGAAATCTTGATGAATTTAAGATAAGAGATTTGCTGGATAGAGGTGCACAGGTTGATAGTTTTGGCGTGGGGACAAATATGGGCGTAAGCACGGATGCGCCATCACTGGATGTAATTTACAAGATAAGCCAAGTTACTGATGAGAACGGAAGGTTCCTTCCGACGATGAAATTGAGCCAGGCAAAAGTGACATATCCGGGAAGAAAGCAGATTTTTAGGGTGAGAAATATTAAAGGTAAATTCATAAGAGACGTTTTAGGTTTAGAGAACGAAAAGATAAAAGGTGTGCCTCTTTTAAAAAAGGTTGTTACCTGCGGAAGAATAATCTACGGAAAACCTTCATTAAAAGAAATAAGAGAAGTAGTGAGGTCCAATATATCCAGATTACCCGAAAGATTGCAGGGGCCTTATTCAAGGTATAAATATCCGGTTATTATAAGCCCGGCTCTTAAGAAACTTAGGCAGGAACTAGCACGCCAATTAAAAAACAGGCAATAAATGGAAGAAAGAATAAATAAAAGGTAGGGAGTAACATATAAAACCAGCCTTGAAAAAGCAATTAAAGACGCCTATAATAGAGCAATTAAGCATTCGCATGATATTGCCGCACACGGGGCATTCTAATGACAGAAAAAGTCGCTAAGCTTCTTAAATCCAGGGAATTCGTCAGCGTGGCCACGTGTGATTTTAAAGGCCACCCCAATGCCGCACCTAAATTTCTCTTAAAAGTAGAAAAGAATTTTATATTCTTGGTGGATTATGTTATCGGTAAGACTTGGCAGAATATTTTGATTAATCCGCGCGTTTCCATTTCGTTTGTAGATACAGATTCTCTTATAGGGTACCGTATAAACGGGCCGGTAGAGATAATCGAGGGTGGGCCGGCATATGAGGACATACTGAGGGATTTAGAGAGCAGGCAAATCGACCTTTCTACCAAACGTATTATTGAAGGCGTAGAAAAGGGTAAGGTGCATGAACGTTTTGAAATTTCATTGCCTCAAAGGTTCGTTGTTTTTAAGGTAAAGATTGAAGAAATTCTGGAAATCGGGCCAAGCGGCACATTAAAGAGTGAAACTTATGCATAACATTAAAGGATTAGCTACAGGTATAGGCAGCCTGCCGCATAAGGATGCTTATGAGGCCCTGGATTTTATTTTCAAATATGTCCCGGCAATTCCCTTTTGGCCGCAGCTTCCCAAGCGGGATATCCGGGAGGCAATGGTTGCCCAGTTTAGCGAAAATTTGCCTTGCTTAACCATGACTTCCGGAGGGCTTAATTTTAACCCGAATAATAAAGACGAGCAGCTGGAAAAATTTTATGAGCGGGTGATTGCCAATGATACGGATTATTTCAAGATTAGCCAGGATTATGCCCCGGGATTACATAAATTCAATCAGCTGTTAGAGAAGATAAGCCTGGCGGATATTAAATTTATCAAATGCCAAGTAACCGGGCCGTTTACATTCGCTGCAGGAATCAGCGATGAAAACGGGATTGCCCTGCTTCACGACAAAATTTATATGCAGGCAGTTACTAAAGCCCTGGCTTTAAAAGCACTCTGGCAAATTAAGCTGTTTAAGAAATTTAACAGGAGGATAATACTGTTTATTGATGAGCCGTTTCTGGGTTGTTTTGGCTCTGCTTATACTCCCATAAACAGGGAAGATGTAGTAAAAGTATTATCCGAATTTACGCAACCCTTAGAATCCGAAGAGGTTTTGCTGGGAGTGCATTGCTGCGGTAATACCGATTGGTCAATGTTTACTCAAATAAATGCGCTGGATATCATCAGCTTTGACGCCTTTGGGTATCTGGACAGGTTATTGCTTTACGCAAACGACCTTAAGGATTTCTTTGCCAGAGACGGCATTCTTTGCTGGGGCATAGTGCCTACGCAGTTATTCAGCGGCGAAGAAACGCCGGATTTACTGATTAGAAAGATTAAACAGGGGATTTATCAATTGGAGAATAAGGCAATAGGAGAAGAAATATTATCCAGCAATCTCTTAATCAGCCCGGCTTGCGGCCTGGGGACCTTTGCTGTTGAAAAAGCGGAAAAAGTATTCACGCTCCTTTCCCAAACCTCATCCTTACTTACAAAATTGCCCTAAAAATAAATTATTTGACAAATTCACTTAAAAGTTATATTATAGGAAATCGTTTTTTAATGAAGCCTAAACTTATGGAGTGCCTGCCTGCTGGCAGGCAGGTAAACGAACATAAGTTTATGGCTGAATTAATCCCCGCGCTTTGCGAAGCAAAGCGAAGCAGCGGGGAAACTACAGGAGCTAACATTAAATGAAAGAAATACGTATTCATGCCCGCGCAGGGCAGGGGGCAATTACTACCGCCAGTTTAATTGGCTTTGCCTATTTTGAAGAAGGGATGTATCCCTATGCTTTCCCGAATTTTGGAGCGGCACGCATGGGCGCACCTATGAATGCCTTTGTAAGGGTTGATGCAAAGCCGGTACGCTTAAGAAGCCAGATCTATACTCCAGACTTCGTGATTATCGTGGATCCCACGCTTATGCGTGGTTACAATTGTTTTTCCGGCCTGAAGGAAGAGGGGATCGCAATAATAAACGCAAAAGATGAGCTAGATTTGCCTAAGCTAAAGCCCAAGCAAAAGGCTTTTGTTGTTCCGGCAAACGATATTGCCCTAAAAACCATTGGCAGGCCTTTAGCAAACACTACACTAATTGGAAGTTTTGCTGCTGCAACCGGGGAAATTAAGCTGGATACCTTATTAAAGGTTGTAAAGCAGAGATTTTCCGGTAAGGCCCTGGAAGGCAATATTGAAGCAGTAAAGCAGGGGTATCAATACATAAAGAGGTAAGGAGAGTTATGTTTGGACCGTTAATAGTAAAACCCATAAAGAGTAAAGGCGATAAGACAGGGGCCTGGAGAATAAAGCTAAGGCCTGAATTCTTAAAGAAGAACTGCATAGGTTGTAAGATGTGTATTACGGTATGCCCTGAAGGCTGTATCCAGGGTAAAGAAAAGAATGCCTATACCTGTGATTATAATTATTGCAAGGGCTGCGGGCTTTGCACGCTTGTATGCCCCAAAGGCGATATTGTGATGATAGAAGAAAACCCCGAAGGAGAAAAGAAGTGAAAGCATTCTTAGAAGGTTCGCGCGCAATTGCTGAAGCGGTAAAGTTGTGTAAGCCGGGAGTCATCTCTGCTTATCCCATAACCCCTCAGACGCACATAGTGGAAGAATTGGCCCAAATGGTTGCCAACGGAGAATTAAACTCCCAATTCGTGAATGTGGAAAGCGAACATTCCGCTGCGTCGGTGGTGTTGGGAGGTGTTGCAGCAGGGGTGCGTTCTTATACGGCTACCAGTTCTCAAGGTCTGCTTTACATGGCAGAAGTTATTTTTAATATCGCGGGGCTGCGGCTTCCCTTAGTTTTAACCTGTGCTAACCGCGCAGTATCCGCTCCCATAAATATATGGAACGACCAGCAGGATTCCATATCCTTGCGTGATGCAGGATGGATTCAGCTTTACGCGGAAAATAACCAGGAGGCAGTTGATTTTCACTTCATGGGCTACCGTTTAAGCGAAGATAAATCCATAATGCTTCCTGTGATGGTGTGTATGGATGGCTTTATATTAACACACGGCATGGAATCAGTGGATATGCCCGAACAAGACAAGGTAGATAAATTCCTGCCGGCATATAAACCTTTGTATAAGCTTGATACTGCAGAGCCGTTAACTATGGGGATATTGGCTGATCCTGATTATTATATGGAGGCACGCTTCGCAATACAGGAAACCTTTAAGCACGTATTAGAAATGTTACCCCAAGTGAGTACAGAATTCAAAGCCCTGTTTAACCGCGATTATAAGGATTGCCTGGTAGAAGAATATCATACCAAAGATGCTGAGAAAGTAATTGTGGCCATGGGTTCAGTCTGCGGGACAATTAAGGAAGTAGTTGATGAGTTGAGAAAGAAAGGCAAAAAAGTCGGCTTGTTAAAAATTATTTCATATCGGCCGTTTGCCTACGCACGGGTTTATGAAGCCTTGAAAAATGTGCCTAAGGTAGCGGTGTTAGATAAATCGGTTTCATTAGGCGCTTATGCGCCTTTGGCGGTTGAAATAAAATCTACGTTCTTTGGCAAGAAAAAATCTCCTCAGATAATCAGCAGCTTTATAGCAGGCCTGGGAGGAAGAGATATTACGTTAGAATCCGTAAGAGAAATATTCGCCAAACTGAATGCAAAAGAAATAAACCTGGAATTCATTGATTTAAAACCCGAGCTTTTAAGGGAGGAATATGGACAATAAGCTTTTATTTAAACCCGGCCACACTGCCTGCGCAGGATGCGGACAGGCGATAGCTGCGCGTTTGGTAATAGAAGCAGCCGGGAGTAATACGATAGTGGTAAATAATACAGGCTGCCTTGAGGTTTTTTCTACAAGGTTTCCTGAGACAGCATGGAATGTCCCCTGGATACACTCTCTATTTGAGAATGCAGCTGCAGTTGCTTCTGGCGTGGAAGCGGCGCTGATTCATTTGGGCAAGAAAGACACAACAAATGTAATCGCGCAGGGCGGAGACGGAAGCACTGCGGATATAGGCCTGCAGGCTTTATCGGGAATGTTTGAAAGAGGCCACGACATACTTTATGTCTGTTATGATAATGAAGCCTATATGAATACAGGCGTGCAAAGAAGCGGGCTTACGCCTTTTAGCACCAATACTACAACCAGTCCAATAGGCGCAAAGTCATCTGGAAACATACGGCCTAAAAAACCCATGCCGGAAATTGCGCTTGCCCACGGCATTCCTTATGTAGCAACTTGTTCAAGCGGATTCATACAGGATTTGCAACGTAAAGTCAAAAAAGCCATTTCCATTAAAGGGCCGAAATACATTCAGATTCACGCATCCTGTCCCTTAGGATGGAGGCATGAGCCGGAGGATATGTTCAAGGTGGCAAAGTTAGCGGTTGATACCGGTTTATATCCTCTGATTGAGTATGAGAATGGGGTATTAATTTCCAGGCGCCAAATTACACCTAAGCCTGTAGAGGAATATTTGAAGACTCAAGGCAGATTTAAGCATTTACTTAATAACCCTGATGCAATTAAGCAGATTCAGGCTATTGCTGATGCCAATATAGCAAAATATGGCCTTAAAGCGCAAGCACAGCAGAATCAGCAATAAACAGACCCCTCGCTTAAGCACTTGAAAATTTCTACGAAATTTTCTGCGTAAGCTCGGGATTAATTTTCTGACCGCAGATAGCGGGAAAATTAAGGAGGTGTGGGATGGGAAAACAAGCAAGGACTATAGTTGAAGTAAGCTTAAAGGATTTGGTAAAAGATTTAAACAAGGCATATGCAGATGAATGGCTGGCGTTTTATTTGTATTGGTACATGGCACAGATAGTTTCCGGCCGCGCCTACGAAGATATCGCGGAATTTTTGAATAAGGTTGCCAAGGAAGAGTTGGAGCATGCCACAGAATTGGCAGATTTAATCGTTAAATTAGGCGATGTGCCGATTGCCAATCCCATGGAACTGGAAAAGCATGCTAATTTTCCGTATGCGATGCCGCCAAAGAATACTGCAGACATTAACAGGATAATCCGCATTGTCACTGAGGCAGAAGCAGGCGCTATAGAAGTTTATAATAAAATTGCCAAAAAGACCTTGGGCAAGGACAATGTCACTTACCAGCTGGTAACTCATATATTATCGGAAGAAGTCAACCACGAAGAGATATTTGAGAATTTATTAGAAAGATAGATTTGATAGCTTTTAGCCTTCAGTCGATAATTGATAGCTGGCGACTGACAGCTAAACGGAGGTAGTAAGAAATGGCTAAAGTAAGCGTTGATGTTTCAACTTGTGTGGGTTGCGGCTTATGCGAACAGGTTTGCCCTGAGGTATTTGAAGTCCAGGGGGATGGTATTGCTCATGTCAAGGCACAAAGTTGCGGGATGCACAATCTTACGGAAGTGGCCGAGCAGTGCCCGGTTACTGCAATTAAGGTAAACTAAGAAGCTGATTTAAATCTGCGTTTTTTTCTTCAGGTCGTCTACAAACGAAGAAAAATACGCCTGTTTCTTTTGAGATAGTAATTTTTGTGCGAAGTCAGTTTTTTCCTTTTCGAATTTGCTCCCGTCAGTTACAGTCCTGTCCTTAACCTTTACGATAAAAAATCCGATAGGAATAGCGATTACATCACTAAACTCTTGCGGCTTTAGGCTAGCGCCGGCGTTCCAGAAATCATCAGATGCACCTATCCCCTCAATATAGCTGCCGAATTTAAACAGTTTTGTAGAGTCTGACTTTAAGTT
Organism: Candidatus Omnitrophota bacterium; assembly: GCA_963805065.1. Classification (GTDB taxonomy): domain Bacteria; phylum Omnitrophota; class Gorgyraeia; order Gygaellales; family Profunditerraquicolaceae; genus CAWDSS01. The sequence goes on along the minus strand of CAWDSS010000010.1, from coordinate 310,157 downwards.
GAATTTATTTGCACATACTCCAAAATCAACAAGTTTAGGATTTTGTTTGTATAATTCTTTCATGTACTTCAGGCAGTCTTGGGAATTTTTCTTTGCCAATTCACCAGAACCCTTCTTTATAACCGTTTCTTTTACCTTATCTTTTATTTTATCGAATTCCGGGATATAAGCTTCTTTTTTATCCTTGAGCCTTAAAAAGTAGTAATTCTTTTCATAGAGTATCGGCTGGCTGCATTGCCCGATATTTAATTTGGAAATCAGGCTTGCGATTTCCGGAGACCAGCCAATGCCGGGTATAGGGTCTGTCTGTTTGAACAATCCGGTTTCCTTGAGGGTTAGCCCCAAATTCTTTGCTATCTTTCCCAAGTCTTCTTTTTTGGATAAGCCCGTAATTATATTTTTTGCCTTTTCCTCGGAATCGACAGATACGTAATCGAGGTTGAAGGAAGGGGGAAGTTTAAATTCAAGGGAATTTTTCTCATAGTAATCCTTGATCTGCTGATCGCTGGGGTTAATTTGTTTTGCGAAATCAGAAGGTAAGGCCGCTATGTAATAAAGGCTTATCTCTTCATTTGCTTTTCTGTATTCCTCCTTTAGTTCTTCCGGGGTTATGTTGATTTTGCGGGTAACCTGATTGAACAGCTTGGCGATCATTATGTTTTGCCGCGTCTGCTCTTCGAAGGCACGGGGTTGAATCCTGAATAAATAGCGCAGAGTTTGTGAATATATCCGGTTATCAAATTGTCCGTTACGCTGAAAAAACGGATAAGCCTCAATCAGTTCAATAACTTCTTTATCGCTCGCCCGAATTTTACGCCACTTTGTCTCATGTAGTAGAATAAGCCTTTCCCATGCTTGGGCCTCTAAGTTAAGGTATTTTTGTACCTCGGGTAATTTATCACCATACTGCATGATTGCTGTATTTGTCACGGCAATCAGGGCGTCTTTATATTCCATGCTTGAGATTTCCCGGCCGAAAATCCTGCCTACATAAGCTGCTTCCTGCTTGCTGCGTAAAGCTCCTCCCAGGCCCCAGAGGACAAATGCCGGAACAATTATAATTGCCAGGACAATCCATATTTTTCTTGCCGTTTTCTTATTGCGTAACGCTTTTAGCATACCTGCTCCTTTTTTGCGAATTAATCCCCGCTGCTTCGCTTTGCGAAGCAAAACGCGGGGACAAATTCAGACAATAACTTACGTTCGCTTACGCTCCGTAAGTTATGTCTTCATTTGATTATAATTTAAAAATCAAATATTGCAATTACAAAATTCAGCCACCGCCCCCATTATATTAATGAATCTGGCGGTTTTCAAGCGTATGGACGGGTGACTGACAAGCCGAAGCCCTTGCCGCGCGGAGCGTGAGCGAGCACGGCGAGGTGGCTTGGCAGGCAGGACCCGTCCATTGGTGAGAAAACCGACAGATTCATTAGAACTTTTTACTTTACAAAACGCCGTAAGACCGCTATAATGATTCTCCGTGAAAAAGAGGCCCATAAAGTTGAGAAAAACCTGGGCTGTTAATATATTCGCGCCAGAAATTTAAACTGGAACTAAAAAGGATAATCAAAAATGAGCGATAAAGTGCTGAAATTAGGGTTACCAAAGGGGAGCCTCCAGGAGGCCACCTTTAAAATGTTCAAAAAAGCAGGTTTCAATGTTTCCCTGCCCAGCGAGCGCTCGTATTTTCCGTCGATAGATGACCCGGAGATTGAGCCGGTTTTGCTGCGTGCGCAAGAAATGTCTCGGTATGTCCAGGATGGGGCTTTGGATTGCGGGATTACCGGTAATGACTGGATACTAGAGAATAAGTCGGATTGCGTAACGATAACTGACTTGGTTTATGCCAAACAGAGTTTAAGCAAGGTAAGGTGGGTTTTGGCAGTGCCGCAGGATTCAGGGATTAAATCCCTTAAAGATCTTTCCGGAAAGCGCATTGCCACAGAGTTGGTCAACGTTACCAAGGATTATTTTAAGAAAAACAAAGTAAATGTAGATGTGGAATTCAGCTGGGGAGCAACCGAAGTAAAGGTAAGCGCTGGATTAGTGGATGCGATTGTGGAATTGACAGAAACCGGAAAGAGCCTTCGGGCAAATAAACTGGTAGAAATCGCCACACTTTGTGAATCTACTACCCGATTCATCGCCAATAAGGATTCCTATAAGCAAGAGTGGAAAAAATCAAAAATGGAACAAATTGCGCTTCTCTTGAAGGGCGCAATCAGTGCAGAAGAGAAGGTCGGACTAAAAATGAACGTTAGAAAGCAGGATTTAGGAAAAGTTATTAAGAAGCTGCCGGCTTTAAAAAGGCCGACTATATCCGGGCTTTCGGAAGAAGGCTGGTTCGCTATTGAAACAGTGATTGACGAAAAAATTGTACGGGTTTTAATTCCCGAATTAAAAAAAGCAGGTGCCCAGGGAATTATTGAGTACCCGTTGAATAAAGTAATCTATTAAAAGTTAAAAGTAAAAAGCCAAAAGTAAAAAGTACAAGTAAAAAGTAAAAACTTTTAAATTTTAAGTTAACTTTTACATTTTGACTTCCGAGCGACTGAAAGGAGCGAGGCTATGCCTTGCGGCAGAAAAAGAAAAAGAAGAAAAATCAGGACTCATAAAAGAAAAAAGATGCGTAGACGCCTACGCCATCTGAAGAAGAGAGCCTGGGGTTAAATCCCCGATTATAGCCTTCCAGGACACGCTAATTATGCTGTGTCTTTAAACATAACACTTATGATACCTCGCATAATGTGTAGGTGCAGTCTGCTTTTAAGCGTCGCTACAACCTTGTTTGTGACAACAAACAGTTTTGCCTTGGACCGTAAGGCTTCTTATGCCCTTAGCCACTATATGATGGGTGTTATGTATGATGACCTGGGCCAGGCAGAGCAAGCCATCCAGGAATACAAAAAGGTTCTAAAATCAGAGCCTGAAAATTCCGTGGTACATTTAAGTTTAGCCGCCAGTTTCATAAAAAATAACAATATCCCTAAGGCCGTAGATGAATTAAATACCGTGATAAAACTTGATCCCGGTGCTGTAGAGCCGCATGCCATATTAGCGATCCTTTATTCTTCACAGAACAAACAGGATGAGGCGGCAGGAGAATACGAAACCGCGCTTAAAAACGCTTCCAAGCTTCAACCTGATAATATAGATATTTATAAGAGCCTGGGGGCAATTTACGTACAGCAGAAGAAATTTAAACAGGCAGAGGCGATATACAAATTAGTAATAAAGTTGTCCGCTAATGACGCTGAAGCCCACTTTTATTTAGCCAGTGTTTACAACGAGCTTAAAGATAATAATACGGCAGAGACAGAGCTGAAAAAAGCGCTTGCATTAAAGCCCGATTACGACGATGCCTTGAATTTTTTAGGTTATATGTATGTTGATAGTGATAAGAATTTAGACCAGGCAGAGGCGATGATAAAAAAGGCGCTGGAATTATCCCCTGATAACGGCGCATATATTGACAGCCTCGGCTGGTTTTATTTTAAGAAAGGAAAATTCAAAGAGGCGCTAACACAGTTACAAAAAGCAAGCTCATTGATGGAAGATCCGGTTATATATGACCACTTGGGGGATGCCTACCTTAAATTAAATGATCCCGCTAATGCAAAATTAAATTGGCAGAAGTCCTTGAAATTGGACGCAAAACAGGATAAGGTAAAACAGAAGCTAGAGAAAATAACTCAAAACGAAAAAAGCAAAACTCAAAAGTAAAATGCAATATACCGATAACCAAATTAAAGAATTAGAAAATAAAGCTAAGCAAATAAGGCGGCTGATTATACAGATGCTTGCTAAGGCAGGTTCAGGTCACCCCGGAGGAAGCCTGTCTGCAGCGGATTTAATTACTGCCTTATATTTTAGCGTATTACAGTATAATCCTAAAGATCCATCCTGGTCTGATCGAGACAGGTTTCATTTGTCAAAAGGCCATTGCTGTCCGTTACTATATGCGGTATTAGCAGAATCAGGTTATTTCCCCAAAGATAAATTGCTTACCTTAAGGCAATTGGGTTCGATGTTGCAAGGCCATCCTGACAGGCGTACTCCTGGAGTAGAAGCTGCTTCCGGTTCTTTGGGCCAGGGTTTATCTGTTGGCTTGGGGATGAGCCTGGCAGCCAGAATTGACAAAAAGGATTACCGGGTGTATGTGCTTATGGGTGACGGAGAAACACAGGAAGGAAATATTTGGGAAGCGGCAATGGCTTGCGCTCATTATAAATGCGACAATCTGTGCGCGATTTTAGATTACAATGGTTTTCAAATCGACGGGAAAATTTGCGATATTATGGAATTAGAGCCTGTTGTTGCCAAGTGGCAATCTTTTGGCTGGCATACCATAGAAATAAACGGCCACGATATGAAACAAATTTTGTCTGCGTATGAGGAAGCCAAAAAAACAAAAGGAAAACCCGCAATTATCATTGCCCATACCATAAAAGGTAAAGGCGTGTCTTTTATGGAAAACGTCTGCGATTTTCACGGCCGCGCACCGACAAATGAAGAAGCGGAAAAAGCTTTAAAGGAATTGGAATAATGGCAGAGCAACTTTATCAACGTGATGTTTACGGCAAGGCCCTGGTCGAGCTAGGAAAGGCTAATAAGAACATAGTCGTTCTGGATGCTGATTTATCCGGCTCAACTCGCACAGGCCTGTTTGCCAAAGAATTCCCAGATAGATTTTTTAATTTCGGTGTAGCTGAACAAAACATGATGGCAACTGCAGCTGGCATTGCCAGCTGTCAAAAAACAGTTTTTGCTTCCACTTTTGCCATATTTGCAGCTGGAAGGGCCTGGGATCAGGTGAGAAATTCCGTTTGTTACAATAACTTCAATATTAAAATAGTAGCTACGCATGCCGGTATCACCGTCGGGCCTGACGGAGCAAGCCACCAGGCCTTGGAAGATATAGCACTTATGAGGGTAATACCGAATATGAACATAATTGTCCCCTGCGACGGGCCTCAAACAAGAGATGCTATAATGGCTGCTGCAAATAATAAGGGCCCCTTTTATGTACGCCTGGGCAGGCCTAAAGTTACTACCATTGAAAACAAGGGTGAGTTTATATTAGGCAAGGCACAGGTTTTGACTGAAGGAAATGATTTAGCAATCGTCGCCTGCGGGATTATGGTTCAAGAGGCGCTTGTTGCCGCTAAAAACCTTCTTAATAAAGGTATAAAGGTGCGTGTTATTAATATTCATACTATCAGGCCTTTTGATGCGCAGGCAATATTAAAAGCAGCCAAAGAAACCCGTGCCATTTTGGTATGCGAAGAACATTCAGTTATCGGAGGCCTTGCCTCGGCAGTTGATGAAATTGTTGTGGAGAATCATCCCACCAAAGTAATGTGCCTGGGCATAAAAAACAGATATGGCCAGTCAGGAGAACCCGAGGAACTTTTAAAAGAGTATAATCTTACAAGCGCCGATATAGAAAAAGTAGCATTAAGAATCGCTTCTTAAAATAATGGGGACGTTTCTATTTTTAACGTCTCCAGATTAGCATAAAAATAGAAACGTCCCCATTATTTACTAGTTTTTAAATTGGGTTCATAAGTGGAAAGCCTAGCCTTAAACTCCTACGCTAAATTAAACCTCTGCCTTGAAGTCTTAAATAAACGCAAAGACAACTACCACAACATTAAAACACTATTCGAACGAATAGACCTTGTCGACAGAATCCTTTTAAGAACCCGTGCGGACAAAAAAATAAAGATTGTATGTAAAAATCCCGCTGTCCCTAAAAACAGTTCCAATCTTTGCTTTAAAAGCGCTGCATTATTGCGGGAAACCCTTCATATGAATAAAGGCTTAGATATAGAAATTGTAAAGCGTATCCCGGTAGGAGCAGGGCTGGCAGGAGGCTCTAGTAATGCCTCAGCTGTTCTTCTGGGCTTAAACAAACTCTGGAAACTGCATTTATCCAAAGATAGCCTCTTGCGGCTAGCCAAAAGAATAGGCTGCGATGTGCCATTTTTTGTTTATGAGTCTTGTTTTGCAATAGGTAGTGGCCGTGGAGATGAAATAAAACCATTAGCGGCGCTTAAAGATACAAAGCTTTGGCATGTCTTGGTTGTGCCTAAATTGGCAGTTTCTACGCCCTTTATATATAGAAAATGGGATGAAGATTCTGGGTTGACCCCGCACCTTTTTGGCATTCAAAGAAATCACAAAAACATGAATAAAATAAAAGGCGCGGGGTTGACAATGCCAAAATTTGATGTTAAACTATTAACTTCGGCATTGCAAAAGAATGCTCTTTCTCGCAGTGGGAGTTTTTTGTTCAATAGCCTTGAACCTGTTACGGTTAAATACTATCCGAAGGTTCAAGCCATAAGGAATAAGCTTCGTAAGCTTGGGTTAAAAACAATCTTGATGTCCGGAAGCGGTCCGGCTGTGTTTGTTATTGTTCCTGCAAGAAAGGAGGCAGCAACTTTAGCCAGGAAGCTTAAAACTTGGGATAAATCCTTACAGGTATTTGTAACAGGCACAATTTGAAACAACTAGGAGGTTAATATGGAGATAACAGAGGTTAAGGTGGTTTTAAAAGACTCTCCCGATAAAAAATTAAAGGCATATGCCACGGTAACCTTGGATAATGCTTTCGTGGTCAGGAATATAAAAGTCATAGAAGGCACAAGCGGTTTATTTATTGCCATGCCTTCAAGGAAGATAAAGCAGCCGTGTCCAAAGTGCGGTTTTAAGAATGAAATGCGCAGCAAATATTGTAACCAGTGCGGCTCTTCGCTGCCTATGACAGTTAAGCCGGCTACTCCCGAAGCGCAAAGCACAGCTCAATTAGAGCACAAAGACATTGCCCATCCCATAACACAGTCCTTCAGGGAATATTTGCAAAAGAAAGTTCTAGAGGGTTACGAACAGGAAAAGGCAAAGGGAATTACTGTTTAAGTAGCAAATGAGGTTCGAACTATTATCTGCCCGGTTGTGTAATGGTAGCACATCAGAATTTGGGTCTGACTGTTGAGGTTCGAATCCTCACCGGGCAATTTAACATACTCAATAAACTATGAATAAAAATCTTGCGATTATTATTTTAGCAGCCGGAAAAAGCACAAGGATGAAATCCAAGACCCCCAAGGTCTTACATCCTATTTGCCAAAGAGCCATGCTTAGTTATGTCCTGGACCTGGCAGCTAATTTAAAGCCTAGCAAAGTTGTTTGCGTTTTAGGATATAAGCATCAGGATGTAAGAAAAGTGCTAAACCCCGGAATAAAAATAGCCATACAAAAAAGGCTAAGAGGCTCTGGCGATGCGGTAAAAGAAGGGCTGGCTTTGCTGCGTAATTTTAAAGGAACCGTATTGGTTCTTTACGGAGATAATCCTTTGCTAACCAGAGAAACAATAAATAAACTTTTGAAATATCATACAGAAAATGCTTTAGACGCCACACTCTTAACTGCGCAGTTGGATAAACCCACTGGCTATGGCAGGATTTTAAGGGATAAATATTCCAGCGTCTATGGCATCATCGAAGAAAAAGACGCCGATGATTTTCAAAAAGATATTAAAGAGATAAATACCGGTATCATTTGTTTTAAGAAAGACAAGCTAACTGAGTGTATTAAACAGATACGGCCTAATAATCGAAAAAAAGAATATTATTTAACCGACATCGTAACCATATTTTATAATAAGGGTTATTTAATCGATGCAGTCAAACTTTCGGATATCAATGAGGCATTGGGAATAAATTCGCGTTCTGAATTGGCCAAGGCAAATTCAATAATGCAGGCTCGCATTAATGAAGAACTAATGAAAAGCGGCGTTACCATCGTAGATCCAGCCACTACTTTTATAAGTTTCGGCACAAGAATAGGCGAGGATTCGGTTATTTATCCCTTTACAGTTATTGAAAGGAATGTTAAAATTGGTAAACGTTGCCGCGTTGGTCCATTTTGTCACTTAAGAGATAATGTTCGACTTGATGATGATGTGTCGGTCGGGAATTACTCAGAAATCACCCGTTCAAGGATTTCTTCAGGAAGCCGCGCAAAACATTTCAGTTATCTTGCAGACAGCCTTATAGGACGTAAGGTAAATATCGGAGCAGGCACTATTACCGCTAACTACGACGGCAAGAAAAAGAATGCCACGGTAATAAATGACGGTGCGTTTATTGGTTCTGATACGGTGCTGGTAGCTCCCGTCAAAATCGGCAAGCGTGCTTCTACCGGCGCAGGCAGTATCGTGCTTAAGAATAGAAACGTCCCCGATAACGCAATAGTCGCAGGCGTTCCGGCAAAAATACTTAAGAAAAAGAGGTAAGCATGGATAAATTATGTATATTCAGTGGAAGTGCCCATCCTAAATTAGCTAAGGATATCTGTAAGTACCTTAAAGTTAAATTGTGCGATGCTTTGGTGACTAAATTTAGCGAGGGAGAGATTCGCTTAAAGATTAACGATAATGTACGGGGAAAAGATGTGTTTGTAATCCAGCCTACCTGTCCTCCGCCCAACGAGAATCTAATGGAGCTTTTGATAATGATCGATGCCTTAAAGAGGGCCTCGGCTTCCAGAATTACTGCGGTCGTCCCTTATTTTGGTTATGCGCGCCAGGACAGAAAAGACCAGCCGCGCGTCCCCATTACGGCAAAACTGGTAGCAAACCTTTTGACTGTTGCCGGAGCAAACAGGGTACTCACCATGGACCTGCACGCCGGGCAAATCCAGGGGTTTTTTGATATCCCCGTGGATCATCTTTTTGCTATCGGAGTTTTTAAAGATTATATTGAGAAATTAAAGCTCAAAGATTTGGTAATTGTTTCTCCGGATGTCGGCGGAATAAAAATGGCACGTGCATATGCAAAAAGGCTTTCTGCGGGCCTTGCCATAATAGACAAACGGCGTGATTCTCCGGAAAAAACAGAGGTAATGCATATTTTAGGCGAGGTAAAAGGAAAGAACACCGTAATAGTCGATGATTTAATTGCTACGGGCAGTTCTCTGCTTGAGGCTGTAGAGGCATTAAAGCAAGAAGGGGCAAAGACTATCAGGGCTGCTATTAGCCATGGTGTTTTATCGGGGCCAGCCATAGAAAGAATAGATAATTGTAAAGACATTCAGGAATTTTTAATCACTGACAGTATTCCTTTAGCTAACAATAAGAAGCGCCCGAAGATTAAAGTTCTGTCAGTCGCAGGCCTGTTGGGTGAGGCAATAAAAAGGATACACAACGAAGAATCGGTAAGTTCACTATTTGATTAACAAGCAAACAACGAGCGGAGCGTAGAGAAATGGCAGACATATTTTTAGATGTGCAGCCTAGAGAAGAATTAGGCAAGGGTAAGGTTAAGGATTTAAGGCAGCAGGGCTTTATTCCGGCTGTGGTTTACGCCGAGGGCAAAATAGCAACTCCTTTAAAACTATTGCACAGCGAATTTTTAAAACTCGTACATCATCATAGGGTTGAGGGTATAATAATCAATCTCAATATCAAGGACGACAAAAAACAAAAGGCCAGGGCATGTTTAATCAAGGAAATTCAATATGACCCGGTTCATGGAGACATAGTGCACGTGGATTTTAACGAAGTTTCCCTGACTAAGGCAATAAAAGTTAATATCCCCGTAGTTGCAAAGGGAGAGCCCGTGGGAGTAAAACAGGAGGGCGGATCCTTAGAGCATATTCTTTGGGAAATTGAAGTTGAGTGTCTGCCTACCGATATTCCTAAAGAGGTAGAGGTTGACGTAAGCCAGTTAAAGATCGGAGATTCAGTGCACATAAAGGATTTAACCCTGCCGCCAAAGGTTAAGGTCTTAAATGACCCGACGGCAATTGTGCTTTCTGTAGCTGAACCGATGAAGGAAGAAGTTGCAGCCGCTCCTGTTGAAGGCGAGGAAACACAGGAGCCCGAAGTAATCAAAGAAAAGAAGGAAGTGCCTGTTGAGGGCGAGGGTCAGGAAGAAGGCAAAGAAAGCAAGAAGGAAAAAGATAAAGAAAAAGAAAAATAGGAATTTAGCTCTCAGCTATCAGCTGCCAGCTTTCAGCTGAAAGCTGATGACTGAAAGCTGATAGCTAATACGATGAAGCTCATTGTAGGATTAGGTAACCCGGGATTAATTTACGCATTTTCAAGGCATAATATAGGTTTTTCAGTAGTTAAGAATATCGCAAAATCTCACAAAGCCTCTCTTAAAAGAGAGAGGGGAGTTCTTTGTAAAAGCGCTAAGTTACGAATTGAAGGCCAGGCTGTCTTAATCGCAACGCCGTTAACTTTTATGAATTTATCAGGCATTGCAGTAGCAGGCCTGCTTAGAAAGTATAAAATAGATTTGGCTGATTTGTTGGTCGTCTGCGATGATTTGGACTTAGGATTCGGAAGGTTGAAACTAAGGCCAGGCGGGTCATCAGCCGGCCATCGCGGTATCCAGTCTATAATAAATTCACTCAGGAATAATGAATTTGCGCGGTTACGTATCGGCATAGGCAGGCCCTTAAAGAATACAGATGCCGCTGATTACGTATTATCGCCTTTTAACAGGAAGGAAAGTAAACAGGTCAGGGAAATGATTATCAGAGCAACTGAATGTTGCTCTGTGTGGGTTACTAAAGGGACAACTGAAACTATGAACATATTTAACAAGAGGGGTGACAATGAATAAATACGAAGCAATGTTTATCATAAGACCGGATTTGTCTGAAGAAGAAAAAAAGAACCTGTTTAACCAGGTCAATGAAGCAGTATCCAAAAATCAGGGTAGTGTTATTACAAGCTCTGTATGGGCGGAAAGAAGAAAACTGTTTTTCCCCATCAATAAGCAGCATGAAGGGCTGTATTATCTGGTGAACTTTTCCATTGCGCCTTCTGCGATAAAAGAGATAAACCACACCTATAAGCTGAACGAGAATATATTAAGAGTTCTCATTACAAAAGCAGAATAAGTGCTTTGACTGTGCTTGGCAGTTCAACTCTAAGGAGAAACTGATGGCAAATTTTAACAGAGTATTCCTGATGGGTAATCTAACCAAAGACCCTGAATTGCGCTATACCCCGCAGGGCATGGCAGTAGTTAACCTTCGGCTTGCAGTGAACAGAAGGTACCGCACGAAAACCCAGGAGTTAAAAGAAGAAGTATGTTTTATTACAGTCGTCGTCTGGAATAAACAGGCAGAGACGTGCAATCAATATTTGCATAAAGGTAGCGGTATTTTTGTAGAAGGAAGGCTCCAGTCGCGTTCATGGGAGGACAATGCCGGCCAGAAACGTAATGTCATAGAAGTCAGGGCTGAGCGCGTGCAATTCCTGGGTTCGGCACCCGCTAAAGGCGCAACTGCCGAAGCAGCAGAAGAGCCGCCGGCAGCAGCAGAACAATCCACAGAAACAGCATGGTTAGAGGAAAGCGAGGATCAAGTACATGAAAGTTAAGACTAAACAATTTGGTAAAAAGCCAGTTCTAAGGAAACGCTCAGCAAGCATAATTACTAAAAAGAGATATTGCCGGTTCTGCCATGATAAAGTTAAATTCATAGATTACAAGGATACTAAGAGGCTGGAAACTTTTATAACGGAGCGGGGAAAAATCCTCTCCAGCCGTGTTTCAGGCAACTGCGCCAAGCATCAAAGGAGAATAGCAGAGGCAATTAAAAAGGCAAGGTTCATTTCGCTTGTGCCTTACGTACGTTAACGCCACTTAAATGGAAGTCATTCTAAAACAGGATGTATCTAAGATAGGTAAGGCAGGCGCCGTAGTGAAAGTTAAAGACGGTTTCGCCAGGAATTTCCTTTTGCCTAATAATTTAGCGCTTCCGCTTACCCCTAAGAACCTTAAACAGCTGGAATCCGAAAAGCAAAATAAAATTGTGCTTCAGGAAAAAATAAAAAAAGAAGCCGAAGGCCTCAGAGACCGCTTGTCAGGAGTATCGATAACCATCCAGGCGCAGGCTCAGGAAGAAGATAGGTTATACGGCAGCGTAACTGCGCAGGATATAGCCAAGGCTTTGAAAGATGAAGGGTTTGATATTGATAAAAATATTATAGAGCTCAATGAGCCGATAAAATCATTGGGTATTTATGAAATTCCCGTAAGGTTGCATGCGCAAATTCTCGCAAAAATCAAAGTCTGGATCGTAAAGCAATAATTTAAATATGCCCCAGGAACTAACCTTAGAAAAAATCCCGCCTCAGAATTTGGAAGCGGAAATGGCGGTATTGGGTTCAATGCTTTTGGACGAAGAAGCTTTATCCATAGCCTTTGAAACCCTCGATAAAAATTCTTTTTACAAAGAAACCCACAGGAAAATATTCGAATCAATACTTGATCTTTACAACTCCAACAAGGCGGTCGACCTTATTACCCTTACCAACGAGCTTAAGAAAAACGGCAATCTTGATGGAATTGGCGGAGTGAGTTTCTTAACCGCATTAGTAAACGTAGTGCCCACGTCGGCAAATATAAGTCACTACGTGGCAATCGTCAGAGAAAAGAGCATCCTTAGGACCCTCATCAATAATGCCACAAAAATAGTTTCTCTTTGTTATGAAAGCGAAGGCAACGTCGAGGAGGTAGTGGACAGCGCGGAAAAATTTATATTTGAAGTAAGTGACAGGCGGACACAGGGTAGCTACATACATCTGAAGGAGATTGTTAAAGACAGCATTGAAACCATAGACAAGTTGTATCAGAAAAAAGCTCATATTACGGGTGTCCCCACAGGCTACATAGATTTTGATATTAAGACCGCAGGGTTACAGCCGTCTGATTTGATTATTATTGCAGGAAGGCCTTCTATGGGAAAGAGTGCTTTAGCCATAGGCATTGCAGAATACGTGGGCGTAACTGAAAAAACACCCGTAGCGATTTTTAGCCTGGAAATGTCTAAGGAGCAGCTTGTCCAGAGAATGCTTTGCTCCCACGCTAAAGTTGACGCGCATAAGGTAAGGACAGGCTACCTCGCTACTTCCGACTGGCCGCGCCTGACTGCTGCTGCGGGAAAACTTTCAGAAGTGCCTATATTTATAGACGATTCTCCGTCGATTTCGGTTATGGAACTACGTGCGAAAGCCAGAAGGCTAAAGGCACATCAGGATATAAAGTTAATTATCTTAGACTATATGCAGTTAATGCGTAGTTCCAGCACCAATATAGAAAGCAGGCAGCAGGAGATTTCCGAAATCTCGCGTTCTCTTAAGGCATTGGCAAGGGAATTAAATATCCCCGTCATAGCCATAAGCCAGTTATCCCGCGCAGTAGAGTCGCGCACAGACCACAGGCCCCAGCTTTCTGATTTAAGGGAATCCGGAGCCATAGAGCAGGACGCGGATGTGGTAGTTTTATTGTTAAGAGAGGAATATTATAACCCTACGTCTGAAAACCAGGGGATAGCAGAAGTCATAATAGCAAAACAGCGTAACGGACCCGTGGGCTCGCTGAAACTGTCCTTTATTAAAGAATATACAAGATTCGAAAATATCGCCCGTATAGAATAAGGGTAATTTACATTCATAAAAGATCACGATATATTGTAAAAAATCCAAATGACAAAATCCCAATGTCAAAATAAAGCCTTTAATTCAGGCAATTCAACACCCAAAATAAAGGGGACGTTTCTATTTTTAACGTCTCCTAATCAGCAGAAAAATAGAAACGTCCCCTTTTCTTTAAGTTTTGTAATTTGTGCTTTGGTATTCATTTGTCATTTATCCTTCGCCCAAGATCAACCCTCAGTTCAAGAACCTTCTACTACCACAACTGCCCCAAAGGAAGAAAAATTAGTTACAGCGATTGAAGTCAAAGGGAATAAATCCATAAGCACCAACAACATTATTTCCAAAATGAAAACCCGAATAGGTGCCTCCTACAAAGAAAATATTACCAGTGATGATTTAAAAAGGCTATACCTTTTGGGTTTTTTCAGCGATATAAAAATAGATACCGAAGATTACAAAGATGGTATTAAAGTCATAGTTTCGGTTGTAGAACGGCCGATAATTGATAAGATTAATTTTTCCGGCATCAGGCGTATTACCATGAAGGACGAGAAACTCAAAGAGCAACTGAAGTCAAAAGAAAAACAGTATCTCGATCAGCCTAGTCTTGTTGCGGATGTGCGCACGCTTAAACAGATGTATGAGAAAATGGGTTTTAGCCAGGCCGAGGTCGATTACAAGATAGATTTAAACAAAGAAGGCACTAAAGCAAATATACAATTTAATGTGAGCGAAGGCAAGAAAGTAAGGATTAAAAAAATTGTTACAGAAGGCAATAAAGCATTTAGTTCAGGCCGCTTGCTAAAATTAATGAAGACAAAAAGCGCCTGGTTATTTAATGCCGGGGTGCTTAAGGATGAGGTATTAAAGGAAGACATCGAACGCTTAAGGTCATTTTATCACAGGCAGGGCTTTACCGACGCAACAGTTGAATATGAAGTTAAGCCCGATGTAAAAAGGGCGTATTTATTATTTGTCTACATTACAATAGTTGAAGGCAAAAAGTATCTTGTAGGCAATATCACTGTTTCCGGGGAATAAGGATATTCCAGAGAAAGATATTTTGGCAAAATTAAAAGAATGTATCCCTGGCAAGGTCTTCAGCAACGATGCTTTAAAAGAGGATGTAGCCAACATCCAGAGCTTGTATTTTGATAAAGGCTACATTTCCTGCCAGGTAGAAGATACCAGTTCTGTAAATGCGTATACAGGCAGGGTCGATATCGCCTATAATATAACAGAAAATACCATCGCATATCTGGATAAGATAAAGATACGCGGGAACATAAAAACCCGCGATGTGGTCATCCGCAGAGAATTAAGGATACACCCCGGCGAAAGGTTCGACGGAGATAAGCTACGGCGCAGCAGAGAGAGGTTGCAAAACTTAGGCTTTTTTGAAGAAATAAATTACGATACCCAAAACACACAGGTACCCGATAAGAAGGATTTGATTGTTGAGGTAAAAGAGGCAAAGACAGGAGCATTCAGCTTTGGAGGCGGATACAGCACCGTTGATCAATTAATCGGATTCATAGAGGTAGAGCAGAAGAATTTTGACTGGAAGAATTTTCCTTATTTTACCGGGGCCGGCCAGGACTTAAGGCTCCGCGCTTCCACCGGAACCGTTAGTTCGGGTTTCGAGTTAAGTTTTACTAATCCCTGGGTTTTTGACTATCCTGTATCATTTGGCTTTGATGCCTACCGCCGAACTCATAAACAAAATGAGGATGTCGGTTATGGTTATGATGAGGATGTTACGGGAGGGGATTTACGTTTAGGCAAAGAATTATCCGAATATCTCAGGTCAGACATAACCTATCGGCTTGACAGCATAGATATCAGGAATGTAGATGATGCGGCAAGTGATGATCTTAAAAGCGAAGCTGGAAAGAATGTTATAAGCAGTTTAACCCCCAGCCTTACTTTCGATAACAGGGATAATGTGTTTGATCCAAAAAGAGGAAATTTGTTAAATGGGTCTTTTGAGTTGGCAGGCGGGCCTTTTGGCGGGGATAAGGATTACTGGAAATTTTTTGGCAGGGCGTCGCATTATTTCCCGTTGCCAAAAGATTCTGTCCTTGAGGTAAGGGCTCGGGTAGGAGCAGCTGAGCCTTATTCGAACTCAGAAAAAATCCCCATATATGAGAGATTCTTTGCAGGAGGCGCTTATACGATAAGAGGCTATAAAGAAAGAGAAGTCGGGCCTATTGATCCTGCTTCTTCTGATCCTTTGGGTGGCGACGCCATGATCGTAGGAAATATAGAATATACATATCCGTTAATGAGCTTCCTTAAATTGGCAGCATTTTGCGATACGGGTAATGTCTGGTCTAAATTAGGCGATATCGGCCAAGGCGGTTTTAAGACAGGCGTTGGCCTGGGAGTGAGAATTAAGACACCCATCGGGCCAATAATGCTCGATTATGGTATCCCTATGAATAAGCTGACCGGGCAAGACCATAGAGGCAACGGAAGGTTGCATTTCAGCGCAAGTCACGGATTTTAGAATATATAAACAACAGATAGGTTCTAGGTTATAGGTTCTAGGTTCTTTGTGGCGAGAACCGAAAACCGAACACCGAAAACCCAGAGAAGGAGGAGGCAGCATGAAAAAAATAACTGTTCAAATATGGATAGTTATGTTTACGTTGTGGTTTCTCACCGGAATGGCTCAGGCAGCTGACAAGTTAGCTTATGTTGATTTAAGCAGGACATTCAGCGAATACGTTAAGACCAAAGATTATGATAAGACGTTAAGCGAGAAAGAAAATGCATTTAACCAGGAAAAAGAGAAAAAAGTAAATGAAGTGAAACAGCTCCAGGATAAAATGAACCTGTTAAGCGATAAAGAAAAAGAAGCAAAAAAGCCGGATATGGAGACTAAGATAAAGGCGCTTCAGGAATTCGACAGGCAGAAGCAGCAGGATTTACGCAAGGAACAAGACGAGAAGATGAAAGAGATTCTTAAAGACATAGAAGATGCGGTAAAAAAATATTCTGAAAAAGAAGGCTATAGCTTTGTCTTTAATGACCGCGTATTGGTTTATGAAAGCAAATCCTATGACATTACGGATAAGGTCATAGAGATTTTGAATAAAGGGTACAAAAAATAAATGTCTAATGCCTAAAGATTATCCGGCATTAAACATATGGTGATGAAAAAAACTTTAAAGGAAATAGCCAGGCTTATTGAAGGTGAAGTAATAGGAGACGAAAGCAAAGTTATCACGGGAGTAGCCGGCATTAAGGAAGCCCGGGAAGGCGACATAACTTTTTTAGCTAATCCCAAATATCTTTCGCTTTTGGATAAAACTTGCGCCTCAGCAGTAATTACGTCAAAAGACGTTAAAAATTCATCCAAACCTATTATCCGCACGGATAATCCTTCTCTTGCATTTGCCAAAATAATTTCCTCTTTTGCTCCACATGAGACTGTCCGGCCGAGGGAAGTGCATAGTACGGCAATAATCGGCAAGAAAGTATCGCTGGGCAAAAATATTGCCATAGGCCCGTATACGGTTATTGAAGACGGTGTTTCCATCGGTGACAATACCCTGGTATATTCTGGCTGCTTTATCGGCCATCATACTAAAATCGGCTCCGATACGCTAATTTACGCTAATGTTTCAATACGCGAGCGCATTAATATAGGTAACGGCGTGATTATTCATAGCGGCACGGTAATAGGCTCTGATGGGTTCGGTTTTGCTACCATAAGGGGCCTGCATCATAAAATCCCGCAAATCGGCATAGTAGAAATAGGCGATAATGTAGAAATCGGCGCAAACGTAACTATCGACAGGGCGCGTTTTGATAAAACGGTTATCGGTAAAGGCACGAAAATTGATAACCTTGTGCAAATTGCCCATAACGTAGTCATAGGCGAAAATTCCATCATAGTTGCGCAGGCAGGGATTTCCGGCAGTACCACAATCGGAAATGGCGTCACCATTGCAGGCCAGGCAGGTCTTGTCGGCCATATCAGCGTAGGGGATGGCGCTGTGCTAGCAGCTCAGGCAGGTGTAACCAAGTCCGTGCCAGCCAATACCATTGTGTCGGGTTATCCTGCTAAGCCTCACGAGCAGGCCAAGCGCGTGAATGCCTGTATACAAAACTTACCCAAGCTATATGAAAGCGTTAAGGAGTTGGAAAATAAAATAAAGGAATTAGAGAATAAATTAAAGGATAAATAATAAAATTGTGATATGGATAAACAGAAAACAATTGCCAAAGAATTTAGTTTAAAAGGCACAGGCTTACATACCGCAAATAAGGTTAATATTACATTTAAGCCGGCAGAGCCCAATAGTGGCATTAATTTTATCCGCGTGGATTTACCGGGCAAGCCCATAATAAAAGCCTCGGCTAATAACCTTTTGTCTCCGGAACATTCTTTGCGCCGTACATCCATAGGCCGTGACGGGGCTGAAGTACAAACCATAGAACATCTTATGGCAGCTTTATGCGGGGCAGGCATCGATAATATTTGTATTGACATCGATAACAATGAAATTCCCGGCATGGACGGAAGCAGTAATAATTTTTCCGAGATGTTTGCCCGGGCAGGCATTGTTGAGCAGGAAAAAGAACGGCAGTATTATTCCATAAGAGAGCCTATATTTGTGGAAGAAGAGGACGCATCCATTGTTGCCTTGCCCTCTAATGAGTTCAGGATTTCCTACACTTTAAGTTACAATCATGCATTCCTGAAAAAAGATTTCTTAGAAGTTAACTTAAACCCTGAAGTCTTCAAATCAGAGTTATCGCCTGCCAGGACATTTTGCCTTGAAGAGGAAGCCAATGAGTTACAGCGTGGTGGGATGGGCCTGGGAGCAAATTATGAAAATACATTAGTTGTAGGCAAAAATGGAGTAATCAAGAATAAATTGCGTTTTGAAAATGAATTTGTCCGTCATAAGATGCTGGATTTGATAGGAGATTTATATTTGGTAGGAAGTCCTTTAAAAGCCCATATTATTGCATTAAGGAGCGGCCATTCTCTTAATCTAAAACTAACCAATAAGATTGCTGTCCAAAAGGAAAGGTCTTTTTCCGGAGGGATAGGTGCGGGTTTTCATCTGGAACACGGCCAGGAATTGGACGTAACGACCATTATGAAAATCCTGCCGCATCGCGAGCCGTTTTTGTTTGTGGACAGGATTATTCATTTGGAGATGGGAAAGCATGCCACCGGCATAAAGAACGTAACCATAAATGACTATTTCTTTAAGGGGCATTTCCCGGGCAGGCCTGTTATGCCGGGAGTAATTATTGTGGAAGCCATGGCTCAGGTAGGAGGTATTATGATGTTAGCCCCGCAGGAGAACAGGGGAAAACTTGCATTCTTCCTGTCAGCCAAAGATATAAAGTTTAGAAAGACAGTCCTACCAGGAGACCAGTTGGTGCTTGATGTGGTTGCCGGCAAGATAAAATCCAGGACCGGCCAGGTATTTGCAAAAGCGCTTGTCGACGGAAAAGTAGTTGCAGAAGCGGAATTCATGTTTGCGCTGGTAGAGGAATAATTATGCAGGTACATTCTACAGCTTTAGTTTCCAAAAAGGCAAAATTAGCCGATACTGTCCTGGTCGGCCCATACTCCATTGTAGGAGACGATGTCAGTATAGGCGCAAATACTAAAGTTGGGGCATTTTGCGTAATTGACGGCTATACCAGCCTTGGGAAGGACTGTGAAGTCTTTACGGGAGCGGTTGTGGGAAGCAGGCCGCAGGATTTAAAATATAAAGGAGAAAAAGTTTTCCTGGAAATTGGAGACGGCAATATAATCCGCGAATACTGCACGTTTAACCCCGGAACGGAAAAGGGTTCAAAGACATTGATAGGAAATAATAACCTGTTTATGGCATACTCGCATGTGGCGCATGACTGCGTGGTAGGAAACAACTGCGTAATTGCCAATAACGGCACTCTCGCCGGCCACGTCACAATTGAAGACATGGCGGTAGTAGGAGGCTTGGTTGCCATACATCAGTTTGTCAGGATAGGCACACTTTCCATAATCGGAGGCTGTTCCAAGGTTGTCCAGGATATCCCGCCGTATTCCACTTGCGACGGGCACCCTGCGCGCGTATACGGATTAAATCTCGTAGGGTTAAGGCGCCACAATGTTTCAAAAGATTCCATACAGCAGCTTAACCGTGCTTTTAAAATATTCTTTAACGAGGGTTATATCTTAAAACATTCACTGGAGAAGGTTGAAAAAGAAGTAGAGATTAGCAAAGAAGTCTCGCATCTAATCAATTTTATGAAAAATTCTTCTAGAGGCGTGACTCACTCCTGCCGTAAATAAATGGCTTATATGGATAAAATAGGTTTGATTGCAGGCAATAGAAAATTCCCCCTTTTAGTCGCAAGCGCAGCTAAGAAGAAAGGCTACGCTATTGTTGCGGTTGCTGTAAAAGGCGACACCTCCCCGCAATTAAAAAAGAAAGTAGATAAAATATACTGGCTGGGGCTTAGCGAATTCAGCCGCATGTTTGAGATTTTTAAGAAAGAGGGAATTTCCAAAGTAATTATGGCCGGGCAAATCAGCCCGCGAAGGCTGTTTAGCGGGGAAATTACAAAAGATGCCGGCTTGAAGAAATTATTAGAAGGCATAAAAGACAAGAAAGCAGATACAATATTCGGGGCAATAGCTCAAAAATTAAGTGAATCAGGCGTGGAGTTGTTAAGCTCTACAACATTTCTGGAGGATTACATGCCTGAAAAATGCTCTCTTACTAAACATGCGCCTGATTTTTCGCTTTGGGAAGACATTTATTTCGGCCTGCATCTGGCAAAGGCAATAGCTTATTTGGATATAGGCCAGACCGTAGCAGTGAAGGATAAGGCAATAGTTGCGGTTGAGGCTTTGGAAGGAACCGATAATCTTATCAAGCGTGCGGGAAGAATTACCGGAGGCGG
Organism: Candidatus Omnitrophota bacterium; assembly: GCA_963805065.1. GTDB lineage: Bacteria > Omnitrophota > Gorgyraeia > Gygaellales > Profunditerraquicolaceae > CAWDSS01. The sequence continues at coordinate 289,768 of CAWDSS010000010.1, read as the reverse complement.
TGCCACTGTAGTGAAGGTAAGTAAGCCTATGCAGGACTTGAGGTTTGATATACCGGTAGTAGGATTAAACACGGTGAAGAACCTGATTAAGACGGATGCCGCTTGCCTGGCAATTGAAGCGGGCAAAACCCTTTTCATAGATAAAGAACAAAGCCTGAAGTTGGCGAACAAAAAAAGGCTTGCGATAGTTGCGGTATAAAAACCCTTGACATTACCCTTAGTTTTGTGTATAAATTAAGTTTGACAAAGGAGGTAGTTATGGCTACGACAACCAGAGCTAAAACAATGCAGTTTAAGTTTTATGCGCCGCAGGCAAAACGGGTCAGTCTTGCCGGTAGTTTTAATAACTGGGACCCCAAGAAACTTTCAGCAAAAAAAGATTCAAAGGGAAACTGGGTAGTAAAGGTAAATCTAAAGCCGGGTAGGCACGAATATAAGTTTTTTGTCGACGGCTCATGGCTTAATGATCCCCGTTGTTCTTCTTGCGTTACTAATTCGTTTGGCTCACAGAACTGCATAGTAGAAGTTAAATAAGATAATTTAAAGGTATAATCCCCGTCTTTTAGAGGAAGTTAATACTTTCAGGAGACGGGGATTTTTTTGTGGTATAATATAAGCTATGAAATACATATATGGGCCGGTTAAATCAAGAAGGCTAAGGTTTTCTCTGGGGATTACTCTCACTCCACCCAAGGTATGCAATTTTAACTGCGTTTACTGCCAGTTGGGTAAAACCTCTAACCCGCTGTGTGAAAGAAAAGAGTATGTCTCGATTTCGGATATATTGGGGGAGTTAAAGTGGTGGATGGAAAATAACCCCGCGGATACACAAAAAATAAATTATATTACCCTCTCAGGTTCCGGCGAGCCTACGCTGAATAGTAAAATCGCTGAATTGATAGAGAAAGTCAAATCCCTGACTAATTTACCCATAGTCGTTATTACCAATTCTTCGTTGTTAGGTGACCCTGCCGTAAGAAAAGATATTTTATCTTCTGATATTATAGTTCCATCTTTAGATGCCGTAACTCCTGAAATCTTTGTAAAGATTGAGCGGCCTCATCCGGATATAAAGTTAGAAGCGATAATAAACGGTTTGATTGCTTTAAGAAAAGAATACCGCGGTAAAATCTGGCTGGAAGTAATGCTGGTTAAAGGGATGAATGATGATTTAAGGCAGATAAAGAAATTAAAAGCAGTAATTGATGAGATAAATCCCGATAAAATCCAGCTGAATTCTCCTGTGCGCTCTACTGCAGAAGAGGGGATATTACCGGTAGATAAAGGTAAGCTTAAGAAAATCAAAGAAATATTGGGGGAAAGGTGCGAGATAATTTGATGCGCCCGTGGCCTAATGGATAAGGCACCAGTCTTCGGAACTGGCTATTGGTGGTTCGACTCCACTCGGGCGCGTTTTGAATGTAGCTTCCCGCCAAGCTATTCCATAGCAGGCGGGATCCCGCTAGCGGAACTAAATGATATAGCGGGACAACTGGATAGAGCGCTAGCCTTCGGAGCTAGGCGTTGCAGGTTCAACTCCTGCCAGGCGCATTTCAAAGGAGGAAAGTATGAGTGTTAAGTGCCCGCAATGCCATGGTGAAGCAACGGTTGTAGGCAAGGTTTATAATCAGGTTGATTATGTTAATCCTCCGGCGTATTTCAGGCCAGCGAACCTGCCATTTTATGCAATTTTCTTCACCAATATTCAGGTGGAGAACAATTTTAATGCCTGCTCATTCTGTGGTTTAGTTTGGTCAAAAATTGATTCTCAAAGATTACAATCTATAATCAATACAAAAGGGGTGTATTAGCCCTTTTTGTTTGCTTGTAATTTTGGAATTTGTGGTAGAATATAACAAAGACTGTTCTGGTTAAAGTAAAATAAGCTAGAAAAGGAGGTGGCGAGATGACATATAGACAGATTACATTCGCAATTCTGGGTTTAGCTTTAGTTACTTTTTTAACAAGCGGCTGCATAAATTCTGGAAAAATGAAACAGTTAGAAAGTGAGGTCAGTCAACTGAATCAGTTAATTCAACAAAAAGATGCTAAAATAAAAACGCTTACTGACCAAACACAGGTGAAAGAAAAAGAGCTGGAACGTATTAAAAAGGAATTAAATAGTTCTAAAAAAGAGTTAGACAGTGTAAAAAAAGAACTGGATAACGTGAATAAAAAGCTTAATATTTTAACAGCTAAGCCAGAGGTTTTGAAAAAATAACTCTAAAATTAAACGTCACTGATAAGAAGATACGAACATAGCAAATCTTAAAAGGGCTGGACTTAAAACGTTTCAGCCCTTTTTGTTTGCGCTCTATGCCATAAAGACCGAGAAAATGCTTAAATGATACCTAGAAAGTAGTATAATATGCCTATGTTGCAATGAGGTGTACATGAAGGCAGAAGCAGGCTAAATTTATAAGGCAACTCTCTAAATAGTGGGTTGCTTTTTTTGTTAAAAGGAGAGGCAAAAATGAAAAGATTAAGCAAAAGAGAAGAGCAGTTTGTAAACATGCTACAGGAGTCCATAATAGCAGAACAGGCAGCAGGCGATTTTTATATGTATATTGCCCAGAAGATAAGAAACGGCAGAATAAGGCAAATGTTTATGAAATTTGGTAAGGAAGAAGCACAAAGACATAAAGAGCTTTTAAATGAGAGATTGAAATCAATGACCGGGGAATCCTATGTCGCAGACTTAAGCAAGTTAGATACTAACATTAAAGTTTCCAGTTTTTCCTTAATTGGTGCTTTAAAAATTGCTAAGGAATCGGAAAGACAAGCAATAGAGTTTTACGAAGAAGCAAAGAAAAAAGATAGAGGCTTTCGCAAAGTTTATGATGATATAATTAGGGATGAAAGAAAACATTGGTCGGCATTAGATAAAGAAAGGCATTTTCAAGAAGAAGATAAATTTTTTCATGAAGATGAGGGAGCAAGATTACTCTGTCTCTTGATTAATAACTGGAAATAGTTTTAGAATGATTTGATAGGCATTAGAAATTTTGCTAAAGGCCAATAGAAACCCACAGACATAAAAACAATTAATAGTTACTTGGGGATGAAAGACGATGCCTGAATGGAATCCGCCCGTTGAATGTCCTAAATGTAACAGCACAGACACAAGATTTGTTGAGCCTCATGAAGAAATGTCAGTTTATGAGTGTAATGTATGCGGCTGTCGCTTTGAGATAGAAGAGGATTAATAAGGTGACTCTCTATGTATGTTAAGTAGTATAAATACTCACAGGAGACCAAACACTAAAATAATGAAGAATATATTACTTGTGCTTACAATAACAACAATATTTGTTGGATTATTTTTAACCACCTTGTTTTCTAAATCAGCCTTATCTCAAAGAACTATTCCTTCATCAGATAATACCGAAACTAACTTGTATCTTAATAAAGGAACTGAATATTTTAAGAGTGGACAATACCCAGAAGCAATTGAGCAATTCCAAAAAGCTATTCAATCAAATCCTAAAGACCCCTTAGCTTATAGCCTTATAGGTACTGCGTATTTTTTGACAGGCAGAGAGAAAGACGGGCAAGAAAATATGCAACAGGCGATAGAGTTATATAATAAGGCAGGAGATTATCAAAAGGCGGAAAAACTCATGTCTTTTATTAAGAATCACAAGATTAATGAAGAGCAGCTAATAAACTTGGAAGCAAAAGCAAGTTTAAAAACAATACAACTAGCAGAAAAAATGTTACGGTCGGATAAAAATAATTATATAAGTTGTGATTCTACGGAAGATTGTAATAGTAAGCTAAGTCTGAAACTTTCCTCGGAGCATTGGAAATATTGTGTTTTTACTGATGATAAAGGAGGTTTTTGTTCTGAGGCAAGAGAGAATGGTGGGCAATCTAGTTGGTTTATAAGCGAAGATGGCGATGCGAGTAAGATGACTTGCAGGTAAAGTTAACCAAGATACAAATAATTAAGGGCTGGACTTAACTGTTCAGTCATTTTTGTTTATAAAAATCCCCTACCATTTTGGAACAGGAGTGTTATAATAATAAAAAAGGAGGGAGCATGGCAAAGAAAGAGAACATAGTTATTGGCATAGGCTTAGTAGTTTTAGTTATCGCCGCCGGTATTACTTATCAAAATTATAAAAATGCAAAGCAGATGATAAACCAAATTAATACATTGAACGCTATAATTCAACGAGATTATACCCAGATAACCAAACTTACTAAAGAAATAAGGACAAAACAAGTTGAGTTGAACAGCGTTAAAGCAGAGCTTGATACCACAAAGAAAGCACTGAATGACACTAAGGCCAAAACCAATGGGGTTGTTCAACTGCCAACCATTGTAGTGCCTCAAGCTGTGAAAAAATAAAGACTAAATTAAATCAGAAAATAAGAAGCACCATTTACTCTCCCAGGGCTGGACTTAACCGTTCAGCCCTTTTTGTTTGTAACTAGATTTTATCTGTTTACAACGAGCAGCGTAGTTATATATGGATAATATTTGGACACTAGCTATTTCTGTGTAACAATTTCCTTGATTTAGTTTTTTATCTAAGATATACTCTTTACTACACTAACAAATAATCAGGGCCATTAGCTCATACCCTAGCGGGCATTTCGCTAATGGCTGGTATAAAAACCTAGATTTTAGGGCCATTAGCTCAATTGGCAGAGCAGGACACTCTTAATGTCAAGGTCGTAGGTCCGACTCCTACATGGCCCACCATTTCCCTCCCATGAAGGATTATGAGCTGATCGAGCATACCGCAGACGTAGGCGTCAAAATAACAGCGGCTAGCCTGGAAGAATTATTTCGAAAAACTGCCCGCGCGATGTTTGACATTATGGCTGAAGAATCAGGGCATTGCGCTAAGAAAGTCAACCAAATCCAAATTAAGCAGAGCGCGGATAATATTGATGAGCTTTTTGTTAATTGGCTGAATGAATTATTGTCTTTATCCGCTGCCAAGGCGCTGATATTTTGCGATTTTAAGATAAACAAAATAGATAAGCATAGCCTGGAGGCTGTTGTTGCAGGCAGCGACATGAAAAATTATAAAGTAAATACCGAGATAAAGGCAGCTACTTATCATGAATTGAAATTGGAACAGTCGGATTCCGGCTGGATGGCAGAGGTGATTTTTGATGTCTGAGGTTTGGAATGGACCTTTAGAGAAAATTGATGATTATCGCTGGCGCATACCTAAGTCATACCAGCCTGGTATGCGTGTTCCGGGGATAATCTATGCAGACGAGAAATTATTAAAGGATATCCGTAACGACAAAGCAGCCCAGCAGGTGGCTAATGTGGCATTTTTACCGGGAATTGTAAATGCGTCGTTAGCCATGCCTGATATACATTGGGGCTATGGTTTTCCGATAGGAGGGGTAGCTGCGACTGATATTGAAAACGGCGGAGTGATTTCTCCCGGAGGCGTCGGCTATGACATAAATTGCGGCATTAGATTATTAAAAACTAATTTTCAGTATGATGAAATAAAGGATAAAATCAAAGATTTAGTTTATGCATTGTTTTCTGATGTGCCTTCTGGCGTGGGTTCAAAAGGCGATATCAGGGTCAGCGCAAGAGAAGAAAAAGAAATTCTGGTAAAAGGCTCTCAGTGGGCGGTAGAAAAAGGTTACGGGACACAGGAAGATTTGGAATGCACTGAAGAAAATGGCGCAATACAAGGCGCTGATCCCGATGCTGTTTCAGACAGGGCTTATGAAAGGGGAAAGGCGCAATCAGGGACCCTGGGTTCGGGAAATCATTTTCTTGAGGTTCAAGTCATCGATCAACTTTACGATAGGGATTGTTGTGATGAATTCGGGCTTAATCTAGGCCAGGTTACAGTGATGATCCATTCCGGCTCGCGGGGTTTCGGCTATCAGATATGCGATGAATATGTAAAGAACATGGTTCATTGCCTTCAGAAATACAATATCAATGTACCTGACAGGCAGCTTGCCTGCGCTCCGGTAAATTCTGCCGAAGGTAAACAATATTTGGCAGCTATGAAGTGCGCTGCTAATTATGCCTGGAATAACCGTCAGTGCCTGATGCATCTTACGCGTAAATCTTTTGAGCGTATTTTTGGAGCGTCGTGGCAGAAATTGGGAATGTTTCTGATTTATGATGTAGCACATAATATTGCGAAAATTGAAAAATATAAAATTGATGGCAAGGAGAAATCGCTGTGCGTGCATAGAAAAGGAGCAACGCGAGCTTTTGGCCCGGGGCATCCTGCATTGCCACAGAGGTATAAAAAAACAGGCCAGCCTGTGATTATACCCGGAGATATGGGAAGAAATTCCTATCTGTTGGTAGGTACTGCAAAAGCCGAAGAAACCTTTTATTCTACCTGTCATGGCGCAGGAAGACTAAAATCGCGCACATCTGCCACTAAGTCTATTGACTTGAATATGTTGTTGAAAGAATTGGAATCTAAGGGTATAATTGTTAAAGCGTCGGGCAGAGGCACTATTGTAGAAGAGGCTCCCCAGGCTTATAAAGATATTAATGATGTGGTGGATGTAGTGCATAATGTGGGTATTTCCAAGCGCGTCTGCAGGATGCGACCATTAGGAGTAATAAAAGGATAAAATGTTAGACATAAAATTCATTCGCGAAAATCAGGATTTAGTAAAGCAGTCTTTGAACAACCGTAATCTCAAGCTAGATTTATCTGCCTTGTTGAAAGTTGATGATGCGCGAAGGCAGGCCCTGGTTGAATTGGAAGAGTTAAGGGCAAAAAGGAACAAGGCAAACGATGAAATCACCGGCCTATTAAAAGAGAAAAAAGATGCAAAAGCAAAAATTTACTCAATGAAGGAGATTTCAAATAAAATAGATCAACTGGAAGACAAATTAAAACAAGCAGAAACCGAGTTAGATAAAATATTGTTAACTATTCCTAATGTACCAGATTCAACCATTCCTATCGGAGATCATTCAAAAAAAGAAACTGTGCGCTCGTGGGGCGATTTGCCAAAATTTGATTACCAGCCGCTTAGCCATATAGAACTTAGCCAGCATCTGGATATAATTGATTTTAACCGCGCGGCAAAAATCACGGGTTCAAATTTTATTCTTTATAAAGGCTGGGGTGCAAAACTTGAAAGAGCATTATTAAACTTCATGCTTGACTTGCATACCAAAAAACACGGCTATACTGAAGTTTTTCCACCTTTTCTGGTAAACAGGGCTTCCATGACCGGCACAGGCCAGCTTCCCAAGCTGGAAGAAGATATGTACCGCTTAAAAGATGACGATTTATTTTTAATTCCTACCGCAGAAGTGCCGGTAACAAATATCTTTCGGGACGAAGTTTTAGACGAAGATAGCTTGCCTATTTATTATACTGCTTATACCGCATGCTTTAGAAGAGAGGCAGGTTCATACGGCAAAGATACCAAAGGCCTTATGCGCGTGCATCAGTTTGATAAAGTGGAAATGGTTAAATTTGTTAAGCCTGAGACTTCTTATGATGAGTTGGAAAAATTAGTCAAGGATGCAGAGGAGGTACTTCAATTATTGGGTTTACCTTACCGGGTAGTAATGTTATCTACAGAAGATCTGAGTTTTTCCGCAAGCAAATGCTATGACCTTGAAGCATATGCCGCAGGAGTGGACAAGTGGCTGGAAGTATCCAGTTGTTCAAATTTTGAGGGTTTCCAGGCACGCAGGGCAAATATAAGATTCAGAAGAAAAGGCACGAAGAAAATCGATTTTGTACATACCCTCAACGGTTCAGGCATTGCTTTGGCGCGCACAGTGATAGCGATAATTGAGAACTACCAACAAAAAGACGGCTCGGTAATAATACCGCAAGTCTTAAGGACATATTTAGATGGAAAAGAAAGAATTTCCTAAGAAAGAACTTCCTAAAAAAGAGGGTCCCAGGATTTTAGAGGGTGCTCGTTCCAGAATATCGGGAATTTCCGATAAGTTGTTTGGAATCATAAAATTTGTCTTAGGGGTTTGCCTTTTGCCGTTCGTATATTCGATATCGGTATCATTTTTAAAAGAATTAGGGCTGATAGATTTACCGTCGCAAAGTTATTTTTGGGCAGGCATAATAACTTTTCTTCTCATACATTTGTTTGTGTTTGAACCGGCAGCGATTTATCGTAAAGGCCACAGGCTGCTTGAGGTTATATTCAGTTTCTTTTCTCCTCTGGTAAAGGTGGCGCCGTTCGTATTGCCGGTCTATGCGATTATTGTATTTATTTTGTACTTACCGCTTTCTTTAATTTTTAAATCCAAAGATTTCTTTTATTTTTTCTTGTTTATTTTTAGTTTCAGTGTGGCATTACATTTGGTATTCAGCGCAAAGTCAGTGCGGACAAAACAAAATGATTTCCTGAAAGCAAATTACATTTTCGGGTTTTCTTTTATTTTTATAGTCAATTTAATCCTGCTTTCCCTAAGCCTTAGTTTCATTTTTAAACAGTTCTCCTTTGTTAATTTCTTCAACAGCGCATTCCTTTCGGCTGAGAGTATATTTTATGCTGTGTTTAAACAGCTTTTCTTATAATTAGTTCTGGTGGGGTGCCAGAGTGGTCGAATGGGCTTGTCTTGTCCCGCTCGGCTATTAAATCACAGGCGGGATCCCGCCCGACAATAAAATTCATAGATGCGGGAAAAACAGGATAGGTGGGGTGGCTGAGCGGTTGAAAGCGGCAGTCTTGAAAACTGTTGAGGGGATTTCTCCCCTCCGTGAGTTCAAATCTCACCCCCACCGCTTAGCTTCATTAATGAAGCTAAGCGGTGGCACTGAAACAATGTGTTTCAGTGCCTATCGTTGCCCAAAATAATATATTTTAGTACCTATTGAGACCCAAAATAATGTATTTTGGTGCCTATTGCGTAACTGAAATAATGTATTTCAGTGCCTCGATACCTTTTAATCCGCAAGCAAAGCAAGGAGGTATAGAATGGCTCCGGAATTAACGATTTTCGATATCATGAAAAGTGCGTTATTATTCGTCAGCCCCGTGGTTTTTGTAGTGGGAGTATTATTGTTAATTGCCGAGTACAAATACAGAAGACTAGAAGGTATTTTAGGTAAAGAAATTTTTGGGTTAAAAAAAATAATGATCCCTAAGTTAGAGACTACGATTTATACTTTTCAGGAAAGCCTATTAAAGAAAAGGGTTATTGTCGGATTAATCTGTATTATTTCTTCAGTAGTTTTTTTACTGGTATTCAGAGGCTGAGTTCAGATAAAGTCGTGTATGTATTCATAAATCTGGAGAGTTGGCAGAGCGGTTGAATGCGGCGGTTTCGAAAACCGTTGTCGCCGTAAGGTGACCGGAGGTTCAAATCCTCCACTCTCCGTGATTTTTCATTAATGAAAAATCACGGAGAAGCCAAAATAATGTATTTTGGCTTCTTTGTCCCAAAACAATGTGTTTTGGTATCTTAGTCCTGAAATAATGTATTTCAGGATCTGGTAATCTGACAAACAAAGCTCAAGCGAACGACAAAGGTTTTTAACAACTATCCTGCGAAGCAGGACAATAGAAGTGGTTTTAAGTTCTGTTGTTAAAAACCTAAAAAAGGGATTATTAAGGGGAAAAGATTGTTTTCCCCTTAAGGATGTTTCTCTAAATTGCGAAGGAAGGGGTGACAGCGACCAAAGCTAACAGCTGGCGGAGAGCGTCATCAGGGGAAACCAAACGGGTTTCCCCTATGAGGAGTGAGCGTCCTAAAATATAAAGCTACGTAATAAATAAAGCAACAACTGTTATTTGTTTACTGATAAGTATTGATTAAGCAATAGCGAACGACTTTGGAGATTCTTGCGGCAATGCTTAGATTAATCTAAGCATTGCCTACAGAATCCAAAAAATTTTACATTAAAATTTTTTGGAGAGGTGGCAGAGCGGTTGAATGCGTACGCTTGGAGAGCGTATGACTCGCAAGGGTCCCAGGGTTCAAATCCCTGCCTCTCCGTAGCCTTTTTTCATTAATGAAAAAAGGCTACGGCACCAAAATAATGTATTTTGGTGCCTCCATAGCTGCATTAATGAAAGATAACGGAGATACCAAAACAATGTGTTTTGGTATCTTAACACCAATGTGGCGCAGAATCTATTCCAAATCAATGTGATTTGGAATCTTCGATTGCAAACAATGTGTTTTGGTGCCTCCATAGCCATACTAATGAAAGCAAGAACGGCGATGAGAAATTGCCAACCTAAAGGAGCGTTTAGATGATATTTAAAAGAGTAAGTATCATTTTTTTTCTGATTCTTCTATCTGGCATTACAGTATATGCACAGGAAGATAAGCAGATATATTACGAAGGAATCAATGCGGCAAAATCCGGAGATTTTATTTCTGCATTTATGAATTTTCAGTCGATTGTGGCTAATTCTGCCGAATCAAAATATAAGCCGGATGCATTATTTGCAACAGGAGAATATTACTTTGATACTGAAAATTATCGTGGTGCGAATGACGCATTCGTTAAATTAATCAATGATTACCCGGATTCTAAATCCAAATTATTTGCTCTTGTCTATCTTTTAAAAATAGCAGAAATTCAGGGTAACGAGGCCGTAGTGAGTAATTTAGAGAATGCAATACTGACTTTTAAGCAACAGATTTTCTTATTTAAGAATTCTAAAGAATTTAAATACAAGTCTCCTCTTGGTAAAAAATATAAGGCAGTCTATTATATAGAGAAGATAGAATTTTACTTAGAGGGCGAGTTATTTGCGCAAATATCATATTAAATTTAGTAAATTCTGGTTTATCATCTGTATCCTGCTTTTAGTAATCGCATTTACCACAGCATCCTTTAATATAATTCTTGCCGTATCAAAAGATAAATTAACACTCCCTCTGGAAAAATATTTTGATAAAAAAATAACCATAGCCCGTATTATATACCTGCCGCCCAACTTCATTATTTTAAAAAACGTCTCACTAAGGGAAGTAATGTTCCCTGATCAGAATGCATCTTTTTTTATGCCTACCGTATGCATGAAACTATCTTTGCGCGAAATCTTAACAAAAAGGCATTTATTAGTTTCAGATATTTACGTATATGGGGCTAAGCTGAATTCTTATGAGTTTAGAAATTTCCTAAGGTATAATTTTAAGCAAATTATGGCATTTATCCATAGTTTGCACAAACAGGATATCAACATTTTTATAAAAAGACTCAAGTCGGATTTTACAAAAGAAAATATCGGTTTTAAGTATGCTTTCGTAGACTTCGTTTTATTGATAAAAGGCAATTCTATTTCCAGCTTCGGCTCAATTAGCAAGGTTACGCCCGCAAACCCAACTCTGGAATTCCCCCTAAAGTATAATATTGAGGCACTTTTCACAGGAAACGGGATATCCATAGAAAAATTAGAATTAGCGAGGGAGAATTTTTCTTCGCAATTAAAGGGTAATTTAAAGGGCGGCAGTTTTAGATTCAGCGGGTTTATCTTCATGAATACGCTTTTTAAAGAAAGCGAACATCAGGGATCAGCATTTAATGTCACTGAAAATTTGAGGTTTTTTAAAGAGGGCCCGGGGATTCTTTCGGTTGCGCGGCTGCCCCAGGCAAACTTATTTATACTTGATATAGACTGCCAGGGAAATTTTAATTTTCCTTTACTTCAAATAGAACGCCTAAAGTTTTCCCTGAATAACAATCCAGTCAGCTTGAAAGGAAATATTGTGCTTTTGGACCCTGTCACTATAGATTTGGTAATTTCTTCCTCCTTAATGAATTTAAAATACGGACAGTCAGAAGATATTAAAAATGTAGAGCTAAAAATAAAAGGGACATTGAGGGATAATATATTTAGTAGTAACGGGATACTCAAGCTTGAGTCTGTAAAGAAGAAGGCAGGCGGCCTGCCTTTAGAGGGGTTTGAATTGGGTTTTGACAAATTAAATTTATATTTTAGTCAATACCCCCACCTCAGGATGTCCCTGGGGGAAGGTAATTTATTCCTTCAAACAAATCAAAATGAATACCAATTATCTTGGAAAGATTTAAATTCCGAAATTTTCCTTAAGAATGAGAAAGAAAAATTTGTTAAATTCAGCTCTCTGTTTTATGACGGGGTATTGAGAGGCCAGGGGCGCTTTGATACATCCAAGTGGCCCCCTACAATTACTGCTATGGCCAGAATAAACAATGTTAGCGCCAACAAGCTCGATGGTTTATTAATTCATTTTTCCAAATTTCGCGGTAAGTTAGCCAGCTCAATGTATTTCAGCAGCCTTCCGTATCCATATTTAAAAGGGGACATGGATATAGAGAAAGGTTATGTATATAATTTGCAATTCTTCAAATGGTTAGCCGATTTCTTTGATTTGTCAGCGCTTAAGAAAATATACTTTAAGCGGGCAGCCTCAAATTTCCTGGTTAACGAAGAAGGTGCCGGACTGCAAAACATGTATCTTGAATCCAAAGACGTCAACCTGAATGGTTTTTTTAACCTGGGGCACAAAGATTTAGTTTCCAGCAAGATTTCTTTGTCCTTTACCAGAGAACTGCTGCGGCGGTCTAGAAAATTTACGCCCCTGCTTAATCTTTTGGGAAAAGACTTTAAGAATCTAATTTTTGATTTCCAGCTTTCGGGTAATTTGCATAAAATGAACTTCCAGTGGCTGCAATCGGATTTCAAAAGAAAAATTCAGGCATCTATTCCCCATTTCATAGAGAGAAAGATAGATAGGGACGTTGAAAAGATTATAGAGTCTTTATCATCCAAGCGCAACGATTAGTATGTACGCTAAACGGGTTGCATTAAAAACGGATAAACCATGCGTATTCTATTAGTTGAAGATGAGGAAAAAATCGCTTCTTTTGTCGCACGGGGTCTCAAAGAAGCCCATTATATAGTGGATGTTGCCGGAGACGGAGAGAAAGGACTTTATCTAGCCGAGGTTAATGATTACGATTTGCTTATCCTTGACATCAGGCTTCCGGGCCAGGACGGGATATCTATATGCCGGCAGCTACGCAGCCAAAAGAAAGATATGCCGATTCTTATGCTTTCTGCCAAGAACACCGCTGAAGATAAGGTGCGCGGCCTTAATTGCGGTGCCGATGATTACCTGGCAAAGCCGTTTGCTTTTAAGGAGCTTTTAGCCAGGGTCCAGGCCTTGCTAAGGAGGCAAAGGCCAATCCAGGGAGGCATTCTTAAACTGGCGGATTTGGAATTAAACCAGCTTACCCACAAAGTCACGCGGCAGGGAAGGGAAATTGAGCTTACTAGCAAGGAATATGCCCTGCTTGAATATTTTATGCTTAACCCCCGCGCAGTGATTACCCGCACCATGATTTCAGAACATGTCTGGCATGAAGATTTTGACAGCCTTACCAATGTTATCGACGTATTTGTTAAATATCTGCGTAATAAAATTGACAAGGGGTTTCCTAAGCCCCTGATTCACACCATTCGCGGGAGCGGTTATTGTCTAAAAGAATAAAACTTATAGGATTCAATTCTATCAGGTTCAAAGTCAGCTTGTTATATACGGCAATCCTGGGCGTTATCCTGATTTTTTACACCGCAATCCTCTTTTTCGGACAACGTTATGCGCTTTACCGCGACCTTGACCGGGAACTTGCCATAAAAGCACAGGAGGTAACTAATGCCATAAACTCTTTTTTGCCGGTGTTAGAAAATGACCAGCGGGCATTTTATTTATCAGCCAATACAGTAATCAGGCAGGAGGAAGCCTCATATCCCAATCAGGAAAAGATTAAAGAAGTAAAGAAGCGCTTGTCTTTTATCTATGAGAAACTCGACATCCGCAATAATTATATAGTCTTGGCAACCACCAGCGGCCAGGCAATAGCGACTTCCAAGAATGTAGATGAGCAATTACTATCGTATCTTTTGAAGGGTACCAGCGAATCTGCGCAAAAAATAGTATCCTACCATAACGTCAATATAGGCAACCGTAGGCTTCGTATAATCACTACCCCTTACTATTATAAAAATACACGCATGTATCTGCTTCAGGTAGGTTTATCCTTAACGCCGGTTATGAAAAGCCTATATGGGCGTATGTTTTTTGCTTTTCTTACAATACCCCTGGTTCTTTTCTTTGCCAGTTTTATGGGCGGTATAATTACCCAGCGTATACTTAAGCCTGTAATGCAGCTGACCAATACTGCTAAAAACATTACCTATAAGGATTTAACTTCTAGAGTAAAAATTGAGCATGTTGACGAAGAACTGCGTTACCTGGTCGATGCATTTAATGAAATGATTTCCCGCCTGGAGAAGTCTTTTCGCTACATTGACGAATTTAGTTCTAATGTCGCGCATGAGCTAAAAACCCCCCTGACTATCATGATTGGAGAGTCTGAATTAGCGCTTATGCAGGAACGCGAAATTCAGGAGTATAAGCGGGTGCTTGAAGTGAACCTTCGGGAGGCAGGCCATATGTTTAAGATCGTAGAAGACCTGCTTTTGTTAAGCAAACTCGAACATCAGCCCGATGCATTCAAATTCGAACAGGTCGACTTTTCGTTGTTTATGACGGAAATTTTTGAGCAGGCCCAAAAACTTGCCCAGCCAAAACAGATAAAAGTTGAATTGCATATGCCGGATAAACACATAGACATCCAGGCAGATTGGCTGCATTTACGCAGGCTGTTTATCAATCTTGTAAACAATGCCGTTAAATTTACTCCGGAAAGAGGCAAAATAACCCTTGAAGTCAAGCTTAAAGCAAAAGAAATAGCGGTTTCGATTTCTGATACGGGAATTGGCATAGCCCCTGAGGATATCGGTAAAATCTTCGACCGTTTTTACCACATAGATCACGCGGGTTTCGTAAGCCAAGGAAGCAGCGGCCTTGGTTTGAGTATCGTGCAATCCATAGCGAAAATTCATCACGCAACTATTTCCGTAAAAAGCCAGCCAGAAAAAGGTTCTACCTTCAGTATCAGCCTTCCCCTATAGATTAAAAAATTTAATTTTAATTTAATCTTCCCTTAATCCTGTATTTGTTATATTGCGTCCAGGAGGCTAGATATGATAAGAATACAAGAGCAGAGTTGCGAAGACAAATATGAAATCGTGATTAGAAAAGTCGGCAGAGACGAACCCATAGAACAAAATGTAATGGGTGATAAAGAAACCCAGGAAATCTTAAAGATTATCGGCATATTAAATTTACGTAGTGCTTGGGCGAGTTAAATGAAGGACGCTCCCGAAAGAAGCTGACTTCAGCTACGTGAAACTGGAAGGCGGGCACAAACCTTAATAAAAAGGTTGCCCGCCTTTTTTAAAAGCATTGAAATTTGATTCATCTTAAGCTATAATAAAAAACAATGCTTAAGAGACGCCCACCCTACCAGAAGAACCAATCCCTTTATTCACTTACCATATTATTTCTATTGATAAGCCTGGCTCCTGCCCTGGCTGAAACCATTATTTTAAAGTCTGGTCAAAGGATAGAGGGTAAGATTGTTAAAGAGACAGAGGAATATATCAGGATAGAAAAAGCCAACGGCATTACTGAAGTTTATTCTGCCGATGAAATAGCACAAATTGAAGAGGAAGGTTCTTCTTTAATCAATAATAATATTAATACGTCTGTTCCTGCGTTATCTTCTGCTGATCAGCTTGGTAAGGAAGCAGAGCGGTATTTTACAAACAAAGATTATGATAATGCGGCAAAAACATTCCAGAGAATAATAGAATTAAGCTCTAATAACCCAAGGCTCGCCTACTATTATTTTGGGCAGGGGATTTGTTTATATAAATCAGGAAAATCAGACGAGGCAATCTTAAATTTTAATAAGGCGATTGACCTAAAGCCTAATGAGGTAGATTTTTATCTATGCCTGGGTTCTGTTTATAAAAAATTAGGGAATATGCAGAAAGCAGAAGAATACTTGTCAAAAGCCCTGGAATTAAGCAAATACGATAAGAATTTGTTAAAATCGTTTTTTGCGGAAATCTTACTTGAAGAGCAAAAATAACCTGAAAAGATGTTGGTAAGATTATTGTTATACCGGAAACAGAGGTAAAAAATAAGTGGTCTTTGTTCGATAGAAACTTTTATATTCGAGCGAAGATCACTTATTTTTTAAGATGGCCTGGGAAGTGGTTTACGTGGGGCAGGCCGCCAATGAATTATTTTCATATATTACTCCTTTGATATTATGATAATTTAAATAAGGACAAAGTCAAGTTTTTTTTAAAATTATGGCGAATAAGAAAGTTTTATTAATAAGATCGCCCCGCTATTACTGGCCTTTCATTAACGAATATGACAATTTTCTCCTGCCTCAATCACTACCCTGTTTAGCTGCCGCATTAAGAGATAGCGAGATTCCGGTAAAGGTATTCGATTGTATGCCGCTTAAGATGGGCTGGAAGACATTATACAATACCATAAAAGCCGAGAAACCGGATGTTGTAGGAATTGGTGACAGCGAATCATTATATTCAAATGAAGCCCTGCGGGTTATCAGAATGGCAAAAGAAATTAATCCGCAAATAGTTACGGTTGCAGGCGGTGCTCACTTTTCTAATTTATCCGAAGAAAGCCTCAAGCAGCATCCGATAGATTTTATAGTCAAAGGAGAAGGAGAGGAAACATTAGTTGAGCTGGTTAAGGGGCTATCGCTACCAAATTTTAACCCAAGGAATGTAAAAGGCCTAATCTTCAAGGAAGACGGCACCATAATTGAGACTCAACCTCGTCCGTTAATCAATGATTTGGATAAATTGCCGATCCCCGCTTATGACCTGATGCCTATGAGCGAATACGGGAAAGCAAAATTCCTTTTTTCTCCCGGAGGAACGACTATCCACCATAGCAGGGGCTGTATAAGTAATTGCGATTTCTGTGTCTGGTGGGTGCAGATGGCGCAAAGGTGCATCAAGGATGGCAAGATTACGCTACAGCCACGCTGGAGGACTAAAAGCGTAGAGCGCACTATTGAAGAAATAGAGTTGTTGTATCATGAATATAATAAACAATCCCTAATCTTTGTCGATGATTCCTGGAATATTGATTCCTCCTGGAGTGATAAATTTGCAGGAGCCATTTTAAAGAAAAAAATTAAACTACACTGGTTTGCTTTTATGAGGGCAGACTTCATTTTGAGGGATGAAAAACTGGGCATCATGGAAAAGCTGGTAAAATCAGGGTTATCGCATATATCGGTGGGAGGGGAGCGTTCAGACGACCGGGAATTAGATGATATAGGAAAAAAATGTTACAGCATTAATATGGTAAGAGAAGCGATGGACATAATGAGGCGTAAATATCCGTCGGTTTTCAGGCAAGTAACTTTTATTGTCGGCACCAGGGATGAAACCAGGGCCTCTATGCTTAAATTGTTAAAATATACCCAGAGTCTACAGGTGGATTATCCGGCTTTTCATGCCATGACACCAGTTCCCGGAACGAAACTCTGGGAAGATGCGAAAAAAAACGGATGGCTTGAAATCGAAGACTTTTCATATTATGATTGGTCAACTCCTGTGATGTCTTCAAAGTATCTGGATAGATACGAAATCGATCAATTGATTTATATTTTAAACAAGAAATATGCCAGACCCGCCTGGTTGATAAAAGGATTATTTAACAGGTACCTATATAAAAGGAATATGTATATATGGTGGGTATTGGTTATATTCAGAATGTTTTGGGATTCTGTTTTAAATCTGGTGAATCCTTTTAAGGCAAGGAATTATGTAAGATTAGTAAAACCAAAATGGTACGATGGATAAATTATGAGAGTTGTTTTATTGAATCCAAGTGACATAAACAGCCGTAATACCCGTATGATGAGGGACTTTGTCGGCTCAGTACCTCCTTATGGTTTACTTATGATAGCCAGCGTCCTGCGTAAAAGCGGTCATGAAGTTTGTTTAATCGATCAATATATAGAATGCAAAGAAGAAAATGAATTATTAAATGATATTCTCAAGTTTAATCCTGACGTGGTAGGGATTTCCGTATTAGCCCCGGCATTTATTTCAGTTAAACAGTTATGCAAGGCGCTAAGAAACACTTCCCCCGGAGTGAAAATTGTCCTAGGGAATTCGTTCTCTTCTATATTCTATGGCAAAATATTGGAAGACGATATTGCGGATGTGATTGTGCACGGGGAGGGTGAATACACATTCGATCAATATTTAAAAATTATGGGCAATGGCGGGGATTTAAGGAATGTAAAAGGGATTTCTTTTAAAGAAGGAAACAGTGTAGTAAAAAATCAGTCTGCCGAAGTGATAAATAATCTGGATTCATTGCCGTATCCATCTTGGGACTTGATAGATTTTGATAAATATAGCAGAATTCCGATGTTATCATTGTACGGTCAGGTGTTGATGATACAAGGCTCGCGCGGATGCAATTACAACTGTTTTTATTGTTCTCAGGATGCCACTTTCAAGAATGTGCGCAGAAGACAACTTACATCCATCGTAGATGAAATAGAGTACCTATATGAGAAATATAATGTCCCGAATTTCATATTCCTGGATGCATACTTCCCGTTTTCCGTAAAAAGCGGCTTGGAATTTTGCGATGAAATCATTAAAAGAAACTTGCAGAAGAAAATTCGTTGGATTACGGAAACAAAAGTGGATTTGGTAAATTATGAGTTGCTTAAACGGATGAAAGAAGCGGGGGTTTATTTGATAATGTACGGATTTGAAACGGGCAGTGAGAGGATTCTTAGGATGATAAATAAGCATACGACTCTTGATATGGGCAGGAAAGTTATGGAAGATACGCGTAAAGCCGGAATACGTACTCTTGGCCTATTTATGCTGGGGTTTCCCGGGGAGACCGAGGAAGAATGCAATAAAACCATCAGATATTCCAAAGAACTGGGTTGCGACCTGGTTAAATACAATCCCCTTACTCCTTATCCCGGATCGGGCCTTTACGATAATTATGTCGAGGATAAACTCACTGCCTATAATAGGCCGGAATTATTCACCAGTTGGTATATGATATCAAATAAAGACCAGAATTCATTCAATTTCAGTAATGTAGATACTGCAAAATTGCTTGATATTCAAAGGTGGGCTTTGCTTAGTTATTACGTAAGGCCGGCTGCAATATACAATATTATCACTAAGCGCATTGTTAAATTTGAAGCAATTCTTAAGGGGTTAATTTTTCTTTCCCTGACCTTTATTTCTATGTTCAAAAACAAGGCTAGAGGTGGTTGTCTATGAAGGTAATTTTAACCCAGGCCCCGGCTAAAAATATAAAATTTAACATAGGGGGGTATTTTAAGATTCTGCCTCTGGGGTTAGCTTACATAGCCAGAAAACTAAAAGACAATGATATAGATTTTAGTATTTTCTTCCCCAGGGAATCAAAAGACTTTTTTTTAAAATTCCGCAATTACCTGGGATCGCAAAGAAATACTCCTAATATTATCGGCATATCCGCAACTTTATTCAGTGCCCGTGAGGCACTCAAACTTGCCAAGACGGCAAAAACCGTAAATCCTAAGAATATTGTAGTAATCGGAGGACCCATAACCTCTTTTTCTGCAAAATCTATCTTTAAATATTCACAAGACTTAGACTATGTAGTTACGGGTAGCGGTGAGCAGGCATTCCTCTCGCTTGTACTTGCTCTTAGGAACAATGGGTCTATTGAAAACATAGCGAATATTTCATATCGGAATAACTCAAGCGTATTTTCCTCTGTAGAAGAATATCCGAAAGACCTGGATTCTCTGGGATTCCCGTTACGCGAAGCATTCCCCCACTGGTCGCATAACCTTCATCCTCCTATGGGTAGTTATTCTCCCGCATACCTTATTGAAACAATGAGGGGATGTAGTTATAAATGTAATTTTTGCGCTGTACAGAATAACTTACGCATGCGTTCAATTGAGATGGTGGTGGATGAATTGAAAATGCTCCAGAAGGATTTTGGCGCAAGGGAAGTGTATTTTATTGACCCCACATTCTCAATAGACAAAGAGAGGACACGCAAGTTATGCCGTAGCATAATTGACAATAATATTAAAATACGCTGGACATGTATGACGCGCGTGGATTGTGTGGATAGAGATTTATTGAATCTTATGAAAGCAGCGGGTTGTTCTCTTATTCATTTTGGAGTTGAGTCTGCAACTGCCAAAATCCTTGAAGCCATGAACAAAAGGCAGTCGGTTAAGGATACAATAGAAGCCTTTGACGGTTGCCGCAAGGCCGGGATAAGGACAGGTGCTTTCGTAATTTTAGCTTCTACGATATATGATTCCCAAGATGCTCTCGGTGAGGTAATCAGGCTGATAAGAAGGATTCGCCCGACATATGTGTTATATGACCATGTTAAGCCCATACCTAACGGAACATTGGTTAATGAAGCAATAAAAAATAATATTGTTAGAGAAATTGACTTAGAAGAGTTTTATCTCGGCGATCAGGAAAAAAGCAGGTTAAGTGAAATAACCATTTCCGGTATTCCACGGTCACTTGCGCAAAAATGGGTGGATAAGGCTTCAAAATCCTTTTATTTATCTGCCGGGGCAATGATAAATATACTCTCGGGTTTAAGAACTAAAAACGACTGGCTTAACTTATGTAAAGGCGGGATTTATTATTACAGCGATATGCTTAAGAAAAATGCCTGGTAAAATATGAGAATCGCTTTTTTACAGGAAGCTTGTGACCAAAGCATCGGCTTAATGTCGCTTTCTGCAGTATTAAAATCCTACGGGCATTCGTGCGAATTATTCATAGAATCCCTAGAGGGAGATTTCTTATCGGCAGTCAAATCCTATCAACCGGATATCATTGGTTTTAGCGTTATTACCGGAATGCATCGTTGGGTTCTTAATACCGCCAGGCAGCTAAAAGAAATCTTGCCACAGGCCTTAATTGTCTTAGGTGGGCCGCACCCCACATATTTTCCAGAAATATTAGATGAAGGGCCCATAGACGTAGTTGCCAGGGGAGAATCTGAGATTTCTTTCTTAGAGTTAGTCTCTAAGATGCACAGAGAAGAAAACTATACTGACATCTTGGGTTTATGGGTAAAAAAGGATAATACTATTTATCGTAATGATATTGCCTCATTAGTAGAAGATCTTTCTTCTTTGCCTAATCCCGACCACAGCCTTTATTTAAAATACCCTTTATTTTACAGGCAAACTCAAGTTCCCTTCAATACCACGAGGGGCTGTTGTTTTAAATGTTCATTTTGCTGTAACCAGATTAAATCCAGGCTTTATGAAGGTAAAGGTAAATATGTGCGCACCAGGAGGGTAGAAGACATTATTAATGAGATTCAATTTGCCCGAAAGATTTATGCAAACATGCGCTCAGTATTGATTTATGATGCAGTAATTGGCTATGACAAACAATGGTTGGAAGATTTTTGCAATGCCTACGCGCAACAGATTAATTTGCCATGGTACACCAGCTCTCGGGCTGACTTTGTAGATGAATTTGTGGCAAAGAATTTAGCCAGGGCTAATTGTTTTTGTTTATCGTTGGGACTTGAAACCGGAGATGAATCCCTCAGGGAAGGCATCCTCGGCAAGGATATCCCTAATTCCCAATATGTGAAAGCCTCAAGAATTCTTCATGATTTCGGCATTAAGGTTAAGACTTCCAATATGTTATTTATCCCGGGAGAAGACATAAATAAGGCGATAAAGACTATAGACCTTAATCGCGAAATGAAGTCAGATTTTCCCTGGGTGTATATTTTATGGCCGTTTCCCGGAACGGATATTTATGAATATTCTGTAAAGAACGGATATTTTTCTTCTGATTTTAAATTTGACTATCCGGATATTTTAGGTTTAACAAAACCTAAGGTCAATGTCAGGGATCAAAGGAAACTTATGGTTTTGCACCGATTGTTTTATCTTGCCATTTATAATAGCTCTATCCGTAGATTGTTAAAGATATTAGTTTCATTGCCGATGAATCCTCTGTTTGATGCAGTATATTTTTTGTCTCTTATCTTTACGTATGCTAAGGTCAGCCGCTTAGGCTTATGGCGCGTATTGATCAGCGCTCAAAAGTCCTATCGCAGGCAAAAATCATTGCTGAAAAACAGGCAATATTCGCTATCCGTATAAAATGGCGCTAGTCAAAACTTATGAAAACTTTAAGAAAAACTAAAAGCGTCTGCCCGGAATGTCTTGTGGCTATTGATGCTTCAATTGTTGTAAATGACAATAAGGTATATTTAACAAAGGTTTGCCCTGACCACGGGGAAAAAACAACCCTAATTTCACCTGATGCCCATTGTTATGAAGAATTATATTCTTTGTATGATTCTTTAGGGATTCCCAAAAAATATCATCAGGCACATAACCGTTATACTGTTTATTGCACCAGCCGCTGCAATATGAATTGTCCTATCTGCGTGATAAGCGCGAATGACACTCCCAGCCGTGAATTCTCCATATCGGATATTTTGATGTTGTTTAAAAGAAGAAACATCAGAGGTAAAAAGATCAGTTTATTCGGAGGAGAGCCGACAACAAGGGAGGATTTACCAGAGCTGATTGCATCCATAAGAAAATCAGGAAATAGTGTAACGCTTTTTAGCAACGGCATTCGTTTAGCAGAAAAATCTTATTTGCAAAAGTTAAAAGACAGTGGTTTAAAAGATATTTACTTACAGTTTGACGGATTTGACCGCCAGGTAGAAGCAATGACCAGGGGCGCTGACTGGCTGGATTATAAATTTAGGGCTCTGGAAAACATAAATAATCTTAAGATGCCGGTAGTCTTCGAAGTGACTACAAGCAGGGAGTATAATTTTAAGGAAATACAGCCGATTTTTGAATACGCGATTAAGAATAATTTTATCCGGGGCATCTGTTTTAGAAGCTATAGTATGTTCGGCAGAAAAAAACTGCAATTTCCCAGGCTTTGCACAGAAGATATGATCTCGGAATTTACGCGCTTTACAAACGATAAAATCACAAAAGCGGAGATCCTCGTATTTACTAAGTTACTCTTTGTACTTGCTTACATCTTTAAGTTTAAATGTTGTTTTTCGCACCGTTACCTTATGCTGAAAAGAACAAAAGATGGCGGATATCAAACTATGTCAGATTATTTTAACGTAGATAAAATAAATAAGCGGCTCATCAAGTTCTCAAAGTTGATGCAGAATAACAGGATATTAGGCAATGCGTATCTTTTCTTAATATTAATTCCCGGTTTAATATGCATAAAGAGCCTGTCTTGTTTGCTGGATTTTCTAAAAGCAGTAGGCGGTTACAAATTAGGTAAAATATTTTCTAACAGTTCATTCGGTAAAGCATATTTAATCATTGAATTTGATTCGTCCTGCGACCCATTGACTGCTGAATTGGATAAAGTTTGTAATACGGCAACGATAATGGAAAACCTTTTGATTTTACCTTCTTTCTATGATTCAGCCCTTAGGAAAGAGAGAGAATCGCTTTTAGCTAAAAAACTTTAGTTTAAAATGAGAACTGATAAACAATCACCTTTAGTAGCGCTCGTTTTGCCACCCATGAAATTCTTCAATACTGTCTTTCCTATGGGTTTGGGTTATTTGGCTGCTGTTTTAAAATTAAATAATTATAAGGTAAAGGTATTAGATTTCTCAAAGAAGAAATATTCTCCTTTAGATGCCGCAAAAGAAGTTGTAAAGGTAAATCCGCAATTTGTCGGGTTTACCAGCCATACTTTTACCTATAATGTTGTAAAGGAGATGATACGCGAAATAAAAAAGAGCAATCCAAGAATAAAAATTATAGTAGGCGGCCCGCATGCCTCAGCTTTACCCAGGGAAAGCCTTGAAGACCTGAAAGCGGATATTGTTGTAATTGGAGAAGGCGAGGAGGTATGTCTTGAGATTATTAGGCGCCTTGATGAAAAATCAGATAATTTTAAGGATATTTTGGGGATAGCCTATTGGGATAAAGGAGCGGCTGTGTTGAATGCCGGGTGTAACATAATTGAAGACCTGGATAAATTGCCTTTCCCGGAATGGGAGGGGGCGGCGTTAAGGAAATATTCTCAAACAGGAGGAGACATGCTTTTCAGAGACACGCCGTTTGCGCCTGTTCTTACTTCAAGGGGTTGTCCTTATAAATGCATTTTTTGTTCCGAATATGTCGTCCACGGCAGGAATTTCCGGAAGCGTTCGCCCCAGCTTGTTGGGGATGAAATGGAATTCCTGGTTAAAAATTACGGGATAAAAGAATTTGGTTTTTTTGACGTCAGTTTTGCAGAAGAAAAACAACATGCCATGGAAGTATGTAATGAGATAATCAAAAGAAATTTAAACATAAGCTGGGGAACGGTATGCGATTTAAGATTGGATAGCATCGATGAAGATTTGCTGCGGATATTCAAAAGAAGCGGTTGCTACAAGCTCGGCTTTGGTATCGAGACCTCCTCGGTCGATATGACCCGTAAAATCAGGAAGCCTATTACTCAAACCGAGGTTATTGATAAGATCAAATTGGTAAATAAATATGGTATTCAGACGATCGGACAATTTATGTTGGGGTTGCCAGGAGAGACTAAAAAGACAATTATGGATACGATCAGGTTTTCCAGGGGATCTGATTTGGATTTTGTAAGTTTCGCGCGCTTAGTGCCTTTTCCCGGCTCAGATATATTTAACCGGCAATATGCAAATGCAAAGCCAGGTAAATGGGATGATTATTATTTGTTATCTAACCGGCAGTTCGGTACCTCGGGCATATCCGGAAAACAATTAAAATGGTTTTTATTAATTGCATACGTATTTCCTTATTTTAAGTTAAAAAGGATAAAAAATATTCTGATTTTTCTCAAAAATCTCAGGAAACCTAAATTTTCCATGCTTATGAGCCATATTGCGTTTATGCTCAAAAGTATCTATAGCTGGTAAGGGCGGGAAAAATGCCATATGGAAAAAATTGACGTTTTATTGTTGCATCAGCCGCTTGAAACTCCGAGGGGTTGTTTTCATAATACTCACCCCATAGGTTTATTCAGCATGGCAAACCTGTTGCGTAGGAATGGCATAAATTGCCAAATATTAAACATCGCTGTTGAAAAATCACTGGATAGGAACTTTTCAGTTGTAGAATATATCAATAAAACATCTCCTCGCGTCATAGGAATTGGCCTGCATTGGTATGTCCATCTTTTTAATGTCATTGAATTGGCTAGGAAAATCAGGGAAAACTCATCTGTAAAAATTGTCCTCGGAGGATTTACAGCCTCTATTTTTTCCCGGGATATCCTTACGGATTATTCATTTATCGACGCGGTTATTGACGGCGAAGGCGAAATACCAATGTTATCGTTTGTGCGCAAAGTCCTTAAAGAAGAAACTGATTTTAGCGATGTTGCCAATCTTGTTTTTAGAAATAATCGTGGGCATATTGAAAGAAGCAATAAACAATTTCAGGCTACTTCTGAGGAACTAAATAGTTACGATTATTCAGATATTTGTGCCCTGAAAAACCATAAGAGTTATTTTAACCTTGCAGTTTCCTCTCCCATCGCTACCTATTATCCCATGCCCAATAAGATAAACTCCATTGTTCAGCTTGTAACAGGGAGGGGGTGCGGGAATAACTGTTTTAATTGCGGCGCAAGTAGCCAGGCCTTGAGTACTACCAATTTTAAGCCTTGCGTTAGATACCGTGACCACAAGGTTGTCATTAAAGAAATTAATAGTTTTGTTGAGTTAGGATACAGAAATTTTGCTATTGTTTACAACCCTGAAGATGACTACAGCTATTATCTGAGATTATTTGAAATTATAAGAAAAGAGAAGATAAGAATAGGAGTAAGTTTTGACAGCTGGTTTATTCCTCCCAGGCAATTCATCGATGAGTTTAGTAATACCTTTGATTTAAATTACAGCGCCCTTGGGCTCACCATAGAAAGCGGCTCATTGCAAATGCGCCGGCAATTCAATAAATTCTCTGTTACGAATGAGCAAATTATGGATTTGTTGGTTTATCTTGATAGAAAGGGTATATTTACAAATGTCCACTTTACTATTGGCTTGCCCAACGAAACCAAAGCCGACATACAAGAAACGGTTAACCTTATGCTTAAAATGAGAAAGAAGAATAACCACGTGATAATCAATACAATACCCATAGAACCGGGATCCCCGTTATCGGTTTACCCTGAACGGTTCAACGTAAAAATATTCCGTAAAACTCTGCTCGATTACCTGGAATTCTCTAAAGATATGGCTAATATTAAGTATCCTAGGCATCCCATGGGATATGAAACCTCGCAGTTTAGTGAAACGGATCTACAGAAAATCAAATTGGATGTTTTTTATCAATGTTATTTAAATAATAATTATTTGGGGATATTTCTGAAAGCTAACAGGGATAGGCGCAGGCTGATCCCTAAATTATTCTGTGCGGTAGGAGTGGTGTTACGTTCTCCATACATTTTCTACAAATATACCCCGGGAGCATTATGTTGAATCGCAGGTCCACAGACTTGTTTTTTGTCCTAACATGTTTTCTATCGGCAATTCTTTATGCCGTGTTTGTATTGTTAAATGTATTGAGATTCTATTCTCTTAATCCTCTTCTCATCGGGGTAGGTATCAATGAAAGGCTATTCAGGGCAGTTGTCCAGGGGACAAATGTTTGTAATTTACCATTTCATTCCCCCAACGCTATTGTCGAATATCTTTTAATGCCCTTTTCTTTCATAGAAAGCTATTTTTTCACATTAATATTCTGGGTTTTAAATAAATTTATCCCCTCGTTAACCTATGCAGATATCCTTCTCATTGTACAGCCGTTATTTTTTATAGCCACGGCAATTATAATCTATAAATTTAGTTTTTTTATTATAAAAAATCGCTGGCTGTCATTCTGCATTTGCACCTCTTATCTTATGAGCCAATTGGTCTTCATAGGCAGTACAATAGGATTTACCTTGACCTGCGTAGCCCTGCCGTTTCTGATGTTGGAATTGTTCTTTGTTTTCTCAAAAAACACAAAACAAGCCTTGTTTTTCCTCATTCTGGTAAATTCCGTCAAGGCAGATTTAATTATCTCCAATATTATTTTCGCTATCGTTTTGTTTGCTTTTTTTAGGGATTTACGCAAAATGGCAAAAATTATATTGGCTGTATCCTGCGTATGGCTGCTTGTTTTATTTTTGTTTGTTCTCCCGCGGGCAGATCTTGCATTTCTGTTTTCTGATTCATACGGGGCAACGTTCAAAGATGCGCTTCGTTATCTGTTAAGTTACCCTCTTGGCCCGTTTAATTTTGTTTTGCGCCAATTGCCAAGCCTGTTTATGGTTTACATCATTCATAATTTGCTGCTACCTTTTTTTTCACCCCAATTATTATTGCCGCTGTTTGGTTTATTGCCCGTGCTTGTTTTCAGGAACGATACTACGGCTATTTTTTCAAGCCTTTCCTTTGTTTACGCATCGGTTATATTCGCAGTAAAGTATCTGTCAGAACGGCACAATAATAATAAATTTAAGATTATTCTGGGCGTATTGCTTATTTGTACAGCCTCCCTAAGCCACTATCTTTACCACTTTACGTTCATTGACCGTAGCGTCGGGATAATTCCTTTTTCACGCGGATTTTCAATGAATGAATACATGCCGACAGAGAGGAATAAACTTGGATTGAAAATAATCCAGAGTATTCCTAAAACTTCAAGTTGTTTTACAATAAAACCATTAGCAGAAAGGCTGGGGCATTTAAAGGCATTGGGTATATACAATATCACACCTTTTGAAAATTATGAATGGGATTATTGTCTATTTTCCATGAGAAATCTTGAATTCGCCGGTTGGAAATTCAATTATGCAAATTATGTAGTTACAATCAGGAGTATCTTATTGAGCGGGCATTTCAAGGTAGAGGTTTATAAGGACGGGTGGTTGCTGTTAAAAAGGGCTGGCAGAGAATTTATAAATACGAATGATATTAATAGAGTGCTCACTGATTTAAATACTTAAAAAATGCGTGTATTATTTATAGAAGAGATTTTTTCTGGAGCGAATATCAGGGGAGAACCGTTAGGGATTATGCAATTATCATCCGTCTTAAAGGAACACGGCCATGAAACTGATCTGGTAGATATATCCTCTATAAAATATATAAAAAGAAGAATAAAGGAGTTTAGACCGCAAATATTGGCTTATTCAGTTAGAACCGGTTTTCATAAAATTAAATTTAAGGTTAACCGTGATCTTAAGAGAGATAATAGCAGTCTGTTTTCAATATTCGGAGGCAGCCACGCAACTTTTTTCCCTGAATGCATAGAAGAAGAGGGTGTTGATGCGATTTGTATGGGAGAAGGAGAGCTTGCTTTATTAGAGCTGTGCAACCGGATGGAACACGGGCAAGACTTAACTGGTATAAAAAATATCTGGCTAAAAACAGGAGACGAGGTTCATAAGAATGATTTGCGGACCCCAATAGAGAATGTGGATACCTTGCCTTTGCTTGATCGCGGGCTATTATATCAGTATGAGCTAAAACGCAATATTCCTATTAAAACAGTAATCGTAAGCCGGGGGTGCCCTTTTAGCTGCAGTTATTGTTATAGTGAGCCATTGCGTAATATTTATGCCAATAAAGGCGAATTTGTCCGCCGGCAAAGCCCGGAAAAAGCATTACTTGAGATACAGAATGTAGCGAAATGGGGGAAGTTAAAGTATTTAATTTTTGAGGACGATGTGTTTACCCTGAACAAAGAGTGGCTTATTGATTTTTTGAGCCTTTATAAAAAGGAAATCAAGATTCCCTTTTGGGCTTATACGCATGTGAAGTGTATTGATAGGGATATCGCGCTTAATTTAAAAGAGGCTAATTGCCACATGATAGGTGTAGGCATAGAGTCAGCTGACCCTGGCATCAGAGAGAAAATACTTAACAGGCAGATGTCTAACAGCGAAATAGAAACTGCCTGCACTATCCTTAAAGACGCCAAGATAAGTGTTTGTACGGGAAACATTCTCGGTATTCCCGGAAGCAGTATGGAAAATGACTTCGATACATTGAAGCTGAATATTAAAATACAACCTGATTTTGCCGCTGCTTCTCTAATGTATCCTTTTCCAGGCACAAGGATTGCGCAAATCACTGGAAAAAATAATTTTGAAATTAAGCCTATTAATCAATTTTCATCTATGAGGTCTCCTAAAGGTGTCATTAATATCCCGAATAAAAAGCAGATAGAGAGATTGCAGCTTTTATTCTTCGTTATCGTAAAGTATCCGGTTCTTTTAAAGGTTGCAAAGCTTCTTCTTGTTTTACCCCTGGAAAAATTATATTTTCTTTTAGTTAAGACCGTTAAATTATTCACTTTTAAGTGGATATTCCGCCTAAAGTTAGACTTTAATGAAATAATGATTTTTATAAGAATAGGTTTTTACTATATGTTGAGGCAAGAAGTGTAAGTTTAAGCGCTTATGGAAAAAGTCCTATACCTAAAAACAATATCGCAGCTTAAAAATAAGCCTTCATTAAAAGATTATAGCAGGATTTATCTGGGTTCAGAATTTTGTGTTAGTTTCATTCCTGGTAAAGATGATTTAGAGCTTTGTTTTTCATTATGCGAAGAGTACGGAATTACTATGAGCCTGGTTTTGCCCTTTTTTACCAATAAAGATACTGCGGTATTGAATAAAGCCCTGGAGATTATCTACGGTTGGAAGGAAGACACGGAAATCGTAATTAATGACCTTGGTCATTTAAAAATAATCAAAGATAATTTTCCAAAGTTGCAATTGTCTTGGGGCAGGCTCCTTACCAAAATGAAATCCGATGACAAGCTAAGAAACAGCAGGCTGATGGATTATAAATTAGTTTCTGCGGATCAGCAACATATGTCAGATTTTTTTCTTGAAAAAGGGATAAAGCGGATAGAATTAAGCAATATACAACAGGGCATTTGCCGAGGAAATAGCGAAACGGACTTACCAGCTTCCATTTATGTGCCATACGTATATATTGCTACATCCAGAAAATGCCTTAGCAGTCAACTATTGTGTTCCGGTAGCTGTACAAAAACATGCCGTAGTTTTTATTTAAATGTATGCAAAGATAAGATTATCTCGGGGAACACAATTTTTTATATAAACAGTGTTATTCCGGATAATCTCAATGAGTTGAATATCGATAGGATTATTATTGAAAAGCTCAGCCATGAGGAAGTAGCATGATTATCAATAGCCCTCTGAGTAGCCATAATGAGGTTTTGCCCTTAATTAAATCCGGGGCGGATTCATTCTACTGCGGCCTTGTTTCAAGTAATGAATGGGTAGAGAATCGCAGAGATTTTGAACTGATAAACCGAAGGCCAGATTATGGGGCAAATTTTACAGATATTAGAAATCTTTATAAAGCAAAAAAAATAATTGACAGGCATTCTAAGGGGTTAGCAGTAGTTTTCAATGAATTCTATCCGCAAGCCCACTTGGAGAGAGTCAAGTCTCTTTTGCAGGCAATCGATTCCATTGGTATAAATAAAGTAATTATTTCTGATTTGGGGTTATTAAAATATATAACAAATACGTTCGTCGATTTTGAAATCACCGTAAGCATTATGGCCTCGGTATTCAATAGCCAAACAGTATCTTTGATAAAAGAAATAAACCCCGCGATAAAGAGAATAATATTACCGTATCATCTTGATTTTGAAGAAATGGGGCAAATAATATCCGATTTCCCGCAAATCACCTTTGAAACATTTATATTTAATGAACTATGCCATTATGAGGTTGGTTTATGTAATTTTATGCACGGCCATAACAGGCGCATTCTGCCGGTATCTATTGTCAAAAGGAATTCCTTTATTGATTCTTTCTGCCAACACGTATTTCAGAATTATTTTCCGTATTCTCTGCAAAACATGCTGTTTAGAAAATTTATGGTTTATCCTTGTTATCTGAGGCAGAAAGACGTGAAAGTAGTCAGCGAAGGGCTTGACAGCGAAAAAAGAGAACAATTAAAGGATTCCATTGTTTCTTGCCTTGATATCAGGCAGACAATATTTGGTTGTTATGTTTGTTTTATCCCGCAGTTACACAGATGCGGCATAAGGTCTTTAAAATTAGGAGGCAGGAACAATTCCTTGAAGAAAAAAATACAAAATGTAAAATTTGTTAAAGGCTGCATTGACTTGATTAGCAATTCTATAGATAACCCGAAAGAGAATTACAAGGCTTATTGCATAAAAAGCTATTCTAAGTTATTCCCGGGGAGTATCAGGAGTATTTCCTGTAACAACGGATTCTGTTGTGCTAAATAGAAAGTTCATACCTGTTATTAGCGCCGTAATTATTATAGCTATAGCGGAATTGTATTTACGTAGCGCTATGCCGCATCTTAGCCCCCATAAATTGTTAAGATATTCAAATATTCCCGGATTGGTGAATGAGCTTAATCCCAATACTAAAATTAAATTTGAGGGACTTTTTGTTAAGATACCGCCAACGACTATTGAAATTTCATCCCAAGGATTAAGGGATTGCGAGTATAGTTATGCAAAACTCAAGAATACAAAACGCATTGCCATATTAGGTGATTCCATTGCCTTTGGCTGGGGTGTTGAGAATGTCCAGTGTTTCCCCCGGCTCCTTGAAAACACGCTGAACCT
This sequence comes from Candidatus Omnitrophota bacterium, assembly GCA_963805065.1. Classification (GTDB taxonomy): domain Bacteria; phylum Omnitrophota; class Gorgyraeia; order Gygaellales; family Profunditerraquicolaceae; genus CAWDSS01. The sequence goes on along the minus strand of CAWDSS010000010.1, from coordinate 258,209 downwards.
TTCTTTTGGAAAAGTCAAGTTCCAAGTCCTCAATTTTGCCGTACCCGGTTATAATCTCGAACAGGAACTTATTACTCTGCGGGAAAAGGTACTTAAGTTTAATGTTGATTATGTACTGATATATTGTATTAACAGGGATTTTGAAGAACCAGTTATGGAAAAAAATATTTTCTGGAAGTTGTTTGAACACTCATACATAATAAGGATGGCATATTTTTCTTACAGAAAGATACTGGGTAAGTTTAATGTAAGTTTCGGGAATTATTCATACTATTACCGCGGAGCAAATAAAGTCATGCCTATTTTTGAATCACTGACAAGAATTTTAAAAGAGAATAATATAAAGCTGATTTTTGTGTTTCATAACATAGCGCACGATGATATATCGGGCTTAGAAAACCTAAAAAGAGCTTTCAAGCGAAATAATACAAGTTTTTTCGTAATAAATAATTACCCCCACTGGTCACAAGCGATGGAGATTCCAAAAGACTACCATCCCAATGCAGGGGGGCATAAGATTATTGCTGAAACACTGTTTTATTTTTTAAAGGACAATAAATTCCTTGACACTGGTAACTATTAATAAAAATTCATTATGCATAACCAAGGTTCATTACAGGCAACTCAAAAGAATACGGCATTTATAATTCTGGTAATCATATTGGCCGCGTTCTTACGGCTATATCATTTGGGAAGTAATGCTTTTTGGTATGATGAGTCATTTGCCTTGCTTAATAATTTCGGCCTTGATAAATTGCCTCATCCGTTAAAGCTATTCGACCCCGCCTTCTTAATACATAACCACTATTACCTTATGTTATACAACCACGGCTTCCTGCATTATTATCAGTTATTAGTCGGAAGTGGTGAGTTTGCCTTAAGGACTTCCTCTGTGATATTTTCATTATTAAGCATTGTTTCCTTATACTTGATCGTTAAAAAATACATTTCCCACAAGGTTGCCTGGATTTCCCTGATATTAATCAGTATTGCGCCGTTTCAAATTCACTATGCCCAGGAATTAAGGCCGTATGCTGCAATTGCTCTGTTATCTTTATTATCAGCTTATTCCTTGCTGGCCTGGATACATAAGAGGAAGATTAAATATTTATTTACCTATGCAGTATTGAATATATTGGGAATTTACTTCCACTATATTATGTTATTGGTGTTATTTGCATTCTTGTTCTTTTTAATTATAAGAAACAAGATAAACAGAGGATATTTTAAACAGTTAATCATAACCCATGTTATTATCTTTGTTTTCATTTTACCCGTAATATTAAACATGCTTCCCAACATTTTCTTTATCATGAAAAATAAAATATCCTCTACATTCAGCGAGTTTCCTATTTGGGCAGGAGACAGGGTCACCCTCAAATACTTACTGTTTACTTTAAAGAATTTCAGTATCGGTTATAATGTAAATTTTTTCTCTTTGATAGGAAGGGCTTCAACTTTTCTTTACGGGGCATTGCTTTTCTTAGGGGTGGCAGTATTTCGCAAGAACTTGGCAATGCAGATTTTTGTAGCCGTTTTGTTTGTTCCGGTAATAGTCTTATTCACAGCATCATTATTCAAAACTTGTTATGTTGATAGGTACCTTTTTGCTTCCTCGCCGTTTTTTATAATTGTTGTAGCAGTGGGTTTAAGTCTCTTTAAGAGAAAGCTTATATTTTTCTTCCTGGTTGCCATTATTATTTTTAATGCCGTTGCTTTGCAGAAATACTATTCTAATCATTTTCCCTTCGATACGAATCAACACACGGCAGTTTATCAAAAACATGACTTCAGGGAAATTATTAAATATCTGGGAAAGCATTATCGTAAGAGTGACAGGATAATGTATACCTGTAAGAACGCGGTATTCCCTTCAAAGCTATACATAAGACGATACTCAACTGATGGCGATCTAATTAAAGAAATGGATAGGGGCACGGTTGTATTTCTTCCGTTCGGCAGTAATAAGTTGCTTACTTTTGACTATAGCCTTTCATACGCAGTTACCCCCACGGAAAATGAATATAGCAATTTTTTGGGAGTTGCTAAAAACAAGAGGCTTTGGCTGGTATTTTCCTCCTGGGATTTTCCTATTGCCAGAAACAACGAGTATGCAGTGCTTCTTGAACTAAAAAAAATACTTCCTGAAATAGGGTACGCTAAATTCAAAGACGCATCACTATATCTTTTTGAAGGAGGGAATAGTTAAATTGGGCAGGGCGATGTCTTCTAAAAGGATAAATATTTTATTTGTAGCTATTTTAGTAATTTTGCTTCCATTATTTGGATTCTTTGCCTATAGGGTTTACATAAATGAAGAAATAAACAGCCGGGTTGTTTCACTGCAAAAAAGAAAAGACAATTGGGCAAATCTTAGCAGGGTATTGGTAAATAAAGTCATGAATTTTAGGGGTAATGCCAGCATCGTCATTAAAGACTTGGACATGGATTGGGAGATTGCTTTTAATAAAGACAAGCCTATACCAGCGGCAAGCCTCGTCAAACTTCCTATTCTGCTTTCTTTCTATTATGCGGATCAGGAGGGAAAGCTTAGGTTAAGTGATGCGCTGGATTTAACATACCCTGAAAAAACAGTTGCAGGTGATACCCCTAACGGCTCTATCTCTTCGGTGGAAGAATTACTTAACCCCATGATTACTTACAGCGATAACGTAGCTACTAACACGCTTATAGATTTATTAGGCTATGATTCGCTTAACGAATACTTTAAAAAAATTGGCTTAAAGAATACAAGTCTTTCCCGCAAAATGCTGGATTTTAACCTACGAGGGCAGGGAGTGGAAAATTACACAACTGCCCAGGACATGGCCTATTTGTTAGAAATACTTTATCGCGGCAGTTTCGTGAATAAGGAAGTATCAAACAAGTGTTTAGATTTACTTATGCAGCAGAAAATCAATGACCGCATCCCGAAAAAGCTTCCTAAGGATATCCCCATTGCGCATAAAACAGGACTGGAAAACCATATTTGCCATGATGTAGGTATTGTATATACCGAAAAAGGTGATTTTATAATTTGCGTCTTAGTCAAACACGGTGATAGGTACGCTAAGCCTGCAAAAGAGTTTATAGCGGATATTGCATTGCTTACATACAGGTATTATCAGAGTCTGGAGTGATAAATAAGAAATAAGCTTATGTTAATCGTAGACAGAATCTGTATAATATGCTATTATTTTTCTAAAGAATAAGGAGGTGGACTGTGGGAATTGATATCTTTGAAGTATTATTTAGCTTAATCGCTTTCTGTATTTACGGAGCCATTTGTTTTATCGCCGTCGTTTTTACATTCTCCATAGATGCCTACATCAAGATACACGACGCGCTGAATTTCTATGTTTTTTCTACGCCTATCCTTTCTCCCATTGAAAGAAGCATAGATTGGTTTGATAATTGGGCAATGAGGAACAATGTTGTATTAGGCCCCGCTATAATCGTATTATCCCTTATTGATTTGAAGCTATTTTTCGATATCATCAGGTCCCTGTAATCTTATTGCGCCCATAGCTCAATTGGATAGAGCATCAGCCTACGGAGCTGGTTGTTGCAGGTTCGATTCCTGCTGGGCGCATTTAATTTAAATTATGACACAGAAACACATTTTATATATGCAGGAGGCATTAAAAGAGGCAAGGAAGGCCTTTGAAAAAGACGAAGTCCCCGTAGGGGCCGTGGTGGTTTATAAGGATAAAATAATCGCCCGCGGGCATAATCAAATTGAAAGCCTTAAGGACCCTACTGCCCACGCCGAAATAATCGCCATAACCTCTGCTGTAAACTATTTAAATACAAAGTGGTTGAACGATGCATCTATGTATGTTACAATTGAACCGTGTAGCATGTGCGCCGGCGCATTAGTGCTTGCGCGCATCAAAAGCTTGTACTTCGGGGCAAAAGACCCCAAGACAGGCGCTTGTGGTTCAGTATTTAACATTGCTAATCATAAAAAATTAAATCACCGTATAAGAATAACCAAAGGGATCTTGGAACAAGAGTGTGCGTCTTTGCTGAAAGAATTCTTCTCCCGCAAGCGTTTTTGATACCGTGCGGGATCCCGCCTGCTATTGAATAGTCTGGCGGGAAAGAAGAAGCGGAAGAAATTATTATAGCTTTGAAGATTCTTGCGGCAATGCTTAGATTAATCTAAGCATTGCCTACAGAATCCAAAAAATTTTAATGTAAAATTTTTTGGAGAGGTGGCTGAGCGGTTGAAAGCAACTCACTGCTAATGAGTTGACCTGGTCAAAACTGGGTCCCTGGGTTCAAATCCCAGCCTCTCCGTAGTCTTTTTTCATTAATGAAAAAAGACTACGGCACTGGAATACATTATTCCAGTGCCTATCGCCCCAAATCAATGTGATTTGGGATCTTTGCCACAAAACAATCTATTTTGGTATCTTAACAGTTATGGAAAATAATTTAAACGAAATAACAAACACAATCTTTGGCCAATTAATCGATAAGTGCAGAGAATTAAACATCGATTATGCCCAGATTTCGGAGTTTCAATTCCGCCACAAACTGGATGCAATATTCAAATCTATTCTGCGGGAAAACAAAGATATTTCTCTTAACCGTGAACAGCAGGAAGAAGTTTTAAGCGATATAATTTCATTTCTTTTGGGGCTAGGCCCCATAGAAAACGTATTAAGGGATCAGGATGTTACAGAAATCATGGTAAATGGCCCAAAACAGGTTTACATAGAAAAACAAGGGCACCTGGAACTTACGAATATAACCTTCAGGGACGAGCAGCACCTTTTTTATTTTATAGAAAAGATCCTTTCTCCTTTGGGCAGGCGCGTTACAACCTATGAGCCTTTTGTTGACGCCCGGCTTAAAGACGGCTCGCGGGTCAATGTAGTGAAATCTCCCGTGTCATCCATCGGCCCCATTTTAACTATTAGAAAGTTTTCTCACCGCGTATTAACTGTAGATGACTTTATTAAGTTAGGCAGCATTACTAACGAAGTGGCAGAGTTTTTGAAGGCTTGCGTAATGGCCAGGCTTAACATATTAGTCTGCGGCAGTACCAGCGCCGGAAAATCATCACTCTTGAATATTTTAGGTTCATTTATACCCAAAAATGAAAGGATTATAACTATTGAAGATACCCTGGAGTTAAGGATCTCTAATGACCACGTTGTCCCCCTGGAGACGCGTGAGCATAATATCGAAGGTAAGGGAGAGATTACTATCAGAGATTTACTGCGCAATGCGCTACATATGCGTCCCGACCGCATTATTGTAGGCGAAGTCAGGGGCGATGAAGTATTGGATATGATCCAGGCGATGAACGTAGGCCATGAAGGGTCTATGACTACGCTGCATGCAAATTCTGTCCTGGAGGCGCTCGATCGCTTGGAGGTATTAGCTCTTATGGGTAGCGCTAATATATCCAGTGAGGTAGCCAAGAGGCAAATTATCAGCGCAGTGCAGCTTGTAATTGATATGACCAGGTTTCCCGATGGTGCCAGAAAAATTACCCGCATCAGCGAGGTATTAAAGACCAAAGATTATCAGCTGCAGGACATCTTTGTACTTGAAGAAGGAAGGTTAAAGTATACCGGGACAGTTCCCAGCTTTTACCACAGGCTTAAGGAACAGGCAGGCTACGAGAACAAGGATTTTGAGCAAAATAAATAGTCTTTTATCATTGCCAAAGGGGAAATGAATATGGATAAAGAAAGAATTGATATTGAAAATAATATTTTGGACAAGCTACCGGGTAAGATTTCTTTGTTGCAGGAGCCCACGGAGAAGCGTGATGCAATATTTCAGACATTTATGGAAATATACAAATCCGCCCAATGCCAGCGGTTTATCAAGAAAACCAAGGGCCTGGAATTAGAAATCTTTTTTAACGAATTCATGTCTTACGGCCTCATTGAAGAGTTCCTGGCTGACCCGGATGTAGAAGATATCATGATAAACTACCTTTCTCCAATCTATATCCATAAAACAAAAACCGGGATGACAATGACGGACAAGCGGTTTTCCAGCAAAGAAGAGATAGATTTGTTTATTAGAAAATTGATAATTTTTTCAGGCAGGGAGACTCTAAAGCCGATAAATAATGTTGAGCTTTCTAATATTAAGGGCAGGGCTAACATAGTATATTCTCCGTTTGGCCCTCAGATAACTATAACCAGGGCGAAAGAAAGACCATTGAGCATGACAGAGCTTGTTAACAACGGAACCCTTAATGCCGAGGTAGCAGCCCAATTTTGGCTTTACGTGGAGGGTCTGCGCATTAAACCCGCAAACATTCTCATTGCCGGCGGCCCTGGCACGGGCAAAACAACTTTGTTGAACGCCTTGTTAAATTTCATTCCCCCCAACGAACGAATTGTAGTCATTGAAGACACATTGGAATTAAATACTGATTTTGAAGACAATTGTTCGCGGCTTGAGAGCGGTGAAGAAGTTACTTTGGCAGACCTGGTAAAAAATTCTTTGCGCATGCGCCCTGACAGGGTAATCGTAGGGGAAGTAAGGGGTAGAGAAGCTCAGGATTTAATGACGGCAATGAATATCGGTAAATATTGTATCGGTACTTTACATGCCTCTACTCCCAGAGAGATGATACTGCGCCTTCAGAATGAGCCGATGAATGTCCCGGAGGTCCTGGTAAATTTAGTAGACGTAATAGTAATTATGCGCCGGTTTAATCAGGACAAAAGGATTCACCGCGTGGTAGGAGAACTGGTAGAAACCGCAGGCATGGAGGAAAAAATGGTATTGCTGTCTTCGCTGCGGTCTTATGATTTTTCCAGTTCTAAATTTATTGAATCAGCCGTAGGCAGCGTCTACCGGGACAGGCTTGCCCAGGTCAGCGGAAAATCACCAAAGGAAATTCTGGATGAAGTGAAAGTCCGCACGCACGTGCTTAATAAACTTGTAGAAAAGAATATAGTTGATTTTAAGGATGTCAAGAATTTCTGCCGCAGCTATTCTGAGGATTCTTCCAAGGTGCTTGCAGAGCTGGGATTAAACAGGGCAGAGTTGCTTCACGAGAAAAGATAAATGCCTTCCTACACTGTTTTTGCTTTAAAATGGCGGCCTAAGGATTTTGATGAGATTATAGGCCAGGACCACATAGTTGCCACCCTTAAGAACGCCATTCAAAAAAATAGATTAGCGCACGCGTATTTATTTGCCGGGCCAAGAGGCGTAGGCAAGACTTCCACTGCCCGGATTTTAGCTAAGGCATTAAACTGCAAAGACAGCCCTACCGTAAAACCCTGCCAGAAGTGTTCTTCCTGCATGGAAATAAGCCAGGGGCGCTCACTTGACGTCATTGAAATTGACGGCGCCTCAAACCGCGGGATAGACGAGATAAGGACGCTTCGTGAGAATGTAAAATTCGCTCCTGTGCAGGGAAAATTCAAGATTTATATAATTGATGAAGTGCACATGCTTACTACAGAAGCATTCAATGCGCTGCTTAAGACCTTAGAAGAGCCTCCTGAGTTTGTAAAATTTATCTTTGCCACTACTCAGCCTCATAAGGTTATATCTACTATCCTTTCCAGGTGCCAGCGCCTTGATTTCCGCCGCATACCGGCAATGGAAATAATTGCGCAACTGGAGCGTATTATCAGGGATGAGAATATAGAAGTAGATAAAGAAGTGCTCTATGCAATTGCCAGGAGCAGCGATGGTTCCCTAAGGGATGCCGAGTCAATATTAGATCAGCTGGTATCTTTTTCAAAAGGTAAGGTATCATTAAAAGATGTAATTTCCGTATTGGGCCTGGTTGAGCAGGAGTCGTTATTGTTGATGACCGATAGAATCATACAAAAAGATGCCCGCGGGGTATTAACATTGCTTAATGAATTGATGGACCAGGGAAAAGACACAGGCGTATTATTGTCAAACCTCATAGAGCATTTTCGTAACCTGATGATTGCCAAGGTTACGAAAGGCGACTCTAAAATAATTGATTTGCCGGATGATTTGTGCGTGAGGATATTATCCCAAAGCGAGGCATTTACTTTGGAGGAAATATTCAACGCATTTAATACGCTGGCAGTAACCCAGGAGATGTCCAGGAGGCTTGAGTCGCAACGCATACCTTTAGAGATAAATCTGGTGAAATTAGCCCATGATAAACGGGCAGCGCATACTGCTGAGCAAAAATATATACCACCGAAGGAAAAAGTAGTCCCCGCTGAAGTTAAGAAAGAAGAAGACGTAGATACAAAGAAAGATGATAAAGATGTGTCTTTGGATAGCGTAAGTAGTTCATGGAAGCATCTCATAGAGAACCTCAGCCGTATCAAAATGTCAGTAGCCACCTATCTTAATGAGGGCGAGCCCATAAAAATGCAGGGCAATGTCCTTACAGTATCTTTCCCCAAAAATTATTCCTTGCACAAAGAATCTTTGGAGGGCAGGGAAAATAAGGCCCTGATTGAAAAATGTTTATCCGGGATGCTTAATGCCTCGGTAAGGGTAAATTTCATACTTTCTGCGCAAGGGAAGCAGCGGGAAGACAATAAAAACAATCCGGTTATCAAATCTGCTTTAGAAATGTTTAATGGGAGGATAATAAAGGAAGAATAATGGCAAATTATACCCAGTCAATAGAAAAATTAATAGAGAGCTTAATCAAAGTGCCTGGTATAGGAAGGCGTAGCGCCGAACGCATTGTGGCATATATCCTGGGAGCTCCTAAGAATGATATAAAAACTTTATCCGAATCAATAGCCCAGGTAAAAGAAAATGTAAGATTCTGTAAGGTCTGCAATAACTTAAGCGAAGAAGAACTTTGCAATATCTGCCAGGATAGCCGGCGTAACCACGAAATAGTCTGTATCGTAGAAAAGCCCAGTGACGTAGCAGCTGTAGAAAAAACAGGGAATTTCCACGGGATATATCACGTATTGATGGGCTCAATATCCCCCCTGGAAGGTAGAGGCCCCAGTGATTTAAAAATTGATAGCCTCTTGCAGCGCATAAAACAGGATAACATAAAAGAAGTAATTATCGCAACAGATGCAGATACAGAAGGTGAAACCACAGCGCTGTACCTTACCAAGATTATCAAGCCATTGGGAGTAAACTTAACCCGCATTGGTTTAGGCCTGCCGTTCGGTTCTAATTTAGAATACGCAGACTCAACCACTATCTCTAAAGCACTGGAATCTCGCCGTTCTATTTAGTTTATGATTACCATAAATAACCTATCGAAAAATTACGGAAAGAAAACCCTGTTTGAGGATATCTCTCTTAATATCAATCAGGGAGAAAAAATCGGGTTGATCGGGCCTAATGGCACGGGAAAGACCACGCTTTTTTCGCTGATATTAGGAGAAATAGAACCCTCTGTAGGAGATATCCGGGTAAACAAAAACACAAGTATCGGATACCTTCCCCAGGAAGCAAGTTTCCAATCCGAGCGCACAGTGTTATCAGAATTGACTGAAGGGGATGCAAAGATTATGCAGCTATTAAAAGATAAGGAAGAGTTGGAAGAAAATAATAACGCAGGCTCCAAACGTTACGGAGAAATATTGCATAACCTGGAATCTCTGGGATATTTTGAGCTGGAACATAAAGCAAAGAAAATCTTAATGGGCTTAGGGTTTAAAGAAAAGGATTTTTCCCGTCCCATTGTACAAATGAGCGGCGGATGGCAGATGCGGACTTTACTGGCAAAACTGTTAACCTATCATTACGATTTGTTGCTTTTAGATGAGCCTACAAATTACCTGGATTTGAATGCTGCGCTTTGGCTGAAAGATTATTTAGCCGGTTTCCACGGTACCTTTATTATGATTTCCCACGATAAAGCATTTTTAAATGACGTAACTAATTACACTCTTGTACTTGAAAACGGCTCAATTTTTAAGGTGCGGGGAAATTTCAAGCATTATGAGCAGATAAAGGAAGAAAAACGCAAGCACCTGTTAAAACAGTTTAAAGAGCAGGAGAAAAAACGCCAGCAGTTAGAGACTTTTGTGGCAAGGTTCCACGCGCAGCCAAACAAAGCAGCATCTGTGCGCGCCAAACGTACACAGCTGGAGAAATTGCAGGAAATTATTATCCCTCCTGATCCGCGGGAAAGTATAAAGGATTTTCATTTTCCACGGGCGCAAAGAAGCGGCTATAAAGTGATTTCTCTTCTGCAGATTTCCAAATCCTATCAGGATATCCAGGTATACAAAGGCGTTGACTTTGAAATTGCATCCGGAGAAAAAGCTGTCTTAGCCGGAGAGAACGGAGCGGGTAAGTCTACCCTCTTAAAAATTTTAGCCGGAGTAATTGATATTGATAGCGGCGAACGCATCGTGGGGCATAACGTCCAGACGGGTTATTTCTCCCAGACGCGCACCGATGTATTAAATCCCGAAAATACAGTGTTGCAGGAGGCATATTCTGCCGCGCCTGGGTATATGGCAGAGGAAACCCTAAGGACAATACTGGGAGCATTTTTATTTACGGGAGACGATGCGGATAAAAAAGTAAAAGTGCTTTCAGGAGGAGAGAAGAGCAGGCTAATCCTGGCTAAGCTTTTGATTAATCCTCCTAATTGTTTGTTATTGGATGAGCCAACTACGCATTTGGATGTGGATGCCGTGGATGCATTGGTTAAAGCGCTTACAAATTATGAGGGAACGATTGTATTTATCAGCCACGATATTTATTTCGTGCGTTCTATTGCCAATGTGGTTTTTGAGGTGAAGAACGGTAAAATCAGTAAATTTCCCGGAGAATTTGACTACTATCTGGAAAAGAAGGATACCTTCCAGGAAGTTACGGCGCATAAACCCAAACAAGAAATTATAAAATCAGAAGTTGATATTGCTAAACAAAAAGCAAAGGAAGAGGAGAAAAAACACAAAGAAGAAGAGAAGAAGCGTAAATCCCACAATGCGTCACTACGAGAAGATATAAATAAGCTTGAAAAAAGGAAAGAAAAGTTTGAACTTGAAAGTTACGCAAAATCACGCGCCTTATCTAACCCGAAGATTTTTCGTGATGAAGAAACAGCCAGGAATTACGGCCGCAGATTAAAAGAAATTACCAAAGAAATCGCTGAAATCAATAGCGAGATAAAGAGGCTTGAAGCGCAGATTATGTAATATGGGCTGTCCCTGCTAATAAGAAACTTTTAGTTCTCCGGTTTCATTAATTTTGAACTCAGCATTTCCTGTTGCTCTTTTAACCACAGGTTTAGCTTCTAATATAAAATGGTTATTATCAACATAAGTATAAGTATAAGTATATCCTTGTACAGGCTTAGAATGTAGTATCAGCCAGTTATGTCCGGAATGGACAAGAAGATAGCCTTTGTCACTCAACTGTTGAAGAGTATGAGGGAACTGTTGATTATTCTTCTTATATGAATTTAGTGCTTTAGCATACACCATGCAGAGTTGTTGAGCTATTTTTTCATTAGTCTTTATTCTACTTTCTGATACTGCGCATCCACAAACGAAAATCGCCAGAACAAGCAAACAGAATAGCTTCTTCATTTTTTTCCCTCCTGTTATTTGGCGCCTCTTGGTTAAACTAATCTAACACCCCTGGTTTAGGTACAGAGTTGCCATGATGTTTCTTGAATTTAAAAGCACGGGGCTTTTTTGTTTTGGCCTTTTTTTCCTTCTCCGCACTTATAAGGTCCTTGTGTAATTTATCTCTTGCCCGCTGTATTTTATCTTGATTTTTAGACTGCATCGCATCTCTTAACGCTTGGCGGTCATGCTTAATATCTGCATTATCTTCCTTGTGATCTATTACATCATTTTGAAGAGCCGCTGCATCTTTTGTAATATCATTTTTATCCTGAATTATATTGCTGCCTCCTTGAGTTGTATCCTTCGCATATGTTCTTTGTAATGGCCCGGCTAATAACATTACCAATGCTATTGCTAAAAGAATACCATTGAGTTTCATGATTGTCTCCTTTTACTATAATCCTATTATCTTTAATTATACCACTACCATTCCAAAATTGTAAGCAATTTAGTGAGCAAAAAACAAAAAGGGCTGAACAGTTAAGTCCAGCCCCTGTGATTGTTGTCACCAGATTTATTATTTCTTATCAAATCGCAATGCTTCTTCCAATTCTTTTAAAGCTACGTCAATCGCTTGAATAGCTTTGCTCCTATGTCCACCATAATCATGAGCTGCTTTCTCTAAATCTTCCTTGGCTGCCCTTAATTTCCTTATGGCTGCATGGATAGCCGGATGTCGTTCATTACGTTCACGATGTTCAGCTTTTTGCACCATAGGTGTAGAGATTGTTGGGCCCGCAGCTGGAGCATTTCCTGAACTTATTGTTTGGGGAGAACTCTGAGCAAAGACATAAGGCATTAGCAATAACCCCGAAATCAAAAATAAGCTCATTAAAATAACCGCTAACAATTTTTTCATCTTAGATTCACCTCCTTCTTTTCCGCTAATTATACCACTTACATCTCAAAATGGTAACAAAAACCCTCTGCAATATATTCTATCACAGAGGGTTAGGAAGTCAAACTCCCCTGAACTAAGATCCCCTTCGTGCCTTCGGCACTTCGGGGATCCTCGAGGGGGAGCCCTAAATAAAAATGCCCACTGTTTAACAATGGGCATTTTTACGATTGGCTCCCCTATTGGACGAGTTTAATAACTTCTTACTGAGCACAGAAGCTACTCTATTTTATGACCTTTCAAAGGAATTTGCGCTAATTTAACTAAATTTACGCTAATTTGTACTATTGGAAGAGGTTATAACTTTTCTGGCTTCAGGGAAAGCGGAAAAGCTGTATCAAGAATTTACTGTGATTACTTAAATTGTTACTTTACTCTGAGGTCGATGTGTTCCTCTTATTCTTCATCTCTAGATATTTGATATAACTTAGAACCTGATAGAGACTGTCGCAATAGGCAATAACGAACCCGTATATTCCATCCTTATAGGCTTTCTTACGCAGGAATCTGCGAAAAAATCGGTCAACTGTACGCCAAATAATATGCACCAAAGTCATTTTTCTGTCAGTATTTATCCACTTGATTGCTTCTAAAGTAGACTGGCGATTTACGGTACTCACGAAGTTTTCAATGTCAAGGTATCCTTTATGGATAATATCCCCGTGTAGATGACCACACTTCCCGTTAATAAATACACGTGGATGAACTTCTGCTTCTTCATATTTGAATTTATCTTTTCTGAAAAGTCTAACCTTTGAACCAGGATACCAACCGCCATATCTTACCCAGTAGTTACCGATGTAATTTCGTATGGGTATATCAAAAGCGACATGCTCGGTATCTGTAGGTAAGATAATAGCTATCTCTTTTTTTAATTCCTCAGTTACAATTTCATGACCATCCAAAGATAATATCCAGTCATTTTTCGTCTTAGTAAATGCCCAGTTAGCCTGTGTACCATACTTATCCATTTTCCTCTGGAAGATTTTATCGGTATATCGCTCAGTAATTTTAACTGTTTTATCACTACTAAAATCATCTACCAAAATAATCTCATCAGCCCATCCATAAATAGATTTAAGACATTCCTCAATCTTTGCCTCTTCATTTTTAACGAGCAATATTGCTGAGAGCGAAATTTGATTCGCCATTTTTATACCCCGTAGATTTAGTCCTTAACCTGTAAATATCGCAAAAATTAGAACTATTTTGACCCCGCCGCCGCTCTTTAGTGACAGATTGTTAATATAGTAACAAACCCTCCTCAATATATTCTATCACAAATCATAAAATTACAAGCAAACAAAAAGGGCTGTAACGTTTTAAGTTCAGCCCTGAAAAAAGAATTTACTCCCCCTATTGGACGAGTTTAATAACTTTTTGATGAGTGCGGAGGCTAATCTCTTTTATGACCTTGCAAAGGAATTTGCGCTAATTTAGCTAAATTAGCGCTGTTACTTAAACTGCTCCTTTATTTTGAGGGCGTGCAAGAAAATAAATAGCCATAACAAAAATAAGAGCGATTGGGTACCATATAGTATTTTAATATTTTATAAATTTAGCAAATAAAACTGTCATAAGATACAACCCAATAATAAATAATAACCAACATAAAGAGAGCATTTTTAAAGAAACATTAAACGCAGAGGATAACCAAACAATTACGAATATGCTTCCCAGGGCGAGGGTAAGAGGAACGAATTGCCAAAAAATCCAATTCTTCAATCTTAATTGTGCTCCACAAGAACACCAAGTAATACCTCTTAAAAACCAATAACCCCAAGGGTAAAATTTTTTATTACACATAGGACATATTGCCATTTTCTCCTCCTATCTTTTTCTCCCTCTCCACTGCTTCCAGCAATAAAAACCCTCTGCAATATATTCTATCACAGAGGGTTGGAAATACAAGCTCCCCATCGTGGACGAGTTTAGAACTTTTCTGATGTCAGAAGGGGCAGAAAAATTATACCAAGAACTACTGGTTATTAGTTAGAACCTATTTATCTTACTATAGACCAATCCAAGACATTTTATTGAAAATAAGAACAATTCCCAAATAGATTAATACACAACCTAATACCCACTTCGTTAGTTTTTTGCTAAATTTAATGTAGCCATCATTATACCAAGGTGGGTTAAATAACCATTTTGAAATAGAGCCGTATTTACCGAATTGCCTATCGCCAAATTTAATTATAAGGCATCCTAATATCACAAGAATAATACCAGTTATGATTTCCATAGACCTATTTCCTTATTATTAGTTTATTCCAAAACATAACCCTCTGCAATATATTCTATCACAGAGGGTTGGAAAATCAAGCTCCCCTGAACTAAGATCCCCTTCGTGCCTGCGGCACTTCGGGGATCCTCGAGGGGGAGCCCTAAATAAAAATGCCCACTGTTTAACAATGGGCATTTTTACGATTGGCTCCCCGATAGGGGTAGATTCCCGAACTTTTCTGTAGAGCTAATAGCCGGTTTAAATAACTCAAGAAACGGCCAGCGATGGCTTGTTGTCTATTAATTCTCTAACAGGAGATGTATCATCCTTAATCTTGTAGCCCATAACCCTATAAGCTATTAATCGCTTTTTATACATTGCAGCCAACACAGAAATTTTCCGATCAACATAATCGTATATACGAATATTGGCTTTAATTTTTTCGTAACGATTTCTTAAATTCTTTATCAAGCCTCTGTATTTCTGCCAAGACGTATTTTTTAAAAACAGTCCATTCATACTCGTTGACTTCTTTACCACGATGTCTGCTGTAATATTTTTTATTTAGAATCCTGGGCGCCTCTTCGATTTTCATTAACCTGCCATTCTAAAATACTAAGAGATATACATTACCATTATGAAGCTCTAATGGTACCTGCCAGCCAGCATAATTAGGCGTCTTAACATAAGGTGAAAAATTACTGAGTTTTTCTAATTCTTTCTTGCCCATTTTGTTTAAGGGCTTAGTCAAATCATTATGCCTTAGAAAAAATGTCGTAGTTCCCATAAATTATTTTTTCTTAGATCTTCCTATATCTTGTGCTCCTACCAAGCCCGATGCGCTCAACTTTTTTAAGGCGAATTAGCTTATCCAAGGCCTGGGCTACCGTTGGCAGGGCGACTTTGGCATTCTTCGAGATATCTTTCGGTGATGCCTCGGCAACAGTCTGTAAATATTCCCAGACCGCGATTTGTTTCGGCGATAATAATTTTTCAATGTTTTCTTTAGACAATAGCTCAACTGCCAATTGTGACTGTTTATAAACCACTGAGAGAAAAAAATCCAGCCAAGGAACAATATCGGGTTTGGTTTTTAACGTTTTCTGGCTTTTTCTTAAAGCCATATAGTAGTCGGCCTTGTTGTCTTCTATTAATTTTTCGTGTGAGACATAAGGCATATACTGATAACCGGCCTGCAATAAAAGTAAATTCGTAAGGATGCGCGAAATGCGTCCATTGCCGTCTTGGAAAGGATGGATCTTCAAGAATTCAACCAGGAAATTCCCTATGATCAACAAAGGGGGATATTTATTTTCCTTAAAGGCATTTTGCGCTGCCTCAACTAATTCCTGCATCTCTTTAGGCGTAAGATATGCCGGCGTGGTATCAAAAAGAATGGCGACAGATTTTCCTTCGGCATCAATCATATGGACTTTATTCTCGGTTTTCTTATACTCGCCCCGATGAAGCCTGTCTTTTTGGACGTATTTTAGAAGCTCTTTATGGAAATGCTTGACTGTATTTTCGGAAAAACGGATGTGCTTCCAAGAATCAAAGACATTCTGCAGCAACTCATAGTATCCTTTTACTTCCTGCTTGTCGCGGTCGGCAAATTTGTGTATTGAAATCCCGCGCATAAGCTTTTCTATGTCTTCATCGGAAAGCCTGGCGCCTTCAATGCGCGTGGAAGCTCCGGTTGAGGTAACCAAGACCGACCTCTTGAGCCGGCCTAATACCTGGGGGCTTAACCGCGCGCCTATAATCCATTGACCTTTTAATTCTTCTATCTTGGTGATTTTTGACCAGATTTCTGGCGGAAGATTTTCTAACCTTTGGTTAAAGACATTGGGCATGAAAGCTCCTTTTTAAACTCGTATTTCAACTATATGAGATTATATGAGATTATATACCAAATATACACCTTCCAATGTATTTGTCAATCAATTTTAGATTTGAAATTTGCTGATTTATTTTCTTCCTCAGCATTTTCTTTATTTTCTTCCTTTGCGGATTTTCCTTGCTCGTTCTTCAAATACAGAAATACTCCTTTGGCTAATAATTCACCAATCCTGTCTAACCTTTGAGTCATAGAAATATTTCTGTACATACCCAATTTTAACCCTTGCTTTGCTGATCGCTAAACTGCTGGCTAATTAGACTAAGGGCTTCTTCTAACTGCCTAAGTTTGCCGTGGTAAAAGCACTGGCCCTGTTTAAGTAAAGCCAAATCCGTAATAATAAATAGTTTTACAGAGAATTCTGGCAGGATATAGAATAGCCTATCCCGGATGCCTTCATAATTAGAGCTGGAATAAGCTATGATTAAAACAGCATCATATCTGGGCATTTCATGCTTGTATTTATAGACTACGACTTTCCACTCGCCCCGCTGTTTATACCACGTTTCAACTTCAAGGGCTATTTTCATGCCAGAATTTAAGACTATTAAGGCATCAGGAATCTTGGATTTCAGCCTGAATTTTTTCCTGATAACCCACTCTGGAGCCCATTCTTTTATAGCGGATTGCTCATAAAGGATATAGTAGCTTTCAATTACGGCTTTTTGGTGCTCAAAGGTATTAAAACCCGTATGCCTGTGGTTGAAATAATAGCGGTTGCTAAAAGGCTCGTATCTGTGGATAAAACCCTGGCCTCTCTGGGTTAAATAATAGACCTTAAGCCCTAAGTTTGACTCTTGGTATGAGGTAATAAAGTTTCGTTTCGTGGAGTAATCAACTAGCCAGCGCGGATAGGTTAATCCAAGTCTCTTTTGACTAAACTCATAAAGCTGCTCTCTGGTAGCAAACCTAAAAATAAAGATAAACCTAAGCAATGCGCTAATCCTATATTCCTGCTCTTTTCTGGTAATTCTTCCTTTGCTCATAAGGCTGTGTCCTTTCTTTTGGCTTTAGGGTTTTGGGTGATTTTTTGTTGGGTAAGGTATGCGGTAGCCTTCGGCAGGGTTGTTGGAAAAACTGCCTGAAGGCTTACCGCAAGCCATTAACTTAACCGTTTGTAATAAAAGAACATCGTTAAAAAATAATGCGCAAAATAATTAGCATCCGTAACCAGCGATAATGTGCATTGACCTTTTAAATCCTTGAGAATTAATTTGTGAATTAATTTTACCATTTTCGAGTCTTGCTATTCTAAATCCCCGTCAGCCTCCCTTAAAAACTGCATAAACTGCATTAACTACACTTTAAGCACAAAGCTCTTTTAAAAACTGCACAAAAACTACACTAAAACTACACCTATGCAGTTGGTGTAGTTTGTGTAGTTGATGTAGTTTTTTCTTGAGGTAGATAGTCTGGCTCAAGATACCTTCCTAAGACGTCATCTATATCCTTCTTAGAGAGATGATAGAGGTACCCTTTATTTATTCTATGTTTATCTTTATTTAAGCCAAAAGAGCGCATCTTCCAGCCGATCCATTTGCCAGTTATTCCCAGGAAATCTTCATCCTCTAAATAGGGCTGCATTGCCTTCTTTATCTGCTCACTTGAGCTGGCAGTATCGGTAGCTAAAGTTAAGTCTTTTAAAGCCTTAAGAAAGGCACTTGTGCGGTCATCCAGGCTGTCATCTTGGGAAAAGCCTATCTGTTCAAGGGCAAAATCCTTAATCTGCTTAAATTTATCCTGATCGTGGTTAAGAAAGATAAACCTGGCTATTGAGAGGAGAGGACACCAGAGGTCGTTAAATCTATTGTTAGCGATTTTTACCTGAGGATCATTCAGGTAAATATTCCTTATTTCCTTAAAGAAGCAGAGGGCGAATGTATAACAGAGGTGCCGAATATAGTTCCAGTTTTCAGAGGTTTCCGTGTCAAGAAGAAGGCCTTTCTCGGTCTTGGCCCGAAGCATGATTATCTTAATGGTCCGACTTTCCAGGGTATCTTCCAGGCCTTTGGTGTTAGCAATAAGTTTAGGTGAGTATACGCTGTATTTACGGGTGTAAAACTCTCCCTTAGGGGTTTTCTCCTGCCTTAAGACGCAGGCGCCTTTAAAGTGGCCGGCATTTAGGATTGCGCGGATAGACTTGGATTTTTCCGGGTCTTTTAAGATCTCAGCCTCATCTATACCAAAGGTAGGCCTTAAGTTCTCAATATCTCTGTAGAGAGTAGCTTCTGAGGCATTTACCGAGAAGATGCCGTTAAAGGACATACGTGTGGTAAGCCGGGCAGTTTTGGATTTTCCGGTGTTCTTTAAGCCTTCAAAAGCTAGATATGGGTAAGTTTCAAAAAGGTAGTAAAGGTAGGTGCCGATAACCCAAAGAGGAAGCACTAAATACCAGCCAGGGTCTTTTATTTCAGAATACTTGTAATAGATGCGTTCTATTTCAGCATGAACCCTATAAGGCGTGGGAGTATAGCCGTTAAAGATAAATTCTTTTATTGCCTCAGCCTGCCAGCGAGGCTCGGGATTCCTTATAAAGGGCAGCTCTTTAATGACTTTGCCGTATTTATTGTAGAATTCGGCTTTGTCTTCTAGCTTCAAGAGCTTTCTTTCGCTGGTTAGTACATAATAGAGCTGCTTAAAGGGATTTTTTGCGTCTTTGGTGTACTCGGTAAAGGGAATAGTAAAATAAGCAGTATTGCCCAAGAAGTCCTGTGAGGGGTGAAGAAAATTAACTTCGTTTGAGCCTAGCGCGTTAAAGCAGAAATGGAATTCATCAAGGCTTTTAGCTTCTCTTAAGAGCCGGTTAAAATCAGCTGTAGTATTTCCTGCAACAAAGAAATCCGTAATATCTTTTTTGCCTTGAGGCAGTTTTGATAAAGAAACATATTTGGCATGTGGCAATTTTTCAATCATATTTTGAGCAGCAGCCATGCTTGTTTCATCCCTATCAAAGCAGATATAGAGATTAGAGATATCTTTTAAACAAACAATCCATTCATCTTTAAAGGTCCCTACCCCAGCTGTAGAGGTTATTGCCGGAATACCTCTAGCTTCAAGGACTAAGCGGTCAAATTCACCTTCGCAGATTACCAAGAAAGGCCCCGGATTAGTTATATTCTCCCAGCCATAGAGGTCAGCTTCAGCTCCTTTAGTAAATAAGTATTTTGGCTTACTTGAATCCGAAAAAGGGTCCTTGCGGAATTTGAAGAAGGTATATTGATTATCTTTATTATAAATAGGTATGCTGATTGCTGAGTCGGTCCAGCCGATCTTGAATTTATTGATGATTTCGTTAGGAAGACAGCGCTGGTTAAGATAGGTGCGGATTCGTTCAGGTAAAGCTTTATGATACTGTTCGACTAATTCATTAATCTTTTCATCTTGCATTTTTTGCTCCTGTTTACTCCATGTTAAAAATGGCAGATTTCAAATCTGCCATGGCGTTTTTAATTAAAGTTATGCCTATAGAGCCGTTATTGTAGAATTCTTCGATTAAGTCTTTTCTATCTGGGGTATCCTCAAAAACAAAGACAGCTCTTCGGTTATTGCCTTCAATGCGGATAATCTTTAAGCCTTTTGCCTTTAGGAAAGCTGAAAGCCAGAGGTCGTTTGTTGAATAGGTGTTATTATTCATGTTTTCATAAATCTCCTACTTGGCCAAAAACAAAAAGGCTGGCACTTCCGCTTTTTAATTCGGAAATGCCAGCCCGGTTTTGCTCTGATCCACTTAAGTTACGAGACCGAGTATACTGCGACTGGATAAAACTAATTTGTTTACTACTAGTTAAAATATACATCGTGATTTTACCTTTGTCAACACAAAAAAAGGGGCTGGCTTCCGAACTTGAGATATTCGAAAACCAGCCCCTTGGTTCTTCCAATAAGGCTGTTTGAATCTTCACCAAATTATCAAAAACTTAAGACAATTTAACTATACATTATAATTCTGTTGTCGTCAAGGTTTTTTTGAGAGATTATTGATAGCGAGATTGCAATAATACAAGCAGCTGTTAACTGGGTTTTATTCATTTTCCACAATAAACTTTCTACAACATTAATATCTATTCGTTTATAGATGACGAGCTAATATCAATGATATCAGTTTTGCTTTTTTGATTCTTATACTGCAAGCTTCCTAACCATAGGCTATAAAATCGCATACCGTAAGTTAAGATTAAACCGATTAGAAGTGTCAATATTACAGAGAATTGCCCTTTAAATAAAAGCACTATCATGGCAGCCGGAACGAACGCATGTAAGAACAAAATTAAGAATATTGATAAGAACCCCCAATAGAACCATAGCGATACTAGGGCTAATGACCAAGTAAAAATTCCGAAAACGAAAGAGAAAATATAAGAAATTATGGACAAGATGCTTCTTAAGGGCTTAATCAACGACAAGGGGAGGATTAAAAGAACAAAGATGACCAAACACCATACAGAAGTCGCCATTAAATATGGCATAACTTTTTCAGAAATCTTTGCGAGTCCAATAATTACAATTAACCCTACAAGCATTATTAAAATGATTACGGAAAAGCCTAAAATGCTTAAAGACGAGTTTTTTAAAAACTTGATTATATTCTTCATAGCCCCCCTTCTTTTTCAATATTTTTGGCCTAATTCCTTGTAATTTTACAGCTTTACTTTTGCATCCTTTATCGCTTCATCAATATCTCTTCCTAGTGTATTTAGAAATATTTCCTGCATCTGACTTGGTTTGAAATTATTTTGCAAATCCAAAAAACTTTTAAACACGCCTTTTGCCTCTTTTGTTCTTCCATTCATTTCTATAAAACAAGCTAAATCGTATATAAAAATAGGCAGGGGACAAAAACTGTACGCCTTCGCTATTGAAGCAATGGCTTTATCAATAAATTCTTTGCTATTATTCTTATTTGAATCAAATCCAGACAATGTTATCTGAAGCGTAGCGTAATGGAATAACGCTTGCGCTGTTATCCCCCGATTTGTCTCATCAACTACTTCTTTTCTAACTGCGAATACCTCTACCGGTCTTTTAAAAGAATCGAACTGTTTTTGTACTGCCAGATCCTCTTCTTCTGTTAACTCAAATATTAAGTTTCCCCGAATATCTTTTTTAAACCGAGGTAAGCTTATTTCATCACCAAATGGCCACATAAACTATTTTAACTCCTTAACCGATTTTAAAACCAAGGCCTGAAAATCTTTGTTGAAAAATTCATTTACGCCCTCGATGATGCGTATTGAAAAAACATAATCCACTATCTCTTTCTCAAAAAGAATGACTGATATATTATCAATTAAACGATTAAGAACACCATTGCTCTTTTTTCTTGGGGTGTTATTTATTAGACTTTCAAGAAATTTTTCACCAGTCTTATTTTCTTCTGATGTTAAAAACCATTCTTTTGCCTCACTATATTCTTGGTCGGCGGTAGAAAAATTCTGATAAAATTCATTCTCAATTTTCTTTATTAACTCCTGCGGCCATCCTTTACATAAAGTTGCAATTGAAGTTACAGCAGTAATTGGAAGCAGTTCTTCCTCTAACCTATTCTTTTTTTCATTACCAAATTGATTAAATGTACATCTATTTGCCATATGAAGAAAAAAGAACAAAAATTCATTAAAGACTATAAAATATTTCATATGATATTCTTTATCGTCTTTTCCAAATTTCATTTTTAAGTCAGGCTTTATTATTTCTACCAATGAAGCGGAAGCTTTAAAAATAAGATTTGATAGCTTACATATTTCAAGCTCATCTTTTTTAAAACTATTTAGCCAGCTCATATGCCGTCTTTATTTATCTTAAGTAATAAAATAATAAATAGAACTACAACCGCTAAATCAATTAATTTCCAAGTTGATTTATTTAGATAAACAGGGACTATGGGATTAAACAAAAAAGCAATCAACCCCACTGTTATACTCCACGCCTTTTTCTTAAACTTAAAAGCAGCTATGGCTATTATAACACTTGTAATAAATATAACGAGGCGAAGTAATGTGTAATAACCGTGAGGGAGTCTGGTTATGAAACAAAGGAGTAGCATTATTATTGAACTGACTAATAGGGTTTTAATTAGAAAGGCATTTTGTTTCATAGCGTTTATCCTTATGTTATTTACTCGTATTCATTTTGTATCTACCCAGCGCCCTAATTACTTATTTAATTAATTGATCTTCATTCATTTTTTCATCAGAACAATCCTACATCCCTGAGTGATCATTTTCTTAAAATGTTTTAAAAAATTTAAGTTCGACTCCAAACTCCATTTCAAACTCATGAATTAACGTAGCAGTGATTAGCTTTTCGGGGGCTTCATGTTGAGAACTAGCATCGGCACTCCACCAAATAATAGAAACATATACCCATCTTTTACAATTTTCAGCATACGCATTCACAGCCTCAAATTTAGCCCTAGCATCTTTTAAGGCATCCGAAAGCTTCTTCTTCACTTTCTCCCACCAACCTGAATTAAGCTCGACAAATTCAACAAGACCAAACATCATCCTTTGTTCTTCTTCTTTCTCTGGGTTAATACATTTAACTTCCACAAAAATATTTTGACCATTATGCAGTACCTTGAAATCTGGTGTTTTACGCTTAGGCTCTTCTTCCAGAAATTTAATTTCCTTTATATTCAATTTAGTTAATTCATCAAACACTTTAATCTCAGAAAGAACGGAAGCACGAAACACATTCTCAGCATAAGCACTCTCCAAGATATTCCTTACTCCCGGTTGATGTTCATAAAGTTCAGGAAGCGATATCGGCTGTAGTTCACGTGAAATTACAAAATCAATTCTTCCTGGTGTAATTCGGTTAATTACATGTTCACATTTTGTATGTAAGAGCCTCTTATTATGGCAAGAAGATGTTTCTATATCGTAAGCAACACTATCAAATTCTTCTAACTGCCTGTTAACATCAGGATTTTGACTTTCTAATGACTTAATAACCCACCAGCACTTTTTCTCTTCTAAAACTCGAAAAAAATCAGATCGAAGATTCACCATCATTTTCTCTTCATCTCCTCTATGTCTTTCTTTATTAACTCATTATGCTCTTCAATGGATTTCTTTAATGCTGCTACATCGCAGCTATTCTTTTCTATAACATAAAGGATTATGAGAAATACAGCGAGCACGATAAACTGAATAAAAAACCTATGAACTATAAAGCTCAAACCAAATCCCACCAACCCACCTATGAAATATGCATATTTCATCTCTTGCAAACCTCCATTTCTCTGTGTTTTTTATTTATGTAGTCCTCGACCGCCTTTATCGTCACTCTAAAGCCTCCGCGTCTGCCTTCTTTGTAGGCTTTTAGTTTTCTTCGGCGAATTAGTTCCCTAACATATTCTTCGCTCACTCGCAGCATTTCAGCCACTTCTTTAGTAACTAATATATTTCCCATAGTCACCCCTATCCGTATATGATTTAATACCATTATATACAATCTGTTATCGTAGTCAAGATTTATTCAGTAGGTTATAGGAAGCGCTTAAAGTTAATGGCTTGCGGTAAGCCTTCAGGCGGTTTTTCCAACAATCCTGCCGAAGGCTACCGCATACCTTACCCAACAAAAAATCACCCAAAACCCTAAAGCCAAAAGAAAGGACACAGCCTTATATAAAAGTTCGGGTAGAATATAGTTGACTACCTCTTAATAAATGCTATAATGCCTCCATAAAAAGGGGGATATCGTGGTCAAATGTTTCATATATGCAAGGGTCTCAACTGACGAACAGGCCTCAGGACAATACAGCTCTATTGATTCACAGATAGACATCTGTAAACATTATATTGAGATCCAAAAGGAAAAAGACTGGAAATTTATCCACGCCTATACTGATCCGGGTTTCTCAGGTAAGGACCTTGAAAGACCGGGTATCCAAAATCTAATTTCAGATATAAAATCCGGCAAAATTGATGTTGTTATAGTTTATAAGATAGAACGCTTAGTCAGAAGCATTAAAGATTTTTATAGCTTATGGGATCTATTTGAAGCTCATAATGTAACGTTTGTTTCAGCAACCCAGCAATTCGATAGTTCCAATGCAATGGGAAAGCTAATGCTTAATGTTTTGCTTAGCTTTGCTCAATTTGAAAGGGAAAATACTGCTGAGAAAACAAAGGATAAAATGAAACAGCGCGCCCGTCTAGGCAAATGGCATGGTGGATGGTTGCCTTTTGGCTATGATTACAACAAAGAAACAAAAAAATTATTGATTAATAAACATGAGACTCAAGCTGTAAAAAAGATTTTTAATCTTTTCATTGAAGGCAGAAAAGCCAGCGAAATTGCAAATTTCCTTAATGCAAAGGGCTTCAGGACAAAAACCCGGACAATAACTACTAAAAATGGAGATAAGAAAAATATTGGCGAGAATCGCCTCAATGAGGACTTTATTAAGAAAGTCATAGCGAACCCTATCTATAAAGGTTTTATACAATTTGACAATGAAGAATTTAAAGGCGAACACCAAGGAATAATAAGCGCTAATACATGGGAAAAGGCTAATAAGCTTTTAAAGCCTATAAAGCCAAAAAAGGAAGAATACAGCAAAGATACCCATGTCCATCTTTTAAAAGGCCTTGCTAAATGCGGCGAATGCGACACTTTGCTGACTCCTTATCCTGCGGGTAAGAAAGATAGAAATGGCATACCTTACCTTTATTATGCCTGCGGTAAGGTTGTGGATAACGGCAAACATTCAGCCTGTAGAGTAAGAGCACTTCCGGCAAGGGATTTTGAAAATATTATTAAGAAATGTCTCGTAGACTTAGGGCAAAACAAAGCGCTAATAGAATCATCTATCAGGAATTCTACGCAAATCAATAAAAAGAAAATTAAACCGCTTCAAGAAGATTTGAATAAAACCGATAATTTACTTGGTAAAACAACTGCCGAAGTTAATAGGCTAATTAAGATTATGAAATCTGCTGATATGGTAGGAAAAGAAATTACTGAGGAATACAAAACATTACTCAAAGAAAAGGGCTTACTTGAGAATCAAAAAGAAAAACTGCTTTTAGATATTGAGCGCTGTAAACAGGACATACTTGATGCCGAGATGATTAAGAAAACACTGCTTTCCTTTGACAAGATTATTAATTCTCTCCCCATAGAAGATCAAAAAGAGCTCTTCCAGTTGCTGATCAAAGAGATAACTGTATGGGGATTTGACCCTACCAAAGAAAAAGCCCCAAAAGAACGTGGGGCTTTTATTACTAAAATCCGAACTAAGTGGTTTAAAATTAAGCTTACCCTTTACCAAATTCCCGAAATTGAGACGTATTATCGCTCTCTATCCCAGAAAAAAGCAGGTTCGGATTTTCACAAGAATTGGCTCCCCCTCGAGGACTCGAACCTCGGACCTGGTGGTTACACTTGACCCGAAATTACTTTCGGAAGTGGACTATATCTTTACCATAGGTTTCCCTTTAGGCAGCAGGTGCATAGTCTCTGAACCTTCCTCGTTTTCTGCGTTAGGCACCCAAACCTATCGGATGGTTTGGTGCTTCGCTTTCTGCGAGGCTCGGCTGCTGATTACCCATATTTTTCTATGGGCTTCCAGCAATTCTCCTGCAGTTTCAGCCGCGGTTTCCCGCGGGAGCTGCGCTTTTCGGCCTTTGGCCTCGCACAGCCACTCGCTCTACCAACTGAGCTAAGGGGGAATTGAGTTATAAAGAGCAAAACTTAAATGAGTGGGAATTGTAGAAGATATTTTACATTAAATCGGTTTCCAGTCAAGAGAAAAGCATATATCAAAAAGATAGGGTTTTCTTGACTTCTTGATTAACGGTGATATGATAAAAATATGAACAGGTATTATTTCCTAAAGATATTGCAGAAAGTTTTTATTTAGACTAAAATACACCTAAAAAGGAGATAGTATGATTGAACGAAGATTATTTGTTTGGGCTTTGTTCTTTAGTATCATAGTTAAAAAATAAAGATTTCCTTCCACGGTTTAGAATTAGATACAATTGTCTTATGTTAAAAATACTTAAAAGCAATCAGCGGCTTTATCAAACTAAATTCAGTTTTGGCGTCACATCAGCCGTTATAACAAACCTTGGGCTTATTACCGGTTTGGATACTTTGGCGCATCCTAAGTTAAGCATTATAGGAGGGATATTGGTTATTGCTTTGGCTGATAATATAGCTGATTCGCTGGGAATTCATATTTATCAGGAATCAGAATGCATCAATGAGAAAGAAGTCTGGCTTTCTACGTTAACCAATTTCCTTGCGCGTCTATTTGTTTGTCTGGTATTCATTATTTTAGTAGCGGCACTGTCCATAAAGTTAGCAGTGCTTTGTTCAATATCATGGGGGTTAGCGTTGTTAACTGCAATGAGTTATACGATAGCAAAGAATAGAGGGGCTAAGCCGTTTCGCGTGATATCCGAGCACATAGGAATTGCAATTATCGTAATTATAGCCAGCCACTTTATCGGCAGGTGGGTCATCAGCCGATTCTAAAAAATAAAGAATTATGAGCATAGTCACTAAAACAGGAGACAGGGGAATGACCTCGCTATATTGCGGAGAGAGGGTAAGTAAAGATAGCGTAAGGGTTGATGCCTGCGGCACTCTGGATGAGCTGTCTTCATTCCTGGGTTTATCCAAGAGCCTGATTAAAGAACGCAAGGACAGATTAATAATTGAAGATATCCAGCGGGATTTATTTGTCATGTGCGCTGAGATTGCCACTAAGCCGGAATTTCTTACAAGGCTGGGGAAAAAAGTAAACAAAAGTTACGTGGTGAACCTGGAAAAAATTATTGCTCAACTGGAAAAGGAGAAGGCATTAAAACAAAGTTGTTTTTGCCTGCCGGGAGGAAATACCGTTTCCGGGAGTCTAGATGTTGCCAGGACCGTATGCCGCAGGGCAGAAAGGCTGACAGTCAAGTTAAAGAAAAAAGGCACATTGCTGAATGATTTTATTTTGGTTTATCTAAACCGGCTTTCGGATTTATGTTTTCTATTGGCCAGGGCGTATGACAAGAAGCAGCGAAAAGGAGTGAGGATATGAATTTGTTAATTGCGCTTGCCGCCAGTTTCATTGTGAGCCTGATTTCGCTTATCGGCATTATTGCCCTGATAATCGAAGACAAATTGCTAAGAAAAATAATCATATTTTTGGTGGCGTTTGCTGCCGGAGGTTTGATTGGGGGCGCATTCTTGCATATTTTGCCTGAGTCAATGGAGCGCATAAAAGACCCTATACAATTATTTCTTTATGTCGTTGCAGGTTTCATGCTATTTTTTGTGATGGAGAAGTACCTGTATTGGCGCCATTGCCATGAGAAGGAATGCGAATTGCACATGTTTACTTATTTGAATATTGTGGGAGACATAGTCCATAATTTCAGTGATGGGATGATTATGGGGACGCTTTTTATGGTAGACATAAAACTTGGATTTGCCGCGACCCTGGCAATTATTTCCCATGAAATTCCCCATGAATTAGGTAACTTTATGGTTTTGGTTTATGGCGGGTTCTCTAAATTTAAAGCGCTCATTTTTAATTTTGTCTCGGCTTTATTTGCGGTATTGGGGACTCTATTTGGTTTTTATTTTGCCAACAGAGTCAGCGGTTTTTCCAGCATACTACTACCGATGGCAGCAGGAGGTTTTATTTACATCGCTGCTTGCGATTTGATTCCGGAATTACATAAAGAAAATGAATTGGGAAAATCCGCGCTTACCATGTTGATTTTTACCATCGGTATTGCCCTTATGTATTTATTAAAAGTGCTCTTAGGTTGATTGCAAAGAAGATAATTAAGCTAAATTTTTAAGGTAGTTTATAATATCCTGCGTAATGAAATCAGGAGTGGAAGCGCCTGCAGCCACTCCTATTTTTTGGACATTCTTAAACCAGTGAGGCCTGATTTCTTTTTTAGTGCTGATCCAGTAAGTCTTTTTATTAAGGGATTTCGATATCTGATACAGCCGCTTGGTATTGGCGCTCATTTTTGAGCCTATGATAAGCATGGCATCATTAGATAGCGGCATTTTTTTTATTTCCTGCTGTTTTATCCTGGTAGGCACACAGATAGTGTTGAAGAATTTCAATTCTTTAATGCGGGATTTTAAAATTCTTACGATTTCAATTACTTTATCTATGTTTTGCGTAGACTGAGCAACTACGCAAGTTTTTTTTGCCTGTTTAATTTTTCTCCACGGGATATGTTTGGCAGTGTCGATTACCAGAGCTTTTTTATCCAACTGCCCGATGACACCGTGCACTTCATCATGCCCTTTGTCTCCGATAATAATAATCTCATAGCCTTTGCGTTCCATATCCCGCACAATCCTGTGAATTTCTTTTACCATTGGGCAGGTGGCATCAATAACGGCGTAGCCTAATTTACGCGCTCTTTTTTCAGTCTCAAGGCATGTGCCGTGGGCACGAATAAGAAACACCTTGCCAATTCCAGCGGACATTTTCTTAATCTTTTTTATCCCCGTATTTTTTATCTGTCTTGCCACTGCTTCATTATGTACAATATCCCCCAGCATGCAGACTTTTTTATTTGAGGCTGCCGTCTCCAGGGCGATTTGAAGTGCCCGTCTTACACCGAAACAAAAACCCGCAGATTTAGCCAGATTTATTTTCATTATACAATTAACTGAGAAGTTTTCTTGAATAAGAGTTGAGTAAATCTTTGTATTTTTGGGGCATGCGGAATGTTTTATTAAGGGTTTCAGCTTTTTTGATAAGTGCGTCAATTTCATTCCTGGCGTAGTTTAAAGAGCCTGCAGAAGTAATGATCCTGCGGATTTCTCTCGAATCATAATTATTAACTCTGGCTTTTGATAAGATTTTTTTTATTTTCGCCCTGTTCAAATCGTCAGATTTGCGATAAGCATGCCAGATAAGAATTGTTTTTTTGGCTTCCTGCAAATCAGTTAAATTTGATTTTCCCATTTTTGCCTGCGTGCCGAATATGCCCAAAATATCGTCTTTTATCTGAAAGGCCCTGCCCAGATAGATTCCGTAATTAAAAAGTTTATTTATTTCGTTTTCTCTAGCTCCGGCCAGGGTTGCTCCGATTGCAAGCGGAGCGGCAAAGGTATAGGTAGCGGTTTTTAAATCATATATTTTGTAAATGTCCTCTTTGGTGATTTTCTCGATTGGCTTAATCCCGTATATCAATTCAATAAATTCACCGCTGCCCGTATAGAAGGCAGCTTCTGTAAGTTTACTCAGAGCCATTTGTTTGCGCCGCATATCTTCTTTTACGGATAAAAATGCATTTATTGCCATGGCGTATATTACATCGCCTACGACAATAGCCATGTCCTCGCCGTTGAATTTAATATGCCTATGAGCTTTAAGGTATTTGTTCAGCGCTGCATGAACAGAAGGTTTTCCTCTTCGGGTTGGAGATTTATCGATGATATCATCATGCACCAGCATAAAATCATGCAAAAGCTCTAAGGACAAGGCTGTCCTGTATAGTCCGGCGGCAGGTTTGTTTTTGAAACCAAGGTAGCCTATTACAAAAAGGGTGGGCCGCACTCGTTTTCCTTTCCTGGATATGAATTCTTTTATGTTGTTAAACAAGAGGGGGGAAATCTTTCTTAGGCCGTATGATTTGTCGGCGTCTTTGAGGTAGCCCAGCAGCTCTTTTTCTATATTGTTTTTTATTTTCAAAAACATGGGAATATGTTAACATATAGGCATGGCCAAAGCAATAAAATATATTGGGTTTAAGAATATTGTTAGAGCTCTAAGATTTCCCTTTGTCTGTGCTAGCGTGCTGCCTTTTTTGTTTGGCTCACTAATCCATAATTCCAATTTTAATTTTTTGGGTTTTTTGCTGGGGTTTGCTGCGGTAGTCTCAACACATTTAAGCGCGAATTTAATTAATGACTATGCTGATTCCAGGAGCGGGGTAGATTGGCAAGATAGGAAATACTATAATTTTTTTGGAGGTTCAAAACTTATTCAGGAAAAAGTAGTTACGCAAGAATTTTACCTGAATCTGGCATTACTATTTGCGGCAGTTGCTGCTGTTTGTGTGTTTATGCTTGCCTTAATCTTGCATAGCATATTAGTGGTTACCTTATATATTGCCATAATCATCCTGGGTTGGATGTATTCTGCAAAGCCTCTGCAGTTCTCATATCGCAGGCTGGGGGAATTAATTATCTTTTTACTTTTTGGCCCGGTGCCGGTTATGGGAGGATATTTTATCCAGACGGGGATTTTCCCGGATTTAAAGAGTTTTATGCTGTCTTTGCCTTTCGGATTTTTAACCACAGCTATTTTGTTCGTGAATGAAATTCCCGATTACCCCGAAGACTCTAAATCCGGAAAGTTTACCTGGGTAAGTTTAACCGGGACAAAATATGCATACATAATATATTATTTATTAGTAAGTTTTGCGTTTTTGTCCATAGCAGTTAACCAAAAAAAGGGTTACCTGGACAAACTTGCCTTTGCCTCTTACGTATGTATATTGTTGGCTTACAGCGCTCTAAAAATCGTAGAAAAGCATCCGGAAGATAAAATGCGCTTAGTCGGGTCTTCCAAGTTAACAATTGCCCTTCAGGCAATTGTAGGGATTATTTTAATCCTAAGTTTGATAATATGAAATGAAAAAAATTATAATTATAGGAGGAGGTTTTGCCGGATTATCAGCGCTTAGGATTCTTTCCAGGCGAGGGCTGGGGCTAGAAGTCGTTCTTATAGACAGAAAAGACACATTCGATTTTCTACCTGCCTTGCCGGATGCAATCGGTAGAGGGATTAAGCTTACGCATTTGACATGCAAGATAGAAGAGACAGGCAGAAAGAATGGTTTTAAATTTGTCAAAGACGAGGTAGATTCAATAGATACAGGCAAGAATGAGGTTTTGACTAGAACCAGAAGGTTTAATTATGATTATTTGATTATCGCCAGCGGTTCGGAAACAAATTTCTACGGAAATAAAAACATCGCAGAATTCGCCTTTAAATTGGACGAAGCAATGGATGCAGAAAAAATCATAGAAGCATTGAAGAACAGAAAGTTTGATAATTACATAATCGGTGGCGGCGGTTACACAGGTATTGAGTTAGCTACTAATTTGAGTCTATTCTTAACCAAAAACAAAAAAAGCGGCAAAATAATCATTGTTGAGCGCGCTCCCGCAATTTTAGGGCCCCTTACTGAATGGATGAAAAATTATGTCACCCAAAACTTAAAAAGTTTGAATGTAGATATTCTGGTTAATAGTTCTTTGGAGAAATTAGAAGATTCCAGGGCTTATGTCACCGGCGGAAAAGTTTTTAACAGGGCTATGGTTATTTGGGCAGCGGGAGTAAAAACTTCTGGTTTTATCCAGGATTTAAAAGCTGATAAGAACCCGCAGGGGAGATTACAAGTCGATGAATATTTGAGGTTAAGCGAAAACTGTTTTGCAGTCGGTGATGCCGCATTTGTTTCATATAGATGCTCGAATCTACGTATGGCCGTGCAATTCTCTATTGCTCAAGGAAGTTGTGCTGCTTTAAACGTAATCGATAGCATTAAAGGCGAAAAGCTCCATAAATATATTCCTCGTGATTTGGGTTTCATAATTCCTATGGCAAATAATAAATCCTGCGGAAACGTATTCGGTGTGCAATTGAAAGGAATTTTGCCTACAATACTCCACTTTACCATGTGTATTTACCGTTCATGTTGCCTGAAAAATCAGTTGGGGATATTGAGAGATTTGATAACGGGAGGTGTAAAATGATGGACTGGGGGATTTTAATCTTAAGGCTGGGTTTGGGAATTATGTTTTTCGCGCATGGAATACAAATGGCACTCGGTAAGCTCGGTGGTCCGGGTGTACAGGGATTTTCCAAGATGCTATCGGGTTTAGGACTTAGCCCTGCGTTATTCTGGGCATATGTGGCAGCTTATTCAGCTTTGATAGGAGGTTTATTTTTGATTTTGGGAATTCTTACGCGCTTATCATCCGTAGCCTTGATTATATTTATGTTAGTAGCGATATTAAAGGTCCATATTAGTAAAGGTTTCTTCATTACTAACGGAGGTTATGAATATAATTTTGTAGTCATCTGTGCTTTGCTGGCATTATTGCTTTTAGGCCCTGGCAAATTTAGCACGATGCAAAAATTTTAATATGCATATTCCTGATGGGTATTTGGGGCCGTCTACCTGTGGATTTTTTTACGCAGCGATGGCCCCTGTATGGATAGCCTCTTCGAGGATAGTCAGGAAAACATTAAAAGCAAAACAGGTGCCTATGCTTGCGATAGGCGCGGCATTCAGTTTTGTGATAATGATGTTTA
Organism: Candidatus Omnitrophota bacterium; assembly: GCA_963805065.1. Lineage (GTDB taxonomy): Bacteria > Omnitrophota > Gorgyraeia > Gygaellales > Profunditerraquicolaceae > CAWDSS01. Next base: position 225,335 of record CAWDSS010000010.1, on the reverse strand, counting down.
ATGTTCCCATACCCGGCGGTTCAACGGGCCATGCGGTAGGAGGAGTGCTTGTGGCAATACTTTTGGGGCCATGGGCAGCTTGTATTGCAGTGACCGTTGCTTTAGTAGTACAGGCTTTGTTATTTGGCGACGGAGGGATTACCGCGATAGGCGCAAATTGTTTTAACATGGCATTTGCTTTGGTGTTTAGCGGTTATTATGTTTACCGGGCGATTGCTTTTAAGTCACCTTTAAATTCAGCAAGGAGAGTTGTTGCAGCGGGAATCGCCGGCTATATAGGCATCAATATCGCTGCATTATTGACAAGCGTTGAATTAGGAATACAGCCAATGCTCTATCATAGCGCATCGGGCCAGCCTTTATATTCTCCTTACGGTTTGAATGTAGCTGTGCCTGCCATGACGGGAGAACATCTTTTAATTTTTGGCTGGATTGAAGCAATTGTGACTGCTTTGGTAATTAAATATTTACAGAAACAGGATTTTAGTCTTTTAAAGTGAAACTTTTCTCTAAATTATGGATTGGTATTTTCTTACTTGCGATTCTTTCTCCTTTGGGCTTATTCCTGCCGAAATTTTTTAAATCCAAAGGCGCTTGGGGAGAAGAAAAAATTTTAAATCTCTGGAAAGCGCCTATCCCTGATTATGTCCTAAAAATCCATGCGGACAAAGGATTGGGACATCTTAGCATCAGCTACATAATCTCGGCATTCCTGGGCATAGTAATAACGGTATCAATAGTTTTCTTAATCGTAAGGCCATTAACTAAAAAAGGCGAATAGTGTTATGAAGCATAATTTTATTGAAAAATCTATATTCGGCGTCTTGTCTTTTATGAAGGATTCCTTATTCAGCGAAGAATACGCCTTAAGGAAAGGTTTTCTGCAGTCTATCGACCCCAGGTTTAAACTTCTGGCATTTGCTGCGATTTTGATCGCGGTCCTGTTCATAAAAAGCATACCCTTACTTTTGTGCCTTTATTTATTGTGCCTTTTATCAGCACTCTTATCCCGGATTGATTTGCTATTCTTTTTAAAGAGGACATGGATATTCATACCTTTATTTTCTCTGTTTATCGCTATTCCGGCTCTATTCGATACGTTTACCCCGGGTGAGGCATTATTTAGTTTAAATTTTTGGGGTTTAAAATTAATTATCAGCAGGCAGGGGTTTTTTGGCGCGGTTTTATTCGTGACACGAGTTGTAACCAGCGTATCTTTTGTAGTGCTTCTGGGCATAGTTACGAGGCATGCGCAGTTGTTGTCGGTTTTGAGGATTTTTAAAATTCCGCAGGTTTTCGTAATGACGCTGAGTATGTGTTACAGGTATATTTATCTTTTTGTGGAGATTATAGAGAATACGTATCTTGCAATTAAAAGCCGCGTAGGCGTAGGTGTGCAGTATGAAAAAGGCCAAAGGTTAGTTGCCTGGAATATTGGCAGCCTCTGGCAAAGATCAAGTAACCTGAATGAAGAGGTTTATAAGGCCATGCTTTCAAGGGGTTATAGCGGCGAGCCGGTTGTATTTAAAGAATTTCGTGCAGGTTTTAAAGACTGGTCATTTTTATGTTTGTCAGTATTAATTTGTGCAGTATTAGTTTATTTTGCAAATGGATAATTTAATTTTTGAGTTAAAAGATGTGTGGTTTTCTTACCTGGGAAAATTTCTGGCACTGGGCGGTGTCACTATAAGCATTGAAAAAGGAAGCAAGATCGCAATATTGGGAGCTAATGGTTCAGGTAAGTCTACGCTTTTACAGATGTTGGACGGGCTAATATTTCCTGATAAAGGTATCGTCTTGGCGTTTGGCCGGGAATTAAAGGAAGGGATATTTAACGATGTGGATTTTTCCAGAAAATTTAGAAGCATGGTGGGGTTTGTGTTTCAGAATCCCGATGTCCAGCTATTTTGCCCTACTGTAGAAGAGGATATTGTTTTTGGGCCATTACAACTGGGAGTCAAGAAAGCAGAAATCAAAAAGCGCCTGGAAAAACTCGCTGAAATTTTAAACATCAAAGATTTACTAGATAGATCTCCGCATCAATTGAGCGTAGGGGAGAAGCGTAAAGTTTCCATCGCCTCAGTCTTAGTAATAGATCCGGACGTCCTGATTCTTGATGAGCCTACGGCAGGATTGGATCCGGCTACAGTAAGGCAGGTCGTGGATATCATCGTTCAGGCAAATCTCGACGGAAGAACTATAATTACCGCGACGCATGACCTGTATATCATAGAAGAAATATCGGATACAGTTTACGTATTGGGGCGTGAAAAGAAAATTATCAGGACCGGCAGCCCTCAGGCGCTCCTTCAAGACGAGCAATTCCTGCGTGATAACAACCTTATCCACATTCATAGCCACAGGCACAAAGGCCAGGTGCATGTCCATCCTCATCAGCACCTCGACCACCACCCATAGCAATAAGTCCATTAGTTTCTCTCGCGCCCTACTTTACGCGGGGCCTGACTTGGCTGTTTCCTCGCAGGGACGCTCGTTTTGCCCCAGCGTGGCAAAACTTCGCTCAGGTCGGCTGCGTCGCTCTCCCGCATCCGGGCCGTATATAAATCCTTTTTTTTAATTAAGGAGCCGGATGCGGGAACCTTGCCCGCTCCTTGCCTCCATGCCCTGCTCGGAAATCAGTCCAGAAGGACGCACTTGCCTATCCTTTAAGGCAAGGTGCAGCCAAGTCACCCGCTAATATACAAGGCGCTCGGAGAATGAACCTGACGGATTTTCGAGCATCGAAATGGATTTTTTGCGGGTGACGAGGCATGTTACGAGCGGCACATAAGGAAGCCGAAGCGGGCATGGTTTGCCTCGTTAGACAAGTATCCAAGAGCGAAGGCTTCCGCTTGAGCGAAGCAATTCCACGCTGGGGAATTGCGAGCGATGACGCGAAGAACGTGCCTCGGCAGGACCCGCAAAAAACCGCTTGACGAGAAAATCAGCAGATTCATTAAAAGATAGGGGATAGTATAATAGTCTTGAATTTTTGCATTGACAGGTGTATATTATCTAGAAAAGGAGGAAATAGCGATGAAAAAAATATGTCTTATTTTGGCGGGCTTAAGTTTTTTATTTGCAATATCCTGTTTCGTAAAGGTAAATGCAGATCCGATGGCAAGCGCACCAATGCCGAAGGCACCCCAAACACAGGAAGATAAAAAATACACCTGGGATTTCGGCAAGGCAAAACAAGGAGAGGTCTTGGCGCATACATTTGCATTCAAGAATGAATCCTCAAAGATCTTGAATATAAAAAACGTAACCACAACATGCGGTTGCACTACATCCGCAGTTAAAAAAAATAGCCTTAAGCCAGGAGAAAGCACTAATATAGAGGTTAAATTTAATTCCAAAGGCTATGCCGGAGCAGTAAAGAAATTTATCTATGTTAATACAGATAACCTTGACAACCCCGTCATAAGGCTTATAATTAAGGCGGAGATAGTGAAGTAGTTAATAGTTAATGGTTAATCGTTAATGGTTTGAAGGAGGCTAAGTGAAATGTTTTTCCTGAAACTAAGAATGATGCTTCTGGTGGCGGTGCTTTTTGCCATTGTTTATGCAGTGGTAGTAATGATAGGAACTTATTTTGGCATATCGAACTTCTATTTTTACCTCATAATTTCTCTAGCGATGATGTTTATCCAGTATATGATTGGCCCGAAGATTGTAGAATGGACCATGCGGGTTAAATATGTAAAGAGAACTGAATACCCCAGGCTTTTTCAAATGGTAGAAAGCCTGGCAGTAAGAGCAAACATTCCCATGCCAAGAGTTTGTATTGCCCAAATACCTTTGCCCAATGCCTTTGCATTCGGAAGGAGTACCAGAGACGGCAGGGTTTGCGTAACTGAAGGAATTTTAAATTTGCTTAACGAACAAGAGTTAAAAGCGGTCCTTGGTCATGAATTAACGCATCTTAAGAATCACGATGTGCTGACTATAACGCTTCTTTCAGTTATACCTATGATTATGTACCGCCTGGCCTGGCAGTTTTTATTCTTTGGCCGTAGGCGCGATGAAAGAGGAGGTAGCACTGTCTTAATCGGCCTGGTTGCTTTTATATTTTATTTCATCACTAATCTTTTGGTGCTTTATGCTTCCCGCATAAGGGAATATTTTGCGGATAAAGGTTCTGTTGAGCTAGGTAATCAACCCTCAAGCCTTGCTTCCAGCCTGTATAAACTTGTTTATGGCTCGGCACGCATGAATAAAGAATCTTTAAAGGAAGTAGAAGGCCTGAAGGCTTTTTTTGTAAATGATCCTTCCCAGGCGATGAACGATATCAGGGAATTAAGCCAGTTGGATTTGGATAAAAGCGGCACAATTGATGCTTCAGAATTAGAGATGTTAAGAACTAAAACAATCAGTTTAAGCGTGGGTGATAAATTAATGGAATTATTAAGCACTCATCCTAATATGTTAAAACGGATAAAGAGGCTTTCGGAGTATAAGGCGTAATCGCAAAGGAGAAGCGATGAAAAACTCAAAACGTAAAATGCAAAACGTAAAACTGCAACTCAAAACTAAAAACTTTATTATTATTTCCGCAGTCTTGCTCTTTGCGCTTTGCGCTTTGAGCTTTAATGCCTTTGCCCAGGGAAACGAAAGCCTCACCATTACCACCTACTATCCTTCTCCATACGGAAATTATAACGAATTAAGGTCAGTACGCGTAGCAATAGGACCAAACTACGTTAATAATTCAACTGTCTGCTGGGCAGCTTCGGGCGCTTGTTCTGGTGGGACTGATCCCGGTACTGCGTCTCTAGTTGTAGAAAATCCAGTCGGTATTGGAACGGCTAGTCCTCTAGGTTTACTGCAGGTGGGAACTGATAGAAGGTTGCTCATTAATCCCAATACTGGCAGTGCGACATTTAATGATATAGCAGCCATAGACGCTGTTACATCAGATGTAGTATTATACGGACAAAACGGCAAAGATGGTAATGGAAGCTCGATTGTAAATACAATATACTATGATTCTGGTAAACATTATTTTAGAGGACCAAGTACAAGTGCTGGAAATAATAGTACAACTCCGCTAATGACAATAGATTATGCCAATAGCAATATTAGCATGGGAATGGGGACGCCACCGACATGGACAGTTGGGATGATACAACCAGAAGCGTTAACTATCCTTGGGACTTGTCCACCTTTTACTCATTGTTCGGATTTTAGTACTGTTGGCCCTCAGGCAGGACATTACTTGATTGCTACTGGTGGTCGTGCTAATACTGTATACAGAATTAATAATGATCCACTTCAGTCATTTGTTGTAGGAGTTGGAAATGATCTTGGCCCTAGTAATTTTTACATTACAAGTCAATTATGGTCAAACAAACTATTAACTATAACACAACCAGGCAATGTCGGTATTGGGACAACAAGTCCGGCATATACCTTGGATGTTCAAGGACACGGCCATTTTGATGGATACGTGTATGCCGATGCTTTTATTTATAATTCAGACGCAAGTTTAAAGAAAGATGTCAGGGATATCCCCGATGCGCTTAATAAAGTTACTAAGCTGCACGGCGTTAATTTTAGATGGAGAAAAAACAATGAGGTAGAGCTCGGGCTAACAGCCCAGGAAGTAGAAAAAGTTTTTCCCGAATTGGTAGTCACAAATAAAAACACAGGGCTAAAGTCAGTTAAATACGGCAACCTCATAGCGCCTTTGGTTGAGGCAGTCAAACAACAGCAGAAACAGATTGAAAAGTTAGAGAAAAGAATAGAGGAATTAGAAAAGGCAAAATAGCCTTTTCTAAAATATCCTAAAATACCCTATGGAGTCAAACAGAAAGCTGCCTTTTTATTCCCTAAATTTATTCATGCTAGTCGTTATTATTATTTTCCCGGTATCCTATGTTTACGCCCAGTGTACCAGCGTAGACAACGGAGAAGGATGGGAATGTACTCCTGGCAATTGGACGATAAGCGCTCCATATACATCTCCTTCATGCTGGAGTATAGTCAATAGTGGCCCTAATACCTATTTTATACCCATTTTGTCTACGGGAGAATGGAATGCTTTTTTCAATAATCATCCGTCAGATATTACAGTTTCTGCATGTGGCGGAGGATGTACTCCGGCAACTTGCGTAAGCCTTGGTAAAAACTGCGGCGGGCCTTATTCTGATGGTTGTGGTGGGCAAACTGCTGTCTGCGGTGGAGCATGCGGCGGGGGCTGTACTCCTGCGACCTGCGCAAGCCTTGGTAAAAACTGCGGCGGGCCTTATTCTGATGGTTGTGGCGGAACAATAACCTGCCCAGGCTGCGGAGGCAATCAGGTATGTAGCGGTAGTGGGCAGTGTTTTACTAATTGCACATTGCCCGATGGAAGAGTAATGAGTGGATTGGGAAGTACAGTAGCAGTTTATTCCCGCAGTAATATACCTTGGGCTTCAGTATGTGGGAATGGAGTTCAATACCCTGGTTGCAATGCTCCTGGTTGTACGACTTGCGCAGCCAGTAGTTATTCAATTTACTGTTACAATGGCGCGATGACGCCGTCTCCTCCAAACCCAGACTATGCGAGTTGTACAGAACAACCAGCTCCTTATGATGCTATTAGCTGTCCCTCAACCGCCCCAGAATTCATTACGGGTGATTGGAATGTAGTTCATAATTTAAATGGCACCTGCTCTCTTTATATTATTCCATGTTCAGGTCCAGGTTCAGGTTCAGCATTTTGGATACCTTGTCCATTGCATATTGCTAAATCCCCAGCTGTTGCTACAGGAGCTTGCGCTTGGATTTTGAGTATTACATCCTGGCCTCGTTCTGGCTATTCTAACCCATTTTTGAAGGAGGTTTGTGCTGGAGAAACGCAAAATCATATTTGTGCTGCCGAAACTTCCGTATTAGTTGAAAGTTGGTCAATGTGGCATCCTAAAAACTAAAACTGTTTTCTGTAACCATTTTCCTTAAGATATATTACCCTAAATACCTCAAAAATTGCCTCTCGTTTTAAGCGGAATTTCTGCCTAATTTAATTGATACCTCGCTTTGTTCAGTATCAATGGTAGAAGTAATCCAATCATTGACATAACCTCAATTATACGATATAATTTTAATAATTATGATAAAGAAGAATAAAAGATTAATGCAGGGGTTTCGATACGAAACATTAGGGGAGAAGATTCGCTATATGCTTTCCTTGCCGTTGTCAGAAAGATATGCCCAAAATTTGATTTTCAGCGAACTTATGGGGTTAGGCGGGAAAAATAAAGGATACCAGGATGATAGAAAGGCATTTAGCACTGTTCAGGTCATTAAAAAGAAATAAGGTAGAATATTTAATTATCGGAGGCATAGCTTGTGGGATTTACGGCTCTCCCAGGGCCACAAAAGATTTGGATATTGTTATCAGGGCAACTACCCAGAATGCCAAGAGATTGTTGGCCGCATTGAAAGAGGCAAAGTTTGGCACGGCATACTTAACCACGCCTGATAAAATAATTGCAAATGAAATTACTATTTTTGGAGATGTTATAAGATTGGATATTTTAACCAAGGTTAAAGGGCTTGTTTTTGACAACGCGTGGCGAAAAAGGCAGGTAAAGTCTCTTAAAGGAGTTAAGATAAATGTCATTTCTCTGGATGACCTTATAAGCTCAAAGAAGGCCACTGCCAGATTGATTGATAAAGAAGATATTAAAATCCTAAAGAAGATTAAAACATACCAATAAAACCCCTATAGATACACATATAACCTTTGTCCTGCCTCTGTTTTTTCCTAATTTAATTGACACAACCTCAATTCTCCTATATAATTATTAATCTATGGAACTCAATGAAATTATCCAGCAAAGAAGGGCTAAATTAGAGTCTCTTAAAGCAAAAGGCATACCTGTTTTCCCCAGTATTCCTGCTTCTTGTGAGGCTATAGGAGAGGTTGTAAATAGCTTTCAGGAAGGCCAGAAAGTCAGCCTTTGCGGAAGGATTACTGCCAAGCGCACGCATGGTAAAGTGGAATTCCTGGATTTAAGGGATGTTACTGCCAGGATTCAGCTTTATGCCAAGGCAGATTACCTGGGCCAGGATAAATTTGATACACTTAGAGATATGGATATAGCCGATATTATTGCGGTTAAAGGCGAATTATTTAAGACGCATACAGGCGAACCGACGGTTAAAGTTGAAGAATTCACAGTGCTTGCCAAAGCATTAAGGCCCTTACCGGAAAAATGGCATGGCTTAAAAGACGTGGAAATACGTTACCGCCAGCGCTACTTAGACTTAATTGCCAATGAGGAAGTAAGAAAAGTCTTTGTTATACGCTCAAAAATCATTAAGGCAATAAGAAATTTCCTCGAAGAGAGAGGTTTCTTGGAAGTTGAGACTCCCATGATGCATTCTATTGCAGGAGGCGCAGCTGGGCGGCCTTTTAAGACGCACCACAACGAATATGACATAGATTTATTCTTGAGGATTGCGCCCGAACTGTATTTGAAACGCCTTTTAGTAGGAGGTTTAGACAGGGTATATGAAATAAACCGCAGTTTCAGGAATGAAGGGGTGTCTACGCGGCATAACCCGGAATTTACCATGCTGGAAGTTTATCAGGCTTATGCAAATTATGAAGATATGATGAAGCTCTCTCAGGATTTGATTGTTTCTGTAGCAAAAGAAGTCCTGGGTAAAGAGCAAATTACCTATCAGGGAAAGCTTATTGATTTAACTCCTCCCTGGCAGCAAAAATCTTTTGCCACTATGGTTAAGGAAAAATTCAATATTGAGCCATCGGATGAAGTGCCGGCAATGTTAAAGAAACTAAAGGCAAAAGGATTTGCTAAGGATAAGGATCGCCTTACCCGCTCGCAGATTAATAAGATAATTGAGGAAATATTAGAAGAGGATATGAGCGTAAATCCCACATTGGTTACTGATTACTTTACGTATCTGTGCCCTTTGGCAAAAACAAGACAGGAGAATCCATTAATCTCTGAAAGGTTTGAATTGTATATGGCAGGAATGGAAATAGGTAATGCATATTCAGAGTTAAATAATCCCATTGAACAGAGAAAACGATTCGAAGAGGAGATTAAGGAGCTGGATGCTGACGAGCAAAAGAACGTTGATGAAGATTATTGCCTGGCATTGGAGCACGGTATGCCTAATGCAGGAGGCCTTGGCATAGGCATAGATAGATTAGTGATGTTACTTACGGACCAGCCTTCGATAAGAGATGTGATTCTATTTCCATTATTACGGCCTGAGGTTGTGTAATGACAAATGTTAAAATAAATGGGGACGTTTCTATTTTTAACGTCTCCATGGCAATGGAAAAATAGAAACGTCCCCATTTATTATGAAAACAGAGCTATTTATAAGTTGGCGTTACTTGGTTACCAAAAGAAAAGAGAAATTCATTTCTTTAATCAGCGTGATTTCAGTCTTGGGTATAGCAATAGGCGTGGCAGCCCTGATAATAGTCATCGCAGTAATGACAGGGTTTGACCAGGATCTGCGGGAAAAAATCGTAGGCAATTACTCTAATATAACCTTATCCGGATTCAAGGCTATAAATGATAGGGAGTCAGAAGGTATTTTAAAAAAAATCGCGCTTAATCCTCACGTAAAAGGTATAAGCCCCTATGTACAAGGACAGGTTTTGATTAAAGAGGCCAACCGTTATTTTGCCGTGGGCTTAAAAGGGATTAATCCGGACACAGAATCCCAGGTAACCAAAATAAAACAATACATTGTTTCCGGAGAGATTAATAATTTAGGCCAGGATGGGGTGATAGTCGGAAAAGAATTGGCTTTGAATTTCGGTTTGGGGCCCGGTTCATATTTTTCAATTATTTCGCCTTTAGGTAAGCTCTATAAGTTAAGGGTAGCAGGGATTTTTGCTTCGGGAATGTATGAGTACGATTTGAATCTTATATTTAGCAATTTAAAGCCGGCACAGGATATCTTAGGGTTACCTGACCAGGTTAGCGCTATTGCCATAAAACTGGATAATCTTTACCTGGCTGATAAAGTTAAAGAGGAATTATCCTCCGCTTTGGGTTATAAATACAATTTAAAAACCTGGACAGAGGCTAACCAGAATTTTTTTGCGGCACTCAAGCTGGAAAAGATTACCATGTTTATTATCCTAACCTTAATCATACTGGTCGCATCTTTTAATATCATCAGCACCCTAATCGTGATGGTAGTTGAAAAGACCAAGGATATAGGCGTATTAAAAGCCACGGGCATGAATTCATCAGGTATAAGAAAAATCTTTACTTACGAAGGCCTGATTATCGGTATATTGGGCACTTTCCTGGGAGCTTTAACCGGCATAATTTTATGCCTGTTGCTTAAAAAATACCAGTTTATAAAATTGCCTCAGGATATTTATTATATTGATAAGCTACCGGTTTCTCTGCAGCTTTGGCCGGATATAACTTTGATTGTTCTTTCCGCCATGGCAATAGTCTTGATTTCAACGCTTTATCCTGCTAATAAGGCAAGTCAATTAAAACCGGTAGATGCACTTAGGTACGAGTAAAAGTAAAAAGTCAAAAGGCAAAAGTCAAAACTGCAACGCAAAACTCAAAACTTTTAAAACTTTTGCGTTTTAAGTTTTGGTTTTGAGATTTGCGTTTTGAGATTTGAGTTTTATATGTTGCAAGCTAAAAACATCCACAAGGTTTATAACAACGGTAAGAAAGAGCTGCGCGTATTAAAAGGCGTGGATCTTGAAATAAAAAAAGGCGAATTTGCGGTAATTGCCGGGCCTTCGGGTGCAGGCAAGTCTACGCTACTGCATATTTTGGGCGGCCTGGATAGCCCAACAGAAGGAAATGTGTTTTTTGAAAAACAGGATATTTATGCCTTGCCTGATAATGAGATTTCTAAGATAAGGAATACGCAAATAGGCTTTGTATTTCAGTTTTATCATTTACTATCGGAGTTTAATGTCCTGGAAAACGTGCTTATGCCGGCATTAATAAGCCTAGAACCCAGAACCGAGAACCTAGAACCTAAAGCAAGAGCAATGGGTTTACTAAAACAGGTAGGCTTGAGTGAGAGAATGACCCATTTTCCCAGCGAATTATCAGGCGGAGAAAAACAGAGGGTCGCTATTGCAAGAGGCCTGATAAATAACCCGGCAATGCTTTTATGCGATGAGCCTACTGGTAACCTCGATTCTAAAACAGGGGATGAAATAATCTCCCTGATTAAAAAAATAAATTCGCAAAATGGAATGACAGTCGTCTTAGTTACGCATAACGTAGAGCTGGCAAAAACTGCTGATAAAGTTTATCATTTAATAGACGGAGTCTTAGAAAGTTAAAAGTAAAAAGCAAAAAGGAAAAAGTAAGGAGTTATCCTATATATAATTATAACTAACGGGGAGGCTTAGAATATGAAAATATATATAAACGGGAAATTCTACGAGAAGAGCGAAGCAAAGATTTCCGTATTTGACCACGGGCTTCTTTACGGGGATGGTGTGTTTGAAGGTATCCGTTCTTATAACCGCCTGGTTTTCAAATTAAACGAGCATATCGACAGGTTATTTGAGTCAGCAAAAAGCATAATGCTTGCTATCCCCCTGACAAAAGAGCAATTGATTAAAGCAGTGGTCTCTACCTTGAAGGCGAATAATCTTGAGGATGCTTATATAAGGCTTGTGGTTACACGGGGAGAAGGAGACCTCGGGCTTGACCCGCGTAAATGCAAAGGCAATGCTACTGTCATAATCATCACCGATAAAATAGTTTTGTATCCTGAAAAGTTTTACAAAGAGGGTTTAAAGATTGTTACAGTGCCAACGGTGAGGAATTTGCCGGAAGCGTTGAATCCCCAGATCAAATCGCTTAACTACCTGAATAATATTTTAGCCAAGATTGAGGCAGTGAATGCCGGTTGTGACGAAGCGATTATGCTGGATTCGCTAGGCTATGTTGCTGAATGTACCGGGGATAATCTTTTTATTGTAAAGGCAGGGCACCTGTATACCCCGCCTCAATGCATGGGCACTTTAAGGGGCATAACCCGCGATGCGGTTTTAGAAATCGCGCGCAAATTAAAAGTGGCTGTGCATGAACATGTGATTACCAGGCACGAAGTATATATTTCTGATGAATGCTTCCTTACCGGGACAGCTGCGGAAATCGTGCCGGTTGTAACGGTGGATGGCAGGAGTATCGGTAATGGAAAGCCGGGGAAACTCACTCTTAGTCTGATGAAGAAGTTTAAGGAGCTCACGAAAAAAGAAGGAGTGAAATATTAATTATGCTGTGTAACGTATGTGGTAAGAATCCCGCGACAGTTCATTTGACTGAGATAATTGATAATCAGATGAATGAATTGCATTTGTGCGAAGAGTGTGCCCGCCAAAAAAGCGAACAGATGGAGCAGCAATTTGGCTTAAGCGATCTTTTGGCTGGGTTAGCGGAATTCGAAAAGCCGGCCAGCAAAGAATCAGAGACTGTAGCAGTTAAATGCGCAAACTGCGGTTTGACTTACGCAGATTTTAAAAAGATAGGCAGGCTCGGATGCGGAGAATGTTATATTTCCTTTAAAAAATACCTGGGTCCGCTTTTAAAGAGAATTCACGGTTCAAACCAGCATACGGGAAAATCTCCGCTTAGGTCTGCTAAGGCCCCTAGAAAGAAAGGGGATTTACAGGAATTGCGTACCCGCCTTCAGAAAGCAATCGAGATGGAAGCTTTTGAAGAGGCAGCAAGAATCCGCGACCAGATAAAAGAACTGGAAAAAAAGTCAGAGTAAACCTAAAAGGAGTAGTATGCAGCTTAACGATCTTTTAAATCATACCAGCGAGTGGCTCAAAGGCACAGGCCCTAATGCAGATATAGTTATTTCCAGCCGCATCAGGTTAGCCAGGAATCTGGAGAAACTTTCCTTTCCCCATTGGGCGAATAAAAAACAGGGAGAGGATGTCTTAGCCGCGATAGAAGGCGCCATATCCAAGGACGACTATCTGAAGAAGACAACAATTTTTAAGCTGGCGGATGTGGATAACGTGGATAAACAATTTTTGGTGGAAAGGCACCTCATGTCTTTGGAGCATAGTCAGAAAGCAGACCACAGGGCAGTTGCCATTGACGATGATGAGATTGTGGCAATTATGATTAACGAGGAAGACCATCTGCGCATGCAGGTTATGCAGTCGGGTTTTAATCTTTTTGAAGCCTGGAATATCATTAATAAGATAGACGATTCCTTAAGTAAGGAACTGCCTTTTGCATTTTTACCTGATTGGGGTTATTTAACCGCCTGTCCTACTAATGCCGGGACGGGGATGCGCGGTTCGGTGATGCTGCATTTGCCGGCATTGGTTATGACGCGCGCTATCGACCGTGTCTTAGCTGCAATCGCAAAATTAAGTTTTACCACTCGCGGACTTTACGGAGAAGGCACACAGGCAACAGGCAATTTCTTTCAGATTTCCAACCAGGTTTCCATGGGCCATGGCGAATACGAAATAATCGAAAATATCGAGGCCTGATCAGGCAGATTATCGAGCAGGAAAATCAGGCAAGGGAGATGTTGGTTTCTAAAAATAAACCGCTCCTGGAAGACAGGATAAACAGAAGCCTGGGGATTTTAAAAAGCGCGCGCATCATTTCCAGCCAGGAAACCATTGAGTTGTTATCCATGGTGAGGTTGGGAAGCGACCTTGGCATGGTCAAAGATATAAATCGTAGCAGGATTAATGAGTTATTTATCATTACGCAGCCAGCACATCTGCAAAAGATAGAAAACAAAAAGCTTTCATCAGAAGAACGGGATTTAAAGAGGGCGGAAATTATCAGAAGCAGATTAAATTTATCTTAGGGAGGTATCATGTTTAACAGGTTTACAGAAAGAGCGAGAAAAGTAATCATACTGGCGAAGGAAGAAGCAAGGCGTTTTAATCATGATTATATCGGAACAGAGCATATACTTCTCGGGCTTATCCGTGAAGGCGAAGGCGTGGCAGCTGCGGTGTTGCAAAAGATGGGCGTATCTTTGGAAAATATCCGCCTTGAAATAGAAAAATTAGTTCAGCCCGGGCCCACAACTCAGATTATCGGAGATATCCCTTTTACTCCGCGGGCAAAAAAGACGCTGGAACTTGCTGCCGAAGAGGCGCGGTCTCTGGGCCATAATTATATCGGCACCGAGCATCTGTTATTAGGGCTTATCCGTGAAGGCGAAGGCATTGCTTCACAGGTATTGTTGAATTTGGGAATGGATTTAAACACGGTAAGAAATGAAGTAATGGAACTTTTAGGTTCGGCATTGCCAGGGCATGAATCAGGGCCAGCAGGCTAAGACTAAGACTCCGGCACTGGATGCTTTTGGCCGCGACCTTACGATGTTAGCCAAAGAAAATAAACTTGATCCGGTAATCGACAGATCGCAGGAAATTGAAAGAGTTATCCAGATACTTAAGCCGGCGCACAAAAAATAATCCGGTGTTATTAGGCGAAGCAGGAGTGGGAAAGACCGCTATTGTCGAGGGCCTGGCTCAGGCAGATTATCGCCGGAAATGTGCCTGAAATTTTAAGAGGCAAGCGTATGATTGTTTTAGATCTGGCTTTGATGGTCGCCGGCACAAAATACCGCGGCCAGTTTGAAGAAAGAATTAAAGCGGTGATGGAAGAGATAAAGCGTTCGCAGGACGTAATCATTTTTATTGATGAGCTGCATACGCTTGGTAGGCGCAGGAGCGGCTGAAGGCGCAATTGATGCCTCTAATATTTTAAAGCCTGCTCTTTCGCGCGGAGAGATGCAGTGCATTGGCGCCACCACCATGGATGAATATAGGAAATATATCGAAAAAGACGCGGCATTAGAGCGCAGGTTCCAGACAATTATGGTTGAGCCACCGTCAGTGGACCAGACCATTGAAATATTAAAGGGTTTGCGCGATAAATACGAGGCGCATCATCGGGTGACTTTTCGCGACGATGCGCTGGAGGCTGCGGCAAAATTATCCGACAGGTATATTTCCGGAAGGTTCCTTCCGGATAAGGCAATTGATTTAATTGATGAGGCAGGTTCGCGCGCGCGCTTAAATGTTTTAATCGTCCCGCCTGACATCAAAAAGCTTGAAGAGAAGGGTCGAGTCGTTAAGAAAAGAAAAAGAGGCATTCATTAAATCCCAGGATTTTGAGAAGGCAGCTTCCTTAAGGGACCAGGAAAGGATTGCGCGCCAGGAATTGGAGCAGTTAAACCGCGAATGGTCGCAGGCAAAAGATAAGATGCGCCCGGAAGTAACGGAAGAAGACATAGCCAAGATTGTTGCACAGTGGACAGGGATACCCATATTTCGCCTGGAAGAAAAAGAAAGTGAGAAATTATTAAAAATAGAAGATGAATTACATAGGCGTGTAGTCGGGCAGAATGAGGCAATTGAAGCAATCGCGCATGCAGTCAGGCGTTCGCGCGCAGGCATCAAAGATCCCAAAAGGCCGATAGGTTCATTTGTATTCTTAGGGCCAACAGGCGTTGGAAAAACGCTGCTTGCCAGGGCCTTGGCTGAGTTTATGTTCGGGGATGAAGACGCGCTTTTGCAGCTGGATATGTCTGAATACATGGAGAAGTTTAATGTTTCCCGCCTCATCGGCGCTCCTCCGGGTTACGTGGGTTACGAAGAAGGCGGACAACTTACTGAAAGAGTAAGACGCAGGCCTTACGCTGTAATTCTATTGGATGAAATTGAAAAAGCCCATCCTGATGTGTTTAATTTGTTGCTCCAGGTATTTGAAGAAGGCCGCCTGACCGATAGCTTCGGAAGAAAAGTGGATTTCCGCAATACCATTATTATCATGACTTCTAACGTGGGTGCGGAATTAATACGTAAAACCGGCTCCCTGGGTTTTAAAACCCAAAAAGAAGAAATTACTTACCAGGATATGAAAGATAAGCTTTTGGAAGAAGTGAAGCGTACGTTTAAGCCCGAATTTTTAAACCGCATAGACGATATCATAGTTTTCCGCCACTTACTTAAGGAAGATTTGGTTAGAATTATCGATATTGAGATGGGTTTTGTGGCTGAGAGGCTTAAAGAGCAAAACATAATCCTGGAAATCAATCAGGAAGCAAAGGATTTTCTCATTGAAAAAGGCTTTGACCCGATTTTTGGCGCCAGGCCCCTGAAGAGGACAATACAAAGATTCTTAGAAGACCCCCTTGCCCAGGAAATTATTTCCAAGCGGTTTAAAGAGGGTTCGGTAGTAAGAGTCTCAAGTAAAAATAACGAGCTGGTGTTTGAGACATGATTAACCAATTCTTTATTAATTTAGGCAAAAAGGTTTTAGCATTCTATTATTTTCTGGGCGGTTTGACTGTTTTAGCTGCTCAGACAATTTATTTGACTTTTGTACCGCCCTATCAAAAGGACCGCATCATAGAGCAGGCAAAGAAGGCGGGCTTCGACAGCTTCCCCATAGTTTCGCTGGTAGCACTATTCATCGGTTTTATCTTTGCCCTGCAGACAGCCTATTTCATGCAGCGTATAGGTTCTGAGATGTATATTGCCAGTATGGTTGCACTCTCCTTGGTCAGAGAATTGGGTCCGGTTATTACTGCCTTGGTAGTAGCAGGAAGAGTAGGGGCGTCCATTACTGCTGAATTAGGCTCAATGCAGGTAACAGAACAAATCGATGCCTTAGAAACACTTGCCACAAATCCTATAAAATACCTGGTTGTGCCAAGGTTTGTAGCGTTAAGCATAATGCTTCCCATATTAACTGTGTATGCAAATGCAATAGGGATATTCGGCAGCTATCTTATTTGCGTATTAAAATTAGGGATAACTTCCAGTATGTACAGGCAGGTTACTTTCAGTGCGCTTTTGTTTAAGGATTTATTTACCGGTCTGTTTAAAACAGTATTTTTCGGTATGATTATTGCTTTTGTAAGTTGTTACGAAGGATTTAACGTAGAAGGCGGAGCAGAGGGAGTAGGGCGGGCAACCACGCGCTCAGTGGTTATAACCTTTGTTTTGATTTTAGCTGCCGACTGTTTCTTTACGGCACTATTTTACTTTATATTCCCGTAGCGAAATGATAGAAATAAAACACGTAAGCAAATCTTTCAGCAACCACAAAGTTTTGGATTCCTTAAGCCTTAACATAGAGACGGGCTCTACCTGCGTTATTATCGGCCGCTCCGGCTGCGGGAAGTCGGTGCTTTTAAAGCATATAATCGGCTTATTTAAACCTGAAAAAGGTAAAATCATTATTGAGGGGCAAGACGTTGCCAAGCTTAATGAAGAAGAGCTAAATACATTGCGCATGAAAATCAGCATGGTTTTTCAGGGTGGGGCGCTTTTTGATTCCATGACCGTGGCTGAAAATGTAGGGTTTAGCCTTATTGAGCATAACCATTTTCCTCAAAAGGAACTGCTGGAGAGGACAGAAGAAGCTTTGTGCCTGGTGGGGTTATGCGGAATAGGAAATTTAATGCCTTCTGAATTAAGCGGAGGCATGAAAAAGCGCGTGGCATTAGCCCGTGCAATATGCATGAAGCCAGAGATTATACTTTATGATGAGCCGACAACCGGTATTGACCCGATTACGGCAGACAGCATTAACGAACTTATAAAAAATCTTCATGATAAATTAAAAGTTACCTCAGTAGTAGTGACGCATGACATGAGGAGTGCGTATAAAATAGCGGACAAAATAGCCATGATGTATCAGGGCAAAATTATTTCGGAAGGTACCCCTGAGGAAATTCAAAATACTAAACATCCTGTGGTTTATCAGTTCATAAACGGTTTGGCCAAGGGGCCGATTACAGAGACGCTGGAGAGGTTCAGGTAAAGTTAAAAGTAAAAAGCAAAAAGTTAAAAGTAAAAAGCCAAAAGTAAAAAGTAAAAATACGGAGGCAAGAAAATGATATTCGGAAAAACTAAAATGGAAATGAAAGTTGGCATATTTGTTCTTGTGGGCCTGGTCATCCTGGCGTCGGCTATTCTTTCAATAGGTAATTTTAAGACCTGGACTTCGCGCCATCAGATTAATTTGGTGTTTAATTTTGTAAACGGGGTAAAATACGGCGCTCCGGTAAGGTTTGCGGGGGTGGACATAGGAGAGGTGAAAGATATTGATCTAGTTTTTAGCCCCCAGGAACAAAAAACCAAAATCAAGATTGCCTGTTGGATTAAGAATAATGTGAAAATCCCGCTTGATTCTACGGTATGGGTTAATACATTAGGGCTATTAGGGGAAAAATATATTGAAATTATGCCGGGCAAAGATTACAGCAAGTGCCTTTTGCCTAACCAGGAATTAACAGGCGTAGATCCTATACCGATGAATGAATTAGTAAAGTCGGTTGAGGATATAATCAACAATGTAAATGACAGTATCCTCAGGGTAAAAAACAAGGAAGGCACCATAGGAAAACTCCTTTACGACGATAAAATTTATAATGAGCTGGACGCCCTGGTAACAGACGTTCGAAAGCATCCCTGGAAGTTATTCTGGAAAACTAAATAAAATTGTGTAATGTGTAAAGTGTAATGTGCAATGCCAGTGTAACGCAAAATAAAGTAAAGAAAAGGGGACGTTTCTATTTTTAACGTTTCCTAATTAGAAGAAAGATAGAAACGTCCCCTTTTCTTCACCCACGTTACACATTACACATTAAACGTTACACAGAATCTGATATGAGAACAAGAACAATATTCAGCTGTCAGAATTGCGGATACCAATCGCCCAAATGGCTGGGCAGGTGTCCTGACTGTAACAGTTGGAATTCTTTTGTTGAGGAAGACTACTCTGCTCCTGTAGCAAAACCGAGGGAGAGGGCTGCATTATATAGGCAGGAACCGGTTTTGCTTAAAGACGTAGACATTAAAGACCAAATCAGGCTTAAGACAGATATAGCTGAACTTGACCGGGTATTAGGCGGGGGAATAGTTCCGGGTTCAGTGGTATTGATTGGCGGAGACCCCGGGGTAGGTAAGTCTACGGTATCTTTACAGGTTTCTGACCGACTGACTCAACAAGGAACTACGGTGCTCTATGTAAGCGGAGAAGAGTCGGTTGCACAGACAAAGTTAAGGGCAAAGCGGCTGGGTTCGCCTGATTCAGGAAAACTATACATAGTGAATCAGACGGATTTATCTTTAATCGTGGAATATATAAAAAAAATCAACCCGCAAGTCGTTATTATTGATTCCATCCAGGTGATATTCGAGCCGACTATAAGTTCTTCTCCCGGCAGCGTTAGCCAGGTAAGGGAATGCGCCGGGATTCTTACGCAATTGGCCAAGACTTGCGGGATATCTATTTTTATTATAGGCCACGTAACTAAAGAAGGCACTCTTGCGGGGCCCAGGGTATTAGAGCACATAGTTGATACTGTGCTTTATTTTGAGGGAGACAGGTTCTCGATATACAGAATTTTACGCGCAGTAAAAAACAGGTTTGGTTCAACGAATGAGATTGGCGTATTTGAAATGAGTTCAGCTGGCCTTATGGAAGTTAAAAATCCTTCGCAAATTTTTCTCTCAGAAAGGCCTAAGGAAGTTTCCGGTTCGGTGGTTGTGTCAATATTAGAAGGCTCAAGGCCTTTACTTGTAGAAATACAGGCGTTGGTAAGTAAATCCAGCTTTGGATATGCCAGAAGGCGCGCGCAGGGGTTTGATTCTAACAGGCTAGCCTTGTTAATTGCGGTCTTAGAGAAAAGAATAGGATTACATCTTGAGGCAGAGGATATTTTTGTTAATGTTGCCGGAGGAATAAAGGTAGAAGATCCCACTGCGGATTTAGCCGTTGCCGTTGCCGTGGCATCTGCTTTTAGGGAGCAGATGATTTTGCCAGAGGCTGTGGTTTTAGGTGAAATCGGTTTAGCCGGAGAAATCAGGAGTATTTCCCAGGCAACGCTACGTATAAATGAGGCAGAAAAGTTAGGATTTAAACAATGCATATTACCGAAAAACAATTTCCGTAACCTGAATTTAAAAAAAGGATCAATTGAATTAATCCCTGTTCAGACTTTAAAAGAGGCACTGGACGTATTATTAGTAAGGAGGTAATTATATGAACATATTGTCTGTGCGCATCTTGTTTGCGGTGTTTAGCATGATTATCGGTTTTCAAACGCTTGAACCTAGGGGCTCAGGAATCTTGGGAGCTGTTATTGGGCTGGCAGTGTGTTTAATAATTATCATGCTGGAAGTAGGTATGCGTAAGGTTTCTGTAACGGGTCTTTCAAGCACGGTATTCGGACTTATATTAGGCTTAATTATGTCTAAGCTGGTCACCGATTCATTCAGCCTGGCTCCCATAGCACCGGAGACATTGTCTATCTTGAAAGTTACCCTTACTCTTGTTTTTTGTTATTTAGGAATGATTATCGGCTTACGCGGAAAAGACGAATTTAACGTCATTATTCCTTACGTGAGGCTGCGCAGGCAAGATCAGGGAGAAGATATCGCGCTTCTGGATACAAGCGTTATCATCGACGGAAGAATAGTAGATATCCTTAAGACAAAATTCTTAAGCGGTAAAATCGTAATTCCCAGGTTTGTATTGAAAGAATTACAACAGATAGCGGATTCTACCGATCCCATAAAACGTCAAAGAGGCAGGCGCGGCTTAGAAATGCTGCATACCATACAGAAAGAATCGGGGCTGGATGTATCAATATCTGAAGAGGATTTCCCTGAAATTCCCGAAGTGGATTCTAAGCTCGTAAAATTGGGGAAATTATTAGCTGCCAAGGTATTGACCGTGGATTTTAATCTTAACCGTATCGCAAGTATCCAGGGTATCAGGGTCTTGAATATCAATGAGCTGGCAAATGCTATCAAAGCCGTGGTATTCCCCGGCGAACAAATGCAGATAAAATTAATCAAAGAAGGAAAAGAACATAATCAGGCGATAGGGTATTTAGAAGACGGCACGATGGTTGTGGTCGAGGATGCGCGCCGTCTTATCGGCCAGGATGTTAAAGTTGTAGTTACTTCTGTTTTACAGACGCAGGCAGGGAGGATGATTTTTACTAAATTAGAAAAGTGAAGCTATGCAGATTAGTGCGATTGTTCTGGCAGCAGGAGAGGGTTTACGTTTCAGTTCAAAGGTTCCAAAAGTACTTGCCAAGATAAATTCCCAGCCGATTTTAATTTACAGCCTGTTGGCATTTAACAGGCACCCTTTGATTGATGAGATTATCCTGGTCGTTAATGCGAAGAATTCTCGTCGTATATTTAATGTAATTGAAAAATACCGCCTGCCTAAAATCCGTAAGATTGTTGAAGGCGGAAGGAGACGGCAGGATTCGGTATTAAACGGCCTCGGAGCATTAAACGAACAAACGGATCTGGTATTGATTCATGATGCAGCAAGGCCTTTTATAGCAAAGGATACAATAAGTGCAGTTATAAAAGAAGCAAAGAAAGTTGGCGCAGCTATCGTGGGGGTGCCGGTTAAGGCTACGATAAAAAAAGTTAAAAGGAAAAAGCCAAAAGGAAAAAGTAAATTCATAGTAAAAGAAACGCTAAATAGAAATGATCTCTGGGAGATTCAGACGCCGCAGGTTTTTAAAAGACAGCTGCTCTTAAAAGCCTTTGCTAAATTCGGTAATACCGATGTTACTGATGATGCCATGCTGGTAGAAAAATTCGGGGCTAATGTCAGCATAGTCCCGGGTTCATGCAAGAATATAAAAATAACTACGCCCGAGGACTTGGTTATCGCAAAAGCAATCTCTAAAATTAATGACAAATGATAAGATTCAAATGTAAAATAAAAGGGGACGTTTCTATTTTTAGCGTTTCCCAATCAGCAGAAAAAATAGAAACGTCCCCTTTATTTCCATATGCAATATAGAATCGGAATAGGATACGATATACATCGTTTAGCCGAGGGAAGGAAATTGTTCCTCGGAGGCGTTGAGATTCCTTATATAAAAGGCCTGTTGGGGCATTCTGATGCAGATGCGCTATTACATGCAATCTGTGACGCCATGCTGGGAGCAGCAGCATCTTGTGACATAGGAGAGCATTTTTCCGATAAGGATCCGCAATACCAAGATATCTCAAGCATAGAACTGTTAAAGGCCGTAGGCCGCCTAATAAAAGAAAAAGGTTTTAAAATAGCTAATATTGATACGATAGTAATTGCGCAAGAGCCTGTGCTTTCTCCGTTCAAGAAGCTGATGCAGGAAAAAATTGCCCAGGCTTTGAATGTCCAAGCAGGTTCGATAAGCATAAAAGCTAAAACAGCTGAAGGTTTAGGAGACATCGGTAAGATTGAAGCAATAGCCTGTTACGCCACAGCTTTATTATTCAGGGAGGAGAGTAAATGACCTTAATCATAAATATATTATTAATTCTAGTTGTATGGTTCATTATAAAGATCCTGTTAATTTCTGTATTCTTTTACGGGGACATAAAAGCAGCGAAGACTAAAGACCCGGCAGCCAAAAGTTTTCTGGAAATTGTTTTGCTTTACCAGGGCCTGCATGCTTTGGTAGCCTATCGTGTAGCCCACAATTTATACCAACTTAAATTATTCTTTTTAGCGCGCCTTATCAGCCAGGTTTCCAGGTTCCAGACAGGAATTGAAATTCATCCCGGCGCAAAAATCGGGAAGAGGTTTTTTATCGACCACGGCATGGGAGTAGTAATCGGAGAAACTTCTGTAATCGGGGATGACGTGTTATTGTATCAAGGCGTTACTTTAGGCGGTACCGGATTAGAAAAAGGCAAGCGCCATCCCACAATAGGCAATAACGTTGTAATCGGCACTGGCGCAAAAGTTCTGGGCAATATTACCGTGGGAGATAATTCTTATATCGGCTCGAATGCAGTGGTAATCAAAGATGTGCCGGCTAATTCTACTGTCGTGGGTGTTCCCGGAAGAGTCACTAAGCAGGACGGAAAGAAAATCGATATCAGCCTGGATCATATCCATGTGCTTGATCCCATAATGCGCGAGATAGAAGAATTGCAGAAGAGGATCGATAATTTAGAAAAGAAGGATTCGTAAATATCTATAAGGCGTTTTAAGTTTTACGATGCAGTTTTGACTTTTTACTTTTGACTTTTGAGTTTATTAGCTATATATGCCCATCTACATATATAATTCCCTGACCAGAAAAAAAGAAGAATTAATTCCGCTAAAACAGCCGCAGGTCAAAATGTATGTCTGCGGCCCCACGGTTTACGATGAACCTCATATAGGCCATGCACGCAGCGCTTATATATTTGACGTCATAAGGCGGTATCTTACTTATAGAGGATATAAGGTACAGTTTGTCCGCAATGTCACTGATGTGGACGATAAAATTATTGATAAGGCAAGAAAAGATTTCCCTAATGAAGATTTAAATATCGCCTTTAGAAAAGTGGCGGATAAGTATCTGGAATCTTATCATGAAGCGCTAAATAACTTAGGGATAGACATAGGCCAGGATAAGATTATTGAGCCTAAAGCCAGCGACTATATACCTAAAATGATTAATTTTATCCAAAGCCTGATTGATAGAAAGACGGCTTACGTTTCCGGAGGAGATGTTTATTTTGATATAACCAAAGCCAAAAACTACGGAAAATTATCAAATCAGTCATTGGACAATATGGATTCGGGTGCGCGGGTTGCACCGACAGAAAATAAACATAACCCTCTGGATTTTGCTGTTTGGAAAGCAGCTAAAGAAAATGAGCCATCCTGGGATAGCCCTTGGGGAAAAGGCAGGCCTGGCTGGCATATTGAATGTTCCGTAATGAGTTCGGATATTTTAGGGGATGAATTTGATATACACGGCGGAGGAATAGATTTAATATTTCCTCATCATGAAAACGAAATCGCCCAATCCGAAGGCGCTGGTAAAAAATTCGCCCGCTATTGGATTCATCACGGCTTGCTTACTATCAACGGCCAAAAAATGGCAAAGTCGTTAGGGAATTTTATTACGGTAAATAACTTTCTGGATAAATATGAGAATGCTGATCTTTTGAAGTTGTTATTTCTATCTACGCATTATTCTCATCCCGTTGATTATAATGAAGAGAAAATTGAAGAAACCAAGCAGGCGTTAGAAAGAATCTTGATTTTGATGGACAAGATAGCAAATAAGCTCTCAGACATCAGCCCCAACCCGCGAGCTAAGAAAATCAAAGAAATAGAGGAAATAAAAAATAAATTTATTTTGGCAATGGACGACGATTTTAACACTCCGCAAGGGTTAGCCGCGGTATATGATTTGGTAAACTTAACTAATAAAAATATAGATGATTTAGATTTTATTTATAGTGCCAAATCAACTATAATAGAATTATTAGATATTTTGGGGATATCCTTAGTGCTAAGTATAGTCTTGAAAGACGAAATCATAATTGAAGACCAAATAGCAGTAAAAGTAGAAGAAAGAAATCAGGCCCGCAAAAATAAAGATTTTGCTTCAGCCGATAAAATTAGAAGAGAACTGGAAGAAAAAGGGTTTATTGTAGAGGATACAGAAGACGGAACGAAAATTAGAAAAAAGATTTGAATTTAGCGGGTGGCAGGGGGATGCCTCGAGCCAAATTTGGCGAGAGGCGCCCCCTGCCAGGACCCGCTAAACTTTGTAAATTGAAATGAAAGGCAAATTCATTACATTCGAGGGTTCTGAAGGGTGCGGTAAAAGCACGCAGTCAAAACTTCTTTACGAATATTTAAAGAGTAAAGGTTACAAAGTGCTTTATCTGCGCGAGCCCGGAGGAACCAGGATTAGCGAGAAGATAAGAGAAATATTACTGTCTCCCCGGAATCATATTTCGCCTGAAGCTGAAACCCTTCTTTACATGGCAGCGCGTGCGCAAATAGTAGCTGAAATCATCAAACCGGCCATTCTAAAAGGAAAAATAGTCATCTGCGACAGGTTCCTTGATTCTACAATTGCTTATCAAGGTTATGGCTTGGGCATAAATATCAGCGCAATAAAAGCCATGGGAAATTTTGTTACGGCAGGGATAAAACCCAGTCTTACCGTGCTTTTGGACTTGCCTGTGCGCGAAGGCCTGGAATACCGTAAATTCTCTAAAGACAGGATTGAAAAAAGATCCTATGCCTACCACTCTAAGGTGAGAAGAGGATATCTTAAATTGGCTAAACAAGAGCCTAAAAGAATAAAAGTTGTTAAGGTGACTTACGATAAATATCAGACTCAACGTAAAATACAGGGATTAGTAGAAAAATATGTCATTTGATTCCATAAAGGGACAAGCGCAGGCCATAAATATATTAAAAGCTTATCTTGAGTGCTCAAAGCTTGAAGGAGGGTATCTTTTTAGCGGGCCGCGAGGTGTGGGCAAGAAGCTGGTGGCTAAAACTCTTGCCAAGGCGCTAAATTGTTTAAATGAAAGCCTGGATTCATGCGATGAATGCGCCTCTTGTAAGAAAATAGACAATAATCAGCATCCGGACATGCATTTTATTGAACAACAAGATAGCGAGATAAAAATCGAGTTCATTCGCGACTTGCAAAGAGAGGCGAGTTTACGCCCCTATGAAGCAAAGAGAAAGGTATTTATCATTGATAACGCGCATAACTTGACTGCTGATGCTTCCAATGCGCTTTTAAAGATATTGGAAGAGCCGACTAAAAGCAGCTTGATAATCCTGGTAAGCGATAAGCCGTCGTTGTTATTCAAGACCATAATTTCAAGGTGCAAAGTTTTAAAATTCCTGCCACTTCAACGCGCTAAGTTAAAACAGATTTTAAAAAATGACTATGGATTGGATGATGGCAGGGCGCATTTTTTAGCTTATTTTTCCGAAGGCAGGTTTGGCCGCGCCTTAGAATTAAAAGACTCCGATATAATAAGAGAAAAGAACATCTGTATCGATAAATTCGCTTTGTCATCAAAGCCCCATATGGGGAACCTCGATATGCAAAGCAAAGATGAAATCAGGGGGTGTTTAAACATCCTGGCAACGTGGTTTCGGGATATTTATTTGGTCAAGGCAGGTGCACCTCACTCGGAGCTGATAAATTTTGACCGTAAGGACGAGCTGTTAAAGGCGATGAGCAGGTTTACTTATTCTGATTTAAATGAA
This sequence comes from Candidatus Omnitrophota bacterium, assembly GCA_963805065.1. GTDB lineage: Bacteria > Omnitrophota > Gorgyraeia > Gygaellales > Profunditerraquicolaceae > CAWDSS01. The sequence goes on along the minus strand of CAWDSS010000010.1, from coordinate 199,311 downwards.
ATATTTGATTACATATCCGACTCAATTAATTATTTGAGCCAGAACATTAATAACCGGCTGATTTTACATAACCTGGGGATACAATTATGGAAGGGTCAATCTTAGTAAGGTTAAGGGATTCGGGGCAAATCTTTCCTTATAACGGGGCAAACTTAGTCCTAAAAGAAGGGGATTATGTTATCGTCGACCATGACCGGGGCCTTGATTATGGCCAGGTAGTTTCGCCTAGCGAAGAATTGACTGTGGTAACCGATCCCAAAGAGCCGATGAAAAAGATTGTGCGCTTGGCAACAGAGGCTGATTTGAAGCAAATACAGGAGAATAGGTCAAAGGCAAAAGAGGCATTTAATACCTGTATTAAAAAAATAGAAGAACACAAATTAGATATGAAGCTTGTGCAGGCGGAGTATTCTTTCGAGCGCACGAAAATAATATTTTATTTTACGGCAAACGGAAGGATTGACTTCCGTAGCCTGGTAAAGGACCTCGCCAAGATTTTTAAGGCTCGTATAGAACTCAGGCAGATAGGCGTACGGGATGAAGCGAGGATTTTCGGCGGTTTTGGCCCTTGCGGAAGGGAACTTTGCTGCGCAAGATTCTTAAAGGATTTTGAGCCGGTGACCATAAAAATGGCAAAAGAAGAAGGCCTGCCCCTTAACCCCCCCAAGATTTCAGGCCTTTGCGGAAGGCTGATGTGCTGCCTTTCTTTTGAATACGAAACTTACAAACTTTTGTCCAAAGGTATGCCGCGGGAAGGCGAACGAATTCATACTCCACAGGGAAAGGCCAAGGTTATAAGTATTAATGTATTTAAACGCACTGCCATAGTTGAACTTGAAGACGGCGGCCAGATTGAAATAAGTTATAAAGAAAAGGAACATGGCAAATAAATTCTATATAACCACTCCTTTGTATTACGTGAATGCCTCGCCACACATAGGCCATTCTTATACAAATATCGCAGCTGATACTCTGGCAAGGTACATGCGCCGAGTTTGCGGCAAAGAAAATGTTTGGTTTCTTACCGGGACCGATGAACATGGACAAAAGATACAAAGAGCTGCGGAAGAGCTAAAATTAAATCCCCAGGAATTCGCCGATAAGATGGTTTCGCAATTTAACCACCTGTGGGAAACCCTGAATATTTCATACAATGATTTTATCCGCACTACGCAAAAGCGCCACACCGATACTGTCCAGAAGGTTTTAGAGATACTTTATAAAAAAGGCGATATTTATCAGGATAAATACGAGGGATGGTATTGCACGCCTTGTGAAACATTCTGGTTGGAATCGCAATTAATTGAAGGCGCCTGCCCTGATTGTAAGAGGCCCGTAGAGAAGATAAGCGAGAAAAACTATTTCTTTAAGCTGGCAAAATATCAGGATTGGCTGATTGACTATATTAAAGATCCTGCAAATGTTAAATTTATTCTGCCTTCTTCAAGGCAAAATGAGGTTTTAAGATTCTTAGAGATGAACAAATTGACGGATTTGTGTATCTCCCGCCCTAAGGAGCGGCTCAGCTGGGGGATTCCATTGCCTTTTAGCCCTGACCATGTGACTTATGTCTGGTTTGATGCACTGATAAATTATATAAGTGCCGTAGGAGAGTTTGACAAGAATGATAAATATGTTTCAAAATGGTGGCCTGCGGATTTGCATTTGATCGGTAAAGATATTTTAAGGCAGCATGCGGTATATTGGCCGATAATGTTATACGCTCTTGATATAGAGCCGCCAAAGACAATCTTTGCGCATGGCTGGTGGTTGATTAATCAGGACAAGATGTCCAAATCGAAAGGCAATGTAGTTTCACCGCTAGAGATGGCAAACAAATTTGGCATCGATGTTTACAGATATTTCCTGCTGCGGGATGTTCCTTTTGGCCTGGACGGTAATTTTTCTGAAGACGCAATAATCAAAAGGTTCAACAGCGACCTGGCAAATGATTTGGGTAACCTGGTTTATCGAACACTTACAATGATTGAAAAGTATTATGCAGGCAACATCCCGTCTACGGATATATATAAGACTAAATTTGATGACAGCGCAGAAAAAATAAAGAAAGCGATAATGGATTTACACCAGGCAATTTATACTCCATTAAGCTGGAGTTGCGATTTTAGCCTGGCTATTGAAAAGATTTGGGAATTAATAAATATGGCGAATAAATACGTTGAGGAAACTAAGCCTTGGAATCTGGCGAAGGAAAATAAAAAAGAAAAACTTGAGGCCTTTATACGGTTATTAGTAGATGTAATAAGAAAAGTTTCAGATGAGCTCGCAGCATTTATGCCACAGACTTCAGCATCAATCAAAGAGCAATTAGGAAATGATAAAATTAGTAAAGGCAAGCCCTTATTCCCGCGCATTGAGATAGAAAAAGAATAGCCAGCCATGTTTATCGATACTCATTGTCATCTGGATTTTCCGGAATTTAATACAGATAGAGATGCAGTAATCCAAAATTCCAAGGCCCGGGGAATAGATTATCTCATTAATATCGGATCCAGTATCGAAGGCTCCAGGAGGTCTGTGGAATTATCCAAAAAATACGATTATGTTTATGCGGCAGTGGGAATTCATCCCCATGAAGCAGATAATTCAAGCGATAAAGATGGACAAGTTTTAAAAGAACTGGCAAAAGAAAGCAAGGTTGTGGCGATAGGAGAGATAGGACTGGATTATTTTAAAAATTATTCTAAATCAGAAAATCAACGAAAATTATTCTTATCCCTGATAAAATTAGGTAAAGACTTAAATTTACCTTTCGTTATACATACGCGCGAAGCCAAAGAAGATACATTGAAGTTTTTAAAAGATGCTTTGCCGTTAAGGGCGGTTGTGCATTGTTTTTCAGGAGACGGGGATTTTTTAAGAAAATGCCTGGATTTAGGTTTCCTGATTTCATATACCTGTAATATAACTTATAAAAAGGCGCAAAACTTAAGGGATATGGTAAAAATTACTCCCTTAGACCGGCTTTTACTGGAAACAGATGCGCCGTATTTATCTCCGGAGGGATTCAGGGGTAAAAGGAATGAACCAGTCCATGTTAAAGAATTGGCAGGGGAAATTGCCAGAATTAAAGCAATCAACATTGAAGAGGTAGGAAGGATTACTTCTAGGAATGCGATAAAATTTTTCAATTTAAAATGAGAGAGGTTTCAATTGTAAAATGTAATAGTTATGACCCTGCCTTGGTAGAGGGTGCCGTCAAGAAAGCCATAGATTTAATCGGCGGGATAGCAAATTTCGTAAAACCCGAAAGCCGGGTATTAGTAAAACCTAACCTTTTAATGGCAAAGGAGCCGGAGTTTGGCATTGATACGCATCCCGAGGTGGTTAGGGCGGTGATAAAAGTTTTAAAGGGAATCCGTTGTAATATATTTGTTGGTGACAGCCCCAGTGTCTGGGGCAGCCAGATTGAGAGGGTAGATGAAGTATATGAGCGTTCCGGAATAAAAAAAGTTTGCCTCGAGGAAGGAGTATCTTTAGTAAAATTTGATAAAAGGCGGATGAGAGAAAAGTTCCCCTTGACTACCTGGATAGATGATTGCGATTGTCTGGTTAGCGTTCCTAAACTGAAGACCCACGGCCTGACGATTATTACCGCAGCTATTAAAAATCTTTTTGGATTGGTGTCAGGCACGTTTAAGACGGAATTGCATAAGAATTATTTTAACGCAGATGAATTTGCAAAAATTTTAGTTGATGTGTACCAGGAAGCTAAACCAGCGCTTACAGTCATAGACGGTATTATTGCCATGGAAGGCGATGGCCCGGCAACAGCCGGGAAGTTACGCGAGCTCAATTTGTTATTTGCAGGCTCTGACTGCGTGGCTTTGGATAGTGTAATGGCATTAATTATGGGAATTAATCCCGCGGATGTGCCAACCACAAGAGAAGCAGTGGCAAGAGGCCTGGGAGTTGCCGATATGCAGCGTATTAGGATAGTAGGTGAAAGATTGGAAGAAGCCAGGGGCGAACCATTTTTGCTGCCCACGCCCTCAATATTATCACAGAAGAAACCGAATAATCCGGTTATAAAATTAGCTAAAAAGCTTATCAGATATTACCCCTGCGTAGAACGCGATAATTGTGTTAGCTGTGCAACGTGCATTAAAGCCTGCCCAACCAAGGCCATAAGGATAAAAAATGAACGCATAGTTTTTGATTATTCAAAATGCATTGCCTGTTTTTGCTGCCAGGAATCGTGCCCTGCTGCGGCAATAAAAATTAAAAAGAGCTTATTTGCCAGGCTCATAGGCTTGTAAATGATGAAGATTAAGACAATTGAATGGACTAATAACAGAATAAAGCTGATTGACCAGGCAAAATTACCTCATCGGCTGGAATATATTTACATAGACGACATAAAAAAGCTCTGGCAGGCGATTAAATATATGCATGTGCGCGGAGCTCCTGCATTGGGAGCAGCAGCAGCCTTAGGTGTTTATCTGGGGATAAGGAATTCTCGAGCAAAGAACTTTGTTGAGTTTAACAAAGACTTGCAAAAAACAGCCCGTTACATAGCTAGTTCCCGTCCGACGGCAAGAAACCTTTTTTGGGCAATTGAAAGGGTTACCGGTATTGTGAATAAAAATAAACATAAACCCATACGAAAGATTAAGGATTTAATTTTAAAAGAAGCTATCAAAGTAATCAAAGAAGACATGTGGGCTTGCCGAAGCATAGGTGCTTTCGGAGCAAAATTAATTAAAAATAACGATATAATTCTAACCACTTGTAATGCAGGTATACTGGCTACTATTGATTACGGCACGGCATTAGGGGTAATTTATAAAGCAAAACAAGAGGGCAAGAAAATAAAAGTATTCGCCTGCGAAACTAGGCCAATGCTGCAAGGAGCGCGTTTGACTGCCTGGGAACTAATGCAAAACAAGGTCGATGTGACTCTTATCTGCGATAATACGGTTGCAACCTTAATGGCGCAAGGAAAAATTAATAAGGTAATTACCGGTGCGGACAGGATTACTGCAAACGCAGATGCGGCAAATAAAATAGGGACCCTTGGATTGGCTATTTTAGCAAAAAAACATAATATCCCTTTTTATATTGCAGCACCCGCCTCCACTTTTGATTGCGGTATAAAGAGCGGAGAAGGTATAATCATAGAAGAGCGCAGCAGCGATGAGGTTACAAAACTGTTTTTCAAGCATCAGATTGCGCCCAGAAATATAAAAGTGTATAATCCGGCATTTGATGTGACGCCGAATAGTTTAATTACGGCGATTATTACGGACAAGGGAGTGATTAGGCCGCCGTATGTAAGAAATATTAGAAGGATGATACAAAGGAAAAAGTAAAGCCAAAAGCTAAAACTGCAAAGAAAAGGGGACGTTTCTATTTTTAACGCCTCCTAATCAGCAGAAAAATAGAAACGTCCCCTTTATTTAACTAGTATTTAAGATGCGCATAAACAAAATAGGCGAATTCGGATTAATTGAAAGATTCAAGAAGCTAATTTTGACTGATTCTTCTGTCATAAAGGGCTCGGGAGACGACTGCGCAGTATTAAAGCTCGATAAATTTAATTACCAGCTGTTAACCTGCGACATGATAGTTGAGGATGTCGACTTTACCCTTAAAGATAATCCGTATTTGATTGGCAGGAAATCCATAGCCATACAGATAAGCGATATAGCTGCCTGCGGAGGTTCACCTCGTTACTGCGTCATATCCCTAAGCCTGCCGCCTAAGACCAGAGTTGAATTCATAGACGCGCTTTTTAGAGGCATGCTTGATACGGCAAATAAATATGACATAAATATAGTGGGCGGAGATGTAAGCCGTGGCAAGCAACTTGCGATAGACGTAAGCATGCTGGGCATTGTAGAAAAAAATAACCTGGCCTTAAGAAGTGGAGCAAAAAAAGGCGATATTGTATTTGTTACGGGAGAATTAGGAGGCTCTATCCGCGGTAAGCACTTTACTTTTACTCCGCGCCTTAAACAAGCAAGGTTTTTAGTTAAAAATTTTAAGGTTAACTCTATGATAGATATTTCAGATGGCCTGGCGCAGGATTTAAGCCACATCCTGAAACAAAGCCGAGTCGGAGCTGTAATTTATGCAGACTTGATTCCTTTAAGTAGGCAAGCGCGCAATTTAACCGAAGCATTACACATGGGAGAAGACTTTGAGCTTTTGTTTACTTTATCGCCTGGCTATGCGCAAAAACTCCTGAACAAAAAACTTACCGGTTTTCAGCCAATCGGAAAAATTGTAGACAAAAAATCAGGTTTGAGATTAGTAGATAAAAATAATAAGGCCAGGACTATTCAGCCCAAAGGGTTTAGACATTTTTGATGGAAATAATTTCAAAGTCAATAAATGATACCATTAAGATCGGCAAATTAATCGCCAGGAATGCAAAACCCGCAGATATAATTTGTTTATTCGGAAAACTAGGGGTCGGCAAGACCGTTTTAACCAAGGGGATAGCGTGTGGGTTAGGTATTGAAAAACGGCAAGTCATTAGTCCCTCATTCGTGCTAATCCGTCAGCACTTACAAGGGAGGTTACCGTTATACCATTTTGACCTTTATAGGCTGGAGTCTGTGAAGGATATACTTGACTTAGGTTATGAAGAGTATCTTTATGCCGATGGAATCAGCGTGATTGAATGGGCAGATAGACTTGGCTGCCTTGAGCCAAAGGAATACCTCAAAATAGATCTGAAACTCCTGGATAATTCTTGCCGGATGCTTAAATTCAGTGCAAGGGGAAGACGTTTCAAGGAATTGATAAAAAGAATAGATGAAGATACTAGGCATTGATACGACTACAAAATTCTTGTGTGTGGGATTATCCGACGGCCGCTCGATATACGAGTATAATTTAGAGGCGGGCAGGAACCTGTCTTCATTTATAGGTGTTGCGCTTAAGAGGATTCTTGATTATTTAGGTTGGAAAGCTTTAGATTTAGATTATTTGGCCTGCGGCCTTGGTCCAGGTTCATTTACCGGTATGCGCACGGGAATTTCTTTTATAAAAGGTATGGGTTGGGCTTTAAGCAAGCCTATAATAGGAATATCCACGCTGGATATATTGGCTTTAAATGTTTCGGATACGGATAAACAGATAATACCTGCAATAGATGCAAAAAGAAACCTAATTTATGCGGCTGTATTCAAGAATAACCACAATAAGCTGTCTAGAATCAAGCCTCCCATGCTGTTAAGTCCGCAGGGCCTGGCTGCAATCGCTAAAAAAGATTCCCTGATTTTAGGCGATGCTGCAGAGTTATATAAAGACAAAATCCTGAAGAATACATTTGGGCTAACATTTTTAGATAAAGACTATTGGTATCCCAGGCCGCGTAACATCATAAAGTTGGCGCTTGAGCGCATAAAGGATAAAAAAATAAACAATTCCTTTGACGTAAAGCCGATTTACCTTTATCCGAAGGAATGCCAGATTAAAGTCAAAACGCAAAAGTCAAAAGTCAAAAGTGCAACGTAAAACTTAAAACGTTTTAAGTTTTGCGTTTAAGTTTTGCATTTTGCGCTTTGAGATTTGAGTTAATATGAGTATGAATAAAGACATAGGATATAGGCCCACATGGGCGGAAGTAAATTTGGATAATCTGAAATTCAATTTCTACCAGGTTAAAAGGCTCCTTCGCCCAAAGACTCGGATAATGGTTACCGTAAAAGCGGATGCCTATGGCCACGGTTTAATCCCGGTTTCAAAAAAATTAGTTTCCTGCAAGGTTGATGCCCTGGGAGTCGCTTCTATTGATGAAGGGATAAAATTAAGGGAGGCAAATATTAAATTGCCTATATTAATACTGGGGTTGATTCTAAAAAAGGACATCTACCCGCTTTTTAAATACGGGCTTACATCTACTGTTTGCGATAAGGAATTTGCCCTTGCCTTAAGTAGCAAAGCAAAACAGCTGGGGATTCCCATAGGCGTGCATGTCAAAGTTGATACAGGCATGGGCAGGATCGGAGTATTGCATCAGGACGCAGAGCAGCTCGTAAAGTATATTCATAAACTAAAATTCATAAATATAGAGGGGATTTTTACCCATTTTGCCTTTGCGGACATGAACAGGAAGTTTACACAGTATCAGATAACCCTGTTTAACCGCCTGGTTGAGAAATTAAATAAATCCGGTATACAAATACCGTTGGTGCATGCGGCAAATAGCATTGGCGTGCTAGATTATAAAGACAGCCATTTTAATATGGTCCGCCCGGGCCTGGTAATATACGGGCTCTACCCCAAAGAAAATTTGAAAATACAATTAAAACCGGTATTGAGCTTAAAGACCCAGGTTATTTATATTAAGAAAGTCTCCCCGGGACAAGGGATAAGCTATGGCCACGACTATATTACCAAGAAAGACACCTCAATAATAACTCTTCCTATCGGCTACGGCGACGGTTATCCGCGTAATTTGTCGAATCTGGGACCGGTATTGATAAGAGGAAGACATTTTAGAATCTGCGGCAGGATATGCATGGATCAGATGATGTTAGACGTAGGAAATGCCTCCATAAAAGTAGGAGATGAGGCAGTATTAATCGGCAGCCAGGGGAAAAATAAGATTTCTGCAGAAGAACTCGCCAGCCTTTCAAATACCATTCCTTATGAAATTGTCTGCGGCCTGGGTAGCCGCATCCCCAGAGTCTATCTTTAAGGCAGGGTGGTTATCAGGTAAATACCGACTGCAAAACCTATAATATGGCTTAAAGAAACGGAGAGCACAGGAATGAGAATTCCTGCTTTGCCCAAGGCGATGCTTATGGCATTTAATACATAATAAAAAAATCCCATGATAATTGATAAGCCTATGGAAGAAAGCCCCGTAGCGCGTTTCCTGATCATCAGCGCAAACGGAATCCCTAAAATTATGATAATCAAGCTGGTCAAGGGAGAGGTAAATCTCTGATACAGGTCAACCTTGAGGTTCCTTATTACAGTGCTCGCCCCGCTCCTGGATAGTTTCCATATGTAATCATCCATCTGTGAAATTGTCATTAAATCCGGGCGCTGCCTCTGAGTTAAAAAATCACTGGGCTTTTCGGGAATATCCGTTATTTCTTCTTCAAGGTATTGGGGTTCCTCCAGGATTTGTCCGTTACGGTCAAAATTGTAAGTGATGCTTTGATAAAAAGTCCACAACCCCTCCTTAAACACGCCCTTGTTAGCCACTATTTTTTTGGTTAAATTCTGATGTTCGTCATGCTCTAAAATGGTTATGCCTTCCATTGTATTTGTGGAGGGGATAAATTTATTTATGAAGAATAACCGATTACTCGAACCGTACATAGAAAGGTAATTAATTGCCTCCAGTTTCTTTTCCTGATTATTTTGTTTGTCACTTTCCATGCGGGATTTAATCTTCTCCGTAAAACCTAGGGAGCGGGGAACGAACCGGTCATTGACCCAGAATACAAACAGGCTGATGATGAAGCCGAAGATAAGGACTGTTTTTGTTATCTGAAACAGGCTTAAGCCTGACGCGCGCATGGCGATAATTTCATTATTGCGGTTTAATTTTGCGAATGTATAAAGCGTGCTCAATAAGCAGGCAACTGGGGCGACTTGTACGAATATGATAGGTAAATACGACAGGTAATATTCAACCAAAATCAAAAGATTTGTATGTTGTTTCAGTATGTCGTCTAAATGCGCAAATACGTCAATAATTACATAGAGGAAGAGAAACATAAAAAGGCATGCGAAAAAGATGCCTACGGTAGATTTTAGTATATAGCGGTCTAATATGCGCATAATCTAAACGTAAGGAAAGCGCCTATCGAGCCTATTATCAGGTTGGGTAGCCACATGGCAAGCTGCGGTATTAAATAACCCTGCAGGCTTAACGCCTCAGAGCCCATTAAAAGAATATAATAAATCCCTACTATTATAAATGCCATGCCGAAATTTATAGATTTCTCCCTTCGTCGCGTGATGATGGCCATGGGGATTCCCAGCAAAATAAAGATAAAACAGGAAAAAGCAAGCGCGATTTTTTCATGGATTTCCGTAATCAAAGGAGCAGCATCTATGCTTTCTTTTTCCAGGCCGGAAATCTGGTTATTTAATTCTTGTATAGTCATGTCTTTGGGTTTTTTCTCCACACTGTCCTTATCCTTGGCCTGCGCCATGTTCAGGTTCATAAAATAAGTTTTGAAATTCAATTTATAAAAATTAACGGGATTGCTGGGGTCCGGTTCATCGGAAGTCCCGTCAATCAGCTTTAGCTTTATAATATTCTTTTCCGGGATGCTGATAAACTCACCTGACTTAGCAACAATGGTTCTGGTGGGTTTACCCTCGCCTTGCGGTTCATATATGCGCACGTTTCCTAATTTATTTCTTTTCTGGTCTACGCTGTAAATGAATAAGACGTATTTCTGAAAAGAATTTATAAACACACCGGGCTCAAGCGCGGCAGTAGGATTTTTTATCCCTACTTCCACCAGTGTTTTTCTTGAAGCATAATGTGCATAAGGTATGACCCGGTCGTTAAATATAACCAAGACCAGGCTCAATATCAGCCCGACAATGAGAAGAGGCGCAATCAGGCTGAATAAGTTTATGCCGCTTGCCCTTATGGCGATAATTTCATTGTCGCTTGAAAGACGGCCCAGGGATAGAAGCACGGCAGCGAGTGCTGCTATGGGAAGGGTGTATTTTACAAGCGACGGTATCATAAATAAAAATAGCTTAGATACGCTGAAGATATCCACGCCTTTATTTATTACCAAGTCAGCTATCCTTATGAGGTTGCCTAAGATCATCACAAAGGTTAGCACTCCCAATGCCAGAAATAACGGGCCGATAAACTCTTTTAAAAAATAATTGCGTAGAATTCTCATGGTTTAGTTCGCTAAGGTCAGGACAAACACGATATTTGCCCCTGCATTTTTTAATGCCTTTGCTGCTTCTGAAGAAGTCGCTCCTGTGGTTAATACGTCGTCAACTAAAAGTATGTTTTTCTCTCTCACTAATTCCTGCTTAGCTACACGGAAACAGTCTTTGACGTTTAGCAACCGCTCGTGGGTTTGAAGTTCTGTCTGTGTCTTAGTTTGACGGTTACGTAGAAGCACCCCACTCAAGACTTCTTTGCCGAATTCCCTGGCAATACAGCTGCTTAAGGCCTGCGCCTGATTAAATTCCCGTTCGCGCAGCTTCGTTTTATGCAAGGGGATAGGTATGATACAGTCGATGTAATTAATAGGCATGTTATATTCTTTGATAAAATTAATCATTAACTTGCTAAGAAAACTACTCAGGTAATCTTTGTTTTTGTATTTAAACTCATGAATTAAATCTTTGATAACGCCTGTGTAAACGCAGGGGCTAAAAGCCGAATCAAAATGCAGGTTTTTCCTTACGCAGTCAGGGCAAATGCTTTTGGTGATATTGGCTTTTTTTAGGCGCCTGCCGCAAAATTTGCAAAAAGGAGGCACATTCATCGCAATATCGTCCCGGCACTTTTCGCAGATAAATTCACAGGTAGCTGCCTGGTTTAGCAATTTTTTACAGGAAAGGCATACCTTTGGATAAATTATGTCTGTTAAAGCGCCTAAAAGCCAATGTAGCATAGTTAATATGATAACAATGAAATAGGCATTTGTCAAAATAATTGAGCCTATTGACGCAATAATCTGTTTTTAAAATTGCTTGTTAATGATATAATAATCAAATATGAAAAATAAATTAAAACGTAAGATTATAATTTTCGCTCTGATTCTGACGGCTGCGCTTTTTGCGATAGCTATGCTTAGCATATTTTTTGATGAGGCGGTGATTGCCAGAAAAGGGACTATTTACCATGTAGCCTCTTTGCGTAAAGTCGTGGCATTAACATTTGACGACGGACCTTCACCTGTCTGGACGCCGCAAATCTTGGATGAGCTTAAAAAAGAAGGCATTAAAGCTACTTTCTTTATGCTGGGTGAACATGCAGCCGAATATCCTGACGTTGCAAGGCGTGTTGCCAAGGAGGGCCATGAGATAGGGAATCATACTTTTGACCATCATGTTTTACTTTATTATAAAAAGGGCGATATGGCAAGAGAGATAAGGGATGCCGAAGTTGCGATTAGAAATGCCACGGGCCAGACTACCCGTTATTTCAGGCCGCCTAAGGCGTGGCTGACAAAGAGGGAAAAGAGGAAAGTAAAGGAAATGGGATATAAGATTATCCTCTGGTCTTTGAATTCAAAAGACTGGGTTACCTTCGACGACAAATACATTATAAAATATTTAACCAAAAACATACGCCCCGGAGACATAATTCTATTCCATGATAGCGGAGGAATCTTTAGCGCTGAAGGCGGGAATAGAAGCGAGACGGTTAAGGCAATCCAGCCACTGGCCGAGCAATTGAAGAAGAAGGGTTATAGCTTCCTGACGATAAGCGAACTTTTGAAAGAAGGAAATGGTGGTTAAGAAAAACCTAAAATATATCATAATTCTATTTATCCTGTCGTATTTTTTTCTGATGTTGGGAAACGGCCTGCTTAGCCTTACCAGCCCGGATGAGGTTTTCTACGCACAAACTGCAAAAGAGATGATCCAGCATAACAGTTGGCTGACTCCTTATTTATTCGGCCAACCGCAATTTGAAAAGCCCATTTTTTTATATTGGCTTTTGCGCGTGGCTTTCGGGCTATTCGGCATTTCCAGTTTCGCGGCGAGGCTTTTCCCGGCTGTATTTGCCTGTTTTGGCGTAATAGCGGTTTATTTTCTCTCATTAATAGGGCTTAAGAATGAAAAGAAGGCATTTATTTCTTCTCTAATTATCTTATCTAGCGGGTTGTATATCGGCATGGCAAGGACTTTATTTACAGATTTGATTTTTTCCATATTTATTCTTTTTGCTTTGTTGGCATTCTATGGGGGATATTCAGACAAAAATAAGAAAGGCAAAGGCTTGGTTCTGTTTTTCATTTTTTCTGCCCTGGCAGTTTTGACAAAGGGGCCGCTGGGGTTATTCATACCTATATTAATTATCCTTTTATTTTTGTTTATCAGAAAAGATAGTGCTTTTTTGTTCAATAAATATTCTTTATGGGGATTTATTGCCTTTGCCTTAATTTCTTTTCCCTGGTTTGTTTACATGATGATTAAATACAGTCCTGATTTCAGCAGGGAATTTTTTTACAATGACCATGTCAGAAGGTTTTTGGTAGCAGAACATCCCTCCAACGATAGATGGTATTTCTATCCACTTTCTGTGATAGGGACAATGTTTCCCTGGAGCCTGTTTACTCTTGCGGCTTTGATATCAGCCTTCAAGAATATAAGACAACGCAAAGAGAGTTTTTATACGTTTCTTATTTCCTGGATAGTAATAGTTTTTATAGTCTTTCAGTTTGCCCATTCCAAACTAGTCAGCTATATTTTGCCTCTTTTTCCGGCGTTAGCTGTGATTACAGGAGATTTTATTTATAATGCTATAGAGTCCCAAAACAAGAAGCGCTTATTGTTTGGTATTTCCCTGGCTTGCGCCATTATCCTGTTTATTATGCCGCTAGCTTTAATAGGCATTTTCCTGCGGTATTCGTTTTACCTATCCTGGAAATTGCCTTTTTATTTCTTGATATTTTTATTATTCGGGTTTTCAATATTATTTTCTTCACTTATTTTTAGGCATAAATTTTCCAAAGCTGTTTTTGTTTTAGGTTTAATGCTTCCGACACTTGTGGTAACGTGTCTTTGTATGCATAACGACTTAGATCAATACGTCTCATCTAAGCCCATAAGCGAATATTTATTAAAAAATTATACAGTGGATGGCCCGATTATCTGCTCAAAGGCATTTGTCAGGGGCGTAAGGTACTATACGGACAAAGAAGTAATATGCATAGGGTTCCCAAAACCGCAATTCTTTAGCCCCCATCCAATAACGATGATTGGTTCAGATCAAGAAATATACGACTATCTTAAGCGCCACTCCGGAGTATATTTTATTCTTAACAAAAAATTGACCGAAGAGCTGGAACACGCTCTCAGTAAGCAATACAAAATGTCTGTATTGAAAATCATAGGAAACCAGTATCTATTGCGCATAGAGCATGAGAAAGCGGGTTGACAGGAGATATTTAAAATAGTAAAATAAACCATTATGGAAACACAAGGGTTAAGAGAGCTGAAAGAAAAATTATTTAAGCTTTTAGAGAAGCAGGCGCTTAAAAAAGGAAAATTCATTTTATCATCCGGCAAAATTAGCAATTATTACCTGGACGGTAGAGTCATTACATTGACACCCGAAGGCGCTTATTTGGTAGCATCCATAATCCTGGAGCTCATAAAAGGGAAAAATATCCATGCTATAGGCGGGCCTACGCTGGGCGCAGATCCTATTGTGGGAGCCGTTGCAGCATTAAGCCACATAAATAAATTACCTTTAAAGACTTTTATCGTGAGAAAACAAGCTAAAGAGCACGGCACGCAGCGTCAGGTAGAAGGCCCCGCCTTAACAAAAGGAGACCGGGTTATTTTGGTGGATGACGTGGCAACGACCGGCAAGGCTTTAATCGAGGCAAAAGAAGCAATGGATAAAATGGGAATTGAAGTGGACAGCGCCCTGGTAATCGTGGATAGAGAAGAAGGGGCAAGGGAAAATCTGGCAAACTCCGGCTTGAAACTTCACTCGATATTCAGCATAAAAGATTTTGGTCTCTAGAAGGTAATTTTGTGGATGAAAAGAAGATTGTTGTTGTTGGGGGCGGCCCTTCCGGAATGATGGCGGCGATAAGAGCCAGCCAGCTTCGCAGTAACGTTACTCTCATAGAAAAAAATCCTGTCTTGGGTAAAAAACTCCTGTTAAGCGGTAAGGGCCGTTGCAATCTTACTAATGCCTGCGAATTAGATTACTTTTTAAGAAGATTTTCCGGTAGAGGCGAATTTTTAAGGGACGCCTTTAAAAAATTTTTTAATCAGGATCTGATGAATTTTTTTGAAACCAGGGGCCTTAAGCTTAAAGTAGAAAGGCAGCTAAGGGTTTTTCCCGCGGCCAACAGGTCAAACAGCATTCTTAAAGTGCTCAAGAATCAGTTAGGGCATAATAAGGTCAAGGTTATGTATAAAACCATTCTGAAAGATATTTTTATCCAGGACCACGCAGTTAGAGGAGTGTCTCTCTCAGGCGGAAAATTTTTAACCGCGGATAAAATAATTTTAGCTACCGGGGGAGTTTCTTATGGTTTTACCGGCTCGACAGGGGAAGGGTTAGAGATAGCCAAAAAATTAGGGCATACGGTTACTGCGTTAAGACCTGGTTTAGTGCCTCTAATTGTGCGGCAAAAATATGCAAAAACCCTGGAAGGCTTAAGCCTAAAGAATATTCGCCTGCAATTTAGCGATAGCAAGAAAAAAATTATTTCTGAAATAGGAGAATTGTTATTTACTGATTCTGGGATTTCCGGGCCCCTGGTGTTAAGTTTAAGCGGGCAGATTGCCGATTGGCTGCATGAGTCTAGTTGTGTTTACGTTGAAATTGATTTAAAGCCGGCTTTATCAAAAGAGCAGTTAAACGCCAGGCTGCTTCGTGAATTTTCATTAAATTCCAAAAAAACAATAAAGAATACGCTAAAGTCTTTGTTGCCGCAGCGGCTCATAGATGTGTTTATCGGGATAGCCGGAATTAATCCCGAAAAATTAAGCAGCCAGGTCACTAGGGTAGAGCGCGAAAATTTAGTTAATCTATTGAAAACAATGCGGCTGGATATTGTAAGGCCCGAGCCCATAGAAAACGCAATGGTAACGCGGGGAGGAATAATTTTAAAAGAAATTAACCCCCGGACCATGGAATCGCGTTTAATCAAAGGTTTATATTTTTGCGGAGAGATGATTGATATTGACGCTGATACCGGAGGATTTAATTTGCAGGCGGCATTTTCTACTGGTTATCTTGCAGGAGAAAGTGCAGCTTTTTCTTAGCTATCAGTCGTCAGTCTTCAGCTGACGGCTGACGACTGATAGCTGACGACTTATGAAAAAAATATATTTAGCCTCTGATTCTAAAGCCAGAAAGAAACTACTTGAAGTTTTTGGATTGAAATTCAAGGTATTGTCCGGCAGGGCAGAAGAAAAGATAAACCCTGTAAGATTGTCGTATCCCGGTATCGTAAAAAGAAATGCCCTTGCCAAAGCTAAAGAAGCGGCTCAAAGAGTAAAGGATGGTATCATTATCGGAGCTGACACGATTGTTGTCCAGGATGGAAAGATTTTCGGTAAGCCCCGGAACTTAAAACACGCAAGGGCGATGCTAAAAAGGTTATCGAAAGATGCGCAATGGCTTTATACCGGCATAGCAATAATCGACAAGAATAAACGCAGGCAACTTATCGATTATGAAAAGACAAAAGTTTACATGGATAAATTAAGCGATGATGAGATATCTGCGTATTTTGCGAAAGTTTCACCGCTTGATAAGGCAGGCAGTTTTGATATACAGGGTAGAGGTGCATTTTTCATAAAACGTATCGAGGGTTGTTTCTATAACGTGGTGGGCCTGCCAATGAGAAAGTTGTACAGGATGCTTAAAAAGTTAGACATCAAGATACAAAGCATTTTATTGCTCCCCTTATTATTCTCGGCGCTCTTTTTATTATACGGCTGTTCTACGGAATACAACATTGCCACCGGCGAAGAAGAAAGCTATTATTACTCTACCGACAAGGAAGTGGCAATGGGAGCTGCTTTATCCAAACAGGTAGAGAAACAATATAAATTCGTAGATGACCCTTTGGTCCAGAAGCGCGTGGAAGATGTCGGCAAGAAACTGGTTGCAGTCTGTGACAGAAAAGACATAGACTATCATTTTTACGTGCTCAATGAAAAAGAGGTTAATGCCTTTTCGCTGCCCGGCGGGTATGTTTATGTTAATAATGGCTTAATTGAAAAAGTCGCTAATGACAGTGAGCTAGCCGGAGTTTTAGGCCATGAAATCGGCCACATTGTGGCCCGCCATAGTATCAAGAGGCTCCAGGGCGCGCAACTGTATTCTGTATTAAGGATACTGACAGCCGCCACATCCAACTCAGCAAGCGTGGGGGCAGCTGCGGATATCGCAGTTACTCAGTTGATGCTGGGTTATAGCAGGGAAGACGAATTTCTTGCAGATAAATTGGGCACCAAATATTCAAAACTTGCAGGTTATGACCCGCATGGGATGATTAGCTTTCTTTTTAAGTTGCAGGATGTGGGAAGGAAACAGCGGCTAAGACCGTTATCCTATTTTAAGACGCATCCGTATATTCCGGATAGAATACGCATGGTCAAACAAGAATTGGGTGAAAGAGCAAGCTTCGATGATTATATCAATATTGAAGATCAGCCGCATAAATAAAATAGCTTTTGTTGTTATCGTTGTGTCTATTGCTTTTGTGGTTTGTTGCGGGATAGTTCAGCGTAGCTTGATTCAAAACAGGGACGTAAATATGGATAACCCTTTCGGAGTATTGGAATTTTTGCAGTGGCAGCACTCCTGGAATAATTACAGGTACTCTGCAAAAAAGGATTTAATAAAAGCCGTGCAATTGATGAAAGAATCAGGCGCAGGCTGGGTGAGGATGGATTTTCTCTGGGAGGATATCGAGCCAAAAGAGGGGAAATTCGATTTTACCAAATATGATACGATTGTCGGTTTATTAGCTAAAAACGACATAAATATTCTGGGGATTTTGGATTATACTGCCGGTTGGGCATCGTCAGAAAGGATGTGGAATTATCCACCTAAAGATAATAAGCTATTCGTTGATTTTGCAACCAAGGTAATCAGCCGTTACAAAGGCAGGGTAAAATATTGGGAAATATGGAACGAACCGGATTCCTATACCTACTGGGCAAAGCAGGACGGGCTTAAAAGTTACTGCCTTCTTTTAAAAGAAGTGTATATTGCGGCTAAAAAGGCTGACCCCGGATGCAAGATTCTAAACGGCGGCTTAGCCAATGGATTGGCAAGCGTTAACCATCTTTATGACAACGGATGCAAGGATTATTTCGACATCCTTAATATCCATTTTTTTGAAACGCCAT
The DNA here is from genome assembly GCA_963805065.1 of Candidatus Omnitrophota bacterium. Lineage (GTDB taxonomy): Bacteria > Omnitrophota > Gorgyraeia > Gygaellales > Profunditerraquicolaceae > CAWDSS01. The sequence goes on along the minus strand of CAWDSS010000010.1, from coordinate 181,275 downwards.
TGAATCCAGGCGCGATGAACGCAGTACAGGCGTATCCTGCTTTGGTTTATAAGGTAATGTCAAGAAACGGCGATGCTGCGAAAAAAATCTGGCTTACTGAAATAGGCTGTCCCGGCGTAAGAAAGGGCCTTTCGGTAAAAAACTGGTGGATGGGGGAGAACCCAAGCGAAGAGGAACAGGCAGGGTGGCTGAGATTAATATATTCAGAATTATTGAAGGATAAACACGTGGAAAAAATATTCTGGGCGTTTTTCCGCGATACAAAAGGGCATTGGAATAACGGAGTTGACGATTTTGGCATAATACGCTATGATTTTTCCAGGAAGCCGGCATTTAAGGCATACCTCCAAAGCTTTAAAAGCTGGAAGAAATCTAAAAATCTTAAGTAGCCATGAAAAAGAATAAACAACAGCCAACTGTCCCTAAAATCACCAAAATTCTTGATAAGCGCTCTACGGTAATTATGCTTTTGATTCTGGTATGTATCGTAGGCATTCCTCTACGGGCTCAGAACATAAATTTAAATGCCCTTATCAGCGATGATGCCTGGTGGCATTTCCGTCAGGTGAAAGAAGTCGTGGAAACCGGCCACAGGGCCAACCCCGACATTTACGAATTTACCAATCTAAATCGCGCTATGACTTATCCGCCGCTGTTTCACTATCTGGTGGCTTCTTCTTATAAACTGGTAAAATTCTTTGATAAAGGTTTATCGCTGATTAAATTCACGCATTATTTCAATATACTCGAAGGTATGCTTTACATCCTGCTCATTTACTGGATAAGCCTGGCAATTACGGCTGACTCATTATTCAGCCTAATAGGAGCCTTAGGGACTTCTCTTGCTTATGGTGTAATCATCCGTGCGCGCACAGGAGAATTAATGCCTTTTGTGCCGTCGGATTTATTGGCTTTTGCAGGTATCCTCTTGCTTATTTTGGTTTTGAAAGATACACGCGGCCCAAGAGCAACTTTGTTATGCATGGTCTCAGGCATTCTATCCGGATTAAGTACTCTGGCGTGGAGCGGCGCCATATTAATTTATTTGCCCTTGGATTTATGCGCATTTTTAGCGCTAATTTTATATAACCCCAAGTCAATAAAAACAGTTTTGAAATTATTCATTGCCTTTCTGGCCCCGTTTCTGGTGATTTTTCTTCCCTGGTATTTACCTATGGCTATAAAATTCGGAATAAACCCTCATGCCAAAGAGATGGATTGGTTCATGAAGAATTTCACGGTTCTGCATCAGGTAAAGCCGTTACCTTTCTATATATTTACTTCGGGTGTACCTATTTTTTTCCTGCCCATTGTTCTGGTAATGGCTTTTTTCAGGAAAAACGCATTGAATATTTTTGTTATTCTTTGGATATTCTTAGGTGCGGTTGCTACTTACACCGGCTGGCGTGGTTATGTTGCCGTGGGGCCGATTATATCCTGCGTAGCAATAAGCTTGGGGCTTTCCTGGATAATGCGCCGCGCTTTTAGGAAAGAATCTTTATTTATTCCGTGGGTATTTATAATTGTGTTTCTGTCGGTGGGAATTTCAGGCCTGATTATTTCCGGCTCCAGGATTCAGCCTTTAAACCCCGACAATATCAATGAAATCCGTTCAAATGCCCTGAGTTTAAAAATGCTGGAATTTTTAAAGCAAAAATACCCGCAGGCTATAGCCGTGGATCATATTACCTGGGTTAGCGAAGATGAAGCTGTGGGATCATTAAGGATGATTAACGGCCAATACCTGGAATACATGCCCAAAGGAAGCAGTGAAGTACTTAAAGATGTTTCCAGGATTTATCTAAGCAATGAGGAAGATGCTTATAAGTTATGCGGGAAGTATAATGTGGATTTGGTTATCGTAAGGAGTCAATTCCTGCTGCTGCCGCAGCTAAGTATTTTATTCGCGCCGCCGGAATTAAAGATGGATGATTACGTGAGGGTTGTTCAGGAGTTTGAAGATTCGCCGGAAGTAAATATCCAGTTTTCGCCTCTTGGGATACAGTCTTTGTTTTTCAGGATGCTTAACCGCCAGCCGCTGAAAAATTTCGAGTTGGTTTATTCGCAGGAAGATAAAACCCGTCCCATACCTTTTCTTGTGGTTTACAAAGTCAAAAAAGAGCAAACCCCATAAAAAAGTGCGGAAGGAGGGAGTTGAACCCTCAAGGGTTACCCCATACGCTCCTGAAGCGTACACGTATGCCAGTTCCGCCACTTCCGCAATTGCCTCCAGTATAATCGAATCTTATAATCCTGTCAACACGCAACTCTAGGGACACCCAATAATTCAAAGCAGGGACACCCTTTAAATTGAAGCTAAGGGTGTCCCCATGGATAGAACAAAATAATTGCGACGCCGGGATTTTGCTGATATAATAAAACGCTTTACAGGAGGATAAATGTTCCTAGAATCGTTTAAAATTACAGGTTCTGCTGTGGCGCAAATTTTTATCCTGGGCGCCATAGGCTACTTTCTAGTAAAGAAAAATGTTTTGGGAGAGGAAGGGCTGGATTCCTTGAGCCGGCTGACCATAGATATTACTTTGCCGCTTTTGATTTTCTGCCAGTTAATCGGCGATTTTAGTTTCAGCATGTATCCTAATTGGTGGATTTTCCCGCTTCTTAGCCTGGCTGTGACTGTTTTTGCCTTAGGGATAGGTTTTATATTCACGGGATTTATCCCGGGAGAACAGCATAAGCTGCAATTTTTAAGCCTGGTAGGATTTCAGAATTCAGGATACCTGCCGTTAGTGTTAATAGCCGCATTGCTGCCGGCTGATAAAGTCAGCACGATGTTCATATATCTATTTTTGTTCCTTTTGGGATTTAATTTTGTGATGTTTTCCTTAGGCATATATTTATTGGCATTTTCCAGTGAGAAAAAATTCGCCTGGAAGAGCTTGTTCAGCCTCCCGGTAACAGCCACGCTGGCCAGCCTTTTGTTGGTATATTTAGGGTGGGCAAAGTTTGTACCTAAATTCATATACAACCCCTTTAAAATGATCGGAGATTCTACCATGCCTTTGGCAATGCTGGTCGTGGGAGGAAATCTTGCTAAAATTCATTTAGGACACGTAGACAAAAAAGTCATGGTTTTATTAACGCTGGCAAAACTTATAATCTTACCAGTTCTGGGATTGCTGTTTATTGTAAAATTCAACGTTCCGCCCCTGGTAGGATTATTGATATTTATACAGTTGGCAGTTCCTAGCGCAACTACGCTTTCAGTGCTTGTGCGCCACGTTAAAAAAGAAGACTTGCTGATTACCCAGGGTATATTTTTCAGCCACCTCTTAAGCATTATCACTCTGCCTGTATTATTGAGTTTATATTTTATGATTATTATGATAAAATGAGTAAGGTTATTGCCACAAACCGCAAGGCGCACAGGGATTACGAAGTACTGGAGACATTTGAGTGCGGCATAGAGCTTCGGGGTAGTGAAGTAAAGTCGTTAAGGGAAGGAAGAATAAACCTAAACGACAGTTTTGCCCGCGTAGAAAATAAGGAAGTCATTTTATATAATACGCATATAAGCCCTTATGAGCAAGCCAGTTACCTGAATGTAGAGGCAACGAGGCTGCGCAGGCTGCTTTTGCATAAAAAGCAGATAGAAAGAATAAATGACCAGCTTATGCAAAGGGGCTTGACTCTGATTCCCCTGAGAGCGTATTTTAATGATAAGGGGTTTGCAAAAATAGAACTCGCTCTTTGTAAGGGAAAGAAACTATACGACAAAAGAGAAGACATTAAAAGGCGCGAAAGCGACTTGGAAATGCGTAGGGTGATGAAGAATAGAAGAAGATAGATAGGAGAAGGTCCCTCGCGTAAACGCTCGAAAATTCCAAAGGAATTTTCATCGCACGCTTCGGGACCGATTTTCCTGTATTTAATAGCCAGAAAATCGGGGGTGAAAAGGGCTCGACTTAGGTAAGTTGAGTAAGAGCAGCATGCCGCGGACGCGAGGTTAGCCGCGTTAACAATCCTTGCACAATATAAACGCAAACACGCAAGTGTCACGTTTAGGAACAATGGCAACATTGCCAGTAATGGCTATGAGGCCGGCGTTCATCCCAGCCTTCGGGCTTAATTAAGTCCGAAGCCTCTATTCATCCGGTCTACGGGATGAAATAGAGCACTAGTAGACTGGTTTCGGCCTTTGCCTTTGAGGCCGGAACGAGACCTTAAAAGGCTGCAGTCTTATGAGATCCTGTTTACCGGAGCGCATAAGATCAAGCTTAAAAGATAAACTAAGCATGTAGCGGCTTTTATTTGATTGCTTAAGGACGGCGGCTTCGAAGCCGCCCACCTCCACCAAACGTTTCATTAATGAAACGTTTGGTGGATGCCATTTTAATGTAAAATGGCATCTTCGATTGGAATAAAATTATAGTCGTACAAGCAAAACAACGAGCTACAGTATTACACCACCAATAAAACGTTTGGTAGATTATAAAACAATGCATAAATCAATGAATTTAAAATTATTTTTTGTACTTTTGACTTTTGGCTTTTTACTTTTAACTTTTGTTGGCTGCGCAACCGCTCCTACCGGAGGCGGTATTCCTGCCTATAATATCAATGGCACAACTTATTTTTCACTGGCAGCGCTATGCAGTTCCAGAAACATCGACTGGAATTATGATACCTTTGCCAGGACAGTTGTGCTTACAAAAGATTCCCACAGAATAAACCTGAAAGTGGGTGATACATTGGTGTTGGAGGACGGGGCAACTCAACACTTAAGGTACTCGGTAGATATTTACCAGGGTTCTATCGTTGTGCCCTATGATTTTAAAGAACAAATTGTCGACAGAATATTTCTTAAAGAATCTTACCCTCAACATAAATTTACAGGTGCTTTGTCAAAGATAAAAAGAATAGCTATTGATCCAGGGCATGGCGGAAACGATCCCGGGGCTATCGGAAGGACAGGCCTGCGGGAAAAAGACGTCAATTTGGATATTGCCAAGAGGCTAAGCAGGATTTTAAGTGCAAATAACGTACAGGTACTTTTAACGCGGCCTTCAGACAGGTTTGTTCCTCTACACATAAGAGCTGAGAAAGCCAATAATTTTGCTGCGGATTTATTTGTAAGCATACATGCTAATGCCAACCGCGTAAGGAGCCTAAGCGGTTTCGAAGTTTATTATGTTTCTTCCAGCGTAAACGACTCAACACGCGCGTTAGCAGCTGCAAAAAATTATCGATTAAACCTGGAGGGTGCGTATCTGGCCGATAACGCAACGGATTTAAAAGCTATTCTTTGGGACATGATTTATACCAACAGCCGCGGCCAGGCAGTAAATTTATCGCGTGCCGTATGCAGGGCAGCCAGCTGTGATCTGGGCACAAAGATTATCGGTGTCAAGGGCGCAAGGTACGAGGTATTAAAAGGGGTTTTTATGCCGGCAATATTAGTGGAAGTGGGTTTTTTGTCCAATGCAAACGAAGAACGCATGCTTAAAAACAGTTATTACCGCCAAAGAATCGCAGAGTCCATAGCAGCGGGTATTGAAGAGTATGCGCAAGGCGCAGTATTAATGGAGGAAGCTAATCGATGAGAAGGCCTATAGGTGTTTTTGATTCAGGTGTAGGCGGGCTTACGGTGGTTAAAGAATTAATCCGTCAATTGCCTTATGAAAATATCGTTTATTTCGGGGACACTGCGCGCGTTCCTTACGGCATAAAGTCAAAAGAGACAGTAATTCGTTTTTCCATTGAGAATATTCTGTTTTTATTAAAACATGACGTGAAACTTATTTGCGTGGCGTGCAATACTGTTTCCAGCGTAGCGCTCCCCGTGATTAAGAACCACTTTAAAGTTCCTATGGTAGGAGTGCTGCACCCGGGAGTAAGAGAAGCTGTTTATGCCACACGCAACAAACGTATCGGAGTAATTGGGACGAAAGGCACGATAAGAAGCCGTTCTTATGAAAATGAAATCAGGCAGCTTGACCATGAAGCAAAAGTGATTTCCCTGGCGTGCCCTTTATTTGTGCCGTTTGTAGAAGAAGGGTGGCTGTCCGGGGACGTAGTTTTAAAGGTCGCCAAAACTTATCTTTTGCCTTTAAAAGATGCTAACGTGGACACGGTTATCCTGGGTTGCACGCATTATCCCTTGCTTAAACCGGTGATAAAAAATGTCATGGGTAAAAATGTTATCCTGATTGATTCTGCAAAACAGGTTGCCATGGAAGTAAAAAAAATTCTTGCATCAGAAAATGAGCTAAGCCGCAGGAGGCCGGGTAAACATCAGTTTTTCGTCAGCGATAATCCGGAATGGTTTAGGGGGCTAGCGCAAAGGTTTTTGGGAAGTTCGCTTAATAATGTAAAAAAGGTGAGCAATGTATAGCGTAAGAATAGAGGCAAGCTTTAGCGCAGCGCACAATTTAAGAGGGTATAAAGGAAAGTGCGAAGATTTACACGGCCATAACTGGAAAGTGGAACTTGTGGTTTCAAAGGAAGGGCTGGATAAAATCGGGATGGCTGCTGATTTTAAATACCTGAAGGCGAAATTGAATAAAATCTTAGGAATTTTCGACCATAAATACCTGAACAACATCCCGTATTTTAAAAAAGTTAATCCCACCTCGGAAAATATCGCCAAGTATATTTATGATGCAGCTTGCCGCAATAACCTGAAGCCAAAATCAGTAAGCGTGTGGGAAAATACAACCTGCTGCGCCATTTATGAAGAATAAGAAAGCAATAGTGCTTTTATCAGGTGGCCTGGATTCTGCGACCACTTTGTATTTTGCAAAGTCGCGCGGCTATAAATGCCACTGTCTTATTTTTGATTACGGCCAACTGCATAAACGGGAGATAAACGCGGCTAAAAAAATCGCAAAAAGAGCAGATTGCCCCTGGCAGGTTATAAAAGTCAGGCTTCCCTGGAAGGGTTCAGCGCTACTGGATAAAAAAATAAAAGTGCCTAAGACGCATTCAAGCACCAAGATACCTAACACCTATGTGCCCGGACGTAACATCATATTTTTAAGTTTCGCCTTATCCTTTGCCGAGGCAAAGGGAGCTGAAACGATATTTATCGGAGCCCACGCCCAGGATTATTCCGGTTATCCCGATTGCAGGCCGGAATTTTTCCGGGCATTTGCCAGGGTAATTTCTACTGGAACCAAAGCAGGTGTAGAAAAAAAGAAGATACGCCTGGAAACTCCGCTGATCAATATGACAAAAGCAGGGATTATTAAGTTAGGAATGAAATTAGCAGTGCCTTTTGCATTAACCCGGTCTTGTTATATGGGGAAAAATAAACCCTGTCAAATTTGCGACAGTTGTTTTTACCGGCAGAAAGGCTTTAAGGAAGCCGGTAGTACCGACCCATTATTGAATTAAGATACTTATGCTAAAGGGAAGGATTTCTGAAGTTTTTGAGAGTGTCCAGGGAGAAGGATTGTATCTGGGTGAGAAGCAGATTTTTGTGCGCTTTTTCGGCTGTAACCTCAGCTGCAAATTCTGTGATACAAAATTAGACCGCTTCCTTGAATACGAACCGCAGGAATTATTCGGGGAGATAAAGCTCTATCAGGATAAGTATCATTCCATATCTTTTACCGGAGGAGAGCCGCTTTTGCAAAAAGATTTTTTGAAAGAAGTCCTGCAGCTTACTAAAAATGCAGGATACAGGAATTATCTTGAAACTAACGGCACTTTGCCCGGTGAACTTGCAGACGTAATAGATTATCTGGATTTTATTGCCATGGATTTTAAACTGCCCAGTTCTACTCAAATGGGCAATCTCTGGGGCCTGCATAGGAAATTCCTGCAGATAGCTTTAGGCAAAGAAGTTTTCGTAAAAGTTATCATCAGCAGCGAAACAGAAGAAAAAGACCTAAGAGCTGGTTTGGATTTAATAAATGAACTGGACAAAAGCGTAGTTTTAGTTCTGCAGCCTGACAGCCGGCAGGATTATGATAGTTTAAAAGATAAACTGGCTAATTTTAAGCAGATTTGTATGCAGGAAAATATAACCGCCTGCATAATTCCACAGATGCATAAGGTGGTGGGAGTAAAATAGTCAGTCGTTAATCGTTAATGGTTAATCGTTAATGGAAAAGGCAAAGATGAGTGAGAAATCAAGTTATGAAGGATTGCAGAAAAATATAAGAAATTTAAAAACGCCTGAAATCGAGGTGTGGAAAAACGAGTATCCGGATAAAATTTATACTGTAACTTTGGATGTCCCGGAATTTACCTGCATATGCCCTAAGACAGGCTTGCCGGATTTTGCGGTAATAAAAATTGAATATTCACCGGCAAAATTCTGCATAGAATTAAAGTCCTTTAAAATGTACACTATATTCTTCCGAAATATCGGGATATTTCATGAACACCTTATAAATAAAATGCTGGAAGATTTTGTTAAGGTAAGTTTGCCCCGCTGGGTAAAGATTACAGGAGTTTTTAACCCGCGCGGCGGCATAACTACAACAGTCAGTGGCGAGTATAAAAGAAAATGAGGATAATTCTTGCAACTAAAATAAGGGATGCGGTTTCGGATTTATGCATTCAGGCGAATTTGATGTTAAGGCCGGATGTTTCACGCGCGCTTAAAAAATCTTTTCAGTTGGAAACAAATAGAAAAGCCAAGGATGCGCTGAATGCGATAATCAGAAATGCCTTTATTGCCAAAGAAGAAAGAATCGCTATCTGCCAGGATACAGGGTTACCCGTGGTTTTTTTGGAAATCGGCCAGGAAGTAAAGGTTAGAGGCGATTTGCTTTCGGCAATAAACAAGGGCGTTGAATGCGGATATAAAAAAGGTTATTTACGAAACTCGATTATAGAAGACCCGCTTTTAAGGGGGACTCCCGGGTATTCTCCCACTGTAATTCATACGGATATTGTCAGAGGTAACAAGATAAGAATAAGTGTACTGCCTAAAGGATTTGGCTGTGAAAATAAAACCCGGCTTAAAATGTTTAAACCCACAGCTGATTTATCCGAAATTAAAGAATTCATTATTGAAACAGTAAAATTAGCCGGGCCGGATGCCTGTCCTCCTTATATCGTGGGAGTAGGGGTGGGGGGAAGCGCCGATTACGCTGTGTTCTTAGCTAAAAAATCCTTGCTTGCAAAAATTTCAAAACCTAAAACCCAGAACCCAGCACCTAGAACCCATTTGCAGCAGGAACTATTGCAAGAAATCAATAACTTGAACATCGGGCCAATGGGTTTAGGCGGTAAAACTACCGCACTGGCAGTGAATATCGAAACCTTTCCCACGCATATTGCGGGATTACCGGTTGCGGTAAATATCAGCTGTCATGCGTTGCGAAGTGCAACTGCAGTGATTTAGATGAAAAACATAACCACGCCATTACAAGAAAAGCAGATTAAGAAATTAAAAGCAGGCCAAGCAATTTGCCTTAGTGGAATTATTTATACTGCCCGCGACCAGGCGCATAAAAGACTAACCGAGACAATTAGCAAACGCAAAAAATTGCCGTTTGAGTTAAGAAATGAAATTATTTATTATTGTGGTCCAACCAAAACCCCGAAAGGAAAAATAATCGGTTCCTGCGGGCCGACCACATCCAGCCGCATGGATGAATTTACCCCGGCTTTATTAAAGTCAGGTTTAACAGGCATGATTGGAAAGGGCTGCCGTTCAAAAAAAGTTATCGCGGCAATAAAAAAATACAAGGGAGTTTATTTTGTGACTTATGCCGGATGCGGAGCTTTGTTATCTCAATATGTAACAGCTGCCCGGCCGATTGCCTATAAAGATTTGGGGCCTGAGGCAATTTTTGAATTAGAGGTAAAGGATTTTCCTTTGATTATAGCTGTTGATTCCCGGGGGAAAGCCTTATACAAAAATATCGCTTAGCCAAACTAGAGAGGAATATTATGGACAGACTTGACGGTAGAGGTAAAGACAAGTTAAGAAAAGTTAAAATTACACCTGATTTCTTAAAATTTGCAGAAGGCTCATGCCTGATAGAATTGGGCAATACCCGGGTAATTTGCGCAGCGTCAGTGGAAGAATCAGTGCCGCCTTTTTTAAAAAATTCAGGCACGGGCTGGGTAACCGCAGAATACGGAATGCTCCCGCGTTCCTGCCAGACCAGGATCCCAAGAGGCAAAGATTCCGGCCGCACCTATGAAATTCAGCGCCTGGTAGGAAGATCTTTAAGGACCGTTACTGATATGAAGGAAATGGGGGAGCGTACTATCTGGATTGACTGCGATGTTATCCAGGGAGACGGAGGTACACGCACTGCTTCTATAACAGGAAGTTTTATCGCGTTGTGTTTTGCATTCCAAAAATTAAAAAAATCCAGACTGATTGATAAGATACCCATAAAGGATTTTGTAGCTGCCACAAGTGTTGGGATTATGGGAAAAGATTTTCTTTTGGATTTATGTTATGAAGAGGATTCAAAGGCCGACGTAGACATGAATATTGTAATGACGGGGAGCAAAGAATTAATTGAAATACAAGGCACGGCAGAAAGAAGGCCTTTTGGCAAAGAGCAAATGGACAAAATGCTCCTCCTGGCCCAACAAGGCATTGAAGAGTTGATTGACATCCAGCGCAACATCCTCAAAGACATCCTATAGGGACACCCTTAAATTTAATCGAGGGACACCCTGTAATCTAAAGCTAAGGGTGTCCCTATTTACTAAAATGGAATTATTAGTCGCAACCAAAAATAAGAAAAAACTACAAGAGATAAAAGACATACTTAAAGGCCTTAGGTTAAACATAACTTCCCTGGGAGATTATCCGGCCTCGCCGCGCATAATTGAAAACGGTAAGACATTTAAGGATAATGCCATAAAAAAGGCGGTAAAAGTCGCCAGAGAGACAAAGCAATTAACCATGGGAGAAGATTCCGGGCTATGCGTGGATGCTTTGGGAGGAAAACCCGGAGTGCATTCTTCGCGTTTTTCCGGAAAAGATAAAAGTGACGCAAAGAATAACGCAAAGCTGCTTAAGTTGCTTAATGGCCTGTCTGTCAGTCAAAGAAAAGCGCATTATGTGTGCGCAGTGGCTTTGGCTGACAAAGACGGACTGGTAGGCGTAGTAGAGGGCAAGTGCTTTGGTGTAATCGGGTTTGCATTAAGAGGGACATCAGGTTTTGGCTATGATCCACTATTCATTATCCCCAAATACAGAAAAACATTTGCCGAGCTAGGCGAGAAAATAAAGCACAAGATGAGCCATAGATACCACGCCCTGGAAAAAGCCAGAAAAATAATTTTAAAATATATTGAGCGAAACAAAAGAAGTTGATATAATGAAGCCCCCTCGGGATTTAGCCCGAGGTTCCCGGGGCGGAATACTAGAGCGGCTATTGTCTATTTCGACCTGAAGGTTGAAATTTTTGGCCGCGAAAGTATGAAAATTTGATAATTAACGGGGTGATATGGTCATCCCCCTTCGCATTGAAGTATTTGAAGTAAGCAGAAGTCGTTAGGGCTCCGGGGGATTTCGCCACGGCGAACAAATAATTAACGGGGTCCCCCTTCGCCCTTTAATAGACTAATAAGAGCTCTGACGGGCTCCGGGGGATTTCGCCACGGAGAACAAAAAATTAACGGGGCGTGGCTCAGTTTGGCTAGAGCGCTTGGTTTGGGACCAAGAGGTCACAGGTTCAAGTCCTGTCGCCCCGACATATAATGCGCCTGTAGCTCAATTGGATAGAGCACCTGCCTTCTAAGCAGGTGGTTGGCCGTTCGATTCGGCCCAGGCGCACCAGAATAAGCACAAAATAAATATGTGGAGAAAAATTCTATACACTATAATTTTTGTTTTAGCATTTCTTTTTGCCGCGGTTTACGGGTTTGTGGCATTAAGGGGCAGGGCAATTATTACAAAGACCCTGGTAAATTTAACCCATAAAAATGTAACCATAGGGAAATTTTCTCTTACTCCGCCGCTTAACGTCAGCATAAGAAAATTGGATATAGAGGGGATAGCGAAAGTAGATTCAATATTAGTTACCCCCAGTATTCCTTATCTTTTAACCGGTAAAATTGCTTTAAACAATATCGCGATAGGTAAGCCGGAAATATTTCTTGAGAAAAATATTTCTCATCCGCAACCAGTTTCCTTTGCCGGTAAAAAGCCGGCAGCGCCTCCTGCTCCCGCAAACGAGAAAAAGCCGTTTCGTTTAATTATCAAGCGCTTGAATATCAAAGACGGCATTGTAAATTTTATCGACCATACCGTCGGTCAAGAAGGATTAAAGATGACGTTAAAAGATGTCAATTTTAATTTAACCAATCTGTATATTTTTCCCTCATCAGCAATAACTAATTTTGACTTAAAAGGAAGAATCCCCTGGAGCGAAGGCAAAGAAGAAGGTAAAATTTCGGCAGAGGGCTGGTTTAACCTGTTTAACAAAGATATCCAGGCAGCCTTGAATGTTCAGGATATCGATGGAATTTATCTTTACCCGTATTATTCGACGTGGGTGGACCTGGAAAAGGCGCGCATTCAAAGCGCAACGCTTGGGTTTTCCAGTAATATCCACGGGTCAAACAATGACGTGGCTGCAGACTGCAGCTTGGAATTGACTAATATCGTGCGTAAGCCCCGTCCGCCTGATGAACCTCAGCAAAAAGCCGAAAGGGTTACTGACGCGGTGCTGGAAATATTTAAATCCCTTAACGAGGGAAACATTAAGTTGGATTTTACCATTAAGACAAAGATGGATAATCCGGAATTCGGTTTCGGAAACATTAAAGCGGCTTTCGAGGATAAGCTGGCGCGTTCGCGCGCAGGGGGCGCTATAAAACCGCAGGATGTTTTGATGCTACCGGCTAAGCTTATCGAAGGCACCATAAAAGGTGCGACTGATATTTCCAAGGCAGTAGTGGATGGTACTTTTGCGGTGGGCAATGAAATAAAGAAGTCCGTAGAAGGTAGCTTTACAAAAGAAACCCCGCCTGCTGAGGAGAGCAAGAAAGAAGAGAAGAAGTAAGTTATATAATAGATAGAAATGGTGGCTATAGCTCAATTGGTTAGAGCGTTAGACTGTGGCTCTAAAGGTTGCGGGTTCGATTCCCGTTAGCCACCCCAATTCTTTTCCTCTCGACGAGAGAGGATTGCAGATCATAGCGTTGATTCTTAAGTAGGATCAGCGCTATTTTTATCTCCTAGGGGGTTAAAGACTTGAGGCATTATTTTTTAAGTAGGTTTCGATGGAAAAATGATCTGCGCCAGTAGTGTGTAAAATCTCTCCGAAACATCCGTAACAAGCTCCAAAATAGCGCGATTTATCTCTGATTCGGCAATGTTTCCGTAACGGCTATATTAAGCCGATATCGGCGGCTTTTGAGCACAAAAACAAGCCGTTACGGAAGCTTATCTCTCGTAACGGCTGTTGGTTTAGGCTTGTTTATCTGAGGTTTTTAGGAGATCGTTCCAGATTTCTTGCTGTTTGTCCCAATCTGTTCTGGAGAGGATGTCGCGGAGCCTATATTCAGGTATTCGATACAGGCGCTTGTCTTGAGAAAAGAGTATTTCTTCCTGAATCTTAGGAGAGACGTTGATCATGCTTGCGATTTGGCAGAGCCTGGGATGCGCTATACCAATCCATTTCGATATTTGGTGCAGACTGCAATCTTTTTCTTTCATAATATTGGCAATCTGATGAGCGAATATAAGATTTTGTCGGATAAGAGGTTCTTTGGTAACCTCAATATCCTTTTTGTGAGGCGGTATATGCTTTAACTCTTCGAGCTTTAGACTGAATTTGCAGCTTTTATCGTTATGAAGAATGATCTCAAGAAGCCCCTCGTGGGCGTCATAGTTTATCTGACTTACGACCGACTTAAGTAGCTTGATTTGATCTTGAAGCGTAAGGGCGCTCCATGCGTCGCCTTGTAAGCTTGTATCAGGCGTAAACTTTCTTATACACTCAAGGAGTTTATTTTCGATTGTTTGTGCGTTAACAAGTCGCGTCGGGCAGTTCTTGTAGCCGCGTTTCTGTGCGTTCATACAGAGGTAATAGTAGTATTTGTATTTACCTTTCATACTGTAGGCGTAGTACATCGAGCAATTGCAGGCCTTACAGCGCAAGAGGCTGCTTAATAAGCCGATATTCTTGGTAGTACCTGCAATCTTGCGTTCCCCGCGGTTATCTGCTAGTATTGCTTGAGCTTTTTGGAAGATTTCATCAGATATGATCCGTTCCTGTTCGCCTTGATAAAGCTCTCCATGATAGCTTACCTTGCCGATATAGAATGGATTCTTCAATGTTAGTTGTACATTCGTGCTTTTTAAGCTAATACCGCCGTTTTTTTTGCCTTGTAGCGTAGTATAAAGCTTAGTTTTATATCCCTTTTCATTTAGGGCCATTGTGGCCGAAAGAAGCGAACGTTTTTCAAGGTAAAGATCAAAGATTTCTTTTACAATTTTGGCTTCTTTAGGATTAATTATGAGCTTATGATTTATTTTATCTAGGTCATAGCCTAAAGGTGGCTTACCGCCAATCCATTTGCCTTTCCTTTTGGCAGCACCCATCTTATCGCGCGTACGCTCGCTGATGATTTCGCGTTCAAACTGGGCGAAGGAGAGGAGGATGTTAAGGGTAAGGCGCCCCATTGAGGTATTGGTGTTAAAATGCTGCGTAACCGAGACAAATGTTACATTGCTCTGGTCAAAGAATTCAAGCAGTTGGCTAAAATCAAGCAACGATCTCGACAATCTATCGACCTTATAAACTACTACGCAGTTTATTTTGCCTTCTTTGATATCGGAGATGAGTTTTTGCAGGGCAGGGCGCTCGGTATTTGCGCCTGTGTAGCCTCCGTCATCGTAACGTTCAGGAGAAGCGACCCAGCCTTCTGATTTTTGGCTTAGGATGTAACTTTCTGCCGATTCGCGTTGGTTATCCAAAGAAGTAAATGCTTGCTCTAATCCTTCAGAGGTCGAGACGCGCGTGTAGATAGCACATAAAACTTGTTTTATTTCTTTATCATTTTTCATAGGCTAAAGAATAAGTATCCGTTCCAATGCGCTCCGGTAATCTCCTTAGCGATTGCCGAGAGAGAAGTGTAAATTTTGCCCTTATATTCAAAGCCGTTCTCCAAGACTTTAACCTGGTAGCGCGAGCCTTTGTATTCCTTATTGATCATGGTACCCGGTATAGGCAGGCGTCTGTCTTTAGAATTAGATGCGTTTAGCCGCGGTGGCGCAGGCCTAAAGGCAGCGTTATTGATAGGATCGTATTTGGCAATCAGCGCTTTTAGGTTATCTTTTGCCTTTTGCGACAAACCGCCATATTCGAGCTCCTGCAGTCTATAAGCGATCCTACGGAATAGATAGGTCTTGTGGCTGGCAGTTTCAGCCTTGCCAAAGAGCTCTTTATATGTCTTATTCAGCTCCTTAAACGAGGCGCTCTGCAACTTGGCGATTTTGGCAGATATAGCTTCTTTCATAACTCTGGTTTCCTCAGTACAATATAGGCATATAAATCGCCATATAGCAAGGTAATAAGAGAGGTATTTTTTTATTGTTAAAGGCATAGGGAAGCAGTATAATCAACTACAAGTTGCTACATTTTGTTATATAAGAGGGGACCCATGGAAACCTTTACTGTAGAAGAGTTAGCGAAATATCTTAAACTGCATTCATTTACTGTACGGCGTCTTGCCAGAGAAGGAAAGATACCATCTTTTAAGGCTGGTGGACAATGGCGGTTCCGCAAGGACGAGATAGAGGCATGGTCTAAGAATCACAATAATAATTTTAATAAGGTTTATGAAAAATACAACTGTTAATAAAGGGCAAAGACCTAGAGAAGTGGTCTCGTATACTATGTCGCGGATAAAGTCATCGGGTACTGAAATAGAAAGATTAATGGCATCCGCATTATGTAAAGTTGGGTTACGTGGCTATAGGAAAAACAAAAAAAATATACTTGGAACACCAGATTTCTCTTGGTCGAAACATAAATTAGCAGTTTTTTGCGATTCATCTTTCTGGCATGGTTATAAAAACATGTCTACTAAAATTCATTCTTTTAAAAGAAGGAAGCATTATTGGGTTAATAAAATAAAGAAAAATATTGAAAGAGATAAGCAGGTGAATATGTCATTAAAGAGAGAAGGGTGGAAAATAATTCGGTTTTGGGATTTCGAGATGATCAAAAATTCCAAAAATTGTGCTATTAAGGTTGAAAATATGTATAACAAGATAACAAAAGCTCGCTTAATCTAAAATATTCTCAAAGCCGAAAAGAAAGGATACGGTTATGCAGAAAACGAAAAAATATTCAGTCGTTGATTTATTTGCTGGGTGCGGTGGAATGTCTCTAGGGTTTCAGAACGCCGGATTCAAAATAATAGCCGCATTCGATAATTGGAAGCCCGCTATTCAAGTATATAAAGATAATTTCAGCCATCCTATCTATGATTTAGATTTAAGTGTCAAAGAAAGCGCGGAGATCATACGTTCTATAAAGTCTGACGTTATTATCGGCGGTCCTCCCTGCCAGGACTTTTCCATCGCTGGACACCGCAATGAAAAACTCGGAAGAGCTGCTTTAACTATAGCGTTTGCGAAGATCGTAGTTGCTTCTAAACCCCACTGGTTTGTTATGGAGAACGTAGACCGTATTACAAAAAGTAACTTAATTCATAAAATATATCGATTATTTAAAGAAACCGGATATGGTTTAACTACAGATATTCTCGATGCTAGCTACTGCGGCGTTCCTCAGATAAGAAAACGTTTGTTTATGGTTGGTCATTTAGGCTCAAAGGATAATTTTCTTAAACCGTATTTTGATAAGAATAAATTATCTAAACAAATGACCATTTATGATTATTTGGGAGATTCTTTAAGACTAAAGCATTATTTTAGAATCCCAACGAGTTATGGGAGGAGAGCCATTTTCAGTATTCATCAACCGAGCCCAACGATACGCGGAGTAGATCGCCCCATTCCAAAAGGGTATAAAGGTCATCCTGGGGATCCCGTAGCAATTACCAATAAATTACGAATCTTAACGGTTAGAGAAAGAAGTTATATTCAAACCTTCCCTAGAACATACAAATTTGAAGGCACTAAAACGGCTTTAAATCAAATTATAGGCAATGCTGTACCTGTGAAACTCGCAGAATTTGTTGCTAAGAGCATAATTGAATACAGCAATGATTTAATAAAAGATAGGGAAAAGTAACGAAAATGCAGAACTTAAGTACAGTTGATTTGTTTTCTGGTTGCGGTGGCATGTCACTAGGTTTTCAAAATGCCGGGTTTAAAATATTGGCTGCATTCGATAACTGGGGTCCTGCTATTGACGTTTATAAGAATAACTTTAATCATCCTATTTACAATTTAGACCTGAGCAAAGATAAAAGTATAGAATTCGTGTGTTCGTTGAAACCTAATATTATAATCGGTGGCCCGCCATGTCAGGACTTCTCTATTGCAGGAAAACGAAATGAAAGGTCAGGTAGGGCGAATCTAACGATAGCATTTGCTAAAATTGTAGCTATCTCTAAGCCCGAATGGTTTGTGATGGAAAACGTTTATACCATAGATAAAAGTAAGGTTCTAAAAAAAGCATCTCAGATATTAAAAAGCGTTGGATATGGCTTGACTACGGATATACTCGACGCAAGTTATTGCGGCGTTCCTCAGGCGCGGAGGCGTTTTTTTATGATTGGGCACCTGGGCTCAAAAGATCAATTTCTAAAACAGTATCTCGACAAAAATAAATCAGATAGACAAATGACCATTCATGATTATCTAGGAGATTTATTAGGAACAGAGTACTATTATGTGCATCCAAGAAGCTATAAAAGAAGAGCCGTTTTTAGTATTCATGAGCCAAGCGCTACAATACGTGGCGTGAATCGGCCGATTCCGAAAGCTTACAAAAAACATCCGGGAGACGTAGTAGCTATTTCTTCAAAGGTAAGGGCGCTAACAACGATTGAGAGAGGACATATTCAAACCTTTCCAGCTTTATTCAAATTCAAAGGAACAAAAACTTCTTTAGAACAGATAATTGGCAATGCCGTACCTGTTAAATTAGCCGAATATGTTGCAAAAACTATACGCGAATATCAAAAGAAATTAAAGCGCCTTTAATATGACCCGGGGGTCGATTAAGCGAGCACAATGAATATAAATCAAATCGAAGACAACCTTTTAAATATTACAAAGACTATCTCCGAGAAATCTTTTATTTATGACTTACTATCGGCTTATGGTTACCCAAAAGCTTCTATTGTAAGATTGCAGGATGGAGGTTCTAATATTTCAAAAAATTCCGGAGAGGTTGTTCTGAAAAAGAAATTATTTTTTAAGTCTATATATGGAAAAGATATCCATCAAGCTATGTCTGAGGTACAAAAGAATTGTATATGCGCTAAATATAAGCCGAGATTTATTATCATAACTAACTTTAAAAAGCTCTTGGCAGCCGATACGAAAAACAATGACATATTAGAGATCGATATTAAAAATTTAGGAGCATATTGCGATTTTTTCTTACCGCTAGCTGGATTTGAAAAAGCAACCTATAAAGATGAGAGTCCAGTGGATGTTCGAGCTACGGAATGTATTTCTAGGCTAGTCGATGAGTTAAGAAAAACTAATACCTTAAATACCTTTGACCAGCAGCATAATCTTAATATTTTTTTGTCACGACTTCTTTTTTGTTTTTTCGCCGAAGATGTCGGATTATATAATAAAGGTTTATTTGTTAATTCTGTCATTTCGCATACGCAACAGGATGGCAACGACCTTAATTCCTATCTCGAAAAAGTATTCAATGTTTTAAATAAAAAAGAAAGAAAAGGCTGCCCAGAATATTTAAGAAAATTTCCATATGTTAATGGAGGCTTATTCGAGAAATCAAAAATAACCCCTCTTCTTTCTAGAAAAGCGAGGCAAATAATAATTGAAATCGGTCAGATGAATTGGGCAACCATAAATCCGGATATTTTCGGCTCAATGATTCAAATTGCTGTCTCTTCAAAAAACAGGGGCTATATAGGAATATACTATACGAACGTTAAAAATATATTAAAGATGATTAAACCATTATTTTTAGATGGCCTTTATGACGAATTAAATAGATCTAAAGGGAGTCAGAGACGTTTGATTTCTTTGCTTGGTCGAATAATAAAAATAAAAGTGTTTGATCCGGCATGTGGGTCTGGAAATTTTTTGATAGTTGCCTATAAAGAATTACGTAAACTCGAAATTAAAATAATCAGAAAATTAGTGGAACTGGGGAAGTTTAAAAAACCACATTCTTCTCAGATAAGGCTTTCACAATTCTATGGTATTGAACAAGACCCTCTCGCGTTTGAAATGGTAATGTTGTCGTTATGGCTAGCTGAATATCAAATGGATGTCGAATATTTGAACGAGTTCGAAGGTTTGGTTAAACATATCCCAATCAAAGAAACTGCCAATATAGTAAGCGGGAATGCAACGCGCTTAGATTGGAGTAAAATATGCCCTAAAAAAGAAAATGACGAAGTCTATGTGGTAGGAAACCCACCATATAAGGGCGCTCGCAAACAATCAAAAGAACAAAAATCCGACGTAGCGTTTGTTTTTAACGGATTTGAAAATACTAAAAACTTAGACTACGCAGCTTGCTGGTTCTATCTTGGTAGTCGTTATATTAAATCGACTATTTCTAAATTTGCCTTTGGTTCAACAAATTCAATTTGTCAAGGTGAACAAGTTGGGTTACTTTGGCCCATTTTATTAAAACAAAAAGTAGAAATAAGCTTTGCGTATACTTCATTTAAGTGGGCAAGCAATGCAACTGAAAATACTGGAGTTACTGTGATTATTATTGGAATGCAGAAAACCGGAGAGAAGCGTACAAAAAAACTTTATATTAATGGATTGGCGCACCAAGTAAATAATATAAGCCCATACCTAACCGCTACAAGCAACATTATTGTCCATAAGAGATCAACCCCAATATCAAATCTACCTTTAATGCCAAAAGGTAACATGCCATATGACGGGGGGAATTTAATATTAACCACAGAAGAGAAAAACGTTCTTTTAGAACAATATCCTTCCGCAGCTAAGTTTATTAAGAGACTTATGGGATCCGATGAGTTCATTAATGATATCGAAAGATGGTGTTTGTGGATATTGGATCAAGATCAGAAAGACGCTCTTGCAATAAATCCTATTAAGTTACGAGTTGATTCTGTCAAAAAAATGCGACTAAGTAGTAGTGATAGCGCCGCGCACGATTTAGCAAAAAGGCCACATCAATTTAGGGAGACGAATATTACGAAATATCAGTCCTTGATTATACCTTCCGTTTCTTCAGAGCGAAGAGAATATTTGCCAGTAGGTTTTGTAGATAGCTCTACAATTATAACTAACTTAGCTTTTGCTATTTACGAAGCGGAAACCTGGTTATTTGGAATCATTGCCTCTAAGATGCATATGATTTGGATCCGCGCTGTATGCGGAAGTCTTGAAACGCGCATTCGTTATTCATCGGCTTTAGGATATAACACCTTCCCCATGCCTGATATTTCTAAGGAGAAAAAAGAGTGCATCGAAAGGCTTGTTTTTAAAATAGTTGAACAAAGACAGTTACACTCTGAGAAAACCATGGCTCAACTTTATGATCCATTCAAAATGCCGCAAAGTCTTTCGGTGGCTCATCGCAAACTTGATTTAGAAATAGACTCGTTATATCAAGATAAACCGTTTGAATCAGATAATGATCGTTTACAACACTTGTTTATGTTATATGAAGAAATGGAGAATTTAAAACGGAGCCAACATGCCAGACATAGTAAGAGCTGAATACGAAAGAAGTGGAAAGAGTACCAAAACTAACAAATACGGCATGAGAGAAATGCAGGAGCGCGCTTTTAAAGCACGCAATTCCCAGTATTTGATTATTAAGGCTCCGCCAGCATCAGGTAAGTCTAGGGCGCTGATGTTTATTGGTTTAGATAAACTAGCCAATCAAGGTCTTAAGAAAGTAATTGTTGCGGTTCCGGAGCGATCAATCGGCGCTTCATTTGAAAACACTAATTTGAAATCAACTGGCTTTTTTGCTGACTGGGACCCAAAACCTAAAGACAATCTTTGTACGCCTGGTGGTGAACCGGGTAAAGTTAAAGCGTTCCACCGTTTTATGAAAGGTTCCGATAAAATATTGATATGTACCCATGCGACTTTACGTTTTGCTTTTGAGGGATTGGCCGAGGGAGATTTTGATAAGACATTGATTGCGATAGATGAATTTCATCATGTTTCGGCAGATATCAGTAGTCAATTAGGAGAATTGCTTAGGGAAGTTCTTAGAAAATCAAAGGCACATATTGTAGCCATGACAGGATCATATTTTAGAGGTGATTGCATTCCTATTTTATTGCCAGAAGACGAATGTAAATTTACCAAAGTAACCTATAATTACTATGAACAGCTGAACGGATATACTTATTTAAAATCTTTAGGCATCGGGTATCATTTCTATCAAGGTAGATATACGTCCGCTATTGGCGAGATTCTTGATACGAATAAGAAGACCATTATACATATTCCCAATGTTAATGCTGGAGAATCGACAAAAGATAAGCATAAAGAAGTAGATACGATACTAGATACAATAGGCGATGTTATTCATCAAGATAAACACACAGGAGTTATATTCGTAAAACGTAAAAAAGATAATAAAATTATTAAGATTGCAGACCTTGTTTATGATGAACAGAAAGAACGAGATAAAATTGTCAATTATTTACGAAAGATTAAAGATGTAGATGATATGGATTTGATCATTGCTTTGGGTATGGCAAAAGAAGGCTTTGATTGGCCTTATTGCGAACATGCTTTAACCGTGGGATACAGAGGGTCGTTAACGGAAATTATTCAAATAATCGGCCGATGCACAAGAGATAGTTATAACAAAACACATACACAATTTACAAATCTTATTGCCCAACCAGATGCTAGCGATGATGTCGTAAGAATTTCTGTAAATAATATGTTAAAAGCCATAACCTGTTCTTTGTTAATGGAACAAGTTATAGCGCCAAATTTTAAGTTCAAAACTAAAAAAAATGCAAGTGATAAATCTGAGCCCGGCGTAATAAAGATTGAAGGGCTAAAAGAGCCCACAACGGCAAAGGTAAAAGAAATTCTCGAATCAGATATAAATGACCTTAAAGCCAGTCTTTTGCAGGACGAAGATCTGGTGAGGGCGCTTTCTGGTATCATGGATCCAGAAGTTATCAATAAAATGCTAACTCCAAAAATAATCCAAAGGAAATACCCCGATTTATCAACGGAAGAGGTCGAGGTCGTTAGGCAGCATCTTGTTTCTGATTCTGTAGTTAAACGATCGGAAATCAAAGAAATTGGAGGCCAGCGATTTATTAAGATGGCCGGAGAATTTGTCGATATAGACAAGCTAAATATAGATTTAATTGATAGTATAAATCCTTTTCAGCAAGCATTTGAAATTCTTTCCAAATCTGTAACGCCACAAATATTCAAAGTTATACAAGAAACAATCGAGCTTAATAGAATGCAAATGACTTTAGATGAAGCAATTATATTGTGGCCCAAAATAAAAGCGTTTGTAAATAATACTAGTAGCGAGCCCCACATGAATTCTTCCGATCCTTTAGAGAAAAGACTTGCAGAGGCGCTTATATATTTACGTAATGAAAAACGGAAAATGGTCGCTAATGGATAAGAACGAACAACTCCGCAAGATATTCGAAGATGATGCAATGGGTTTATTGAATGTCAGACCTAAGGCATCATCCGTTAAATCTGAAAAGCAGAGATTAATTGAATCATTCGGCGAAATACAAAAGTTTGTGGAAGCGCACCATAGAGAACCAGGGCAAGACAATATCCAGGAAGCTAAATTATATTTTCGACTAAAAGGCATTAGACAAAACCCCGAAAAGATAGAAGAATTAGTTAAATTTGATAGAAATGGGCTATTGCAGAATAAGAGACTAACTAATAAATCAGATGTCGCTTCGAATCTTTCGGGTGAAAACAATAAAGGCAAAACTAATAGAACAATAGATGATGTTTTCAAAAGCGATGATTTAGGAATTCTCGAAAAAGGTGGGGAAGAGATATTGAATATTAAGCATGTGCCCAAGGAAACAAATATGCCCGATTATTTGGCGCAGAGAAAGAAATGCGATAATTTTTACGAATTTGAGCATTTATTTATTGAATGTCACAAAAACTTGCAAGAAGGAACGAGACAGTTAAAGCAGTTTGAAAAAGAACAACAAATAGAAAAAGGATGCTTTTATGTTTTGAAAGGAATAATGCTATATGTTGCAGAAAAGGGCGAGCGGAAAACCACCAAGGGAAAGGTGAATGCAAGATTAAAATGTATATTTGAAAATGGATTAGAGTCGGATATGCTTCTTAGATCTTTGAGCGCCGAGTTATATAAAAACAAGCAGGGTAAGAGAATAACGAATTATCAGCCTAAAAAGTCAAAAAATCTCCATGATGTAGATAAAAACGACTCCTCGACCGGGTTTATTTATATAATACAATCTAAAAGTACTAATCCGCAAATTAGCTCCATAGCAAATTTATACAAGATAGGTTTCTCATCTACTTCGGTTGAAAAACGTGTAAAAAACTCCGCAAAAGACCACACATACCTTAATGCGCCAGTGCATATAGTATCGTATTATGAATGCTATAACTTCAAGCCAAACCTTATGGAATCCATGCTTCATAAATTCTTCGGGAAGTCATGCTTAGATATAAAGATTGTAGATAGTGCGGGTATTGAATATTGTCCTCGCGAATGGTTTATAGCTCCTATTGAAGTTATTGAAAAAACAGTCGAGCTTATTTTGACGGGAGGAATTGTTAACTATAAGTATGACGCTAAAACGCAAAAGATAGTGTTGCGTTAGAAAATATTTGTTTGGGAATAAAATTACATTACGATGTATGTGGCATCCGATCTACAAGCAAGAAAGTGGATTGAGGATAATATTCATTTATTGAAGATATAACTATGTCACGGTTATCTGATTACAAAAACATGTACGCAGCTTTTCAAAGAGCAGTGTCTGATTTGGAGCGTAGCGTTGCCCCAGATCCATTTAAATATTGTGATTATGACTATAAATTAAAAGAAACAATAAATGAACTCATCGCTGATCTCAAGTCTAAAGAGTATAGACCAAAAAGAGTGGAGAATTTTGATTTACCTAAGGGTGAATATGCGATTAGGCCAGGGATTATTGTAGATATATTAGACCTCACGGTCATTCACCGCTTATTACTAGATTTTATTATTAAATTGGATAGAAGGCTTTATCCTGGGGTAACTGCTTACCGACTTAAAAAAGATAAAAAATTGCAGTATACTTGCGATAGAGAGCATAGTTATTTTGTATTGCCTAGATACAAAAGAGAAAAAATAAAAATTGAGGAACCTTGGTATAATTTATGGCCTGAGTATATACAAAAAATCATAACCGGATTGGACAGCGGGAAATATAAATATGTAGCCAAGACCGATATAACTGCATATTTTGAAGATATTAATCTTTCAACTCTAGGTGAAATATTAAAGCTCAAAGCAGGTAAGCAATTAAGCGGTATCAATATGATACTAGAAATATTTAGAAGTTGGTCATTAAGAGATCCTTGCAATGTAAGGCAGGATCGTGGGTTGCCACAAGGTTCCTCTAATGTCTCTGGAATTTTAAGCAACTATTACTTAGATATAGTAGATTCTTACTTAGAGAAGGAGAGAAGAAAAGGAAAAATTGAGTGGTATAGGTACTGTGATGATATCCATATATTGAGTTCTTCCAGATTACGTGCGATAGCAATTATTTTAAGATTGGGCGGTAAGCTCCGAGAACTCGGATTAAATCAGAACGCTGAGAAAACTAAGATTCTTACTGCTTTAGAGGCGCGCAGTGAAATCTATAACGAAATAGCAGAAAACATTAAACAGATCATTGAAGCTTCTAAGAATTCAAGAGTTAATAGGAAAGCCCAATTATCTAAGTTGCGGCAAGAATACAAAAGAATATATAGAAGAAAGAAATTCGATAAGAAATTAGAAACCGCGTTATTTATGACTTATAACGCTGCGAGAGTGCTTCAAACTCCATTATTAAAAAATCGTCTTAAAAGTGATTTCATTAGATTCCCAATAAGGTCTAGAGCAATTTGTAGTTATTCTAGATCATTTATCAATACTGCCCCAGTTTTAAGAACTATGGAGTTTTATCTTCACAGGCATAAATTTTTATATAATTTACAGGCCGCACATTTAGTAGCTGTTTTTCGCAATTTAAAAGTAAGAAACAAGCAAGTTTTACGTAATATGTTTTCTGTAATTTTTAAATCCAAACGACATTGGTATGTAAGGGTACAAGCAATCGGCACATTATTTTATCTATCTTATGAAGGAATTGCAGAAGGTAAGGTCAGAAATTTGCTGAATGAAAATAATCACCGGTACATACGAAGAGCCGCCCTTGTGCTATTGCCGTTATCTTATACTCCTGAAAAAACAAAAAAAATGCTAGGAGAGATTGCGCAAGATCTTAACGTAACGGTTTCAAGAATGGCAAATTTTCTTCTGTGCGTTATTAATGACAAAAATTATGCAACTAATCAGATTAAGAAATTCCATGGACTGGATTCGGTTTTTATTGGAGATCAAATCTGGCGTCTTTGGTTTGTAGCTTTGAATAATGATCGGAACGTAAGGAAATCGCTTAATTCTTTGCTGAAGAGGATTGAAGATAAATATAGCCGACACACAATTATTAAAGAGCACATTAAAAGAATTAAAAACTTACAATTATGATCAAGTTTTCTCGTTCAAAACTCGAGTTATTCTTAGATTGTCCACGCTGCTTTTGGCTGGACATGAAGAAAGGCGTTAAACGTCCACCACCAGCACCATATACGATTAACTCTGCTATCGATGGCCTACTGAAGCAGGAATTCGACGTCTGCCGCGAAAACGGCACAGCCCATTACATTATCAAGAAACATAACATTAACGTCATTCCCTATAAATGTAAGGAAATCGATACTTGGCGACATAACTTTACGGGTATCCAATTTCACCATAAGGCTACAGACTTTCTTGTCTTTGGGGCTGTGGATGATGTATGGATTAATCCAGCAGGCGAGTTAATCGTAGTAGATTATAAAGCTACCGGAGCCAATCAATACCAAATATACCCACAATACAAGCGTCAGATGGAAGTTTACCAGTGGCTACTTATTCAGAATGGATATAAAGTTTCCAAGACTGGGTATTTCCTGTTTACTAAGGTAAATAAGAATGGTGGTTTTGTGGAAGGTAAACTTTCCTTTGATTTCTTCCTTGAACCGCAAGAAGGGGATGGCTCTTGGATAGAGCAAGCCCTCGTAAATGCAAAAAAGACATATGATGGCTCAATTCCATCCTATAAACAAGACTGCCTTTATTGTCAATTCACACAAGGCTCCCACCAGTAATCAAAAAATACTGTTACCTTAACATATCTTGACAAATTAAGAAAATAGTGTATAGTAATTTCTGAAACAATTGCTCTTTAGACATAATAGAAATTCATAAAGCCGGAAGGGATTTTCGTTAGAGATAGACCAAAAGACCCATAAGGCTTTAGTCGCAATTCATAAACGCGATTATCTGCAAATACTGTGATGTGAAAACACAAGCTTGCAGATGATCGCGTTTTTTTTGGTTTTTAGGGCCTGCAGAGCCGGGAAAGGAGGTGGTAACAGGTTGTTTTTTACTATCAACTCAACATAAATACAAACAGAGGAGGTAACAGATGAAACCCACAATTCAGACAATTTGTCTCAATGATTATCAATTTTCACCTTATAACCCGCGGGTTGACTTAAAACCGGGTGACCCTGAATACAAGAATATTGAACGAAGCATTGATGAGTTCGGACTGCTGGGGTTGCCCGTGGTTAATATAAAAACACATCAAGTGATTTCCGGAGAGCAGCGGATAAAAGTGTTTAAGGCCAAAGGGATAACTCATATCGAAGCTTTTGTGGTGGATTTCTCTTTGGAGAAAGAGAAAGCAGCTAATCTTGCTTTGAACAAAGTTGGTGGAGGTTGGGATAAAGAAAAACTTGCTGCGCTTTTGGATGAGTTATCAAAAATACCAGAGTTTGACGTAACCGTTACGGGCTTTAATGTTGCAGAGATTGGCCAGATTTTCGACCGCTACGGAGAACAGAAGGACGGAGATGATTATGATTTCCAATCCGCTCTTGAAAGTATCTCAGAGCCGAAAACCAAACGCGGAGACATTATTACTCTCGGCAACCATCGTATTCTCTGCGGCGATTCTACCATATTAGATGACGTAATGCTGCTTATGGGGAATGAAATGGCGAGGCTCGTAAATATGGATCCGCCTTACAATATCGCATATCTCGGCGGAGACAGGCCGCGACCCAAGTCCGCTCGCCCTAAACGTTCGCGTAACTGGGAAAGAATTTATGCGGACAACTTGAGCCAGGAGGAATACGAAGAGTTTCTTAAAAAGCTGTTTGCCAATATTGACAAAGTGCTTGAGCCGGGATGTTCATTCTATATTTGGAACGGTCATTGCCAATTTGCACCGATGCATCGACTATTGACCGATCTTAATTATCATATCGGTTGCGTTTTGACTTGGGCAAAACCGAATTTCGCAATTTCCTACGGCGACTATCATCAACAAACTGAGTTTTGTCTCTACGGTTGGAAGGAAGGTGAAAAACATCGCTGGTATGGCGGTGTCAACGAAAGCAGTCTTTGGCAGGTTAAACGAGACCCGACGAGCCAATACCGACATCCGACTCAAAAACCTTGTGAACTCGCGGCACGCGCTATCCGCAACAGCAGCGAACGCGGCGATATCGTTTTGGATCTATGTTTGGGCAGCGGGTCAACATTAATTGCAGCGGAGTCTATTGATCGTCGTTGTTTTGGGATAGAGATAGACCCGAAATACTGCGATGCGATTGTCCGTCGGTACATTGCCTATAAAGGCATCGATAAAGTTTCAGAAGACATACGTAAAAAATATCTCAAGGAGGTCATCGATGGGCAATAACAATAAAAAAGAAATCCCCGACGATGAAGAGCCGATTCTTTCTTTGATTCAACAAATTAAAGACGGTACTTTAAATCCTAAAACATTAACTAACGAAATAAGACAGCGTTGTGTAGAATTTCTTAGCAGCGAGGGGTACACGCAGGCGCAGATCGGACAGATCCTTATGATAACCGAGAGGACCGTAAGGCGAGATTTACAAGAGATAGAGAAGCGAAACGCCTTAAGCCCTGATATTAATCAGGCCAAATGCATTATAGGAAATATGTTCCAGAAGGCTATGGTGCATCATAAGCATTTAATGCGTCTTGCGCGCAGTCCAGATGCGACTAACGGAGAGAAATCTCAGTCGGAGTTTCTGGCCTGGCGCGTTTTAAAGGAGGTGGTTGAAAAAATGCAAACATTGGGGTATCTCCCCCTGAAGCCACAGGAGATCGTAGAAGATATTTTCCATCACGTAGCAGATGGGGATGGCGAAAGAGATATTGCAGAGGCTAAGAGCATGTTAAGTGAAATTGAGCGCGCAGCAAAAGAAGCGGGTACCCTTGATCCTGAAACCGAAAAAAAGATTAGAGCTTTAAAAGTAAGGATTGAGCAAGTCGAGATAAATCAGGAAGTAAACAAACTAACGAAGAAGGACGATAAACCAAAAGATGAAAAGGAGGAACAAGATGAAAAATAATATCGCAAGAGAACTATCAAGATTAAGAAGACAGGAAGGCAGCAAGTCGCTGCTTACATTTTCAAGGCTATATATGAGACACCATATGGAATTTGACCCGTCAGCGGCTCATCTTGAGATATACCGCATACTTGATGCCGCAACGCTCGAAAGAGGCAAAAAGATTGCCATTGCCGCGCCGCGCGAATTCGGAAAGAGCACCACGGTTACCTTAATTGACGTAATTTACAGCATCTGCTATTCGAAAGAAGAATTTATTGTGATTATTTCGAATACAGCTTCGCAGGCAGCTCAGATACTAGATAACATCAAAAAGGAGTTAACGGAAAATGAATTGCTAAAGCTGGATTTTCCGGAAGTATTCGAATCAAGCGGTAAATTCAAACTGCTGCGCTGGAGGCAGTCAGACATAATTACTAGAAATAAGGTTTTGGTCTTGGCACTAGGTTCAGGTCAGCAGATCCGCGGGCGCAGATTTGGAACCGCCCGCCCGACATTGGTTCTGGCCGACGATTTAGAAGACGCCGAGAACACCTTTGGGGTAGAATCGCGCGACAAGATGAAAGACTGGTACGAGAAGTCGGTTCTTAAAGTTGGCTCAGAGGTTACCAATTATATCTTTATTGGTAACCTTTATCATCCCTACAGTCTTTTGAGCGAATATGTCTGTCCAGACGAGTACCCAACGTGGATTAAGAAGGTATATCCTGCTCTTGTGACTTGGCCTAGGCGCATGGACTTATGGGACGATACTTGGGCTAACATCTACAACCATAAAATGGAGTTTAAGGGGGCGAGTGGGCCCGCGGCAGCTTATCAATATTATCAAGAGAATAAAATGGCAATGGATGAAGGAGCTAAGCTTCTTTGGGATAAGCGCTATAGCCTGCACAGACTTATGGAAATACGGCAAGAAAATGAGCTTAGTTTCCTTTCGGAATTCCAGAACACACCAGTTAACCTTAGGGATTGTCTTTTTGACATAGACAATATCGTATACTGGGATGCGTCCGGGCGATCTATTGATGATTTATTGAAGTTATTAGGCGATAACGTAAAGTTTTACGGCGCCTGCGATCCAAGCCTTGGGTTAAGCACGGTTAAGGGAGACTTCTCGGCTATTATCGTATTGGCAAAAGACGAAACCTCTAAGACACTCTATATCATAGTAGCTGATATAGAGCGCCGGCCCATAGAGAAGATAATCGAGGATATCTTAGCTTATTGTCTAAGGTATAAGTTTGTTAAATTTGGGATTGAGAGTAACCAGTTTCAGCGAGTCCTTGTGGATCTTGTCAGGAAGAAAGGAGAGGATATGGGGCTTTATATTCCTCTCGAAGCAGTGATTAATAAAGATGATAAAATTGCAAGGATTCAGTCTCTACGGCCGCGTATTAAAAGTGGCAACTTGCAATTCAGCAAGAAGCACCGGCAGCTTTTGGAGGACTGCAGGTATTTCCCGAAAGGCCGACACGACGACGGATTAGATGCCTTAGAGCTTGCGGTACGTCTATCTAATGGTAATGAATTTAGTTTTGGGTTAGCTGGAGGCGGGAGTTATCCTCCACTGCCGGGAGATCCTGAGCCAGTTTATCCTACGCCCGACGGTCTTGTGCCTTATGGTTGGTACGGCTGGAACAGATTTTCTTACTAGGCAGTAGTAGATTTTGATAAAAGCGCCACGGTTTACCACCGCGGCGCTTTTATTTTAACCTGTTTACAGAGAGTTGTTTCCGGTGAGTTATTTGTAGTAGATAGAAGACGCATATTATTTAACGAAGAAATCAAGATTTTTTTTGTAAATTTTCGCGAATTCTTTCAATTGAATTATGTCTACTCTGCGTTGGCCAGCCTCTATTTTTGAGACATAAGATTGTGTCCTGCCTAGCAATTTCGCGACATCTCCCTGCCTAAGGCCCTTTTCTTTGCGAGCCCTTATCAACTTATTTACCAGCACCTTGTGACCTTCTGAATAAATAGTCTTATTCATATAGTTTGACTTCCCTCACTAATATGTTATATTACATATTGGAATATGCCAAAATGGAATAATCATAGACGAGAATGATGTGGAAAAATGGATAAAGAAATTGATATCTCTTTTGATTCAGGGGTTTCAAAAAGGTTCCGTTTTGACGTTAAAGCTCTTGAGCGTTATGAGTTCGTTAATTATATAGTAGAATATTTAAAGAATAATATCGGCGTTACCGTAGAATCCCCAAATTACTCTAACCATCTGGCCTTTTATAAGGGTTCTATCCGTGTCAAAAACAAACACTTACCTGCTGCGATAGTAGGTTATGGTGGCTCCGGTACGGACTTAAGGGATTTACCCACGCCTCTGCAAACAGAGTTATTGCCTTTGGTGTTTGAGTATTGGAATAAGATATCTGCAGGTAACAGCGCCGTTCCGCTTCTAATATTGGGTCATTCATTCGATGAGGTATTTTTAAGAAAGATCCGTCTGCTTAAAATAGCGGTTCCGGACATCCGCTTGATACAATTTATCAATGTTGAACAGTTTAAGTCTCTTCAGGAACGTTTTCGGAGCATAAAAGAGCATTATGAAAACAGCCTTACCAAGGCCGTAGAAATAAAGAACGAAGTAATGGATCTTCAGGCAGCGGTAGTGGAGTATCTTAAAGCCGGAGGGGAATTAGGAGGCTATAGCTATGATATCCTTGATTGCGAAGTACCCGCAGGTGAGGGGACAAAGAAGTCTGAGGTAATTGATATCCTTGCCCTTGAGCGTAAGCGTAAGTGGCTTACGGTAATAGAGCTTAAATATGTAAAACTGCTTAATGCGCGGCTGAAGAGCGTAATCTTCCAAGGGCTTGATTACTGTAATTGGGTTGAGGATCATAAAAGGGGGTTAGCAATGTTTTTCCCGGAGCATGCGATTGACGTACGCAGGCGGACCAGGCTTATTTTAATCAACGGGCCTGAGAAGTTTCCGGAATCACATAAGGAATTTGCCAAAGCTTGTAATCTACATGACCGCTACCAGGAAGTAGAGCTATATTTTACGAACGACTGCATCCCTTTGGTTCTAAACCAGTTTGTTAAGGCCCAAAAGCGCTAAGGAAAAGGTTGACAAAGCCTTATAAAGGGTATATATTAATAATGATTTTAGAAAGTAGGGTCCTGAGTTGAAGGGGGAACCTGGACATTAAAAAAGCAAAACCTTTGCCCGGAAAGATGGCAAAGGTTTTTTATTTCATAGGAGCCAAGGAGAAAAGATATGGATCATCCTTTTCATGAATTAATCGGGAAATCAATCAACGAAGATGTATTCCCGGGCTGCAAGATTATCAAAGATCCAGCTTGCGGCGGCAACCAGCATATTCCTTTATTTTGTTCTGAGGAACGTTCGCGGGTAACTGAATATTGCAATGTCGATCTCTTGATAACCGTTGATAATAAGATTAAGGTTATTATAGAAATTGAAGAGGCTAATATCAAGCCAACGCAAATCTGCGGCAAATTCCTTACTTCTGCATTGTCGAAGTACTTCATTCATGAATCGGAAAATAATGAGCGCATAGGTATGGCTGATTCGGTCTTATTTATTCAAATATTGGACATCTCAAAGCTGAAAATCGACAAGACGGCAAAAACCAAGCAGTGGGAACGGCTTGAAAGATCGATTCAGAATATAATTCCCGTAAAAAATAGCAGTGTCAATCGCTATAGAATATTCTCAGGAAAATACCCTGATTTTAATTCAAAAGAGCTATTAGAATATATAGCCAATTTTCTCAAAGAACGAAAGGAATGACCAATGACTATAAAGGAACGTTATGAAATATTGAAAAGTAACGTTATCAAGCGAAAGCAGGACTTTGATACTTTTATCGGTATGCTTGAAAACGAAACCAGCTGGCTTACTAGTCCGGCAAGCACGAGATTTCATTTGAATAAGGAAGGCGGGCTCTTGGAGCATAGTGTTGGCGTTACTGAAACGCTTCTAAAGCTACGCGAAACTATCGCTCCTCAGTTATCTGAAGAATCTTGTGTTATCGTAGGGTTATTGCACGATGTCGGTAAAATCGGTATGCCAGGAAAGCCAAGATATTTTAAGAATGATAATGAATGGGAAGTAAAAAATAGGGATATGACTTATAAGGTAAACCCCAAGGAAGTCTACATGAACCTGGCTGCCCGAAGCCTATATTTAATCGCCAAATATATTCCTTTATCGGACTCAGAAGCCCAGGCGATTTTGTATCATGACGGACAGTATATTGAAGCCAATAAAGAAGTAGCGCACCGCGAAATGCCTTTGACTCTATTAGTGCATTTTGCCGATTGTTGGACTGCCCATGTATACGAAGAAGGGTATAGTATTCAGGAGGATACAAATTACTATGATAAGAAGGACTAAAATCAATATACTTTTAACCAACGATGACGGTATTTATTCAGAAGGAATCCGAGCTCTATACGAATCACTTAAAACAATAGGAAAAGTTACTATTGTGGCTCCCGATGCTGAAAGAAGCGCTGTTGGGCATGCAATTACGCTTTCTGACCCCTTAAGAGTTAAAAAGGTTAATAGAAACGGTAAGTTCTTTGGCTATGCTACTACCGGCACACCTGCTGATTGCGTAAAGCTTGCAATTAGAGCCTTACTAAAGAAAAAGCCGGATTTGATTGTTTCAGGTATTAACCTAGGGCAAAACGTAGGTTACAGTGTGCTTTATTCAGGGACGGTTTCAGGGGCAACAGAAGGAGCAATTCTCGGGATACCGTCCTTTGCAATTTCCCTTGCCACTTTTACTAATCCTGACTACAGTTTTGCCGCTAAATTTGCGAAGAAACTCGCTAAGCAGATAATCCAGAATAAAGGATTGCCAAAAGGCACTCTATTGAATGTCAATATCCCGGCCGTAAATCAGAAATATATTAAAGGCATTCGAATCGTTAAGCAGAGCGAAAAGGCAATCGAGGAACGTTTTGATAAACGGGAAGATCCTCGCAAACGTACCTACTATTGGCTTACCGGTGAAATTATCAAATCAGACAAAAAAGAGGACGCTGACATTGAAACTATACGAAATAATTACATTTCAATTACTCCTATACATTGTGATATGACGAATTATGAGTTTATGGGAAATCTTAAAAAATTGATAATATGATACTCGAAGGAAAGCTGAATTTAATTTACACTGTTGGTTATATACAGTAATAGGATAGGCCAACACTAAGTAAAAATTATAGTTCATTTAAAAATAATAAAACCGATGGTTGTTAAAAAACAACATTATGTGCCTCAGTCTTATTTAATAAATTTCTCTTCAAACAAAAGAAGTGTCTATGTTTATGATAAAAAAGAGCAGAAATCTTTTGTTTCTTCTATAAGGGATGTAGCTAATGGAAAATATTTTTATGACTTGTCAGAAGAACAAGAATTAAAGTTAGGAGCTAAACAGTTCATTGAAAAATTCTTTATTCCTCTTGAGGGCGTAACAGCATCTACAATCAATGATATCTTAAAACGATCACCACAAGATGACGCCTGCTTTACATCAAATGAGATTAGTCTGCTATCCCAATATTTATATTACCAATATATTCGAACTAAGGAATATCGTGAATTTTCTACTACTGCTGCAAAAACTATGCTTAAGGCTTTAATAGGCCTTCATTTAAAACTTAAATTTCCTAAAGAAGAAAAATTTGATTATGAAATTCAAGTTAACGAAGCTCTTGCTCATGCTAAAGATATTCTTAATGAAAAGAGAGCAAAAGAATGCATACCCACATTTATTGGTCGTTACTGGATTATCGTGGAGAACAAAACCCAAATGCCTTTTTATACATCCGATCATCCTTTCACAAGAATAGCCCACAAAATAAACCCTTTGTTAAGCAATGCTGGAATAAGGTCAGAGGGTATTGAGATAGCTTTTCCTATTTCTTCAAAATTTATAATCATTCTTCTTGAGAAGTCTTTCTTCAAAAAATACGAAAAATATCATCAAAAGAAGATTATCTTTAACGATATAGAAAACATTAATTTTTATAATTGGCTTCAAATCAAAGATAGTTATCGTCAAGTTTATTGCGAAACAGAATGCTTCCAATTGGTTAAAAAAAGCTTAACAATTTCTCCATATCTTTTTGATATTGATAGGCCAAGAATAAAAGTAGAAATTATTCGTAGTCCTGATGGTAATTCAATCATGCATAATCAGTTGTTGTACACAAATATTTCTTCAAAAGAAGTATTAGGTAAACCATTCTTTAGCTAACTTTATTTTCCCTGTTTACAGAGATTTTTTTGCAGTGCCGTATGTATTGAATTTAGAGAATTGCCAAGCGTAAGTGTTTGTAAGAGGAAGGGATTAGTCCTATAATTGTGTTATACGAGGAGGCATAAATATGAAAATTACTGATGATGCAATTGATCAGGTGTACTCAGAACTAAAGAATACATGTAAAGGTGTCCGCAATGACTACTTCGGACTAATCTATCTCGAAAATGAGTTTCGAATTCCACGCGAAGAAGTTGTCAATCTTGTGGCCTTTGGCGGTAACGATTATGGAATAGATGGTTTCTATTTTGATCGAGATAGAAGAAACTTCTATCTTTTCCAGTTTAAGTACTCTAAATCATACGCTTTATTTAAGGATTCGTTCCGTCGGTTAATTGATGCGGGCATGAGTCGGATTTTTGGTGCACAGACTCAGGATGCCAAAAAGAATGAATTGCTTGAGCAGCTCAATAGCTCACTACTTGAAAATCAGGCTGTGATTGATAAAGTATATGTGCACTTTGTTTTTATGGGTGATCCAGCAGAGGCTGAGAAAAGCTTTGTTCTTGATAAATTGCGCGAGGATCTGGAAAATAAACGGTATTATCTCGATAAGTATTTCCATAGACCGGTTACGCTTATTATTGAGTTTCGTTCAGCGCAAGCAAAGAAAACTGGTGCTGTTTCACATCAACGGACGTCAAGAACCTATCCGATTGAGCTTGCCGAAAGCCTTGATAGCGTTGGGCCGGATGGTCAGCAAATGCTAATAGGATTTGTACGTCTCATAGATCTGTATGGGATGTATCGCGATATGGAACAACGATTTTTCGAGCGGAACATTCGATCCGCGCTGCCTGAAGAAGGATCGGTGAATCGTGCATTGGATCGGGCATACCAGCGAATTGTGGTAGATGAAAAAGAGGATCCATCTGTGTTTGTTTTTGACCATAACGGTGTTACATTCGCAGCGGAGAAGGTTGAGAAGATAGATGGAACGTATCGGGTAACTGAGCCTAGATTATTAAATGGCGCTCAAACGATTACTACGCTAGCCCGTTTTATAGAAAAAAATGCTGATAATCCTGTATACAAAGAGAATCGTTCCCGCTTGGAAAACATGCGGGTTATCTGCAAAATTATTACCGCTGCGGCGGATGATTTTATAGTAAGAGTTACAATAAACAACAATCGTCAAAATCCTGTTGAACCTTGGAATCTTCATGCTAATGATATGATTCAATTGGAGCTGCAGGATAAGTTCCGTGATGATCTACAAATATACTATGAGCGTCAAGAGAAGGCTTTTCACAACCTTGGCTCAGAAGATTTGGACGATATTGGTATTACAGCCGGCAAGCCTATTGAATTATTAAAGTTGACAACGATGTATTTGGTTGTAGATGGAGAAATCGACAAGACATCATGGATGAGGCGAGTCTTTGAGGATGATAAGATTTATAACCAAGTTTTCAATAAAAACCGTCTAAATGACGATTCGAAAAAGGTGCTGCTTTGTTATAAAATTCAGTTTCGTTTAGGGCGCTTAATGTATGATATTTTAGATAAAGGACCAAGCAAATATGGGTATCTAAGTCGGGCACGGCCGCTTCTTTGGGCATTAATTTGCCAGGGGGTGCTGAATGACAGAAACATTAAAAAATTGGCTGAGGATTATGGTCAAGATATGACGATGCCCGCTGACTTCACCGAGTACCTCTCACGATTAGCAACCAGAAGATGCAGATATCTTATTTCGACATTAGCGAGCTGTAAGGAAAATGCTGATAAAGTTACTGAAGGCAAGTTCAGCTTCTTGCGCACGCAAGCTTCGTACAAGAAATGTATGAAGTTTGCTTACAAGAAATGGAGATGGGTCGAAAAAGGTCTTAGATAAAATACCGGCCGTTTAAGAACACTTGGGGCCATCACAGAAAACGGAATTTAAAGTACGGTAAGTTATCTACTGAAGTTAGGGAACCAATGTTGATGGTATTAATCACGAAATTTATCCCTCCAATTATAATTCCAGAAAAAATAATTGAATTTTGGTTAGCTCACCGGGCAAATAAAGCAAATACTGAGTTTGAGAAGACGGTTAGACGGCTTTCTCATTACGCTGCCCATCACGGCGCTCGAAGTACTTGTATGCGTTTATTTGGATCGCCGCGCATCTTTTTATTAAACACCAGAAGAAAAAAAGTGTTCTTCGAAAAATGTCATTACGGATTCGGTGTAGCCCAGAATGAAATCGTAAAGTTATTGCCAGAAATTGAAGCAAAGATACCTCAATTGAGGAAGTCTTATCGCGAGGAGGTGAGTAGATATAAGAGGGATCTAAAACCTCCGGTTCCACGATATTCTAAGGTTGGAAAAGCTTATTCCGAGCAGTTATTTAAATCTATGTTTCTTAGGGAGATTGCAGATTCAATCGCATGGCAAATATTGGGAGATGACGGAACGAAAGTTCGCGCCTTGATACAAGGTGTATCTCTTGGGCCATCACAAAGCGCCCAACTTCAAAGCACGTTGGCAACAGTTAATAAATTGAATTCCAAAGACAAGAGCAGTTTTGCATTGATAACCGATATTACCTCTTGTATCCAGGTGGGAGATCTTCTTGTGCGATTGCCGACGGGTCAGTTCGGTTTTTGTGAGTTAAAAGACGGTACGGTAAATGACCATATCGAGTCTTTGTTAACTATGTCTCCAGCGGATCAAGCTGCACGTGAAAGATTCGGCGAACTCGTTTCAAAATACGGGAAGCCTTTTACGAAGCAACTTGAACGAGTGTTGAGGCAGAAACAAAGAATGCAGATGGCTTCAGATTATATCAATGAATCTGTGGGGATAGATATTCAATTTAATAGACCAAAAATAACCGATGTTAAGTCAAGGTTTACAGTCACTTATCATAAGGAAGTTAACCAGTTGTTACGGGTGGCAAAGAAGAAAGGCGAGCAATATCTAGTTATAGATGAATGTTTAATACTAGGCGCGTTTAATACTACCAGGTTGAAAAGAAGCAATGATGTGTGTAAAAAAGATTTTCAGCATCAAGTATGGCATATGCTTTTTGAGGATTGGTCGGAATGTCCGTATGGGAAAGAATTCGATGAAAAAAAGGTTATGAAGCATTTTGAATATATGCTTTTGCCGGTTTGGGAGATGAGAGATAAAGTTCAGTTTCCCACGCATCGGCCTATATTTATTACAGGACTAGAAGAAAATTTTGTTTTCGATATTCTTTTTGAGCGAATGTCCTTGTTTTTTTATTTCTCGCCTGAGAAATTCGTGGCTCTTTGTAAAAAGAAAGGAATCGACGCTACTTGGATAACTGGGAGGGAGTATAATAAAATCAAATCCGAAGCATTAAAAAACAAGATAGTATTATTAGATATGCACGATGGTATAATTAGGATTAAGAATGAAGATCAGCAATTTACCCAAGATGTGGCGCTAGGCACTCTCTGGAAAATAATTTACGAGTTTGAACGACCTTCAGCATTAGCAGAGCTATACAAAGAAGACTTAGCCGTTTTGCCAGAACGATTGAGGCAAGCTGAAGAGATAGATCATGGAGCAAAGAAAGATGAAGAACGATCCTATTAAATTCGATTTGATTAATAATGCCAAAGATTCACTCAATCATGCGGTTGAGCATCTGACCAATCCCGATGGGGTTAAGGCAGGGGATCTGAAAAGAGCCATTAGGGATGTCGCTCATGCGATAGAGCTTCTTTTGAAAGAACGTTTACGCAGAGTTCATCCGGCTTTTATTTGGCAAGATGTGGATAAATATCCATCAAAAGAGGCGTTTACTGTCAGTACCCTTAAGGCTGTCGAAAGATTGTTTAAAATAGCCGGAATCTCTTTAAGCGAAGAGGATAAGAAAACAATTTACTCTTGCAAGAAAATAAGGGACGCCATAGAACACTATGAATTCGTGCTTGATCTAAAGGAGGCCAAGGGAATTATAGGACGGATGTTGTCTCTTATTTTCGATTTTTCAAAGCGTTATTTACAGTTAGACTTAGAACAAGAATTTCGCAAAGATGACCGATGGAAAGAACTCATTGAAATATATGAATTTTGGGAAGCTCATGGGAAGGCGCTTGAAAAACAACTTTCAGAAGAAGGAAAGCTAACGTGGGAATGCCCTTCTTGTGGAGCATCAGCTTTTGACTTATCTATAATGCAATGTGTCCTTTGTGGGCACGCTGAAGAGCGGGTCGAGTGCGACGTTTGCCATCAAGAAGTTTGGGAATCAGAAATAACTAAGGTTGAAGGGGTGGATGGCGATCCGGAGACTGGGGCAGGATATTACGATATGGATATTTGCAGAGAATGTTTAGATAAGGAAAGAGATTCAGAGATGAGAGCAGATGCACAGGATATGTGGAGGCCATAACAAATTAATTCTTAGCCCAACTCACCGATATAGCCAGATGGTTTTCCCCATAAGAAGGATAGCCTTTTTCATCATTAAAATGCCTTAAGTATTAACGGGGAGCAGAATAGAAAAATAATGGAACGAATCGAGTCTTTTGATTCTCAACATCTTGAAGCAGCATGTCAAGTGCTAGCAGACACTCAGCGTGGGCTTACCGGTTCTCAGATTGAACGGCTTCTCCAGGAAATAAAGGTTGAAGACGTTTCACCCGAACTCACGAAATGGAAGCGGCTTTTCAACGCGCTGGCTGGCGCTCAAAACAAGCACCATGTTGGTAATCATCTGATCATGTTTATTAATCGAGCAATGAATCCGGTTAGCTACGCTCGCGATAAAGATGCTTTCGACTGGCGGCGAAGCGAACTTAATGTCGTTCTTGCGTTTTCCGGCTTACAAGTTAGAGAAGACGGAAAGGTCGCAAGGTCAAGCAAAGAAACCACCCTAAAAGGCGCTCTTGCACGTGCAGGGCGTCTTCAAGCTGCTCTTGAAAGCCGGAATGTCCATCCCGAGGTTCTCAAATATTGTCGTGCCGAGCTACTTGAAGAGAACTATTTCCATGCTGTCTTAGAAGCCACAAAAGGTGTAGCGCAACGTATTAGAGACATGTCTGGTTTGGGCTTAGACGGTGCAGATCTAGTCAATGCGGCATTCTCTAGTAAAGCGCCGATTCTTGCGCTTGGCTCACTTAAAACAGGGACTGAGAAAAGCGAGCAGAGAGGTTTCTCAAATCTTCTGATTGGCCTGTTTGGAGCAATTCGAAACCCAGTTGCCCATGCGCCGAAAATCTCGTGGCCAATGTCTGAACTAGATGCGCTGGACATCATGACGCTAATTTCATTTATTCATAGAAAACTCGATGGCGCAGTCAAAGTATCGAGTGACGTGGTCTAATATATGTTAAAGGGAAAATATGAATAAAACAATTAGTATGAAAATAGCAAAAGTTTGTTATCGGTTGATGTTGTCCGTTTACGCTTATATCGGGCGCTATGCATCAAAAACAAGATAGAAGACAAATGAGTATGATTGGTGATTTGACAGAGGAAGATCTTACACAAGTACTTGCCTATACCGGATTAATTCTGGTTGCGTACGAATTGGTTAAGAGTCTTATTGTTAAGCCTATTAAGTTTTTTTATTGGAATATGACTTTTGGCGAAGGAAGCCCATTCAAGTCCTATGAAAAAGATGTTTTGTCTCGACATAAGAATGAGTTTGAAGCGTGCCTTTTATATTTACGTGATTTTATGAAGGCTATAGATTCAGATGACGTCTTGACTATCCAGGAATTAAGAAAACATCGAAATGATTTGGCGCACAATATTGCACACAAGTTGCAGTCTCAGGAGATCAAGAGTGACCTATTTTTGTTGGAAAGAGTAAATAAGACCCTGTTTAAACTTAGTAACTATCGAACATATATGGAAATCGGTGCGGATCCAGAGTTCAAGAACAAAGGAATCGATTGGGCATTACTAAAAGGACACGAGTACCTTGTGTTTGAAGAAGTGCTTAACAAGATAAGAATTTTGCAAGGTAAGTTTTAGGATTATTGTGTAAAATCACCCCCAATAATAATGCTTTATCATCCCGCCCAGCCGTGACTGGCATTTGATCTTACCTTTATCCTTTCGTGCCCTATATCCAAGAGGTTCGTTATTCACTCCTGAATGCGGTCTTTTGGTGTTGTAGTGGCCGACATATTCTTTAATCAGGTATTTTAAGTGCTCTTCCCCAAATACGAAGAAATGATTCAGGCACTCCCGTTTGATAGTGCCAACAAAACCTTCTGCGTAGGGATTAAGGTTAGGAGAGCGGTAGACGGTTCTTATGACCTTAGCGTTATGCGGTTTAAATAATTCGTCAAACTCCTTGGGGAACTTATAATCGCCATCCCTGATGAGGAGTTTCTTGGTTTTATCCTGGAAGAGGAAGGAGATGCTCTTGGTGGCATTGATTACCCATTTCCCATCTGGCTGCGAGGTAATCCCGGCTATATGGACTTTTCTTGTCCTGATATTGATAAAGAATAACACATGGAACAGCTTCGGACCTAAGGCCGTCCAGACTGTCTTGGTGAAGAAGTCGCACGCCCAGAGGGTTTCAAAGTGCCTTTTGATGAAGGCATCCCAGGAATCTTCCTTACGCTTGGGAACCGGCTCAATGCCGTTTTGAACCAGGATTGTCTTTACAGCAGTGCGGGATAGCCTTGAAACGTTTAGCTTCTTTAACTCAGCCAAAATCCTGACATAACCCCAGAGTTTATTCTCTTTAGCCATGCGGACAATGAGATCAACGACTTCCTGTGTAGTTTTCCTGGGGCGACCTCGCTTGGCTGGTTTTTTACTGGTCACTCCTTCGGCTACCCATCTACGAAAGGTAGAATAACCCACGACTGTTATGATGCTTTTGATCTGTCCGCGTAAAGGCAGGCCGTATTTGATCAGCCTGCGCTTCTGGGCAGGTGTGGTAGTAATCCTCTTAGGTAATTTAGAACGCAAGATTTCGTTTTCAACCTTCATGTATTCAATCTGGCGTAAGAGGTTTGAGTGCGTCATCCTTCCCAAGAGTCCTAAAAACTCTTGGAAAAGAGTGCCGTTTATGGTATAAGATTTGGTGTAGTCCATTGCTTTTCTCCTTTGAAAAGTTAACTGACAGTTATGTCAGGTAAGCCTATATTTTACCGCAGGTTAGAATATAGGCCAATCCGTTATTTGACAGGCCTCATAATTACCGTACCCCACTGGGGGGAGGAAAGAATGAATAAGAAAAATCAAGAGTCGCATAATAAATTGGTCAAAGACCAATTTAATAAGATTATGGATCAATTTACAAAGCAGGCAATTCCATTTGCCAACATACTTGCTCATTCCAACGAGGAGTCAACAAATCTTCTGATTAAGATGTCCCAGTTAAATGCGAGTGATACGGTTTTGGACGTTGCTTGTGGCCCCGGATTGCTTGCTTGTGCACTTGCTCCACATGTTCAGATGATGACAGGGATGGATCTTGTGCCTGCAATGATCGAAAAAGCACAGAAGTCACAACAAGAAAAGAAGCTCTCGAATATTAATTGGAAGATTGGTGATATTTTGCCTCTGCCATTTGCTGATTCAGCCTTTTCTGTTGTTGTTTGCCGCTATGCTTTTCACCACTTTCTTAGGCCAGAAGCGGTACTGAAAGAGATGATTAGGGTAGCAAAACCCAAAGGCAGGGTGGCCGTAATTGATGTTTTTACATCATCAGCGGCTCAATCCGATGTCTATGATCGAGTTGAGAAATTAAAAGATCCATCGCATGTGCGAACATTGCCTTTAACTGAGCTTCAGGGCATGATTACTAAAGCTGGACTGATCAATACAAAAGCAGAATTTTATCGGATAGAAATGAAACTCGAAGATAATATCAAGGCGTCTTTTCCGAAACAAGAGAGCGATATTTATAAAATTCGGCAGGCAGTGATAGATGATATAGGGAAAGACAAAATAGGGATGGGTGCTTGTCGAAAAGGAACGGATGTATATCTGAATTATCCCATAGCTATGGTTGTAGGCGAGAAGTAAGGCAAAGTTTGTCCACCTAATTGTGGGCGCGAACCCTGAGCTGGTTCACCGGGGCAAGTTCAGGACTAAGGATGAAACGAAAAGAAAGATTTTGAATATGGAGATGGAAAAGAAACTTATAGAAGACTTATATAAGACATGGAGCCAGGAAGACCTGAGTTCTATTGATTCGTTGATTGCTGAGACCTATACAATTTTCAGCGACCCAGGTGACGCGTGGGAGGGACAAACTTTAAACCGATCCACTTACCGAACACGAGTTTTATACTCACGAAAAGCATTTCCAGATTTAACTTTTGAAATTAGTACGTTAGTTCATGAAAATAATTTGGTCGCTGTTATTTGGAAGGCTTCGGGAACTCATTTAGGTGATCTGCAAGGATTACCTGCAACTGGAAAAAGATTGAATTTCTCAGGACAAACTATTTATTTGATAAAGGATGGTATGGTTGCTGGTCATTGGCAAGTAATCGATCGCCTCGGGTTTATTCAACAAATAAGACCATAATTTTCGAGGCTTAGTTTTAAGTAGGGTATTTGTGTACTTTAATTATCCTATAGTTGCGATTGTGGGAGAGAAGCCTAACGGGTAGGGTTGTTTGGGATCACGGTTTTAGGGGGTCAAAACGGGCATTTTCAAGGAGAGCTTTATGGAAAAGCGCAAACTCGGAAATATAACAAATGTTATCGTTGTAATAGGGGTCGGATCGATTGGTCAAGCGATTGCGCGACGTGTTAG
This sequence comes from Candidatus Omnitrophota bacterium, assembly GCA_963805065.1. Classification (GTDB taxonomy): domain Bacteria; phylum Omnitrophota; class Gorgyraeia; order Gygaellales; family Profunditerraquicolaceae; genus CAWDSS01. The sequence goes on along the minus strand of CAWDSS010000010.1, from coordinate 137,495 downwards.
CGTAGGCAAGCACATAGTGCTTGCTGATTTGCGTCAGGACAACGCCGATACGGCGGCAAAAACTTTGAGTGATGCAGGTTTCACTGTGAGCACGGCGATTGTCGATGTATCATTGCGTGCTTCCGTTCAAGGTTTGGTTAAGACAGCCACCTCCCTTGGCGAGATTTCCGGCGTCATCCATGCTGCTGGTGTTTCTCCTTCCCAAGCGTCGCTCGAGATGATCCTGAAGGTCGATCTCTACGGAACAGCGCTTGTGCTGGAGGAATTTGGCAATGTCATCGCACGCGGGGGTTCTGGTATCGTTATTTCGTCACAGTCCGGGCATCGTCTGCCGCCGCTATCTGCCGAGCAGAATAAGGCACTTGCAACCACGCCGGTTGAAGACCTACTCAATCTTCCGATGCTTCAGCCCGATCAGGTGGCTGATCCTCTTCGCGCCTACCAGATTTCAAAACGCGCGAATTCGTTGCGGGTGATGGCAGAAGCAGTCCGGTGGGGAAAACGCGGTGCGCGGGTCAACGCCATAAGCCCTGGAATCATCTTCACTCCGCTCGCAAAGGATGAATTGGAGGGGCCGCGCGGTGCGGGCTACCGGCGCATGATCGAAGTGTCTGCAGCTGGGAGAGGTGGTACTCCCGATGAGGTAGGAACTGTTGGTGCACTCCTTATGGGTTCTGACGGCACATTTATCACCGGTAGTGATTTCCTTATGGATGGCGGAGTAACGGCGGCCTATTGGTACGGCGAACTCGCTTCAAAGTGAAGGAATACGTATAAGATTTAGTGTAGTCCATTGGTTTTGTCCTTTGAAAAATTAACTAGTGGGACATGAATGATTGATAACAAAATTAAATGCGAGGTTTTTAGTATTAAGGACAATAAGGATTGCTGCCCGGGTGCGCCTAAAATTAAAAAGGGCGAGTCTTTCATTATCGGGCACAGAACACCTGAACCGAAAGGAATGTGCTGTCGAGCATTTCATGCTGTATTTCCAGTAGTTTTTGCGATGAGGTTTTCTGATAACCTTGGTTGGGAGAAAAAAGATGGCAGCATAGAAATAACATGTCCAGATTCTTTTGTAGTTTACAGACTGACCAGGATAAAGGTCAGTTAAGCCTATATTTTAACGCAGGTTAGGATATAAGCCAACTCGGTCGGTGCAAAATAATGTAGAAAGGAATAAGATCATGAAAAAACACATTGGTTTTTTTACAGTCATAGCGTTTTTATTTATCCTTATTTTGACTTCCACAAACGCTTTTGCCTGCACAGGCATACAAATCAAGACACAGGACGACAATTATATTTTTGCGCGCACGATGGAATTTGCCGATAGTTTTATGTCGCACGACTTGATCGCGGTGCCCAGAAACTACAAGTATGTAGGGCAAACTCCCACAGGCAAACCCGGTATGAGCTGGCAGGTAAAATACGGCTTCGTTGGTTTTGCTCCTTCAGGAGAGAAGCTCGTTGACGACGGATTAAATGAAGAGGGTCTTCACGTCGGAAGTTTCCTTTTCCCGGGATACGCACAATATGAAAATGTGGCAGAGGCAGATTACCCCAGCACAATATCCTGCCTTGAGGTGGCTTCATGGATTTTAGCCACCTGCTCAAGTGTGGCTGAAGTGCGCGAGCAATTGCCAAAAATTCATGTTTCTACAGTTGTGCAAGCTGGGCTGGGCTATCCTCCGCCGTTTCATATGTTTATTTCGGATAAAACCGGCGATGCTGCGATAGTTGAATATGTGACGGGAAAACTCAATATCTATGATAACAAGGTAAATGTTATTACAAATTCTCCTGATTATATCTGGCAGACCACAAACCTAAGAAACTATATCGGCATAAAGGCAGAAAATAACCCTGCAATTACGATCAATGGAAATCAGTTTGTGCAGTTTGGCCAGGGTTCAGGGGCAATCGGCCTTCCTGGAGACTTTACGCCTCCATCGCGGTTTGTGCGTGCGGCATTCCTTGTCAACTCAAGCCTCCCGGCTAAAAACATTGACGAGGGTATTGCTGTTGCCTTCCATATCTTAGACCAATTTGACATCCCCTTAGGCGCAGTAAAGGGGGAGCAAAACGGAGTAACAATTTACGATACTACGCAATGGACCTGCGCTGCGGATTTGACAAACTCCAGGTATTTTTACCACACCTATAATGACAGAAGCGTGCGGATGATAGATTTAAAAGAGCTTAATTTAAAAACAGCCGATGTTAAGGTGCTTAAAGACAAAGATCTGCAGAAGTTAGGGCAGGCCAAAGATGTTTCCGCAGAATTAAAGTAATTCTTGGGTAAAGAGCCAGCGGTAGTCCATTGGTTTTCTCCTTTGAAAAGTTAGTTGAGATAATTATTATTAAACCTATATTTTACCGTTGGGTCTTAAGGACTACGAATTAGAAGAAGAAATTCTTGATTAACTGGAATTATTTTAAGTTATTTTAGGATGGAAGGAGATAAGCCTTATGAAAAAGTTTAGCTATGTCTTTGTTCTATTTGCAGTATGTATGTTCTGTTTTTCTGGTGTAGTAAATGCCGAGGATAAGATTCAGCTTTTTACAAATGGGACAATTTATATTAATGCAGAACAGAAAGCGCAGAACCTCCTTGTAAAAGATGGGGTTGTCCAGGCCTGGAATGTTGATCCCGCAAAATACAAAAACGCTGAGGTTATTGACCTTGAAGGGGGAGTAGCTTATCCTGGTTTTATTGATAGTCATGTTCACTTGCTGGAAACTGGATACTTCTTTTATGCCGGCGCGAACCTCATCGACTGTAAGAATGCCGATGATATAGCAAAGGTGTTGGCCCAAAAAGTTAAAAGCGTCTCCGATGGAGGGTTCGTTATTGGTGTAGGATTTTCACTCAGGGATTACGACAAGTGGTCTTTGGCAGATTTGGCTAAGATTGATGCAGTAAGCGGAAGCCACCCAGTATTTTTAGGCGATAAATTAGGTCACAATGCAATTATAAACACTGCAGCAATTAAACTTGTTGGGATTACTCTAAACACACCTGTTCCTTTGGGTGGAAAGATGGGCGTGGAGAATGGGAAACTTACAGGGATGCTTCGTGAATCAGCAATGATTATTCCGACCAAGAAGATGTTTGCCATGTTTGATTCCAAAGACATCAAAACTGGTACTCAAGAACTGGCTCAACGCTGGGCTTCATTAGGCTATACCGGTGTGGTTGATTTGATGGGGGGTCCTGGAGTCCGTTTTATGCGGCCGGAGATCTTTAAAGAGCTGGAAAAAGAAGGGAAACTTCCCTTGCGCGTCAATTATTGTTATACAATTTTTAATTTGAGCGATGTTGATGACGCAGCAAAATATTTGAACCAAGATACCGATTTGGTTCGTTTTGTCGGCTGCAAGATCTTTGTTGACGGAGCTTATGCCGGAGGACAGGCATGGACCAGTTGGAAAAATAAGCAAGGGAATCACGGTCTGCAAGAAATTTACACCGATGATGCTGGCGGACATGAGCTCAATTTAAATCGAATTGTGGCTAAGGTAGAAGAATATGGGATGAACATGCACTACCATGTTCAGGGAGATAAAGCAATCGATGCGGTTCTTGACGCGTTGGATAAAGTAATAGCAGAAAAAGGGAAGTTAAAGGGGATTCATACCTTAATCCATTTAGCATTTCCTGCTGATGGACAGATCGCACGGATTAAGAAGTTTAATGGCCATGTAGTAACTACAGTCCAACCTGGTTTCTGGCCGGTGGAAAGCGATACCGCTTATTATTATGGCGAGCGGGCTTCCCGGGCGTATCCGATCAAAAAACTAATCGACGCAGGTCTATCTGTCGGGCTGAGCACTGATTTTAGCGTCTCGCCTCCGGATTACAGTCCTTCTTTAGTAGTTATTGGAGTAGCCACAACTGGAGGAGGTGATCCTAAAGTTCATCCACCTATCAGCGTTAAAGATGCAATTAAAGGTTTTACCGTAGGCAGTGCCAAGACGACCGGTAAAAATGATATTGGCACATTGGAAGTTGGGAAAAAAGCAGATATGAGCGTTTTTGATAGAGATCTTTATACAGTTGCGCCGAAAGAATTTTCCGCTAACTATCCCAAAGTCTTATCTACCTGGGTTGGTGGACGTAAGGTTTACGAGTTGAGGAAATAATTCGAAAGATTGCGTATAATATTTGGTGTTGTCCATTATTTTTCTCCTTTGAAAAATTAACTGGCAGTTATGCCAGTTAAGCCTATATTTTACCGCAGGTTAGAATATAGGCCAACTCGTTATTTGACAGGTCTCATAATTTCTGTACCCCACTGGGGACAAAAAACATAAAAATAGCCAAATTCCCCTTAAAAATTCTCACTTTTTTAGGGCTGATTTTGGGTGGTTTTTGGTGTATTAAGGACAAAAATGGGGCAGAAAAAGCCCATGTCCGGACAAAATGAGGCGGACATCGCTATGTCCTAACCTTTCAAAGAGTTAGGGAAATTAGAGCCAAAAATGACCGGACAAAACGGACACAATTTCGGCCATTTATGTCCCCCACCACGGCGATAATCCGCCGAGGAATAGTATCTCTAAAGTCCAGAATATGCTGGATAATATAGGTATTGCGGTATAATTGACCTGTGTAAAATTAAGAGCGGTTTTCCCTCGGCTAATAGGAGGGGGACCCCAATTATTGTAACTCATTGAGAGATAAAGAGATACGACAATTGCCCGACGAGAAAGTTTCGTCGGGCTCTTTGTATCTGGCGACGTTTCAAACGCTTGGGGGGGGGTGCCGTTTATGGTATAAGATTTGGTGTAGTCCATTGGTTTTCTCCTTTGAAAAATTAACTGGCATGACTGTCAGTTAAGCCTATATTTTACCGCAGGTTAGGATATAGGCCAACTCGTTATTTGACAGGTCTCATCATTACCGTACCCCTCTGGGGGCGAAAAACCTAAAAAATAGCCAAATTCCCCTTAAAAATTCTCACTTTTTTAAGGCTGGTTTTGGGTGGTTTTTGGCTCTTGGTTTGGTATACTGGCTGAGATACAGAAGCCAGGTGCTTCAAATGGTGGTTATAATAAGCCCATGTCCGGACAAAGTAAGGCGGACATCGCTATCGCCTAACCTTACAAAGAGTTACGGAAAATAGAGATAAAAATGACCGGACAAAACGGACACAATTTCGGCCATTTATGTCCGCTCACCCGTCGAGAATGCGCCGAGGAATAGTATCTCTAAAGTCCAAAATATGGCTGACAACTTAGGTATTGCTGTATAGTTGACCTGTGTAAAATTAAGAGCGGATTTCCCTCGGCTAATAGGAGAGGGACCCCAGTAAATTCTCTCTCCTCTGTACAGGAGAGAGGCAAATAGCCATGATTACTTAACGTGATCATGGCTATTTTTATGTCCTAGGGTGTTAAAGACTTAGGTCGATGTCCCTAGGAGTTAGGCCGGTAGGCAGCGTTAAGTCGCTATCAAACAGGTTCTAACGTCGTCCAGCCAGTGACCCCAACATCCGTAACTCATTGAGAGGCAATGAGTTACAACATATCCCCGATGAGGAAAACTTGTCGGGGATTTTTTATCTGGCGATGTCCCTAGGAGTTATGGCGTTATTCTCGTCGGAGAATGCTGTAATATTTTAAAACAGGATCTCCGTCGGAAAAAGAGAGGATTTATAAAAGAAAATATTCAAGTAATTGGCTAATTCCTCTCGTAGTTTATGGGCGCTAGTTTATGCCTATTTGCGATTATTGTAGAAATTGCTCAATGCGAATATGGCCATAAACTAGGAATTAGGTCAGTTTCTCGAGGATAAACTAGAGAGGTTTGGGCTACTATGTGGACAGAGATATCAGAAATAATCCAGAATTGTTTTTTCAATAGAATGCGAATAGGAAAAAAAGATTGACAAAATGAAACCGCAATGCTATATTTATATAGCCATATGGCTATATAAATGAGAAGAAAACCATGAAAGAACTGGAAAAATCCCTAAAGGCATTGGCGGATAAGAATAGGCTTCGGATCCTTAAGCTTCTTGAGGTGCGGAAGATGTGTGTTTGTGAATTGGCTTTCGTCCTAGGCATTACTCAGCCCAGCGTATCAAAGCATCTTAAAAAACTCAGCGCCGTCGGTATAATTGAAAGCGAGCAAGATCGTTTCTGGACAAATTACTATTTAAGGAGGGATAACGAACTTTTAAAAATGTTATTATTGTGTTTTAAGAAACACTTAAACAGTACTGTTATTGTTAATAAAGACCGGGAGAAGCTAAAAAGAGTTAACCGGGCAAGGCTTTGTTGCAAGAAATAATTTTTTTACCTAATAAATAGCCACTTAGCTATATAAAAGGAGAAGAGCATATGAAAGACAATACTGGAAACAAGAAAGGCAAAGTAAGAACTTTTTTTAAAGGGCTGTTTGAGAAAATGGATAAGAAGATGGAAGAAAAGGCGAAATCAAAGCCATGCTGTTGTGGGCCTTCCGATAAGGAGAAGAATTCATGCTGCAGTTAATTGTTGATTGGTTGACATATTCTGTTTTGAAGTTTAACGCCAATTCCGCGTTAGGCGCTTCTATTAACTTTTTTATTTATGATAGCGTAAAGATCATGCTGCTTCTCTTTGTGATGATTTCAGTCATAGGATTTTTACGCAGCTTCTTATCACAAGAGAAAGTAAAAAGCTGGATTATGGGGACTAAGGGGTGGGGTAATTTTTTTGCTTCGCTATTTGGCGCGATTACCCCGTTTTGCTCCTGTTCTTCAATTCCTCTTTTTATAAGCTTTTTAGATGCGGGAATCCCCTTAGGGGTAACTTTCTCTTTTCTTGTTACATCTCCGCTCATTAATGAATATCTAGTCGTATTAATGCTTGGATTTTTTGGCTGGAAGATCACGCTAGCGTATGTAATCAGCGGTATGGCAATCGGAATCTTTACGGGAATTATCCTAGGCAAAATGAAGCTGGAGAAATACATCGAAAAAGATATCATTACCGGGAACGTAGAAGAAGATTGCGAGATAAAACCTAAGGGGATAAAACAAAGAATGCTTTTCGGAATAAATGAAGCAAAATGCATCCTAAAGAAGCTATGGATGTGGGTACTTGTAGGCGTAGGGTTAGGAGCCGCAATCCATAATTATGTCCCTCAGCAAGCAGTGCAATCAATTGTAAGCAAGACAGGAGTATTTTCAGTGCCCATAGCTACTCTCATAGGTGTCCCTATGTACGGCAGTTGCGCAGCTATTGTTCCGATTGCGGTGGTATTGTTTCAGAAGGGCTTCCCTTTAGGCACTGCTTTAGCATTTATGATGGCAGTCGCTGCGTTAAGCCTGCCTGAGGCGATTATGTTAAGAAGAGCAATGAAGTTAAAGTTGATAGCTATTTTCTTTGGTATCACTACCCTGGGCATTATATTCACAGGCTACCTGTTTAATTTATTGCAGAAGATATTAGCTTAAATAAGGAGAATCTTAATGGATAAGCAAAAAGTCCTATTTGTCTGTGTGCATAACTCTGCCCGTTCACAGATGGCTGAAGCATTCCTAAAGCAGATGGCAGGTGATAGGTTTGAGGTAGAAAGCGCTGGCCTTGAACCGGGCAAGTTAAATCCTATGGTTGTTGAGGTTATGAAAGAAGTGGATATCGATATTTCCCAGAATAAGACCAAGAGTGTATTCGATTTCTATAAGCAAGGTAAACAATATGATTATGTGGTGACTGTATGTAATGAATCTCAGGCAGGAAAATGCCCTGTTTTTCCCGGGACAGCAGCTACAAAAAGGATGCATTGGGATTTAGATGATCCTTCCGGTTTCACCGGCTCGCACGAAGAAAAAATAACAAAAACCAGAGAAGTCAGAAATCAGATTGAAGCCAAGGTAAAAGACTGGCTTAAATTCCCGTAGCGTTGTCGTTTTAAAATTCCCATTAAATTTTGTTGACAAAAAATGCTTTTTAATATATTATTAGCATATGCCAATAACTAAAAGGAAGATATATGCCAAGGCCTTGTAGATGTAGAAGAATAAGATGTAAGCCTGATACGAATTACTTTAAACCTCGCGGTATCCCGATTGATAAGCTTGAAGAGGTTAATCTTACCTTAGATGAATTAGAAGCAGTGCGGCTTGCGGATTTTGAAGAGTTATATCAGGAAGATGCCGCCAGGAAAATGGATATTTCTCGGCAGACCTTCGGAAATATTATTAATTCTGCCCATAAAAAAATCGCGGATGTTTTATTGCACGCAAAGGCACTCAAGATTGAAGGCGGAATGGTTAAAAGGGTGGGTTAAATGGATAATTTAATAAAGCAGGATCAAGATAGGCTGAAGTTATTCAAAAAGTATGGCTACGATATCCCTAAAGCCAGAAAATTCATTCTTACAAAAGCCAGAATTTCAAGAGGGAAAATTCTTGAGGTTGGTACAGGCCGGGGCCATATGGCGGTTGCTTTGGCAAAGAATAGTTTAAGGGTAGTTTCAATCGACCTGGATAGAAAAGCTCAAGACGTAGCCAAGCTAAAGCTTGAAAGCCTTAAACTTGATAAATCTGTATCGCTTAAAATCATGAATGCCGAAAGGTTAAAATATAAAGATAACTCTTTTGATTATGTGATTTCAGTGAATTTCATTCATCACGCTAAAAATCCGGTTAAATGCTTAAAGGAGATGATAAGAGTAACGAAAAACAAGCTCATCATTGCAGATTTGAATAAAAGAGGCGAGAAGATTATGGAAAAAGTGCATGCGTTAGATGGCCATAGCCATGCGGCGTCTAAAATGTCATTATCGGGCGTAAAAGAATACTTAGAGAAAGCAGGATTGATTGTTAAGGTTTATAGGGATATTTGTCAAACTGTTATTATAGCCAAGAAAGGAGTAGCAAAATGAAGTTATGCATTCCAACAGAAACAAATGAAGGCAAGAGCGCAAAGGTTTATGGGCATTTCGGCAGCGCGCCGTATTTTACCATCGTTGATACAGAGAAAGATTCCGTAGAGATTATTGACAATGCCAATCAACATCATGCGCACGGTATGTGCCAGCCAATGAACGCGTTAATGGGGAAGAAGATTGATGCTGTGGTTACCGGTGGAATGGGTAGTAGGGCGGTTCAAAAGCTTAATGAAGGCGGGATCAAGGCTTATCGGGCTATCCCGGGAACAGTTGCGGATATTGTCAGCCAGTTCACCAAAGGTGGGCTTGAGGAAATAACCGTCCAGAATGCCTGCGCGCAGCACGGTTGCCATTAAAAAGGAGGAAATTATGAAGGGATTTAGAGGGAATATTGAAAAAGACACTTTAGAAAACACAAAGTTCCGAAAAGTATTATACACTGGGAAGCACAGTCAATTGGTGCTGATGAATCTTCGCCCAAAAGAAGAAATTGGCATGGAAACACACGCGGACAATGATCAATTCTTCCGCTTTGAGGCTGGCCTTGGTAAAGTAATTATTGACGGAAACGTTTATGAAGTGGGCGATGGTGTAGCGATAATTGTACCAGCCGGAGCCAAGCACAATATCATCAATATATCAGATTCAAAAGAACTAAAACTGTATACCATCTATTCTCCGGCACATCACAAAGACGGTATAGTTCGGGCAACCAAGGAAGAAGCCGAAGCTAATGACCAAGAATTTGATGGTAAGGCTACAGAATAGCGGGGACGCTTTCTAACACAACTGAGGTTTTTGATGAATAAGATCGTGATTATTGATGAATCTTTATGTATTGGATGTGCCAAATGCGTAGAATTATGTCCAAAGAAGATCCTTTATATTGATAAGGCTGCTCAAAAGTGTAAAGTAACCGATGAATCAAAGTGCGATAAGCTAAGAGGGTGCCAGAAGATATGCCCAGTTAAGGCTATAAAGATTGTCTAATTGGGATGGGGGGTAAAATGAAGATAGGTGTTATAATTTCAAGTAACGATGCCGAAACCTGCTGGAATGCTCTACGGTATGGCAATTTCTGCCTTGGGCAGAAAGACGAAGTTAAGGTGTTTTTGACCGGTAAAGGCGTTGAGTATCAGAAAATAAGCACTGAAAAATTTAACACTGTTGAACAGGCAAAGAAATTGCTTCAAGCTGGTGGTAAGATACTTGCCTGCGGGACATGTATCAAATCCCGTAATCAGGAAAGCACTGAAATGTGCCCTATCAACACTATGAAGGATATGTACGAAATCATTAAAGAGAGCGAAAAGGTAATTACGTTTTAAATATTAAGTTCGAACCTTTAAAGGAACACGGAGGAAAAACAATGAAAAAACGTACACTAGGAAATAGCGGCCTTAAGGTCTCGGCGCTTGGGCTTGGTTGCATGGGGATGAGCTTTTCTTACGGTCCGCCCAAAGATAAGCAGGAGATGACTTCTCTTCTGCGTGCTGCGGTGGAACGCGGCGTCACCTTCTTTGATACCGCTGAAGTTTACGGCCCATTCATAAACGAAGAACTCGTAGGCGAAGCCCTCGCTCCGTTCCGCAAACAGGTGGTGATTGCCACCAAGTTCGGATTCGACCTCAGTGGCAGCGATACGCGACCCGATGCGGCAGGCCTGAACAGCCGACCTGAGCATATTAAGGAGGCCGTCGAGGGGTCGCTCAAGCGACTCAAGGTCGATTCAATAGACCTGCTATATCAACATCGGGTTGACCCGAACGTGCCCATTGAAGACGTAGCAGGAGCTGTCAAGGAGCTGATTCAGCAAGGCAAGGTCAAGCACTTCGGCCTATCCGAAGCAGGCGTGCAAACAATCCGTCGCGCACACGCCGTTCAACCGCTCACTGCCCTCCAGAGTGAATACTCGCTGTGGACGAGAACTCCGGAGAAGGAAGTGATACCGACCCTTGAAGAACTCGGCATCGGCTTTGTTCCATATAGCCCTCTTGGTAAGGGTTTCCTTACGGGAAAGATGAACGAAAATACGAAGTTCGACAGCTCCGACTTTCGCAGTACCCTACCTCGTTTTACACCGGATGCTCTCAAAGCGAATCAGGTCCTGATTGAACTGCTCAACGGCATCGCAGAACGTAAGAAAGCAACACCTGCTCAGATTGCGCTCTCTTGGTTGCTAGCCCAGAAGCCGTGGATTGTTCCAATTCCGGGCACTACTAAGCTATCTCGTTTGGATGAGAACATAGGAGCAGTAGCAATTAAGCTTACGTCGGACGACCTTCGTGAGATTGATAATGCTTCTTCAAAGATTAAAGTGCAAGGAGCTCGGTATCCTGAAAAGCTAGAGCAAATGACCGGTCGCTAACCACCGACCACCCAATAATATCGCTCTCCCGGCAGTATTGGAGAATTTAAGGTCTATTATCGCAATAGCGGTTATAAGTTTATTTATAGCTGTGTCTTGAGAGTCTTTCCCTCGCGCCGTATTTCTGGGCGTTTCTTCTGGTTCACCTCCTATTGAATCCTTATGGGTACCATCACGGAGTAGAAAAAAGTCAGTAAAATAGAGGAAGAATACATTGACGAGGCTCAAAGGATAAACTAATATAAGGTTTATGCTAATACTGCTATTTTTTACTTTCATCGCAGGATTTGTAACAATTTTGGCGCCGTGTATTTGGCCATTATTGCCCATTATCCTTTCAGCTTCATCAGTTGGCGGTAAACAAAGGCCGTTCGGCATTACTCTAGGCATTATGACCAGCTTTACTATATTTACTCTTTCAATATCCTATCTTGAAAAAATCTTCCATATTGATCCCAATCTTTTTCGCATTATTGCCGTTATAGCTATAGGCTTTTTAGGCATTTCTATGATGATTCCATCTTTTGGGATGAGATTAGAAGACTTTATTAATAATATACTTACTCCTTTTAGGAATCGAATCAAGAGTAAAGGAACAGGCTTTACTGCGGGCTATGTTATGGGGTTTGCTACCGGATTGGTCTGGGCCCCTTGTTCTGGTCCGATCTTGGCAACGGTTGCGACATTGGCTGCAACACAGGAGGTTAATATAAAAGTAATAGCCGTTACATTAGCTTATGTTTGTGGGCTTGGAATACCCCTGTTTATTTTTTCACTTATCGGTTCTTGGTGTTTTAATATAATGCGCCAGTTCACAAAATATACGATTCGAATACAACAGGCATTCGGTTTAGTAATGATTGTCGCGGCGTTGCTTATTTATACAAACTACGACAAAGCTATCCAGCTTAAAATTCTTAATTTTTTCCCTTCCTACGGGAACTTCCTTACTAAATTTGAGAGCAACAGCCAAGTTAGTAAGCAACTAGCTATTCTTCAGGGTAAAAAAGAAGCTAAAAAAGTAGTCAAGGTAGGTGCAAAAGAATTGCCTGATTTAGGAGAAGCTCCTGATTTTGTAGGTATTGCAAAATGGCTTAATACTCCCCGGTCTTTGACTATGGCCAAGCTACGCGGGAAAGTGGTCCTGGTTGATTTTTGGACTTATACGTGTATCAATTGCGTAAGAGAATTGCCACATGTAACTGCCTGGTATGACAAATACAAGGACAATAATTTTGTCGTTATTGGAGTGCATACTCCGGAATTTGCCTTTGAAAAAGAAACAAGAAATGTTGAAAATGCTATTAATCAATTCAAAATCAATTATCCCGTAGCCCAAGACAATGATTACAAAACATGGCGTGCATTTGATAATCAGTATTGGCCAGCCGTATATTTAATTGATACAAACGGGCATATAAGAAAGGAGCATTTTGGCGAAGGAGAATATGATGAGATGGAGTTTGCCATAAGACAGCTCTTGGAAGAATCAGGTAATCCTATCAAAATAGCTACAAGCTCTCTTAAAGATCAAGCGCCACAATACAATATTACACCTGAAACTTATCTTGGGAAAGCGCGGATGGAACGTTTCGCATCGAATGAACAAGTTGTGAGTGGAAGACAGGTATTCACTCATGCGTCAAACATTGCGCAAGATCATTTTGCTTACGAGGGTGTTTGGGAGATTTCTGAAGAGGCAGCCACAGCTGGAAAAGATTCAGCATTAGAAATCAATTTTAGGGCAGATAAAGTGTTTCTTGTAATTAGCCCCCATGCCCAACGTGACCAAATTAAACTGCTTATAGACGGCAAGCCTGTTGATGATTCCATTGCAGGGGTTGATGTTAGCAATAGTCAGATTATTCTTGATACAGAACGGTTATACAGTCTTATTGATTTAAAAGGGAAGGTCGAATCTCATTTGCTGCGATTAGAATTTCAGAATGACGGGATTTCTGTTTATGCTTTTACTTTTGGTTAATTATATTAATAAATGAAAAGAAGATTTGCAGAAGAGACAATTTTACTTATAAGCGTCATTAAATGGGTTTTCTTGGCAACAGTAGTCGGTATAATCGTAGGCTTATCGACAACTCTGTTTTTGAAAATCTTAAATTGGAGCAGGTTATTCGCCACTAACTACTCTTATTATTTTCTTTTGTTGCCTGTAGCCTTGTTCTTAAGCGCGGCAATAATTAAATACCTGGCTCCTGATGCAGAGGGCCATGGGACTGAAAAGGTCATCGAGGCTGTTCATAAGCGCTCCGGAAAGATTAAAGCAGCGGTTGTTCCCGTAAAGCTTGTAGCGACCATTATAACTTTGGCTGCTGGCGGTTCGGTAGGTAAGGAGGGCCCTTGCGCCCAGATAGGAGGTGGGCTATCTTCAATATTTGCGGATTTGTTCAAGTTCGATGATCGAGACCGCAAGAAGCTGGTCATTTGCGGTATCAGTGCAGGATTTGCTTCTGTTTTTGGCACTCCTATTGCAGGAGCTATTTTTGGAGTAGAGGTTCTTTTTATAGGAAGTATTCTATATGATGTTCTTCTCCCTTCTTTTATTGCCGGAATTATCAGCTATCATATTTCATCTTCATTCGGAATAACCTATTTTTATCACCCCTTAAATTTTATCCCTGTCTTTAGCGAAGCTTTCTTTCTAAAAATTGTGCTTGCTGGCATCTTCTTTGGCATTGTTTCAGCTCTTTTGATTGAGATGCTAAAATTAGGCAATAAATTATCAGCTAAATTACAGATATCAAAACTGCTTAAGGGAATCGTAGGCGGCTTAGCCCTTATCGGATTAGTCTTTATATTTTCAAAGCAATATTTAGGGCTTGGGCTAGATACAATCCAATCTTCTTTAGAAGGAGTTAAGACGGTTTGGTATGCGTTTATTTTAAAGATTATCTTTACCGCTATTACGTTAAATTTTGGCGGGAGTGGTGGCATTATTACGCCAATATTCTTTATTGGCGCTACTTCAGGAAGCTTATTTGCGACTATGTTAGGATTAGACATTGCTACTTTTGCTGCTGTAGGATTAGTAGCGGCGTTAGCAGGGGCGGCAAATACCCCCATAGCCGCAAGTATTATGGCTGTTGAGTTGTTTGGCCCTAAGGTGGCGCCGTACGCTACCGTAGCGTGCGTGATTAGTTTTCTTATGACAGGTCATCGCAGCGTTTATCCGTCTCAAGTCCTTTCCATCAAGAAATCTCCTTCCTTACTGGTAGAAACAGGCGAAGAAATAGAAAAAGTAGAAGCGCGGTTTCAGCCTCGAGATAAGAGCCTGATCGGATTATTATTTGCTATAACTAAAACAATCAAGAAGAAAATTGTTCGATAATCTTTTCTTGAAATAGTTGGAGAAAATAAAATGAGCAGAAAAGACAAGGCATGGAAAAGAGAGGATCTCGGTAAGTGTTATCTAGAGGGTGTTAGAAGCGCAATCCCGCTGGCCGATTATCAAATTGAAATCATCCTCAAGCTGATTGAAGAGCTTAAACCAAAACTCAAAAGCTTTCTGGATTTAGGCTGTGGCGATGGAATATTGGGCAGGGCTATACTTTCCAAATATCCTAAGACGCAAGGTGTTTTTCTGGATTTCTCGGATACCATGATGAAGGCTGCGCGTAAAAAATCCCTCAAAAATAATAAAAGACTAGTCTTCCTTAAAGAAGATTACGGCAAGCCTTCATGGGTAAAATCTGTTAAACAATACGGAAAGTTTGACGTGATAGTTTCTGGGTTTTCTATTCATCATCAGAAAGACGAAAGGAAGAGGGGGGTTTATAAAGAAATATTTAGTTTGCTTACTCCGGGAGGACTGTTTTTAAATCTTGAGCACGTATCTTCGCCTACCCTGCGCCTGCATCGCCTTTTTGACGAATTCTTTGTCGATAGCCTGCATAGATATCATCGTTCAACAGGTTCTACTACAACGCGCAGAGAAATAGCGAAGAAACACTATACTAATCCGCTTAAGAAAGCCAATATGTTAGCCCCTGTTGACGCACAATGCGCCTGGCTTCGCAAGATAGGCTTTAAAGAGGTGGACTGTTACCTAAAGGTGTTCGAATTGGCCATTTTTGGTGGCATAAGGCCTAAATAAAGCAGAAATTATAGAGAGGTTATTCCTCACGAGTTCGAATCCCTTCAGGAACCCTTGCATAACGTATCTCATTGTGCTACAATGAGATACAACAATTCACCGACGGGGAGACCTGTCGGTGATTTTTTATCTGGCGATGTCCCTAGGAGATGGGGACTTATTTTCACCGAAGACTTACGCAATATTTAAAAATAAGATCTCCGTCGGGGAATAGAGAGAAAATATATCTAAATTTCTCTGAAATAGCTCAATTCCTCTCTGATTGGCTCTATGCGTAGTTAATGGTATTTTGGCGATAATTCGCTACATTTCATCATACAAAATAGTCATTTACTAGAAATTAGGCCAGTATTTAGTAGATAAAGTAGAGAGGTTTAGTTTATCTATGGAGTTATACATAAAAAAATCTTGACCAAAGATTTTTTAGATGTAGAATTTATATATGTTTTCCTTCGCATCAATAAGAAAGAGCCTCTCTCGTAATTCTTCAGTAGTAGGACTGCTGTGCCTTTTCTTTTTAATTTTCGCTTCCTTCGGTGGTTTCATACATAATCATAGCGATGATCCTCTGCATTTAAAGCCTCACGATGATTGTCCTGCTTCAGTTTGGTTTAACACGCCTTTTGCTATTGCTATCATAGTTATTACAATTCTCGTTATTCGTTTCGTCCTGCAGAAGGTTTTTTATTCCTATTCTCCACCTGCTTTAGAAGAGTATTCCTTCGTAAGTTTCTCCCGCGCTCCACCCGTTTCACTCTAATTATTTCCTCTATTATCACTAATTAATAATCTTCAAAACTCAAGTCAGGAGGACTTATGAGAATTGTCTTTATTCTCATATTAATCAGCTCTTGTTTAATTATGAATACAGCATTTGCTGATGATATGGGTGAATCAAAAGAACAAACAATGAAGGAATTAATCCAAACAGTTAAAGACTTAAAAAACACAGTGGAGGCGCAGCAAAAAGAAATAGATTCTTTAAAAGCAGCCCTTCCGCAACCTGCTGTTATTCCGGATAAAACTACGTCTACTACCGTAGCAGTGTCGAACTCTACGCCTGCTGCTACAACTGCATCTCCCTCGCCAGCGGGAGCGACCACGCAGGAACAAATTCAGGAGCTCAATAAAAAAGTAGATCAAGTCGTTGAAGCTCAGAAAAAAACCCTTCCAAGCGAGTTCAACCCTTCCATCGGGCTGGTTGGAGAGACTTTGTATTCGTATCGTACGCGCGGTTCAAGCGCCACCGGCAGCGATCGCCCGGGAGGTTTCGACATATTCCAGCGTTCTATAGAATTGAACCTGACGGCATCGGTGGATCCGTTCGCAACGGGTTACGCGGTTATCAATGCCTCAGCCGATCCGGTCACCGGCAAAGCGGACTCAGAGATTGAAGAGGCGGCAATACAGACTACCTCATTGCGTAATCTGACGCTGAAAGCAGGCCGGTTCTTTGGTGAGTTTGGCAGGCTTGCCTATATCCATGATCACGAGCTTCCATTTGTGAACCGTCCGCTGGCGCTAGACCGCTACATCGGTGGCGAATCACAAACAGATGGCGCACAGGTCAGTTGGCTGTTGCCAACCGAACATTATGTGAATCTTACGTTAGGCCTGGGAGATAAGTTTGGGGATACTCAAAACAATCCCGGTACTTTTCGCGGGGGGAGAGAGCTGAACTATTTTGGGCGCTTATCAACTTATTTTGACTTGACTGCGGATTGGCAGATGGAGACAGGGGTTTCAGGGTTGGTCGATCCTAGGACCAAGGACCGTGGTGGGGCATTGGCGCAACCCGACGGTAGCACGCTCACTGAACGGCAGCGCAGACTTGCCGGACTTGATTTTTCATTGCGCTACGTACCCCTGCAGAACAATCAATTCCGCAGCTTCACCTGGGGCAACGAACTGTTATACAGCGATAATAACTATCTTGACGACCCTGCCACTGGTGGTGAGTTTTCTAAGTCAATCGGCTCCATAGGAGGGTATTCATATCTTGCTTACAAAATAGATCGGCAATGGACGACCGGTTTGTTATTCGATTTCCTTGAGAACGAACAGAATAACCAAGATCGAACTTACGCATATTCAGCTTATTTGACTTACGCCCTAAGCCACTGGAATCAATTACGGCTGCAATATACCCATACAACGCATAATTCAGTATCACCTTATAAGGATGACGATGCCATATATTTGCAGTGGTCATGGATTATCGGTTCACATTCTCATGGATGGCAGCAGCGTTAACTTTAAGAGAGGATATAAAATATGAAAAAACAGTCATTGCGTCTATTACCTTTGAGCGTTATTATGGCTTTTGCGCTTTTTACGCAGCCAGCTTACGCAGCCAAAATTCATGTTGTGGCCACGCTTACTGATTTAGCTGATCTTGCGCGTAACATTGGCGGTGATAAAGTTGAAGTCAAAAGTCTTGCCACCGGCGTTGAAGATACTCACGGCGTGCCCATGAAACCAAGTTTTGTCCCTTTGTTAAATAGGGCTGATTTAGTTTTATTGATTGGTTTTGATTGCGAACATGCATTTCTGCCAGCTTTGTTGGAAGCAAGCCGTAATCCGCGTATCCAGTATGACAAAGCTGGTTATGTGGATTGTTCAAAAGGTATAATACCGGTGGACGTGCCTAAGTCTACTGATCATTCCGAAGGTGATGTGCATCCCTACGGTAACCCACACTATATGCTTGATCCCGTATTAGCCAAGACCGCGATCCAGAACATTTACAATGCTTTTGTAGCATTCTCACCGCAGGATAAGGAGGAATTCACTCGCAACCGCGATGCTTATTTAGCCAAGCTTGATGCCAAGATTGCCGACTGGGAAAAAGAAGGCGTATCTCTTAAAGGCGTTAAGTTCATTTCGTATCATGAGGAGTGGAATTATTTTGCGGAGCGTTTTGGTATGGTCTACTATGGTACGATTGAACTTAAGCCAGGAATTGACCCCACGCCCCGTCATATCGAGGATTTAATCAGTTCGATGAAGACGGATCGTGTTCCAATTGTTGTTCATGATGCACAGTTTCCTGAGAAGGTTCCGGCATTGATAGCCAGCCAGACAGGCGCAAAGATGGTGACTTTACCAATCATGCCTGGCGGAGTGCCGCATACAGATACATATATTGAGATGATGGATTATATTGTACAGAAAATTGTGGAGGCGAGTAAATGAACGTATTATCAGGTACGCATAAATGCAACGAACCGCTCATTACTTTTAATAACCTAGCTATCGGCTATATAGGGCAGTCTTTGTTTTCCGGTATCTCACTTTCGATTTGCCGCACGAGTTTTACTGCCATCCTCGGAGCAAACGGCTCAGGTAAATCCACATTACTAAAGACGCTGCTTGGCCTTCAGTCGCCTATCGCAGGAAACATCCATGTTTCTAAAATCGACAATAGGCTGCCTGTGTTTGGCTATGTACCGCAAGGCATACAGCTGGATCCCTTGTATCCAGTGACTGGTTTTGATGTCGTGCTCATGGGCGCTTATGGCAGAGTCGGGCCTGCACGCCCCGTGTTGCATCAAGAACGTTTATTTGTAAAGGAATGCCTGCGCGCTACAGAAGCAGAATATTTTGCTAATAAATCATTCAGTGAACTCTCAGGCGGTCAGAAGCAACGCGTGCTTATTGCGCGGGCATTGGTCACAAAACCGGATGTGCTTGTTTTGGACGAACCTACTGCCGGAGTGGATGCTAAAGCAACTCACGCACTGTTAGAATTTATCTCGCAGATCCACGAGGAACGGCAGCTGACAACTCTCTTGGTAACTCATGATTTGGCGCTTGTACGCAAGCACGCCCAACACGTCATCTGGTTATATGAAGGTAAAGTGCTATACGGCACTGCCGCAGAACTGCTCTCTTCGAAACACATGAGAGAGATTTTTGAAACGGAGGTAATTTGATATGGAAGCTCTGAATCAAATCCTTTCCTTTAATTTTTTACTGCGTAACTCGGTTTATACGAGCATTCTGATTGGTTTTGCATGTCCCCTTGTGGGTGTATTTCTTGTGCTGCGGCGATTGGTGTTTATGGGTGTCGCTTTGCCGCAAATTTCCGCAACTGGGGTTGCGTTATCGCTTTCTTTACCGTTGTGGCTGGGTTTTCAAGTAACTGCACAAAGTGAACACGCCTTGGCATTTATCGGTGCTATAGTGTTTTCGGTAGGAGCCATTCTTGTTTTGGCTTTCTTAGAACATCATAGCCGAGGCCTGCTAGAAGGCCGGCTTGGCACCGCATACGTAGTTGCAGCGGCAGTAAGCATCCTGCTATTATCAAAAAACCGTTATGCCGAACTGGGATGGCTTGATTTACTGAAAGGTGAGGTTATTACTATTTCCAATTTTGATTTAACATTGACAGCTATTGTGCTGGCGTTCGTTCTAACGGTACTTGTTTTGTTTAAAAAAGAGTTGTTGCTAGTTTCCTACGATCGTGTATTTGCGATCACCTTGGGTAAACACGTCGTTTTGTGGAACATATTGCTTTATTTGCTAATCGGATTTACGGTGTCAATGGCCGTGTTGAGCGTAGGCCCGCTTATTGCCTTTGGTTTTCTATTGATTCCTGCGCTGACGGCGCGCATGTTTGCTAGGAATATGAGACAACTTTTGATTTTTGCTTCATTATTGGGAGGAACGACGGCATTTGTCGGCTTCTGGTTGGCATACCTTTGGGATCTCCCGGTTGGTCCCACCGATGTCGCTTTATTGGGATTTATGTATGCCCTGGTTTTTCTGACACGAAAGATTATTGGTTTGGCTCATCTGCGAGAAAACGGTAAGCATTCGGCTAATGGTATTTGATGTATAAAGCTTATAGCCACATTATTCGCCGCTATCCGAAAATACCTTTATCTGAAGAGAGAAGCCTTATCCTGAAAGCTCAAAAAGGCTCAAAAAAGAGCAAAGATGAACTCGTTCTGCGGCATATTAGTTTTCTAATCTTTAGGATACACAAAGTCGCGTTTCCCGAATATGCCTGTCGTTTTGGAGAGGATCTGCTTGAAGAAGCTATTTTGATTGTCTATCAAAAGATCAAAAGTTACGATCTCGATTACCGCGACGAAAAAGGTATCCCTAACCCAGTCAAATTTTCATCTTACCTTTGGAAACGAATTGATGGGTTTATAATCGACTCTTTAAAGAAAGAGCTTAACGAGTCAAATTATTACGATAGATACAGCGGGTATGCTCTCAAAAATGGGGATTTATCGTCTATGTCCGGACAAGCAGAGACAGACAATTTTATCTCCTAATTTCCCAAAGAGTTACGCAATTTCCAGTCAAAAATGACCGGACAAATAGGACAAATTTAGCGAGGAAAAGCCTCTCTAAAGCCAAAATATTCTTGATATATTGAGGTATTGCGCATATAATTAGATTAAGAAATTGAGAGAGGTTTCCCCTCGGCTCATGCGAAAGGGACCCCAAATTATATTTTCTTTCAGAGAGGCGAAGGGCCCAATTTTTTGTGGTGCTGTAAGCAGCGGATAGGTAAAAAAAGATAGGAGGAAGGATGAGACGACGTATACATTTTATTATTTGTATCTGTATAGTTATTTTATTCCCATCGCTTTTAAATTGCCAAGAGCCGCTGGTAAACCCTAAATATGGATATATTGATAAAACAGGAAAATTTGTAATCCAACCTCAGTTTGACATGGCATCTACTTTTTCTGAAGATTTAGCATGCGTATTCGTTAACGGTAACTTTGGATATATTGATAAAACTGGCAAAATAGTGATTGAACCACGATTTCAATTCGCCGCGCCTTTTGCAGACGGAGTGGCTAGCATTTGTGTTTCGGATGAAAATGAGATTCAGGGGTATAAATGCGGCTGTATTGATAAGAAAAACAAATTTATTATTAAACCGCAATACGGTTATATAGTTTATTTTTCAGAAGGACTAGCCTCTATGGTCATTGGTGATAAAGCAGTTTTTTTTGACAAGACTGGAAAATTGGCCATTGAAACTCCATTTAAATTAGCTGGTAAATTTTCAGAAGGGCTGGCATTAGTCTGTAACTCTGATAGTAAGTGCGGCTATATTGATAAAACAGGTAAGGTGGTTATTGAACCGCAGTTTGAACGTTCTGATATGGAAGGATTAGGTCCTAACTCTGGTGAATTTCATGAAGGATTAGCTGTAGTGTGCAGGGATAGAAAATGCGGTTATATAGATAAGACGGGCAAGATGGTTATTGATATGAAATTTGAAATGGCTGATCTTTTTTCAGAAGGGCTGGCATGCATTCAGCTGGATAAAAAGTTTGGTTATATTGATAAGACAGGAAATATAGTCATTCCTCCGAGATTTTCTAGAGCCGAGCGTTTTGCTGAAGGACTGGCTGTTGTAGAAATTGACGGTAAATGGGGCTACATTGATAGAAGTGGGAATGTAGTTATAGCTCCAAAATATATTGATGCGAAAAATTTCTCCGAGGGATTAGCTCGTGTGCAGCTTGACCGCCGCAAGTGGGGCTATATTGATAAAACAGGTAAAGTAGTAATTGAGTTCCAGTTCGATATGGCTGATGACTTTAAAGAGGGATTAGCACCCGCTGTTATTAGTGAATAAAATAAAAGCATAATTATTTGCTAACATTTACCAAAGTAAAAGAGCAATTTAAGTAGCCATAACCAGTTCTTTATACAGTTTCTCCGCCTCTTTTGATACGAGAAAAGTTCGAAACTCGTCTACGAAAGGCCCCAGTAATCCGCGAGGAATTACCTCTCTAAACCCAGAATATTCTTGATATATCAAGGTATTGCGCATATAATTAGGATAGTAAATTCATAGAGGTTTCCCCTCGGCTCATACGAGAGGGACCCCAGTAATTTACCTCTCGATATGAGAGGATAGTAAATTAAAAAAAAAATGATTAAGAAAAGCGCAATATATCTAATTTTAATTGGCCTTTGTCTTTTAGTCTATGCCAATTCGCTTAATAATGCTTTTGTTTCTGACGATATCCCTGCAATATTAAAAAATCCTCAGATTTCCCAATTCTTTCTTTTTTGGTTAGACCCACATAGCCTGTTTAATTCCTTTAGTTACCTTATTGCAGGATACACCCCTTTTATATATCATCTTATCAGCGTTATCATGCATAGTATAAATACAATTCTAGTATTTTTGTTTTTGAGAACCTTCTTCAATACCAAATCCAGTTTTTTAGGCGCCTGTTTATTTGCTGTTCATCCTATTCATACTGAAGCGGTTACCTGGATTTCTGGAAGGTCGTATGTATTATTAACCTTTTTTATACTTATAGCCTATTTATTATATTATCGTGCTATGAATATACAGTCCAAAGATAAACAATCTCATCTCCTCTGGTACACCATTTTTTTAGCCACATTTTCATACTATATCATCAATCATTACACCCTTTTTTTACTCTTTCCTTTGCTTCTCATTCTAACTGATTTAACCTTTGGCAAATGGCGCAAGAATTGGAAATGGTGGCTGCCTGTTATAGCTATTGTAATTGCGAGAACTATTCTGCTGAAGCATGCAACCTTAGATAGAATTTATTTTATGAAACATGTGGGAGGCGTTCCTCCTGTGAAAAATCCTATTGTGTACTTTATTTATTCTTTTTATTCCCATTTTAGACTTTTAATCTGGCCGATAAAACTTACCTTATATCATGAACCAGCAATAATCCCCTTAGCTTTGATTCATTACTGGATATTTTATTTAATTCCAATTATCCTCCTGCTAATTTTTACATTTAAAAAGGCAAAAGAAATTTTCTTTGGGTTAAGTATCTTTATCATTTTTCTTGCCCCAACCTATAGCCCCATACCTATAGCTTGTCCTGTAGCAGAAAGATATATTTATTTCCCTTCTATAGCCTTAAGTATAGCAGTTGCTTTTATATATGAAAGCTATGCCAGCAAGTTTGAGAAATTTAAAAAGCACATCTTAGCTATACTGATAGTGATAATCTTTGTCTATGGAATTCGCACTGTTGTAAGGAACCAAGACTGGAAGACCCCAGAGACATTCTGGAGAAAGGCAGTCGAGGTTTCTCCTAATAGCACACGTGTGCATACTAACCTAGGTCTTAGTTACGCAGAAGGGGGTGATATCAGCAAAGCAATTGAAGAATACAACAAGGCAATACAAATTAACCCTAATTACTCCGAGGCCTACAACAACCGGGGATTTGTCTATGGGCAGAAGGGCAATCTTAACCAAGCCATTTCTGACTACAACAAGGCAATACAAATTAACCCTAATTACTCCGAGGCCTACAACAACCGGGGATTTGTCTATGGGCAGAAGGGCAATCTTAACCAAGCCATTTCTGACTACAACAAGGCAATACAAATTAACCCTAACTACTCCGAGGCCTACAACAACCGAGGGATTACCTATCAAAACCAAGGCAATCTTAACCAAGCCCTTTCTGACTACAACAAGGCAATACAAATTAATTCTAATTTAGCCGAGGCCTACAACAACCGAGGGATTACCTATCAAAACCAAGGCAATCTTAACCAAGCCCTTTCTGACTACAACAAGGCAATACAAATTAACCCTAACTACTCCGAGGCCTACAACAACCGAGGTGTTGCCTACTATATGCTGAAGGAGTACGACAAGGCTTGGGTAGATGTGCATAAAGCAGAAGGATTAGGGTTTGTTGCTAATCCTGCATTCCTTAATGCTCTTAAAGAGGCATCGGGAAGGGATAAATAAACGACCGTTTTAGGGGTAGGCAGCGTTAAGTCGCTATCAAACAGGTTCTAACGTCGTCCAGCCAGCGACCCTTAAATTTCCTAATCTGCTGTGATAGAATATGGTGCAGAAGTTTTTTTATTTTATTATTTTAAAATGAAAGTGGTATAATTGAATAAAAGAGGCGAGAATGGATAGAATCAAAACTTATCGCGTAGTTGGATTCATTGTAATATTATTAGGTATGATAAGGGGATATCAAGTCATTTTTTCTAAATTATTACCAAGATTAATCCAAGAATGGCCAGTCCACAGAGCATTTGTATTGCCATTAGTTTCATTTCTAATTTTAGTCTTATTTTTTCTTAATCCCGTTATTTGGTTTGGGCTATTTCTTTTGAGACGTGCAGAACTAATCCAGAATCCGACCCAGAAAAAAACCAAACTAAGCTTATTTATAAAAATCTATATAATTTTAATAGTATTACTATTTTTATTTGCGGTCATATTTATTGCTCCTCATGTATAGGAATTACATTTTACTGGAGACCGTTTAAGTAATAAGAGTCAGTTCTCAGCGCTGGACTTCACCGTTCAGCCATTTTTTGTGCCCAAAATGTGCCCATCCAACACAGAAACAACACTAAACAAACCTAAACAAAACTAAACATCTGGACAGGACACAATTTATGTTGCCGAAGGTTTTTATTTAGAATAGAATGATTAAAAAGGAACTAAGATGAATCCTATAAAGCACGGCAATATTAAGAATATTAAAGCAAAAGCACTGAAGTTGGCGGATTTAACATCTTACCAGAAAAATTCTATTGTAAGCCGTGAAATTATAAATAAGAAAACAGGGACCGTTACAGTATTGGCTTTTGACAAGGGCGAAGGTTTAAGCGAGCACACCGCACCTTTTGATGCTTTAGTTTATATACTTGATGGAGAAGTAAAGATTTTTATCTACGGTAAGCCACACCTGGTAAAAAGGGATGAGATAATTATAATGCCTGCCAATAAGCCGCATAGCTTAAAAGCAGTAAAAAAATTTAAGATGCTATTGATTATGATCAAAAGCTAGAGAAAATAAGGGAGCTTTCTATGCCAGAAATATTTAAAGCAGCAGAGATCCTAAAAACAGCTATTCGCATTGAGGAAAATGGTATAGTTTTCTATAATGAGATGATTACAAAATTCAAAGAAAAAAAGTTGCAGGATATCTTTAGCTTCTTGGCAGAAGAAGACGAACGACACCGTAAAATATTTGAAGAAATGCTTTCTAAGTCAGAACAATACGAGATGGTAGATAGTTATCCCGGAGAATATGAGGCATATTTACACGCCTTTGCAGATGAGCATGTTTTCAGCAAAGAGAAAACAGGCGCTCTTATGGCGAAGAAGGTAAAAGATGTAAAGAAGGCTATCCAGTTTGGTATAGAGGTAGAGCTCGATTCCATTAATTACTATCAGGAGATAAAGCGCTTTATCCCGGATTATCAAAAAGATACGATCGAGAAAATAATTGAAGAAGAAAGAAGCCATTTTCTTAAATTATCGGATATCAAGAAAACACTGAAGTGAGGGAGGATGAAAAGATGATTGGGAAAAAACCTACTGAATCATTAGAAGAAGAACATCGTATAATTGAAAAAGTGCTTGGCGCAATCGCAATCCTGATAGAAAAATTAAAGGCAGACCAGCTTGCAGATAAAGAGGTGCTGCAAAATATCCCTGAATTCATGTCAGTGTTTGCCGATAAGTGCCATCACGGGAAAGAAGAATTCCGTCTTTTTCCGTTGTTAGAAAAACAAGGCGTTCCAATACAGGGATGCCCGCTGGCTATCTTGATTGCGGAGCATAAGAAAGCAAGGGCTCTGGTAGCTAAGCTTTCGGAAACAGCGAAGGGCTTTACAGGCGGTGATTCTTCATTGAAAGACGAACTCATTCAATCGTTACAGGGGATTTTGAATCTCTATCCTAATCACATCTGGAAGGAAGATTACCTTCTTTTCCCTATGGCCGATAAAATCTTAAATTCTAAACAACAGGATGAACTGGCAGAGGAATTTGAGGATGTGGAGCGTAAGCTTGGAGCGGATATACATTCTCGTTTTGAGAAATTGGTAGAAGAGATAGACCGGAAAGTCAGACAAATTAAGTGAATCAAGAGAGGAGATTTGATATATGGATAAATATCAATGCAGAGCATGTCCTTATATCTATGATCCAGCAGTAGGTGACCCAACTCAGGGGATTAAACCGGGGACAAAATTTGAGGATCTGCCGGATGACTGGATCTGTCCTGTATGTGGTGTACCAAAGACCATGTTTGATAAAATATAATAATATGCAGATATTTACCGTTGGACATGGCACGAGATCAATAGAGGAGCTTATCGAACTGCTTAAAACATACAAGGTTGAGAGGATAGTTGATGTTAGGACAATACCAAGATCAAGATATAATCCTCAATTCAATAAGGATATTCTGACTAAGAGTTTAAAAAAAGTTCATATAGGGTATATTCATATTAAGGGATTGGGTGGATTGCGCCATGCGAAAAAAGATTCAGTGAACATGGCTTGGCGGAATGCATCATTCAGAGGTTTCGCGGACTACATGCAGACGGAAGATTTTAAGAAAAACATAGAAAGATTGATAAAAATAGCAAAACAAAAAAAGATAGTCATTATGTGTGCTGAAAGCGTGCCATGGCGTTGTCACCGCTCTCTTATAGCAGACGCATTGTTCGTTCGCGGTATCCAGGTTAAACATATTATGAATCGGAAAACTTGTAACGACCATAATCTTGTATCATGGGCTAAAGTAAAAGATTTTCAACTAACTTATCCATAAGGATTTATAGTTAACTAAATTTATGGTTAATAAACTTCTTGAAAAATTATTTTACACTACTGCTCCCGAGGCAACTATTTTTATTCGGTTAATGGTTGGTGGAGTATTTCTTGCCGAGGGTATTCAGAAATTTCTCTTTCCTACTGCACTTGGCGTAGGCCGTTTTATGAAGATAGGGATTCCTGCCCCAGAAATTATGGCTCCTTTTGTTGGGGGTGTTGAAATTGTCTGCGGTATTCTACTGCTACTAGGCCTACTTACAAAGCTTGCAACTATTGCGCTTCTCATCGATATAACGGTTGCTATCTTAAGCACAAAGGTTCCAATCCTGCTTAAGTCAGGATTCTGGAGCATGATTCACGAAGCGCGAACGGATTTTTCGATGCTGCTTGGTTTAATCTTTCTGCTTATTGTCGGAGCGGGCGGTTGGTCAATGGATGCAAAGTTGGTAGTGAAGAAGGAGGTATAGATACCATGGATGTTATGGAAGCGATTAGAAAAAGATGCAGTGTGCGCAGTTACCAAGACCGAGCGGTTGAGAAAGAAAAACTTGAGATTATTCTTGAAGCAGCTAGGCTTGCACCTTCTGCAGGTAACCGGCAGGAATGGAGATTTATTGTGGTCCAGGATAAAAATACCCGGCAGCGCCTTATGAAAGCAGCCAAAAACCAAGCCTTTGTTGGTCAGGCACCAGTTGTAATCGTCTGCTGTGCTAAGACCGATAGCCATGCAATGACCTGCGGCCAATTGTGTTATCCCATTGATGTGGCTATTGCCATTGAGCATATGGCGCTTAAGGCAACTGAAGAGGGATTAGGGACTTGCTGGATTGGGGCCTTTTATGAAGATCAGGTTAAGGAGATTTTAGGTATCCCTAAAGATATTCGAACAGTGGAACTCTTGGCCTTAGGATATCCGGATAAACCCTGCCCAAGCCATAAGGACAGATTAAGCCTTAAAGAAATTGTAATGCATGAGGGATGGAGGAATAAAAATGGCTAAGGTTTTAGTTGTTTATCATACCCAGACAGGAAATACAGAAAAATTAGCTCTTGCTATAAAAGAAGGAATGGAATCTTCCGGTATAGATGTAATATTAAAAAAGGCATCTGAAGCAACTTTAGAAGATTTGCTGTCCTCTGATGGCTATTGTTTTGGAACCCCGGATTATTTCAGCTATATGGCAGGAGCGTTAAAAGATTTCTTTGACAGGACTTGTTATCCATCCGAAGGAAAAATTACCAATAGACCCTATGTTTGTTTTGTTAGTCACGGTGGAGGCGGAAAGGCAGTTGGCAGCCTGGAGAAGATGGGGGAAAGATTTAAATTAAAACAGATTGCTAAACCTCTGCTTGTGGAAGGTAAGCCCAGGAAAGAGGACTTAGAAAAGGCAAAAGAGCTGGGTAATAAATTAGCAAAAGCGATAATATAATACTACCTTAAGGAATATTAAACTAGGTGATAAAATAATAGTTGAGTAGTACTAAAATAGGTATATCATATTAATAACAATTCAGGAGCGATAGCAGAAATAAAATAAATTTTAACAAACTACTGTTTTGGAAATACTTTCTTTAGGAAGAACCCCATGAATAAGGCGATCAGTCTAGTTGAGCGAATCAAGATTGGGCTGGTGATTGGGCTGGTGGCGATCTTGACTGGATGTGCGGGGTACTGGACTGAAGGTTATTATGGAGACACGATGATGGTATCGGAGCCGGAACCGGATATGTTTATTTTCGGCGGCTACTATGACAGGGGGCGCGACGCGCATAATTATAGCCATCGTGGATCTGAAAGTCGCAGGGTAGCGCACCCCAGCGGTATGCAAAGTCATGGAGTAGCACATTCCAGTACTGTGCAAAGTCACGGAGCGGCGCATCCTAGTGGCGAGCAAAGGGGAAAGCGATGAAGTATACATTGGATGGAAACAAACCCGATGAACTTATGAAATTTTTTAAGCAACTTACATGTTTTGTCAGTTTTTTGACAATCGCATTGTTGATAAATGTCTGGAGTATTTTGTTAGCTGATCTTTATGCGGCAGAACCGAATCAAGCGCAACAGAAACCAGTAGTTGTTCAACGGTTGTTTACTTCGTCGGATGAGGCTATAAAAGCTTTGCAGGCGGCCGCCGAAGCCAAAGATAAAACGGCCTTAGATGAAATTTTCGGCCCGGAGGTCCAAGAACTTTTAATCGGTGACGAAGTGCAGGATGCGAACAACGCACAGAGGTTCGCCAATGCCATGGCCCAGGGCTGCACGCCTGTGAAAGAAGGCGAGGACAAAATCATTCTTGAGGTTGGCAAGAATAACTGGCCGATGCCGATTCCACTGGTGAAAGCGAACGGGCAATGGCATTTTGATACGGCGACAGGCAAAGAAGAGATTATCAACCGTCATATTGGAAAGGATGAACTTCATGCCATCGGCGTTTGCCGGGCTTACGTGGTAGCGCAACGTCAGTATGCAAGCATAAACCAGGGAGGAACGAAGTACGCGCATAAATTCAAGAGCACGCCCGGAAAGAAGGATGGTCTCTACTGGCCGTCTGCGGAGAACGAAATGGTTAGCCCATTCGGGCCTTTGGTGGCAGAAGCTCATGCTGAGGGTTATGCCAGGAATAAGGTCATGCCGCATCCGTTTCATGGTTATTATTTCAGAATTCTGACCCGGCAGGGCAAGGCTGCGCCTGGAGGAAAAATTGATTACATGAGCCACGGCAACCTGACGAAAGGATTCGCGCTGGTGGCTTATCCGGAGCATTGGGACTATTCGGGCATCATGACGTTTATCGTTAATCAGGACGGCAAAGTTTTTCAGCGGAATTTTGGCGAAAAGACTTCCCAGATTGCAGGGGCGATGAAGGAATACAATCCTGATACCGAATGGACGTTGGTGCAGGATGAGGGAGTATTGAACGCAGTGTCCGAGAAATGATGTCGCAGCCGCTTGTTAAAACCGTATCCTAGCAAGAGTCACCTCACAAATTTCCCCATAGCTGTGTCTAGAGAGTCTTCCCCTTGCGGAATATTACTGCCCGTCCTTACGGGAGTTACCTCTCAAATTTACCAATAGCTAGAATATATAAGGAATATTAGCAAAATACGACTAATTTGGTAATAATGTTCTTGAGCCAATAGATATTCAGGAGTATAATTATTTACTATTTGCACTCCCATTGTACTTTCAGAGTTTTGTTTCGGTATTAATTTATAAAGGTTTTGCGCAGATGACTTTATTAAAGATATTTATTCTCGCCGCAGTTCAGGGGGTAACAGAGCTTTTGCCGGTTTCAAGTTCTGCACATGTTATCGTAGCAGAAAAATTGATGGGATTTGATCCCACTAGTCCGGAAATGACGCTTCTTTTGGTTATGCTTCATACCGGAACAATGGTTGCAGTTATTGTTTTTTTCTGGAATTCATGGAAAATAACATTTTTTGCGTCACGAAAAATTTTTGTAGACGCCCTAAAATTTATTGTGGCCGCGACAGTTTTGACAAGTGTAGTTGGCTTATTACTGAAAATGTTAATTGAGCGGTTTATATTAAAAAATGGTTATCATGCAGAGATCGAACTTCTTTTTGGGAATTTAACCCTTATCTCAATTGCACTTGCTGCAGTCGGTATTTTGATTATTCTTGCGGGTTTGAAAAACCGTGGCTCTTCGGATGAGAAGGCCGCGTTGGGTCTAAAAGCATCTTGTTTGATCGGGGCAGTGCAAGGTATCTGTTTGCCGTTTCGGGGATTCTCGCGCTCCGGGGCAACGATATCTACCGGGCTTCTTTTGGGGATCTCGAAAAGAAATGTTGAGGAGTTTAGCTTCGCCCTTGCCGTTGTTCTCACTCCGCCCATAATCGCCCGGGAAGTTTTGAGATTGCTGAAGGCCCATCAGACAGCATCGTTAGATATGACAAACACGCTCAATCTTTTTTATCCTGGATTGTTGGGCATGGCCTTGAGCTTTGTTTTCGGTATTTTTGCCCTACGGTGGCTTTCTAACTGGTTGGAACGCGGACGTTGGCATTTTTTCGGCATATATTGTTTATGTGCTGCAATGGCCGTGTATTTGTTACATATTTAGCGACTTATAAAAATCTTATGAGAGTTACCAGTCCTTAATTCCTCGTTATTACTAGTATGGAATTAACCCCGCCTATTATGATCCGGGATGTATCAGAAGTAATGGTTTAAGGGGTTGAAAGTAAAATATGTTAGAGTATTCAAAATTAATTACAATGCCAATCATCTGGGTGTTATTTTTTCTAGCTTATGGTTTAGTGCTGACGCATAAAGCTAAACGTCAATCTTTGTGTTTCCTGGTTGGATGGTATTTTTGTTTTTTATCCCTGTTGATTTTATTTTTATTGAGTATCCGACCAGTTGAAGGTTTGCTGGTTGCTACCTTGGAATCAAAATATAAAACTGTTTCAAAGTCCGATCTTGAGAGAATGGATGCTATTATTGTTTTGGGAGGGGGAGTACATTCAAATAGTAGTTTTCAGAAAACTCCTGAGGTATCGGGGGAAACGTACTCTCGGCTGTTTAACGGTCTCGAGGCATTTAAGAACAGCAAAGCCAGGAAACTGATTTTCTCTGGAGGGGGTGCTTATGGGCAGCCTGTTTCCGAAGCCGCAGCAATGCGGGATTTAGCGGTTAAATCTGGAATCTCTCAGTCTAAGATAATTATTGAAGAGCAATCGCATACTACAAAAGAACAGGCTCAGGAAGTTCGAAAGATGGGAGTGATTGATAAGAATGCTACTATCGGGTTGGTTACTTCTGCCATGCATATGATGCGTGCGTACTGGTTATTCAAGAAGGAGTTCCCCGAAGTTGAGATTATTCCTATTCCCGCGGGATATGTTTATGCGCCCCATGAATCTTCCTTCAATGTTTTTATACCTACGGAGGAAAGTTTTTATCACAGCTCTTTGGCTATTCACGAGTGGTTAGGCCTGTTGTCTTACAAGTTGCAGCGGAGAGGCTCGACTTACTACCTGTCCCCAAGGGAGTCGCCTCTTAAATTTCCCCAATAGCTGTTCTTGAGAGTTTTTCCCTCACGGAATATTCCTGGGCGCCTTAGCAGGAGTTACCTATCAGTAATGATAATAATGATCTATGGTCTTGAATTGACGTAAATCCAAGATATAATTATGTCTAATATTTGCACGGGCAGAGCAAAGCGTTAACTATATAAAAAATTGATTATGGCTAGAATGCAGGAAAGAAGAATTTTAGATAAAATTTATAGGTTTTTAAAATTCATTTATATAAAGCTTTTTAGAATTAATGATTCGCCCCAAAAAGTAGCCTTGGGCTTTGCCCTAGGGGTATTCTTAGGAGTTATGCCCGTAACAGGGCCAACCGATACTCTATTATTAGCTTTGCTTTTCCGATTAAATCGGGCAAGTGCATTACTGGGTTGTTTTCTTACCAATACCTGGACTACGGTCTTGACATTTTTATTGGCTATTAAAACAGGTTCATATATAATGAGAGTAGATTGGCATAGTATATACGCTGCCAGTCAGCAGCTGCTAAAACAGTTCCATTGGCTTGATTTATTAAAATTATCGGTATTAAAGATCCTTTTTCCAGTTCTTATTGGTTATATCGTTATTTCATTATTTTTTGCCTTTTTATCTTATCTTTTTGCGTTAGCAGTATTCACAAAAATAAAATTCAAAAAACAAAGGATAACATGAAAAAAATACTATTAAGTCTGGTAATGGTTATGGGCATAGCCACATTTACTTCTTATGTAATCGCTACGCCTGAGGAAGTTGCTGAACAAAGTTTTACCCCGCTTATCAATGCAATTAAATCCAATTCTTTTGGTATAGTAAATTCGTTATTGGAAAAAGGGGCTGATATTAATTTAAAAGATGATAATACCGGTGAGACGGCATTGATGTGGGCAGCTGCCGTTGGCAACCTGGATATGGTAAAGCTATTAATAGAAAAAAAGGCTGATGTTAATGCCAGAGATTATAGCGAAGGCACTGCATTGATGTGCCTTGCAAATAGCGAGCGCTTAGAAGAATCCAACAAGGGAAATGCCTTGGAAATAGCAAAATTATTGATACAAAACGGAGCAGAAATTGATGCGACAGATAAGGCTGGCCAGACCGCCTTGATGATCACAGCCATGAGCAATTACTTAGAAATAGCAAAGTTTTTGATAGAGAAGGGGGCAGATATCAATGCTAAACAAGACTATAAGATGACTGCATTAATGATTGCTCTAACCCATTCTTCCTTGGATGTGGCAAAATTATTAATAGCAAAAGGAGCTGATGTTAATGCGCAAAACAGGATCGGAGAGACCGCATTGATGATGACGGCTGAAGGCAACTTCCCGGATGTAGCAAAGATACTGATAGATAAAGGGGCTGACGTTAATATAAAAAATAAGGATGGTAAAACAGCATTGGTTTTGGCTAATGAATTTAAGCATAACGAAATCGCAAGCTTACTTAAGCAATCTAAAAAAGATATGGGTGAAGCAGGAGGCAAGCAATGAAGAAGCTAAAATTCTTTGTTTCTGTTTTAAGCTTTATTGTAATGTTAGCTCCCGTACTTTGCCTGGCGGATCTTGCCGATCAACTATGTGACGCAGCAATGAGTAATGACATCCAAACGGTTAATGAACTGATAACTAAGGGTGCAAATGTTAATGCAAAATCCCATTATGGCTTGACACCGTTAGAATGTGCGGTATGGAATGGCCACATTCAACTAGTAAAACTCTTAATAGAGAAGGGCGCAGACGTAAATGAGAAATTAGACAACGATGAAACAGCCTTGTCAATAGCTAGATCACACACTCCGTCATACTACCGCGATGAAATAGTTAAATTACTTATACAAGCCGGGGCTAAAGAGAGCAAATAAATTTTTAGAAATATATTTAAGAGAATTAAAGTATGGCTAATACCGAAAAGGAATCTGTCGCAATCAGTTCTGTTATCGCAGCGTGCGGTTTAACGTTACTTAAGATCATCGTCGGTTTTGTGACGGGCAGTTTGGGAATTATTGCTGAGGCGGCTCATTCAGGATTGGATCTGTTTGCCGCTATTGTAACCGTTGTGGCGGTGAAAACTTCAGGCAAGCCCGCAGATAAGGATCACCGTTATGGCCACGGAAAGATAGAGAATCTATCTGCTTTGTTTGAAACATTTCTTTTATTGGTTACATGTTTTTGGATTATTTCTGCGGCGGCAAAGCGTATAATATCCGGCCATATTAAAATTGAAGTAACTATGTGGTCTTTTGGTGTTATGTTTATTTCGATTTTCGTTGATTTCTCGAGGTCTCGAATGCTTCACAGGGTTGCTCGTAAATTCAATAGTCAGGCCCTTGAAGCAGATGCACTTCATTTTAGAACGGATATCTGGAGCTCGTGCGTAGTTATTTTAGGCCTTTTTTGTGTTAAATTGAGTGATTGGCTGAAGGGTTACGAATTTTTGCATTACGCAGATACGGTCGCGGCCATCATAGTCGGGGTCATTGTAATTTATGTCAGTATTAAATTGGGCATGAAAGCAGTCCGGGACCTTTTGGATTCTACTCCCGAAGGGCTTGAAGAAAAGATTATTATAGCCGTAGAAGCTTTGCCAAGCGTGATTGACTGTCACAATGTCAGGATTCGTTTTTCTGGCCCTCAGCCATTTGTTGATTTGCACGTGCTTGTCGATGGCAGCCGGACCCTCAGAGAAGTTCACCAGCTGACCGAAGACATCGAGCGTATCACTCAACAGTTTGTTACTAATGCCGATGTTACCGTTCACCCCGAACCGGATTAAAAGGAGAGAATTTGACAATCCTAGATATAATAATAGCGGGAAGAAAAGTTGAAGAGATGCTAAAAGGGTGGTTATATGAATGATAAAATTAAAATTATTGGGCTGGATTTTGTCAACGCCTTTCTGGTTAAGGCAAAAGATGGCTTTGTTTTGATTGATACAGGTATGCCTTATCACTGGGAAAGATTGGAGGCGGAATTAGTAACTATGGGTTGCCTTCCTTCTCAATTGAAGCTTGTCATTATAACTCATGGAGATCGCGATCATATAGGTAATTGTGCGAAATTGCAGGAAAAATATAAAGCTAAGATAGCAATGCACGAGGCCGATGCCTTTATGGCAGAAGACGGTGTATTCCTGAAGCGTAAAGTAAGAACCTTAGCCGGAAAAATTCTCATTCTACTTTCGAGATTACGAAGACAAAAGATAAGTTTGCAGAAGTTCAAACCGGATATATTACTGAAAGACGGAAAGGATTTAGAGGAGTACGGATTCAGCGCAAAAATTATTCATTTGCCGGGACATACAAAAGGCTCTATCGGGATTTTAACCGAAGAAGGCGATTTGTTTGCTGGAGATACATTGGTTAACTCAAAAAAACCCGATATCGCGATATTTGTCGATAATTTTCAGGAGCTTAAAAATAGTATTGAGAAATTGAGGAAATTGAACATTAAAAAAGTTTATCCTGGTCACGGGAAAATATTTTTATTCTCTGATCTAAACATAAAGATATGAATGAGACAGCGATGAACATCGGAGGAAGATGGGAGGTATATTCTAATGAAAATTATCGCATTTAATGGCAGTCCGAGGAAAGAATGGAATACGGCAACGCTGCTTAAAAAAGCTCTTGAAGGCGCATCATCACAAGGAGCTAAAACCGAGCTTATACATCTATATGATTTAAACTATAAAGGATGCATCAGCTGCTTTGCCTGCAAAGAAAAAGGAGGCAAAAGCTATGGTAGGTGCGTGGTGAGAGACGATCTGAAGCCGATTTTTAAGAAAATTGAGACAAGCGATGCTCTTATTTTCGGTTCACCAATTTATCTAGGAAATATTACCGGAGAGATGCAGTCATTTCTGGAGCGGTTAGTATTTCCTTATCTGACTTATACCGATCCCCCGAGTCTCTTTTTCCTAAAAAGATCCCCGTGGGATTTATTTATACAATGGGTCTCACCGAAGAACTGATGAATGAATTCGGTTACAACCAGCGTTTCGCAAGTATGGATCGGCTCCTTACAAGGATCTTCGGTTCAAGCGAGAAGCTTTTAAGTTTCGACACATATCAGTTTGAAGATTATTCTAAAGTGGTTGCGTCCAGATTTAACCCTGAAGAGAAATTAAAAAGACGACAAGAGATATTCCCTAAGGATTGCCAAAAAGCCTTTGAAATGGGTGCCCGATTTACCAGGGAAAATGAGCTTTAAAATACATCTCTGAATACCACTGTTACGGATATCAACACCAAAAAAACTCTCCCGCTCTTTGTTGTTGATATCGATATGGAAAAGAGTATAATATTACTCAAGTTGCTCACAAGAAAGGCCATTTTGATGAGGCAACATTTTCAGAAGTTGACCCAAGTTTTCCTATGAAGAAAAAGATATTATTGGTAGACGATGAGCCGCAAATTGTCGAGTTAGTAAAGATGTTGTTAGAAGCAAATGACTATGAGGTTTTAACTGCTTATGACGGACAGGAAGGCCTAGAAAAGGCGAGGAAGGAAAAACTGGATCTCATTATAATAGATTCAATGCTTCCTAAAATTGATGGTTTAAAAGTGTGCGCCTTGCTAAAGAAAGATGCGCAATACAGCAGTATTCCCATAATTATTTTCAGCGGGCGTGCTAATGAATCCGATATGGAGTTAGGCCAGGAAGTCGGAGCCGACGCCTATATCACCAAGTCGTTCAACAAGCAATTTTTGCTTGAAAAAATTAAAGAATTATTAAAAGAATCGTAATGCCGCATGCTGATTTACTGCACGGGCCCAGAAATCAGATAAAGAAATAGGAAAATAGGCAGTAATATATAGCGCTGATTTTTAAACAGGATCAGCGCTATTTTTATGTCCTAGGGGTAGAAGAAATCCAAGATTTGGCTTGACAAAAGTGATGTATGTGTTAAACTTAGTCAACATTAATCACTTAATGCACTTACATTAAGTATAAGTAAATTTTTCCCGAAGAGGAGCGAAAGCATGGCGAAAAAATTAATCCGTTCCAAAGAAATCATAGACAAATTTGGCATTACTTATCCCACGCTAACGAATTATACGAACCTAGGGCTTTTTACGATAGTTGATAAAAAGGGCAATAAGAGGCTTTATGAAGAAGGAGAGATTAGGGAAAGGCTGCCTAAGATAAAAAAGATGATCACTCAAGGGTACTCTTTAAGATTAATCCGGGATACTTTAAACGGTAATGTAAGGGAGTTATTAGGTTAA
Source organism: Candidatus Omnitrophota bacterium (assembly GCA_963805065.1). Lineage (GTDB taxonomy): Bacteria > Omnitrophota > Gorgyraeia > Gygaellales > Profunditerraquicolaceae > CAWDSS01. The sequence continues at coordinate 100,278 of CAWDSS010000010.1, read as the reverse complement.
ATGAAAGGATCAATGAAGCCTAAAGGTATAGCGTATAGATATAAACTCCTTAGTTATTTTATAGACCATATACCGGATGTAGTTTATTTTAAAGATACAAAAGGCAGGCTGATTATGGTTAATCAGTCCCATGCCAAGGGATTAAGCCTTAAACCGCAAAATGTGGTGGGTAAGACTGATTTTGATCTATTTCCCAAAAAACGGGCGGAACGGATGGCCAAGGATGATTTGTGGGTAATGAAAACCGGCAGGCCTTTAATTGATAAAATTGAGAGGGCTACTCGTCCGGACGGCGTTGATAATTATGTTTCAACCACCAAGATACCTCATTTTGATTCTAAGGGGAAAGTGATCGGCATAATAGGCATTACCAGGGATATTACCCACCGGATGCAGTTTGAGCGTTTAAAAGAAAAAAGGCTAAGCATAGAAAAGAAATTAGAGGCGCTGGAAGAACTAAATAAAATTAAGTCTGAATTTATCTCTGCCGTCTCTCATGAATTAAGGACTCCTTTAGCAGTAATTAAACAGCTCCTTACGGTTATTTTTGAAGAGACAGCTGGCCCCCTAAACGATAAACAAAGAGAAATTCTGGTAAAGGCAAGAAGCAATACGGAACGCCTGAAAAATATCATAGATGAATTATTGGATATATCCCGGATTGAGGGCAAGAGGCTAAAATTAGATTATTCTTTAGTTAATCTCAATGATTTGATCAAGGAGTCGGAGGAGTTTTTCAGAAAATTAGCCGCAGAAAAAGGCGTAGATTTAAGTTACCATTTGCCTCAAGAGAAAGTTAATATCTTTATAGATGCGGAAAGAATAGTGCAGGTTATTTCCAACCTAATCAATAATGCAATCAAATTTACAGAAGAGAATGGTAAAATCAAAGTAGAGGTGAGGATTTTAGGTGATAAAGTCAGGGTAGGAGTGATAGATACGGGTATCGGCATCGCCAAATCAGATTTGCCCAAATTATTCGGAAGATTTGTGCAGGTCTCCCGTTTGGCCGGGGCAGAAAAGAAAGGAATAGGCCTGGGTCTTTCTATTAGCAAAGAGTTAGTCGAAAGGCATGGCGGTGAAATTTGGGTTGAGTCAGAACTTGGGGTGGGCAGCAGGTTTTATTTTACTCTGCCCCTGTCTTACACGGCAAAAATATTGGGAAAATCCATCCAGGATAAGATAATTCGTCTTTTAAAGAAGGGAATTTCTGCCTATTTAATTAACTTTTTAATTGTTAATTATAACGAATTCCAGAAGAGAATTACTGTAGAAGCCCATAAATTATTTGAGGATTTTGAGGAGATCATAAATGCAACAGGCAGGGAGGTTTTTGGACCCAAGAAACAAAAGAGCTCGATAGTGCTGGCAGATATACAGAAAGGAAAATGCAGCGTTATCTTCGCTGAAGCGGCAGAAGAATTGGTAGCCAAATTCTGTGAGCTAGTTAAGGATAGGGCAAAGAACTATCTTACTAAGAATAAAATAGAAGAGGTTTTTATCGCCTTGGGGGTTTCTTCTTATTCTTCTAAGGTTAAGCCCAAAGCCTATCCGGATCAATACCCGGAAAATCTAAAAATTAAGGAAATATATATCGGCGCCGAGATGCGCTGCTATAAAAGGATTAATTACCAAACTGACATTGAAGTTACGCTTCCCGATAAAACAGCAGATTCATGCCAGACTATAGATATTTCCGAGGGGGGAGTTTGTTACGCAAGCAGCAAACTTTTAAATACAGATATGAAGGTAGAAATTAAATTTAGGCTTTTAAGGAAGAAAACACTTATTTCTACGGCAGCGCGGGTGTGTTGGATAAAAGAGATGGAGCAACTAAGTAACGAAAAGGCTAATAGGTACAAAATAGGCTTAGAATTTATTGGCCTAAAAAGCCAAGATAAAAAAATCCTTATTGAGGAATTAAAATTATATTATGAATAAAAAAAGAATACTCCTCGTAGATGATGAAAAGGACCTGGCCTACGCAATAACCTTACAGCTAGAGGCGAATAATTTTGAGGTTTTGCTGGCTTACGACGGGCAGGAGGCATTAGACAAAGTGCGCAGAGAAAAGCCGGATTTAATCATTTTAGACTTGATGCTTCCCAAAATAGACGGATTTAAGGTCTGCCGGATGCTGAAATTCGATGAAAAATACAAGCATATCCCGATCATCCTTTTTACTGCACGGGCCCAGAAATCAGACAAAGAAATAGGCAAAGAGGTTGACGCGGATAGCTATATTACTAAGCCTTTTGATCCGCAGGAGCTCCTTGGTAAGATTAAGGAGCTGCTAAATTAATCGGGAAAAGGAGAATCAGTAATGACAAAGCGTTTAGAGACAATAGAGGTATTATTAAAACAGGGTCTGATTACTCCAGAGCAGGCTGAGCAGGCTAAGAATGAAATAAAGCGCACCGGTCTTTCTATTGAGAAGGTATTAGGCAAGTTGGGCTTTATTACAGAAGAAGATATCGTAAGGGCACGGGCAGATGCATTGGGGATTCCGTGTTTGGATTTGGAAGGTTGCCAAATTGAGACATCTTTGGTTAAATTACTCCCGGAAAGTATTGCCAGAAAATATAAAGTGCTTCCTCTTTTTAAAATCGGTGACACTGTTAACATAGGCATGGTTAACCCTTCTGATATAGTAGCCATGGATCATATTCGTCGTTTGATTTCTGACGCGCATATCGATGTAATATTGGTTAGCGAAAAAAATATGGATAAGGCATTGGATAACTACTACAACCCACAGAGCGCTGCTACTAAGATAGCGCAGTTGATAGGAGAAGACAGTAAGAAAGGCAAGCATCCGGGATTAGTAGAGTCTGCTGATGAACCGCCAATTATCAAATTGATTGATTCTTTCATTGCGGAGGCAGTAAGAAGCAGGGCTTCGGATGTCCACATTGAGCCGGAGCAGCAGAATGTAAGGATCCGTTACCGTATCGACGGCTTACTGCAAGAAGTAAGCCTTATTCCTAAAAATCTACAGGATAGCGTTATTTCTCGGGTCAAAGTTTTAGCCAGTATGGATATCGCAGAAACACGCAGTGCCCAGGATGGCAGGATTAATATGAAGCTGGAAAATAAAGAGCTTGATATCCGCGTTTCTACCTTTCCTACTATTTACGGCGAGAATGTAGTATTGCGTCTCTTGGACAAAACTTCCGTTTTACTGGGCTTAAAAGAGCTAGGATTCTTAGAGGAGTGTTTGATTGGTTTTAATAAATTAATCCGCCGGCCTAACGGTATAATTCTGGTTACCGGGCCTACCGGAAGCGGGAAGACCACCACTCTTTATGCTACGCTTACCAGCGTCAGCTCAATGGAAAAAAATATTATCACCATCGAGGATCCGGTGGAGTATGAATTACGTTTGATTAGACAAACCCCTGTCAACCCCAAGGCGGGAATTACCTTTGCCAATGGTTTGCGTAATATCTTGCGTCAGGACCCCGATATTATCATGGTCGGAGAAATCCGCGATAAGGAAACCGCAGAGATAGCGATGCAGGCCTCGCTTACCGGACACTTGGTATTTTCTACCCTGCACACCAACGATGCGCCTTCTGCTTTAACGCGTTTAATCGATATGGAAGTAGAACCGTTTTTAGTCTCGAGTTCTCTTATAGGTATACTTGCCCAGCGTCTAGTGCGCCTGATTTGCATAAAGTGCAAGGAAAAATATACGCCGCAAGCCGATATACTTAACAACCTCGGCCTTCCAAAAGACGGTAATTATTTTCACGGCCGCGGCTGCCCGGCGTGCAAGAATACTGGTTTTGTCGGCCGGACAGGGATATTTGAATTATTGATTCTTAGCGAGGATATCCGTAAAATGGTAGACGCAAAGAACTCTGCGGATGAAATCAAGAAGGCGGCCGTCTCCTTGGGGATGAAGACCCTGCGCCAGGATGGTGTTGTTAAAGTGCAACAAGGCCTAATTACCCCTGATGAGGTGATTAGGGTAGCGGAGATAGAATAAAGATGGGGTTTTTTCAATATAAGGCAAGGGATAAATTTAGTAAGCCGATAAACGGCGTGATTAGCGCCAGTTCCATAGACCTGGTAGCATTGAAGCTCAAAAGCCAGGGATACATCCCTATTTCTATCATACCCAGGGAAGAAGCGGTTGCAAGAACAAAATATGATAAGGCTTCTGTCTGGATAAAAGTCCCATTTTCCGAAATAAATTCTTTTACACGGCAGTTTTGCACGCTGCAAAAAGCAGGGATTCCTATTCTTTCTGCTATGTTTGCACTTAAAGAACAGGCGAGAAACCCGTTTTTAAAAAAGGTAATCGGCCAGATACGCATTGATATAGAAGAGGGCTTAAGCCTTTCGGTTGCACTGGAGAAATACCCTCAGATATTTAATAAGATGTATACAAATATGGTTAAGATCGGGGAGACCTCCGGCCGCTTAAGTGAGATTTTAGAGAGATTAGTGGTATTGGGTGAATACGATGAACATATTCGGCTACGTATAAAATCCGCCACACGCTACCCTTTAATCGTAATCTCAGCCCTGAGTTTGGGTTTTATAATCCTCACAACCTTTGTAATACCACGTTTTGCCAGGATTTTTAGCCAGTTTAAAGTTCAGCTTCCTTTGCCCACCCGTATCCTCATAGGTACGCATTTTGTGTTTGCAAAATTCTGGTGGTTGATTATAATGGTGGCCATAATAGCAGTTTTTGGATTTTCGAGGACTATCCAAACAGATAAAGGAAGATTAAGATGGGATGCCTTGAAGTTAAAAATTCCTGTACTCGGGCCATTGATTTTAAAGTTGATCCTCTCGCGTTTTTGCAGGATCGTCGCTATACTTTTGGCAAGCGGGGTTTCTATACTTCAGGTTCTTGATCTTGCTGCTGAAGGCGCTGGGAATGTGGTGATCTCACGGGTTATAAATCAAATAAAGGTAAGTGTTAATCAGGGTAAGGGAATGCTTATACCTATGAAAGAAAGCGGGATATTCCCTCCGATAGTAATTCAGATGGTTGCAGCCGGAGAAGAAACCGGTAAGTTGAACGAATTACTCTTACACGTTGCGGATTATTACGACGAACAGGTTGATTACACCATTAGTAATATGGTTTCTCTGATTGAGCCCATCCTGATCTTTGTTTTGGGCTGCGGGGTATTGCTTATGGCGTTAGGTATATTTTTACCGATGTGGAACCTTATGTCGCTTTTTAAAAAATAAAAGGAGGTGATGCAGGGTAATAATACCGTGGTATTTTTAGAAAAAAGCGTACTTAAAAAAATAGAGAAGGGGGAATTACATGAGACAAAATGCTGGTTTTACGTTAGTTGAACTAATCATGGTTATAGTTATTTTAGGCATTTTAGCAGTGGTGGCTGTGCCGCAATACTTTAATCTATCTGTTTCTGCCAATACAGCTGCGGAACAAGGCGTGGTCGGCGGCGTGCGCGCAGGCATCTTGACTTATTTTGCCCAGAATAGAGCTTATCCGGCAACACTGGATTCAGCAACGAATGCCGCTTGCTCAGCTGCAAATGCCTGTTTTAGCACCGTCCTGCAGCAAGGTGGAATAACTTCACAATGGACTAAGGCCAGCGCTACTACTTATACTGGACCGGCCGGTACAACTTATACTTATACTGCTGCGACAGGAGCATTCCAATAATAGTGCGTTTTTTAAACCGTGAAAGGAGGATTATGTGAGACAAAATGCTGGTTTTACGTTAATTGAACTAATCATGGTTATAATTATTTTAGGCATTTTAGCAGTGGTGGCTGTGCCGCAATACTTTAATCTAGCTGCACAGGCCAATACAGCTGCGGAACAAGGCGTGGTCGGCGGCGTGCGCGGAGGCATCACGACTTATTATGCCCAGAATAAAGCTTATCCGGCAACCCTAGATTCAGTAGCGAATGCAACCGCTTGCTCAATTACAAATCCATGTTTTGTTACCGTCCTGCAGCAAGGCGGAGTAACCTCACAATGGACTAAGGCCACTGCTACTACTTATACTGGACCGGCCGGTACAACTTATACTTATACTGCTGCGACCGGAACATTCCAATAATAGTGCGTTTTTCAAACCGTAAGGGTATAGCTCTGATTGCCGCTATAATGCTTATAGTTTTTGCCACTATAGCGGTTTTAGGCGTAGTGAGATTCATTGCGCAGCGGCTTTATGAACAACCGACTGAAGCGGTGTTCCTCCAGACGATATATCTGGCTCAGGCAGGTATACACGATGCAATTTACGTTTTTCGCAACCATAACTTGACTGCTAATGGTTATTTTACCTTAGGTCAGACTAATATTGATGCCAATAACTATTTTGTTTTAAGCGCAACCTCTGCGAACTTACTGATGGTAAATACTTCTGCATCGGTATTGCAGAGTACTAATCAAAGAGTCGGAGGCTGGACTATACAGAATGCCACTAACTCTAATACCATAATCATTGCGAGTATGACTGTTTCCTGGAGCGGGGTGAGTGGCAGGACCTTATCAAGTATTTATCTTAATAATACCGCAGTGTGGAACACTGGAGGCGGAACGTCGGGGAACACATTTAACATCACCCACTTTACGCTTAACACGACCCCCACTAGTTATAGCAACAACACTTTACGTTTCAGCGGCAGCATGACAGGGGCTACGGTTAATGTTACCTTTACTATGACAGACGGGTCAAGCCAGGCGTTACAAATTTATCCTGCGTTAAGCAACAATAATTTTACGGTTACTTCTAAGGGGCAGACAACAGGTTCAACTTTGTCTAGATCGATACAGGCAACCTACAATGCCGCGACTTCGACGATTACCAGCTATAAGGAGATCTAATGCAGTTAATATCCATAACCAGGCGTAAGGGATTCACTTTAATCGAGCTGATTATGACTATAGTGGTAGTGGGATTGATTGCCCTGCCGCTATCGCTTTCCCTCACTGCGCAGGTCCAAGGCACAGTTCAATCCGGAGCCTATACTACAGCTATTAACCTGGCACGATTTGAAATGGAAAAAGTGAATAATCTGGCTTACGCGAATATCTCGAGTGCAAGTTTTTCCAACTATAACGGTTATGCCTATAATGTTACCCGTACTGTGACTTATGCGCAGGGAACTGCCAGTTCGACGGAAAGCTTGAAACAGATTACGGTTAGTGTAACACAAGCAGGAAGCGCGACCGTGCTGGCTAGTTTGACTACTTATATTGCTAAAAACGTAACAACCTATATATAAATATGGGCAAAAAAGCCTTTACCATAATCGAATTAATCATGGTAATAGTTATCATCGGCATACTTTCTGTTTCTGGGGCTTGGTTGATGATTTATTTTGTGCAAAACTCAGTATATATCCCGAATCAGCTGAATACGGATATGGCTGCAAACGAAGCCCTAAAAATTATGGTTGAAGGAGATAACACTGCCAAGGGCTTGCGTTTTATCCAAGCAGTAACCGGTATTACGAGTAATAACAATTTTACTTTTACCAATCAAGCCGGCCAAAGCATAAATTATACGCTAAATACCGCAACGAACATACTTTACCGTTCGATTAACGGCGGAGCACAAGTGCAGATTCCTTACTATCCTGGGATAAAAATTGTTGGCCAAAGTGGAGCGTTATTTACCTATTATGATGCCAATGAGAGTGTTACTTCTACTGCGGCGAATGTGCGAAGAATTGCAATTAATCTGATTGCTTCAACCGGCACCGGGTCTTTTCAAGATTGGCAGGGCCAATCAGCTCAAAGTACGAGCATTGCGGTTCATTAAATTTTAATAAAAAGGAGGAGAGATATGTTAATACTTATTTGTTTCGGGGTAGTTTCTTTAGCTGCAGGAGTTCTTTTTTTATTCTTTCCGGAGAAATTAGCTAAACTGAATATTAGTTTTAACAAAGCATCTAATAAGGTAACAGCTTCTATTGATGAGCTTATGTTACGGTTACATGCCGGGGTAGGGATATCCTGTATCTTACTTTCACTGACCTGTTTCTTTTTAGTGTACTGCATAATAAAAAAGCATGGCTAGATTCTTAATAAATCAGCGAAAATGCGTCTTAGTGATTGAGGTAAGCAGGGCGAGTTTTAAAATTGCCTCTTTTTTACGCTCTTCTTCAAAGCTGGAGCTTACCAATTACGCTTTAGAGAGATTAGAGCCGCAGCCAGACCCTAAAGCCCAGATCGTAAATTCGATCCGTACCTTTCTTAAAGAGAAATCCCTCTCAGTAAAAGAGGCGATTTTAAGCATTGCGGACCCGGATTCGGTGTCCATAAAATATTGCCTGTTGCCGGTTTTGGAGCATAAGGAGATTTTAAGCGCGGCCGTCTGGCAGCTTAAAGACGAGGTGCATTTTGACCTGAAGGATGCCTATTCTGACTGGACGGTGGTCAAGGAACTCACCGATGAGCAGGGGGCGCGCCAACAGGGTATTATCTTTGCCTTTAGCCGTAAAGAGGCTGTGGAAAATTATCTTGCCTGTTTGTCTGAGTGCAATCTGCGCGCCTCAGCCATTGTCACAAGCCCCCTTAATTACGCCGATATTTTAAAAGGGATAGCAGACGATAAAACCGTTGCTTCTGAAATAGTCCTGGATTTAGAGTACCTGGATTCTGCACTCAATTTATATATCGACAAGAAGCTGCATTTTACCCGCTATCTTCCGGTTTCAGTAGAAAATTTTACGCGCTCATTAATCGGCACCTTGATGTCTAACAGAGGCAAGGTGGAATTAAGTTTAAGCCAGGCCGAGGAGATCAGGGATAAAGTCGGAATTCCCGATGACGAATCCATTATAATTCAGGATAACCTCCAGGCTACCCAGATTCTTTCTTTAATCCGTCCTGTTTTGGAAAGTTTGGTTAGGGAAATCAAACATTCGATAACTTATTTTATTTCTCACCTGGAAGAAGCACAGCCGCAGATTATTTATATTTCCGGTTTTGGCGCGAATCTTAAAAATCTGAATAGTTATTTGGCTAAGGAACTGGGGTTTCCCGTTTCCAGCCTTCCTTTTCCTGACATCCTGGACACTAGCCGCATTCAACCGGATAGGCTGGCAAGGGACCGCGGTCAATTGATAAGTTGTGCAGGAGCGGTTCTATTGGCCAGCCGCGGAGTCAGCCTTTTGGCTGGTGACGTAAGGATGCGTTGGATAAAGGATGTTCTGATAAAACGCCTGAAGCCGCTTATTTCTGCTATAGGCGTATTAATTCTATCCTTTATGTTTATTTCTGTGCTTACACTTCCGGTCTTTAGCTATCGCCTAAAAAAGGCGAAAAGCTATTTTAATGACAAAAAGCTGCTTTTTTCTTTCTTTGAAAAAGTGCGCCTTAGGAATGAATTGAATTACGAGGTTTTGTTGCAGCGGGTAACTGCGGATGCGCTCTTAAATTTTCTCAGCCAGTCTATCCCGGATGGCTTGTGTTTAAGTGAATTGGAATTGGATCAATACCGCGGCGAATTGACTCTTCAAGGAGATGTGCGCCAGGCTCAAGACATAGATGTTTTTGTCGGCAAACTTAAGGCCTCAGATTATTTTTCGGGCCTTAAAACCCTTAATAATACAGACAGTGTATTTAAAATAAAATGCAAATTAAAATATTAAGCCAGCTAATATTAAACTGGATAGATAAGGTTAAGAAAACCGGCCTTCTGGCAATATACCATAGCCAGAAGAAGAGAATCGTGTTTTCGGCTCTTATTTTAATATTGTCTTTAACTTATTTTCTTAGCCGCAACGCCATCCGTCGCCTGAAAGCTGATACTTTATACTGGGAAGAACAGTCCTCGTTGGCGAAGAACCTTTTACCCAAGGTTAAGTCAGAACAAGAGGTTATCAACCTTTTAAAGCAGCAGGCTCAGGTATCTCATCGGTTGATAATGCTGCCCACAAGGCAGAATATTCTTCAAGCGGTCAAGGATTACGCACAGAGAATGAATATACGCATAGTTAATATCGTGACGGATGCCGAACAGCAACCAAGGCACAATGACACTAACGTTGTGTTATTTAACTGCCGTCCTGTCAGTACCCTGGCAGTAGTAGTTGAGGCAGAGGCTGGATACGAAAATCTTGCACGGTACTTCGATACGCTTTATCGGGTCGCGCCAACCTGTGTTTCGGTGGAATGGCTGAAAATTGATAAAGATAAAAGAAACTCGGATAGATTAAAAGTAGTTATGGAGTTAAGGTTCTACGGTTTATTATGATGGAAAGATTAAACAAGAAAGACAGGATTGAGTTAGCCATCACGGTTATTTTAATCATTTTCTTTATCGCGCTGGTCATTGCCTTTAGCCAACGGGGCAAAGGTTTAGCTGCGGTTTCACGGCGCGGTTTACCCGATAAGTTTTCCTTAAGCCGGCATTTTATGTTTGATCCCCAACGTAATAAAGGAACGTCATTTGTTTTGGATAAGGCTGCCGGTGAGATAATTGAGATAAAACGCGATCCTTTTTCCTTTGGTTTATCAGGAGAAACACAAGCGATCCCTGCTTCGGATTTGTTTCTTAAAGGTATAATTTGGGATCCGGATAATCCTTCTGCGGTGATAAATGACCGTGTTTTGAAGGTGGGAGAAATTATCGAGGGATTTAAGGTCGTGAGGATTCTGCGGGAAAGCGTAATCCTGGAGAATGGAGTTTCAAGATTAGAGTTGAAATTAAGCCAGTAATTCTTTTGATGACGAAAGACGGAGGAAATAAATGAATAAATATAGAATTATAGCAGGAGTGGCCTTGGTTTTATCTTTATGTTATTCTCGTATTTCTGCCGCAACAGGGTACATCGAATCACTGAAATTTAAAGATACGGATATCCAGATGGTTTTACGGGCGATTGCCGAAGAGGCCAATAAAGAAGGGGAAAACATTAATATTATCACCACCCCGGAAATAGAAGGCCTTGTTTCCATTGACCTAAAGAATATAGACTGGCGCACGGCATTAAAGATTATCCTTAAGACTTACAACTATAGCTATACGCAGCGCGGAGATGTAATCACTGTATCCGGAGCGCAAGCTCAAGCCTCTCAAACCGGCTTAAAGATGGAATTATTTAAATTTAAATACTTGTATGCCGACGTTGCCAAAGCTTTTATTACGCCACTTCTTTCTCCAGAGGGAAAAGTTTCTGTTTTGAGTGTATCCGAAGATAAGATATCGGATTTAATAGGAGCGTCATCTTCCGTAACTGCGCCTACGAATAATACATCCGGCACATCGGCTACTACGGCAAACATGAATACACTAAGCGGGACAATGACGCAAACTACGCCCAGCCATTCTAAAATTTTAGTTGTTTATGATACGCAGGATAAGCTCGACCAGATAAGTACTACATTGAGCGAATTAGATGTCATGCCCAAGCAGATCTTGATCCAGGCGATTATTATGGAGGTAGACCGGGATACGCTTAGAGATATTGGTTTTGAATGGGGCACAGGTGCCAATGGCGCCACAGGTACTCCTTCGCCAGTCCCGGCGGGCTCCGGCGGCACTATTGCTGGTAGTAATATAGCTTTCGGCGGAAATAATATTACACCCAGCGTCTTTAATCCAGTTGAGGGAACCGCTAATTTTCCGGGGACATACCCTTATAAGGCGGGACTTCAGGTTTTATTCCAGCAACTTGCCGGATCCAAACTTCAAGTGCTCGTGCACGCCCTAGAGGAGGATGTCCGCACCAACACGCTCTCTAAGCCCATTATACTGGCCGCTAATAATCAATTAGCCTCAATTTTAATCGGGACGCAGTTTCCTATAATCCAAACTTCCACCAGTACTGAGAGTTCCTACATTGTAGGCGGTTCATTACAGCAGTATTTAAATATAGGCATACAACTGCAGGTCAGGCCGCAGATCTGCGGTGCTAATGACGAATACATAAATTTACTGGTTCACCCTGTTGTATCCAGCTATACTAAGACGGTTGACGTTAAAAGCGGTAGCGGGGCTTCTGCTACAACCTTGGTTTCGTATCCCATTGTCGATACCAGGGAAGCAGTGACTCAGATGCTGCTTAAAGACGGAGAATCTATTGTCATGGGCGGGTTGCTTAAGAACGTAAAAAGCCAAGAAGACATAGGGATCCCTTTCTTAAGCAAGATACCCTTGCTAGGTAATCTTTTTAAGCGGACTACAAAGGACAACAGCAAAACCGATCTTATGATTTTCATCACCGCCAAGATTGTTAAGCCGGGGGAAGTTTTACCGCAAGAGGTTTTGGGAACGAATAAACTTAAAGAACAGCTCAATGAGCAACTGGATGAAAACAAGGATAAAGCCAAGCACAATTTTAATAAATAAACATGTATCTTGATTTTCTGAATTTCTACGAATTAAAAAGGTCCGCCTTTAATGTCACCAGTAATCCGGATTTCTTTTTTGAGAGCCGTTCTCACCAGGAGGCCATTTCTTCGTTATTATTCGGTATCCATGAGAGAAAGGGCATAATTATGATTACGGGAGAGGTGGGCACTGGTAAGACTACGCTCTGCAAGGCGCTTTTCAATAAGCTGCCTACTGAGGTAAAGATTTCCCTGATCCTTAACCCCTATTTCAGCGAGGTTCAACTGCTTAAGGCGATAGCTGAGGATTTCGGCTTGGTGGTAAACACAGACCGGCTGGATATTGTTAAGGCCATCAATGCTTTTTTGATGGGTTTAAACTTGAATAACGGCAACGCAGTTCTGGTTATCGATGAGGCTCAGGATCTTAGCGATCGTCAGCTGGAGCAAATCAGGCTGCTTTCGAACCTGGAGACTAAAGAAGAAAAACTCCTGCAGATTGTTTTAGTCGGCCAGCCGGAGTTGCAAGAAAAAATCAGCCAGCATGAATTAAGGCAGATTTACCAAAGAATAGTGGTTAAGCATCGGCTCACTGCGCTCCTGGAATATGAGGTTAAAGACTATATTGATTTTAGGCTGCATAAGGCAGGTTACGGCAAGGTGATTATCCCGCCTGAGGCCTATAAGATGATTTATGAATTTTCGAAAGGTATCCCCCGCCTAATCAATATCCTTTGCGAACGGGCGCTCATCCTGGGTTTTATCCGTCAGGAAAAGGTTTTAACCGAAGAGATATTTTCAACATGTATTGAAGAGGTCAGATGAGCATCTTATATGATTATTTAAAAGTTTTGGAAAAAAAGGGAATGAGGGAGGGTGAAAACCCGCAAGCACCTATACGGCAAAAAAAGAGCCTGAGTGCTTGGCTTTATTTAGCTACGGGGCTTTTGTTTCTTTTTAGCGTTTTGGTTCTATTGTTATTTTTTAGAAGCAAAAATAATTTGATACAGCAGTCAGTTACAGAAAAAGCCGGTAACAGCCAGCAGGTCATTAATCCTGTTTCTCAGGATACTGTGGGCATTAACAGCAATAATGCCTACGGTCTGGATTTTTCCCTTAAGGGGATTATATACAACGCTGAATCCCCTTCAGCCATAATTAACGGGAGGTTAGTGGAGAAAAACGCTAAGATCGGCGACTGGCAGGTCACTGATATTTCGCCATCTGAGGTCAGGCTGGAAAACTCCAAGAATAGTTCCCTCCTTACGCTTAAGCTTAATTCTCCGCTAGAAAAATAAACGCACGATATACGTACAAATAGAGGAAAGACCACTCTAAACAGTAAGTTGCATTTTAATTTACTAATGCTATAATTAAAGAAATTGTAGCGTACGTATATTTGTAAGGAGGTTATGCAATGAAAGTTGTTGCCTTTAACGGGAGTGCACGCAAGGATGGAAATACCGCTATCTTGATAAAGCATGTATTTAAGGAGCTTAAAAAAGAAGGCATTAAGACTGAGCTCGTCCAGCTTGCCGGAGAAAAGATCCAGGGTTGTATCGCCTGTTATAAATGTTTCTTGGCCAAAAACAAGCGCTGCGCGGTAACCGATGACATAGTAAACGAGTGTATCGAAAAAATGGAGCAGGCAGAAGGCATCATCTTAGGCTCGCCTACCTATTTTGCCGATTGTACGGCACAGATCAAAGCCTTAATCGAGCGTGCGGGATTCGTTTCCCGGGCGAATGGCGAAATGTTTAAGCGAAAGATCGGTGCTGCAGTTGTTGCGGTCAGGCGCTCAGGCGCAATCCATGCATTTGATACTCTAAACCATTTCTTTACGATAGGACAAATGATAACTGTCGGATCTTCGTATTGGAATATAGGAGTAGGGCGCGAAATCGGAGAGGTGGAAAAAGACGAAGAGGGGTTATTGACGATGAGCATATTGGGTAAAAATATGTCTTGGCTGATAAAAAAGGTGTATGGAAAATTATAAATGTATAATTAGAAAGGATGATCAGCATATGAAGAAGACTATTATCAGAATAGTAAACAATCAAGTTATCAATCAGGTGCCTTTCCATACTGCCGCCCCAACGTCATATTAACGTAAATGTGCCTCAGTCTAGAAACAATGCAGGGGCAAGAGGCGAAGGCCAATTGGAAAGCGGAAAAGAGAGGGACGGTTTAGGATTCAATCGGAAGCCCCAGTAAAGACGGAAGTTTGTTAAAATCATAATTATATGGTATAATAGCATCCCATAAGCGGGATTAAGGAGGGTATTGTGACCAGGGATAATTATTCATATAAAAAGTATCAGAAAGAATTAGCACAGAAAAAGAAAAGAGAAGAAAAGCTACAAAGCAAACTGGCTAAAAAAAACGTACAGGCCAGCGCGGACCAAAAGCAGGCTTCAATAAACTAAAAAGGAGGTAGCATGGGATATCAAGGCGGCGGTGGATACGACAGAGGTCCACGGGAGATGCACAAGGCAATTTGCTCGGAATGCAAGAAAGAGTGCGAAGTCCCGTTTAAACCCAGAGATGATCGTCCGATATACTGCAAGGATTGTTATTCAAAGCGCAAGAACGAAGGCCGTTAAAAGAAGAGATTTTGAGGGGCGTTTCTATATTTTCGTATAAATCGGAAAATAGTGAAACGTCCCCTATTTTTCTTAGGCTCGCTGGTTAAATCAAAAATAAAAATGGTTGGGTTGGAGAAGGAAAAGTCGTTGCAGGAGATGATGGCGCGCTTGGGCGTACGCGAAGAAGATATTGTTGAGAAATTTATCCGCGCACAGGGCCCCGGGGGGCAGAATGTAAATAAAGTTTCCACTTGTGTGTATCTACGCCATCTTCCTACGGGTATTGAAGTCAAATGCCAGCAGGAGCGTTCTCAGGCTCAGAATCGGTATCGCGCCCGGCAGATTATGCTCAAGAAGATTGAGAATGCCATCCTCGGAAAACTTTCTGCAGAACAAAAGCGCGTTGAGAAGATCCGCCGGCAGAAACGAAAAAGGTCCCGCCGGGCAAAATTGAAGATTCTTGAATTAAAGCGCCGCCATGGCGCAAAGAAACTCCTTCGGGCTAGCGTGCGCGAAACCGGAGATATTTAGGGAATAGGATGTAAATATGAAACAATCAATTCAGTCTGTAATCATATGGATTGTGGGAATCGCCCTGACTGTGTTATTATTTTTTGTCATGGCATTTTTTTCAATAATTCTCTATCCTTTTGACAAGAAGCGTAAGATTGTGCATGCCCAGTGTTTTTGGTGGACTAATGCAGTGACTGCTTTAAATCCTTATTGGAAAGTAACAGTCAGCGGCCTTGAGAACATAGACCACCATAAGAAATATGTTGTAGTATCGAATCATCAGAGTTTAGCTGATATTGTATTAATGTATAAGACAAGGATGCAGTTCAAATGGGTGGCAAAGAATAGCCTTTTTGAAATTCCCATACTCGGATGGAATATGCGCCTTGCCAAGCATATAAGGCTAGAGCGCGGAGAATTTTCAAGTATAAGAAGGGTATATAATGAAGCTAGCCAATGGCTGCGTAACGGCGTGTCAGTTGTATTTTTCCCCGAAGGGACCAGAAGCGATAATCAAGAAATGGGAACATTCCAGAACGGAGCATTTAAGTTGGCCATAAAGGAGAGGGTGCCTATTTTGCCCATCAGGATTGAGGGGACCAAAGACGCTATTCCTAAAGGAAGCTGGCGATTCACGACAAAAATCTCCTGTGTCATAAAAGCACTTTCTCCTATAGACACCTCTGGTTTTCTCCCGCAGGATTTTGTGCGCTTGCGTGAGTTGACCAGAGAGCAATTATCCAATGGCGCAAAAATATAACCGGTTTTTAAGTAAGGAAAATGCGGCAGGAGGTATGTTTAAATGAAAAATAAACAGGCCGTTTCTGTAATAGTATCGGCTATAATTCTTATTGTTATGGCATGTGTAGCGTTATTTATTTTTAGAGGCGCTATTATAACTACATTGACGGGAAAAATATTTTTGAAAGCAGGCAGATCCTTGCAATTCGGCTCATATACTGTACTGATAGATAAAGTAGAAGGTAACAAGCTCTACGGCATAAAAGTCAGCAGTAAAAATAGGAGATTTAAAGCAAAAAGCGGCGATTACACATATATGCCTGAGAAAAATGCGATCAAGTTTAATTTAATTGACGGCGCTGCTGAAGACTATGACCCCAATAACCCCCGTGAATTCCATACGTTGACATTCAAACAGTCTTATATCACGATAAAATTAAAACCCTCCGCAGCAAAATGAAGCCCCTGCGGCAGACCATTGAAATTATTAATAGCCTTGACAATCATCTTTAACATAGTATAATAATCTTTCATCCGAATATTCAGAAATATAGAAATAAATAGGAATATAATTTTACAGGCAAAAGATAAATCTTGTTTAACTAAGGAGGTGGCAAAGGTGAGATGGAGATGGTTTTTAGTTATCCCGTTTGTTTTAATCCTCACTGGTTGTGCTACAGGTAAGAGGCTGCAAAACTTGGAAACAAAGATGGATGTTTTGGAAAGCAAGGTTAACTCTGTTGAACAGAGGCAAACTGCTATTGAAGGACAAACAGGAGAGTCCAGAGAGTCGGAAGGATATTTGAAAGGAAAGCTAGAAAATACTTCACACGGCTCATCAACAGAAGTTGTTACAGGCACCCTGGATAAAAACGGTGGATATCTCTATAAATCTGGTAAGAAGTTCTTAACCCATAAGGAGATCCAGCTTGCTTTAAAGAATGCCGGTTTCTATAATGGGCCGATTAATGGGAAAATAGGCAAAAAGGCCAAGAAGGCAATAAGAGAATTCCAGAAGGCAAATGGCTTAAAAGCAGATGGCAAAGTCGGGTCAAAGACAAAAGATTTGCTTTTACAGTATTTAAAGCAGGAAACTAAGTAGCTTATTAGAAAATCTTATTAGAAAATATGGAAGAGTTGGCGTATAAGATCAAAGCGGATTTTCTAAAGGAGCTGGCGCATCCTTTGCGCCTCCAGATCATAGAATTTTTAAAGAATGGCGAGCAAAAAGTAGGTACTATTGCGAAAAAGTTAGGCATTCCGCAATCCAGCCTTTCGCGTCATTTGCTGCTTTTAAAAGAAGGAGGAGTGTTGAAATCCCGGCAAGTAGGCACAATTATCTTTTATGATATCGAGAGCCGCGACGTATTTAAAGTTTTAAGACCTATTGCCGAAATGTTACGCCATAAATTACAAAGGACAGAAAAAGTATTGGATAGCCTGGGAAAAGAAAAATAAAATTTTCTAATGAAAGGAGGAAGGTATGAAATTAGCAAGAAATGTGTTTTTCGGGTTAGTAATGGCTGGGATGATTGTTTTTCTTTCAAGCGCATCATTTGCACAAATGGCACCAGCAGCAGGAAAAGATTCGTCAGCACGGAAAGCAAAGTTTGAAGCTAAAATGAAGGTTCTACAGGATTCTGCAACAGCACTTGCGCAGACAAATCCTGATTTAGCAAAAAAATTGAGCGACCTTGCGAATGAAGAAACGAATGCATCAAAGGAAAAGGTGGAAGGCAGTAAAGAGAAAGTAGCAAAAGACTCGGCTGAATGGAAAGCAAAGCATGAGGCAAGAGTACAGCTTTTTAAAGACGCAGCGGCAGCGCTGCAGCAGTCACATCCGGATTTAGCAAAGAGCTTAGAGGAAATGACAGTAGCAAAGCACAAGACTGGAGAGCCTAAGCCAGGGCAAGGCGTGACTAAATAATAATAGATAGGCGTATATAATAGAACGGCAGGCAAGTTTAGGCCTGCCGTTCTATTTTTAGAAGGAGATGCTCCCTAAACAGTAAGTTGCATTCTTATTTACTAGTGCTATAATTAGAAAAATTGCAGCGTACTTAGATGATAGCCTGATACAACCACAGCAAAAAGTTTTACTGATTAAGAAAGGAGCGATTCCTATGAAAATAAAACCAATATTGGCCATTTATTTTATATCGGCATTTTTGTTAGGTTGCCCGCTATTAATTTATTCACAGGATATTAAACCGATTAAGCTTTTGGCTCCACAATTAGAAGGCGGTAAGTCTTTGATGCAGGCATTAAAGGAAAGAAAAAGCCTGCGTGAGTTTAGTTCTAAAGAACTACCTTTGCAAGTAATTTCTGATCTACTTTGGGCTGCAAATGGGATAAACCGGCCGGATTCAGGCCACAGGACTGCCCCTTCTGCAAAGGATATGCAGGAAATTGATATTTATGTTGCCAAAGCAGACGGCCTTTATTTATTTGATGCTAAGCAAAATATGTTGATGCCGGTTGCAGGAGATGATATAAGAGCCTTAACAGGTAAGCAACCATTTGTCAAAGATGCTCCTGTAAATCTTATCTATGTGGCGGATCTTTCGAAAATGGGCAAAACGTCAGGCAGCGATGCAGACTTTTATGCAAGTGCTGATACGGGATTCATCAGTGAAAATGTCTATTTATACTGTGCTTGCGCAGGGTTGGCAACTGTTGTGCGTGGATCGATTGATAAGCCGGTTTTGGCGAAAGCTATGAAATTACGGCCTGACCAAAAAATAATCTTGGCGCAGACAGTAGGATATCCTATTTACTAATAGTTTTTTTTGAAACTTTTTCTTAAGTTACGTTGTCTAATATAATGAAAACAGGAAGAATAGCCATATTTAATCAAGTTAATTTGTGGCAGGAGAAGAGAATAGAAAGGAGGATATTCATGACAAAACAAATACTAAAAAATAAGGTTTTAGTAGTTGTAGTTCTTCTTTTGGCATTTACAGTATCTTGTTCATCGAATGCATTTGCCTGGGGAGGCCACGGCGGTCATGGCCATTACTACTATCGCGGTGGCCATTGGTATAATAACGGATGGTTTTGGGGCAGTTTTGCAACCGGGCTTGCAATCGGCACAATAGTTGCAACGCTTCCGCCATACTATGAGAGCGTTTATGTAAGCGGTGCCCCGTATTACTATTATGACAATATCTACTATAGGCCATGTCCTACCGGCTATGTCGTTGTTCCGACACCGGCAACTACTACTGTTGTGGCAGCGCCTGCTGCTACTGCTGTTGTAACTGCACCTGTTGTTACACAGCCTAACGCGCCATCCGGTGAAGCGGTACTGATAAACATTCCCAATGCAAGCGGCGGATATACGTCGGTTACATTAACTAAACATAAAACTGGCTACATAGGCCCGCAAGGGGAATATTACGAAGGGCATCCGACCGTTAAGCAGTTAAGAGTTTTGTATGGCGAGTAAGATAACCAATAATATATAAGAAAGGAGGAAACATGTTAAAGAAATTAGGGGTTATGTTGTTAGGTTTATTCATGGTTTCAATTTTAACCCTGAAAGCCAATGCTCAATCACCAGCTCCAGGCGGTGGTCCTCAAGTTCAAGGTGAAGGCAGCCAGATTCGGCAGGAAATTCAGTCATTGCGTCAGCAGGCTGAGCAGATACGCTCGCAACTTCAGCAGCTTCAAGCTCAAGCTAAACCCTTAAAAGAGCAACTACGTTCGATACGCGAGAAAATACGCGTTGATCGTGAGAAGCTTGGACATTTACGCGAAGAAGGCCGGGAACATCGTCAGGAAGAGCGGCAGCAACGCAAGGCGCAGCAACAACCGCAAACGACGCCAGCTGGTCCGCAGTAATAAGATTTTCTTTTTCTCTCAAGGAGAGAGAAGTTTAGTGATTATAGCGCTGATTCTTAACTAGGATCAGCGCTATTTTATTGGTTAGTATGCCCGGAGTGAGGAGGCGCCGGGTGTGCTTTATGATGCAGTAAACTGTGTTCGAAGCTGTAGGTGAAATAAACAATCAGCCCAACGATCAACCAGACGACAAATCTTATCCAAGTGATACCGGGGAGCCCCGTCATCAGAAATACGCAGCTTGCTACACCCAGAAGCGGAATGATCGGGTTAAACGGGACTTTGAAGGTGCGGTGCCTCAAAGGTTCTTTAATACGCAGGATTATAATGCCGAAACAAACCAGGACAAAGGCAAAGAGAGTGCCGATATTGGTCAGGTCAACCATTTCATCGATATTGGTGAAGGCGGCGATAGAAGCAATAATTATGCCCACGACAATTGTCGTAACATGAGGTGTTTTGAATTTTTCATGCACGCGGGCGAAAACTTTCGGGAGAAGGCCGTCGCGGGCCATGGAAAAGAAGATTCTGGATTGCCCGAGTATCAAGACCAGGAGTACTGCGATGTGGGCCACAATAGAGCCGAAGGCCACGATAACCGCAGCCCAGGGAAGATTAATATGCTGCATGGCTAAGGTCAATGGCTCAGCCTTTTCATGAGCAAGGGATGTTTTTAACAGCGAAAAGGGGACGATACCGGTAAAGACCGCGGCCACCAGCATATAAATAATTGTGCAGATAACCAGTGAGCCTATGATTCCGATAGGCATATCGCGTTTGGGATTGCGCGTTTCTTCGGCAACGGTAGAAACGCAGTCAAATCCGATATAGGCAAAGAAGGCAATAGCAGCGCCTGCTTTAATTCCGGCAAACCCGTTGGGCGCAAAAGGAACCCAGTTCTGCGGTTTTACGTAGAAAGAGCCGAGTGCCACAAAGAAACCCAGCACCAGAAGCTTCACGGTGACCATGGCGATATTAAACCGGGAACTTTGCTTTATGCCGGTTACCAGAATCATGGTTAAAAGCAGGACGATAAGACAGGCAGGAATATTGCAGATAATAGGTAAGCCAAAGATATGCGGCGCGCTATTAACCGCATTCCAGGCATTCTGCAGCACTGGTTGCAGTTTATCAAAGTTAGTCCCGGAATTAAGAAGCGCAGTAGCTTTGTGAAAACCATGCATTGCCGAACGGTAGTCGATAGTGGCCCATGGGGGCAGGGTTATTCCGAAGCCATGCAATAATGCTGTGAAATATCCTGACCAGCTGATGGCAACCGCGATGCTTCCCACGCAATACTCAAGCATCAGATCCCAGCCGATAATCCAGGCAACCAATTCTCCGAATGAAGCATAAGAATAGGTATAAGCGCTGCCGGATATCGGGACAAGCGAGGCAAATTCGGCGTAGCAGAGTGCGGCGAAACAACAGGCAACCGCGGTGATGGCAAAAGAAATTATCAGGGCAGGCCCGGCTCCCGGACGCAGTGCATCTCCGGCTGCAGCTGTTCCGACTGTGGCGAAGATTCCTGCACCGATGATAACACCGATACCGAGGAGGATAAGCTCAAAGGGCCCCAGGACCTTCTTTAGCCTGTGCCCGGGTTCATGGCTTTCGGCTAAAATCATATTCAGGTCTTTAAGGCGGAACAATTGGCGTGAAAGTCTTTTCATGTTCCATATATTTTACTAGAAAAATTTAATTTGTGAAATAAAAAAATGAGCACTGAACAGATTCTCTAAAGCCAAAAACACTTGATATATTAAGGTATTGCGTATATAATTGATAACATTAAATTGTGAGAAATCTATCTTAAAATAACAGGAGAATAGAAACATGGAAAATAAGCTTTTATACAAAATAATTTTGATTCTTGCGGTTATCGGAGTGAGTGTTTTCTTTACTTTTCCGCTTGAGAAAAGGATTAACCTCGGCCTGGACCTAAAGGGCGGGATGTATCTTTTGCTTAAGGTGGATACAAGTACGCTTCCGGAAAAAGACAGGCCTGATGCCTGCGACCGTGCGCTGGAAGTAATCCGTAACCGTATTGACGCCTTTGGCGTGCGCGAACCTTCTATGCAAAAACAGGGGCTTGATGAGATTGTTGTGCAGTTGCCCGGCATAACCGACCCTGAACGCGCAATTGATATCATTGGAAAAACCGCAATGTTAGAATTTAAGCTTGTTAGTTCGGATAGGGATAAGATTAAAGAGGCCATAGGCGGCAAAGTTCCCGAAGGTTACGAATTAAAATACTCCCAGGAGGATAATGAACCCCTGCTTTTAGAGAAAGATGCAGTTTTGACAGGCAATGCCTTAACCGATGCGCAGATGCATTTTAGCCAGGCCGAGTTTAATGAGCCTGTAGTGAGCCTAAAATTTAATGCGGAGGGAGCGAAGAAATTTGCTGAAGTCACTGCGGCAAACGTAGGAAGAAGGCTAGCTATTGTCCTAGACGGAAAAGTGCAATCTGCCCCCAACATCAGAGAGGCGATCCCTTCGGGCGAGGCGATGATTTCCGGACACTTCAACATTGACCAGGCGCAGGATCTTGCGTTAGTGTTACGCGTGGGGACGTTACCCGCTCCTATGCACATAGAAGAGCAAAGAACAGTCGGGCCTCTTTTAGGGCAGGATTCAATTAATAAAGGTGTAAAGGCCAGCATTATCGGTTTGGCTTTCGTATTTATTTTTATGGCAGTTTACTATCTTCTTTCCGGCATTATCGCAAACATCGCATTATTACTTAATCTGTTTATGATCACAGGCGGGTTGGGATTACTGCCTTATATATTTCCCGGTATATCTGCGACGCTCACCTTGCCGGGTATAGCCGGTATTGCCCTCTCGCTTGGTATGGCAGTTGACGCCAATGTACTTATTAACGAACGTATCCGTGAGGAGATCCATTCCGGTAAAGTGCTGCGCACTGCAATTAAGCTGGGTTATGACAGGGCTTTTACGGCTATCTTTGATTCGCATTTGACCAATTTGATTGCGGCATTCCTGCTGTTTCAGTTTGGCACCGGCCCTATCAGGGGTTTTGCAGTAACGCTCACAATCGGTATTATCGCCAGCCTTTTTACTTCTATTATCGTGACCCACGTGATACTGGAGCTTCTCCTGAACGCGGGTATTATAAAGTCATTACCCATGTTACATCTGTTGAGAGAAACAAAAATAGACTTTATCAGCAAGAGGAGAATTTTTTACGCAATTTCTCTACTTGTGACAATTGTCGGGCTTACCTCATTTGTTATGAAAGGGCACAAGGCATATGGTATTGATTTCTCCGGCGGACAACTCCAGGAATACAGCTTTAAGACACCCCCTAAAATAGACACAATACGAGAGGCGATTAAGGATCTTAATCTGGGAGAAGCTACAATTCAGCAATTCAAGGAGAATCCGCGCGTCATATTGATAAGGACTACGCAGAATGAAAACAAGCTGCTTACCGCAAAGTTGAAAGAAATTTATCCCAATGAAGATATCCAGGTGCTTAAAATTGAGCACGTCGGTCCGATAGCTGGCCAGCACCTAAAGCAGAAGGCGTTTTTAGCAATACTCTGGTCTATGGTGGGTATACTGATTTACATCGCTTTTCGGTTTAAACACTTTGAGTTTGCGCTGGCAGGCGTAATCGCACTTTTGCATGATGTGTTGGTTGCCTTGGGATTCTTGAGCCTTACCGGCAGGCAGATTGATCTCTTGAGCGTTACTGCCTTCTTGACAATAGCCGGTTATTCTATAAGTGATACAATAGTGGTCTATGACCGCGTCAGAGAAAACGCGCGCCTCAACAGAAAGCTCGGGCTGAAGGAGCTGATTAATCTAAGCGTGAATCAGACATTGAGCAGGACGATTATAACCACGGGAGTTACGCTTCTTACAGTCCTGGCAATATTTTTGTACGGAGGAGAAGTGTTGAGTAATTTCTCTTTTGCATTATTGATAGGATTCTTCTGCGGAGCGTATTCGACCGTTTTTATCGCTTCACCATTAGCGCTTGCCTGGTCAGGCAAGCGACCGATGCAAAAATAACTGGTCCATTACCATGGCCTGGCACGTCTACGTCATTAAATGTAAAGACGACACACTCTACACAGGCATAACCAACGATTTAGAACGCCGCATCAAAGCCCACAATAGCGGAAATGGTTGCAGGTTCACAAAGTACCGCGCCCCAGTTGAATTAGTACATAGCGAAAAAGTCAGGTCGAAGTCTTTGGCTCTCAAGCGTGAAGCTCAGATAAAAAGTCTAAGCAGAGCCGATAAATTAGAGCTATGTTAAATACGCGCAAAATTTATATCTAAGAAATTATGAATAAAAAAAACACCACTCAGCTTGCATTTGGATTTGTGCTGATCATAGGTATTGTAAATTTATTTGCGGATTTTACCTATGAAGGAGGAAGAAGTATTAATGGAGCATTTTTATCCAGTTTAGGAGCCAGCGCAGTTACAGTAGGATTTATAGCTGGTTTTGGTGAATTAATCGGTTATGCATTACGTTCCGTAGCGGGTTTTTTCGCAGACAAAACCCATAAATACTGGATTTTTGCCTTTGTGGGTTATGCAATTAATATGCTTGCCGTGCCTGCCTTGGCATTAGCAGGCAATTGGCCGGTGGCTTGCGTGTTGATAATTGCCGAGCGGACAGGAAGAGCTATAGGAAAGCCCGCTGTAGAAACCATGCTTTCCTTTGCCGGTAAAGAAATGGGCTCCGGCTGGGTATTCGGGCTTAATGAATTTCTGGATCAATTCGGCGCGACGATCGGGCCTTTGATTGTAGCCTGGGTGTTATTTGTAAAAAATAGCTATAAATACGGATACGGCTATACTTTTGATATCTGCATTATTGTGTTTAGCTATGCTTATAGCTGCCAGATTATTTTTCCCCAAGCCGCAGGATTTGGATAAAAAAGAAGCCAGAGTTTTAGAAGCTAGGGGTTTTTCAAATGCTTATTGGCTGTATCTATTGGGCGGTGCTTTGATTGCGGCGGGATTCGCGGATTTTGCTTTAATCGCATTTCATTTTGATAAAACAAATAATGTTCCCATGCATTGGATTCCGATTCTTTATGCGCTAGCTATGGCAGTAGGGGGGATTAGTTCTCTATATTTTTGGCCGGTTATTGGATAGGACAGGCTCTAAGGTAATGCTTTTTGCGCTTTTTCCTGGGAGCATTTTTTGCTCCGTTTGTCTTCTGGGGTAAATTCCTTTTGATTATTATCGGTATGATTCTCTGGGGTATCGGCCTGGGCGCGCAAGAATCTCTTCTTAAAGCAACGCTAGCTAATATGATTTCTCAAGATAAAAGAAGCACGGCATTCGGCGTATTTGATACCGGATTTCGGGATTGCCTGGTTTTTAGGTAGCGCTATTATGGGAATTCTCTATGTCAAATCAATAACTGTCCTAATTATCTTTTCAGTAGTCTTACAGATTGTCGCTTTACCAATCTTTATTGGCGCTATCAACCATTTTTCCCGCCCTGGTACTCAAAGTCCACAATAGCAGTAGTGGGTCCTGTCTTGGGGTGTTTTTCGCGAGAACGCTCGTTTTGCTAGGTAGCGGGTCCTGCCGAGGCACGTTCCTCGCGTCATCGCTCGATTTTCCCCAGCGTGGAAAATCTTCGCTCAAGCGGAAGCCTTCGCTCTTGGATACTTTTCTAACGAGGCAAACCATGCCCGCTTCGGCTTCCTTATGTGCCGCTCGGAACGCGCCTCGTCACCCGCTAGTGAGAATTTATAGTTGAATAACCCACCAATTAGCAGTAGAATATCCTTGACAATGGATTGAATATAATGTATAAAATAGACAATAATTCGGTGTGGTATGTTTCGAAGGGGGAACTGCCACGTTAAAATAATTAAAACCTTCGCTTGAAAAGGCGGAGGTTTTTTGTTTGTAGCCGTGCAAAAAAAGTTGTTGCAATATTTTTTTATCAATTATATAATCAATTGTATAATCAGTTGTGTAAATAAGAAAAAAGGATAGGTACATAGTAGTGCCTATCAGGAAGTGAGCGCAAAGTAAGCGTTCAAGACGTCCGGAAGGAATGGGCGTAGTGAACGCTTTTTATTTTAAAGAGAAGGGAGAGATACGATGGTAAATCCAGTTGACACGGTTTTTGTGCTATTCTCTGCTGTGCTTGTTATGCTGATGACCCCGGGCCTGGCATTTTTTTACGGGGGTATGGTGAGAAGGAAAAATATTTTAAGTGTGCTTATGCAATGTATTGTGGTGTTGTGTTTAGTAAGCCTGCAGTGGATATTTTTTGGGTATAGTCTTTCTTTCGCTCCCGGAAGCGGCTTTTGGGGAGGTTGGGGCTGGCTTGGGCTTCATGGCGTGGGATTTGAGCCTTTTGCAGACTATTCTGCAACCATACCTAACCAGGCTTTTATGTTTTTCCAAATGATGTTTGCAGTGATTACGCCCGCGCTTATTATCGGAGCTTTTGCAGAGAGGATGAAATTTTCGGCATTTTTAATATTTGCCTTGCTTTGGACTACGTTTGTTTATGACCCCCTCTGCCACTGGGTATGGGGAAGCGGCGGATGGTTAAGGCAAATGGGAGTGCTTGATTTTGCCGGCGGTATTGTGGTGCATACCAGCGCGGGCATAGCAGCTTTAGCAACAACTTTGATTATTGGCAGGCGTAAGGGTTTAAATCATACGCCCTCGCCTCACAACTTGCCTTTTGTAGTATTAGGCACAGGATTGCTTTGGTTTGGTTGGTTTGGTTTTAATGCAGGAAGTGCTCTGGCGGTAAATAATGTGGCAGTGAATGCCTTTATTGTAACGAATACTGCGGCTGCAGCAGCAGGTTTAAGCTGGGCATTACTGGAATGGGTGCGTAACGGCAGGCCCACGGTATTTGGTATTGTTACCGGTTCCATTGCTGGCCTGGCAACAGTTACTCCCGCATCGGGGTTTGTAAGCGTGGGGTCGGCTGTAATAATCGGGATATCGGCCAGTATTATATGCTTTATCGGAATTGCTGTGATTAAACCGAAATTCGGTTATGATGATTCATTGGATGCTTTCGGAGTGCATGGTATAGGCGGGATCCTGGGTACGCTTGCCACCGGCTTGTTTGCTTCCAAGGCGATTAATGCCGCAGGCGCAAACGGGTTATTTTCCGGTAATCCTAAGCAACTCCTGATTCAGCTGACCGGTGTTTTAGTTGCTGTGGTCTATACTTTTACCGTAACATTTGTTATATATAAATTGGTGGATGTTTTCTTTGGCATACGCGTAAAAGAAAGGGAAGAAGTTATGGGGCTTGACCTGACACAGCATCGCGAAAGCGCCTATACCTTATTAGAATAACACCCCGCGCTTATATGCACCTGGCGCTTATTGGTATTGCGCCAGTGTTCCCTTGCGGGAAGTATTGCGCGGGTGTGCCCTTATGGGCAAGGAGGGATTCATGAAACTAGTCATTGCGATTATTCAACCTCACCGGTTAGAAGCGGTGAAAGAAGAGTTATATAAAGCTCAGGTAAATCTGATTACAGTAAGCGAAGTATTAGGGCATGGCCGACAAAAAGGCATAACCGAATTTTATCGCGGAGCGAAAGAGACGGGTAACCTTTTGAGGAAGATGAGGCTGGAAATTGCGGTTAATGATAATTTTCTTGAGCCCACAATACAAGCGATCATAAAAGGAGCAAAGACAGGAGAGACCGGAGACGGAAAAATCTTTGTTTTAGATTTAAAGGAGTGTGTGCGTATCCGTACGGAAGAACGCGGATCAGTTGCAATAGGATAATAAGGCAACAAGTTGTCTACTAAGGAACATGAAAACAGCCACTTTATTTCGTAAAGTGGCTGTTAGTTTTTTCGTGTAGATCTCTCCACTCGTTGCGCATAGTATTCTTCTAATTTCTACCGTTTTAATAAGGAAGTGGTATAATTAGAAAAAGAGGAGAGAGTTGGAACATAAAAAACGAGATGGCTGATATGGAAAACAAAGCTACGCGGAGGTTGTCGTTTCTGGACAGGTTCTTGACGCTGTGGATTTTTCTTGCTATGGGAATCGGTGTTTGTTCGGGATATCTTTACCCACAGATAGTAAACTTTTGGAATAAGTTTCAAGTCGGCACTACCAATATCCCCATTGCAATCGGGCTTATTTTAATGATGTATCCACCCCTGGCAAAGGTGAAATACGAAGAGCTGGGCGATGTTTTCCATAATAAGAAAGTGCTTTTGTTATCGCTTGTGCAAAACTGGGTCATCGGCCCGATACTGATGTTTTTTCTGGCGATTACTTTCTTAAGGGGTTATCCGGAATATATGGTTGGCCTGATTATGATTGGCCTTGCCCGCTGCATTGCCATGGTTATTGTCTGGAATGAGCTGGCAGGAGGGGATACAGAATATTGCGCAGGCCTGGTTGCCTTCAATTCTATTTTTCAGGTCCTGTTTTATTCGGTGTATGCCTGGATTTTTATTACGATTTTACCTGTGTGGTTTGGCCTCAGGGGAGTGGCGGTAAACGTAACTATTGCACAAATTGCCAAGAGCGTGTTCATTTATCTTGGCATACCGTTTTTAGCCGGAATTATAACCAGGTTTACGCTGCTTAAGATAAAAAGCAGGCAATGGTATGAAAATAAATTCATTCCCGTGATTAGTCCCATTACGCTGATATCACTTTTGTTTACAATTATCGTGATGTTTTCTTTAAAAGGAGAATACATTATAAAGATACCGGCGGACGTTGTGAGAATTGCCGTGCCGCTTCTGATTTATTTTGTGCTGATGTTTTTAGTCTCTTTTTACATGGGAAGAAAGTTTAACGCCGGCTATGCCAAGACAGCAACGCTTTCCTTTACTGCTGCCAGCAACAATTTCGAGCTGGCTATTGCAGTGGCGGTTTCTGTATTCGGCATAAGCTCCGGTGCCGCGTTTGCTGCTGTGATTGGTCCATTGGTTGAGGTTCCGGTTCTTATTGGACTTGTTAATGTAGCGCTGAATTTTAAGAAACGGTATTTTTATTGATAATCCACGCATTCCGGTTATAATTGATACCTGTATATAACGCAAGTATTACTTGTAAGGAGGTCGTAAAAATGGGTAAATCAATTAAAGGCACAAAAACAGAAAAAAATCTATTAGCTGCTTTTGCCGGAGAATCACAGGCAAGAAACAAGTACACCTATTTTGCTTCAGCAGCCAGGAAAGAAGGCTATGAACAAATAGCTAACATCTTTATGGAGACTGCTGAGAATGAGAAGGAACACGCCAAGGTATTCTTTAAATACTTAGAGGGCGGAGACACTGAGATTACCGCCAGTTATCCGGCAGGCATGATTAAGGATAGCAAGAGTAATTTAGAGGCTGCTGCTGCAGGAGAGAATTTGGAATGGACTGTTCTTTACTCGGATTTTGGCAAAATCGCCAGAGACGAAGGTTTCCCTGAAGTGGCGCGATCCTTCGAGCAGATATCCAAGGTGGAAAAATTTCATGAGTCAAGATACAGAAAGCTGATTAACAATTTGCTAAATGGCGATGTATTCAAGAAGAAGGTAAGCGTGAAGTGGCATTGTATCAACTGCGGTTATGTTTTTGAAGGGCCGGATGCGCCAAAAGAGTGCCCTGCCTGTAAACATCCGCAAGCATTTTACGAAGTGCTGGCAGAAAATTATTAACTACATGTAAAATAGTTATTCATTGGGGATAGGCACCCCGCGCTTATCTGTATTGCGCGGGTGTTGTCTTCATAGGCAGACACCCCACGCTTATCGGATTTGCGTGGGTGTTGTCTTCGTAGACAAAAGGAGGTTACACGGCAGTTAAAGAAGTGGGAGAAAAATACAGGTGCAATGTTTGCGGCAATGAGGTAACAGTAACAAAAGTAGGGGGAGGAGAGTTAGTCTGCTGTAATCAACCCATGGAAAAGCTCGAAGAATAAGAAGAGCTAAATTTCAGTAAGTTAATCAAAGGCTATTGATTGTTTGAGGTAATCATAGCCTTTTTTATTTTTTCCTTGACATTTGGGGAGAAAATACTATTATAATAGTAGAATTATAAAACAAGTATTATAATAAGATAATTAAAATAGTAGTATTATAATAGTATATACCATGATTAGCGTAAATCTAAGGAAGTTTCGCAAGAAGAGGGGAATTTCGCAGGACCGGCTTTCCAAGCTTTCAAACCTTGCCCTTAACACTATCGTTAAGATTGAATCCGGCAGGAATCCCAATCCCACCATAAAAACGATTTCTAAAATAGCTAGTTCCCTTAATGTCAAAGTGGATGATTTACTGGTAGTAACAGTTTTGATTTTGTTTTGTTCCGGCATGCTGCCGCCTCACGCATATAGCCAGGAGGAGAAAACCGACAAGCAGGTAACTTTATCTCTCGAAGATGCCATAAAAACTGCTTATAAGAATAATAAAGATATCCAGATACAAGAGCAGGAAGTGCTGGCTGCAGACGCCGACATAATGGGAGCGCGCAGTGAGTTTTTGCCTTCTGTTAATGTGAACGCAGGTTATACGCATAACGGCGCAGTCGCTCCTGCTATAGTGCAAGGGAAAAAGGACATGGGCGTATTTACCGGATATAAAAATGATAATGCGCTGGGCGCAAATATCAACCAGATCCTTTATAACGGAGGAGCGAATATTGCCAATTTTAATTCGGCAAAACTCATCCGGAATGTGCAGGTTGAGACGCTACGCGCCAAAAAACTTGATGTTGAATTTGAAGCAAAACGCCTTTATTACGGGCTACTACTTGCTTATGAGACAGAGCGGATTGCCCAGGAGTTAGTGGATAATGCTCAGGATCATTACGAAGATGTAAATAACAGGTTTAAACAGGGGACTTCTTCCAGGTTTGACCTGCTTCAATCAAAAGTCCAGGTAGCCTTGTTAATGCCGCAATTGGTGAAAGCAAAAAATGCCGTAGAACTGATTATGGCAGAGTTAAAAAAGCTCTTAGGATACAGCCAACAGTATTCTCTTAAGGTACGCGATAAAAACCTGACTTACGGCCTGATAGAGATTAAAGAAGAAGAATTTGTTAAGACAGCTTACCTTAATAAGCCGGAGATGATCTTAAAGGGCCTGGGCGTAGATATCAGTAAATGGTCCATACAAATGGCCAAAGCCGGATGGCGGCCGCAGGTCAATGCCAGCCTCGGCTATGATTTCCGCTCAAATTATTTAGGCAATATTTTTAATAATAGGCATAGTAATTGGAACATTGGATTATCGTTGAGTTTCCCGCTATTCGATGGGTTCGCCTCCAAGGCAAAAGTAGATGCTGCTAAAGCGCGCTACCGGGAAGCAATTCTTACTAAGGATAATATGTCGGATCAGATCGCCGTAGATGTCAAGCAAGCCTGTCTTGATTTAAAACAGGCGCAAACAATAATTGATTCACAAAAGGATAATGTTGTAGAGGCTAAAGACGCATTAAGGATAGCCAATGTCAGTTATGATAACGGCGAGGCCAAGAACCTTGACGTTTTGGATTCGCAGGTATCTTTAGGCCAGGTTGAGCAAAATCTTTCTGAAGGCATTTATGATTACCTTATGGCTAAGGCAGAGCTTAGCCGGACACTAGGAGAAAGTCTCTTAAAGGAGGCAAAGAATGAAACTAAAAATTAAACCGGCAGCAATTATTATTGTTTTGCTTATTTTTGGCGTGGGTGTAGCAGCAGGCATATTTTGGCAAAACCGTAATCATAACCATAAGGGTATTAAAGTTTCAGGTAACATCGAGGGAGATGACGTGCGGATATCTTTCCGGGTGCAAGGGCAAATCCTCGAGCTTTTTACTGATGAAGGCAAGGTATTAAAGATCGGTGACCCGGTAGCAAATTTAAACACCGATGAATTAACCAAGATTCGCGATAATGCCGAGGCTGCGCTTAAAGCCGCAGAGTCACAATACGAGCTGGATAAACTTGGATTACGAACGTGCAGAAAATCTTTTCCAGGCAGGAGCTATCTCCATGCAAAAAAGAGATGCGGCCAAAACGCAGGCAGATAGCGGATAAGGCAAATGTAGATGCACTCTCAGCGTCTTTAGAGTTAGCTAAAACCAGGCTGGGGTTTGCCAATCTGGTTTCACCGCTTAACGGATATGTCCTGGTAAAAAGCGCTCTACCTGGAGAAGTGGTGCAAGTTGGCGCTCCTGTATTTACCGTGATTGATTTAAATAATATCTGGGTGACCGCATATATCAATGAAACTGATTTAGGCAGGGTAAAGCTAAATCAGGAAGCAGACGTAGTTACTGATACCTACCCCGGAAAGAAATATAAAGGAAGAGTTTCTTTTATATCAAGCGAAGCAGAATTTACTCCTAAAACCATCCAGACTACAGAAGAGAGGGTTAAGCTTGTTTATAGAATAAAGGTAAAGGTGGATAATTCCAGCCTTGACCTTAAACCCGGCATGCCTGCAGACGCGTATATACAAATATAATTTCATTAAATGATAACTATAAAAGCAGTCGGCCTGACTAGGAAATTTCAGGATAATACTGCAGTTAATAAACTTAATCTTGAAATTGAAGAAGGCGAGATATTCGGGCTTGTGGGGCCGGATGGCGCTGGAAAGACTACGACCATGCGGCTTCTTGACCGGGATCCTTGAGCCTACAGAAGGAGAGGGCTGGGTTTATGGCAAACATATCGTCAAAGAATCCGAACCCCTTAAGGAAAATATCGCCTATATGTCGCAGCGTTTCGGGCTTTATGAAGAGCTGACGGTTTTAGAGAATATCAATTTTTACGCCGATGTTTTCTGCGTGCCAAAAGAAAACAGGCAGGCAATTATTGATAAGCTGTTGGGTTTTTCCGGGCTCCTGCCTTTTAAACAAAGGTTAGCGGGAAAATTATCCGGAGGTATGAAGCAAAAATTAGGGCTTTCCTGCGCATTGATCCACACTCCCAAGGTTTTATTTCTTGATGAGCCGACAAACGGAGTTGATCCGGTATCCCGCCGCGATTTCTGGAAAATACTTTATGATCTTTTAAAAGAAAAAGTCACTATACTTTATTCTACGTCTTACCTGGATGAAGCAGAGCGCTGCCGCAGGGTGGGATTGATCCATAAAGGCAGGCTCTTAAATGCGACACGCCGGATAACATTAAAAACGAGTGGAATGTAAAAACTCTGGAGCAGGCATTTATCAAGATTGTTAACGATTACGAATCGCGCAATGCTTAATGGATAATAATATCGCCGTAAAAGTAGATAACCTGGAAAAAACATTCGGCAGTTTTACCGCGGTTAATCATATCAATTTCGAGGTAAAACAAGGTGAGATCTTTGGATTCCTGGGGCCAAACGGCGCAGGAAAATCCACTACCATAAGGATGCTTTGCGGTATTTATTCGCCGACTTCGGGCAGCGGCACAGTAGGCGGGTTTGATATCATGAAAGAGCAGCATAACATCAAGCAAAATATCGGCTATATGTCCCAGAAGTTTTCTCTTTATGATGACCTTACCGTGGAAGAGAATATCGATTTCTACAGCAGTATTTATACGATTCCTAAAGCTGAAAGAGAACAGAGGAAAAACGAAACCATAAAGTTAGCCGGCATTGATGATTTCCGAAAAAACCTCACAGGCACGCTTTCCGGTGGATGGAAGCAGAGCTTGGCTATCGGATGCGCTATTATTCATCAACCAAATATTATTTTCCTGGATGAGCCGACCTCGGGGGTTGACCCGATAACTCGCAGTAATTTCTGGAAGATTATCAAGGAAATGGCTGAACAAGGCAAGACTATTTTTGTAACTACTCATTATATGGATGAGGCAGAGAATTGTAACCGCTTGGTGATGATTTACCACGGCACGATGATTGCCATGGGTAGTCCACAGGAGATGAAGACTACCATTATGAAGCATGAAATTCTGGAAATTATTATGCCGCACGCCGAGCTGTGGCTGGATAAAATCTCAAAATTGAAATCGGTAAAGGATGCCGCGTTATTTGGCGTAAATTTACACGTTGTGGTCTATGAAGCTAAGGTAGCTACCGCGGCATTGAAAAATATTTTTGCAAAGGAGAACGTAACTAATTATTCCATAAATAAGATTTTGCCTTCTTTGGAAGACGTATTTGTTTCCCTGGTTGAGAATTACGACGCAGAGCATAAGGACAAATGAACCTGAAAAGGACGTGGGCAATATCCAATAAGGAATTTATCCAGATTAAGCGCGATCCGCGTTCGCTGGCTTTGGCTTTGGTGATCCCGGTATTTTTATTGATAATTTTTGGTTACGGCCTTTCTTTGGATATCGATAGGGTCCGTACAGTAGTTTGGAACCAGGACACCTCTTCGCAGCTTACCCGCGATTTCCTGCTCAATTTTAAAAATTCCAAATATTTTAGAATCATCTCCTACACGGATAATTACCGCGATATCGAACGCATGATCAATAACGGCCAGGCGATGATGGCATTGATAATCCCCAAGGATTTTTCCCACTATCTTCAATCCGCGAAAGCTGCACCATTGCAGTTATTGGTGGATGGAAGCGACTCTAATACCGCAACCATTGCCATGGGGTATGTGCGTTCGGTGGTTGCCACATACAATTTAAATTTATTGGTAAAGACATTTGCCAAGTATGGCATTAAGCCAGAGAGGTCCGTAGACCTGCGCTCCAGGATTTGGTTTAATATGGGGTTGACCAGCAGGTGGTTTATCACTCCGGGGGTCATCGCAATGATCATAATGATTATCGCAGCGCTGCTTACTTCCATTTGCGTTGCCAGGGAATGGGAGAGAGGCACTATGGAGCAGTTGATTTCTACTCCTGTAAAGCCATTAGAGCTTATCGTAGGTAAGCTTCTGCCCTATTTTACAATAGGTTTTTTTGACCTTAGCGTAGGCGTAATTATGATTAGATTTTTATTCGGGGTGCCTTTTAGGGGAAATTATCTTTTGCTGGTTGTATTAAGCGCGCTGTTTTTAATCGGCGCGCTATCGCAGGGAATATTCATCTCTATCACTGCCAGGACGCAATTACTAGCCAGCCAGCTGGCAACACTTACCACATTCATACCCACAATGCTCCTTTCCGGTTTTATATATCCGATTTTTAATATGCCGCCGATTATCAGGTCAATCACTTATTTTGTCCCGGCGCGTTATTTCATATTTATCTTAAGAGGATTATTTTTAAAGGGAAGCGGCATGCGTGTATTGTGGTATGAATCGCTGTTTTTATTTTTATTCGCGTTTCTCATGTTTAATCTTGCGGTAAGAAAATTCAAGAAAAAGGTGGCTCTGATGATGTTTGAAAGGGTTAGGGCAATACTGATCAAAGAATTCAAACAGGTCTTACGCGACCCGCGCATGAAGACGGTTATTTTTATTTCTCCGCTTATCCAGATACTTCTCTTTGGCTATGCCGCCAACAAAGACATTGATTATATCCCGCGGCAATTTACGACCAGGATAATACCAAGGAAAGCCGCGAGCTTTTGCGCGATTTTACTTACTCCAAATATTTCATCCCCAAATATTATATCTATAGCAAGGAAGAGCAGGATCGGCTCATCGATAGGGGAAAAACCAGTGCAGTTATACGCATTGACCGCGGTTTTGGCCGGGATGTTTTAGCCGGCAAAAGCGCGAATGTGCAGCTTGTCTCTTGACGGTTCAGATTCAAATACCGCCATGGTCATACTTGGCTATGCCAATACGATTATGAGCAATTACCAATACCGCCTGATTAAGCAGGATATTGACGCAAAGGGCTTGATAGGTGCAGGCGCAGTCAGTAGACTTAAGAGACCGCGCCTGGTTTAATGAAAATCTTATTTCCAGGAATTATTATCTGCCGGGAGTTATTGCTTCTATCGTTACCATTATGTCTCTATTATTGACTGCTATGGCTATTGTAAGGGAGAAGGAGATTGGCACCATGGAGCAGTTGATTGTTAGCCCCCTAATGCCGCTTGAACTTATTATCGGTAAACTTATTCCTTTTGGCATCATTGCCCTAATTCAATCCAGCCTCATCACCAGCCTTGCGGTATTCTGGTTTCATATACCGTTAAGAGGAAGTTTGCTTTTTTTGGCGTTAGCCACATGCGTTTATTTATTTACTTCGTTAGGCGCGGGGCTGTTTATTTCTACTATTGCTTCCACACAGCAGGAAGCTATGATGTCGGTGTTTCTTTTTTACATGCCGACATTTTTGTTGTCCGGATTTGCCTACCCAATAGCCAATATGCCGCAAATCATCCAGTGGTTTACATTAATTAATCCTATGCGCTATTTTCTGGTGATTATCAGAGGTATATTTTTGAAGGGAGTAGGGATTGATATACTTTGGGATCAGCTGTTGATACTTTTAATCATGGGCATGACCGTAATAAGCCTTAGCATTTTGAGATTCAAGAGGAGAATGGCCTAAATATTCATATGGAACTTTCCCAAGCGCGAAAAATCAGACTGGCAATCACAATTTTGCTCATGCTTTTATTCCTGATTGCCAACATCTACGCTGTACGCAGGATGATGTATTATGGAACAGAATTATATTTATATGGCAAACTTAATGTTGCTTATCAAATCGGCGGCATGCCCGGTTTAAGGCTTGAACTGGAGAAAGCTATT
The DNA here is from genome assembly GCA_963805065.1 of Candidatus Omnitrophota bacterium. GTDB lineage: Bacteria > Omnitrophota > Gorgyraeia > Gygaellales > Profunditerraquicolaceae > CAWDSS01. Next base: position 63,683 of record CAWDSS010000010.1, on the reverse strand, counting down.
CTTAGGGATAATATGCCGCGGGAAAGAAAAGTGGCAGAAGCTTTTAAGCAGAAGCTTGCGAGTATTAATGATCCGGGAAAATATTTACAAAACATGGTTGAAGACAGAAATAAGAAAGTAAATATGTACAGGAGCCTGCGTAATATTGCTTTCGGTGTGATTCTGGCGATCATTTTATTGCGCCTGGCGCTTAATCCTCTGATTAAGATTAAATAAATGGGAAACGTTTTGAAAACGAATATCCTTGCCATAATTATGTATCGCGTATATAATTTCCTGTGTTTGCGATACCATGAATGCTGCCTGGGGCTTTAGAAATTGCCTTCTTGCCTTTTAAGCTTGTTTTCGGGAAATAAGAGGGGTAAAATATAATAGTGTTCTGAGCAAAAAGGAGCGAATAATGAAAAAGTTATTGTGGGTTTTTTGGGCAGCTACATTATTCTTAGTGGCACTCATAGCTTTTATTTTTTACGAATACCGCCTGCAATCTGCCTTTAGTGAGACAAGGCAGCGCCTGATGAGCATTGCCTCTAATGCCGCGCTATCTATAGATGCAAATGCAGTCCTTAAGATTCCTTTACGGCAAGAGAGCGAAAGTTCTCCTGAATATATGGTAGTGTTTCACAAATTGGAGGATATAAAGAAAGCCAATCCTTCTGTTAAATATGTTTATATAATGACTGCTACAGACCAGCCCGGCATTCTACAATATGTGGTTGATGCTGATCCGCTGCCGCAGGTAGTAACCGCAAGATGTCCGACTTCCTTTCCCGGAGACAAATATGATGCCCGGGGGATTCCAGAGATGCTGAGCGGTTATAATGGCCCTTCCGCAGATAAAAAAATTACTACTGATAAGTGGGGCTCGGTAATTTCCGGCTATGCTCCTATCCGGGATGCAAGCGGAAAGGCAGTTGCCATATTGTGCGTGGATGCTGATGCTGTTTCTTTGGAGGCAATGCAAAAAGGCACAAGGCCAGCGGGAATAGTTGCATTATCTACCGGTTTATTGCTGTTTATCTCGCTAATAGCTTCATTTGTTAGATGATTCTAGATGGGCCTTACTGCATTATAAATAAATCTTGACAAGCATAGAGAAGCTGAGTTAAAATATAATTGAAAATTGAAGGTAAGTAGTTAGCATATTTGTTAATTTAAAAGACGACTTGCAATAATGAAGTGTCTTTTTTTATCCATAGATTATTAAAACTTTTAAAAAGTTACTATTATTAATCACCTAACAGCCACGGAGGTGAACAATGTTACAGGTAGCAGAGGAGAAGGCAGAACAAAAACCCAAAGACTGGATGATAGCAATGTGCAACGATATGTTTCGGGAGTGGTTATTTGATCTGACTCCCGAAGAACAGGAAATCTGGCTTTGGAATGCAATGGTGGGGATTTTAAGAATTAAACAAAGAAGAAAATCTTAGCTTTAGCCCCGCATAGAAAAATATCATGACAAACAAAATCATCAGAAAGATTTTATTGCTTGGCATATTTGTGCTTATTGTTTCATCCTTGGCGTTCTTCCCCCGGAAAACACTCGGCCCTGAAAAAGCAGCTAAAAGAGTGGTAAATATTATTAACCAGTATTTTGTCCCCGACAAAAGCGCAACAATTTCAGGCAAACCCGTGGAAGAAAACGGCCTTTATAAAGTTAATATCAGTGTCAACAATAATAGCCAGACTTTTTATCTCACTAAAAACGGCGCATCATTGATTATTCCTAACGGCATAATTGATATTGCCAAATTCGAAGAGTCAGCCAAAAAGCAAAAGGAAGTAAAAGAAGTGACACCTGCTAAGGCGAAAACCCCGGTAATTGAATTATTCGTAATGAGCCTGTGCCCTTATGGCATCAAAGCAGAAAAAGAAATTTTACCGGTAGTTAAGAATTTTTCTGACAAGGTGGATTTTAAAATTAAGTTTATCACAGATGTTCGAGGTAATTCCATAAATGAAGTTGCTTCATTGCACGGGAATGACGAAGCAAGAGAAGACGCAAGGCAGGCTGCTATAATGCAGTATTATCCCGATAAGTTTTCTTCCTATATAGAAAAGATAAATCAAAACTCCTGCGTTATTTCCTGCGGTGCAATAAAACTGGAAGATTATTGGAAAAAATCTGCCAAGGAATTAAAAATGGATACAAACAAAATAGAGTCTTTTGCTTACGGCCAGCAGGGTTTAAATTTATTGAAGCAAAATGCAGATGAGGCTAAAAAATACAGCGCAAATGCCAGCCCGACCCTGATTATAAACGGGCTAAAGAGCAACTCTATTTATCAGGGTGCGCAGGCAATACAACAGGCTATTTGTTCTGCCTTTACGAATCCGCCGCAAGAATGTAATAAATCCGCGATATAACCTAAAATATATCCTGTCAAAATATCTTTATTGCAAAAATAATCACGGTAAGCTATAATCAATTAATCTTATGGAAAAAATTTACTCCTCCCTTAAGAGGACATTAATATTAACGGCGTTTTCCTCCTGCGTAAGCGCTTATTTAGCGTATTTTTTGCAAATTCAAGCCGACAAACAAATTCTAGTGCCCTGCAGTTATCTTGAACCCCTCATCGTAGATATTGCAGCATTTCCCGTAGGCCTATTCCTAATTATGGAAGGCCTGATTTCTATTTTCAAGCATAAGGATGCTTTAGTGCGTAACCAGATTACCCGTTGCGCCAGGATATGCATAGGGGTAAGTATTGTGGTTATCCATATTATTCAGTCTATTCATAAATAGCTATTAAATTTTGTATTTTCCGTGCTATACTAATTATAAATTTGTTTGTCCTGTGTTTGAAGGGGGAATTCCTGGACGCTAAAAAAGTAAAACCTTCGCTAGAAATGGCGAAGGTTTATTATTTCTTAGGGGTAGGTAAATGGGATTAATAATCAAAAAGACTCCAGATACTCAAGAAAAACTGGTAGTTCTTTCGCGGGATTCACAATACGACCTTGCCTGTGCCTGCGGCACATATGAGGATGAACATCGTTATCGTTCCAAAGATGACAAATGGATATATCCGGTTGTTTTGCCAAACGGCAGGACAACTTTTTTGTTTAAGACCCTACTTTCTAACGAATGTATTAACAACTGTAAATACTGCCCGCTTAGGGCAGGGACTGAAACTAGGCGTTGTAGCCTGACTGCCGAAGAATTAACCAAAACTTTTGTTTCCTATTATAATGCACGCAGGGTAAACGGGCTATTCCTTAGTAGCGCTGTTTCTCGTAATCCAGATACTACCATGGAACAGATTAACAGGGTGGCGCTTAACTTGCGCAAAATGCAATTCAGGGGTTACATTCATTTAAAAATAATTCCCGGCGCATCCAGCGCAGCAATCCGCCAAAGCCTGGCGCTGGCAAGCGCAGTATCATTAAATATAGAAACAGCCGGCGAAGATAACTTTAAACGCCTTTGCACAACTAAGAACTACGTGCGCGACATTATCCAGCCCATAAAATTAATCAGCAGCCTCACTGCAAAAGGAGCTGATTATAGCGGAGTTAAACAAACCACACAATTCGTGGTAGGGGCTTCTACGGAAACCGACCGGGAAATCATCAGCTATTCATGGAAGCTATATAAGGAATTAGGCCTGGGCCGCATTTATTTTAGCGCTTATCAGCGCGGCGCAGGATCTGTTGATTTGCCGGGTGAGCATTCAAAGTTCAGCAATAGCGACCTCCTGACACGCGAGCACCGCTTATATCAGGTGGATTGGCTGATGCGAAAATACGGTTTTAAAGCCGAAGAAATTCCCCTTGACGCAGGAGGCAACCTCTCTTTAGTTACTGACCCCAAAGAAATGTGGGCAAATATGCACCCGGAATTTTTCCCTGTTAATATTAATAAGGATGATTTATACCGGTTATTGCGTGTTCCCGGCTTAGGCCAGGTTATGGTCGATAGGATTTTAGCCTTACGTAAACAGGGGATAAAAATTCACTCTCTAAATAATTTAGGTAAACAAACCAAATTCCTGCGAAAAGCGCAAAAATTCCTTATTTTCTGATATAGATAGTGACAGGCCTTGAGGGTTTTTGCCTTGACAGCTCTTCCTATAGCAGTAAAATGGAATCCATAAAAGGAATTTTATAATGAAAAGTAAAATCGCATTTACTCTAATGCGCATTCTGTTAGGGTTGGTATTTTTGTTATTTGGTATTGGTAAATTCCAGAACGATATCTGGGCGCAGACAATTAAAACAATGGCAATATTGCAGAAATTGCCCTGGGATATTAATGTTTCGCTATTTTTAATCGGTACAAGCGAAGTCCTGATTGGTGCTGCCCTGATAGGAGGGATTTTTACCCGTTTGTTTGCCGGGTTAGCCGCATTAGAGTTGATAGTGATATTAATTTTTCTTAAATTCCAGGAAGTCAGGGATATCGGCCTATTCGGCGCGGCTCTTTATATGGCATTGGCTAAAGTTGATTCGTTTAACATTATTGGCCTTTGGAAAAAGAGAGAGGAGCTAAAGAGATGAGAAAATATTATATTTTTATCGCCGTCTTATTTTTTATTATGTTAATAGTTTTATCCCGTCAGGCAATTGCTGCTGAAACAAAACAAGGCTTTGCGTTATCAGGAAAGGTAGAAAATGGGATAAGGATTATAGAAGTTAAAGCCTCCCGTTATAAGTATGAGCCGGATCCAATCGTGGTAAAATTGGGAGAAAAAGTCCGTATAATTGTAACCAGCACCGACGTAGATCATGGTTTTGCCATATCCGAATTTAATATAAATGCTAGTGTAGCTGTTAATAAAAAGCAGACCGTAGAATTTGTAGCCGATAAGCAAGGGACATTCAACATATTTTGTTCGGTTTACTGCGGGCCGGGGCACATGAATATGCGAGGAAAACTTATTGTTGCGAAGTAGAAGGGCTATGGGGAGATTAAGGTGGAAAGTGCAGATAGAGAATTAGTCTCAATGTTCCAGAGAAACGAACTCACCGAGCACATAATTTATCAGAAACTCTCGCAAGTGATAAAAAATAAACAGCAAAGCGAAATACTTAAAAGGATTTCTGAAGAAGAGCTTTTGCATTATGATTTATTAAAGGGCTTAAACGGTGAAGAAAGTATGCCCGATAAGTTGAAAATATCCTGGTTTGTGTTTATGTCTAGATTTTTAGGCCTTAATTTCGGTTTGAAGCTTATGGAATCCGGAGAGCATATAGCACAGGTAGCTTACGAGCGGCTCAAAAGCCTATCGCCAAAAATAGAATCTATAATACGCGACGAGGAAAAACATGAAACAGAACTTATCAGTTTAATCGATGAAGAGCACCTTAAATATGTAAGTTCAATTGTCCTGGGTTTAAATGACGCGTTGGGAGAGTTAACCGGCGCGCTTGCGGGATTTACGCTGGCTTTACAAAATACGCATATCATAGGAATGGTTGGCCTGATAACCGGTATCGCTGCTTCTTTGTCAATGGCCAGCTCTGAATATTTATCCACTAAACATGAAGATACGGATAAAAACCCTCTGAAGGCAAGCATATATACGGGGATTACCTATGTAGGCACGGTTTTGTTATTAATTTTGCCCTATTTTCTATGTAAAAGTATTTTTATCGCGTTGGGCCTTACCATTGCCATTGCACTTCTGTTAATGCTTATTTTTACTTTTTATGTGTCAGTAGCCAAGGGCCTCAACTTTAAGAAGCGATTTTTGGAAATGGCAGCATTAAGTTTAACTATTACTGTAATCAGTTTCTTTATCGGATTGGCAGCTAGGAAATTTTTCGGGGTGGATGTTTAAAGTATAAAGGAGGGTCCATCAGTAAGAAAATAACGCTGATTATCACGGTTTTTGTTTTGGCAGTTATTATTTCAGGCTGTGCTCCTCTTGGCAAATTCATTATTGGGAAAAGAGGAATTGCCATACCGCAAATTGTTGCGTATCTTGAGCCCGTGTTTAAGGAGAATAAAATCAGGGTAACGGGAAAAATAGTTATCCAAAACCCGACAGAAAGCGCGCTTGACCTGGATAAAATTTTCCTTACCATCACTGATGAAAATAATGCTATTTTAGGCCAGGATATTTTAAGCTGGGAAAATCCCCGCGTGATATCCAAACAGGAGCGGGAAGCTGCGGTAGGAATTAATCTTGGCCTCTCAGTGCTGAATAAGAAGTCTTTAACCGTATTCATTCGCACAACATTTACCTACAAAGCCATGGATCTACGTATCCCCATACAAAGCAAAGTTGCGGTTATAGATTTAGACGCTTTAAAAGAAACCATAGCCAGGCCTCTCTACGTCAATATTTTTACAAAGTTTCACTCTAATATTTTCGGGCGTTCTTCTATCCAGTATATCCTAAGTATAGCTAATCCATTAAGCATTGATTTAGTGCTTGAAGACAGCGTTATCCGCATTTATTCTGCAGAAGGCAAGGACTTCTTAAGAATTAGCCTCGCAAAGACTTTGTTTAAAGGGTCGCAGTCAAGACAGATAACCGGCTCTATTAATGTAGGAAATATTTTATCGAAATTAATACGCAATGAAATTTCCAAGCGCCATCCACTGATATTCCAATTATCGGGAAAATTACGTGTCCCTGATACTGAAATTTACATTCCTTTTAAAATTGAATCTACGCAAGAAATTAGTATTTCTTTTTTCTGATACTGGATAGGCAATAATTATGAATATTTTGGTATTTACAGTACTTGTCGGGTTGGTGTCGCTTGCGGCTGGATTTCTGGGAGCTTTAACAGGGTTAGGCGGAGGAGTTGTTATTGTCCCGTTATTGACGCTTGCGTTTGGAGTGGATATCCGGTATGCAATTGGAGCATCTTTGGTTTCAGTAATCGCAACTTCTTCAGGGGCAGCGTCAGCTTATGTAAAAGAGGGTTTTAGTAATATTCGTATCGGGATGTTTCTGGAAGTCGCCACAACCCTGGGAGCGCTTCTGGGCGCTTTCATTGCCACAATGTTATCCGCTTCCGTTATCGCAGTAATTTTTGGAGCCATATTGGTATATTCTTCCTATCTCACACTGAAACGCATAACTGAACCTGAACTATCTAATAAACCGGATGCATTGGCAATCCGTTTAAAACTTGACGGCAAATATCCTGTCCCCGGAGGTTTTGAATACTATCATGTGCAAGGTGTGCCGGTGGGTTTCTGTATTATGTTCTTCGCTGGTAGCCTTTCGGGATTGCTGGGAATCGGCTCAGGCGCAGTCAAAGTGCTTGCCTTGGATCAGGCCATGCATATTCCGTTTAAGGTATCTACTGCGACAAGCAATTTCATGATTGGTGTTACCGCAGCAGCCAGCGCCGGGATATATCTTAACCGAGGCTTTATCGATCCAGGTTTAGCCATGCCGGTAATGCTGGGAGTTTTATTAGGTTCATTTGCCGGCTCACGCCAATTGTTTATGGCAAAGACTGAGAACTTACGCATAATTTTTAGCGCGGTTATCCTGCTATTGGCAATTGAGATGATTTATTCGGGGTTGAAGGGGCATTTTTAATATGGAAAGTCAAAGTAACAGATTAAGCGACCATCAAATACAGATATTCATCGGAGATCTTTTAAGAACAGGCGTTGTTATGGCAGCTTTTTTGGTTGGTTTAGGCGGATTAATTTATATATCTCGGCACGGATTAACTTTGCCTGATTATAAAGTTTTTCAAGGAGAGCCTCCGGAATTACGCCATGTAGCAGGGATTATAAAATATGCATTTTCTTTCCACGGCCGCGGCCTGATACAGCTTGGGTTGTTGGTGCTGATTGCTATTCCCATAGCCAGGGTATTGCTTTCTGTTTTTGCATTTTTGCGTCAAAGGGATTTTATGTATGTAGTAACGACCTGTATAGTACTGGCGGTCTTATGTTATAGCCTTTTTGGCGGCAGGTAATCAAGACAGCAAAATTAGTTGATAATAGTCTTTTGAAGGCTAAAATATGGAAAAGATCAAAATCAACGCATATAATCTGCTAGAAAAGATCAGGAAGAATAAGCCGGTTGTGCATCACCTGACTAATTGGGTTACGATTTATGATTGTGCAAATATTGTAAAGGTATTGGGGGCATCTCCGGTGATGGCGCATGCAAAAGAAGAAGCCGCTGAAATGGCAAAGATATCCTCAAGCTTAGTCTTAAACATAGGCACATTGACAATTGAGTTAGTTGAGGCAATGAAAATAGCGGCAATTAGTGCTAATAAGAAAGGCATACCAGTTATTCTTGATGTATGTGGCGTAGGAGCTACTAAATTACGAGATAGAAAAAGTTTTGAGCTGCTTAAGGCAGCAAAAATAAATGTTATTAAAGGCAATGTTTCTGAAATCGCCCGCATTAGCGGAGAGGCGGTTAAGACAAAGGGTGTGGATGCAGGGCATGTGGCTAAGGATATGATAACTTTAGCCAGGAATCTTGCCAGAAAGCAAAATTGCACAGTAGTTGTAACGGGCAAGGACGATATCGTCAGCGACTCCAAACTTACATACCTTATAAAAAACGGCCACCCTATGATGACTCACCTTGTAGGTACAGGCTGCATGGCTACGTCTGCGATCGCTACGTTTTGCGCTGTTGAACCGGATTTAGCTTATGCTGCAACTTGTGCCCTTGTCTGTTTTGAAGTTGCTGCAGAATGCGCTGTCAAATCATCCCGCGGTCCAGGCAGTTTCAAGGAAAAACTTTACGACTGCATTTTTAGTTTAAATAAGGAAACACTTAACAGAAGACAAAAGGTTTATTGCAAATGTAAATTCCCATAATTTTAATAGGTAGAGGATTTCTATGTCTATCAGATTAAAACTTATCGTTTTATTCCTGGCAATTGCTTTAATCCCTGCGTTATTTGTCGGGCTGTTGACATTCAATAATTACAAGAATTCCTTAGTCTCTAACCACATCTCGGAATTACGCAACATCGTTGCTTTTAAGGCGGATAAAATAGAAACATATTTTACCGGATTAAAGGCAGGCATAGAGCTGTCAGAGAAATCCTATGCAATTAAGAAAGACCTGCCGATACTGAACCAATTTGCAACCCAACCGGATAATCCGCAATTCCTCGCTGCAAAAAAACTTGTTGATGGCCCGGCAAAACAAACGCAACAAGTTTTTGGGCTGTCTGATGTAATGCTGGTTAATCCCGAAGGAAAAATCGTCTACTCTAGTAATCCAAGGCACTATTCAAAAGACTTTTTAAATTTTCTTCCTGACACCCAGCAAAAGGCATTTCAAGAAGGGAAAAATAAAGTTTATTTCTCGGATGTTTTCTTCAACAAAACAGAAGACAATAAACCAGGGGTGTTAATTACTGCTCCGGTTTATGATTTTAACAATTGTTTCATCGGGGTTATTGCTTTTGAAGTGGATATATCACCCATTCATAAGCTTGTTCAGGAAAGGGCGGGGCTTGGCAATAGTGGGGAAACCTTGATTGGAAAGAAAATAGGCAATCAAGCGGTATATTTAAGCCCGCTTAAATATAAACAGGAAGCTGCCCTTAAAAAAGCAATATTACTTGGAGGCAGGATTGGTTTTCCTATCCAGGAAGCTGTGCAAGGTAAAAGCGGAGCTGGCCTGACAACTGATTACCGGGGTAAGCAAGTTGTTGCTGCCTGGCAGCATATTCCTTTGCTGGATTGGGGGTTGGTGGCTAAGATAGATTCAGAGGAGGCGTTTGCCGATGTAGAGAATTTGAAGAAATTGGTAACTCTAATTATGCTCATTGTTTTGGTTTTATCCGGGATAATGGCATTTTCTATTTCTCAGTCCATTGCCGAACCGATTAAAAGACTCTCTAAGGGCGTGGAAATGGTGGGAAGCGGAAATTTAGACTATAAAGTGGGGACTAATTTGAAGGATGAAATTGGGCAGCTGTCAAGGGCATTTGACAAAATGACCCAGGATTTAAAAACAGTTACTGCTTCGCGTGATGAGTTAGACAAAGAAATCATTGAGCGTATACACGCCGAAGCAGTAGCCTCTCGTCAGCGCGAGGAGCTACAGACAATCCTTGATTCTGTGCCGGCAATGGTTTTCTACAAAGATAAGAAAAACTGTTTTATCCGTACTAATAAGGCATTTGAAAATGCTATGGGTATGCATAAAAAAGAGCTAGAGGGAAAATGCCTGGACGAAATATATCCTAAAGAGCAGGCAGAGGCATTTTGGAAGGATGATTTGGACGTAATAAAATCCGGTAAAGCAAAACGTGGAATAATCGAACCAATGCAGACTCATACAGGTACTATATTGGCGCAGACGGATAAGGTACCGTATGTAGATGAGTTGGGAAATACGGTGGGGATAATCGGTTTTAGTATCGATATTACTGAACTCAAAAAGGCTGAGGAAGCATTGCGTGAAAGCGAAAAGCGAATGAGTAGGGCACAAGAGATGGCACATCTTGGTAGTTGGGAACTTGATATTGTGAACAATAGTTTATCTTGGTCGGATGAGGTGTACCGCATCTTTGGCCTGAAGCCACAGGAGTTTGGCGCTACGTATGAGGCTTTTCTTGAAGCTGTACATCCGGATGACCGTGCGGCGGTTGATGCTGCATATTCCAGCTCTCTACGCGAAGGAAGGGATACCTACGAAATCGATCACCGGATAATAAGAAAGTCAGATGGTGAGATTCGTTTCGTACATGAAAAATGCGAGCACTCTCGTAATGAATCAGCTAAGATTATCCGGTCAGTCGGGATGGTACATGACATCACCGAGCGCAAGAAAGCCGAAGAGGTGTTAAAACGCGATAAAGAAACTTTAAAGAAACTCGCAGAAGAACAGGCCCAAGAACTTTTAACTGCTCAAACAGATTTAGAGCGGGCAAAGCGCCTTTCGGATATCGGAATGCTTGCTGCAACTGTTGCGCATGAACTGCGCAATCCTTTAGCAAGTGTTAAACTGGCGGCATTCAACATTAAACGCAAGGCCAATGATCCGCGCTTAGAAAGCCACCTTAATAATATCGACATCAAGGTTATGGAGAGTGAACAGATTATCAATAACCTTCTTTTTTACTCCAAGATAAAGGTAGCACATCTTAGGAATATAAATGTTTGTAATATACTCAAGGCATCAATAGATGAGGTTTCCAAGCGGTTCTCTCTTAAATCCTTATCAGTCAGGAAAAATTTAGAACCTATAAAAGAGCTGACCTTTGAAGCAGATCCCCTTCAGATTAAGGAAGTATTTGTCAATATCCTGCATAATGCCTTTGATGCCATAGAGGAGAATAAAAAAGGCAGGATAGAAGTTACGGCAGTGGTTGATGGAAATTCCGCCATCATTTCCATCAAGGATAATGGTGAAGGAATAGAGCAGGAGTATTTAGACAAGGTATTTGACCCGTTTTTCACCACAAAGGCAAACGGCACAGGTTTGGGGTTGGCAGTATGTAAGCAGATAATGGCTCTCCATGACGGGTCTGTAAGCCTTTCAAGCAAAAAGGGCAAGGGCACAATCGTAACCATTACTTTGCCGGTGGAGAGGAAGGGTATCTTTTAATCCAAGGTAGAAAAAAGTCAAGAAAAAGAGGAAACGGCCAATTTACGTTAAGCTTTTCCATTCTATAATAAAGCTAGAATTAAGATAACAGGGAGGTGCTTATGATGGATTGGGGATTATTTGGACAGATAGTGCTATTGATAATAGTTCTTGTTTTGGCAAAAACTTTTATCAAATGCATGCATGAAAAGTATTGCATGGTGTGCAAAAAAGAAACGAAGTAGGTGCGTGCAGAATCAGGCATAAGTGACATGATAAAAGCATGAAATATAAAGGATTGCTGTTTTTTGTTATTTTTTGGTTATTGTTTTTTTTGCCGGGAGAAGTTATGCAGGGATTCTCCAAAGAAGAGGATAAAATCAAAATTTTTAATGCTGAAACTGGCCAAATTGAAGAAGTGGAGAAAATTCAGAAGGCCGAAGCTGAATGGAAGAAGATTCTTACGCCTGAGCAATTTCGCATTACTAGGCTTAAAGGCACAGAACCTCCGTTTAGCGGAAGCTGCCCTATCCCTAGGAAAGGTGAAATCGGAGTATATGAATGCGTTGATTGCGGGACGGATTTATTTTTAGTTACCACAAAATTTGAATCAGGTACGGGTTGGCCTAGTTTCTGGGAACCGGTCTCGGAGTTAAATATTAAGGAAGAGCCCGACGACAGCTTCGGGACGCATAGGGTCGAGGTGCTTTGCAGCCGCTGCGGGGCGCACCTGGGGCATGTGTTTGATGATGGCCCGCCGCCTACAGGCAAGCGCTATTGTATTAATGCCGTAGCCATCAAATTCAAAAAGATTGTGCGGGCCAAGCACGAAGATTTAGCAAAGGCGATTTTTGCCGCGGGTTGTTTCTGGGGAGTTGAGGCAGCATTCAGCCAAGTAAAAGGAGTTGTTAGCGCAACTTCCGGTTACACAGGCGGCACATTAAAAAACCCTACCTATGAACAAGTTTCTTCGCATGCTACAGGCCACGCAGAAGCCGTACAGGTTGAATATGACCCTGCAATGGTTTCTTATGGGGATTTGTTGAATGTTTTCTGGAGTATACATGATCCCACCACAAAAGACAGGCAGGGTATGGATATCGGCAATCAATACCGCTCGGCGATTTTCTATTATACGCCTGAGCAGGAAAAGGCTGCGTATTTATCCCTGAAGAAATTAGAAGATTCACACAAGTTCAAGAATCCGATTGTAACGCAAATTCTACCGGCAAAGGAATTCTATAAAGCTGAAGAATATCATCAGGGTTTTTATCAGAAGCGCGGAATGAAGCCTACCTGCCACATACCGGGTGTGATGTAATTAAAAAAGCAGGGAACTTTTTATCTTTTGCTATTGTCTAATGTGGCGAGAGGAGGAAGAATATGAATAGAAATAAAATTTTAAAAAAGGTTGTTGTGATAGCGGCAGTCAGTTTAATTATGGCCATGCCTTTTCAAGAGGCATCTGCGGAAGGATGGCGCAGGGACCTTCCGCGCAGGCATGAAGTAGTCGTAGTCAGGAATCAGAGGTATCATTACAGTGACGGCAGATTCTTTAGAGCAGGATTATTCGGTCTGGGATTTTTTCTTGTTGCGCCTCCGATAGGAGCAGTTATTACGGTTTTGCCGGCGGGGCGTAGGACTATTCTGGTAGGCGGCGCGCGTTATTATTACTATGACAATACTTACTACAGAGATTGCCCTGGAGGATATGTTGTTGTTCAACAGCCGGTAGCAACTAATGTTGTAACAACACCCAGCAATGTAACGTACGGCGAAAGGATTACCATAAACGTTCCCAATTCAAATGGTAGTTACACTCCTGTAACTTTGGTTAAGCATAATAACGGCTATGTTGGGCCGCAGGGAGAGTTTTATCCTGGCCATCCTACCGTAGACCAGTTAAGAGCCTTATATAGCAAGTAATATTCTTTGTTAATACACAAAATAGCCTTGACGAAATGCCAAATCAAGGCTATTTTTATCTAAGGAACTTTTTTGGGATAAATTTTGTCTAATTTAATGGAAGGCTTTAATGGAGAATATCAATATAGACATACTCATACGTGCCTCTAAAGGGGATATTGATGCCTTTGAGCAGATTTATAAATCAGCCAGCACTTTCGTTTACAACGTTGCCCTTAGGATTACTCATAACAGTGCCGATGCCCAAGAAGTTACGCAGGATGTTTTTATGAAGATTTATCACAACTTAAAGAATTTCCAGTTCCGCTCGGCATTTAAAACCTGGGTTTACAGGATTACGGTCAATACTGCAATTAACCGTTATCGAAAAACTACAAGAGAAGAAAAAGACAGGTTAGGCTATGACACTGTCAGTGAATCTTTGGCTGCAGAAAATAGAACCATTGAACAGGTTTCACAGGGCGATAATGAAACCAGACTTAATACTTTATTAGGCTCGTTAAATCCAGAATTTAAGGCATGTTTAGTATTACGGGAGATTGAAGGATTGAGTTATCAGGAAATTGCTTTGGCTTTGAGCATTCCCATAAATACCGTGCGGTCCCGGTTAAAACGGGCTCGTGAAGCCCTCTTAGTTCAGGCAAGAAAGGGGTTGGTGAAAAATGCGCTGTGTTAGAATCCAGGAATTACTCAAGACCGATTATTTAGACGGAATGCTTAACCAGGCAGAAGAACAGTATATTAAAGAACACTTAAGACAATGCAGCCTTTGCCGTAACTTGGAGAGAGAATTGCAAATTCAGCACCTGCTATTTAAAAACGCAAAACAGCGAAATGTGCCGCAAGGCCTTTGGCATAATATCCGTAATGCAATTATTGAGGAGAGATTAGCTAAGGAAAGCAGGGTAATCCATTTTAGGACACGGCCGGTATTTGCTTTGGCAAGTGCTATGGCATTAGTAATCTTCATTGCATATTTTGCCGGCATAATAATTCAGAAGCATTCGGCAGGCAAAACAGCAAAAGATGAAAGTATCACTGAGTATTTATTGAGCCAGGACAGTCAGGATTTACTATTGAATCTGGGTACAAACGTAGAAGAATATTTTCTTTAGAGGAACTTTTCTCGATGTGTATATGTCTAAGCAAGTGAAAGGAGAAGGAGATGAAAAAAACAAAATTAACATTGATAACTTTAGCAGTAGTTTTTCTTGCGGTAAGCATAGGTTTTGCCCAGATGCCGGCACCACGCGAGGCAAAAAAATGTCCTGAGGGATCCAAAGGGCAGATTTTTGAAGGCTTAAATTTGACACCTGAACAGCAGCAAAAATTATCAGATAATCGCAAGGCTCAGAGTCAGGAGATGACGCAGTTATTGTCGGGTATAAGGGAGAAACAGGCTAAGTTACAGGAAGCGCTGAAGGACCCCAAGGTTTCCAGGGCTACAGTTGAGCCAATTGTCAAAGAAATAAAAACCCTGCAGGCAAAGCTCATTGATCAGAGGGTCAACGGTATTTTTGCCGTAAAGCAGATACTTACGCCTGAACAGTTTGCTAGTTTTCAGCAGATGGCAGAGAAGCGTAATGAAGCCAAAAAAGAACGCCTGCAAAAATGGTTAGAAAAAAGAAAAGGTTCATCTAAACCTTGCCCTGCCAAAACGCAATAAAATCCAAATCAGGGCTATCCTTCCCCTTAAGGATCAGCCCCTGATTTTTCTTGCACGCCCAGCCATTTTCTTATAAAATAACTACGACATGATAGAAGGACACGCTTTAGCTAATACTTTGAACCACGCAGTAACTGAGCTGGGAGATTTCGGGTTATTTGTTGCGATGTTTTTGGAATCAAGCATCGTACCAATTCCATCGGAAGTAATTATCGCGGGTGCAGCTGCCATAGGTTTGCCGATTATCTCGATTCTTATCTTCGGAGGCTTGGGTTCTACATTGGGGGCAGCCGTAGGTTATGCGCTAGGAAGATATGCTGCAATGCCGGCGATATTAAAATTCGGAAAATTCATTTTAATAAAACCCCATCATATCTATAAAGCAGAAGCGTTCGCAAAAAAATACGGAGTAGCCAGTGTTTTTATCGGGAGGTTAGTGCCGATAGTGCCGTTTAAAGTTTTTTCCATTGCAGCAGGCATTGCCAATATACCTTTTGTACCGTTTATCGTATGTACCTTAATAGGTGTCTTGCCGCGGATTTTGCTACTTGCATTGTTTGGCTCGGTGGTTGTGAAATATACCAAGCCGGCTATATTAATCCTGTTTGGCCTTTTACTAATCTTTATTGCCGTTAAACTTACCCGGAAAATCTATAACGGGTCCCGAGGCAATACCAAGCTGCAGGCGTAATTTAACCCGGTTAAAACTTAAAGCTATTGAATACTCTTCAATAGCTTTTTTTGTAAGCCATTTTGTTTAAAACCTGTGTAGAAAAAAGTCAAAAGAAAGTGGATTAAGCACATGGACAGTTTACAATTATTTCTTATAATAAAACTACTAAGGAGTCCGGTGTTATGATAAACAAAAAAATAATGATTGTTGATGATGATAAAGGATTCTTAGAAGAGCTAAGAGACTTGCTTGAATTAAGCGGTTATGAACTGATAGCAGTTAACGATGCCCTTGCGGCATTGGATGTCGCAAAATCGATAAATCCTTCGGTAGTAATCCTTGATTTAAAAATGCCCAAAAAAACCGGATTTGAAATTGCAAAGGAGCTACGTGACATTGCTGATTTTGCTAACGTGCCGATTATTGCTATGTCAGCGTTTTACAAGGACGAGTATAAGCCACTGCTTGAGCTATATGGTATTAAACGTTGCCTGAAAAAACCATTTACGCCCCTGGATGTGATCGGCGAGATTGAGTGTGCATTGCTGGAATAAAAAAGGAGGCAAGATATGGCAAAGCCTAAAAAAGGTCAGAAATTGGTGTGTGTTCCTTGCGGCAGGGAGGTTTTAGTTAATGCCTGCGGCATGTCGGATGAAGTAATCTGGTGTTGCGGCCGCCCCATGGTCGGCAAGTCAAAAAAGCATAAGAAATAAGTAAGGAGGTGCCAACATGACTAAAGGTATGCGTACTAAGGAACTCTCTGAAGATAAAATCAGAGACCTGATAAAATGGAGGGCGCAGGAACTTTGCAAGAGAAGAGGATGTGCTCCCGGCAATGAATGGGCTGATTGGTTCGAAGCAGAGAAGCAGATAAAACGGGAGTTACAGTTAACAAGATAAATATCCATAGCAATCAGGCGGAGGCAGGTTGATGCCGTCTTTAAAAAAACTGGCAATATGTTTATTTTTTAGTTTGTTGATTGTGCCTGCGATAAACGCAAAAGAAGCGAAGCAGGAGTTACGCAATGTTGGCGAGGCGATATCACCTGCCGAGGACCTGATGCGCGAGCACGGAGTGCTAAGAAGAGTTATTCTCATCTATGAAGAAGTTCTTCGGCGGTATTACAAGGGTAAAGAAATTCCTGCGGATGCTCTTGCCAGTGCAGCGCGAATCATACAAACTTTTATTGAGCAGTACCACGAGAAGCTCGAAGAAGATTACATTTTTCCACGTTTTGAAAAAACCGGTGAATTGGGAGATCTTACGAGAGTATTGCGTAAACAACACGTCGCAGGCAGGATATTAACTCAGAAGATAATTAATCTTTCTAACGCCACTTCCCTTAAAGAGCAAAAAAATCGTATCGAGCTTGCTAGTTGCCTTAGTAAGTTCATCCGTCTTTACCGTCCTCATGCAGCGCGCGAAGACACTGTTTTATTCCCGGCGCTAGAGAAAGTTATTACGCCAAGTGAACTAGCGATGCTGGGTGATAAATTCGAGGACAAGGAACAGGAATTATTCGGGAAGAACGGTTTTGAAAAAGAAGTAGAGCGGGTTAAAGAACTTGAAAAGACCCTGGGTATATACGATTTGATGCAATTTATCCCTAAATAATCCCCTTACCATTATTTTATTAACCCGTGTTTTTCGACGGAAATTCCCTTGACAAAAGGCTTTTTTTAGTATATATTGTTAAGCATGTTGATTATTAATAATCTTAACAATTTTCAGGAGGGATAATGGCAGGCAAAAACTCTTTAGCTAAATTTGCCGACCAGATTAATGCAATAATGCCTACTCTCATGCGCGAATTTGGCCGTAACAAAATGAGGTTATTGTCTATGGCAAATATTACCTTCCCGCAGTTTTTTATTTTGGATCATCTTAATAGGCAAGGAGAGTCTACCATGACGGGTTTAGCCAAGTTTATGGACGTGTCAACCGCGGCAATGACCGGTACGATAGACAGGCTTGTTGAGGCTGGCTATTGCCAGCGTTTTTACGATTCAAGGGACAGGCGGCTTATACGTATGAAACTTACCAGCCGCGGCCAGGAAATCGCAAAAAAGGTTAATGAAGAACGCAGGCGTTCAATTATTGATATGTTTAGCATGCTTTCTGAAAAAGAACGCAAGGATTATTTACGTATCTTATTGCGAATAAACGAGATAATTTCCTCCAATAAATAGGGACACCCTTGATTCCAAAGCAAAAGGTGTCCCCAAATAGGGACATCCTCCCGATTGAATTTAAGGGTGTCCCTGTGAAGAATGAGAAAAAGAGATAGATTAATAGTATTATTCGTATTTATGTTTACATTGGTTTATTTGCCTTCCTATGCCCAGGAAAAGCCAAAGGCCGAAGAAAAGGCGTTTACGCTCATAGACTGCTATAAACTTGCACTAAAGCAAAGCGAACTTATTGCCATAGATGCCGAGCAAATCAAAATAGCCGAAGCGCATTTCCTTGAGGCGTTCGGAACAATAATGCCGCAAGTATCCTTTTCCCACGCAGAGATGAGAAATCATTCCAGCGACGCCTCTTTTAACAATATGCACGAAGCAAAATTTACCTTCACACAGGATCTGTTTTCCGGTTTTAAAGAATTTGCCGCAATGAAGAGCAGTAAATTTGAAAAGAGTCAGCGCCAAAAGGAGAAATGGCGTGCTGAACAGCTTCTTTTTGTGGATGTCTCCGATGCGTTTTATCTGCTTTTGGAAACACAGCAAGACCTTAACGCACTTAAGACAATTGAATTTGCGCTTCAAGACCGCGTTAAAGAATTAAAGTCACGGCAGAGTATCGGTAAATCCAGGACCAGTGAGGTCGTGACTACAGAATACCAGCTTTATAATCTCGAAGCCCAGATTCAGTTGGATAGAAATCAGGAGCTCTTAGTGCGCCAGCTTCTTGAATTTTTAATCGGCAGGCCGTTTGACAAAATAGCAGAATCAAATTTCGATCTTAATATAAAACCAGAATCTCAATATTTAGCAGAAGCATCTTTTCGTCCGGATGTACAAGCTTCTTATTATGCCTGGAGGTCGGATCAGGAAAAGATAGCAATTGCCAGAAGCGGTTTCCTTCCTCAGATAAATTTAGAGGGAGACTATTTTACCCATCGCTCCACTGCGCCTGCGGATAGCAAATGGGATGCCCTGCTTTCAGTGAATGTCCCTATTTTTGAAGGGACTACGACTTATGGCCAGGTTAAAGAAGCTGATGCTGTGGCAAAACAGAGCGGACTGCTGTATAGCAGGTTAGGAAGAATTGCAATTCAGGATATCCATGATGCTTATGTAAATATGCAGATATCTATTTCAAGAAAGAAGACATTGGGAAAAGCTTTGGAATCTGCCGAATTAAGTTATCATTTGCAAACTCAGGATTACAAACTAAATGTGGTGAATAACCTGGATGTCTTGACTGCGATACAGAATTTGGAAGACGTCCGAAGAAGCTACATCCATACTTCTTACGAAAGCAAACGTTTTTACTGGCAGTTATTAGCTGCTGCAGGAGAGATTAACCCGGATACAATAATAAAATGACACTATCTGACATATCGATTAAAAATCCCGTTTTTGGCTGGATGCTCATGATTGGCGTCCTTGTTTTTGGTTGGATAGGTTTCCAGCGTTTAGGGGTAAGCCAGCTGCCCGATGTGGACTTTCCGGTTGTTTCGGTCTCGGTAACCTGGGAGGGTGCTGCCCCGGAAGTTATGGAAACCGATGTAACGGATATTATTGAAGACGCTGTGATGAGCGTAGAGGGGTTAAAAGAAGTTACTTCCGTATCAATGCAAGGGATTGCGCAAATTACGCTGGAATTTAATCTTAACCGCAATATAGACGTAGCTCTTCAGGAGGTGCAGAGTAAGATTGCGCAGGCGCAAAGAAACTTGCCGCGCGATATCGACCCGCCTGTTGTAACCAAGACTAACCCTGAAGACCAGCCGATAATGTTTATTGCGCTTTCCGGAGACAAGTCCATCAAAGATTTGTGCCGTTATACCAATGAAACTTTAAAAGATCAGTTTACCACTGTTCCGGGGGTTGGCGATATCAGGCTGGGTGGATATGTTGATCCGAATCTTAGGGTTTGGCTTGATGCTGAAAAGATGCAGCAAATGGAGCTTACGGTTGAAGACGTGCTTAATGCGATAAACTTTCAGCACGCCGATATTCCTTCCGGGTATATCGACACAGGCCCTAAAGAAATTAATGTCAGGGTTTATGGTGAGGCTACAACCCCGGAGCAATTTGAAAATATAACTATACCGACGCGTGTGCGCGGCGGCCCGATTTGGAAGAGCCTGCGTATCGGAGATGTCGGCAGCGTTGAAGACGGCTTGGCAGATATCCGCAGGATTTCGCGTAGCTGGGGAAAGCCCGCAGTTGGCTTAGGGATAATTAAACAGCGCGGCACAAATGCCGTGGACGTGGCCGATGGCGTAAAGAAAAGAATGCAGGAGCTTCAAAAAACTTTGCCTGCCGGCATGCATCTTGATGTAGTCTTTGATACTACCCAGTTTATTAAGGATTCGGTCAATGAGTTAAAATTCAACCTGTTGCTTTCGGTTATCCTGACTTCGCTTGTCTGTTATTTATTTTTAGGCTCCTGGAGCGCTAATATCAATGTTCTGTTATCCATACCTTTTTCTATCATGGGCGCATTTTTCATTCTTTATTTCGCAGGGTTTACTATTAATACCTTTACCATGCTCGGGCTTTCCTTGGTTATAGGAATTGTTGTGGATGATGCCATCATGGTTCTGGAGAATATTTCGCGTTATCAGGAACATGGGCTTGCGCGCAAAGAAGCGGCTTTAGTCGGAGCGCGGGAGATTACCTTTGCCGCTATTGCGGCATCCGTAGCAATTTTAGCGATTTTTATACCGGTTATCTTTATGCAGGGGATCGTCGGAAAATTCTTCTTCCAGTTCGGAGTCACGATATCAGTAGCGGTAATGTTTTCTTTGCTTGAGGCGTTGACTATTACGCCGATGAGATGCTCGCAATTTTTGGCTGTGGGGCATACGACAAGACTGGGAAAATTCATTGATAAGATCATGAAATGGCTATCAGAAAGTTATCGCTCTACGCTTAAGTTTATATTGGATCGGCCCAAGACAATTTTAATTATTGCAATTTTGGTTTTTGTTTCGTCTTTAGGCACTATCGAGGCTTTTGAAAAAAGAATTCATTCCCCCGCAAGATCAAAGCAGGTTTCTTGCGCGTATAACATTGCCTCTGGGAAGTTCCATCGAAAAAACCGACGATCTCTTTAAGGAAGCAGAGAAATTTCTCATGCAGCGTCCGGAAGTATTGACTTATTACAGCGCGGTAGGCAGTTTTACCGGAGGACAGGTTAATCAGGGATTTATTTTTATTACGATGAAACCTCCAAAAGAGAGGCCTCTGTTAAACGGCCATCACGAGACTCAAGCTGAGTTTATGCAGATAGTGCGTAAGCAATTCAATAGCATACCCGGGAGTAGATCGCGCTTCGATTCAGGATCTTTCTCTTACCGGTTTTACCGCGCAGCGCGGATTCCCAATTGAATTTACGGTCCGGGGGCCTGATTGGGAAAAATTGGGCCAATTTAGCCAGGAGATTATGAAGCGGATGAAGGCTTCGGGTATAATGGTAGATGTTGATACCGACTATCAACTCGGCATGCCGGAGTTACAAGTTTATCCGGACCGGCAGAAGGCAGCAGAGCATGGCGTAAGTGTCCTTTCCATAGCAGATACTATCAATGCTATGGTTGGAGGAGTCCGTAATGGCAAATTTACCAGCCGCGGCAAACGCTATGATATCCGTGTGCGATTGGCTGAAGCTGACCGCTCAAATACAAAAGACGTTCAAAGAATGTGGGTGCGTAATGAATTTGGAGAGGTGGTGCCGCTATCAGCAGTTGTGACTGCAAACGAAAATCCTTCTTTATTTTCAATTACCCGTAAAAACCGTGAGCGCGCTGTCAGTATTTATGCAAACCCCGCCTCCGGGCCATTCTCAGCAAGAAGCCTTGGATGCTGTTTTAAAAATCGGCAAAGAAGTTCTTCCCGAACGATTACCACCTAGTTTTTTCCGGCGGTTCACAGGCCTTTAAAGAGTCTTTCCAGAGCCTGATTTTTGCCCTTATTTTGGGAATTTTTGTCGCTTATATGATTCTGGGAACGCAGTTCAACAGTTTTATCCATCCCTTTACCGTACTTTTGGCATTGCCATTTAGTGTCACAGGGGCCTTTTTATTCTTGTTCTTAACTCACAATACGCTTAATCTTTATAGTATGATTGGCCTTATTCTTCTTATGGGCATTGTAAAGAAAAACTCTATTCTTCTCGTTGATTTTACTAATGTACGGCGCAAGCAGGGAATGGGAGTAAAGGAGGCGCTTTTGGATGCCTGCCCTATACGCCTAAGGCCGATTCTGATGACTTCTATCGCCATGATTGCGGCTGCGACTCCTGAGGCACTGGCTATCGGACCTGGTTCGGAGGTTATGGTTCCCATGGCTGTGGCTGTTATCGGCGGAGTTTCACTCTCTACTATCTTGACACTGTTTGTTGTCCCTTGCGCATATGAAGTATTCTCAAAGCTGGAGCACAAATCCCATGATGCCCCTGAAAAAGCCGAAGAAAATCCAGGTTCGCTAGACCAAAAAGATAAACCAAAAAATTTAAAGATTTAAAAAGTGCAGGAAACAAGAATGCGAAAGAATTTAATAGTAATCGTAATTCTCAATATTTTTATAATCAAGGGTTTGGTTTTTCCTGCTTTTGGCGAAGAAACTTTGGCCAAACAAAAAGCACAATACAGGCTGATTACTATTTCCGAGGGGATTAAAATAGTCCTTAAGGACAATCGGCTGTTAAAAATAGCATTACTGGATAACGAACAAGCGTATCAGGATTCTCTGGTGGCGCGTTCCGTTCTTTTGCCGCAAGGTAACGCTCTCGGCTGGCAAACATTCTATCAATTTAAGCCGGCCGCAAAGTTTGATGCTTTAAACGTAAACACCTCCAATAAGGATTTCTTTTCTTTCAGTCTGGACGTTTATCAGACATTATTTGATTTCGGGAAAAATATTTTTAACTACCGTGCCTCAAAAGAATTATTTAAAGCACGCCAGGCAAACACCGAAAGCATAAAAAGAGTAGCTACCCTTGAATTCATCGTTGCTTATTTTAATCTTTTGGAAGCAGAGAAAATGATTGTGGTGTTTGAAAAAGAGGTAGAGAGTTTAAATGCCTATCTAAACGATGCGGAGCATCTTTATGAGCAGGGGTCTGCGGTTAAGAACGATTTATTGCCTGCCCAGGTGCGGCTGGCTGATGCAAGGCAAAAGCTTATTGCCGCGCGTAACGCAAAGGAAGTCGCAGTTGCCCAGCTTAACAATATTCTTTCTTTTCCGTTAAGAGAAAGTGTTGAGGCGCAAGATATAGGTATGCAGCCTGTAGAGCCTCCGGAACTGGAGAATGCCTGGAATATTGCCGGCAGGCAAAGGCCTGAAATAGTTTTCTTTGAAGACCAGATACAAGCTTCTAGCTTAAGCGAAAGAGCCAAAGCCGTGGAAAATTTTCCCATATTTTTTGCCGACGCAGGATACGCTTATTCTGAGAATGACTACCAGGTTCATGAAGATAACGTTTCATTTCAACTAGGGGCAAAGATGAATTTTTATGACGGCGGGAGGGCGAAAGCCGACTTACTCAAAGAACGCGCAAGGCAAAAACAACTCAATGAGCAAAAAGAAAAAATAATAGAGGATATTAAACTTGAGATAGAGGATAGTTTATTAGGGTTAAAGAACGCTTCTGAAAAATTAACAGTAGGTAAAGACGCAGTTTCCCAGGCAGAGGAAAACGTGCGGTTTTACCGCGTAAAATATAATGCCGGCAGCGCTACTTCAACAGAGGTGCTTGAGGCAATAACCCTGGAAACCATTGCCCACACCAATTATTTTAATGACGATTACGAATTAAAACGTAGTTATGCGAAACTAATGTATTCCATGGGCGTAGACCTGTCTTTAATTTATGAAAGGATGGAGGAAAAACAAGATGAATCCGCAAAACAATAAAAATAAAAAATTAATTTTTCTGTTAGTGATTACCGTGGTTGTAATCGCAGCTTCGGCGTTTGCTTACATAACCTATAACCGTAACCGCATCACCACCGACGATGCCTATATCGAAGGCAGGATTCACAGTATCGCCGCTAAAATATACGGCACGGTTAAGCAGGTGTATATCGAAGATAATCAGGCGGTTAAACAAGGTGACCTGTTGGTAGAGATTGACCCTGTTGATTATGAAGTTAAGGTGAACGAGGCGCAGGCAGCCCTTGATGCTGAGAAAGCCAGGCTCCTTGACGCCGAGGCAGGCATAAAAACAGCGGAGGCTAATTTAGAAATGCAGCAGGCATCGCTTAATCAGGCTGCGCTTGACAAAAATAGAGGAGAGGCACTGTTTAAGGATAGCGTTATCCCCAAAGAAAGGCAGGAAAAAATACTTACTGCTTATGATGTGGCTGCAGCACAGGCAAAGGCAGCAGGAGAGCAACTGGAAAAAGCCAAGTCCTTTAAAAATCTGGAAGAGTCTTTGATAAAACAGAGAGAAGCAGCCCTAAAAACTAGCCAGCTAAACCTAGGCTATACCAAAATATCTGCTCCTACCGATGGGTATGTGACGCAAAAAAATGTAGAAGTAGGAAATCAGATTCAGGCGGGCCAGCCATTAATGGCGGTGGTTGCGCTTGATGACATATGGGTGATTGCTAATTACAAAGAGACACAGTTAAGGCACGTACGGCCAGGACAGCCTGTAAATATAAAAGTCGACACTTATCCCGGAAAGATTTTTACCGGTAAGGTGGATAGCATTATGGCAGGGACGGGTGCAGTATTCTCGCTATTTCCTCCTGAGAATGCCCTCGGTAATTACGTCAAAGTAGTCCAGAGAATTCCTGTGAAAATAGTATTTGATAAATCGACTGATAGCCGCAGGGTATTACGCATAGGCATGTCATGCGTTCCTACCATTATCACCCAAGATGAATAAGGTAAGTAAATGGATTATTGCCTTATCGGTAGTACTCCCCACGCTGCTGGAAGTTATCGATACTTCCGTGGTCAATGTTTCGCTGGATCATATCCGAGGGAGTCTGTCTGCGGGGATAGATGAGGTGACCTGGACAATCACAGCCTATCTTGTATCTAATGCCATAATCATACCGCTTACTGCCTGGCTAAGCAGTATTTTTGGCAGAAAACGCTATTTAATATTTTCTGTGGCATTATTTACTCTCAGTTCGTTTATGTGCGGAAGCGCACACACGCATGAATGCGCTTATAATCTTTCAGGGTAATACAGGGTATAGGAGGCGGAGCGCTGCAGCCTCTTTCTCAGGCGATATTATTTGAGGCCTTTCCTGCTGCTGAATATGGAATGGCAATGGCGCTTTTTGGAGTAGGGGTTATGGTCGGCCCGATTGTAGGGCCGGTTTTAGGCGGCTGGATTACTGATAACTGGTCCTGGAACTGGATTTTTTATATTAATATCCCGATGGGGATTATTTCTATAATAATGATTATGCTTTTTATACAGGACCCGTCCGTATCTTAAAAAGAGTAAGGGAAAAGATGGATTACTGGGGACTTGGACTGATTGCCGTAGGCATAGGATGTCTTCAGGTAGTTCTCGATAAAGGGCAGCGGGAGGATTGGTTTTCTTCGGTTTTTATCACGCGGCTGGCAATAATCTCTGCCATATCCCTGGTTCTGTTTATTATAGTTGAACTGAGGGCACGCGAGCCGGTTTTAAACTTAAGGGAATTCAAGGATAGTTCCTTTGCCAGCGCTAACGTAATCCAGTTTTTATCATTCTTTGTGCTTTTTGGCAGCATTGTGCTTTTGCCTTTATTCCTGCAGGAGCTAATGGGTTACACTGCTTTTCTTCGCGGGAATTGCTCTTGCCCCGGGAGGTATTGCCTCTCTAATTGCCATGCCTATTGCCGGAAGATTTGTTACTAAATTTAACCCAAAGATATTACTTACCATCGGTCTTCTTATAACCGCTTATTCAGTATTTATGATGGCGACATTTAACCTTTACGTAGATTTCCAAACGGTGTTATGGTCAAGATTTATTATGGGGCTGGGTTTGGGCCTGGTTTTTGTGCCGCTTGCCAGCATGGCCTTTGCCACCATAAAAAAAGAGGAAATGGGCAATGCCACAAGTATTTTTAATCTTTTAAGAAATATTGCCGGAAGTTTCGGTATTGCGTTTATGACAACCCTTCTTGCCAGGAGGGCGCAGTTCCATCAATTCCGTTTTGTGGAGCAGCTTACTCCTTCCGATGCTCGCTATCAGTTTGCCAAGCATCATTTAATGAGCATATTGAGTCAAAGGACAGGAGTTGTCAATAATCTTAGCGTAGACGGTTTGATTTATCAGAACCTGTTAAAGCAGTCAAATTATCATGCTTTCATGGATGCCTTTTATGCAGCAACAATTATCATGCTTTGCGTTATTCCCTTTGTTTTCTTGTTAAAACGGCCAAAACATCAGACAATGGGTCCCATAGCTCATTAAAGTAATAGAAAATGAGACACAAAACTGTACGTTTTGATTTAAATAATCTAGAACATATTTTCCGTGCCCTTAAAAATAGGAATTATCGCCTGTTTTTTATCGGCCAGAGCATATCTTTATCCGGTACCTGGATGCAGCAGATTGCCATGAGCTGGTTGGTGTACCGCATGACAAATTCCGCATTCTTACTAGGCATCGTGGGATTTTTCGGGCAGCTTCCGTCTTTTATGCTGACGCCAGTAGCGGGAGTAATTGCCGACAGGCATAACCGCCACCGCATATTGATTATTACTCAGACATTGGCAATGTTGCAGGCGTTATTGTTATCCATACTTGTATTTACCAATTACATACAAGTATGGCAGATTATTGCATTAAGCATTTTTTTGGGAGTAGTGAATTCTTTTGACATACCCGTGCGCCAGGCATTCACAATCGAAATGATAGATAAAAAAGAAGACCTGGGTAATGCCATTGCTTTGAATTCCTCGATGGTAAATATGGCGAGACTCATAGGCCCATCCATAGGCGGAATTATTATCGCGGCATTTGGCGAAGGAGTCTGTTTCTTATTTAACGCGGTCAGTTACGTTGCGGTTATCATATCGTTACTGATAATGAAAATCAGCAGGGTCCCCAGAAAAGATACGCGCCAGCATTTATTGCGAGAATTAAAAGACGGGTTTGTTTACGCGTTTAATTTTGCCCCTATTAAATACATTCTTCTGCTTCTGGGTTTAATCAGCCTGACAGGCGTTCCTTATCAGGTTTTGATGCCTGTTTTTGCCAGGGATATTTTTCATGGTGGGCCAAAGACCTTAGGGTTCCTTATGGCTATGGCAGGAATCGGAGCTCTGGGTGGAGCAATTTATCTAGCCGGAAGGAAAACCGTTGTTGGTTTGGCAAGGGTAATTGCCATTGCAGCAGCTATGTTTGGTTTAGGGCTGATAATATTTTCCCATTCAAAGGTCCTTTGGTTCTCATTGCCGGTGGTTGCTATAGCTGGTTTTTCTATGATGGTCCAGATGGCAGCCAGTAATACAATTTTACAGACCATTGTTGAAGAAGATAAGCGCGGTCGTATAATGAGTTTGTATGCTACTGCTTTTATGGGCGTGGCTCCTTTCGGCAGCCTGATTGCCGGCGGGTTGGCCAGCAAAATAGGGGCTCCTAATACCTTGTTTTTTGGGGGGATATGCTGTATTATAGGAGCGTATTTATTTTTCAGGAAATTACCTTTGGTCAGGGAAAAAATAAGGCCGATATACGTTAAGAAGGGGATAATTCCGGAAGTAGCCAAAGGCATTGGCGTAGCATCCGGCTTAGAAATTTTGTCAGAACAGGCGCAAGAATAAATATGAAAAGCAAAGTCTACTTTACGGTAGTAGAAAACTCTAATCAGGCGCAAGTTGTTAAAGCTAAGCTAAATATGCTGCTTAAGGAAAGCCGTGTCCTGGATTTTATCAGCAGGAAAGCTAAAGTAGCAGTAAAGGTGCATTTCGGAGAAGAAGGCAATACCGGTTTTGTTAATGCCGAATACGTGCGTGTAGTATGTGACGGCATAGCTGGCCGGGGCGCAACTGCGTTTTTAGTGGATACCAATACGCTTTACCGCGGCAGGCGCACGAATTCACAAGACCACCTGAAACTCGCATATGAACACGGGTTTACAAAAGAAATAGCAGGGGCAAAAGTCATTATCCCTGATGATTCTAAGAAAGATGATATCATAGCTGTCCAGATTAACCAGAAAATGCTTAAGACAGCTAAAATAGCGCGTATTTTTACTGACGCAGATGCGTTTGTGGCAGTTAACCATTTTAAAGGCCATATGCTTACTGGTTTCGGCGGAGCTTTGAAGAATACAGGCATGGGTTGCGCTGTGAGAGAGGGAAAACTTGCGCAGCATTGTGATGTTTCACCTGTTGTGCATAAAGATCAATGTAGCGGCTGCGGCGCTTGCGAGCAAATTTGCCCGGTAGCCGCTATAACCATGGAGAACAATAAAGCGCAGGTTGATAAAGCAAAATGTATCGGTTGTGCCAGCTGTATAGGTGTTTGTCCTACCATGGCGATGTTCGGAGATTTGTGGGCAGGGGCTGCGGTGCAGGAGAAAATGATGGAATATGCTTATGCCGTGTTGAAGGATAAATTAGGCAGACAAGCTTTCATAAATTTTGCCGTCAAAATAAATAAAGAATGCGATTGTTGGGGCATGGATAACCCGCGCATCGGCCCTGATGTAGGAATATTAGCTTCTAGTGATCCTGTGGCTATTGACAAGGCCAGCCTGGATTTGGTGATTCAGGCAAGTGGTGAGGATATATTTAAGCAAGCTCACCCTGATCAAGACGGCATGGTTCAGCTTAAATATGCCCATGAGATAGGCCTGGGTAACCTGGATTACGAATTGATAAGATTATAACCAGAAAGCACTCCTTTGTTTCCGAAATTCCCGCCAACTTTCGTCTTAAAATCCCAAAAGCAAGCGTTTTCTTAAACTATCGGTTTCCGTATTGAAAAGTCGCTCACAAATGTTATATTTTGAGTACAGCGTATTCAATTTTAGGAAAGTCTGCCTCCTAATTTTTTAGGGGCGTTTTTGTTTTAATAAAAAGGAAGGAGTGTTAAATGGGTTGTGTAATTTGCGGAAAAGATGTTGAAAAATTCAGGTTGTATGTTTTGTCTTTGAGTGCGTTAAGGCAGTTTTTCAGTTTAATGGGGAACTCCCAAAAAGCACTATTCTGCCAGGAAGTATCCAGCAACCAGCCATTACACGTTTGCAACGAGTGTTTAAAATTTGAGTG
The DNA here is from genome assembly GCA_963805065.1 of Candidatus Omnitrophota bacterium. GTDB lineage: Bacteria > Omnitrophota > Gorgyraeia > Gygaellales > Profunditerraquicolaceae > CAWDSS01. The sequence goes on along the minus strand of CAWDSS010000010.1, from coordinate 34,513 downwards.
AAATTGATTATGTTTGAAAGAAGAACGTTTGAAAGAATCCTGATAAAGTTTTCTCTAAAATACTCATTTTTTGATTCTAATAAGAAGTATTTAGGCCAAACACATGATATTAGCGCGCAAGGAATAAGCTTGCTATTGCATAAGAAGTTAATGCCGCACACGCCCTTACAAATTTGGCTAAAACTGCCTCATAATGATAAACCAACGTATCTAGAGGGAGAGGTAATCTGGTCAAATCTGATTAAGGGCAAAATTCATATAGCGGGGATTGGTTTAGAAACAGCAGAATTGATGGTTCCGCAAGTAATAAACAAAGAAATAACTTGACAAACTTCCAAAAGGTGGTAAACTAACTTTGTAGTAAAAGTTTAGAAGTCTTTAGGCCGTGAGGGAAGCAAGATGACTAACCTTACGGTTTTTTTATGTATGTCATTGTTTGCCCCGTTAGAAATCTTAAAAATCTAGCAGGCAGGTAAAGATGATAAGGATTTCTAGCGGTTTTACTATAATTTTATAAGAAGGAGGTAACAAGCAATGGCAAAAGGAACAGTAAAATGGTTCAATAACCAGAAAGGTTATGGATTCATTACTCCTGAAAACGGCAATGATGTCTTCGTGCATCATACAGCTATCAAGGGAGAAGGTTACAAGTCTTTGGATGAAGGTCAGCAGGTAGAGTTTGATATTACCAATGGCCCTAAAGGCGAGCAGGCTACCAACGTAGTCAAAATATAACCAAAAAACGAATAAAGCCCGGTCTCTTTGAAGAGCTGGGCTTTATTTTTTAAAAAGGAGAAGAAATGCACACAGGTAAAATAAAGAAGTTAGTCAGCGAAAGAGGATTCGGTTTTATCAGCGATACCGATGGAAGAGAAGTATTTTTCCATCAGAGTGCGTTGGTTGATCTCAAGTTTACCGATTTAACCGAGAATCAGGAAGTAGAGTTTGATATTGAGAAATCAGAAAAAGGGCCCCGCGCAGTCAACGTACACGCCACACCAAAAGCCTAAATAATGAAAATAGTACTAATTGAACCCCGTGCTTCAGAGGCAAATGTTTACAGTAAATTGTCCATGCCTTTATTAGGCCCGGTTTATCTGGGGACTATCCTGAAAAACAGGGGCCATGAAGTTGAGGTTTATAACGAAGATATCTGCCCACCGGATTATGCTAATTTGCACGCGGACTTGATAGGTATATCAATTTTAACTTCTACAGCCAAACGCGGCTACGAGATAGCCAAGAGATTCCCCAAAGAAAAAGTAATTATAGGAGGAGTCCATGCCAGCCTTTCGCCTGACGAAACTCTTCAGTTTGCCAGGCAGGTAGTAGTAGGTGAGGCTGAAGAGGTTATTGTGGATGTTGTGGAAGGCAGAAGGACAGAGTCGATTGTTTATGGCAAACCAGTTGAGAACCTGGATAGCTTACCCATCCCTGATTTTTCCTTGATTAAAGGTTTTAAGCTGCCTTCTCCTTTGCATCCTATTTCTACTTCGCGAGGCTGCCCTTTTGATTGCAGTTTTTGTTCCGTCACAAAAATGTTCGGCCGCAAATACCGTTTCCGCAGTGCAGAAAATATCGTAAACGAATTGAAATCCAGGGATGCAAAATCCTTCTTTTTTTGCGACGATAATTTTGCCGCCCACCCCAAACGCACAAAATCGTTATTAAACCTGTTGTTAAAACATAAAATAAATAATTGGAGCTGCCAGGTGCGTTGTGACGTTGCCAAAGATAATGAACTCTTAAATCTTATGGCTCAGGCAGGTTGCAAACTCGCCTGCATAGGCTTTGAGTCTATTAATCCCAGAACGCTTAAGGCTTACCAAAAGAGCCAGACCATTGAAGAAATTGTGTCTGCCATTCGTTCTTTGCATCAGAGAAGGATAAAAATCCACGGTATGTTTGTTTTGGGCGGAGAGGATGATAATAAAACTACGGTTTGGGAGACGTTGAAGTTTGCCATAAAGCATAAGATAGATACGATTCAAATGTCAATTCTCACTCCCTTCCCGGGGACTAAGGTTTATAAAGATCTGGAAGCCCAAAACAGGATTTTTAGCAAGGATTGGAGCCTTTACGATGGGCAGCATATTGTTTTTAATCCTAAGCTGTTATCTGCCCAAGAACTACAGCTTTGTGTGTTAAGGGCATACACTAAATTTTATTCTCTCTACAGGTCAGTAGCTTTACTCTTTAAATTGCGCTTAAGAAACGCGATGTTTCGCTTCATGGGCCATTTCATTATCAAGGAATGGGTGAGACGTAACCGTAATATGCATTGGTTAGTGTCTTCATGAAATGCCACCTGCACCAGGATAAGCTCTTAGCAGAGGGCGTAGCCAAAGCCTCCAGATTTTAAACAATAAACCAAAGCCAACATATACTTCTTGACGTAAAATCCCGTAACCAAAGGTTACGGGATTTTTTGTTGTATTGCCAGCGGGTGAGCCTGCTGTTTAATAAAATCCTGTTTATGAAATAGAAATTTTGCTATAATAGTGCTAAATAGGACAAAAATAAGTTATGATGATTAGAGGGTTATAATGAAAATAGATATAATGCGAGAAAAAAGCGATGCAAAAATCATCTTGCAAAAATTAACTACTCCTTTGAGCGTTCCTGCAAATAAAGGAGAAATGGCTGCGCTATTCTTGAAAGGCGGCTATAATCAACCAGGTTATGGCGTTCCGGAAGGCGCAGCAATTAACGGTTCTTTTGCTTTGACCGGTAACCAAGGCTATTTTGCGAAAGGCGGGAAAGAAACTTTCATTTCTAATGTTAAAGAAATGAAAGTTTTCTTCGCAAGGCGCAAGTCTAGATTAGGCAAGCCTATTAAACTTATTATTAAAACAGGTATTGGTGGACAGCATACGCCGTTCCAGGGAATTGCTAGTGGTTTTGAAGTAGCTAGTCCTAAAGATGTAAAAATTGTGGGAGAATATGAATTAGGGAAAGATTTTGAAGCTTCTATACAGGAATATTTGAAGCAAATTGGCGCGGATTGGGAACAAGTTGCGGTTATTCCTAGTTCTAAATCTGGCTCTACTGATGAAACTATGATGGTATTTGTGGAAATATTCCATGCACTTCTGAAGCACATCGCACAAGAAAATGGTTTAGATGGCCAGAAATTTGCGGATGAAGTGTTGGATATGCTGCACAAAGTGAATTTTGTTGATAGAGCAGAGCGTCCGGGAAAAGACCTCTTTAAAGGTTTTAATCTTGCTTCAGTCATTGACAATTTACGAACTAAGGGTATGGATGTTAGTTATGAGAAAGTGAAAAGTATATTCTCAGTAGTTTTGGGAAATATGTTTTTTGAAACTACAGATAGGCCTGAAGAAAGTAGATTATCGGCATTTATACGTAATTCAGGGTTGGACAAGGAACTAGAGGATGATAAGCCCGGATTTGGGGCAATGTTTGATAATGTAGGTGGCCGGTGGACCGGTGATTTGCATATGATGACATTCCTGGCTTTTTTTGGCCTTGATGCCGAGAGGTATTGGAATATACGTAAAACCGGTATAATAAAAATACTGCAAGGAAATCATACAGCAAATATTCTGGCAGATAAGATACTAAATGAAGGAATAACCGATATTGCTGTTAAGGCCCCGGATTATTTATTCTGGTTTCTAAAATCCGATGAGCAGAATACCAACGAAAGTATCTGGCAGAATGGTTTTGTAAACCTGATAGCGGTAAAAGAAAGTAAATGGGATGCGCAGAAGAATCATTATATTAATAAGCCAAATACGTTGATTATTAATTTATCTGATCCTCAGACGCTTAAAGGCGTACCCAACGTTTTTAATATCAATGTCCCTGATTTTAACAATCTTACCCTCCAAGAAATCGCCAATCAATTCGCTGAACTTTTCACGCTTTTCTACGGCATGACTAATACCATAGGAAATCGTCTTATTGCCAGGGCGGTTAGAGATGCGGGTTATCATCCGGAAGATGTAAATATGAATGATTTAAATAATCCGGCGACAAAGATAGTTCAGGAGAATCTTTTTGTGCGTCAGCCTTATGTTGAATTGGGAAAAGGGTTGTTAGAAAAGCGGCTTAAGGCATTGCAGGAAGAAGAAGTAAAAAATCCTGGCGCAATTAATAAGGCACTAGAATCAGTTAAGAAGGAAGCAAGAGCAGGCGCATTTAAAACCAACATACCGGACTTGAATCTGTCGAAAAACATTGCCAATAAAGAGCAGTTAAGTAATGCGCTGCTAAAAATGAAGCAGGTTGCTCAAAACAAAGGGCGCAAATTAATAGCTTTCATTTATTTGGAAGGGGATAAGTTTTATGAATTGAGGGATAGCCTGGTAGAAGCGGGTATTCCTTGGGTCATGCAGGGAACTGGAGATCAGCATATAAGTTATCAGCAAGTCCTTAGCCAGCCGCAAAAGTATTTACCTTTTTTTGTATCTTTTACTCCGGAACAAACACTTCCTGCTAAGCCGGCTATTGGTTTTGCCAAGGGCTATTTAGATAATGTGCCTTCTAATTTGGTTCGTGATTATTTTGCCGAAGCTTCTTATGAGGCGCTGACAGAATTAAGAAAAGAACAAGGTGGATTAGGGTTATTCTTGAGATTAATTGATTCTGAAAATAACATCGATATGCTTAAACAAGCCGCCTCTTCCATTGAAGCAAAAGTGCAGAAAGAATCTGCAAGTAGCATCATATCAGAAGCTGATGAAGACGATACGAGTAGTTCATCACCAACCGACGTTCAGTTTGCCAAAGGTGGTATTGACTTGGGTAATATTGATGTTGCTGCTACGCCGTCATCTTCGCCTATGGATCTACCATTTATTGACCCGAAGAGTTTTCTGGGGTTTGCATTCAAGATTATCAAGATTGAGCCGATAAACAATTTGGCAGTGTTAAAGCCTGCAAACTAGAAGCTAGCAAGTCATTCTGACGTAAATAAATGGGGACGTTTCTATTTTTTTTACCTCTCCAACTAAGAGTAAAAATAGAAACGTCCCCATTTATTTTGGAATGCTCCATTTTATAAATTATATTGTTGTGTATTAAAAATAGTATATAATATAGCTATGGATTTTACGTTGGTATTCAAATTTTTAATCGAAAGCTTTATGCGTGAAAAGGTAGATTTCGCACTCATAGGCGGCTTTGCTTTACAGGCATCCGGCATAACCAGAACGACGCGTGATATTGACTTAATTATCTTGAGTGAAGATTCGCCGAAGATCAAGGCTCTAATGCTTAAACAGGGATATGAACTTCTCCACGAGAGCGAAGACATCCTGAATTTTACAAGCAAGAATTTTGAACTGGGGAGAGTCGACTTCCTGCTTGCCCATAGAAAATACACTATTGCTATGTTAAAAAGAGCGATAGAGATGCCGGTCCTAGACGGAGAGTTTAAGGTAAAGGTATTAAAGGCTGAAGATCAGATAGGCCTGAAGGTGCAGGCAAGCTCAAATGATCCAGCTCGCCTATATCAAGATATGGCTGATGTAAGGGAACTTATCAGAAATAATTATGCCACTTTGGATACCGGCCTTTTAAGAGAATACTTTGCCCTTTTTGAGAGAGAAAAAGAACTGGATGATATTATTAGGGAAATAAAAAATGCTAAGTAAAGAGGAAAAAAGAGAAATGCTTGAGGATGCTAAAGATAAGCACCGTAGAGAAGACTTCAGGACAAAGAAAGTGAATAATTTAACCGCAATCTCATTTGATTTATACTTGTCATTCCTGGATAGCGTGCAGAGAATATTTTCTCCATTTAAGGCTTCCCGCCATCGCACAATTACGAAATTCAATAAACTTTAAGATATACAGCCTGTTTTAAAATACTGTTTACCTGGCTTTAATTTTGCTATAATATTCTTTAAAGCCAGAAGGGCAGGTGTCGATGAAGAAAATCATAATCTTAGCTGTAATCTTCTTAGGTTTAGTAAGTGCGGTTTCAGCACAAACTCAAGGAGGAGGGATGAATATGAAAATAACCAGCCCTGAATTCAAACATAATGAATATATTCCCAAGAAATTTACCTGCCAGGGACAAGATATTAATCCTACGCTACAGATAGCGGATTATCCCAAGGAGGCAAAGAGTTTGGCCTTGATAATGGATGATCCTGATGCGCCTATGGGAACTTGGGTTCATTGGGTAGTGTTTGATATCCCCCCTACCACGCAAATCAAAGAAAACAGTATTCCCGGAAAGCAGGGGAGTAGTAGTTCGGGTAAAAATGCTTACCATGGTCCATGTCCTCCTTTTGGCACGCACCGTTACTTTTTTAAAATATATGCGCTGGATACCGTACTTAATTTAGGCGAAGGAATAAATAAAGCGGGATTAGAAAAGGCTATGCAAGGCCATATAATAGATAAGGCAGAGTTAATTGGTTTGTATAAAAAATAGCTTAATGGATAAAAAGAAATTAGCCCTTATCCATATCATCAAAAAAGAACTTAATTTAAGCGAAGAAGAATACCGTAGGATTCTTAAGGAAGAAGCCGGTGTAGAAAGCGCAAAACAGCTAAATGAGGAAAAGTTCAGGAAGCTAATGAACTTTTTTGTGCGAAGCAAATATTATCGGGTTAATCAGTTTGGCCTGACTATGAGGCAGAAATTGTATATCCAGTATCTTGCCCGGCAACTGGGCTGGGAGCCGCAGCACGTTGATAATTTTATCCGTAAATATTATCATGAACCTGCCATAGACAAATTGAGTAAAATCGAAGCTGTCAAAGTTATTGAATCCCTCAAAAATATAATGGGAGGCTCTTATGCAGGCAAAAATCGGGCATCTTAAAGTAAGCATTTTCAGGATTAAGAACCGCCAGGGTTACGCTGCTGTTTGTTATGACCACCTAACCGAGGGTAAAACTGCGCAGGTCGCATATGATCGTATGGTTAAGGCCTTGCGCAGGACTAACAGAAAGGCGGTAAGATAAAATGAAACAATGCCGCAATTGCGGAAATATCGTAGATGATTTAGCCGATGTATGTACTTCCTGCGGTTATAATTTTAGGACGGATACAGTAGACCCGTCATTTGTCTCTAAAAAAACACCGGCAGGAAAAGAAAACATAAAGGAACAAAAATCCACAGGAGTTTCCTCGGGTATAAAAAAGTTTGCGTTCGTGGGGCTGGCAGTACTTATATTTTCGGTCTTATATAAATATAATTTTAATGTTAACGAATTATATTCTAATGCCGGATTATTATTTAATAGAATAAAAGCCGCTAAATCTACGCAAGGTAAAGCCGATAAGAATAAAAAGGCGCAGGTACAAAAAGTAGAGCTGATAAATGTCAGATCTTTTATTAAGCCGCAAAAGGAAATTAGTCGTAAGGAATTAAAGATTGAAGGGATATCTTTTGATCCTAAAGGCAGGAGTGTAATTATCATTAACGGAACAGTGATTCCCGAAGGAGAGCAATTTAATAATATTGAAGTCAAGAAGGTCAATAGCGAGACAGTGGAATTATTGGTAGCAGGGAAACCTCAAACTCTACGCGTCAACCAGCGCATAGTTTTTCCTGATAAATAACAGGAGGTGAGATTATGAAAAGGATTTTAACCATAATCTTAGTGGTTGTTGTTGCTCTATTCGTAATCGGTATTGCCAAAGACTTGCTTATCAAATCCGTGATTACAGTGGTAGCTTCCAATGTAACCGGAGCTCCTGTGCACATTAACGGCTTTTCGTTGGGCATTTTAAATCAAACAGTAAAAATTTCCGGGCTTAAGATTTATAACCCGCAAGGTTTTTCTAAGAGCATGCTGATTGACATCGCAAAAGCAAATGTTACCTATGACTTGGGGGCAATATTGCGGCAGAAAATCCACCTTGTGAAGGTGGAACTTGCTTTAAGAGAAATGCTTTTAGAAAAGAATAAGGAAGGGAAATTGAACGTTGATTCCTTAAAAGTCGCCAAACAAGAGGGAGCAAAAGGAAAACCAGCTAAGCAGATGCCGCTAGCCATTGATATGCTAAGGCTCGACATCGGAAGACTTATTTCGCGGGATTATAGTGCGGGCAAAGAGCCGTCTGTCCAGGTCTATGACATCAATATTCACAGGGTTTATAAAAATATTACCAGTGCTCAACAATTGGTGGCTTTAATATTGTCAGAGCCGCTTAAGTCTGCGGGTATCCAGGGTGCAAAGATTTATGGAGCTGCAATGCTGGCTGGCGTTGCAGTCCTACCCGTTGCAGTAGCCGTGACATTTGCCGGAAAAGATAGTGTCCAGCAGGATTTTAACGCAAATCTTGATGCTGTATTCGGGGTAAGTTTAGAAGTCTTAAAACAAATGGGCAAAGTCACTAAAGAAGACAAGGCATCCGCTGAAATAAGCGCAAACGTTAACTCTGCCGATGTTGCTATAAAACTGAAGAAAACTACCGGAGGCAAAACCCATATTATTATTTCAGCAAGAAAATATTTTCTGCCCAAGCCAGAAATTGCAGGTGGAATACTTTATAATATATCAGAGAAAGTAAAATAATTGGAAAGCTTAATCGGGTTAACAATTATTATCGCAGCGATTGCCGGCCTTACGGATTTATTCAGAAGTACAAGAGATAGCAAAAAAATAATCATTTGGTCGGTTCTAATAATTATCCTTCCCCTTTTAGGAACAATCCTTTATTTTTTACTTAAAAGAGTCAAAGTGCACGCAGAGGAGAAGTAGAGCATTGGATGTCCCAATTTTTCCATCATTACGTCCTCTTACGATAGAGGATAAGCCTCTTTTTGGTGAGGCATTCAGAATTAACCCACCGCTAATTTCCGAGTTTACCTTTACCAATCTTTATGCCTGGAGAGAGCCGTATAACCTGAAAATATCTTCTTTGGATAGCGCGTTAATTTTACGTTCAGATAAATCCGGATTAATTCGATTTTTTTACCCCATTGGCAGTTCAGATGTGAAGGCGGTAATAGAAAAAATATCTCGTGATGTTGCGCTTTGCGTCTTTATCAGGATACCCCAGTCAACCGCCACATTGTTGGAAAATGACTCCCGTTTTAAAATAGAGCCAGACCGCGATAATTTTGATTATCTATACTTGGCGCAGGATTTGATTTCGCTTACAGGCAGAAAATACGACGGCAAAAGGAACCTGATTAAAAAATTTAAGGCGGCTAATATATATGAATACCTGAATTTGGACCCTGCTAATATTGAAGAATGCCTTAAATTTGAAGAAGAATGGTGTGCCGTGAAGAAGTGCGACGAAACAGAAGGCTTAAGAGATGAGAGGATGGCCATTAATCAGATACTGGAAAATTTTTCTCTGTTCAATCTTCTGGGCGGAGCAATAAGAGTAGGCGGCAGGATTTGTGCTGTTTGCGTTGCAGAGAAGCTAAACCCCGACACTCTGGTCATGCACATCTTAAAAGCTAACCCTGATATTACGGGCTTGTATCAGACAATTACACAGGAATTCATGATGCGTAATGCCATTGGTTTTAAATACATTAACTTTGAGCAGGATTTGGGGGTTGCGGGCTTGCGAAAATCAAAGCTTTCCTATCAACCTGCTGAGATGATAAAAAAATATACAATTTCCCTAAAAAATGAATTTATTTCCAGGCGTTATTTTTCCAGGAAATGGATAAGCTAAGGTAATATATAAATAATTTATCATTTGAAAATCAGGATATTTTGTTATAATACTTATAGGCCATAGGACAACTAAGGGGGTATCCGGCCGAAAGGCTTTAGATAAGGAGAAACTAGCTGTATGGAAAAGAAAATCCTGCTGGTTGATGATGAATTAAAAATAAGAGAGATGTTTTATGAACTTTTTTCCCTAAGGGGCTATAAAATAATCACCGCTCCCGGAGGGGAAGAAGGCATCGAAATATTAAAGAAAGAAAAGCTTGATCTGGTATTGCTAGATATCAAGATGCAGACAATAGACGGAATAGAGACTTTAAGAAGAATAAGGGAATTTGATAGCAAAACCAAAATTATCATGCTTACGGCACTGGAGGATTCGGAATTAGACAGGCAGGCACGCCTGAACGGCGCAACCGGACTTATGAGAAAATCCTGGGGTGTGCTTACCATCTCAAAAATCGTAAATTCGCTGCTGGAAGAAAACCTGGAATTCAGCGAAGAGAAAAAACGCATTTTAATAGCTGATGATGAGCCGGAGGTTTGTTCGCTGCTCAATGATTTCCTGACCAAAAAGGGCTTTAAAACCAGCGTTGCCAATAGCGGCGAAGCGGCATTAGAAAAAATAAAACAGGAAAATCCTGCCATAGTGCTTTTGGATATCAATATGCCGGGTATGGACGGGCTTATGACATTAAAGAAGATAAAAGAAATAGGAAGCGGAATCGGTATTATAGTAATTACCGGCATGGCTGATACAAACATAGCCGAGCAGGCAATGCAATTGGGAGTCTATGATTATATTGTCAAGCCCGTGAATTTTAATTACCTGGAGTTTTGCCTTATCAGTAAAATTATTCTTTCCTCAATTTAATCGCATCCCTCGCAACAGGCACTAATAACTTGTTGCTCGGGATTAATTTTCCAACCGCAAAGCGCGGGAAAATTAAGGAGGGTTAAGATGATTAAGTCAGTTCAATTAGGCAAGGAAATAACCGTAACAGTAATAAATAATATAGGCATTCTGGCTGATATATCTAAGTTGCTGGCGGACCATGACATTAATATTGTCGGCGTTGCAGGTTATGCAGTGGGCAATGAAGCAAAAATAATGCTGGTTACGGAAGACAATGTCCGTGCTGCCGATGCATTGAAAAAGAAGGGTTATAAATCGCTAAAAGAAAACGAAGTGATAATTATAGAACTGGAAAATAAACCCGGCGCCCTTAAGCTAATCAGCGTAAAATTGGCTGCCGAGGATTTAGACATCAAGCAGGTTTACGGAAGCGTATGCGCTGGGGGATGCCCTGCAAAACTAATAATTTCTACCAGCAATAACGAAAAGGCGCTCGTAGCTTTCAATAAATAATCCCTCCTGAGATGAAAATAAAAATTTATTATCATCATACCGACTGCGGAGGGGTTGTCTATTATGCGAATTACCTTAAATTCCTTGAGGAGGCCCGCACCGAATATCTGGCAGAGCGTGGAGTATCAGTAAAGGATCTTGCCAAATCCGGCACGCTTTTTGCAGTTGCCCGCCAGGAAATAGATTATAAGTTACCCGCTTGTTATGGAGATATCCTGGAAATCGATACCAGGATAGCCGATGTTTCAGGCGTGCGCATCAATTTTGATTATAAGATAAAAAACCAGGCTAGATTAACAATTTGCCTGGCAAAAACAGTTTTGGTTTGTATAGATAAGAATTTTAAGCCCAAGGCCATTCCGCAGGAAGTTAAAGAAAAGCTCTCTTAGCCAGGGACACCCTTGAATTCAATCGGAAGGGTGTCCCTTTTTTGACTTTTTTCTACTTTATTTTCTTTTGATTTAGTTATATAATTAAACTATGAACGACCTGGAATTTGTCCAGAAGTTTGTCAAAGGCGACAAACAGGCACAGGATGAATTCTTGACCAGGTATTCCCGCCTTATATACAGTTATATCCATAACGTCCTAAATTCTAAAGGCGCTGTATTGACACAGGATCAAGTCAGCGATATTTTCCAGCAAATTTTCTGTTCCTTAATTGATGACGGTTGCAGGAAATTAAAAAGCTTTAAGGCAAGAAACGGCTGCAGCCTCGCCAGCTGGCTGCGCCAGGTCACAATTAATTTTACGATTGACCATTTGCGAAAGGTAAAATACGTTCTTTCCATTGATGAAGAACAAGATAACGGCTCTAGCATCCAAGAAATGCTTGTCGACGGAGCTGCTTCCATCAACGAAGTGCTCAGCGAAAAAGAGAAGCTAGCACTTTTAAAAGACTGTATTGCCAAATTAAATAATGAAGACAAGTTCTTTGTAGAGCTTAATATAAACCAGGGCTTAAGCCTTGAGGAAGTCAGGCGCATAATGAACATTTCACGCCAGGCGGTAGACGTGCGCAAATCACGGCTAATTTTTCGGCTGAAGGAGTGTTTTAAAGCCAAAGGTTTCCTGTTAGATTCATGAGTGTTTTTCGTCTATTATATTAGGAGAGGAATAATATGCAGGATAAAGCAGAGAAGCTGATTAAGTTAGTTTATAGGCGATGGAAAGCAGAGAGCTTCCATGGTACAAGCGAACATCCGGATGAAGAGGCCTTAGCCTGTTTTATGGAAGGTAAATTAACAGAGGTAGAGGCTGATTTGATAAAAGAGCACCTTATTAGCTGTGAAGCCTGTGCAGAGGTATTGGCATTAAACCTCACCTTGGAAGGCAAAGAAATGAAAGAGGTACCCGAGGAGATACTTAAGAGGATAAAAGGCTTGCTTGTCTCTAGCGATGAATCTTGCGTTCTGGAAATAATTTTAAGTATGAAAGAAAAGTTATTGGAAATGATTAATACAACCGGAGATGTCCTTGTGGGTTTGGAATTGGTGCCTGCGCCGATCCTTCGCAGCCGCTCTATAAAAGATTTCAAAGACGAAGTAACCATCTTAAAGGATTTTAAGGATATCAGGGTAGAAGCGAGGATAGAAAATAAAGGCGGCAAGGTTTTTAATTTAAATATTCTAATCAGGCGAAAGCAAACTCAGGAAACCATTAAAGATTTAAGGGTAGCGCTGATAAAAGAAGGGCTGGAGCTGGAATCCTATATTACCGATTCCGGAACGGTTATTTTTGAGCATGTCTCAATCGGCAAATATACGGTGGAAATATCCACTGTAGAAAACAAAGTGGCAACGATATTACTGGATATGAGGGCTTGACGTAAAAAAAGATGCAAAGTTCGAATGCCTTAGTGCTTGAGATATTAAAGCAGGACTCGACATTAAAGATGAGCCTGTTTGAAAAGTGTGACTTTGTGTCTACTCTAAGGCATTATAGCCAGTGTGAGGTTTCTCAACCTGAAATAAATAAGCTCTGCCTGGAAGTTGTAAATATACTGAATAAGGCCGGTAAGGGATGCGATTCAAATCCCGGCTTAATAAAAAACCTGCAAAAAACAGGCCAGCTTTTGTGGGATCAATTGTTGACCAGGCCCATAAAGGAAAGATTAAAGCACGCGCAAATTTCGGATTTAATACTCTCGCTTGATGAAGAATTGGTGAATATTCCCTGGGAACTGCTTTATGACGGGAATAATTTTCTCTGCCTCCAGTTTAATCTCGGCCGCCTAATCAGGACAAAAGAACAAGTTAGCGTGCCGCAATACCGCAGCGCTTCAGGCGTTCCTAAGATGCTGATATTGGCTAATCCTACGAATGACTTAAAATCAGCATACCTGGAAGGTACGTCCATAAGAAAGCAGTTCGACCAGAAGCGTAAATACATCAGTATCGATTTTAAATCTACTTCTATAGACAAGCTATATGTAAAAAAGAATTTGCGTGACTATGATATAGTACATTTCGCGGGGCATTGCGAATACGATTATGGATCTCCGGAAAATACCGGCTGGGTTCTAAATGACGGTAAGTTTAGCACTTCGGATATCCTTGCCATGGGTTCAACTGCTGCTTTCCCGTCACTGATATTTTCCAATTCCTGCCATTCAGCCGAATCCCGCGCAGATTTAATCGATGAAGATTACCAGAGAAAAAATTATAGTCTCGCATCGGCATTCTTGTTTTCGGGAGTCAGGCACTACATAGGAGCGATTTGTAAGATTGAAGACACTGTAAGCCTGGCTTTTTCCGCAGAATTCTATACGCATCTTATATCCGGAAGATCTGTTGGGGAAAGCATACGCTTAAGCCGCCTGCGCCTTATCAAGCAGTACGGCCAGGAAACTATCCCCTGGACAAATTATCTTTTGTACGGAGACCCAAATTTTGCATTATTCAAAACTAAAAATATTCAACCGGTATTACCTGAATCAAAATCACGCTTAACTTTCAAAAAACTCATAATTCCCTTTATATTAACGGTATCTATAATCTCGCTGAGTGTTTTTGCTTATGTCAAATTACCTACCCTAAATCCCAACAGCTATTTTTTATTTGCGAAAACCCAGCATCTATTTCAGGAAGGAGCTAATCAGGAGGTAGTCTTACGGTGTAAAGAGATTATAAAGAAGGAGCCCGCATTTCAGGAAGCTTACATGATGCTTTCCGATACGTATCAAAGGCTGGGTAAACCTGAAGAGGCGCTGAAATGCTATTTTGAGTATGCCTTTTACTGCGAGAAAAATAACAAGAAAGCAGGCCTTGCCTCTGCGTATATCGGGATAGGTAAAATATATCACAGCCAGGGAGAATATCAGAAGGCGCAGGAATTTTATAACAAGGCAATAGTTTTAAGTAGGCTTAATAAGGATAAATTGAATGAGGCAATAGCATTAAGGAGATTAGCAGTCTGGTTTACTGACAAAGAAGATTACGACAAAGCACTGGAATTATTGACTAAAAGCTCGCAAATAAACCAGGAAAGAAAGAATATCCCGGCTTACAGGTATAATCTGGCTTGCGATTTTTTTGATATTGGCCTGGTATTCGTAAACAAAGAAGATTTTGCCAGCGCAAAAGAATTTTATAAGAAAAGCCAAAATATCTTTCAAGGGCTTAAGCTAAAGAACGAATTAAGCGACAACTACTTTAATCTGGGCGAGATATATTTATACGAAAAAGAATACCAGAAGGCCTTGCAGTGTTATTTTAAGGGCTTAAAGATAGATGAGGCGCAAGGGAACCTGCCCAGCATCATAAGCGATAATGACATGATCGGAGAATTATACGCGGAAATTGATAATTTAAAGGATGCCGAGAAGTTTTTTAATCAGGCGCTGGGAGCCGGGAAAGGAATAAAAGCGCCACTGGAATTAGCCTCTGTGTATAACAATTTAGGGTTGCTTTTTAAAAAACGCGGCCAGAAAAATAAGGCCAGGGAAAACCTAAGGGCAGCGCAGGAAATTTATGCACAGCTTGACCCCGATGAGTATAAAAAACTTAAAGACGAACTTTTAAATTTGGATAATCCGCTAAAAGAATAACAGCAGTTGCGTTTAGATATGTCGGAGAGCTTAAATTGGCAAACACAATTTAGGCTCTTTTTTTATAAAATCTTTGTTAGATTTTGCCTAGCCTTACGTCAATTAGAGTAGGAGGTGGCAAAATGAAAAAAGAGATTTTGGTTTTGTGGTTAACAGCTTTAATTGTTTTATTTATCGCAACCGGATTATTTGCGCAAGAAGCTTCCTGGCAAGATTTAGGGAAAGGCAATGTAAATTTTACAACAGTCTTGGTTGATTCGGATACGCCGCAATGTATCTACGCTGGTGTAGGCAGTTCAGTTATAAAGATTGAAGAAGGCAGCATGGGTTTTCGGGTCTTAATGAATATTTCCGGGGAAAACAATGAGATAAATTCTCTGGAATTTGCGGTAGAGGATAAAAATTCTCTATATGCTGCTACCGGTAACGGGCTTTTCGCATCTTTCGATAAAGGCGAGCATTGGAAAAAGATTTTCCAGGGTAAAAATAATCTGGAAAAGCAGTGTACCTCGTTAGCAGCTCTACCTACGGCAATTTTTTTAGGTACAAAAGCAGGGCTTTTTGTAAGCCGGGATAAAGGCCGCAGTTGGCATAAAGAAACAGCACAGCTGGGTAGCTGCCGCATATTTGCAATTGCTTATTGTAGAAAAAACCCCCAGTATTTATTTGTTGCTTGTGATAAAGGCATATTTAAAGGCACTACCGCCTTAGGTAATTGGGAAAGGCTTTTTGTTGCGGCTGTCCCTGAAAATTCTTTTGATCAGGAAGGATCGGAAAATGAAGATGCTTTAGATCAGTTTTATGTAATAAGATATATCTGCGCGGATCCTAACAATGTAAATAATCTTTATCTGGCTACTTCAAGAGGGATTTTAAAAAGCAGTAATCAAGGGTGTAACTGGGAGACTATTAGTAACTCTGGGTTGCTTGATAAAGAGGTCAGTTTTTTAGCGATCTCGCCTGTTTCTGGGCTTGCGGCAGTTACCAAATCGGGGATATTTGAATATGGAAATGCACGCTGGGAAGAGGTGTCGCTACGCCTTACGGCAAAGAAAATAAACTATATTGCCATGGATAGCCTAAACAATATATATGCAGCTTGCGACAACGGCTTATTTAAGTCAAAACCTAATTTTGTGTCCCGCGACGGCCAAAACATCGTTTCGATATATTATAAAAATGAACCGCGTATTGAAGATGTTCAAAAAGCCGCGGTTGAATATGCCGAAGTTGCCCCGGAAAAAATAAAGCGATGGAGAGACTCTGCAGCAAGGAAAGCCTTATTGCCGCAAGTAAGCGTAGATTTTGATAGAAATGTTACTGACCTTTGGCATTGGGAGACTGGTTCAAGCACAAAGAGTGACGATGATACATTGCGTAAAGGAAACGATTGTGTTGCCTGGCGTCTAGCTTTAACCTGGAATTTGGGTGAACTAATCTGGAATAATGACCAGACTTCCATTGATGTGCGTTCCAAATTAATGGTAGAGCTTCGTAACGATATTTTAGACCAGGTAACAAAAATTTATTTTGAGCGGCTGAGGATCAAGATGGATTTAGATAATATATCCATTGAGGATAGAAAGAAACGGCTGGAAAAAGAACTGAGGCTAAGAGAACTTACAGCTTCCATTGATGCTTTAACCGGAGGGTATTTCTCACGCCAATCCGGGAATAAGCAATTTATTTAATAAAAAATCCCAACGATTGTCGGGATTAAGAAAGGCCGATAAAGGAACGAGGGCTTCGTTTTGGCCGCCCTAGCTTCGTTCGCTTTGGCAATTGGCTACCATGCCCCGGGACCCCGGGGTTTAGGTCCTATAATTTTGTGCCCTATCCTTTCGGACAGTTTACCTTTATCGGCAATATAAAGTATACCACAAAAGTCCCATAATTTCCACAAATTCTCTTGCAAATCTCTCTTCTTTGTGATAATTTATAGCTTCTCTCGCCAAAAATTATTAACCCTTTAACAAGAGAACACGACATGAGCATAACTCACTTTACAGACAGTAATTTTAAGAAAGAGGTCCTGGAATCAAGCCTTCCTGTTTTGGTGGATTTTTGGGCTAACTGGTGTGGCCCATGCAAAATGATTACACCTGTTGTCGAAGAATTGGCAAAAGAATTTCAAAACAAAATCAAAATCGGCAAGCTCGACGTAGATGAAAACTCAAAAACTGCCACTACTTACGGCGTGATGTCCATCCCTACGCTGGTTTTCTTTAAAAACGGTAAAATCATGGACCAAATAGTAGGCGTCTTAACTAAGGCAGATTTGAAACGCAAGATTGAAGAAAACCTTTAATGAAAAAGATCTTTATCGCAGCCACCAAACAGAACGACGGAAAGACTACTGTTTCTTTGGGGTTGATTTGCAATTTCCAGAAAAGGTTTAAAAGAGTCGCCTTTATTAAGCCGATAGGCCAGAGGTATCTTGAAGAAGATGGCCTGAAGATTGATGAAGATTCTCTATTAATCGAAGAGGTATGCGGGATTAAATGCGGGCTTAAGGATATGAGCCCTATTGCAGTAGAAAAGGGGTTTACGGAAAAATACATCGGTAAACCTGACAGGAAGGCAATCTCTAAGCAAATCCAGGACTCATTTCACAGAGTCGCCAGGCATCAGGATTTAGTCGTTATAGAAGGTACGGGACATGCCGGGGTAGGTTCTGTATTTGACCATTCCAACGCCGCTGTGGCAAGGCTTCTGGGTTCAAAAGTTATTATAATTTCTTCGGGAGGCATAGGCAGGCCCATAGATGAAATAGTTTTAAATAAAGCGCTATTTGAAAGAGAAGGCGTTAAAGTATTGGGCGTAATTATAAATAAAGTCCTGCCTGATAAATTATTCAAAATAAGCCGCCTGGTTAAAAAAGGCTTAGAAAGAAAAGGGATTAATGTCTTAGGTGTTATTCCTTACGAGCCTATGCTGGCCAAGCCTACTATTGAACAGATCTTAGAAGAGACTAATTTTGAACTGCTCTGCGGCAAAGAATACGTAGAGAATTTGGTATCACAGGTATTAATCGGTGCAATGGCGCCCCGTGATGCAGTAAAATATATTTCCGACGACGTGCTGATGATTACTCCCGGCGATAGGGAAGATATAATCATGACGGTCTTAAGCTGCTATAAGGATACCGATAAAACATGCTTGAAAGTTTCAGGCGTAATCTTATCAGGAGGGATTACTCCCGAAAAGCCGTTGATGGATTTGTTAAGTAAGGCAAATATTCCCGTTTTGTTAGCAAAAACCGATACTTATACGGTGGCTTCTTTGGTACATGACCTGACTGTAAAAATCAGGCCTATTGATGAAGAGAAGATTAAGGCTGTGGTTAAATTAATAAAGTTTAATGTAGATTTAGATAGAATATTGTCCCGCGCATAATTATATGCTTCTTGCGGGATCCCGCCTAAGAATTAATTTAGTGGCGGGGAAAGGAATTTAATATGGATACGATTGCAAAAATCAGGTCTCATGCCAGAGACAAACAAAAAACAATTGTCCTGCCTGAATATAATGATGCCCGGGTTGTTGAAGCAGCCGGTATTATTGAAAAGGAAGGCATTGCAAAAGCATTGCTTCTTACCCCGGAAAAAGTTGATTCCCGGCAGAAAGAAATATACATTGAAAAATTCTATGATACGTATAAAGCAAAAGACATGAGCCTGGAGGAAGTAAGGAAATTATTTTCCGATACGCTTTATTATGCCGCCATGATGACCAGCGAAGGAAAAATAGATGGCTTAGTTGCCGGCGCAAGCCACACCACCCCTGATATGGCAAGGGCTGCCATACGCTGTTTGGGCGTGGATGAGAGGATTACGATTATCTCCAGTTGTTTTATTATGGTTGTCCCGGATTGCGAATACGGGCAGGATGGCACATTTGTTTTTGCAGACTGCGGTATAATCCCCGATCCTAATTCGCGGCAGCTGGCTTGTATTGCTTTATCCGCAGCTGAGTTTGCAGCTAAGGTTTTAAATCTTTCTCCCCGCGTGGCATTGCTAAGTTATTCAACAAAAGGATCTGCCAAGGGTAAATCGATTGGTAAAATATCCGAAGCCATAGACTTGCTTAAAGAGATGGACCCAGATCTATTGGTGGACGGAGAAATGCAGGTAGATGCGGCAATAGTCCCGGAAGTGGCTAAAATTAAGTATCCGGATAGCCCCCTGGTAGGTAAGGCCAATGTTTTAATATTCCCTAATTTAGAGGCGGGTAATATCGGTTATAAGTTGGTAGAGCGGCTGGCAAAAGCCAGGGCATTAGGTCCTTTATTCTTAGGTTTGAAAAAACCTGCAAGCGATCTTTCGCGCGGCTGTTCCGTAGAAGATGTGGTGGATTGCGCGGCAGTAACGGCTATAAGAGCGCAATAAAAAGTTAAAAGTAAAAAGCCAAAAGTAAAAAGTAAAAGACAAAATAAAATCTATGAAAATACTAGTGATTAATAGCGGGAGTTCTTCTATCAAATACAAGCTTTTTGATATGCCGAAAGCGAGACTCTTGAAAAAAGGCTTGATTGAGCATATCGGAGAAAAAGGCTCTAAAATACACGATCACTATACCGGGTTAAAGACAATTTTATCAGATATCCATTCGGTTGAGGCAGTCGGGCACAGGGTAGTACACGGTGGAGAACAATTTGAGAAACCGGTTGTAATCGATGCAGCGGTAATACGTAAGATAAAAGAGTGTTGTGAAATTGCGCCATTGCATAATCCGGCAAACCTGGAAGGAATTCTCGCCTGTAAGAAGTTATTGCCCGGCGCAAAGCAAATTGCCATATTTGATACTGCATTTCACCAGACATTGCCTGATTACGCCTATATTTACGGCTTGCCTTACGAATATTATATTAAATACGGCATAAGGAAATACGGCTTCCACGGCACCAGCCACGAATATGTAGCCAGAGAAGCAGCCAGAATTTTAAAAAAGCCGCTGAATAAACTAAAAATAATCACCTGCCATTTAGGTAATGGCTGTAGTATAACCGCAGTAGATAAAGGAAAATCTGTGGATACCAGTATGGGCTTTACTCCTCTTGAAGGCCTGGTTATGGGAACGCGCTGCGGCGATATAGACCCTGCATTGGTAACTTATATCATGCACAGGCAAAAGCTTAACCTTGGCCAGATAGATAATATTTTAAACAAAGCAAGCGGGCTTAAAGGCATTTCGGGGATAAGCAATGATATGCGTACGTTGGAAAGCAAGGATGGGCTGGGTGATAAACGCGCAAAATTGGCAGTAAACATTTTTGTCTACCGCATAAAGAAATACATCGGGGCATATACTTGTATTATGAACGGTTGCGATGCGCTTGTCTTTACCGCCGGGATAGGAGAAAATCAAAAAACAATCAGGGAAAGAATCTGCAAGGGGATTTTTTCACATTTTAAAAAAGCGCCGCGGGTTTTAGTGATCCCTACGAATGAAGAATTGATGATTGCACGTCAGGCATTTCACTTAATAAAACATAAATAAGGAGAAACGCATGTTACGGACTATTTTAAAATCCAAGATTCACCGTTGCCGCGTTACAGAGGCAAACCTGTATTACGAAGGAAGCATTACTGTTGATGAGAAGTTAATGGAGGCTGCAGATCTTATTGAAGGCGAAAAAGTAGAGGTGTTGAATTTGAATAACGGCCATCGCCTGGAAACTTACGTCATCAAGGGAAAGGCCACAAGCGGTGTAATTTGTTTAAACGGCCCGGCTGCAAGGGGTGCCTGCGTGGGAGATGAAGTGGTAATTGTCTCGTATGTTTTGGCTGACGAAAAAGAGGCAGAGAGGTTAAATTCCAAAATAATCAAAGTCGATGAGCGAAACCGAATTAAAAATTAAAACGTTTCCGGAAAGTATTTTAAGAAAAAAGGCAAAGCGCGTAAGCCAAATTTCCCAGTCACACCGCGACATATTAAGTTCCATGGCAAGGATTATGTATGATTCGTCCGGAATAGGATTAGCAGCGCCTCAGATAGGCATTAATGAGTCCATGATTGTAATCGATATAGGCCAAGGGCTGTATAAACTGTTAAATCCTAAAATTATAAAAAAGCAGGGTTCTTGGACGATGGAAGAAGGCTGTCTTAGCGTGCCGGGTGTATCCATAAAAGTAAGGCGAGCGAAGAAAATCTGGGTAGAGGCTTGGGATGATTTTGGTAAAGAAGTCGAATTGGAAGCAGAGGGTTTACTTTCTTGTGTCTTCCAGCATGAAATTGATCATTTAAACGGAAAACTTATCATAGATTATGCCTCTTTTTTAGAGAAATTTAAAATTAGAAAAGCCATAGAAGGATTAAAACAAAAGGCCCATAATGAAAAACTGCCCAAATCAGAAACCGAACCTGGAAAACTGCAATTGTAGCTATAATGGCTGCTTGCGTAAAGGCATATGTTGTGAATGTATTGCTTATCACCGCAAAAATAAAGAGCTACCCGCTTGCTTTTTCCCGCCGGATGCAGAAAAAACATACGACCGCTCAATCCGCAATTTCAAAGGGATGCATAAATGATAAACAGATTACCTGCTTGGTTTAAACAGGAAATACCCGGTAATGAAGCCTTAGGGCTATCGCGCATGTTCATTGAATCCGGGATAAATACTGTTTGCAGTCAGGCAAAGTGCCCGAACATCACAGAATGTTTTAAAAATAAAAGGGCCACTTTCATGATTTTGGGAAATGTCTGCACCAGAAACTGCAGATTTTGCAATATATCCAAAACAGGGACGGTTCTTAAACCGAAGCTAAACTGTCCCCAAGAACCTTCCCTGATTAGCAATGCCGTAAAGATGCTGGGATTAGAGTATGTTGTAATTACTTCCGTTACCAGGGATGATTTAGATGATGGCGGAGCAAAAATATTTGCCAAAACAATAGAATTAATACAGGCACTTGACAAAAATATTAAAGTAGAGGTTTTAATCCCGGATTTTTGTGGTAAAATATTAAGTTTAGAAAAGGTAGTCAAAGCTAGCCCCCAAGTTTTAGCGCATAATATCGAAACAGTAAAAAGGCTTTATGGCGAATTAAGGCCAAAAGCAGATTACGGTATTTCTTTGGTAATATTAAAAAAGGCAAAACAGTTAAATCCGGGGATTGTTACTAAATCTTCGCTGATGCTGGGGTTAGGAGAAACTGAGGATGAGGTTAGGGAAGCGATGAGAGATTTAAGAGAGCATAATTGTGATGTGCTGACATTAGGGCAATATTTGGCGCCTTCGCCTGATCATTACCCGGTTAAGGAATTTATCAGTATCGCGCAATTCCATAAATACAGGCAAATTGGATTGGACTTGGGGTTTAAGGCTGTTTTTTCAGGGCCCAAAGTGCGTAGTTCCTATCTTGCTGAAGATTTGTATAGAAAGATAGCTTATGTATGATTTGATTATAATCGGAGGAGGGCCTGCCGGATTAACTGCTGCGCTGTATGCAGGCAGGTCCAGGTTACGCACTCTTGTATTAGAAAAGATGTCAGTGGGCGGGAGGATTTTACTAACCGATAGCATTGAAAATTTCCCGGGTTTTATAGATAATACTTCTACAGAAGGGCTGATAAAGAGGATGGAAGGGCAGGTAAAGAATGTGGGGGTAGAAATCCGGCTGGAAGAAGTTTTAGATATTGATTGTAAACAAAAATCAATTAAGACGAGCCGCGAGACTTATGCTGCCGATGCAATCATTATTGCCACCGGTGCCCGGCCAAGAAAGCTGGGAGTGGCTGGCGAAGACAGGTTGATTGGAAGGGGGGTCTCTTATTGTGCCACCTGCGATGCCCCGTTTTTTAAAGAAAAAAACGTAGTTGTGGTAGGAGGAGGAAATGCTGTTGCGGAAGAGGCGCTATATTTAACCAGGTTTGCAAAACAGGTTACTATTATACATAGAAGGAATGAATTGCGCGCTTCAGCTATCTTGCAGGAACGGCTTAAGAAAAATGAGAAAATTAATTTTCAGTTAAACAGCGTGGCAACCGAAATAACCGGCTCCCACAAGGTAGAATCAATAAGAGTAAAAGACGTTGTATCTTCTCAAGAGAAAGCCATTGCCTGTGACGGAGTATTTGTATTTGTCGGCTATGAGCCGGAGACGCTATTTTTGCAAAATAAATTAAAGCTAGATGATGCCGGCTTTATTATTACTGATGAATTTATGGCTGCTTCGCAAGATGGTATATTTGCTGCCGGAGACTGCCGTAAAAAAAGCCTGTATCAGGTAATTACTGCCTGCGGCGATGCAGCAACAGCAGCTGATTCTGCATACAGGCATATTACAGGAAAAAGTAAATAACAATGAAAAAGATCCCTACCCATAACAAAAAACTCAATCTTTGGGTCAAAAAAATGGCCCGGATGTGCGAACCTGACAACATAGTCTGGATTGATGGTTCAGAAGAACAGAAACGCGTTTTGGAAAAAGAAGCGATGTATACGGGAGAGATTATACAATTAAATCAGAGTATGTTGCCGGGTTGTTTCCTGCATCGCACAGCAATTGACGATGTTGCGCGCACAGAGCATCTTACCTTTATTTGCACAAAGAAAAAGCATGAAGCAGGGCCAAATAATAACTGGATGCCTCCTCGCACGGCCTACGGTAAAGCGAAAGCGATTTTTAAGGGCGCCATGCGCGGCAGGACCATGTATGTTATTCCTTTTTCCATGGGGCCGGTAGGCTCGCCGTTTAGTAAAATCGGCGTAGAGTTGACTGATTCACGCTACGTTGTACTAAATATGCTTATTATGACCAGGGTGGGAGAATCTGTACTTGGCCAACTGGAAAAAGAAGAGGATAATTTTACCAGGTGCCTGCATTCCAAAGCGCAGTTGGATATTAATAAAAGGTTGATTTTGCATTTTCCGGAAGATAACACTATCTGGAGCGTGGGTTCTGGTTACGGCGGCAATGTTTTGCTGGGCAAAAAATGCCTGTCGCTACGCATTGCAAGTTTTATCGCGAAGAAAGAAAAGTGGTTCGCAGAGCATATGCTGATTATGGGCATAGAAGAGCCTAACGGCCATGTTGAATATATTGCCGCTGCGTTTCCCAGTGCCTGCGGTAAAACAAACCTAGCCATGCTTGTTCCTCCTGAAGGATTAAAAAGAAAAGGTTATCGAATATGGACTGTGGGAGATGATATTTCCTGGATGCGCATTGATTCCGACGGTTCCCTCTGGGCGATTAATCCTGAGACCGGATTCTTTGGCGTAGCTCCCGGGACAAATTCTAAGACCAACCCCAATATGGTAGAAACCGTTAAGAAAAATACCATATATACCAATGTCCTCTTAAAACCTGATGGGACTGTTTGGTGGGAAGGGGCAGATGGCCCTGTTCCTGGCAGCGGTATTGATTGGCAAGGTAAGCACTGGAAGCCAGGCACAGTTGATGCTTATGGCAAGCCGGTTTTAGGCGCGCATCCTAATAGCAGGTTTACAGCTCCTATTGTTAATTGTCCTTCTGCGTCATTCAGGTTGGATCAGCATCATGGAGTTCCTATATCAGCGATAGTATTCGGGGGCAGGCGTAAGCATTTAGCGCCTCTGGTTTATGAAGCATTTAACTGGCAGCACGGCGTATTTGTGGGAGCGACTATGGCATCAGAGCGTACTGCTGCACAGGTAGGCGAATTAGGAGAAGTGCGGCGTGACCCCATGGCAATGCTTCCATTCTGCGGTTATAATATGGCGGAATATTTCAGGCATTGGCTGGAGATGGGCAAGAAAATGGCCAAGGCACCTAAAATTTTTCACGTTAACTGGTTTCGTACCGATGAAAAGGGAAGATTCCTGTGGCCGGGGTTTAGAGAGAACCTGCGGGTCTTAGAATGGATACTGGATCGTTGTAACAATAAGGTAGGGGCTGCTAAAACACCTATTGGTTATATTCCGGCAGCTTCGGATATAGATATGACAGGCATAGAATTATCAACAGGCGCTTTGGAAAAACTTCTTCAGGTGCATAAGAGCGATTGGGCTGAAGAGTTAAAGGGAATAAAGAGATTCTTCAAACAATTTAAAAAAGACTTGCCGAAAGAATTGTGGCACGAATACGAAGCATTGGCCGATCGCCTGAAATCAGATGAATGATGTCCTTTTGAACACGGATTTTAAAGATCTGAAATTGTTGCGGCGCGGCAAAGTCCGGGATGTTTACGACCTGGGAGATGAGCTTCTTATTATTTCAACTGACAGGATTTCCTGTTTTGATGTAGTCTTGCCTTGCGGGATACCTTACAAGGGAGAGGTGTTAACCAAACTTTCCTGTTTTTGGTTTGATTTTATCAAGGACGTCTTACCAAACCACCTGATAACCTGCGATATAAATAAATACCCCGGAGAATTAAAAAAATACAAAAAAGATATTGCCGGCCGTTCCATGCTGGTTTTAAAAACTAAGCCATTGCCAGTAGAATGCGTGGTAAGAGGATATCTATCCGGTTCTGGCTGGAAAGAATACAAAGAAAAACAATCTGTTTGCGGGATTAAATTGCCATCCGGACTCCTGGAATCCGATAAACTACCTCAGATTATATTTACGCCTTCTACAAAGGCCGATGTGGGCCACGATGTTAATATCAATCAGGAACACGTGGAGGATTTGATCGGTAAAGAAAATTCTGATAAGATACGATCCGTTAGCATTGAAATTTACCGCAAGGCCGGCGAATATGCTCTTTCCCGGGGAATAATCATCGCTGATACAAAATTTGAATTCGGTATACACAAAAACAAAATAATCCTTATTGATGAAGTCCTTACCCCCGATTCTTCGCGCTTCTGGCCGAAAGACCAATACGTGCGCGGCAAGCCTCAGCCAAGTTTTGACAAGCAGTTTGTCAGGGATTATCTGGAAAGCCTGGGCTGGGACAAGACGCCTCCCGCACCACTGCTTCCCAAAGAGATTATAGAGCGCACTACCCAAAAGTACCTGGAAGGTTATAAGAGATTAACCGGAAAGGCCCTATAATATGCAAATCGTTAAGAAAATAGCTTCAATTTTCTTAAGAATCAGCATAAGTATTATTTTGCTGGTTTTTTTGTTCAAACAGGTAGATGAAAAAAGCATGCTTGAAATAGTAAAACATGCAAATAAGCCGATTTTGCTGGCGGCGTTTTTAATCTTTCTTCTAAGTTATATATTATGTTTGTTTCGCTGGTCAATGCTGCTTAAAGCCGTTAAGATTTTTCTGCCCTTAAAGAGAGTAACCATCTCATATTCAGGTGCGATTTTCTTCAATTTATTTCTTCCTTCTACCATCGGAGGAGACCTCATGCGTAGCATAGACTTAGCTACGCATACAAAGTGCGTTAAAGAAGTAATTGCCACTGTTTTTCTTGACAGGCTAAGCGGTTATGTGGGCCTTGTATTATTGGCTTTAGCCTCTTTATCACTTGGCTGGTGGCTTATTAATGATGCCAGCATAACGCTACCGTTCTTAATAATAATCGGTATATTGATTGTAATTTTGTTAGTGCTATTTAATGAAGCAATATATACAAAAATAAATAAATTGTTGCAATCTCCTAATTCCGGAAAAATCAGGGAACTGATAAGGAGTCTGCACCAGGAAATTCATGTCTTTAGGAGCCATAAGAAAGTAATACTTCATAATGTAATCCTTTCTATTGTCATACAGGCTGTGGGGCCATTGACATTCTTCGCTATTTCTAAATCACTGGGGTTAAAGGTGAACCTCATCTATTTCTTTGTTTTTATACCCATAATCGGAGCCGTTACGTTATTGCCTATTTCAATAGGAGGTCTGGGTTTACGAGATGCAATGACTGTATTCTTTTTTGCCAAGGCAGGAGTAACTAAAGATTTGGCCTTTTCCATGTCTCTTATAAATTTTGCTTTTATTTTGATTACCGGCATAATCGGAGGGCTGGTTTATGTCTTTACAATACGTCATAGACGGATACAACATCATCAAACATCCACTTTTTTGTCGCCTCACAGCTAAGAATACGCGCGATTCGCGCATATTACTTCTTGAATTCATCAGCAGAAACAAGCTTTGCGGAAGCAGGAAGAATAAAATTATCGTGGTGTTTGACGGTTACGAGGATTGCCGGTATCCGGGCTATGATGAGGATATTGAAGTGCTTTTTTCCAGAAAAGAATCGGCTGATGAAAGAATCAAAAAGATAGTCAGTGAATCGGGAAATGCCAAAAATATCGTGGTTGTATCTGAAGACAAAGAGATAAAGTTCTTTACCAGGGCATGCGGGGCAAGGGTTTTCAGCGCCGAAGAATTCTTTAAATATGAGAAGAAAAATAAAGTAGAGAAGCAGGATTCATTTAAGCCAGAGCTTACATTTACCCAGATGCATGAAATAAACAAGGAACTTAGGCGGATATGGTTAGAGTAAACTTAAAAGTTAAAAGCAAAAAGTCAAAAATTGAGGAAGGCAGCGATTTCGTAAAGTTTCTGGGGACAGCGGGAGCGCGTTTTGTAATGATTAAGCAGCTGCGCGCTTCAGGCGGTATTTGGGTTTCTTATAAAGGTACAAACGTATTGATTGATCCGGGCCCCGGAAGCATTGTGCGCTGTGCTGCGAGCAAGCCGAAATTGGACCCCGCAAAGTTAGACGGAATAATTCTTACGCACCGCCACCTCGACCATTCGGGGGATATCAATGTAATGATTGAGGCAATGACTGAAGGCGGCTTTAAAAAAAAGGGAATTGTGTTTTGCCCAGAGGATGCAATTGAAGATGATGCTGTAATTTTAAGGTATACAAAAACCTTTCCCGAAAAAATAGAAATAATAAAAGAAAATGAAACGTATCAGTTAGGCAGTTTTGAATTTTATACATCTATGAGGCATATTCATCCGGTAGAAACTTACGGATTAAAGTTTAAAATTAAAAACACAACTATAGGTTATCTTACAGATACGAAATATTTTAAAGAGTTGGAGAATTTCTACAAAAGCGATATCTTGATTATTTGTGTGGTATTTTTTGATTGAACGCGCGTAAAACATACAAAACAGCATCAACTTCCCTTATATGAGACAAAAATTTATTTCCCAAACCTTCCCCTTGGCTTGCGCCTTTTACCAATCCGGCAATATCCACAAAATCAACCGTGGCATAAATTTTTTTTGCGGATTTTG
This sequence comes from Candidatus Omnitrophota bacterium, assembly GCA_963805065.1. Taxonomy (GTDB): domain Bacteria; phylum Omnitrophota; class Gorgyraeia; order Gygaellales; family Profunditerraquicolaceae; genus CAWDSS01. Next base: position 6,334 of record CAWDSS010000010.1, on the reverse strand, counting down.
ACAATTCGGCTAGTTTATCAACTCTTTCATCCGGAACCAAAACAACCCCGACATTAGGGTCAATTGTTGCAAACGGATAATTCGCAATCAAAACCTGCTTTTTAGTTAAAGTTTTAAATAATGTAGATTTACCAACATTCGGCAAACCCACAATTCCAATAGATAAACTCATACAAAAATAATACTATATTTTCTTAAATAAAAAAAGCCCTCGATCCATCCATACGCGATGGACCGAGAGCATGCTGGTGTTACGCCCGCGTAAAGCTAGCCTCGAAACAGACCAGAAAGCGGACCCGGCAGCGGGCCGATGATGCTGATGAGCTCGACTTGGGGCTCGTCGTCCTTGATGGTGACCTTCCAGCCCGCGCGCAACGCGACGGTGCCGTCCTGGGCCGCGGGGAACTCATCCCTGACGCCTCGCCAGAAGAGGACCCTGACCAGCTCGATATAATTGCGCCTCATGTTGGTCTCGCGCATGAAGGCCTTGTCCTCATCACTGAGCTCAGCCGTCTTCGCTCGGAGCACCTTCATGAGGCGTTCGAGGTTCGCGTCACGAGACGCGTTCCACTCATCGCCCATGAGACCCAGAACTACATACATTTTCCTGAGGTCGATGGGCAAATCGACCTTCTCGCCGTCCTCGGGCAAACCGTCCGGTCCCTGCTTCTTGGCCTCTTCCGAAATCACGTCAACGGCCTGCATCCTCTGCGTCAAGTCGACCAAAAACTCACCCATTCGCATTTTTACAACCCTCCTAATTGTTTGGCTCGTCTTTGCTCCGCACAATGCAGAACTTCAGATCCGCCAGTGTACTACAAACACCTTATACCAAAACGAGATTATTGTCAAGAGTCTAAAAAAAACCCCGATCCGCGCAAAGCGAAAAGGGGCAGAAAAAATTGAGGCTAGCTGGTCTCACGCGCCAGGCGGTAAAATGTGCGTAGCTCCGGCTAATGCGCATCTTTTGCGCTTTTTGCAGGACTCGCACGGGTCCACGAGCACAAACATCGAAGCCACGACCCCCGGCGGTTCGCCGAAATAGAGCATGCGTGCCCCTACTATCTCAGTGACCGCAAACGGCCCGTCGCCGCCCAGCCAAACTCGCAACGAGTCGTAACCCTTTCTTTTTATCCCCCGAAGACGAGGCGACAGCAATTTAACTTTACTGCCTATCCGAGCAACTTTCCCTTCGTACACAACCGCTTCAGCCACTTCGACCAATCCGGTCTCTTCGGCAGACTTAGCCATACGACACCGCCTTTCTGTAAATGAACTCGTTTATTTAACTTATTTTTATATTATTCCTAATCATTCCTTTGTCAAACAAAAAACCGAGCCATAAACTCGGTCTTCTTTTTTAAATTTATTTAGAATCCTTTTTAGGTAAAATCCCTGATTTTATATATTTTGGAATCTTTTTTGTTTCTCCTAGAGCTTTACCAACAGGAACCTTCTTGGCCTGAGAAGGATAAATTACAACTTTCTCTGCTGGGATTTTGTTATAGTCTGTGTCTAGATACCTAATAACTCTCGGCAAATGATAAATATCGCTTACAAAAACTATTTTTCTGCTTTCTTGGACCAGCTCTTCCGGAAATTCTCCAAATTGGTCTCCGGTATGTTTTATATCAACATTCGGTGAAACAATAATCTTTTACCTAGGAAATTTATATTTTTTTTCAAAAAATCCTTCGGCCACAGCCTCTCTCATATTGTCATTTGCCCAATTAGTTGCATTCCAATAAATATTCGGGCCACTAGCTAAAATATCTTCAGTTGCCACATCTTCTGGTCTCTTCCCTAATCTTTTAGCAGTTACTTCGCGTGCAATTTTCAAACCAGTTTCCATTCTTTCTCTACTTTCGTTTCTTCTATTTGCGACATCTTACTGGCAATTTTATCATCCTTAACAACACCACCTCTTTTGAACCATCTTTAAAATCTTCCTGATGTCTATGGCGGACCGGATATAACCCAAATTATGTCCCAATCTTCTGCGGGTTCCGGAGCTTCTCCGTAGGCTAAATCTTTCATTTCCTGCAAAACTTTTCTTCTTGTGGCTTTTTCATCCTCTAAATTCTCTTCTGCTGAAAATTTTTCTTGCATAAGATTTTTATTTTTGGGGTAATCGCGAAAGAAGCGGGCGGTACATATCTTCTTTCGGGTCAATATATAATTCTTTTCGCGAAACTTTTTCGCAAAATTCTATTGGAGCATTTTTAATTATTGCCAATGGCTGTTGCTCATTTCCCTCGCCCATCGCAAAACAGCCGCGGCCGCTAACTGTCTGCGATATCTGTTCTCGAAAAATGAAATTTCCTGCCAAAAATATCCGTTTTCCTTTCTGTAATCTTTTATTCCTTTAAATCCTGCGTATCCTAATGCCATACCGATAATTCCTGCCCTCAAAGGTATTGTTCTGCTGTCTGTAATTAAAATTCCCAAGATTTTTTATTTTATATTTTTTCTGCAAAATTTTTCGCAAAAATCAGCTGACTTATAGCTGTCTCTAGGTAAAAGTATTAATTTTCCGTTTGCATTTGACTCATCAATTCCCGCAGAAGCCATCACCACCCCATCTTTTATTGTCAGCCAGGCATATTTTGTTTCAATTGCAAAATCGCTTTCTTTTCGTATCAAATTTTCTTTTGTTTTTTCATTTTCAATCACCGCTGTTCTCCTTCAGACAACGCGACAATTTTTGAAGTAACCACCAGTACAGAATTTTCCGTCAGTCCCGAAATATGTCGCACAATAAAATCTACGAGGTTTTCTCCCTCTTTAAAAATTGAGGTTTTTATTGGCGTTAACTTGCATATTAGCGTTTAAAAATTCAGCGACAAAACGTAATCTTTGTTTACAAACTGTTCTAAAACTTTTGCAAATTCAATTTTGGAAAGCTTGTCTAAAACCGTGTTCATTGCTAAATAGCTTAGCCAAATACCTGCAGTAAAAATTCCCCTTTCAATAAATACAACTGGAATTAATGCTAACCAAATTGCCGGAGTTAAGCCAAAAGCATAAAGGAAAATTGTCGAACCAACCGCATGGGCAGTAAATGTTGCGCCCAAACTATTTAAAATCAATCGCTTCTTTCCGAAAGTTGCCACAAAAGGAATTAGCCAAATCAAAGGATAAAGCCACGCCTGCCTGCCAATTGGGTTTAACAAAAATAAAATAATGCAAATAGGAAAAATCATAGCTATTTTCTTGGTTTTTAATCCAAAATAAGCCGCAGCTAACATTGGCGGCAAAAATCTAATTAAAATCGGCAATCCAAACTTTGTCTGAATAAAATTATATTTATCAGCGTACAAAAAATGCTGACAACGCTCCGAATAAAGGTCCCAAAAACATTCCGCCAATCGGCGCCATCAACTCAAACAAAGTAAATGATTGGCTTGAGCCGATAATTTTTGAAATCGGAATCTGAAAAGCCACTAAGCTCAAAACTGTAAAATTATTATGAAAAATATTTTTTGTTTTTGCATATTGAAAAAATAAAATTATATTGTGGACCTGGGAGAATCGAACTCCCATCTCGTCATTGCAAATGACGTGTGCTACCACTATACCACAGGCCCGTATCTTTATTTGATATTTTTAATATTTTAACTTTACACTTTTTGTTCCAACTTGAAAGTTAAACTCTTCGCCGGCTTTTTTCCCAATCAAATTCTTGTCCCAACGGAGACTGATAAGAAATTTTATTTTTTAAAATTCTGCTTCGCTCGGAGCTACAATTTGATAATTTTGTTTTTCACCACCAAATAAAATTACAATTTCAGAACCAATCTGGATTTTATTCGCTCCCATCTTTTTCTTTAATCACTGCTTCGTTAATTGCGCCTTCCAATTCTGCAATTCTCATTCGCAAAAAAGACATTTTATCTCTTGCATCGTGATAAGCTGCGTTTTCTTTTAAGTCTCCGAAAGCAGCTGCTTCAGCAATAAGCTTAACAATTTCTTTATTCTTTGTTGTTTTTAAATAATGCAGCTCGTCTTTGAGTTTCTGCAATCCTTCTTTGGTAAAATATTGTACCATACAATTATAATTATATTTAATTTTTTAACATTTTTCAAGTAAAAAAAGTCGCACGAATGCGACTTGGAAAGATAGCGATCCCGATGGATTTGAACCATCGAACCTCTGGCCTGACCGTAGTCCAGCGTTCTGCCAGGATTGAACTATGGCAATGCTGTTTCAGGTCACAAATGAGCAAGAGAAAAGTGCTCCTGCTGATGGGCTAGCACCTCCCCAAAGGATTACAGATGACGTGTCGGTGAAGTAGTTCAACTCAGTGGGCGTTTTGCTAAGGTGCAGACGAGCCGTGGCGCTGGCGAGAGAGTCCGTGAGCATGGACATTCACTTGGGCCAATCCGACAGTCGCGGTGGCAAACTCACTCTTAGACCAGTCACCCAGCGTTCGCTGAACAGCTTGATTATCAGTTCGATGCCGGGCAGTTGGCAGACGGATCTTGGCAAGATCCAGTTCTAACTCCTTGCGTGAAGTAGATGCTTTAGCGCTCAACCAGCCATTTATCAACCAGCATTGACGACAACTGCCGGCGTAACATGTTATAATATTATTCCAGAAGATAATTGTCAATCAAAGGCAAGTGTTTTTTGTATTAGTTTCTTAAAGTTGTTTCGAATAAGGAGAATTTCAGGCGATTCCCTCAAAACGCTTCTGACTTAAAATTCAAATTTTAAGATTTCGAATCAAGTCGACTACTAAATTCTGGATTCAAAATTTTTAAAAAAATGATCCACGAGCAGCTTCCGCTACCCGTGCCTTGTTACGACTTAGCCCCTCTTACTGAATCTAGCTTAGGCCCTCTTGCGAGGAACTTCGGCTATCCCCAGCTCGCTTGGCTTGACGGGCGGTGAGTACAAGACTCAGGAACGTATTCATCGCCACGTAGCTGATTGGCGATTACTAGCGATTCCAGCTTCATGAGGTCGGGTTTCAGACCTCAATCCGAACTGAGACCGGTTTTGGTGCGATTAATCTCCGCCTTGCGGCATCGAAGCGCATTGTACCGGCCATTGTACCACGTGTGCGGCCCAGGTCATCAAAGGGCCATGCTGATTTGGCGTCATCCTCGCCTTCCTCCCAATTATCTCGGGCAGTCCCCCGTGACATTTAAAACACAGGGCAAGGGTTGCGTTCGTTACCCGAATTAACGGTACGTCTCAAGACACGAACTGACGACAACCATGCAGCACCTGTCTGCATGTCTTGTGAAGGGCCCTACTTTCATACAGCTTTCATGCAGATTTCCAGACCTGGTAAGGTTCTTCGTTTGTTGTCGAATTAAGCCACATGGTCCACCGCTTGTGTGAGTCCCCGTCTATTCCTTTGAGTTTTAGTGTTGCCACCGTACTTCCCAGGCGGGATACTTAACGCGTTAGCTTCGCCACGTGAAGGGTCGACACTTCACATAGCCAGTATCCATCGTTTACAGCGTGGACTACAAGGGTATCTAATCCTTTTTGCTCCCCACGCTTTCGTCCCTCAGTGTCAGGGTCGTCCTAGTTAGCTGCCTTCGCTTTTGGTGTTCCCGACGATATCAACGGATTTCACCCCTACTCCGTCGGTTCCGCTAACCCCTAACGCCCTCAAGTATAGCAGTATTGAAAGCACCTCAAAGGTTAAGCCGATGAGATTTAACTTTCAACTTACTTTACCACCTACGGACCCTTTACGCCCAATAAATCCGGGTAACGCTTGGGGATTCTGTCTTACCGCTCCTGCTGGCACAGAATTAGGATCCCCTTATTCCTCTGGTACTGTCAATAACTTCCTCCCAGAGAAAAGAACTTTACACTCCGAAGAGCTTCTTCATTCACGTAACGTCGCTCCGTCAGGCTTTCGCCCATTGCGGAAGATTCTCGACTGCAGCCTCCCGTAGGAGTATGGCCCGTGTCGCAGTGCCATTCTTGGGGGTCGCGCTCTCACGCCCCCTACCCGTCATAGACTTGGTGAGCTATTACCTCGCCAACTATCTGATAGGCCATAGGCCATTCCTAAAGCGCCTTGCGGCTTTAACTCTTGCGGTGATTATGGAGAATTACCCCGTCTTTCGACGAGCTGTGCTCCGCTTTAGGGTATGTACCTGTGTGTTACTAAGCCGTTCGCCGGTTGCCTTGCGGCCCCCGTGACTTGCATGCCGGTATCCACGTTACCAGCGTTCACCCTGAGCTAGGATCAAACTCTCAAATAAAACATTTGAGTTTGATTACTCTAGTTTTAGAATAAACTACTATTTAATGTGTGATTTAATTTTTCTTGCGAAAAATATAAATCTAATTCGAAACAACTTTAAA
>CAWDSS010000009.1:0-18365 GCA_963805065.1 Candidatus Omnitrophota bacterium | reverse complement strand
GCGATAAATCAATATCCCACCGTGCAGTATTCTTAAGTTCTTTGTGTAAAGCTAAGACCGTTCTGGAGAATTTCCCTCTCAACAAAGATTGTCTTTCTACGCTTTCGGTTTTTAAAAAGCTGGGAATAAAAATTAACAGATCTAAGGACCGGATTACCATATCCGGTAATGGCCTCTATGGATTGCAAAAACCCCAAGCCCCTATTTTTATAGCCGAATCAGGCACCACCCTAAGGCTTCTCTTAGGCATTTTGGCGGGCCAATCCTTTAAGACAAAAATAATCGCAGGAAGATTTCTCTCAAAACGCCCGATGTTACGCGTTACCCAACCGCTACGATTAATGGGCGCTAAAATAAACGCAAAACGTAAATCTCAAAACGCAAAACTCGAGGAGTTTACTCCTGTGATAATAGAAGGGGGCAATCTTAAGCCGATTACCTATAAAATGCAAATTGCATCTGCTCAAGTAAAATCAGCAATTATGTTAGCCGCTCTGTTCGCAAAAGGTAAAACTCATATTTTGGAACCGATACCTACCCGTGACCATACAGAGCGCATGTTAAAGTTATTTAAAGCAGATATCAAACTACTTAAAAATGAAATAGTTATAAAAGGGGATAAAGGATTGATATCTCCCAGGGAAAATCACTGTCCCGGGAGATATATCTTCTGCAGCATTCTTTATGGTTCTGGCAGCAATAATGCCGGATTCCCAGGTCTTGATTAAGAATGTGAGCATAAATCCTTCGCGAGCAGGAATCATACGGGTCCTGAAAAGAATGAAAACAAAGATTCGGGTTTCGTTGATAAAGTCGCGTTTCTCAAGGCAGGAGCCTTCGGGAAATATAATTGTAAAAAGCAGTTCTCTTCAAGGCATAACAATTAAGAAAGAAGAAATAGCCTCTTTGATAGATGAACTTCCTATTTTAATGGTAGCAGGGTGCTTTGCAAGAGGAACGAGTGTGTTTGAGGGAGTAAATGAGCTACGGGTGAAAGAAACCGACCGGATAACCTCTATGGTCTCAAACTTAAAGGCGCTGGGCGCAGATATAAGGGTTGTCCGCTCAAACGGATTGGAAAATATAATAGTTAGGGGCGTGAAAGAATTGCAAGGAGGAAAAGTAAAGAGCTTTGGCGACCACAGAACTGCTATGAGTATGATTGTAGCTGGCCTTGCCGCAAAGAACAAGGTTTTTTTGGACGATATTTCCTGCATCAACAAATCCTTCCCGGATTTTCTCAAAGTTTTAAAATCTGTAACGAAATAAAATTTAATGAGGCCATAACCCAGCACATAATTTATGTGCTGGGTTATTTGGGCGAATTAACCCAGCACTAATTTTCCTTTGTCTCTATTATTACCAAAATTAGTGCTGGGTAAGTTCGGACATATAAGTTATGTCGTTATAACCCTAAATAGCACTGCTCCATAACTTATGTCCTCACTAAGTTTTTATTTGACAAAGAGTTTAATCTCTGATAGAATCCATATCACTAACTTAGAGGAGAGGAATATGGCAAAAATAATGGCAATTATCAGGAGATTTTACAATTATTTATTAGGTTTGTTTTCTAATGACATGGGTATTGACCTGGGAACTGCTACAACCCTGGTCTATGTCAAAGGAGAAGGGGTAGTTCTCTGCGAGCCTTCTGTCGTAGCCATTAGGAAAAGCACGAACCGGGTTGAAGCAGTGGGGGAGGAAGCAAAGCGCATGCTTGGCAGGACTCCCGGCAATATCGTAGCCATCAGGCCTATGCGGGATGGGGTAATCACGGATTTTGAAATTACCGAAGCAATGCTCCGGCATTTTATCAGAAAAGTGCGCCGCCGCCGTTTTCAAGTAAGGCCTAGAATCGTAATCGCTATTCCCTCCGGCATCACAGAAGTAGAGAAACGCGCTGTTAAAGAATCCGCTGAACGTGCAGGCGCAAGGGATGTTCATCTGATTGATGAGCCTGTTGCCGCGGCAATAGGCGTGGGTTTACCCATACAAGAACCCATAGGCAACATGATAATTGATATCGGTGGCGGAACTACTGAAATTGCCGTAATTTCCCTCGCAGGTACCGTATTTTCTAAATCCATACGTATCGGCGGAGATGAAATGGATGAGGCAATCGTAGAATATTTAAAGAAGACATATAATTTAATGGTCGGCGAACGCACATCCGAAGATATAAAAATCAAGATTGGTTCGGCGTATCCGTTGGAAGAAGAAATGAGCCTGGAAGTAAAGGGTAGGGATTTAATTGCAGGCCTGCCAAAAACAGTAAGCATAACTTCAGAAGAAATAAGAGAGGCATTACAAGAACCTTTGCGCGCCATCTTAGAGGTTACCAAAATCTCCCTTGAGCGGACCCCTCCTGAATTGGCTGCCGATTTAATCGACCAGGGTATTGTTATGGCCGGCGGCGGTTCATTATTACGGGGCCTGGATAAATTAATTTCAGAAGAAACGGGTTTGCCTGTCCATATTGCAGAAGATCCTTTAACTGCAGTGGTGCAGGGTACCGGCAAAGTCCTGGATAATCCCCGTCTCCTTCAGGACGTCACTGTTCCCGTAAAGTTCTAAAGTTTGCTTCAGAGAATGTGTTTAAAGCTAAAAAGAAACCCCTCATAATTGTTTCAAGCATATTTGTTTTTGTCCTAATCATTGCGCTTCTGCTCCCGCCCCTAAGAACGCCCGCTCTAATCATCCTGAAATTTCCGCTTAAATTATTCGCTTTGATTGAACGCGAATATCAGGGTATTGTATTTTATCACCGTAATTTCATCCGTAACGACATACTCACAAAGGAAAACGATTATTTGAAAAATAAATTGAATGCGCTGGAAGAACTTTCGTTGGAGAACCAGCGCTTAAAGAACCTGCTTAGTTTTAAGCAAAACTCCCTGAACAAATTAATTGCCGCCAATGTAATCGCCCGCTCCGCAGACAGTTGGACATCCAACATAATTATCGACAAAGGCAGGAGTAACGGCATAAGGCAAGGTATGGCGGTAGTTACTTATTTGGGCTTGGTGGGACGCGTTATTGAGACGCAGGCATTTACCAGTAAAATTCTGCTGATTAGCGATCCGAACTTAAGCGTTTCTGCAATTGTGCAGCGTAGCCGGCAGGAGGGTTTGGTCTGCGGGACGCTAGGGAGTAATCTGATTATGAAATATCTTCCGGAAGATGCCGATATAAACATCCAGGATAAAGTTATCACCTCCGGGCTAAATGAAGTGTACCCTAAGGGCATAATTATAGGCACAGTTGAAAACATCGGTAAGGAATTCTCCGGGCTTAGCCTATATGCCATAATAAAACCCGCGGTGAGTTTATCCGATATAGAAGAGGTGCTGGTGATTGTTTCATGAGAAAATTTATATTCTTTATAATAATTTTAATTTGCGGGATGCTGCAGGTTACGTGGTTTAACAATATTAGAATATTTTGTGTCCAGCCGGACCTTCTTTTAATCTGTGCGGTCTTAGCCAGCCTTACCTTTGAATTCAGATGGGCACTCGCCTTTTGTATCTTAGCCGGAATTTTTAAGGATATATTTTGCGCCTTGCCTTTTGGTTTAAACACAGCTTTATTTTGTTTATGGTGTGTTTTGATTATAGAGTTGAGCAAAAGAATCACCATAGAAGATGATTACGCCCGCCTGGCTTTATTATTTGTCGTCGTTCTTCTTCATAATCTGGTGTTTGGTTTAATACTTGTTTACTCCGGCAGTTTCATTCCGTTAGGAATATTCTTACGCAATTTATCTATCGGCACTATATACACAACTCTCTTTTTGCCGTTGTTGTTCGAAATAACTAACCCTATTTATACTTAAATCCAAAAGGCATAGCATGTTTAGGGCAAAGATAATAAATATAATAATAATATGCTTATTTCTATCCTTGGGGCTGGCGTTATTGAATCTACAGATTCTACAGGGAGCAAAATATAAGGAGCTTAGCGACAGGAATTGCTTACGGCTCATGCCGCAAAACGGCGCGCGGGGAAATATCCTCGACCGCCAAGGAAATGTCCTGGCAGACAGCAAGCTTTCCTATGACATAATGATTTTGCCACAGGATTTAAGCCAGGTTGATATTAGTTTGGCAAGTGTTGCCCGCGTCTTAGGGGTGAGCCCTGCAAATTTAAAAAGCAGTTTTAAGAACGGTTTTATTTCTACGTCTATCCCCGTGACGATACTAAAGAACATAGAGCGCAGGAAAGCAATTGCCCTGGAGCAGCTAAAAACTGAAATCCCGGGTTTGGTAATCGCGTCTAATCCGGTAAGGCATTATCCGTATGAGGGACTTGCCAGCCACGTATTGGGTTATGTGGGAGAGATTGACCGTTGGCGCCTGACTAAGTTAGCTGATTACGGTTACAAAACAAAAGACATCGTGGGGTTTGGGGGAATCGAGGAAAAATACGATTATTATCTGCGCCAGGAAGAAGGGGGCCTATCGGTTGAAGTCAATCATCGCGGCAGGATTGTGTGTACCATAGGGTTTAATCCACCGCGAAACGGCAAGGATATATTGCTCACCATAGATTTAAATCTGCAAAAAATAGCGCAAGATAGATTAGGCGATAAAAAAGGCTGCGTTATTATCATGAATCCTTTTGACGGAGAAATACTTGCCATGGCAAGTTCTCCCAGCTTTAGCGCGCAGGCCTTTGTTGATAAACAGAATTCTTCAATATCCGGATTATTCAATGATACTGATTCGCCTTTAATAAACCGCGCCATAAGCGCAGCTTATCCTGCCGGTTCCATATTTAAGGTAATAGTTGCCAGTGCGGCTCTAGAAACCCAAAAAATAAATTTGTCTACTACGTTCTTATGCACCGGAAAGATGATTATCGGTAACCGGGAGTTTAAGTGCTGGAGTAAACATGACGTACAAAATATATTTTCTGCCATTGCGCATTCCTGTGACATTTTCTTTTATAACACCGGTCTTCTTTTGGGCCCGCAGGCAATACATGATTATGCGTTGAAGTTCGGTTTATCAAAACCCACCGGTTTACAGCTGCCTTATGAAATAGGCGGCTTTGTGCCATCTCCCATATGGAGAAAAATAAACAAGTTCAGGAATTGGTATAGCGGCGATACTGCAAATTTGAGCATTGGCCAGGGAGATCTTTTGGTTTCGCCTTTACAAATGATTAGAATGATTGCGGTATTTGCCAATGGAGGATATTTGGTTACTCCTTACATAGTCAATTCCATTGACGGATACGATATTTCAAGCCATCAGAAAAAGATTTCCAGCCTCAATTTAAAAGCCAGCACCATAGACTGTATAAGAAAAGGCTTAAGAGAAGTAATTCATGACCCCGCAGGCACAGGCAATGTATTATCGAGTGTGTCAGTGGAAGTAGCAGGTAAAACCGGATCAGCCCAGGCTCCTGCGGGACAGGCGCATGCCTGGTTTGTAGGTTTTTTCCCTTATAAAAATCCGAAATTTGCCATATGTGTATTCCTGGAACGGGGAGGCGCGGGATATTATTCCTGCGTAGTGGCAAAACAAATAATAGAGGATATGATTAGCAAAGGATTAATTTGAAAAGTTATTTTTTTATTATATTAACTATAGCCTTAATCATTGCCTTCTTGGGTATTATTTCCATTTACAGCAGCACTTATCAAAAGGAAGGCAAGCTCTGGCAGGAAATTTATAAGCGGCAAATTCTCTGGGTCATTATGGGTCTGGCGCTATTTCTCCTGATAACGAATTTTAATTATCGTAATTATTGGGATATGACTTATTTCTTATACGCATTCATGGTGTTTGTTCTGTTGCTTGTGTTTGCATTGGGCGTAGCGCGTTCCGGAGCCCAGCGTTGGATAAGGATAGCCTGGTTTAATTTTCAGCCTTCGGAATTCGCAAAATTAATTACCGTAATATTTTTATCACGCTATTTTAGCAGGAAAGGGAAAGCGGACATTTCTTTGAAATCGTCTAAATTGGGGATATTGCGCGGGCTGATTTTGCCTTTTATATTTATTGCCGTACCTATGGGCTTGATTATCGAGCAGCCGGATTTAGGTAGCGGCATAATGATGCTTTTGTTTTTTATCGCGGTATTATTTTTCGCGGGAATAAAATTCCGTTATATTTTCATACTGCTCTTGATTATTTTATTGCCGCTTCCTGTCTTCTGGCAATTCCTGAGGGATTATCAGAAAGACCGGCTTTTGGTATTCTTGAATCCCAATATTGATCCCCTGGGCGCAGGCTATACAGTGATAAATTCCAAGATAGCCATTGGATCAGGAGGGTTTTTGGGAAAAGGCTGGCTTGCCGGCACGCAAAGCCAGTTGCATTTTTTACCCGAATCTCACACGGATTTTATCTTTGCTACATTCGCAGAAGAATGGGGGTTTCTGGGTTGCGCCTTATTATTAACTCTTTATTTTCTTTTAATACGTCAGGGCGTCCTTATCGCCCACAGGACCAATGATTATTTTGGCAGGCTATTGGCATCCGGGATTTCTTTGATGCTGGGTATTCAGGTTTTTATAAATATCGCCATGAATATGGGCTTAGCGCCTGTGGTAGGCGTACCCTTGCCCTTGATGAGCTATGGCGGTTCTTCGGTCTTGGTAACTTTTATCTCTTTGGCAATACTGGTTAATATAGACAAGACAAGGGCAGTGTTTTGAAAGTAAAAAGGAAAAAGCCAAAAGTAAAAAGTATAAGTAAAAAGTCAAAACTTTTAAATTTTAACTTAAACTTTTACCTTTTTGCTTTTAACTTTAATTTAATATGACAGACGACATCCTTCTACAAGTCAACAAGCCCGGCCGCTACATCGGCCGGGAATGGAATGTTTCGCGCAAAGACTTTGATCAGGCTTACATAAAGTTTGCCTTGTGTTTCCCGGATTTGTATGAAGTGGGGATGAGTAACCTGGGCCTGCGGATTATTTATAGCATCTTAAATAATATTCCTGACGTCGCCTGCGAACGATTCTTCTCTTACGATGTGGATATGGAAAATTCAGCCAGGGCTTCTGGCAGCGGAATACTCTCCCTGGAATCCTCAAAGAAATTAAAAGATTTTGACATTATCGGATTTTCTCTGGCTTCGGAGTTAGGCTACACTAATGTTTTAAATATTCTAGATACAGGTTTAGTTCCCTTAAAGGCCGAATCACGCGATAATTTGCATCCTTTGGTTATAGGAGGAGGGCCATGCGCGCTAAACCCGGAGCCCATGCATGAGTTTTTTGATTTATTTGTTATCGGGGAAAGCGAAGAGCTTATTGCAGAGCTGATAGGTATATACAGGCAGAACAAGGAAAAATTCAAATCGAAAGCAATGTCCCGACAGGAATTATTAGTTTTATTTTCATCTATCGAAGGGGTATATGTCCCTTCGCTGTTTGAGGCTAAATTTGATGCTTCGGGGAATTTAGTAGAATTCATCCCGAAGATAAAAGGGGTTAAGCCAAAAATAAAAAAGCGCATTGTCAAAGATTTAAATTCAGCGCATTTTCCGGTTAAGTGGCTCGTTCCCTATATACAGACAGTCCATGACCGCATCATCTTGGAAATCATGCGCGGTTGTCCTAATAAGTGCCGTTTCTGCCAGGCGCGCTCCCAGTATTTCCCCTTTAGGTTAAGAAGCATAGATAATGTTTTTGATTTGGCGCGCGATTCCTATAAACGCACGGGTTATGAAGAGTTGTCTTTAATCGGTTTATCGGTAAGCGAATATCCCAGGATAGAAGTTCTGATATCAAAACTCATTGATACATTTAAGCAGGATGCGGTTAGCGTGTCATTTCCTTCAATTAAGCCTAAGGCTGTGGTCAGCGATCTTTCCTGTGCCATAGCCAGCATTAAAAAAACCGGTTTGACCTTCGCACCCGAGACGGGTTCAGAGAGGCTGCGTAAGATTATCGGTAAAGATTTTGATGAACAAGATTTCTTTAAGGTTTTAGAAGAGGCATATGTTTTAGGTTATCAGCATGTAAAATTGTATTTTATGATAGGTTTACCCAATGAACAGGACGCTGATTTAGACCGCATCATTGATTTGATAAACCGCGTATCCGAATTAAGAAAAAAGGTAAATCAGCACCCAGCCCAGGTCAACGTAAGCATTAACACCCTAATTCCCAAGCCTCACACTGCCCTGCAATGGTTTGGCATGCAGGATCTAGAGTCAATAAAACATAAGCAGGATTACCTGCGCAGTAAAACAAAAAATAAAAGGGTTACCCTCAGTTTTCATAACCGTTATATGTCAATTTTAGAAGGCGTGCTTTCGCGGGGAGACAGGAGGCTTAGTGAGGTTATCCATTTAGCCTTTAAGAACGGCGCAAAATTTGACGCCTGGAGTAATTATTTTACGTTTGATAAATGGCTGAGTGCATTTAATGAAGCGGGAATTGACCCTGGATCGTATCTAAAGGAAAAAAAGGAATCGCAGAAACTTTCCTGGGATTTTATAGACACCGGCTTAGAAAAAGAAAGCCTACTGGAAGAATTTAAGAAAACTGTTGCCATGTAATGAGATAAGATGTATAATACTAAGATTATTAATAAATTTAACCGGAGGCTTATATGGTTAAAAAAATCGATAGATTTTCATTAGATTCCAGGGGCTTAAAGTATAAATTAAGAATTGCCTTTTATCTCATGTCGGTTTTACCATTATTGGTATGTATTTACCTAGTCTCAAATTACGTCCTTCCCAGAGTCGGCCTTAAGGTCGATATCACCATTTCCATAGCCATAAGTATCATCATTGCAGCAGCAGGCTTTTTTGTGCTCAAGGAGGTCTTTGACCGCATCGTCTCTGTTTCTACTGCCGCAAAACTGATTGCAGCGGGAGACATTAACCGAAAACTGGAGGTGGTGCAAAAAGACGAAGTAGGAGATTTGGGAGAATCCCTTAACCAGCTAACTTCGCGCATCCGCAGCAACATGGATGAATTAAAGAGTTACAGCGAAAGGACCACGGAGATTAACCTTGAGATTCAAAAACGCGTTATCGTACTCTCCAGCCTCCTGCAGATAAGCTCTTTAATTTCTCAGGGCGCAGCGCTTGACGACATACTTAAGCTTACTACGGAAAAAGCCAGGCTCCTGGCAAATTCAGACGTAGCTTTTCTTTTGTACCGGCAGGAGAACCAGGAAATTTTCACCATGAAGAGCGCAGACGGCGTAAATGCAAATTACCTGTTAAAAATCAAGGTTTCTCCTAAGGACAATTTATTCAGCAGGGCAATAACTACCAGCAAGCCCCTGCTTTTAGACAAGCAAAGCGAGCTGGACAAGAATTTAGTTGTTGATTTCTATGAGCTGTTCAGATTAAAGAATACTTTGGCAATTCCCGTATTTATAAGAGGCAGGGTAACTGCAATACTTGGCATAGGCAATGCCCGCGATAATTTCATGTATAAAAAAGAAGACGTGGAATTAGTGGATATTTTTGCCAAACAGATAGCCATTGCCATCGAAAACGATATTTTAATGAACAGGGTGGAAAAACTGGAAATCAAGGATGCGCTTACCGGATTATACAACGGCCATTTTATCAAAGGGCGCCTCCAGGAAGAAATCAGGCGTTCCATTACCTACCGTCGCCCTTGCGCATACATAGTAATGGACATCGATAATTTTAATAAATATGTGCAGAGTTTCGGATCGCTGCAGGCGGAAAGCACGCTAAAGAAAATCGCCGCCATTATCCGTGATTCTGTAACTGAGATTGACCGTGTGGCCAGGACTGCAGACGATGAATTCGCAATACTGCTCCCAGAGAAAAATAAGAGGCAGGCATACGAGATTGCGGAAGACATAAGAAAAAAAATTGAATATAGCTACAGCGAAGAACAGGATACTAGTAAAAAAATTACCGTAAGTGCAGGAGTGAGTGAGAATCCGCTAGACGGAGTAGAAGCAGAAGAGCTTATACACGTAGCAGGCGACCTGCTTAATATAGCTAAAAAACAGGGAAGGAACCGCGTAGCGGCATTTAAGGAGCAGGCAGTATGACGGCAAGAAGGCTTATAAACAAACAGCTTGGCGAGTTACTGATAGAGCGAAGCATTATCACCCAGTCACAGCTCGAGAAAGCATTGGCAGTCCAGCAGGAAAGGGGCGGATTAATCGGTGAGATTTTAGTTGAGCTGGGGTATGCCAAGGAAGATGAGATTGCCCAGACCTTGACTGCACAGTACGGTTTTCCCTATCTTCCCCTCTCTAATTATGACATTAACCCCGAAATCGCAAACATTATTCCCGGAAGAGTAGCCAGGCAATATTTGCTTATACCCATAGATAAGATAGGCAATAACCTGACTTTGGCAATGTCCAATCCCCTGAATGTCCAGGCAATAGAAGACGTAGAATTGCTTTCTGGTTGCAGTGTCCAGTCTTTCGTTTCCACCTCGTCTGATGTCAAGAAGGCGATAGAGAAGTACTATAAAGATAAAGAATAAAGTAAAAAGTTAAAAGCCAAAAGTAAAAAGTACAAGTAAAAAGTCGAAACTTTTGAATTTTAACTTGAACTTTTGCCTTTTTGCTTTTTACTTTTAACTTTAAAATATGATCTCACTCAAAGACCGCCTCACAGAAATCCTAATCAATAATAAATTAATAACTCAAGAGCAGCTAAGCCAGGCGCTGGAACTCCAAAAGGAAAAGGGCGGTAAGCTTAGTGACATAATTATAGAATTAAAATTCATCAAAGAAAGCGAATTAGTTTCTACTCTCAGTGAGGGCTTGGGCCTTCCTTTGATTGACCTCAAACGTTTTAAAATAGACCACGAGATTGTCAAGATTATCCCCGTAGACGTAGCACGCCATTATCAAATTATCCCCGTATCGAGAATGGGCGATAGTATTACGCTCGCCATGGCAGACCCTTTGAATATTTTTGCCATTGACCATGTCCAGTCGTTAACCGGATTTAAAATAAATCCCATAATTTCTACTGCCCAGGACATAGCCCAGACCATAGAATTATCATATCCGGATGCAACAAAGGGTATTATTGATGACCTGGTTAAAGAGATAAATGTCCCTTCTATCGAGTTGGTGAAGGAAGAAGAAGAGGTCTTACCCAGCGATCAGGAATTAAACCGTATCAGCCGGGAAGCACCTATCATCAAAATCACCAATATGCTACTTGAGGAGTCAGTGAAGAAAAAATCTTCTGATATACTCATTGAGCCGTTTGATAAGCGGTTAAGGATCCGTTACCGTATCGACGGAATCCTACAGGAGCAGAAGGCGCCTCCTAAGTCTATGCATCCTTCTATAGTCTCGCGTATTAAGGTCATGTCAGATTTAAATATTGCAGAACACAGGCTTCCGCAGGACGGCCGTTTTAAAGTCAAAATGTCGGATAAAGAAGTCGATTTTAGGGTATCGATACTACCGTCCAGTTTCGGAGAAAAGGTTTCCATACGTATTTTGGATAAGACACAAGCCATGCTTGATATAGAAAAGTTGGGGTTTGATGAAAGTTCAATCGCTAAATTGAAAAAAATTTCCAAGCAGCCGCATGGGATGATGCTTGTTTGCGGTCCGACGGGAAGCGGAAAGACCACGACCCTGTATTCTATTCTAAAATTTGTGGACAACCCTGACAAAAATATAGTCACGGTGGAAGACCCGGTGGAGTATCAATTAACCGGCATAAACCAGGTTAACGCCCGGCCTGAAATAGGCTTAACCTTTGCTAGCTCTTTACGTTCCATACTTAGGCAGGACCCTAACGTCATCATGATCGGAGAAATCAGGGATTATGAAACCGTGGACATTGCGATTAAAAGTGCTTTGACCGGACACTTAGTCCTTTCCACGTTACATACTACAACTGCTGCGGGCGCAATAGTGCGTTTGGTTAACATGGGTGTAGAGCCATACCTGATTAACTCTTCGTTGATTTGCGTAGTTGCACAAAGGCTAGTGCGCAAAATTTGCTCTTATTGCAAAGAAGGCTATGTCCTGGGAAAAGATATTCTGGAAAGTTTGAAAATAAATCCCGAAGTAAACAAGAACCTGCAGTTTTTCCGGGGTAAAGGATGCAACAATTGTTTTAATCTAGGTTATAGCGGCAGGGTAGGTATTGTAGAAGTTCTAATGATTACCCAGAAGATTAGGGAATTGGTTTTAGCCCGCGTACAGGAGCACGTTATAAAGCAGCAGGCAAGGCAAGAGGGAATGAAAACATTAAGGGAAAACGGCATTGAATTGTCATTGAAAGGCTTGACCACGATTGAGGAAATAATACGTGTCACCGCTCCCGATGAATAATAGCTATCAGATGGACTGAAAGCTGACGACTGAAAATGCAAACACTCAGAGACAACATAATTGAAATATTATTAAAAAGCAAAAATATAACCAAGGTGCAGCTGGAGAATGCAATAAACCTCCAGAAGCAAAAAGAAATACCCTTAAGGCAGGTGCTTCTTAACCAGGGGGTTATTTCCGAAGAGACACTGCTTTCCTTGTTATCAGAGCAGCTTTATATACCGACGCTGCACCTGACAAAATACAAATTTGACCCCAGTATCATTTCTATTGTCCCTGAGCGTATGGCAAGGCAGTATAACTTGATACCCTTGTCGCGCATGGGCAATACCCTTACGGTAGCAATCTCTGATCCTTTGAATATTTTTGCCCTGGATGATTTACAGACGCTGACCGGTTGCAGCATCGATACTGTTTTAAGCCCCGAAGATGAAATATCCCGTGCCATAGATACCCACTATCATTTTGAAACTAAAGACATGCAGAATATCCTGGATGAGGCAGCTTTTAGCCAGCCTGGCCTGGAAAAAAGGGACATAGAGCTCTTAAGGCAGGATGAAATAGAACTCTCCAGCATCACAAAGGAGAGCGAAAAAGCGCCTATCGTAAAATTGGTTAACCTTATGCTTAGCCAGGCACTGAATAAAAGGGCTTCTGACATACACATAGAGCCGGAGTATGATTGCCTGCGCATAAGGTACCGCATTGACGGTTCATTGCATGATATATTTAAAGTACCCAAGATAAACCAGAACGCAGTGCTGGCCAGGATAAAAATCATCTCTAACCTTGATATTACTGAAAACCGTATTCCGCAGGATGGGCGTTTCAAAGTTAAGTTTGAAGGCAAGGAAGTGGATTTTCGCGTCTCAAGCTTGCCGACGATCTTTGGCCAAAAATTTGTCCTGCGTGCACTGGACAAATCAAATCTTTCCATCGGTTTGGATAAGCTGGGTTTCTCCGAAACTCCTATGAGGCTATTTAAGGAAGCTATAGCTAAGCCTTTTGGTATGATTCTGGTTACCGGGCCTACTGGTTCAGGCAAATCCACTACGCTTTATTCTATTCTTAATCAGCTTAATACCCCAGAGAGAAACATTATTACCGTTGAAGATCCCGTAGAATATCAGATAGAAGGCATTACCCAGATTCAGGTGAAGCCGGATATCGGCCTTGATTTCTCTTCGGGATTGCGTTCTTTGTTAAGGCAAAGCCCGGATGTAATCATGATCGGAGAAATCAGGGATTCTGAAACCGCTGATATTGCCATTAAGGCAGCTCTTACCGGCCAGCTGCTTTTTTCTACTCTGCATACTAACGATGCGATCTCCAGTATCACACGCCTTATAGATATGGGGATAGAGCCGTTTTTGGTTGCTTCGAGCCTGGTTTTGCTTTGCGCGCAAAGGTTATGCCGTAAGATTTGTACAAAATGCGCAAAGCCGGTAGATGTGCCCAAGGATTACCTGGAAAAAATCGGGTTTAAAGAAACGGGGGTCACTTTTTATAACGCAGAAGGCTGCAAATATTGCAACAATACGGGGTTTTACGGCAGGGTAGCTATACTTGAAGCAGTCATGATTGATGATGCGATGCGTGAAATGATTATTAAAAAGAAATCTCTGGATGATATAAAAGCTTATGCGTTGGAAAAATGCCATGTCCGGTTCTTGCGAGACGATGCTTTTATAAAGGTGAAGGACGGGTTGACCTCGCTTGATGAAGTTATCAGGATTACTACCGAGGAATAACGCATGGGTAAAGATAACTTGATCCTGCTGATAAATGATGATGAGCCGATATCAAGGTTTATCGGAGAGAAGCTTATAAATGAAGCAGGGTATTCAGTTGTCTTCGAATACACAAGCGAAGCAGGGTTAGATAGCCTTAGGCTTAAGAACTTTGACGTAGTGATTCCTAAATTTGATATGACGGACTCGGTCGGTACGCCTTTAGTCAAATGTGTAAAGAAAATTGACCCTAATGCAATAATAATTGCTTTGCTTGAAGAACAAGACCCTGTCGCACTAAAAGAATTATCGGACCTGGGTGTTTATGATTTTATCAGTAAGCCCGTAGACATTGAGAGGCTAAAGCTTTTAGTAAGGAAAGGCCTGGAGTTGCGCTCGGCACTTAGCGCGCAGCACAAAT
Source organism: Candidatus Omnitrophota bacterium (assembly GCA_963805065.1). Taxonomy (GTDB): domain Bacteria; phylum Omnitrophota; class Gorgyraeia; order Gygaellales; family Profunditerraquicolaceae; genus CAWDSS01. The sequence continues at coordinate 3,934 of CAWDSS010000009.1, read as the reverse complement.
TATCGCAGATTTTTAGCGAGCAGAACGCATCTTTACAAAAGCAAAATAGCCTTTTAGCAAAAAGGATAGAAGAATCGACAAGCAACCTGGTTAAGCTCTATGAAGATTTACGCTCCACTTATATGCGTACGATTAAAGCGCTCGCCCAGGCAATAGATGCGCGCGACCACTACACGCACAGCCACTCGGAAAACGTAACCAGATACGCCTCGGCAATCGCCGAAGAGCTAGGCCTGCCTGCAAAAGAAATAGAAAATATCAGGGAGGCTTGCGAGTTGCACGATTTGGGTAACATTGGGATAGAGGACAATATTTTAATTAAACCTACACCCTTGACCCCCGAGGAATGGGAGAAAATCAAAAAACATCCGGCGACAGGTGCACAGATTTTAGAACCATTGACATTTTTACACGATGTGATAGATTTAGTAAGGCAGCATCACGAGCATTACGACGGTTCTGGCTATCCCGAAGGCCGCAGGGAGCAAGACATACTTTTGGGAGCGCGCATAATCCATCTGGCTGACTCCTATGAATCCATGCGTTCAGTGCGTTCCTACCGCAAGACTCCTCTTACAAAAGAAGAGGCGGTTGAGGAGATTAAGAAACGTAGCGGCAAAGAGTTTGACCCTAAATTAGTGGAAGTTTTCTTAAGGGTTGTGGACAAATTATAATTTAATATGCAAAATTATAAATATACTGCGAAAGATAAAAACGGCGGCACGGTAGCAGGGTTTTATGAAGGCAATTCTGATGCAGAAGTTGCCGATATGCTGCACAAAAAAGAACTGATTATTGTTTCCATTGAAGAGGCAAAAGAAACAACTAAAAACGTAAGAATTAAAAGTAAGAAAGTTAAGCTTGATGACCTGGTTATTTTCTCGCGCCAGTTAGCCACGATGATTGATTCGGGTATCCCCTTGGTGCATGCGCTAAGCATACTCTCGGAACAAACTGAGAACCCCGGCCTTAAGGCGGTGGTATCTGCGGTGCGTCAGGATATTGAGGCGGGCATGAGTTTTTGCGATGCCCTGGCAAAACACCCTGCGGTATTCTCGGACCTCTTTATAAATATGGCAAAGGCAGGAGAAGCTTCGGGTATGCTTGATGAAGTATTGGATAGATTAGCCACGTACTTAGAGAAATCATCCGCCTTAATCAGAAAAATCCGCTCCAGCCTGGTTTATCCTACGGTAGTAGTAAGCATGGCGATGATAATTACCGCTGTTTTGTTACTCAAGGTTGTTCCGACATTTAAGGGGATATTTGACACTTTAGGAGGAAAACTACCGCTACCAACTCAGGTACTGATAGCAATCAGCGACCTGTTCAGGCATTATTTCTTGGGTATGGTAGGTGTTTTTGTGGTTCTTGGTTTTCTGCTTAAAAGATACCTTGGTACTCCTAAGGGTAGATGGAATTTTGACAGGCTTAAGTTAAAAGCTCCGGTTATCGGCTCGCTTTTCCGAAAGCTGGCAGTGGCAAAATTTGCCCGCACATTTTCTACACTGGTAAAAAGCGGTGTGTCTATATTGAATGCCCTGGAAATTGTCAGCAAGACCTCCGGTAATAAAGTCATAGAAGCTTCTGTTTTGGGTTGTTCCAGTGCAGTGCGTGACGGTGAGCCAATCTCCCGTCCCTTATCCAAGGGGGGCATTTTTCCTCCCATGGTCTGCCGCATGATAGCCGTAGGGGAACAGACGGGCCAGCTGGAAAAAATGCTTTCTAAAATAGCTGATTTTTATGATGAGCAGGTTGATGCAGCAACTTCAGCTTTAACCAGCATGATTGAGCCTCTGGTTATCGCTTTACTAGGAGTTGTAATCGGCGGGATAGTAATCTCGTTGTTCTTGCCTATATTTAAGATTACGGAACTAATATCGAAGTAAAACCATAGCCTGAGTAGCGAAGGAGATCCCTCGCCGCTTAACTAGATAGACCAAAGCTCGGGATTAATTCGCAGACGCCTAGGTAAATATCCTGATATTCACTTATAATTGAAACTCAATACTAGGCTATAACTTACGCTTCTTTAAAAAAGAAGCGTAAGTTATCTGCTCATTAAAATAAACACTTGACAAAACAGTAAAATATTATATACTATAACTCCCTTCAGTAAAAAGGGGGAAGAGGCGCTATATTATTGTGAAGATAAATAATAGCGGAATTGACAAATTTGGGTAGTTAGTTTTTCCGACGGGAATGGCGCCGGAGTAGCATAAATTTGTGCGCCCCAACTTCACGTTGGGGCGCGCTTTTTTTTGCAGAAAGCAAAACACCAGCCTTTCCTTTAAGGCTGGGTGTCTGGAACAATAGATTGAGATTAACATTCGCTCTTTTGACAATTGAATAGCCAAGCGAGGCCAAGTATAAATCCTGTGAGATTTATACGGGGTCAATTTTTTGAGGTGCAATAAAATAAAATCAAAGAGCCATTATACAAACTATTCTCGAATTTTTCGGAGAGTTTGATCCTGGCTCAGAGTGAACGCTGGCGGCGTGGATTAGGCATGCAAGTCGAGCGATACTTTTTCCCAAGCTGGTGAGGCCGCAAGGCCGAACTTGTAAGGGGAAAAATATAGCGGCAGACTGGTGAGTAACACGTGAGTAATTTACCTTTAAGTCGTGGATAGCCTTACGAAAGCGAGGGTAATACATGATGTGTTTAAGGCGGCATAAGTTGCCTTAAGTAAAGGCGGCCCGCAAGGGTTGTTGCTTAAAGATAAGCTCGCGCACTATCAGCTAGTTGGTAGGGTAATGGCCTACCAAGGCTATTGACGGTTAGCTGGCCTGAGAGGGTGGTCAGCCACATGGGGACTGAGACACTGCCCCAACTCCTACGGGAGGCTGCAGTCGAGGATCTTTAGCAATGGGCGAAAGCCTGACTATGCGACGCCGCGTGAGGGATGAAGTATTTCGGTACGTAAACCTCTTTCGATGGGGAAGAAACCTTTAGCTAATCACTAAAGCTGACGGTACCTAGAGAAGAAGCCACGGCCAACTCCGTGCCAGCAGCCGCGGTAATACGGGGGTGGCGAGCGTTACTCGGATTTATTGGGTGTAAAGGGCAGGTAGGTGTTCTACCAAGTTAGAAGTGAAATCCTAAGGCTTAACCTTAGAACTGCTTCTAAAACTGGTGGAATTGAGGATGGAAGAGGAGAGCGGAATTCCCGGTGTAAGGGTGAAATCTGTAGATATCGGGAGGAACGCCAGTGGCGAAAGCGGCTCTCTGGTCTATCCCTGACGCTAATCTGCGAAAGCTAGGGGAGCAAACAGGATTAGATACCCTGGTAGTCCTAGCCGTAAACGATGAGCACTAGGTGTTGGGAGTTAAACTTTCAGCGCCGTAAGATAACTCGTTAAGTGCTCCACCTGGGGACTACGACCGCAAGGTTAAAACTCAAAGGAATTGACGGGGGCCCGCACAAGCGGTGGAACATGTGGTTCAATTCGACGCTACGCGAAGAACCTCACCAGGGCTTGACATGCAGGAAGTAGTGAACTGAAAGGGGAACGACCTGTCAAATCAGGAGCCTGCACAGGTGTTGCATGGCTGTCGTCAGCTCGTGTCGTGAGATGTTGGGTTAAGTCCCGCAACGAGCGCAACCATCATTCTTAGTTGCTACTTTCAAAGCCGCAAGGCCTAGAGAGGCACTCTAAGGAGACTGCCCGCGATAAGCGGGAGGAAGGTGGAGATGACGTCAAGTCAGTACGGCCTTTATGCCCTGGGCTACACACGTGTTACAATGCCCACTACAAAGCGTTGCCAAACCGCGAGGTGGAGCTAATCGCAAAAAAGTGGGCTCAGTTCAGATTGGAGTCTGCAATTCGACTCCATGAAGACGGAATCGCTAGTAATGGCGGATCAGCTACGCCGCCGTGAATACGTTCCCGGGCCTTGTACACACCGCCCGTCAAGCGATGGGAGCTGGTA
>CAWDSS010000008.1:0-7145 GCA_963805065.1 Candidatus Omnitrophota bacterium | reverse complement strand
GAAAAAAGGGTCGCGTGAATGGTAAAAGTTTAATATAATCGGCGAAACTAAAGCCGAGGAACTGAAACATGTACAAAGCCAACAAAAAGCATTTGCAACCGCTGCTGATCAGTAATGTGAATGATCTGCCAGAAGAACAACGCCAGCGACTGGAAAGCAGTTGGGCTGGGGAGTTCTATCGAGAATTCTTCTGCCGGATCCGAGAAGAAACATTTGCGGTGCTGTATGCGGATGTGCCGTCCCGGCCAAACACGCCGATAAACGTGCTGCTGGGACTGGAAACGCTGAAAGCGGGGTATGGCTGGAGCGATGAAGAGTTGTACGATCACTTCAATTTCGACCTGCAGGTGCGCTATGCACTTGGTTATCACGGGCTGCACGAAGGGCATTTCGAGTTGCGCACCCTGTACTACTTTCGGCAGCGTCTGAGTAAATACAACCAGGAACATGGGTTGAACCTGGTGGCGCAGGCGTTCGAGAATATCACGGATCAACAGATAGTGGCATTGAAGGTGAAGGCGAGTATCCAGCGCATGGACAGCACCCAGATTGCGAGCAATATTCTGGACATGAGCCGGTTGCAGCTATTGGTGGAAGGCCTGCAACGGCTGTGGCGGGTACTGAGTGAGACGGAACAGCAGGGCTATGCTGAGTGGCTGGGCGAGTACGTCAAGAGCGGCTCGGGGCAATATGTCTACCGCGTGAAAGGCAAGGAAGCGACCGCGGCGCACACGCTGCAAGTGGGTCAGGTGATCTATCGCTTACTGGATGAGACAAAAGCGGCCTATGGAAAAACCCCGATCTACCAGGTGCTGGAGCGGTTATTCCAGGAGAACTTCAACCTTACGAAGGAAGGAACTCAAGTCAAACCCAACGAGGAAATAGGAGCGGGGTGTCTGCAATCGATAGATGACTTGGAAGCAACCTTCCGGCGAAAAGGTCCGGCGGAGTTCAAGGGATACGTTGCCAATCTTACGCAGACCTGTGAACCGGAAAACCCAGTCCAATTGATCACCAAGGTGCAAGTTGCCCCAAATAATGTGGATGACGCCGACCTATTGATTCAATCGGTGCCGGGCTTGAAGGAGCGCACCGGGTTGGAGACTCTGTATACCGATGGCGCTTATGGCAGCCCGGCTGCCGATGAGTTGTTGATCGAGCATAATATTGAGTTGCTCCAGACGGGCATTCGTGGCGGAGCCCCGGTGGCTGACAAACTCAGCCTGTCTCAATTTGACTTCATCACCAATGAAAAGGGCAAGCCGCTCAGCATCACCTGCCCCAATGGGCAAGCAGTCCCGGTGGAACCGGGCCGAACGACAGGCTACATTGCCCGCTTTGACCCGCAAATCTGCCAAACCTGTCCTTTCGCTTTGCAGAACCGCTGCCGGGCAACACCTGGCAAGAGAGACCCAAGCTTCAAACTGAGTTTTACCCAGCAGGAAGTCAACTGGGCCAAACGCAGAAAGCGTTTTGAGAGCACCCGCCATTCTGGAAAGAACCCCAGAGCAGCCATTGAAGCCGTTGCACGATCCGTCAAGCATCCTTTCCCGGCAGGTAAACTGCCCGTTCGAGGATTGTTTCGAGCAACCTGCATGGTGGTCGCTTCGGCGGCAATGTCCAATATCCGCAGTATCTTGCGCTTCAGGCAGCAAAATATCAGAGAAAACGCAGCTCAGAATTTAAATTGGGCAAATTCATTTATAGCATTTGTCCAATCCCTTCAGCACTTTTCGTTCAGATTGCCATGTTTCAGTTGTTAAAGTACAGTTTTTTCAGTCGGAGTTCATCTGTGGCTCGGATTTGCATTGGTTCGCAGAAGGCGGCACCGGGAATACGAAGTTGGTTTTCGTGTTGCCCGATGTAGATTGGCTAACCTTTAGATATGGAAAAGAAATAATGAGAGGTTTAGTTAAAACATATCTTGGGCTCACAATCCTTCCTCGAGTAATAGTCAAAATGTAGCCTTACTGGAATTGAGCCTGAATACGTTTAGTCGTAGGCTCCCATCCGGGGATGATATCCGACTACCCCTAGCTGCGGAGCGCACGTCCTGCCCGGCCCACAAGTCATAAAAAAAACCTTGTAGGGGCTTTTTTAAATTTTCGGTCCACTGACTAATTCGATTGTCTGCTTAACCGCCTGGGTTTGTCATGGGTTGGCGAGCGGGTAAGATGGCTTCATCAATAGGTCATTCAGCTTGAACTGGGCCTGGGCTAACGGTATGGACAGGGAGAATTCCCACTCGCCGAGCAGCAAATCAGAGGCCTGCTTCAGGACAAATTTATCATTTTCGTTGAGCGATTTTCTATACTGGAAGAACGACAGATCACGGACCACCCGGCAGCAGGATTCGGCTTTTCCGTCCTTCAATTCTTCCGCCAGGTACATCTTCCGTTCAAGCCGGTCGTCCGGTAGGGTTCCGCCGGGTTCATTCAAGATGGAGAACAGCCTGGGAAACTCACCTTGCGATGTCGGGGAACGCAGTCGGCTCATCATCTGCGCATCCGCTGGAACCCAGATAGTCAATTCCCGGACTTGGACCACGTAGTAGAGCATCTTCTCACCCGAGAAGGCCTGCTCCTCCAACCGGACAATTCTCCCCAGGCCATACGTACAGTGAATGACAGTATCACCTATTTTGAAGCCCATGATCGCCTCTTGGTTCAACCTGTTGGAAAATGATACAAAAACGCCGGTCCTTTATAGGCTTGGCGTTCTCGAACTCTATAAGGCACGGAAACTCACCCAAGTCGGAGTTCGGAGAACGTTGCGCGAACAGACTATCTGCCCCGTCCAAGGGCTGTCTGAAAAGAAACTCCAGACAGCCCCTTTCTCTCTCTTTCGTCGGTCGGGAAGCCCTGGTCTTAGTAATCCATTCCGCCGCCCGGGGGCATCATGGGGGCGGATTTCTCTTTTTCAGGCACGTCGGTGACCAGACACTCGGTCGTCAGGATCATGGCCGCGATGGAAGCGGCATTTTCGAGCGCGCCACGCACTACCTTGAGTGGGTCAATGACACCAGCCTGGAGCATGTCAACGTATTCTTCGGTGATGACATTGTAGCCGAGGTTTTTATTGCCCTGTTCCTTGGCAAGCCGGCGGACATTCTCGATGATGACCGCGCCGTCCTGACCGGCATTCTCAGCCAGTCTGCGGATGGGGGCTTCCAGCGCCTTGCGAACAATCGCAACACCGATGGTTTCATCTTCGCCGTCCATTTTTACCTTGTCGAGCGAGGCAACGGCATTGATGAAGACGATCTCGCCGCCAGGTACAATGCCTTCTTCGATGGCAGCACGGGTGGCAGACAGGGCATCTTCGACGCGATGCTTCTTCTCTTTGAGCTCGGTCTCGGTGGCTGCACCAACACGGATGATGGCAACACCGCCGGACAGCTTGGCCAGGCGCTCCTGGAGCTTTTCCTTGTCGTAGTCGCTGGTGCTCTTGTCAATCTCAACGCGGATCTGCTCGATGCGGCCCTTGATTTGGGCTTTATCACCCTTGCCGCCAACGATGGTGGTATTGTCCTTGTCGGCGACGACTTTCTCAGCCTTGCCGAGGTCCTGCCAGGGTGGTGGTTTCAAGCTTGCGGCCGGTCTCTTCAGAGATGAGCTGGCCATTGGTCAGGGTAGCAATATCCTGCATCATGGCCTTGCGGCGATCACCGAAGCCGGGGGCTTTGACAGCCAGCACATTCAACATGCCGCGCAGTTTGTTCAAGACGAGCGTGGCAAGGGCTTCGCCGTCAATATCCTCGGCGATGATGACCAGGTCGCGCTTGCCAATCTGGACGAGTTTTTCCAGCAAGGGGACAATGTCCTGGGCGGCGGAAATCTTCTTGTCGTAGATAAGGATGTAAGGTTCGGATATCACCGATTCCATATGTTCCGAGTCGGTGATGAAGTAGGCCGAGATATAACCGCGGTCGAACTGCATGCCTTCGACGTATTCCGTCTCGAACTGCATGGACTTGGACTCTTCCACAGTGATGACGCCGTCTTTGCCGACTTTGTCCATCACGTCTGCAATCAGTTTGCCAATTTCAGGATCAGCGGCGGAGTTGGTGGCAACCGAGGCAATTTCTTCTTTTGTATCGATCTTCCGGGCCATTTTGCGCAGGGCGGTGACAACGGTCTCGACACCGCGGCTGATGCCGAGTTTCAGGCGCATCGGGTTGGCACCTGCGGCCAGGTTCTTCAAGCCTTCGGTAACAATGGCGTGCGCCAAAACGGTCGAGGTGGTGGTACCATCACCGGCAATATCATTGGTTTTGGTGGCGGCTTCCTTGAGAAGCTGCGCGCCCATGTTGGCAAAGGGATCTTCCAGTTCGATTTCCTTGGCAACCGTTACGCCATCGTGGGTGATGGTGGGGGAGCCATACTTCCGGTCGATCGCCACGTTGCGGCCCTTGGGGCCAAGGGTGGTGCCAACAGCATCGGCGACCACATCAATGCCTTGCTGAAGCCGGCGACGGGCGTCTTCGGAAAAGACGAGTTGTTTTGCAGTCATAATTCATTCCTCCAATTCGGGCTTATTTTTTGCTTTTGCTTTTGCTTTCGCTTTTGCTTTCGCTTTCAACAATGGCAAGGATGTCACTCTCCTTCATGATGAGCAATTTCTTGGTGTCCATTTTGATTTCCGAGCCGGAATATTTGGCGAACAAAACTTTGTCGCCGACGGCCACGTCCATCGGGATGCGTTTGCCCGCTTCGTCGCGGTCGCCCTGGCCGATAGACAGGACCATCCCTTTCTGAGGTTTTTCCTTGGCCGTTTCGGGAAGCACGATGCCGCCCGCAGTGATATCCTCTTGCTCGATTGGTTCGATCACGACACGACTGCCGAGGGGTTTGAGATTAAGTACCATATTCGCCTCCTGGATAAGAATAGTTCAGCAATTTAGCACTCAATTTTTTTTTTTTTTTTTTTTTTTTTTTTTTTTTTTCCGATCGACAGGATCATCCCTTGCTGAGGTTTTTCCTTGGCCGTTTCGGGAAGCACGATGCCGCCCGCAGTGATATCTTCCTGCTCAATTGGTTCAATCACGACACGACTGCCGAGCGGTTTGAGATTAAGCGCCATATTCGCCTCCTGGATAAGAATAATTCAGCAATTTAGCACTCAACCACGTCGAGTGCTAAATATTATGATACAGGACTTCTTATCGGCCGTCAATGGAAATTGGTCAAGCTATAACAAAACTATTACATCCGCCATTTCTCGACCGGTCTGGGGCATCCATGTGAGATAAAAGATTGGAACAATGTGAGGCGTGCGGCGTGCTCTTTGAGCAGACGATATCAGCAAGCTATCCTCCCTGCGGATTGGCTGGCTACCCCGCTTTTTTCCACCCTACTGGCATTTTTTAGCGAGGAAAGCCCAGGACTCCCTGCCGAGGCTTTCGCAAATATTGCTGTGAACCCATCAACAACAGTATCAAAGTAATAGATGCCAGACGCTCGACCCTCCCCCGCCGAAAAAAACAGCCCTTCCACGGTGCCAGCGCGCAGGTTATCTTTGTTCTCCATCATATACACTTCATTTGTTTGACTTACACATAGGACAGTTCCCGTCTTTCATAGCTCTCTCCTTAGTTTCGTACTTCCTCACACTCGCCATTGCAGTAGGACTGCCAGTTCCCCAACCGGCCCCGCAGATCCCGGCGGTCAGAATTTCCCCATCGAGCTCTTAAGACAGTCTCGCTTCGGGACTGGCCTGTCTTCCGGCTGCATAGGTTGCCTGCTACCTGGCCGCCTGTTCGTTACCAGGGCTGGACTTTCACCTTTTCCCGGATCATGTTGTTTTACTTCTCAAACATCCAGAACTTTCACAGTGACAGGGATCTTGGACAGCGGTCATTCACCCAGATAGTCGTGCAGTTTGCGGCGGATGGACGGATGCCGCAGACGGTTCAAAGCCTGGGTTTCGATCTGGCGGACGCGCTCACGCGTCACGCCCATCTTGCGCCCAACTTCCTCCAATGTATAGGCCTGCCCATCGAGCAAGCCATAGCGCAGTTGCAGGATGCGCACTTCGCGTGGCGGCAATCCGTTCAAAACTTCACTCAAATTCTCGCGTAGCAGATTATGTGTCGCGGCTTCATCGGGAGGAGTAATTTCGTCATCTTCAATAAAATCGCCGAGCAGCGAGTCTTCTTCATCACCGGTTGGCAATTCCAACGAAAGCGGCCGGCGCGCAACCTGGATGATGTTCTCAACTTTTTGGGGTGGCACTTCCAGCACTTCGGCCATCTCCTCGATGGTTGGTTCACGGCCCAGGCGCTGAGTCAACTGGTGCTGGATGCGGTAGAGCTTGTTGATATGATCCCCCATGTGAACCGGGACGCGGATGGTACGTCCCTGGTCAGCAATGGCGCGTGTCACGGCCTGGCGGATCCACCAGGTGGCATAGGTGCTGAATTTATTGCCACGGCGGTAATCGAACTTTTTGGTGGCACGCATGAGGCCGATATTGCCTTCCTGGATCAGGTCAAGGAAGGGTACGCTGCGTCCCATATATTTTTTGGCGACACTGATCACCAGGCGGGAGTTGGCTAGAATAAGGTGCTCACGGGCAGACCAACCGTCTTCGATGGATTTATGCAGTTCGATCCGGCGACCGGGCACCGACCTTGCCGCGCGCCAGTTCTTCCCGAGCGCTCCGCCCGTGCTCGATGCGCTGGGCGAGTTCGACTTCTTCTTTCGCTGTCAACAGCGGTACTTGGCTGACTTCTTTGAGATATAGTCCGATGCTGTCGGTGGTATCAATGTCTGCGAGATAATCATCCAGCCCAATTTCAGGCTCGGGCCCGGTCTCGGTTTCTTCCACAGCCACCAATTCATTCTCTGGAGCTTCACTGGCAGGCGCGTCTTCAACGAAAGCAACTCCCGCGCTCAAGAGCGCCGAAAAAGCTTCCTCCAATTGCTCGATATCCTTTTCGGCTTCCGGGAAGAAGTGCAGGATATCGTCAATGGTGACGTATTTCTTCTGCCGGCCAAACTCGATCAGCCGGGCGATGGGTGAATATTCTTCGTCAACCTCAAGCAATAAAGGGTTATCCATTTTGTTTCCTGTTCAAATCAATTTTCATAGTTTCATAGAGATTTCCCAAAGAACCCCCTTTTTGGAGAGTAATCTTATCATAT
>CAWDSS010000007.1:0-13079 GCA_963805065.1 Candidatus Omnitrophota bacterium | reverse complement strand
CATCTTCAGCAACCAGTGGACACAAAGGGCTCTTTTTTAGTTTGTAGTTTTTAGTATTGGTCTGGGTGGAAAGTAGGCTTATAATATGAGTCTACAGAAAGGACCTAACATGGAAGAATCCACCCTTGTTTTAGAAAGGAAGAAATCCAAGCTACCCCCGGCAGCTGCCGCAAAGCTCATCCGCGAAGTAAAGAAAGTATACCCGCAAGAAGTTTTTCGTCAGAAGATAAGATCAGAATAGTCCTGGAAGGCTTCCGCAAGGAAATCCCCGTATCAGACCTCTGCAGGCGGAAAATATCTCAACCGCCATATATTATTCCTGGCTGAAAGAACTTCATGGAAGCCGGCAAAGCCAGGCTTAAAGGCGATTCCCTGCGTAATGCCACCAAGAGCGAGGTAAAGGAGCTTCGCGAGGAAAACTCCCGCCTGAAAGAACTCCTGGGCGAACAGGCCCTGGAGACGCAGCTGCTTAAAAAAAGTCTGAATGCGTAAAGAAAGGCTGGCATAGAGATATGGATGAATATCAGAGAGAAGATTTGATAAAAAAAGTGGAATTACAGGAAGGCCACAGGGCCAAAGTGCTGGATGACCTTGGAATTCCCCGCTCCACCTACTACAAATGGCGAAGGACTTACGATGAGGACGGCATGCCCGGCCTTGCAAGGAATAAAACCTCATAGCCAAGCGTGTCTGGAACAGGCTGGCCGAGACGGAAGTGAAATTAGGTCCTTGAGGTAGCCCGCCTGCATCCAGAGCTATCCCCAAGGCTCTTAGCGGTTAAGATTACCGACGAGGAAGACTTCTCGGTATCCGAATCTACCGTTTATCGAATACTAAAAGAGAATAACCTCATCGCGCCCAGGCCTCTGCCTGAATTGCCTGCGGCCAAGGAATGGAGGCATAAGACAACCAAGCCTGATGAGCTCTGGCAGTCGGATGCCACCAATATCTTTATCGTAGGCTGGGGCTATTATAAGCTCATACCGGTAGAGGATGATTATTCGCGTAAGATCATAGGTTATGATATAAGGCCCGATGAAACAGCTTTTAGCTTTACGGATGTGATGGAGATAGCGCTTGAGAACGCCCGAAAAGAAGGTCATCTTATGGATAAAGACGATATGCCTTCCCTCTATACCGACAATGGCTCTGGTTTTGTCTCTGATCGTGATGAGCAGTTATCTTGAAGCGCACGGCATAAGGCATATCTTCGGCACGCCTTATCATCCTCAAGGAAGAGGCAAGATTGAGCGCTTTAACCGCAGCATCAAAGAAAAGCTGTGCCTTGTGGTCTATTGCTCACCGGATGAGCTTAAAAAAGCGGTTGCTGAAGCCATTAAGATTTACAATGCCACGCCCCATGAATCGCTTGAGTAACGTATCGCCGAATGATGTCTATGCCGGCAGAAAGGAGGATATCTTAAAACGAAGGCAGGAAAAGAAACAGTTGACCCTAGAACGCAGGAAGAAGTATAATTTGGAAGGTAGGAATATTAACCAAAACAATGACCCAGGCCAGGACTAAAGCGCAAACTTGTATATAGGCAAAAGTGTCCAATAAGGTCTGAAGATATACATCTCTAAAGTTTCTTGAAAGCCTATCTGTTTTCTCGCAAAGAATTACTTTAACTTCCGCATTCTTTTTTAAAAATTCAACCATTAAATTAAAATTTTCTCTGCCAGCTTTTTTTGCTGTTTCAGTATCTATAAATTCTTTAGTTACTTTGAAGTTATTTTTTACAGCATAGTCATTTAGTAATTTTAATTGGGAAGGAATAGAATAACCTTCTTGTTCTTGTTCCCTTGATGAAACTCTTGCGTAAATCACCGATTTCATTATAATTTCCTCTAGTTTTAGTAAATATATGCACATCATAACGGCACATATTATTCAGTCCAGTATTTTTTTAACACCAGAATTTTTTATTGTTAGTCTTATATTTTATACCTTCCAACTGGATGGAGGGGCTTTTTAGCCCCATAGCAAATAGTTATCTACCCAGTAGTATCAAGACCTTACTTTTCGAAAATCTCGCCACAAAGGGGCGTTTATGCCTTTTTGCCCAAGCGTAAGGGTATAGGAATTTTATTTTTGGCATTAACTTTTTGCTTATTTATAAATTTTGGGCAAATAACTACTTTAACTTGACTCCATTGTTTGCAGTTATTAATACATTGTTGACAACGTTTATTTGTTCCTGTTAATGGCATTTGTTCTCCTTTTGTTACACATATAAGTTATTATGGGGGGATATGAGTTATGGGTGCTTCCAGGGTAGGAATTTGTAACCGTTTGCTAGATTACTGAAATTACCTTTTTTACCTTTAGCTACTTGTTCTAAGATACCTTCTTCTATAAGAAGCTTAATTTTCCTTAAAATGTCCATTGCTTCAAATGAATAATTGTATTTATCTCTGATAATTGAGGCTATTTTTCTTAGCCCGATTAACATAATTTCTCCCGTTGCTTTTTCATATTGATACCGTCTCAATACTTTTATAATCAACATCATAATGTATCCTTCAGCTTTGTACCTTTCGCTTAGAAACTTATCTAATTCTTGCATATCAAAAGGGAGCTCTTTGTTTAATTCTCTATTGTGATAAGTAGTTTTTAAGTAGAACTGACACCTTTTTTCTCCCAGGCAATAATCCTTTAATGCTTTACAGCCTATTTTGCAGTCACATTTAGCAACCCAATCAACGTATCCTAGTAATTTAATTTTTTGTTCACTTTGGGAATAGGGTTTTTCACATTTTTCATTCCATTCCAGAAGTTTATCTTTAATTTCTGAATATTCATATCCTAATCTACGTAATTCAAGAATTATTGCATGCCGCATCTTAAGGAATTCAAGCCCTCTTTCGCAACCATTATTAAATTTATCTTTTACGCAATCACGCATATTTTCAATAGATTTTTTATTAATTTCTGATTTCTCTAGCATTTTTATTATTCCATTCCCATAAAATAGTGAAAAAGCCATTTAAGTTTTTAAATATTTCTTTATGTTCTATTTCAGTTAAAGATTTACCATAAACTTTATCCCAATTATTAAGCTGTATTTTATAAATCCCGTTCTCCATAGCATCCTCCTTGATTTTGCTCCTCATAATGGTTATATGTTGAAGTCGTTAAAAGTAAAGGAAAATAATTTAATTTTTGTAACTGCTTGTAATTACATCAGATAAGTATTAATGAAATACTTGACTTTTTTGGAAAATTAAGTATAATGGTGTCAAATGACATCATAAAAATGATTAACCGTATAGAAAATATTAAAGAAACATACAGTTTAACATGGGCTACTCTTAGTAAGTATTTGAAGATTGAAAAAAAGACAATCTTCAGATGGAAAAAAACTAGGAGAATAGGGAAAGCCTATTCAATCGCATTGCCTTTTATTTTAGATATTATTGAAAGAAAAATTTCTGATTTACATAGGATTGGGAAATTAGAAACAAGGAAAAGAAAACCAAAAAACAATAAATAATCCCTTGCTTAACGCAGAATAATACTATAAAAACTTTCTACCTAAAAAGCATTTAAAGAGGCCTTAAATAGATGTTATAATAAAAAATTCGAGGTGCAGGATTCATAGTTTATTTGGCGATGAAAAAAACAAAAGAACAAATAAGTTATAATATGTCGCAGGTACGAAGCAAAGGTTCCAAGATTGAGAGATTGCTCGAAAAAACTCTGCTTCAAAGCGGGTTAAAGTTCAAGAAGCACTATAAAATTGTTGGGACTCCTGATTTTGTTATATTAAAGAAGAGAATAGCTATTTTTTGCGATTCTCATTTCTGGCATGGTTATAAATGGAAGCAGAATCGTAGGGAAATTAAATCAAATAAAACTTTTTGGGTTAAAAAAATTACAACTAATATGAAACTTGATAAGGAAGTGAATCGCAAGTTAAAGAAAGCGAGTTGGCATGTCGTGCGATTTTGGGAGCACGAAATTACTGAAGCTCCTGAGAAATGTATTGCCAGAATAAAACAATTAATTATTTGAGCTATTAAAATGAGTGCATCAAAACAGAAGAAATGCAAGCCAACTTTTATTGACCTATTTGCCGGTGCGGGAGGCATGTCTATTGGGTTTAAAGAGGCTGGTTTTCAATTAGTCGCTGCCACAGATTGGGATTATTGGAGTTGTGAAACGTTACGCAAAAACCATAAAAAAGGTGTTTTTATTTATGAAGGGGATATAACGAAAATAAGTCTCAAAGAATTTAAGCAGAAATTATCCGTAAAGAAAATTGATTTGATTATTGGGGGCCCGCCTTGTCAAGGTTTCAGTCAATTGGGAAAGAGGCTAAGAGGCGACCCGCGTAATAAACTTTGGAAACAGTTTATGAACTTTGTTGAATTCTTTAAGCCAAAGTTATTTGTGATGGAGAATGTTCCTCAGCTTTTAGCGAGCGAAGAGTTTTTATATATAAAAGAAATATCTGAGAAAGCTGGTTATGAAGTCAGGGCAAGTATTTTAAAGGCTGTTGACTATGGGGTGCCTCAAAAGCGGAAAAGAGCTTTTATCATTGGAAGCAGAATTGGAATGATAACTCTCCCCGAAGTTACTCATATAGCTGAGGAAAAGAAAGATTTGTTGAATTCGCATCTTAAAACATGGTCGGTTGTGCGTGATGCCATAGGTGATTTGCCTTTAAAACCGGATAATTTGAATTGGCATATTGGGCGAAATCCAACGTCTTCTTCTTTAGAAAGATATAAGTGTGTTCCTCCAGGGGGGAATCGTTTTGACTTGCCAGATGAGTTAAAACCACCATGTTGGAGAAAAAAATCTAGTGGTTCAACAGATGTTTTCGGCCGTCTCGAATGGGGGAAACCCGCCTTAACTATTAGGACTGAATTTTTTAAACCAGAAAAAAGGAAGGTATTTACATCCGCAGGAACATAGGCCTATTACGATTAGAGAAGCTGCCCGATTGCAGACTTTTCCCGACAATTATGTTTTGGTTGGGTCTTCTATTCAGGTTGCGAAGCAGATAGGAAATGCTGTACCTCCGAAGTTAGCGAAGGCAATTGGGCGGAAACTTTTACAGTTGCTTCAATCCAATTTTGATAGCAGAAAGAAGTAGGTCGTTTATGGTTTTACTTTTTAGCCTTGCCAAAGAATTTAATTCTCGTCTTAACCCATCAGGAAGATTCAGGGAAATTATTTTGTTCTTCATAGTTTCTGGGTAGTCTAAGAGGCTCTTTTTGCCCGCATTACAACGACTGCATAATGTCCATAGATTTGCTTCAACCGTTTTCCCGCCATCTTTTCTTGGAACAATATGGTCGACTTCTAACTTCACAATGTCCCCATCAGCATATCGTTCATTTCCTTTATGCCCACATTGTTGACATCTAAAATCATCACGTTCAAGAATTTTATGTCTTAATTTTAGATTGATATAATCATCTTTATTCTTTGAGATTTTGTTGTTTGATTTGAGAATGTATCCACTCGGTTTAAAATTATAAACAATATTCCATCCCTCGGCTCTTAATTCTCTAATACGCCTTGCATAATTGTGCTGGCCGGAGACCTCTATTAGTTTCTCATTTGTGATGACTTTGCCCATATTCCTTGACAAGGCATCTAGTAGTTTTTGCCAAACACCACCCCTATCAGTTTTAAGGCGCTGAGAGGTATTATTTTTCTTAATAGCCATAAGTGAATTATAGCACCCTATTAATCCCTTTGCATTAAAATTTCCTGTTAGATTTTGTTATTTCCTACGTCTATTATAGTGGAGATGGTAAAGATGGTAAAGGTACCTAAGAGGCTGGTAGAAGAAACAAAGGCTATTATTAGGTTTTATCTGTTTCTGCGGTATGATTGTGGAGTGAAAGAAGTAGATAGACTATCAGCCCGAGAATTAAAACGATTACTATATGTTTTAGAAAAAGTAAGATAAGCGGTCAAAACTTTAGCAATTCGGCAGGCTTTACTTTTAAAGCTTTGGCAAGTTTTTCAATAGTATCAATCTTTAAGGCAGGCGGGTTTCTTCCTTCAATCCTCTGGACGTATTTATAGTCAATCTCAGCTACCTCGGAAAGCCTCTCTTGGGTATACTTACGGCTAGTCCGCAATTCCTTAATTCTTTTACCCAATTTTAATCTTATGTTTGTCTCCATAGCACCGTATTATGCTACGGTTAGTTAGTTCTTGACACCTAACTATAGTAAGGTATATGCTGTTAAAGTATTACGCATAACAATGGAGCACTTGGATAATTTTTTAATATGAAAAAATCAATTCTAATTATAATACCTCTATTTTTGTTATGCGGCTGTGTCAGCTTGATAAATAATTATCTTAAAAATAATCCAGATATCCCGCAAGATATCAAAAGTTGCATGCTCAGACGGATTCCCTGTATTGGAATGAATAAGGAGCAGGTTAGTATTACACTTGATAATCCAGCAGACAAGATATCAGATGAAGTAGATAATAAAGAGACTTGGGTATATGGTGAATACGAACCTCTTATTGAAAAAACTCTTGAGTATTGTGTTTCTGTGCCCATTTTCAGGGATACTCGTTGGCTTTCTTTTGAAAATGATAAACTGGTTCGTATTGAAACAATACAAGATAGAATTGAGCGTCAACGTAAGCAAAAAATTGATAAATATATTAAAGAACACCCTGAGTGTTCTCAATTTAAAGATTCGATACTAGAAAATAAAATTTGGATTGGAATGGGTCAAGAGGAAAGCTTTACTATCTTGGGGGATGCCGAAAGATGTGCACAAGAGTACTAATATTTCTGGCACTTCTGAGCAATGGGTATACGATTCGCTAGGGAATGATAAATATTTGTATTTTGAGAACGGTATTCTTACAAGCTGGCAGGAGTAAATCACAAAATTCAAAAATCTCTCTACGGACTTATCCCCCGAAAAAAGCAAACTCCTTCTTGATTAAAATTTGACCTAGAGTTATAATAATTTTGCCTCCGAAGAACTAGTCATAGATACCGAATAGCTAGACCGAAGGACTCATACAGTCGGTTCGAAAACAAACCGAAGATTACCGAAGCTAAATACTACCCCCACCTAGCTAGAAAAGTTAAATTTTAATAATGAAAAATCTCCTTGTATTTTAAACAAACTAGTTCTAAAATCGTCAACGAAGGGCAACCAGATATTTATCTCTAATTCAAGAATAAAAATATGAAAAAAACATTACTCTCTTTGACCATAGTATTTGTTTTCCCCCGCTCGCTGTATTTAGCCAGGATTCCAATAAATTTTAAAATATCGGTAAACTCTTTAAATTAAAGTAGATGAAAGACGAGAATTATTTTGCCATCAGAAAAATAGCTTTCTGGTTGTTTATGGTAGCGTTTATTTTTTTAAGCTTACCCATCGCTATTTTTTTCCTTAGGATATAAATTTGACGCCAAGGCAAAGAAATTCTTCAAAACCGGTACGATTTCGATCAAAACCCGCCCCGCGGAAGCCCAGGTCTATCTAAATGATAAAAAGCTGGAAAAAAATACCCCCTGTGTCCTACCGGAGCTTTTTCCGGGTACCTACACTGTCACCTTGGAAAAAGATAATTTCTATCTTTATAAGACATTTGTGGAAGTAAGGCCTTCGTTTGTCACTGAGTTAGACGTGGTCTTTATGCCCAAGGTCCAGGACCTGCAAAAGATCGATTTGGCTTTCAATATTTATAAATTTTTCTTCCTAAAGCACAGTCTTTGCCGGAAAAATAGTCATTTTTTCCGATCAGGGCATATTCCTGACGGATAAAGATTTTAAAAATCAGAAAAGATTATCTGCGTCACGATTTAGGAGCAAACGCCGCAGTATAAATTACTCAGCGACCGCAGCAGCCAGAGAAAAATTGATTATTTTGGAATGCCGATCATATCTGGATGCTGGACATGGACCCGGCGGGGGTTTGGCGCAAAGAATTTTCCCGTGGTCTTGTATACAGCGCAAAAATTCTATCAGGAATGTTTTTTTAGGGATCCGGGACAAATATATTATTGTTCAGGACGGGAAGATATCAATGTTTTGAGATCGATAACCCAAGGAATTTTTTCTATAATGAAATTAGCCAACGCCGCCTCGGAAGTCTTTTATGACTCCGGCCTCGGAGACCTTGTTTGCAAAAGAAAGGCTCCCGCATGCGGACTCTTATTCTATTTTTAGGGCGGAGCTTTTTCCCTCTTTCCTGGAAAAACTAAAAAATGAAAAGATTTTTTGAAATGCTCCCCGGTACGATAAGCTGGACCGTCCTTTTAGGTTTATTGACATTGATATTTTTCATTCCGCTTGTTGCAGCGACTATTCTGATCGTTTTCCTGCTTTATTGGATCTTACGGCTGCTTTATATGAGCGTATTATTAGTAGCCGCGCATTCCCGGATGAATTCCCACAAAGAGACCGACTGGCTGAAGCTCTGTCAGGAGATCAGATCCGACTTAAAATATGAAGAAATACTGCACGTGGTCCTTTATCCTACCTATAAAGAGCCTCCCCAGGTCTTAAAAGACAGCCTGGGGGCGCTGGACGGGGCCGATTATCCCAAGGACAGGATCATGGTCGTCTTGGCCGGTGAGGAGAGAGAAGAAGATGCCCTGGGTAAACTGGGGGCGATCGCCGGACTTTTTAAAGACAAGTTTAAAGACATCAAAGTCTTCATCCATCCCAAAAATATCCCCGGGGAGCTGGCGGGAAAAGGCTCTAACGCGACTTATGCCGCCAGGAAAGTCAAGGAGCTTTTAGGGCAGGCGGGCCTGGACCTGGGGCAGGTGATCATTTCCACCTTTGACGCCGATACCTGCCCGGATAGCGCTTATTTTGCCTGTTTGACCTATCATTTTTTGTCTAATCCGCAAAGGTATCAGACCAGTTTTCAGCCGCTTCCCATATACAGCAACAATATTTATAAAGTCTCCGCCCTGGCGCGGGTCATTGAAATAGGCTCTACTTTCTGGCAGTTGATAGAAAGCATGAGATATGAAAAATTCGTCACTTTTTCTTCGCATAGCATGAGTTTTAAGACGTTGGTAGAGGTCGGTTATTGGCCGGTAGACCTGGTTTCGGATGATTCGCTGATCTTCTGGAAATGTTTCCTTAAGTATGACGGAAAATATTCGGCATATCCTCTGGAAGTCCCCGTGTATATGGATATAGCCGCAGGTAAAAATATATTTGAGACCATCGTCATACAATATAAACAAAAGAGGCGCTGGGCCTGGGGCGTGGAGAATTTTGTTTTTGTGGGGATGGCATTCCTGCAGAACAAGCGGATCCCCAGGGTGGTCAAATTACGCAAGCTCTACCAGTTCCTGGATAACCACGTCAACTGGGCCACCTGGGCGATCATCATAAGTTTTATGACCCCTTTTATACTTTATTGGGGCAAAGTCAACGCCAAGAATGCGCTAGTGCTTTTTAATCTTTCGTACCTTAATGGCGCAATATTCAATTCCCTTTTCCTGATCGTGATCATAAGTATTTTTATCAGCAGGCAATTTCTGCCGCCGCGGCCTAAAGAAATTTCGGGATTTTTTTATATTGCTTTTGTGTTACAGTGGTTGATGCTTCCTTTTATTTCGGCGGCGTTAGGTTCTGTTCCCGCTTTAGACGCGCAGACCCGCCTGATGTTCAAGCGGTATATGGGGTTTTATCGCACGCCAAAAAGAAGGCACGGTTAAGATAATAAATTTGGAGAGTTCATGAAAGAAGCGGGTTGGTTTTCTGATTCGCGCTGGAAGCGTAAAATCTCGCGTAAGGATTTTATAAAATTCAGCATTTCTTTTATAGCCATAGCCACTTTTTTAAAGGGTGCCGCGGGTTCTCTTTTTTCCCAGGAGTTTTCATTCAACGGACGAAAAAAGAAAGCAATAAAGACAAACCACGATTTGGTGGTTGCCGAAGGAAGTAGCCCTTATGCTATGACCGTAAGCGTTATTGAAGCAATGGGCGGGATGGGATGTTTTGTCGCCAGAGGTTCGGTGGTGGTAGTGAAGCCAAATATCGGATGGGACAGGACCCCGGAGCAAGCGGCTAATACTAATCCCGAGGTAGTGGCGGCGCTTATCGACCTTTGTTTTAAAGCCGGAGCCAAGCAGGTAAAGGTTTTTGATGTCACTTGCAATGAAGCCCGGCGTTGTTATGCTAACAGCGGTATCCAGGAAGCGGCCCAGGCGCACGGGGCACAGGTATTTTTCGCCAATACCTGGGATACCGTAAACGCGCCATTTCCCTTATGATAGCCCTTTAGAAGGATGGCCGATATTAAGGGAAGCGATAGAATGCGATACTTTTATTAATGTGCCGATATTAAAACATCATGGATTGAGCCGTTTGACGCTTTCTATGAAAAATCTCATGGGGGTATGCGGCGGAAACCGGGGAACTATCCATCAGGATATCGGCAGGAAATTAGTTGATTTAACGGATTTTATCCGGCCGGAGTTGACCGTTATTGACGCCTTCAGGGTCTTGCTGCGTAACGGCCCGACAGGAGGGAATTTATCCGATGTGGAAAATAAAAATACGATTCTTGCTTCCGTAGATCCTACGCTGGCGGATATATATGCCAGCCGGATCATGGGAGTGTCCCTTGAGGAAGTGCCGTATCTTAAGTATGCCCTAGAGCGGAATTTCGGCCTGACGGATATCTCAGCCGCAGACATAGCCAAAATCAAGGTATAAAGATGAAAAAGCTCATTATCCTGCGCCGTCTGGCGCAGTCCTTTTTTTTACCCTCTTTATCTATATTCTTTGGTCGACTACGTATCCGTTGAAAGGATCGTTTTCTCCAGAGGTTTTTTTCAAGGCAGATCCCCTTTTGATGTTTATTACTTCGCTGGCCGAACGGATATTGCTGGCGGGCCTGGCTTATGCATTGATGATGCTGGTTTTAACTTTGCTTCTAGGGCGTTTTTTCTGCGGATGGATTTGTCCCTTGGGCACGGTTAATGATATGATAGTTTCTTTACGCAGGAAAAAAATAGACCAGGCGCCTACGTATAAACATTTGCGCCGCGTCAAATTTATTTTACTCGCATGCTTGCTTCTGTCGGCGATTTTTGGAATGCAGCTGGCCTGGTTATTCGATCCCATCGCCTTATTTGCCAGGTTTATTTCTTTAAATTTTATCCCGGGGATTACTTTTTTAGCGGATAAGTCTTTTATTTTTTTGATCAAGACGCTGCATATCCGGGGGGCGTTAGTAGATTTTTATTATTCTCTTTCCTCATCTATCTTAGGGATAAAAGTCGCTTATTTCGCCCATTCTCTTGGAATTTTGTTTATCTTTGTGTTTATTTTAGGTTTGGCATTATGGATAACCAGATTCTGGTGCCGTTTTCTTTGCCCTTTAGGAGCAATGTATGCTTTAGTGGCGCGTTACAGCCTTCTCGGGAGGAATGTCCGGGATTGTACGCATTGCAATATCTGTAAAAATCGCTGCCGGATGGGAGCGATCAATCCGGATATGTCATATGACAGCCCGGGAATGCGTCCTGTGTATGGATTGTGTTTACGACTGCCCAAAAGGAGAAACACGGTTTACTTTCTTGCGGCAAACTAAAACCATTATCCGGGAAAATTACGGTTCGGGATTAAGCCGTAAGGATTTTTTTTGGTTGGCGGTTGTTTCGCTACTTTCACTTGGGTTTCTAGGGAGGAAGGGGTTGCGTTTACTCTCGCGGTCCGTAAGTATTATCCGCCCGCCGGCTGCTTTAAAAGAAGAGGAGTTTGTCAACCGCTGCGTACGTTGCGGTAACTGCATGAAAGTCTGTATTACTAATGGGCTGCATCCGGTCCTTTTGCAGGCGGGCCTTGCGGGTGTCTGGACGCCGCAACTGATCCCGGAGATAGGTTACTGCGAATATAAATGTACGCTCTGCGGCAATGTCTGCCCCACGGGGGCAATCCGCCGTTTATCATTGGAAGAAAAAATGACAACACGCCTGGGCCTGGCAGAGATCGATAAGCAGATCTGTTTACCTTGGGCAGAAGGCAGGCAATGTATTGTCTGTCAGGAGCATTGCCCGATAGCGGATAAGGCGATCAAGCTTCAAGGAGAATCACAAGACGCGGAGGTCCTGCTGAAACCGGTGGTCGATGCCCGGCTTTGCGTGGGCTGCGGTATCTGTCAGAATAAATGTCCTACGCGCCCCATGCGGGCGATCCGGGTGGTTCCTTTTTCAATATCGAACTATGAATAAAAATATGATCGTTTTCTTTGATTTCGATAATACTATTACGACCAAAGACGTGATCGATGATATGCTGGCGCGTTTTTCTGTTGATCAGCATTGGGAAAAATTGGAAAAAGAGTGGAAAAACGGGCGCATCGGTTCACGGAAATGCCTGTCCGGGCAGATGCGGGGTATACGTATCAAGAAAAACCGGCTGGACAGTTATTTGGCTTCCGTAAAAATTGACCCCTATTTTAAGAGATTACTCAGGCTTTTTAAAGATTCGGGTATAAAGGTGATCATTTTAAGCGATGATTTCAATTACATATTGAAAAAAGTCTTCGCGCATCACGGTATTCGCAATATAAAAATACTCGCAAACAAGCTTTGCTTTAGGGGGGAAAAATTATTTCCGCGCTTTCCTTTTTCAAACAAAGCATGCTACCGCTGCGCGCATTGTAAAAAGAAAAATCTTCTGGAAAATTCGCCAAAAAGCTCTATAATAGTCTACATTGGCGATGGCCAGTCAGATGCCTGCGCAGCGGCTTGTGCGGACCTGGTCTTCGCGAAAAAAGGATTGCTGAAGCATTTAAAAGAAAAAAGGAAAAAGGCGATACTCTTTAAGGGCCTTAGAGAAGTATACGCTTATTTTCACAGAGGTTAAAATGAATAAGAAACAGGTAGTAAAAGGCGTTTCCGTAAAGAAGAGCGATGAACTTAGCGAGCTGATGAAGCTGGAGGCAAAATATTGCTCCTGGGGCGATACCGTCCATTATGCCAAGAAATTGAAGATCTTTCAGCGCGTCAGAAGGTATTTATTTATATGACCGTAACGGCACGCAATACCTGGACCTGCAGATGTGGTATTCGGCGGTCAATTTCGGCTATAAAAACCCC
>CAWDSS010000006.1:0-6042 GCA_963805065.1 Candidatus Omnitrophota bacterium | reverse complement strand
TGCGGTCGGCGCTCTTCCACGAACGCCAGTAGCGCTCGCGCGAACGCTGGACGTACCAGTTCGAGAGGCAGTCCGCGAAGGCGCTCAACGCCGTCGCCGCATCAAAGATGTCGTAATCGTCCAACCGGGCGCGGACTTCTTTCACCGTGCGGTGAAGTTCAGAAGTATCCAGCGGTCCATCTCGGCACGCGCCGAGAGCGGCCGCCCGCCGCGGAATCCCCCGCCCTTCCCATGGACCGCGGCCGTCCCGGCCGCTCCAGAACTTCCATTGCGGGCGAGACGCCCGCGCTCCGGGTCGAAGCCGTCAATGTTCGCATAGATCACGAAGAACGAATACACGTTCCGCAGCTTGATCAGGAATTCCTTCTGCGCGTCGCGCACCGCGCCGCGCGCGAGAAGCGCGACGCTCGTCCACGGGTTGGTGCTCGAATAGAAGAACCAGCGCAGCGCGTCCGCGCCTTCCTCGTCGAGAATGACGTTGCGGGTCCAGGTAATTGCCCTTGGACTTGCTCATCTTCTCGCCCTTCTCGTCGCAGACGTGGCCGAGGACGAGGCAGGTCTTGTACGGATGCGGATAAGGCGTGTTCTTGCCCGAGAGTCCTGCGCGAAGCTCTCGCTCAGCAGCGTGCTTTCGGCGATCAGCGAGTAGAACCAGCCGCGCGTCTGGTCAATCGCTTCGCTGATGAAGTCCGCCGGGAAGCGCCTGGTCGAACTTCTCCTTCGAACCCGGCGCGTGCGGATAGCCCCACTGCGCGAAGGGCATCGCGCCGCTGTCGTACCAGCAGTCAATCACTTCCGGCGTGCGCTGCATCTCGCTTGCCGCACTTGGAGCAGGCGAACGTCGCCGCGTCAATCCACGGCTTGTGGACGCGCAGGTGCTCGTTCAGAGCTCGGTTCTTTCTGCTTGGCCAGGTCGAAGGCGTCCAGACCCTTCGACGCCGGGTTTGGCCTTCAGTTCCGCGAACGAGCCGACGGCCTCCTGGTTGCCGCACTCGCAGACCCAGATGTTCAGCGGCGTGCCCCAGTAGCGTTCGCGCGAGAGCGCCCAGTCAATGTTGCTCTCCAGGAAGCTGCCGAAGCGCCCGTCGCGGATGTGTTCGGGGATGCCAGTCCACCTTTCTTGTTGTTCTCGATGACGTGCTCGATCTCGCGCGTGGTGCGGATGAACCAGCCGCCGCGCGCGAAGTAGATCAGCGGGTTGTCGCAGCGCCAGCAGAACGGATAGTCGTGCTTGTAGCCTTCGCGCTTGAGCAGCAGGCCGCGTGCATCGCAGGTCCTTGATGATGTCGTTGTCGGCGTCCTTGACGAAGCGGCCGGCGAAGGCGCCGCAGCTCGGCGTGAAGTTGCCGTCCGGCGTCCGACCAGTTGGATGACGGGCAGGCCTTCCTTCTGGCCAAGGTCATAGTCGTCGGCGCCGAAGGCGGGCGCGATGTGGACGATGCCGGCGCCGGTGTCGAGCGTCACGAAATCGGCGGCGCAGACCTTCCAGGCCGCGGCGCGCAGCGTATCCGGACGCCGCGCTGCCACCAGTCAAAGAGCGGCTGGTACCGCCGCCCCACCAGCGCGCTGCCCGGTTCCGTCTTCACGACCTCGTACTTCATCTTGCCCATGACGTGCTTGACCAGAGCGCCGAGGCCATGATGAGCGTCTCGCCGCCGACGCTTGACGTGGCTGTATTCGGTGTCGGCCTTCACGGCCAGGCCGGCGTTGCTGGGCAGCGTCCAGGGCGTCGTCGTCCAGGCCAGGAAGCTGGTCTTGTTCTTTTCCCAATCCACGTCGCGGAACGTGACGAAGACGCGACGGGTCCTCGACTTCCTGCGTAGCCCAGGCCGACTTCGTGGCTGGAGAGCGCCGTCTGGCAGTGCGGGCACCAGGGCAGGATCTTGTGGCCGTGGTAGAGCAGGCCGCGCGCGTGCAGTTCCTTCAGCGACCACCAGACGCTTTCGACGTAGCTTTGGTGATACGTGACGTAGGCGTCCTGGCAGATCGATCCAGAAGCCGATGCGGTCGGTCAGGTTCTTCCCAGTCGGCGGTGTAGCGGAAGACCGAGTCCATGCATTTGCGGACGAACGGCTCGACGCCGTACTTTTCGACTTCGCTTCTTGCCGTTGAGCTTCAGTTCCTTCTCGACTTCGATCTCGACGGGCAGGCCGTGCGTGTCCCAGCCGGCCTTGCGCGGGACGTAGTAGCCGCACATGGTCTTGTAGCGCGGGAAGAGGTCCTTCACGACGCGGGTGAGCACGTGGCCGGGGTGCGGCTTGCCGTTGGCCGTCGGCGGGCCTTCGTAGAAGACCCAGGTGCGGCTTGCCGTCGCGCTGTCTGAGCGACTTATGGAAGATGTCGTTGTCTTCCAGAAGGCGAGGACCTCGGCTTCCAGGTTGGGAAACTTCAAGGATGTGTCGACGGGGTTGAAGACGGACATGGCGCTTGGCTCCTGATTGCTGGTTAACCGGTTGGCCGGTTCATCGGTTGGCCGGTTCTTGGTCAACTGGCAAACTGGTTAACCGACAAACCGGCTAACTCCTACCTGACTCTTGTCTCCTGAAAACAACAAAGCCACGGGCATTGCCCCCGTGGCTGGTCAACTTGCTCTTTTGGTCGCGTGTTGTGGCGAAAAAGGAAGCTGGCCGCGGAGGACTAACTCCGGGCCTCGGTAATGGGCGATTGCACCTCTGCCGTCATGGCGCGCTCCTTTTCGCTGTTGGCGTTGTAGCCTGAGCGGCGGCGCGCGTCAAGCGGGGCGACAAGGCCATCGCTCCCACGCTTGCTCCCTCCCTTTACTGCGCGTATGCTGCGCTGAAACATTCACCCCGCGAAAGGACGCCCGCGGATGAAATACGCTTTCATGACCTTCTCCACCACCGAACTCTCATTGGCGCAGAACCTCGACGTTGCCCGCCGGTACGGCTATGACGGGATCGAGTTGCGCATCGACGCGAACCACAAGCACGGTGTGGAAGTGGCCACCGCCCCCAAAGAACGCGCGGCGATTCGTAAGGCCTTCACCCAGGCGCGTATCGCAGCGGCCTGCGTGGCCACCTCGCTGAACTACGCCAACCCGCAGAACACGACGGCCATGGTGGAGCAGACCCACGAACGGATTGATCTGACCGCCGACATCGGAGCGCCCACGATGCGCGTCTTTGGCGGCAACCTGCCGGACGGCGTGACCCGGGAACAGGCGTATGACCTCGTCACGTCGTCGCTGAGCGAAGTCGCGTCGCACGCCAAGGAACGCGGCGTGACGCTGGCCTTCGAAACGCACGATGCATGGACCGACCCGCGCGACGTCGCGGAAGTGCTGCGGCGCGTCGACCACCCGAATATCGCCTGCAATTGGGACATCCTCCATCCCGTGCGGACGAAGAAGGCGACGCTGGAGGAGTCCTTCGAGATCCTCAAACCGTGGATACGGCACCTGCACATCCACGACAGCAGCGGAGATGGCATCAAGTCCGTGCCGATCGGCACCGGCCTCATCGACCACCGGACCGTGCTCACGTGTCTGAAGAGCATCTCGTTCTCTGGCTTCCTGAGCGGCGAATGGATCAACTGGGAGCCGTACGAGACGCATCTGCCGAGGGAGATCGGGACGTTGAGGAGGTTCGAGGGGGAGTTGGCCGGTTAGCCGGTTGGCCGGTTGGAGGGCGCCCAGTCGCCCAAACAGAGAACGGGCAAACCAGCTAGCCGGCGAACCGGGAAACCGGTCAACCGGAAAACCGGGGAACCCGGCAACGAGGAGAAGAGCCATGTTCAAGAATCTGAGTGTCGGGATGCTGGGCCACAAGGCGACGTACGAAGAGACCGCCGCGCTCGCGGCCGAGCATGGATTCGAAGGGATCGACGCCGACTTGGGCTACGCGCGAGAGAAAAGCGTCGCGGCGGTAAAGGAACTCGTGGCCAAGTACAACTTGAAACTCGGCGGCTTCGGCCTCGGCGTGCGCTGGCGCCCAAAGGATTCGGACCGGGAGTACGCGGACAGCCTCGAACAACTCATCAAGGACGCACGCATGGCGTCGGAGTTGGGCGTGACGCGCTGCGCGACGTGGGTAATGCCCTGCGACGACCTGCTCTCCTTCCATCAACACTTCGCGCTTTTCGTGCGGCGCATGAAGCCGGTAGCGGAGATCCTGGACAGCTTCGATATCCGCCTGGGCCTCGAGTTCATCGGACCGCTGACGTTGCGCGCGTCGAAAAGGCATTTCTTCGTGCACACGATGGACGGCATGCGTGCCGTCTGCGCGGCGATCGGCGTCGGCAACTGCGGCTTCCTGCTCGACAGTTTCCACTGGTACACTTCGGGTGGGCAGGTCTCCGACATCGAGCACCTCGACTCGACCGAAGTGGTCACGGTCCACGCCAACGATGCGAAGGTAGGCCGGACCGCCGCCGAACAGATCGACAACCAGCGCGAACTGCCGGGCACCGGCGTGATCGATCTGAAAGGCTTCTTCGGTGCGCTCCGCAAGATTGGCTACGATGGCCCGGTAACCGTCGAACCGTTCAACCAGGCGCTGAAGGAAATGAGCCGAGAAGACGCTATCAAGGCGACGGCGGCGGCGCTCAAGAAGGCCATGAGCTGAACGGGAGTGCGGTTGGACGAAGAACTCTCAGTGGATTGACCGACCTTTGGAAGGATGTCTCTCGTGGGTGAAACTCCAGAGCAAATGACCGACACCACGCCAGAGGCTGAGAAGCTTTGGCGCGAACTGTGGGCCGCCCAACCACCGGAACGCCGCCTTGAGTGCGCCTTGAGGATGTTCGATACCGCTAAGGCCATCGTGCTGTCTTCCTTCCCGCCCAATCTTACCGATCGAGAGCGGAAGAAAATGCTACTGGAGCGCTTCTACCCGGACCTGGATCCCACTTTCAAAGCATACATTCTCGAGCGGGTTTAGCCGTAGATACGTCAGGCCAGTTCGGACAGGACTGCAGATAGTCGTAGCATGTCAGACGGCAAGCCACACAACGCAAGCGAAGTCTCGAGCCCGCAGGCGATACTGTTGGCTAACACGAGCGGATCCGGCCAAGCGTCAACACGCCCGCCGGCTTCGCACTGACGAGCGTCTTTCGAGTTGGCTCCGCGACAGTGGAGTGGGCGGACCGCATAGATCGAACAGGCGTTGTCCACCAGCAACGGACAAGCCGGTCGAAATGCCAGTGGCATACCCGCGGCGAGATTCAACAGCGCCGTTTCATGTGCCGCAGCCCGGCTTCGCAGCGCGAGCCGCTCGTCCGCCGAACGCGAAACCTTCAGGTGTTCGACCAGCAGGAGGGCTTCGGGACTTGAAAGGCTGACTTTCAAGTGGCAGCAGAACGAACAGCTCTTGCGGCAGGCCAGAACTGGATGACCTTTGGCTGCAGCTTCTGCGGCCAGCTTCTCGTAGAACGCCACGGCTCCTCGCGCCACATCGATCATCTGACGTTCGGAACGGTCTTGCAGCAGGCGGGCGCAGGTTGCCAACACTGTCGCTTCGACCAGCGGAAGACGAATCAGGTCATGCTGGTAGACAACGACCGGCTGCGCAGCCAGCGCATCAGGATCGGTCGCCAGAAAAGAGATCTTTCCAGGACCACGCTCAATCCAAAGATCGCCGGTCTTCGTCCAAGCCACGCAGTTCGCCTCTTCTATCGCCATCGGATATCATTGCGCGTGCACCGAGAAGCTCAACTGCCAGTTTGCGGTGGGGCTAGAACCATGACTGTACGTCGCCCTGACCTGAAGGGCATAGATCGGCGACGGCTGCAATTTGGTTGACATCGAACGGTTATGCGGCGAGGTTAACAGCAGGCATGAAAAAGGCATATCCGGGAGTGTCCCCCTCGATGCGCATCCTGATCGCCCAGAACCGCGTCGGCCTAGCCGTCTACCCGCCGGGGGCGACCTTCGGTCCACGGGTCATACGCGACTTTGAGTTCGTCTGGATCATCCAAGGCGAGACGATTTGGCAGGTCGATGGGAAAGAGGTACCCGCTCCGCCCGGGACGATGCTCCTCGCCCGTCCTGGAATGCGCGACGGATTCCGCTGGGATCCCGAGCAT
>CAWDSS010000005.1:0-10783 GCA_963805065.1 Candidatus Omnitrophota bacterium | reverse complement strand
GATGGTCTGCGCCATCTCCAGGCCCGCGCGGGTGTTCGTGTGGTACGGGCCCACCTGCAGGTAGGGGATGTCCTTGATGGCGATCTCCCTCGCCTCGTCCCCGAAGACCCCGACCCGCAGCGTGTCCTTGGGATAGCGCGTGAGGATCAGCTCGGTGAGCGCCAGGGCCACCTGCTTCGCGGGGGTGATGCGGTCCTCCCCGTAGAGGATCATGCTGTGGCTGATGTCGATGAGGAGCATCGTGGCGCAGGAGGAGAGGTGCTCGGTCTCGTAGACCTCGAAGTCCTCCTCGGCGAGCGTGATCTCCTCCACGCCGCCCCGCTTCACGGCGTTGGAGATCGTGCCCAGCGCGTCGATCTGCGTCACCGGGTCCCCGAAGCGCCACGGCCGCGTCTCGGTCAGCCGCTCCTCGCCGTTGCCCGTGCTGGGCACGCGGTGCTGGCCGAAGCCGGACTTCTGCAGCCCGTTGAAGATCTGGTTCAGGGAATCCTTGCGGATGACCTGCTCGCCCTTGGCCGTGAGGCTGAAGCCCTCCCTCCTTCAGCCTCTCGATGATCCGCTGCTCCTCCAGCTGCCGGCGGAACTCCGCGAGGTCGATGTCGGGGTCCAGCGACCCCCGCTCCTGCAGGTACTCCATCCACTTGAAGACCTTGTCGACGTCCCCGCCCGCCATGAGCATGAGATAGTTGAACAGGCTCATGAGGTCCTGGAAGCTCTTCAGGAGATCCTGGAGCGTCTGGTCCCACTCCGAGTATTCCCAGCGCATGCGCGCCGCCTTCCTCACCTACTCTCTCCACGTACCCTGCCAGTCTCTCCGCTGCCTGCCATGTGGTCGAACATGGCCTTCAGCATGTCGCGGTACGCCGTCTTCAGGCCCTCCTCGCGCTTGGAGACCATGGAGTGCTGGTGCAGGGCCTCCAGGACGAACTCCATGCCCAGCGCCAGCCCGTCGCCGTCCTTCAGGTCCAGGTGCTTGGCCGTGATCTCCTTCAGCCCCGTCACCTTCTCCAGGCGCTTCACGTAGTCGTCGTGCGTCATGCTCGTCCGAGGTCTCCACGGTGTTGCCCTTGGAGAACCACGCGAGGATGGGCTGGAAGGGCGACGGCTCCTGCCGCCGACGGCGGCTCCTCGTCCTCTTCCTGCCCCTTCTTCTTCTTCTTCTTGGGAGAAGGGTCGGGGAACCAGCGGTGGAACGTCTCCTTCACCGCCTCCCCGATGATCTTCCGCGCCACGATGGCCGCGCCCTGCTGCTCGCCCTCGTAGACCAGCTCCACCTTGCCGGTGATCGCCGTGACCGCCGCGTGCAGGTCCGCCGATCCGCGGGTAGACCTTCTTCTCCCCCTGCACGATGGCGCGCCGCTCCATGTTGCTCATCACGTTTTCCAGCAGGGAGATGCTCATGCGCGCGGACACGCCCGAGGCCTGGTTCACGTACTCGCTGAGCCGGGCGGCAAAGGCGACCTCCTCCACCAGCTCGCGGAACCAGTCCGGCATGACCAGCTCGATGCCGCCGCCGCGCTCGGTCCACGCCTCCTGCGCCGTGATCCGCATGGCGGCCTCCCGGGCGGTGGGGTAGTGGGTGATGATCTGCGAGTCGATGCGGTCCTTCAGCGGCGTGATGATGTTGCCCCGGTTGGTGTAGTCCTCGGGGTTGGCGGAGTAGACCATGAGGATGTCCAGCTGCATGCGGATGGGAAAGCCGCGGATCTGGATGTCCTTCTCTTCCATTATATTGAGCAGGCCCACCTGGATCCGGGGCGGAAGGTCGGGAAGCTCGTTGATGGCAAAGATGCCGCGGTTGGTCCGGGGAATGATCCCGAAATGGATGACTTCCTCGTCCGCGTAGGCCAGCTTGCGCGTGGCCGCCTTGATCGGGTCGATGTCGCCGATGAGGTCCGCGATGGTCACATCCGGCGTGGCCAGCTTCTCCCGGTAGCGCGCCTCCCGGGGCAGCCACTCGATGGGCGTTGCGTCCCCGAGGGAGGCAACGGCCTCCCTGCCCTTCCTGCTCACGGGCGCAAAGGGATCGTCGTTGGTTTCCGTTCCCGCGATGACGGGCACCTGCTCGTCGAGAAACCGGACGAGGCCGCGCAGAATCCGCGTCTTGGCCTGGCCGCGGAGCCCCAGGAGGATGAAGTCGTGCTTGGAGAGGATCGCGTTGACCAGGCCGGGGATGACGGTGGTTTCGTAGCCGATGATGCCCGGAAACAGCTCCTCCCGGGAGCGGAGCATGCGCACGACGTTGTCGCGCATCTCCTCCTTCACGGTCCGCTCCGGTAGCCGGACGCTTTCAACTCACCAAGGGTTTTCGGAAGATTCACTTCCACCTCCTACGCAGGAAAAGGTACTGAATTCCGGGGAAATGGGGAAAGAAAGCCTGCTCCTGACGCTCAGGGCAATTGCACGTCGGTGAAACGATGTTGACGCGAGCGGCATCAGTCGTGATATACTCCTGCAAGCTTTCCATCGTACCAAGGGGGACACGTATTCGCTGCGCGGGGACTTCCCGACAGGGCGCACTGCGCTTATCTGTCCTGTTTTTGCCATTCTCTGCGCGGGCAGGCTTTTTGCCGCTGAGACCGCGCCAGGGCAGAAGGAGGGCTTCAACCTCTCCACGGCGCTCTTTGCCGAGCTCACCGACAACTCGGACCGTCCCTACGCCTCCCTCCCGCTGCTCTCCATCGGGAGCTTCCACCTCACGCTCAACGTCACCAAGCACTTCATCCTCATGACGGTCGTCGCCCTCCTCGTGCTGGCCAGCATGCTCTACCTGGCGCGCAAGCTGCGGGACCCGTACAAGAAGCCCACGCGCCTGCAGAGCCTCTTCGAGTCGCTCCTCGAATACATGCGCGACACGGTCTACGAGCCCGTCCTGGGAGCCGAGGGCAAGAGGTTCTATCCCCTCTGCTTCTCCTTCTTCCTGTTCATCCTCTACGCCAACCTGCTGGGCATGGTCCCGCCGTTCGCGCCCATCGTGCCGAAGGGCGGCGGCGAGGCGGTCTGGCTGGGCGGCGCGGTCACCGGCAACCTGGCCACCACCCTGGCACTCGGCCTCATCACGTTCGTCGTCTTCAACGTCGCCGGCATGCGGGCGAAGGGCATCATCGGGTACTGGAAGGACCTCGTGCCGCACGGCACCCCGGGATGGATGGGCCCCATCACTCTGCTGCTCGAGGTGGTGGGCATCTTCTCCAAGACCATCGCCCTCATCATGAGGCTTTTCGCCAACATGATCGGCGGGCACGTGGCGCATCCTCCTCATCCTCCTGCTCATCCTGAAGTTCCAGTCCCTCGCCATCGGCCCCGTGGCCGTCCTCGTGGACCTTGCGATTTCGGCCCTGGAGCTGTTCGTCGCGGTGCTCCAGGCCTACATCTTCTCGTTTCTCTCGGCCCTGTTCATCGGGCTTGCGATCAAGAAACATTCGGCATAAGAGGCGGCTCCCTGCGGGGACGCCCAGATTCTCTTCGGAAGGAGTACGAATATGGATCTGGCAACACTGGCTCCCGCAATCATGAAGTTCGGCGCGTACATCGGGGCCTGCATCGGCGCAGGTCTCGCGGTCCTCGGCGTCGGCCTCGGGCTCGGCCGCATCGGCGCGAGCGCCCTGGAAGGCATCGCGCGCCAGCCCGAAGCGGCGGGCAAGATCCAGACGAACATGCTGCTCGCCGCGGTGCTCGTGGAAGGGGTCGGCATCATCGCTCTGGTCATCTGCATCCTCGCCATCGTCAGCTAGGAGAAGAGCGCCATGGCCCTCCTCCGCGTGGATCCCGGCCTCGTCATCTGGCTGTGGATCACGTTCGGCATCATCCTCCTCATCCTGCGGCTCACCGTGTGGGACAGGATCACCGGCGGCCTGGACAAGAGGTCGCAGAGGATCGCCACGGACCTGGATGCCGCCCGCAAGGCCGGCGAAAAGGCCGGCGCCGTGCTCGCGGAGTACGACCAGAAGATCCGCGAGGGCAAGGCCGAGGCCGCGCGCATCATCGAGGAGGCGCGCATGGAAGCCTCGCGGCTGAAGGAGGACATCCTCCGCCAGTCGCAGGAGGAGGCGCGCGAGGTCAAGGAAAGGGCCGCGCAGGAGATCGCAGAGGGCGCAGGAGGACGCGGAGCGCGCGCTGCGCGGCCAGGTGGTCTCCCTCTCCTTCTCCATCGCCGACTGCCATCCTCAAGCGGGAGACCGGCAGCGCGGACAACCGGGCCTTCGTGGAAGAGTTCGCCGAGAAGCTCGTGGCGGGCGCGGCTCCCGGCGGGCCGGCGCCGGCCGCAACTGAGAGCGGGATGACCAGCAGCATCGGCCGCAACTACGCCCGCGCCCTCTTCGAGCTCGCGCGCGGAGACCGCGTCCACCGACGCCGTGGAGGAGGACCTGCGCGCGGCGCGCGATGCCCTGTTCACCGACAGGGCGGTGCGCGATTTCCTGGCCAACCGGCTCATCAGCAGGACGACGAAGAAGAACCTCGTGCGCGCGGGCTTCGAGGGGAAGGTGGACCCCCGGCTCCTCATCCTCCTCTTCCTCCTGGTGGACCGGGGCCGCACGGCGGCTCCTCGGCGAGATCGCGGAAGAGTTCGAGCGGCTCTCCCGCTTGGCGCGGGGCGTGCGGAAGGTGAAGGTCTCCTCCGCCTTCCCCCTGGGCCGCGAGGAGAAGGCCCGGATCACGCGCTCCCTGGAAACGCGCCTGTCGGCGCGCGTGGAGCTGGAGACCGAGGTCCGCCCCTCGCTCATCGGGGGCGTGGTCGCGGAGAGCGAAGGCCAGGAGATCGAGTTCAGCATCGAAGGCCAGCTGAAAACCCTCGCGTCGCAGTCTCGAGGGGAAGGTAGGGAACGATCATGCGCATCAACCTGGAAGAGATATCCACGCGGATCAAGGAAGAGATCCGCAACTACTCCAAGGATCTCACCGTGGACGAGGTCGGGACCGTCGTGGAGCTGGGCGACGGCATCGCGCGCATCTACGGGATGCGCGGCGCCATGGCCATGGAGATGCTCGAGTTCGAGACCGGCGTCTTCGGCCTTGCCCTGAACCTGGAAGAGGACAGCGTCGGCGCGGTCATCCTCGGCAACTACCTGGACCTGCACGAGGGCGGCAAGGTCCGGAGGACCGGCCGGGTCCTCGAGGTGCCCGTCGGCCACGAGCTGATCGGCAGCGTGGTCAACCCGCTGGGCATCCCCATCGACGACAAGGGCCCGATCAAGACGGTGCGCACCCGGCCCGTGGAGTTCAAGGCGCCGGGCATCCGCGACCGCCAGTCCGTGAAGGAGCCCCTGCAGACGGGCGTGAAGGCCATCGACGCGATGGTTCCCATCGGCAAGGGACAGCGCGAGCTCCTGATCGGGGACCGCGGCAACGGGCAAGGAATCCCTCGCCATGGACGCGATCATCAACCAGAAGGGCAAGGGCGTGATCTGCGTCTACGTGGCCGTCGGCCAGAAGGCATCCATGGTGGCCGGCATCGTGGAGGCGCTGCGCTCGCGCGGCGCCATGGAGCACACCATCGTCGTGGCCGCCACGGCCGCGGAGCCGGCGGCGCTGCAGTACATCGCGCCGTACGCGGGATGCGCCATGGCCGAGTACTTCATGTACGAGGAGCACAAGGACACCCTCGTCGTGTACGACGACCTCTCGCGGCAGGCCAACGCGTACCGGCAGCTCGCCCTCCTCCTGCGCAGGCCCCCCGGCCGCGAGGCGTACCCCGGCGACGTGTTCTACCTGCACTCCCGCCTGCTGGAGCGCGCCGCGCGCCTGTCCAACGAGCTGGGCGGCGGGCTCCCTCACCGCGCTTCCCCTGATCGAGACGCAGGAGGGCGAGGTCTCCGCCTACATCCCCACGAACGTCATCTCCATCACCGACGGCCAGATCTACCTGCGCACGGACCTGTACAACGCGGGCATCCGGCCCGCCATCGACGTCGGCCTCTCGGTGTCCCGCGTCGGCGGCAACGCCCAGATCAAGGCGATGAAGCAGGTGGCCGGATCGCTCCGCATCGACCTGGCCGCCTACCGCGAGCTGGAGGCCTTTGCCCAGATGGGGACGGAGCTGGACAAGGCCACGCAGAGCCAGCTTGCGCGCGGGGCGCGCATGGTGGAGGTGCTCAAGCAGCAGCAGTACAGCCCGATGCCCGTGGAGGAGCAGGTCATGATCCTCTATGCCGCCACGCGCGGCTTCATGGACGACGTGCCGCGTGGCCGCGCGTGCGGGAGTTCGAGGCGAAGTTCCTGGAGTACCTGCGGGCGCAGAAGCCGGAGATCCTCGCGGGCATCAGGAACCTCGGGACGCTGTCGGAGCCCGAGGTGCTCGCCGAGGCCATCAGCGGCCTTCAAGAAGACGCTTCTGGCCAATGGCGAAGACACGGGACATCCGCAAGCGGATCGGCAGCGTCCGCAACATCCACAAGATCACGCGGACCATGGAGCGGGTGGCCCAGTCCAAGGGCATGAAGCTCACGGGCGCGCTTCGACGCGGCAAAGGCGTTCCGCGCGACGCGTCGTGCGGCTCCTCCCGGAGGCGCTGGGCGCAGCCCCGGCGAGCCTCGAGGCCGCGCAGGAGCTCGCCGCGCATCCCCTGGGCGCCCTGCGGGCAGCGGTGAAGAAGGTGCTCCTGTTCTGCGTCACCTCCAGCCGCGGGCTGTGCGGCGGATACAACGCCAAGGTGATCCAGGCCGCGCGGGCGCGCATGGAGCAGCTTCGCGCAGGAGGGCAAGGAGCCGCTGCTGGCCGTCATGGGGAAGAAGGGCCTGGCCTTTTCCGGTTCCACAACCAGCCGGTCGACCATCGCCATCGCCGACGCGGATGAGAACATCTCCGTTCCGCAGGCTCGACGAGGTCGTCCAGCAGATCAGCGACCGGTTCATCGCGAAGGAGTTCGACGCGGTGGAGGTCGATCTCCACGCGGTACAGGAACAAGGCCGTCCAGGAAGTGCGCGGGCCGCGCTCCTGCCGTTCACGGCCGCCGGTCGCAGCGGCCATCCGCGCGACGGGGCCGCACACCGGGGCCCGAGCGGGAAGCCGCTGTACCTCGTGGAGCCGGACAGGGGCAGGGTCCTGGCGGCGCTCCTGCCGCTGATCGTGAAGGCGGAGCTGTTCTGCGTCGTGCTGGAGGCGATGCTCTGCGAGCAGGCGCAGAGTCCATCGCCATGCGCAGCGCATCGGACAACGCGGAGTCCATGACGAAGCGGCTGACGCGCACCTACAACAGGGTGCGCCAGGCGCAGATCACCAACGAAATGATCGAGATCATCAGCGGAAGCGAAGGGGGCAGGACATGAGCGCAGGCGCCAAGGGGACGCGTGATCCAGGTCATCGGGTCGATCCTCGACGCGGAGTTCGAGGAGGGGCATCTTCCCGAGATCCGCAACGCCCTCCTCATCGACTCGGAGATCGGCGGCCGCAAGATCGCACCTGGTGAGCGAGGTGCAGCAGCACCTCGGCGGCAACAGGGTGCGCGCGGTGGCGCTGGATTCCACGGACGGCATCCCCCGCGGCTGCCCCATCACGGACACCGGCAGCTCCATCACCGTGCCCGTGGGCAAGGAGGTGCTCGGCCGGGTGTTCAACCTCTGGGCGAGCCCGTGGACGGCAAGGGGCCGCGCCGACGGCAGAAGCGGATGCCCATCCACCGGGCCGGCGTGCCCTTTGCCCAGCTGGAGCCCAAGACCCAGATCTTCGAAACGGGGATCAAGGTCATCGACCTGCTCTGCCCCTACGTGCGCGGCGGCAAGACGGGCCTGTTCGGCGGCGCGGGCGTGGGCAAGACGGTGATCATCGAGGAGCTCATCCACAACATCGCCACGCAGTACGGCGGCTATTCCATCTTCGCCGGCGTCGGGGAGCGGACCCGCGAAGGCAACGACCTCTGGAGCGAGATGCAGGAATCGAAGGTGCTGGAAAAGGCCTGCCTCGTCTTCGGACAGATGAACGAGCCGCCCGGCGCGCGGCTGCGCGTGGCGCTCTCCGCGCTCACCATGGCGGAGTACTTCCGCGACGACGGGCTGGACATCCTGCTGTTCGTGGACAACATCTTCCGCTTCACCCAGGCGGGAAGCGAGGTCTCCGCCCTGCTCGGCCGCATGCCCTCCGCCGTCGGCTACCAGCCCACCCTCTCCTCGGAGATGGGCGAGCTGCAGGAGCGCATCACCTCGACCAAGACCGGCTCCATCACCTCGATCCAGGCCGTCTACGTCCCGGCGGACGACATCACCGACCCTGCCGCCGCCGCGGTCTTCACGCACCTGGACGCGACGACGGTCCTCTCCCGGCAGATCGCGGAAAAGGGCATCTACCCGGCGGTGGATCCGCTGGCCTCCACCAGCCGCATCCTCTACCCCTACTACGTCGGGGAAGAGCACTACGAGGTGGCGCAGGCGGTGCTCCAGTGCCTCCAGCGCTATCGCGACCTGCAGGATATCATCGCCATCCTCGGGTACGACGAGCTCTCCGAAGAGGACAAGGCCACGGTGGCCCGCGCGCGGCGCATCGAGCGCTTCCTCAGCCAGCCCTTCTTCGTCGCCGAGCAGTTCACCGGCTTCCAGGGCCGCTACGTGAAGCGCGACGACACGGTGCGCAGCTTCCGCGAGATCATCGACGGGAAGTGCGACGCGCTTCCCGAGCAGGCCTTCCTGTACGTCGGCACGGTCGAAGAGGCCCGCGAGAAGGCCGAGAAGATGAAGAACGCATGAGCGCGAACTTCACCTGGTCGGTGTCCACGCCCGAAGGCCTGTGGCCTCGGGGGAGTGCGAGTTCCTGGTGGTGCCCACCACGGGCGGCGAGCTGGGCGTCATGGCGGACCACGCGGCCCTGGTGGCCTGCGTTGTGCCGGGCGAGCTTCGCGTTACAACGGCCGGCACCGTTGCCTCCTACCCCGTGGGGCCCGGCGTGATTGACGTACGCGACAACGTGGTGAGGCTGCTGCTCAGCTCCATCCCCCAAAAACCCCAGACCTGATCATCCGCGCGCGTGCTCACCGAATCTGGCGGATCACGTTGCTCCCCCTGTCGGCGACGTAGAGGCTGATCCCGTCCGTCGTGATCCCGATGGTCGAACGCGCCGCAGC
Organism: Candidatus Omnitrophota bacterium; assembly: GCA_963805065.1. GTDB lineage: Bacteria > Omnitrophota > Gorgyraeia > Gygaellales > Profunditerraquicolaceae > CAWDSS01. The sequence continues at coordinate 1,734 of CAWDSS010000005.1, read as the reverse complement.
GCCCGTTCCGTTGATCTCAGCAGACTTGACCGCGGTGAGGTCTCCTGCGAGGGTCGAGACGTTTCCCGTGGCAATGTCGATCATGCGCACGTCCTCGTTGCCCTGATCCGCAACGTAGACAGACGTTCCGTCGGTCGTGATGCCAACGGGGGAATTGAAGCGAGCCGCCGTGCCAACCGCGTTGACATACCCCGCGGGCGGAGACGCGCCGGTCGGGCTGCAGGCGTGCTCACCACTCCCGTGGCGACGGCAACCGCCGTACCTTGTGATTGACCGCTTCCGTGACGTAGAGGTTGGCGCCGTCCGTGGTCAGGTTGTTGGGGCTGTTGAGCTTTGCGGAGGCGGGACGCACCCGCTGAACGTTCCCCGGACTCGAGGGTCCCAGTCCTGCCAGCGTTGTGACTTGGAGGGTCGACAGGGAAATCTGCCGTATGGCGTTGTTCACAAGATCGCACACTGAAATTGTTCCATCCGTCGTGACTCCGGTAGGCCGCGAAAACCTGGCTGGCAGTGCCGACGCCGTTGACGAAGCCTGCCGCACTGGAGCCGGGGATGGTCGTCACGGTGCCGGTGCACGTCCACCTTGCGGATCGTGTTGCCGTATTGGTCGCAGACGTAGACCGCTTTGCCATCCGTGGTCATGCCTGCAGGGTAGTTGAATGCAGCGCCTGTGCCGCTTGCCGTCCTGCTCGTTGGCATTGCCCGAGCTGGCCCGCCATGGTCGACACGGATGCGTTGGAGACCGTCATGGACCTCAGAAGCTGGTTGAGCTGGTCTCCGATCCACAGAGTTGTTCCATTGGATGTTATTTGCCGGGGCTGTAGAAACGGGCCGTCGACCCGTTCCGTTGCGGTTCCGGGCGGTACGCCCGCGAGGGTGAAACGTATGTCGGACGCGGAGTTCGTATTGAGCGCGATGCTCCTCACGTCGGTATTCCCCAGCTCAGAAATGTACATGTAGTTTGTCGACCCGGTCGAACCCAGATCATGTTGGGCGTGTCCAATCTCATCGCGGACGCATCGAGACCATCAACGTGCCCGTTCACGCCAGATGCCCCCAGAATAGGTTGTCGCCGCTCCGGGAGGAAGGATCCACCTTCTTTATCACGTGATTCCCGCTGTCTGCAACGTACAGGAAACTGCTGTAGGCCACTATGCCGATGGGGGTGTTGTACGCAGCGGCAACGCCGGTAACGGAGAGCCGATCTCGACGTACGTCGGCAGCGGCCCGAACTCATAGATTGCGTTGTTCGTTTCGTCGGCAACGTAAAGGTTCGTCGTCGTGCCGGCGTAGATGACCAGTCCCGCCGGTTGCGCAAGAGTTCCGGCGGGTACTATGGTCGTGACGACGCCGGTCAAGCTGACCGTCCTCACGATCTTGCTCGTCACATCGGTTTCATACAGAAGCGAGTTTCCGCTGTAATAATAAACCGTTCGGGCCATCGAATGTGGCTCCCGTCCCCGTCCCGTCGCCCGACCCGGGCGGTCCCGCTGCCTGCCAGGGTCGATACCACGCCTGATGACAGGACGATCATTCGGATCCTGTTGTTCTTCTGATCCGCGACATAGAGATTTGTCCCGTCGGGTGGCGTAAGCTCTTCGGGCGTCGAACTCAGCGCTCGGTGCCCGTGGCGTCATTGAAGCCGGCTCCGCCCAGGATTCCGGCGAACACGGTGGCAGTACCCGAGTTCGTGTCAACTTTCCAGATCACACTGAACTGGGCATCCGTGACGTA
>CAWDSS010000004.1:0-19023 GCA_963805065.1 Candidatus Omnitrophota bacterium | reverse complement strand
AAAAGAGTTACATTATCCCGGTTAAAACTCAGGGAGTTAGGAGTCACATGACTCCTAACTCGTCTACAGGCAAAAGAACTCAGGCAATGACCGGCTGCCAGAAGATGTAGAATTCACTCTATCCTTTGGAAAATGAAAATACCGGAACAATTTCGAAATAGCCGGCACCAGAGGTATATTTTAAATTTAGTTATAGCGGCAAACAATGATAAAGACGATGAATGGTCATAAATTGAATAGAGAAGACGGCCAGGTTGTGTCCCGGGCTTCCTTGAAGCTGGGAGAGATCCTCCTGAATGAGAAACTCATTACTCAATCTGATTTGGAAAACGCCCTCGATCAGCAAAGCAAAAAAAGGAGGCCGTCTAGGCGAGATACTGGTAAAACAGGGAGTTATGCAGATGGCTGACATGCTGGCTGCGCTCAGCTTGCAATGCAATCTTCCGGTAGTGGATTTGAAAGATGTCAGAATCGAAAGGCTCTGTCCTTCAATTAGTGCCTGAGGAAATCGCCCGTAAAGCTACCCTGATTCCCTTGGAAATACAAGCCGATGTTTTGACCGTAGCCATGGCCTTTCCGGATGATGTCCGCACTCTCCGGGACATTGCGACGCGTTCGGGGAAGAAATTCCAGGCGATGCTGGCCAGTTCTTCGGATATTATGGATGCCATCGACCTGTATTACCGGGGCAGTAGAAAATCGAAAATAGCGTAGGCCAGTTTACCGCGGTGGCAGATATCAAAGAAGAAGCTCATCTAGAAGTCACAAACCAGACTCCCATCGCTCAGGTCCTGGAATTGATCTTAAGTCAAGCCGTGAAAGACCGGGCTTCGGACATCCACATCGAACCTCAGAGTTGATCCTGCGTATCCGCTTCCGCATCGACGGTATATTGAATGACATGTACTCTTTGCCGTTAACCGTACATTCACCATTGATCTCTCGCATCAAGATCATGTCTCAGATGAATATCGCCGAACAGCGTCGCGCACAGGATGGCCAGATGTCCGTGAAGCTGAATCATAAAGACATAGATATCAGGGTAGCCACCATGCTCACTTCTCATGGCGAGCGGGTAGCCCTGCGTCTACTCGACAAGACCATGAGCCCTTTTAACCCTTGAAGAAGTGGGATTTCTGCCTGAGCAATTGGAAAAACTCCGGCGAATGCTGAAGAGCCCCTTCGGGACTGTTCTGGTGGGAGGACCTACCGGGTCCGGGAAGACCACTACACTCTATCCTTCTCTGAATACATTCGATAGTAAGACCCAGAACATCATCACTATTGAAGATCCGTAGAATATGAGTTCAAGGATATCAACCAGACCCAAATCAACAATAAAGCGGGTATTACTTCGCCGCCGGGTTGCGCACTATCCTCAGACATGATCCGGACATTGTCCTGGTGGGAGAGATCCGGGATAGAGACCGCCCAGATCGCTACCCAAGCTTCTTGACCGGACGTCTGGTGCTGGCCACTATCCATGCCAATGACGCGATCAGTATTCTTTTCCGGTTGATCGATTTGGGTATAGAACCCTTTCTAAGTGGCGCCCACCCTGGTGGCGGCGCTGGCCCAGAGAATGGTGCGGCGGATTTGCCCTTATTGTAAGGTCAATATTAAACCTTCAGCTGAAGAAGAGGCCGCTTCTATAAAGAATTAGGTCAAAGGCCCGAAACTATTTCAGTGGGGAAAGGATGCGCCTTATGTGCCAATACAGGCTATCGCAGCAGGTGGCTTTAACGGAACTGCTGATCATGAGTGAAGATTTGCGACGGATGGTGCTGCATAGTGCCAGTGTGGACGAAGTCAAAGCCGCTGCTCTGAAGGAAGGTATGTTGACCATGCAGAAGGATGGAATATTGAAGGCCAGGATGGGGATTACAACCGTTAACGAGGTAATCAGGACCACGTTTTCGATGTAACAAATAGATAAACTCGAATCGTATTAAGCCAAATTTTAAAAACTTATCCAAGGCACGAGTAAAAAATTGAGTTTAAAACCTTTAATTGAAAATTATGTTATTTAAATATGAAGCTTATAACAAGGAAAAAAAACTAGTCCGCGGGACCCTCGAAAGTCCCACTTCGGAACAGGCGGAAGGCATCCTTTACAGGGCGGGGCTGGAGCGGATTACCAACCTGAAAGAGTCCGGTCCCGTCCTGGATTGGGATAAACTGCTGCATGGCCCTCCCAGAGTCAGCAAACAGGGACTGCTGGATTTTAACAATGAACTGGCCATTATGCTGGAGTCGGACTCAGTTTGCAAACCGCTTTAAAACAGTTAGAGAAAATGACATCAGAGCGTTCACTCAAAAAGGTGCTGGCTAAAGTTTCCTCTGACCTTAAAGACGGGATGACATTGCATAAAGCCCTGGAATTCCATCCCCAGATTTTTTCCAAGACCTATTGCAGCATAATTGAAGCTAATGAGAAGTCCGGAACACTGGATGATGGCCTGCGCCAGATTACCAAGGAGCTTAAGCAAGAAGTTGAAACCCGGGGCTAAAGTCCAGCGTGCCATTACCCAACCGGCAATAGTAGTAGTAGTAGCTATCGTTGTAATTTTGGTCATGATGGTCTATGTTTTGCCGAAATTGATCAATGTTTTCAATCTTTGGGTGCCTCGCTGCCCGTGACAACTGCTAATTCTGATTGGAGTTACCGGTTTTATCAACGAAAATTTAATCCGTATTGCGTTGTTAATTGTGATAATCATCCTGGGCAGCGTGATCTTATATCGACAACCTTCGGGGAAACAGCGTCTGGATAAATTTATGTTGCGCTTGCCGCTATTTGGAGATTTGGTCCTGTGGTATAATACTGCCCGCTTCAGCCGGACCCTGTCTAATCTGTTAAAAGCCGGAATTCTGCTACCGGAGGCTATGAACATCTTCTGAGGAATATCGCGAACGTTTACATAAGGGATGCCATTGATGATGTCCGGACCAAGTTATTGCATGGACAACCCTTTTCGGCTGTCCTGGGGAATAACCTGATTTTCCCTAGATTTCTGGTGGAAATGGTGACTGTAGGAGAGACCACCGGAGCCCTGGAAACAGCCTTGGGGACCGTGGCCGACTATTTTGAAGCCAAAGTAAAAAGAGAATTGATCGTTTGACTAATTTATTGGAGCCTGTATTAATCGTCGTCCTGGGCCTGGGAGTTGGTTTTGTCGCTATTTCTATGATTTCCACCATTTACGGGATGCTGGGGAGTATTAAATGAAAATTATTATAGCTGCGGTCGTAATAATAGCGGCCCTTATAGCTGGAGTTTATTTAACAAAAAGCTATTTTGATCATTCAGCGGCTGCTGTTCCACTAAAATCACAGATTGAGACAGACACTAAAAATCTGCAAATAATGAAATCGTCCAACCAGTCTTTAGCCGTTGATATTGAAAGCCTGAAGGCTAAACAAACGCAAATTCAACAGGCCATCACTCAGGAAAGCGCTGTAATTCCAACCAGGATGAACCCCAACGAAATCATCAGTAACATCCTTGACGCTGGAAAACAAAACGGAGTCACCATTATACCCCTGAGCGCCACTGATTGGACGACCACCAAAGTTGCGAAGAGTGATTATTGGGTTTTCAAAGCTACGATGGATGTCAATGGAACGCAAGCGGATTTAATTATTTTTTTGAAATATATACAGGACTCTATTTCTCAATATCTGGTCGATAGAACATCTGGATATCAGCCAGATTTCACCGACTCCCAGCCCAACAGCAACCCCATCTCCTGAGGAAATACTAACTCCTTCGGGGCTGGTCACTGCCAATTTGGGAGTCGCAGTGTACGCGAGGTAAAAAGGTAGAGGCGGATGTTTAATAAAGGAAAGTTTGCCAGGGCTTCATTCTCACGGGAATATGTGGCGATGGATATCACCAGTACCGAGGTGAGGTTGATATCTGTTTTCCATAATAAACTAGTCAAAGCCGGTGCCGAACAACTGAAAGAGGGAGTGGTCAAGAATGGCATTGTCCAAGAACCACAAACGCTGGGGCTGGTTATCGAAAATTTGTTCAAGTCTTTGCAGCTTTCGCGGGACCTGGGTCCTTTGCATGGTTACCGGACTACCGTTTATTTACCGCGTGACTCACTATGCCGGATAACTGGGAAGCGGTTGATAAGCATTCTCTCGAACGGGCTGCACGCAAAGAAATGTCCCTGACCGACCCGGAAATGTGCCTGCTCTGGCATCTTATCGAATCACGTCCGGAGAAGAAAGAACGAGACTATTTCGTTATTGGTGTCCCCCGACTGCTTTGAATCCTTTAACCGAAGCCTTAGCTCAGGCTCATATCAAACCTTTTATGCTGGATATCAAACCTCTGGCTATATCACGGGCCGCTGCCACCGGAGAAGCTCTGGTTATTAGCCTGGAGAAGAATTATGCCGATATCGCCGTGGTCTACGCCGGAATTCCGCGAGTGATTCATAGTTTTATCTGGAGGACAGCGCCGATTATCAGGACTTCCTGCCAGAAGTGGTTGACGGATTAAACAAGGCTGAAAAATCCTATAATAACGAATACCCACAAATGTTAACATCTCCCCAGACTCCGGTCTGGCTTTCAGGTGAGAGAGTCAACGGCAATGGCATTTCACATATGCTGGAACAAACATCCGGTCACCCGATAAGCTTGATATCATCCCCCTTGGAGTTACCTTGAGGAGATTGATTTTGCTCGATATGCGGCTAACCTGGGACTGGCATTCAAAGTATTACCCGGAAACTACCTGGACGGATATCACGATATCAATTTGGACCTTTTCCAGTGTATACGCCGACCTGCTAACCTGCACTTTAAGCGAAGCCAGGTCTTGACACTGGCTGGCCTGGTGGCATTAATCGGCCTATTATTCTTTGTGTATAACTTGCAAGCCACTGCCGGCCATCAGCTGGAGACACTTAAAAAACAGAGCGCTATGACAGCAGCTCAATTAACAGCCGCCCAAAAAAGACAATAAAGCGGCTCTAGCTCAGTTAGCGACTGAAGGAGACAACTTAAAAAATTTACAAAATAAACTGGACGTTCTGACCGCTGAGCATCATTTATTAACAGGGATGAGGACGGACTATGCCGGAAAAGTACAGTTCGTCAGCGACTCTTTGCCCTCGTTGTGCCTATATCAACAGATGGTGTTTAATACCTCTGCGACAAATATCACGGGTATGGCTTCCGATCCAACGGCAGTCCTTTCTTTTGCCGGTGCCCTGGAAAACTCCCCACAAATATCTTCGGCCCATATAAGTTCGATCACACCTATCCAGGACTCCACTGACGTTAACTTTGCCATCGAGATTAAATAACAGGAAGTGTTGATCTGGTGATCGTTAAAGCGGGAATACGGGAAATAATAAAACTGGCGGCCGATCGCCGAGCATCGGACATACATATTAAGGTGGGGGTGACTCCTACTTTCCGCATCCACCGGGAACTGGTGCTGGAAAATGATTTACCTGTCAGTTCTGTTGAAGATGGCCAACGGTTCCTGGAGGAAATCACAACGCCTGAACAAAGGGCCCTTTTCTTCCAAGAAAAAGAGCTGGACTTTTCTTATACGGCTGAAGGCGTAGGACGTTGCCGGGTGAACGCCTATTTCCGGACCGGGACTGTATCCCTCGCCATTCGTTTGGTACGTTCAGACGTTCCTACTATAGAAGATTTGTATTTACCAAGCATATGCCAGGATCTGGTCTTGAAAAAAGCCGGCTTTATCATTCTTACTGGACCTACCGGCTGCGGTAAATCTACTACCATGGCAGGAATGTTGAATTATTTAAACACGCATCAGAAAAGGAACGTGATCACCATTGAAGACCCTATCGAATACCTGTTTACGGATGACAAATGCACTTTTTCCCAGAGGGAGGTCTCCATTGACACACTTTCCTTTGCCAGCGGATTGAAACATGTTTTAAGACAGGACCCGGATGTAATCTTAATCGGCGAGATGCGAGACCTGGAAACGATATCCATCGCCATTACCGCTGCGGAGACCGGTCATCTGGTCATGACTACACTCCATACGCCCAGTTCTTTTGAAGCGATCGACCGTTTGATAGATGCCTTTCCGCCAGAACAGCACTCCCAGATAAGGCTGCAAATTTCCACTATTTTACTGGGTATACTATATCAGAACCTGGTACCGCGTGCAGATGGAGAAGGCGTGGTACCGGCAGTGGAGGTATTAATCGCCACTCCTGCTATTCAGAACATGATCCGGGAAAAGAAGACTTTCCAGATGTCCACCTTTATACACAGCGGGCAAAGCGTAGGTATGCAGACCATGGACCAGTCCTTAAGGGACTTGTATCGGCGTGGTCTGATTACCGAAGAGGAAGCTACCAGCCGGGCCAAGAATCCGGAAGACATTAAACTGTAGGACCCCCATTTCAGAAGAAAAAGATGAAAATATTGATCCGAATACTAAAAAGAACATCTTCTCAATCGAATGATTATTCCCAGAGAGGTTTTACTTTGGTTGAGATATTAGTATCCATAGCCCTGCTGGCCATTATAGGAATTGGCTTCGCCGGGACTTTAAATACTTCATCCAAAGCTTTGGTGACCACGGATGAGCGAGAGACTGCCAAAAACATCGCCGAAATGGAAATGGAATATCTAAAAAGCCAGACTTATGCCGACCAATCAGCAGTTCCTTCGGAAGGATATGCAGCCCGTTCACTGCCGGCTGAATATTCGGATTACTCGGTAGTTACCGGCGGGGACGGTAAAATCTATGCACAAGATGCGGCTGACCATCCGGACGATCACAATATTCAAAAAATAGAGATAACTATCAAACACCTGGATAAGGAAGTCTTAACGATCACAGGATACAAAACGCGGTGAAGAGATATATTAGGCAGTATTTGAATAGAGTGAACCAGAGGGGCTTCACATTGATCGAGGTAACAGTGGCTACTGCCATCACAGCGGTATTGACAGTCGGGATAGGTCTTTTCATCTCGCAAATTTCCCAATATTATGCCGGCAGCAGCGGCAGAATGCAAGCTATCAAACAAGTCGAGATAACGGTTGACAAAATACGCCTGGATGTACAAATGGCCCAGCAGATCAATATCAAAAGTACGGGGCAGACTCCCGATATCAACGTAAACTATAGTCTAGCAGACCTGAACTTAATTTGGACGGATTGGAGCAACAATGTCAATACGGTTGATTATTCTTTAGCCGGCTCGCAACTAAGCCGCTCATTCAACAAGGTGCTTAATGGAGCTACGATAGAAAACACGCAAATACCGGTATCCGCCAATACCCTTTCGGTAGTCGCCCAAAAATTGAGCAGTGGAAACTGGAGTATCACTATCACCGTCTCTGTCAATGGTTATAGATCAGCGACTGAAAGCCGCACTTTTGAAGTTCAGCCAAGAACAGGATACTAAGTAAACGAAGAGAAATTGGTCTATGAAAAAGATCAGATCATTTATCAAATTAACTCATGATGAGAAGGGCATTGTTTTTGTGTACACCCTCCTTCTTTTATTGGTAGGAATAATACTGATTACTCCATTGCTAATGTTTTTAGCAACAGGCGCTAAGACCGGACAGGTCTTTGAAAAAAGGACCGGCGAACTTTACGCGGCTGATGCCGGGATAGAAGACGGAAAATGGAAAATCGACCATGACCAATTAAGCAGTCTGCAAAATCCTGTACCTTTTGATGGATTTGATTTCAACACCTGGTGGCCTTACTCTTTATCTGAAAACGTCAACGAAAAGCCCGTGAACGTAAAAATAAAGAATGTTCTGGATACCTGAAATGACCATCCCGTTGGCTGCCATTCCTGATCCAAAGAACACTTTAAAGCGATCATCGAGAATAATAAACTGGCCATATCCGGGAGCACCATCGCCACCGGCATCATCGCGAATGATGGTTCTACTGAGATATCCCAATATGAAATTAAAATAGCTCCACTCCCACCCCCGGTAAAGAGCTTGACATCGATAAGATAGGGGTCTGGGTGCCCTGACCGGCTTTGCCTATTATGAGGACACTACCCATAAAAGCAATTTAGGAGGGCTTTCCTCACCATATCAGCCCTCGTGGGCACAACAAGCCTATTATGGAAATCAGGCAGCGGTTTGGACTTTCGCAGGTTCTCCATCCATGGCCTATTTCCCTTCACCTCCACTGGTCCCCGGGTCTCCATTGATTCTCAAAGTATCTTTTTATTTCAAGCCTCTGAACCATGCCTGGGATAGGCCTGATGCGGTAGCCTGGGTCAATACCAGTGGGACCGAAGGTATTCCCTTTTCCTGGAATAGCGATGTCAAAGTATACCAGGTACACTCCGAAGCGGATGATACGCAAGTAGACACTTTTTTGTCCGAGTCCGATACTCGCCAGGTGGGATCGATGCAGTATGGAGAATATTTTGCCACCGGTAACTCTTTGCTCACTCCTCAGGGCAATAACCATTACAATTCAGTTTGGAATAGCTCCGCTACTGGCACGGTAGATACTCCTAATGTACCGAAACGCCCAGGTTCAGGCGGCTTATCTATACTGGTCGGCCTGGAAAAATGAGAATGCCAAAACCACCAAATTATACGACAGCTGCCAAAATTTTAATAAATGGGAAACATCACATAATATGTGGACCGGAGGCGGGGGAATCAATATTTTCAAGGTCATTACGTCAATGGAGGCCAGAGCTTGACCTTGGGGACCGGTCTTAGTCTCAGTTCCTATAACTCCTCTCCGTGGACCGTATTGTTTCCTGGGACCAGTGGCTGGCTACTTATACGCCGGCCAACGTTTTTCAGGATTTCTGCTCTAGCTACGCAACTGGAGCCGTAGCGGTTCTTCACCTTATGCCAATACCGCCTGGGGTCCTGCCAGTCTTTCCGGCTATTTTAGCGCTCATACCAACCGGAGAGTATCCTATACTGCTAGCTATCGCTAACTCGACTTTATCAGTAACCAGGACTTACACACCTATTCTTCAGCCTCCGTCTCCTGGGACCAGTATATCGCCACAGTACCAGCCCCATTCCAGGTGGCCCCACTCACTCCGGATACCTGTGACAGCTTTGCCAGTTGGACTGCCGGTATCGCCTGCGGATTTGCCGGTTACCAGTCCTCCAATCGCTTCAGAGGGACATCCTGTAACCGGACCAGTCCGGTCGGCCGGGATATGGTATTGAAAAGCGATATGGACCTGAGCCAGTTCAGCCCGGGGACAGTTTCCATCGCCTGGGACCAGCTAGTAGCCGGTAACCCGGGGTCCGGAGACGGGCTCGATTTTTCTTTCTCGCGGATAGCTGCAACACCTGGAGCAGCCCGGTATATCAAGCCTTCCGCGGCGATAACCCGGAGGCTGCCTTCCAATTTACCGTTCCGGAGCAGTTTTTAACCAATAAATTTAGGGTAAAACTATCTCTGGTCGGCTTTTCCGCTAATGGGCGTACCGCTATCTGGATAACATCGGCCTCACCGAAACCCCGGCGGACTACAGCGATGCCGATGGCCTGGATTTCGCCTTTTCCCGGACGGCGGAGCCACCTGGAGCACTGATCAGACCGCTCTCCGCAATAACATCGGGACTTCTCCGGTAACTTTTACGGCCACCATCCCCAGCCCCGTATTTAACTCCGCCACTTTCAGAATCCGTTTGCATCTGGTCGGCTCTAGCGGCTATGGACAATATATTAACGTGGATAGTATTAAAATATCCGGTAACACCTATACCGAAACGGACGGACTTGACTATTGCCTTTCGGCAAACGGAGACACCGGTCCCTGGAGTGATCCGATACAAGCTTTTAGAGGGACCGCTGTCGGTTATACCCAGTCCTCTCCAATTTCCGAGTTCCGCCATATTATTCCCACCCAGTATTTGACCGATGGATTTAAAATCCGGTTTATCCCGGTCGGTATGACCGTTACTGGAAAGTACTGTAACGTCGACAACATACGAGTACAGGCTATGCAACCACCCAACAATATTCAATTTTTCATCAACAGCCAGCAGGTTTCTTATACTTCCGGCAGCAATCCGCAGCCGCAAATGGGAGGTCTGTTATCACCCAATGGCAATAACAATATTGACAAAATTCAAGTTCTGGAGACCTTCCTGGGAACCCAACACCCGCTCCATATGGTTTCTCATATTCATGCAAAGCCGATGTCACTGACCTTGTTAAAGCTTACAGTGAAGGCGGGGACTGGAGCAATCCGGGAAACCGGATCAATGGAAACGGTCACGCTGTCTATCGGATGGAAGGACCCCCAACCGTGGTACAGTGAATTGCATGGTCGATACTAAAGACGCTGACAACTCTAATAGTGAAGCCGCCTATGCCGGATGGTCGCTGGTTATTATCTATACTGTTCCGGATATGACTTCATATCACCTTTTACGTTTGTATGACGATTTTATTTTTTCCAGCCAGGATAAAGTTAATGGTGTCAATGTGGATTTTGACCAGGACGGCCAGCCGGGGGGTACGGTCTCTGGGTTTTATATCCCTGAACCTCCCCGGGACCAATACGGTAATCTCAAAGACCCCAACGCGGCCAAAATAACAGCCTTTGTTGGAGAGGGGGACCAATGGTATAGCGGGGATTACATCGCCATTAAGAGACCTGACGGATCCAGAGCCACCAAGCTCTGGGATGGTAGGAGATTCGCGGCCCCAGTCCTTTGCCAACCGGCGACCCGGGAAAATCGAACACTGCGGCCGACCCGGAAAACGTCTGGAATGGGCATTCAACTGATGCCAATATTGCCGTGGGAATCGATATTGATAACTTTACAATTCCTTGGACAATCCGGTTAATAACGGTATACTGAGGCCCGGAGATACCAGTACCAAAATTGATCTATACACCTATATAGATGGATTTAATGTGGTTTTTCTGATCTTCTCATTCACCAGCGAGCCCGAGAACGGCGGCTCCCTTTCCTATTTGATTAACGGGTGATGTGAAATGGGGGAGGTGCGTAGTGTTCAGTGACTTCGAAATAAATCCGCTTTACTGCACCCCCTTACCGACACATTCCGGCAAGGCTGACTTCCGTACCCATCAATGAAAGTTAACAACCGTCAACAATTTTTGCTGCAATTACTATAAACTTTCAAAACCGCCCCGGTTAAAACGAGACAAGCAATCTACTATTGCCGTGAATGCCCTAACAATCACCACTTATGGGATAAGGAGTCTGCGCTCACCCACAAAATATGTCTTTCCGGGAAATTGAAACAGGTTCTATATAATATTATGGATATTTCTTATCAACAAGTATTAGTAAAATCTTGGTTGACAATCGATAGAGATGTCACTAAACTGAAGCTAATCCAATTTTGGAGTACCAAAAAACAGTCCCTATTTTTGAGGGAATACTGAAAAGCATGGTTAACTCCCGAAGGGAAAGTGCAGATATGATTGATAACCAGATACCGATATCTAAACGGTTTGACAAAAACCGTTTACCCGTAGAAAGCTTGGAAAATACAGAAAAACCAAAGATAGCCAAAGAATCCCCTCATGAGAGTGAAGATGTTGATACCATCCTTTTGAATTATTCGCCAAACCCAGTCGTGTTGACCCGCCTGGATAATTCCATAAAGTACGTTAATCCAGCCCTGGAGGCACTGACTGGCTTTACCAGGGCTGAACTCATGGGTATGCAGCCTCCTTTTCCCTGGTGGCCGGCCGGAAAAGGCCCGGAATATCAGATGAACAACAGTCATTTCACAAAGGGAAATGTTTTTAAAGACGAACGCTGTTTCCGTAAGAAAAACGGTGAAATGTTATGGGTAGCTTTAAATATTAGAGAGGTCGTCCTTAACAACCAACCTAGATATTATTTATCTTCCTGGACTGATATTACCGAGGCCAAACGAATTGCAGAAAAAATCCGGGAAAGCGAAAAAAGGTTCCGCGAAGTTAGCCGATCTATTGCCGGTGATTGCTTTTGAAGCCAATTTGAAAGGGGAGATCATCTACGTCAACGACCATGCTTTTTTTCTTTCGGCTACACCAGAGAAGAATTCTTGAGCCGCCTCATCTACAGCTTCATTGCACCTGAAGACCGGGACCGTTCAATTGCCAATTCACGTAAAGTGTTAACCGGTGAATATTTAGGCAATAACGAGTATATTGCTGTTAAAAAAGATGGCACCCGGTTTCCAGTGCTTATCCAGACCTCACTCATTAGAGATAGCATGGGAGAACCAGCCGGCATTCGAGGAGTCCTGATAGATATCAACCAACAAAAGAGAGTCGAAGCCGAACTGCGCGAAAGTGAAGCTTTTAATGCCAACCTCTTAAGTAGCTTACCCAATCCGATAATATTAATTAATGCTAATGGTTCAATAAAGTATGTCAATCCTGCCCTAGAAAAATTAACCGGATATACCAGAGCAGAACTCATCGGCTCGAAATCTCCTCTCCCCTGGTGGCCGCCAGAAAAATCTTTACAATATTTCGATGAAGGTGAGAATGTCAACAAATTAATAGCCAATAGGCATGAACGCCTCTTCCGGAAAAAGAACGGCGATCTGTTCTGGGTCGATATGAGAGTCAATCCGATTATAGAAAATAATGAAACTACGGGTTATATAGGGAACTGGTTGGACATTACTCTTAACAAGAAGACCGAAGCACAGATCGGATATCAGGCCATGCTGGTAGACCATGTGTCTGACGCCATTATTTCTACAGATATAAACGCCAAAATAACGAACTGGAACAAAGCGGCGGAAAGGGTTTATGGTTGGAAACAAGAAGAGGTGCTGAGAAAATCGCTGGTGGAAGTTATTCCGGCATATTTTATTTCGGGAGAGAGCGCTGAGAGTTCCCGGGTGCAACTCCACGAAACCGGACAGTTTGTAGGGGAATTTATTCACCAAAGGAAAGACGGTATTAGATTGAATATGAATAGTTCAGTGTCCGGTATCAAAGATATCACCGGAAAATGTATCGGCTATGTGGGCATCTTTCGCGACATCACGGAGCTGAAAAAAGCAGAAGAGGTCCTAAGAAAATCGGAAGCTAATTCTCGTGACCTGGCGAGCAGTCCTCCAATATGATTTTCATTAACTCTGGGTCATGTGTCGCGTACGCCAACCAAAAATGCGTCGAAGCCCTGGGATATAGCAAAGAGGAATTTTATGCCCCGGATTTCAATTTTTTGTCACTTATAGCTCCTGAATCGAGAGATTTGGCCGCTGATAGCTTTGATCGGGGGAAACAGGGAGAAGAAACCGGTACTCATGAATACACCATGCTTACCAAAGACGGAAGGAAAATAGAGACCATCATCTCTTCGTGCACAATAGAATTTGAAAAAGGAAGAGCTCTGCTGGGAACCGTGACCGATATCACCGAAAGGAAGGCGATGGAGGAACGGATTATTGAACTATATAAAAAGGAGAAACAGCAGCGGGAAACATTGCAGGAAGAAGCCAAAACCCGAGGCATGTTTATTGATGTATTAGCACACGAACTGAGGACCCCCCTGACCCCGGTATTAGCTTCTACCGGGATGCTTAAAGATATAACCGATGGAAAGACGAATGATATCCAGAAAAAGTTAATCGATAATATTTATAGCAGCGCCGATACTTTGGCGAAGAGACTCGAGGAGTTGCTGGACCTAGCCCGCTATTCTCGGGGTACTTTCAAATTGAACGTTCAGCCTACTGATCTCAATCAATTTATTAAGGAAGTAATCACCCGCTTCAGGCCATCCCTGCAATTTAAGAAACAATATCTGGTTGAGGAAATATATCCCGACTTACCATTAGCTGGGATTGATGCCTCTCGCTTGGAACAGGTAATCATCAATCTTCTTTCCAATGCCAGCAAGTTCAGCCAGGACCGTGAGACCATACTTTTCAGAGTGAATATGGAAGACTACCGGCTTCAAGTAGATGTTAGAGATAGTGGTATCGGCATACCCTCAGAATCACAAGCCAGGCTTTTTCAGCCTTATCATCGGGTGGAGCAGGACCGGCCAGCAATTCCCGGGATTAGGCCTGGGCCTGGCAGTAGCCAAACAGATCGTAGAAGCGCATGGAGGAAAAATCTGGCTGGTCAGCGAACAGGGAAAGGGTAGCACTTTCAGCTTTTGGATACCGATCAGTAAGAGCAATTCCCGAGAACGGACTAAATAAAAGGTAAAATTCGAAATTAAGAATAAGAACAATCCCTAGGCGAAGATGTCTAAACTTAATAGCTACGATCCCGTAGCTAGATGGATGACCACAGTTATTATATAACGGATTCATAGGCGGGCTTTTACATTGTAGAAAAACCATAAACCTAAGCTGTCACACTAGAAACTATGTCATCAGTGCAGTTGAAGCATTGAAGATGAGGCTGTTTTTGCCAGGAGCTTATTGTGGACTTCACCCAGGCGAAATACAAATTAATTCCGGCTACTTTTATGCCGGATATCAAAGAGTCCACTTTTCCTTTTGCTTCAAATAACAATTTGTGTATAATTTATTTGCCGAAAGTTTATGCCTCGCCTCGCGCTGTTTTTGAAATCTATAACTGAACACAAGGTCTATTATCGTAAACCTGCTAAATTTGTTATAATGGATAACGTTAACTTGGGAAAAGGTGAACTCAAAATTCGAAGTTCAAAATACAAAAATAATAAAGTTTCCAATTTCCAGTCACCAGTTGTCAGAATCTCCTTTTCTCAAAATAAATACTGATCACCGTAGTAATTTTGATTTTTGGATTTTAATTTTTCAAAGGGGGGATTTTATGAAAGTCATTTTTCTTGAAGATGTACCCAATGTCGCCAAAGCCGGCGATATTAAAGAGGTAGCCGACGGCTACGGCCGCAACTATTTGCTGCCGAAAAAATTGGCTCTGGTCAGCAAACCCGGAGCAGTAGCGGCGGTTAAAGCCCAGATCGAAGCCAGAGCCGAGACCGAAAAAATGAAGAAACTGGCGGCCGAGATCGATGGCAAAGAAATCACCTTCAAGGTGAAGATGGGCGCTAAAGACCGGATGCATGGCTCTATTACCGCCGCCAATATTGCCACCGAGCTCAAAGACATCATCGGGCAGGCCATCGATAAGAGGAAAATCGAGCTGGCCGAACCGATTAAACAATTGGGCAGCTAC
The DNA here is from genome assembly GCA_963805065.1 of Candidatus Omnitrophota bacterium. Taxonomy (GTDB): domain Bacteria; phylum Omnitrophota; class Gorgyraeia; order Gygaellales; family Profunditerraquicolaceae; genus CAWDSS01. The sequence goes on along the minus strand of CAWDSS010000004.1, from coordinate 3,887 downwards.
GATATCGCCATCAAATTGGCTAAAGGTATTGAGCCCAAAATCAAAGTTAATGTAGTCAAGAAAGAAGAAGAGCCCGAGAAAGAAGCCGCTAAGGAACCCGAAAAGGCCGAGAAGAAAGCAGAGTAAAGCCTAAGATTGAATCTCAAAGATTAAGGAAATGAACTTAAATCTCTTTTGCTAAAGTTTAATATTATTAATACTGGTAGTATTATTGAGGATAAGACTATGGTGGATAGACTGCCACCTCATGATATTGATGCTGAAGAAGCCGCTCTGGGTTCTCTGCTGATAGATGGCGCGGCCATCATCAAGATTGAACCTATTATCCAGCCGCCGGACTTTTATAGCGAGCGGAACCGCTGGATTTATGAAGCCTGCCTGGGACTATACCAGCGAAGCGAAGCCATCAACCAGATTACCGTGCCCAGGAACTGGCGCGCCAGGATAAGCTGGAGAACTGCGGCGGGGCCGCTTTCTTAAGCCATCTGATATCGGTCTGCCCCACCTCCCTGGATATTGAATATTATGCCAAAATCGTCTACCGGCTCTCCATGATGCGCAAGCTGATCGCCGCCTCCGACCAGATTGCCGGCATCGGCTATCAGGCCGACCCGGATGTCGATGCTCAGCCTGGATAAAGTCTGAAGATATCCTTTATACCCTGCGGCACGGTAAAAGCCCGCGGGATTTCGTCCATATCCGCCAGATACTGGATAAATATTTTGAAGCTGAACCGCCGCCGGAAGAAGGCGAGCTTAAACCCAGTGAAATGCCGCACGTCCCTTCCGGTTTTACCGGTCTGGATGATTTTCTGGGCGGATTCCAGCGTTCCGACCTGATAGTCGTCGCCGGACGGCCCAGCATGGGTAAGACCAGCCTGGCGCTTAATATCGCCCGCAATGCCGCGGTGGAGCATAATGCCTGCGTCGCCATGTTCAGCCTGGAAATGTCCCGTGAATCGCTGGTGGAGCGCCTGGTGGCCGGCGAAGCCACTGGTCAACTCGCGTAAAATCCGTCTGAACATGCGAAACTCCGGAAGAGGAAAAACGGATTATGGATGCCATCGGTATCCTTTCCGAAGCCCCGATTTATATTGATGATTCGCCGCAGCTGCGGGTCATCGAGATGCGCAGCAAAGCCAAACGCCTGCATTTCGAACGTAATATCAATCTGATTATCATCGACCATCTGGGTTTGATTCAGGGCGATATGCGGATCGATAACCGGGTCCAGGAAATCAGCTATATTACCCGTTCGCTGAAAGTGCTGGCCCGCGAATTGAATATTCCGGTGCTGGTGGTCTCCCAGCTCAGCCGCGCCTCCGAATGGCGGGCTTCCCATAAACCCCAGCTTTCCGACCTGCGTGACAGCGGCAGCATCGAGCAGGATGCGGATGTGGTCTTATTTATCTACCGGGATGAATATTATTACGATGAAGAAGACTGGGCTAAAGAGCATCCCGAATGAAGAATATCCGGCCGGGATGGCGGACATCATCATTGCCAAACACCGCAACGGCCCACCGGTGAGATCAAACTGACGTTTTCAACATACCCTGGCCAAATTTGAAAATATGGCCATCGATCCGACAGCCCCGACCAGCGCCGAGCCGAGCTTGCTATGATAGAATTCAAAGGTTTTCCGGCCAGAATGCAGTTTACGCCGATACCGAATCTGTTTTCAGCTCGCTGTTGCCGCAGATCACCGATATCATCGAGCTGAAGGTACTTTTACATATCTTTGAAATTATCTATCCGAAGAAAGGTAGTCTGCGTTTTGTCTCCTATAATGAGCTGTTGGGCCATGCCGGCCTGATGAACGGTCTCAAGGACTCGCCGCAGGAGACTTTGCATAAAGCCCTGGAAGCTCTGGTTGAAAAAGGAATGCTATTTTACATCTGGCGATGAAAAAGGGAGAAACGGCAGAAGATATCTATTTTTTGAACAACGAAGCCAACCAACTGAGCTATCGAGAAAATTCAGAACGGCGAGATTGATCTTGCCCGGTTTGAAGCCGGAGTCGCCGTCTCCGGTCGATACCGGAAGAGCCGTCGGATATTTTCACCCTCTATGAGCAAAATATCGGCATGCTGACGCCTTTGATTGCCGATGAACTGCGGGAAGCCGGAAAGCAATATCCGGAAAACTGGATCAAAGATGCCATCAAAGAAGCTGTAGCGCTGAATAAGCGCAACTGGAGATATATCGCCCGGATTCTGGAGCACTGGTCGACAGAAGGTAAAGACGATGGAACATATCGGGGAAATCTTAAAAAGAATACAGACCCGGACAAATACATCAAGGGAAAATACGGACACATGGTCCAGCGATGAAAAAACTCGCTGAACCGCTAGCGGATAAAAACTGCCCGGTCTGCAAAGGCGGCGGGTTTCGTCCATCCCCGTTTGCCTTCGGGAAAGCCTGATTTCAGCCGGGTGGTTCCCTGCCGCTGCGTCAAAGCAGCGATAGAGAAAGACCAGGAAAACCGGCTGCAGAAATACAGCAACCTGGGCGCTCTGGCCAGCTATAATTTCGAGAATATTGCCAAGAGCGGAATCAGCGGAGACACCGGCCAGGCAGGAACTGTTTAAAAAGGCCTTTGAGGCGGCCAAACTATTTGCCGCTGAGCCCAAGGGATGGTTTATCCTGGTCGGTCCCAGCGGCAGCGGCAAGACCTATCTGGCCGCTGCCATCGCCAATGAGCGCATCAAGCAGGGACAACCGGCCTTTTTCCAGACCGTGCCTGAGTTTCTGGACCATCTGCGCTCCGCCTTCGCTCCGGGCAGCGAAATGCCCTATGATGAGCTTTTTGAAAAAGTCTGCAATACCCCTCTTTTAATCCTGGATGACCTGGGGGTCCAGGCCAGCACGCCCTGGGCCAAAGAAAAACTCGACCAGCTACTGAACCACCGCTATATCCATGAGCTGCCCACAGTGATTACCACCAGCATTCCGATCGATGAACTGGATGAAAGAATCCGCACCCGCCTGAGCAATCCGCGGTTGAGCCAGATCTTTGTCATCGAAGAGAAGGCCTCGGCTTTGCAGGAATATAGCTGGGGCAAGGGATTTGAGCTGCAAAAGGAGATGACCTTCAAAACCTTCGATTCCAAACGGCTTGAACTTGCCTCCGGAGCAGCGGCAGAACCTGGAAGCGGCCTATCAGGTGGCCCTGCAATTTGCCGAGTCGCCGGACGGCTGGCTGGTATTTCAGGGAGTCAACGGCTGCGGCAAGACCCATCTGGCAGCGGCCATCGTCAACTACCGCTATGAGGCCAAGAAACCGGCTATATTCGTGGTGGTGCCGGAATTTCTGGACCATCTGCGGAAGACCTTCAACCCGGAAAGCAAAGTCTCTTACGACCAGCTTTTTGAGGCCGTCAAGAACGCCCCTTTGCTGGTGCTGGATGATTTCGGCGAGCAGTCCACCACTCCCTGGGCGCAGGAAAAGCTCTATCAGGTTATCAACTATCGCTATAACGCCCGGCTGGCGACGGTGATCACCACCAGCAGTTCCCTGGATGAGATCGAGCCGCGCATCAGTTCCCGGCTGGTCGACCCCAGAATCAGCATGGTGATCAATATTACTGCTCCGGACTACCGGGGCGACAAGTCCTCCAATCCGAATGCCGGTAAGAAGGCCTTTAGACCGTTGAAGAGGACACGCTGGGGAAAGGAATAGGCGGGGAAGAGGAATCGAATTAAGATTTAGGAATAAGGAATTAAGAAGGAGTACCTTCATAATTCTTAATTCATAATTCATAATTCTTATATTACCATGTCTTAATCTTGCGGATTCTCTCCAGGGCCTCTTCGATTTGGTTTTTGGGCAGGAAAAGCGTAGCCCGAAAATAACCTTTCCCATTTCGGCCGAAGTAAGATCCAGGC
>CAWDSS010000003.1:0-10800 GCA_963805065.1 Candidatus Omnitrophota bacterium | reverse complement strand
ATGAACAAATACGCCAAGGTTCCCTATGGCGTGGTTGCTTTAAAAGATTTCTTTTCCAGTAAACTGCAGGATAAAAACGGGCAGGTCCATTCTTCCAACTATGTTAAAAGGTTGATTAAGGAATTAATTGAAAAAGAAGACAGGAAACATCCTTTAAGCGACCAGGATATCGCAAAAATGATTTCCTCGCAGCATAATCTTGATGTTGCCCGCCGCACAGTGGCAAAATACCGCGAAGAATTAAAAATACTTACCTCTACTTTCAGGCGTGAAAGATAGCCGTAGTTTCTCTTTTATAATTTAAAATCCAGCTCTAGTTGAGGATTTTGAGATTTGACTTCCTTTAAAATTTCATGCACTAAAGCAATCGCATCTGTTAAAGCTTGTTGGGCTTCTGACAGCGAAAGAAGTTCTAACTTCTTCACAGCTTGTTTTAAACATAGAGGCTACCTTTAATAAAGATAATTTTTCCTTTTAATACCAGGTAGAGAACGCCGCCCTCTTTTTTTCTTTCTTTGTCAAATTCTTCCTGTTCATAGGCTGTGAAATTAATTTCTCTGTTTAATTTTGATTCTAAATCTCTGATGTGGTTGGTAAATTCATTATGCGAAAATGTCCCTACGACCACTAAATCGATATCTGAAGTTTTTGTTTCGGTATTTTTTGCGTAAGAACCATAAATGAAAGCAAGGGTAATTCCGGGATATTTTTGAACAAGATTTTTAAGCGATCCCAGCACTCCTTCGGTTTTAAAGACGATTTGCTTTATTTCCTGGAATAGCGGATATGTTTTATTGAGCGAGTAAAGCTTGATGTTGCCCTTGGTCGAAGAATCAAATAGGCCTTCTTCTTTTAGTTTTTTAAGCTCTCGCGAGAGGTTGCCTGGCATCCTCAAGGATAAGGCCGGCTATCTCTCTTACATAGAGTTGTTCATCCGGATGGGTGAAAAAATGGGCTAAAAGTTTTTGTCTTAGTTTAGTATTGAATAAAACAGTCATAGCTTCCTTATTGTTGTAAATATTACATCATCTGTTGTAAAATATACAACAAGTTACACCTTTTGTCAAGGTTTTTATGCTTAGATTAAGAAAGATAATTTTAGGCAGGAGTTTATTCTATTGCTATTTTGGCAAGGTCTAACAGGCGGTTCATTAGGTTTAAATTCCCTTTATTGAATTTTATGGGAGAGTTTTGCAAGGCAGCTAAATTCATTAAGCCCACAACCCGGTTTTCTGATTTTAAGGGGAGCACCATGGATGAGCTTATATAAGGCCGGTTTAAATAGCGTTTTATCCTGTTATCCTTGGTATTATCGTCAACTAAAATAGGCTCTCCCTCTTGCGCTACGGTTCCGGAAATCCCCTCCCCTACCTTCACCCGCGTATTTAGCGCTATATCTTGCGGGATTCCCTTTGAAACGCGTATGGTAAAGGAGTCGCTTATTCTGTCAAAAAACATGATTGAACCGATATCCGCACCGCTGATTTCAAATGCTACCTCCAGCAAAATATCAAACAATTTCTTTAGCTTTACGTTGGAGTTCTCTAACAACGCGATACTTTCTTCTTTGCGGATATTTTTATAGGCTATCGCTATTGCGTATTGGGCTAAATCCTGGATTAATTCTACCAGCGACTGCATACTCTGGAATGACATTACCTTTATCTCAAGAAGCGCGCTCCAATAATCTTCTAAGCCAATATTTAATTCTTCGGCAGCCTTTCTGTAGTCTTCCTTGTCTTTACGCATCACCAGGATAATCGGCCCAAGTATTACGTATCCTAAGTTCTTTCCGTCATCAGTCCTTAAGGGAGCAATAAAATTATGCAGCCCCAGACCCGCTGCTTCACAATAAAAAGACAGGTTTCTATCCACTACTCCTTTGCCGCCTAAAAATGTGGGTAAACACAAACCGCATATCTTATCTTTTTGGGGAGAATTCTTCAATAACTGCTGGCATAATACCGGCTGCCTGCTGGGCATGGTGAAAGGATTTCCCTGGTTATCTACTGTGCGGATACAGACTTCCGTGACCGCGGAGAAATTATCCTGGACTTTCTGCCAGGCATTAATATCTATTAAGTCTTTTAATGTAAGATCTGAATCTGAATTGTATTTATCCTGTGGGGACATTTTTCTTGTTATTCTTTAACAATCCGTACTTTTGCATTTTCTTATAAAGCGTAGTCCTGTTTATGCCCAATGCCTTAGCTGCGTCGTTTCTGTTCCATGCCACTGAATCCAGCGCTTTTACAATCAAATCTTTTTCCGGTGATTTCAGTGCTTCTTTTAGCCTCAAGGGATCCTCGGCAGATAATTTCCCTTTCTCTGCGGCAATATTCAGGAAGTCGGGAAAATCCTGCACAGTTATTATTGGGCCTTTGCAAAGTATAATTGCCCTTTCAATCACATTTTCCAATTCCCTGACGTTTCCCGGCCAGTTATAATTCATTAATGCGCTTAGCGCCTCTTCGGATAAGTTCTCTATTTTCTTGCTTATGTGCTTGGAGTGTTTGTTTATAAAATCGTTAACCAAAAGCGGGATATCTTCTTTACGCTCCCTTAATGGCGGGACCTCAATGGAAATTATGTTTAAACGGTAATAAAGGTCTGTGCGGAATTTTCCCTGCGCAATTAGTCCCTGCAGGTTTTGATTGGTTGCCGCGATTACCCTGACATCTACTTTTAAGGTTTTTGTATCCCCTACTCTTTCCAGCTCCCCCTCCTGAAGCACTCTTAATAACTTTACCTGCAATGTGGGAGAGAAAGCGTCAATTTCATCCAGGAAAATCGAGCCTCCGTTAGCCAGCTCAAATCTGCCGATTTTGTCTTTTATGGCCCCTGTGAAAGCCCCTTTTACATGGCCAAAAAGTTCGCTTTCAAGCAATGTTTCGGTGAGGGCGCCGCAACTTACTTCTACAAACGGTTTTCCGCGCTCCTTTTCATTATATTTATGTATTGCGTGGGCAATAACCTGCTTACCAGTTCCGCTTTCTCCGTGAATCAAAACGGTCGCCCGGGTTTCGGCTATTGCTTCAATCAAAGCATAGATTCTTTGCATACTCTGGCTTTTGCCTACTATATTATGGAACCTTTCTTTCTGGGATACGGAAAGCTGGTCTTTTAATTTTATGTTTTCTTCTAACAGTTGTTTTTGTTTGGCCAGCCTCTCAATGATAATCTTGATTTCATTATCAATGATGGGTTTGGTGATATAATCATAAGCCCCTTCTTTCATCGCCTCTACCGCGCTATCAATGCTGCCGTAGCCCGTAATTATTATGAATTGAGTATTGGGATGAATATTTTTCACCTGTCTTAGTAATTGCAGGCCGTCCATCTCCGGCATTTTTATATCGCTGATAATTATGTCTGCGGTATAACTTTTTAACATGCCTAAGGCTTCCTTGCCGTTACTGGCAGAGCTTACGCTATATCCTGACAAGGTAAGCATTTCGCTTAATGAGTGCCTGACTAATGGCTCGTCATCTACTATCAATATATGTTTTCCGTTTGTCGTAGGGTTAAGCATTTTCTAAATGTTTGTTGGGTAAGGTAACGATAAAAGTGCTGCCGTTACCGTCGGAACTCCTGACCGCAATGTTACCTTCATATTTGCTTATAATTTCGTTACAGATTGCCAGCCCTAAGCCGGTCCCTTTGTCTACGCTTTTAGTAGTGAAAAACGGGTCAAAAATATGGTCCCTTATGTCATGAGAAATCCCCACTCCCGTGTCAGTGAAGCGGATTTCAATTTCTCTTTCGTTTATGCAGGTAGTTATTTCTAATTTGCCGCCCTTTGGCATGGCATCTATGGCATTCTTTATGATGTTCACGAATATGTGGGAAAGCCCGAAATCCGCAACCCTAAGTAAATTATTGTTATATTTCTTCTCTAATACTATGTCCCCGTTTAGGGAGTCGCGCAGTGTATCAAGGGAGTCATCGATGCTCTGGTGCAGGTCAACGTATTTTTTTACCTTGGTAGGCCTTATCTGATGCGAGAATTCCAGGAGTGACTTGGTGATATTGGCAATGCGGTGCAAGCCCTTCTTTACTTCCAGCAGGTATTCTCTGGCAATAGAATTATCCTTGAGTTGGTCTAAAAGTATATTTGTATATCTTATGACTCCGTCTAAGGGATTATTAATTTCGTGGACTACGCCCGCGGCAAGCTTTCCTACTGTGGCGTATTGCTCTAAGAGTGATTTTTGTTTATGCAGCGTTTCCTGCTCCTGCCTTAATTCACCGCAGATATAAAAGTTATCTATGATCAGGCAGGCGTATTTGCAGATTGCCACGCAAAATTCCAGATCTTTTTCCGAAAACTGCTCACCTGAGGATTTATCCGCCAGATTTATTACACCCAATAATTCTTTTGAGGCGACAAGGGGTATGGAAATGAATGAATTTGTCTTGTAATGGGTAAAGCCGTTTTTGCTGAAGCGGGAATCTTGCCTGATGTCTTTTACGAGAATGGGTGTTTTTGTCGCTACTACGCTGCCGGAAATCCCCTCTCCTATTCTCTGTTTCAAGCCCTCTAATTGCAGGGGGTAGGAATTATAAAATGAATCCAGGACTAGCTCTTTGTTTTCCGAGTCAAACAAAAACAGCGAACCGCATTCCGCGCCAACTACCGACATTATTTCTTTAAGCGTGTTGCTTAAAAAACTTCTTAGGAGAATATAATTGGTATTATCGGAGTCGTTGATTTTTAATTCCCGCATAATCTTTTTAACTCGTTTTTCAGGGGATGAATGGTAAGTTGTTGGTTGATGTTGATTTTTTGCAACAAAGTTTCTAAAGTATAACATTTATAATGTCCTTTGTCAAGTTAGTAAAAAAGGGCAAACCTAAATTTCTGATTTGCCCTTATGGTTAGGACTTGTAAAATTTCTCGTTTAATGATTAATTTGCCCCTCTGCCGGTAAACACGACTGTAAATGTTTCAGCCAATATCCTTAAATCTACCCCCAAGCGCCTATTCTTTATATACAAAATATCATATTTAATTTTCTTTTTAACATCTTCCAGCGTTTCGTCGTATTTATGCCAAATTTGCGCAAACCCGGTGATTCCGGGCTCTACCTGAAACCGCTTTTCATAATCCAGAATCAGCGTCTTTAAGTCTCTGACCATTTCAGGCCGTTCTGGCCGCGGGCCGACAATGCTCATATCACCTTTTATGACATTAAACAGCTGGGGAATTTCATCTATGCGGCTTTTTCTCAATAATCTGCCTACCTTGGTAACACGGGGGTCATTCTTTTTTGCCCATACCGCTCCTATCCCCTTTTCAGCGTCGGCGCTCATGGTCCTGAGTTTATAAATTTTAAATACCTTGCCGTTTTTGCCTACGCGGGCCTGTTTATATATAATCGAGCCCCTGGAATCCAGCTTGATTAAGAACGCGGCAAAGGCAAGTATAGGAAGCGTAACCATAAGGCCTAAAACAGACAAAGCCAGGTCAAGGCACCTTTTGGATTTCTCAAAACTCCTGCGTATAAAACGCACAATAACCGTAAAGATTCCCGTTAAATAAAAAATAAGAGATGTGAATTCCGGGAAATGACTGGCCTGCTGCATAGAAGTTAAGGAAAAGTTTGTAGGCATCGCGTAGAGGGTGAATGTAAAAAACTGCCTTTCTCTAAAAAGAGGCTCCCAAATAAATAGAGATAAGAAGATGACCAGAATCAGTATACTATTTTTAACTTTTAGTGAGTAAGTCATTTATAATTAAAAGTAAGTGTTTCCTGCACTTTAGTATAAGCATTATTCGTGCCAAATTCCAAGATTTTCCAGGAAAACATCTTTAATTGTAAACCATTAGAATACAATATGTTATGGACAGAACGAATGGCTGATTTTTAGGCAGGCCCGGAGGGAAGGTATTAATATTGCAAATGTTGCCGTAAGTAAACGCTTTTGAAAGCGCTTTCCGGATAACTTTACTTAACTCATTGTAATATATTAAGATACAAGATATTTAAATATAGACAGGAATTCTCAAATTTGCAACAAAATTAGATTTCCACCCACTTAATCTCCACGAGGCCGTTCTTCAGGCAGAATATTTCTATGGATTTGGTGAGCTTTTCCAGCTCGGGGCTGGGCAGGGATTTGACATCGGGGATATTATAAACGATGATTTCTTTGGTTCCCAGGTTCTGTTCTAAAAGGTTACGTAACTCATCACTGCCAAATTTCTTAAACAACGAGGTATTAACCATTATCAGGTCAGGATTAAAGCTGCCAAACTTCTCTATAATCTCTTGTTCATTTGCAGCCTGGTTTAGTTCATATTCTTTGCCTTGCTGGGAAAGTTTTTTGAAATGCCGCTCTAAATAAGCGTAAATTTCTCCCGAAGGCTCTAATAAAAACAACTTGGCTTTAATAATAAGAATCCTCGCCTGAATTTTGCCTTTTTCTTTTAGCCCTGCGGAGGCCGGGGCAACGTATTGTTTTAACTCAATTATATCCGACAATTTATCAGCGAGTTCCTGAAGGCTGAAGGGTTTGCGAAAGATTGCTTCTGTAAGGCGTTCTTTTACTAAACTGTCTCCCAGGTTTACGAATCCGGTGAGGATGATGATTTTAATGGAGGGGTATTTCTTTTTGATGATTTTAGCGGCTTCTGTGCCCTTCATGCCCGGCATCATGATGTCTAAAAGCACGCAGTCAGGCTTTTCTTTCTCTAAAATGCTTAAGGCCTCTTCCCCGCTATATGCCCCTGTTACGGAATATCCTTTTATGGAGAGGAATTCCTTGAGCACCTTTACTATTTCAGGCTCATCATCAACAATTAGTATCTTTGCTTTATTAGGCATGCTGTTATCTCTTCTCAAAATAAAGGGGACGTTTCTATTTTTCTGCTGAGTCGGAGACGTTAAAAATAGAAACGTCCCCTTTATTTTACAATATAACCTAATTTACGTAGTAAATCAAGTTTTTAATCTCATTGCCTCTTTTTACCTGTACGTTGACTTTTTGCTCGTCTTGAATTTGGTGAATGGTCGCTAGAGCCTTCTGGATGCTATCCACATTTTGGTTATTCACGCTGAGCACAACATCCCCTTCTTTTATACCGGCCTGTGCTGCTAATGATTTATCTTTTACGTTTGTAACCCTTAAGCCGGTTATTTTACCGGATGTAATAACAGGAAGCGGAATCGCCTGCTGGAAGGCAGTATTAATGTCAGGAACCTTCTTGCTGGCTGCGGCTAGATTAACTATTCTTACGTCAGAGGAAACCTCTACAAATGGCTGGGATTCGTTTCCCGCGGAGAAACTTAAGGAAATGGCCTTGCCGTTTTTTAACAAAACTATCTCGCCACGCAATATTCTGGCAACCTGATAGCCTAACAGTTTATCGCCTATTTTGTAAAATTCCAGCTGTTCTGAGCTCTTGTTTTTAATGACTGCAAGAGAACGCGTAGAGTCTGATTCAACTATAGTCCCTAAGAGCTTAACAGAATCCAATGGATTATTTTGTCCTGCCCCAAGGCACAAAAATGCACTTATTAATATCGCAATAAATGTCAGGCGATAAATCATTTTTTATCCTTTTGTATTGATTAAATATTTTGCCAGATTAACCAGAGGTTTTAAGCAGCATCTTACCATAGATTTTAACGGTTCTCTATGCCGTATATAGTCTGCGATTGGCGGAGAGTGCCTGTAATAGAACCTTACAAAAGCCCTGCCAGGTGTATTGGTCAGAAGGTATCTATCCCTGAATTGTTTAAGCGCAACTACTTCTTTTGCCATAGGAGAGCCGAAGCAGGCGGTAGCAATGAAACATCCTCCTCCACCGCCGCCTCCTCCCCCACCTGAACCGCTTCCAGTTGTATCATTTAACCCAACTAAACCGAACACCGAGAAATGATTGGTTTTTCCTTCGACAAATTTTTCGTCCGGATGGACAACTACGTCAAACAGTTTTGTCCATTGACTTGTATTCTCATCAAAGGTGTATAAATCCAGGTTTTCTACTTTTATATTCGTCCCATCTACATAGCCGGCATTCTCGGTATCCTGGTAAGGAATAATTACGGTTACTTGTTTTGGCAATATAGATGTGTTGCTTGCCAGGGACACTTGGCGATATTGATTTGCATCAGTGACATTGCTAACGGCACTGCTGCTAATTTTATTGCTTAGCTGATTAGGATCAGTAAGTGTGACAGATACCTGGTCATTGGAATCTACTGTTTGCACAGGAAGCTTTACCTGCGTTCCGTCATAAACAAGTACTGCTTCTCCGCTAGAAGGCTGTATCTGGGATTCCTTGAAATACTCACCAGTTGCATTCAATGTTTCCTGAGAATCAGGAGTTGAGTCCAGGTTATTTATTGTAACACTAATAGGGTTAGAAGTATAATTGTTTCCGTCATGGGCAACTGCCCTGATTAAATAAGTATTATTAGTGAGGCCTGAGGCATCCCATTTTATAGAATAGGGATATTGTGAAGAAGAGCCTATGTCTGTCCAGGTAGTTTGGCCTTGTAGCTGATACTGATAAGTAATCTGGTCAAGTCCAATCCTGGGGTCAATAAAAGCAGCTAAACTTACACTGCCTTTTAAAACCTGAGAAGCAGTAGGCGTAATTATTACTACTGGCTCGGTATTGAGCGAGGTTACTTCGATTTGCTGGCAGACTGTATCAGTCAGGCCGTTATTGTTTACAACCTGAAGTGTTACCGTATAATACCCCGGTTCGATATAAACATGCGAACCGTCATTATTGCCGGATGCTGTTTCGTCATCGGACGTTCCCGTATCATAATCCCAACTGGTGGAAGCGATAGTGCCTGTGCTTTGGTTGGTAAAGTTAACGCTTAAAGGAACTTCGCCCTGAGTTACGCTTGCAGTAAAGGCTGCTGTAGGTTTTGCTAAAGACTGATTTGCCTGTATGATAATCTGAGTTGAGGAGGTTGAAGTTAAGCCCTGTTGATTGGTTATCCTGACAGTGGGATTAAAGGTGCCTGCTTCTGTATAGGTGTAGGATACTGAACTCTGGCTATAGGTGCAAGTCTCATAAACTCCATCGCCATCAAAATCCCACTCATAACGAATGATATCACTACTTGAATTATTTGCATAAAGAGTTGCTGTGTAAGGAGCAGTTCCTGAAACGCTACTTGAAGTTAATGCGCCGACAATCGTAGACTGGTTGAGGCTTAATGCCACAGTAGGCGCAGCAGAGTTATTGCCTACATTTATAGTGATTGATTGTGTGGTGCTTACAGCAGCAAAGTCAGTTACTTTTACAGTTGCTAAGTATGTTCCAGCCTGATGATAAGTTGTTACCACATTGCCTGATTTGGTTGATGTATATTCATATCTTCCGTCACCATCAAAATCCCATTGATACTTGGCAATGCCTACCTTGGAAGTAGCACTCACCTTAAAGTATACCCTTAGAGGAGCTGTGCCTGAGGTAACACTGGCAGTAGCAGTTACCTGGGGAGCATTGGTATTTGCCTGTACCTGTATGAGTATGCTATAGGTGTTATTAGCTCCTGTCTGGTCAGTGACTCTTAGCGTAGCTACATAGTTACCAGCGCTGGCATAGGTGTAGGTGGTATTGGCAGTGCGGGATGATTTCCAGGAATAATTGCCTTTTCCTTCAAAATCCCACTCATACTTTACAATTGCGCCATTGGTGCTTGAGCTAGAAGCTGTAAACCTTACGGCTAAGGGCGCAGTGCCGCTGGTAGGCGTGGCTGAAGCTGAGATGGATATGGCAGGAGGTATTGCCACGGGATTATTCACTGTTATGCTCACAGCCTGGGTGGCAGTTAATGTGCCATCAGTAACGCTAAAGGTTACACTATAAGAGCCTGCCTGGCCAGTTGTTGGTGTCCAGCTAAAGGTTTGATTTGAGCTGTTAAAGGTAGCGCCTGTGGGTAATCCTGTAGCTGAATAGCTTAAAGAGTTTCCATCAGGGTCAGTGGCTGAGATGGTAAATGTAAGGTTATTGCCTATGGTTACAGATTGGCTGGCAATGGAAGCTAATACCGGAGGCCTGTTGACATTGGCTACAGTAATAGTAACAACCTGGGAAGCAGTTAACAAGCCATCTGATACAGTAAAGGTTGGTGTGTATGTGCCAGCTTGGGTATATGTGGGTGTCCAGCTGAATACCTGGGTTAAGTTATTAAAACTAGCTCCTGTAGGTAGGTTAGTGGCTGTGTAGATTAGAGAGTCTCCATCAGGGTCGCTACCTGTAACTGTAAAGGTTAAGCTAGCGCCTTCATTCACGGTCTTAGCTGGTATTGTGGTTAATACAGGTGGCCTATCCACATTACCTACGGAAATATTTACGGTCTGGCTGCTGGTTAATGTGCCATCAGAAGCTGTAAAGGTTACAGTATAATTACCGGATTGACTGTATGTAGGCGTCCAGCTGAATGTTCTGGTAGAAGCTGTAAACGTAGCACCTGCAGGCAGATTTGTTGCTGAATAAGTTAAGCTATCGCCATCAGGATCAGTGGCTGAAATAGTAAATGTAAGATTAGAGTTTTCATTTACGGTTTGATTGCTGATTGTAGCTAATACCGGTGGATTATCAGGAGTAGTTGCAGAAGCAGCTGTTGATTGAGCTGAAGTATTTCCTGCTGCATCATAAGCAGCTACTGTATAAGTATAGGTTGTGTGTCCTATGAGTCCTGTATTGGAGTAGGAATTGGTAGCTGAGGTAGTGATTTGAGTTCCTCCTCTGTATATCTTATAGCCTGTGACTCCTACGTTGTCTGTAGAGACGCTCCAGGTTAAGCTAATTGCAGTGCCTGAGGCTGC
>CAWDSS010000002.1:0-12084 GCA_963805065.1 Candidatus Omnitrophota bacterium | reverse complement strand
TGCCGCCATGGGCCAGGGCGGCGAGCTCTTCCTGCTCAACATGGGCCAGCAGGTGCGCATCATGGACCTGGCGGAGGACCTGATCCGCCTCTCAGGCCTGGAGCCGGGCAAGGACATCGAGATCGTCTTCACCGGCATCCGCCCGGGCGAGAAAATGAGCGAGGACCTGTGGGAAGCGGACGCACATTACCTGCCCACCCCCCATCCCGAGATCTATCGGGTGGAAGCGGAGGAAGCCGTCATCCCGGCCCATCTGTCGGAAACGGTCGAAGAATTCCACCGGCTGGCCCAGGAGGGGGATACCACCGCCATCCTGGAACTGCTCGACGAGGCAATCCCCGATGCGTCGGTGCGGTCCACCCCTCCGCCTGGCCTGACTTCGATCGTTTGACCCCTCTGGAGATTCCCATCGGAATGCCCGAGCTCAACCTAGAAGAATGGAGAGCTTTCCTCCGCGAGCACCCGGAGGTCCATATCCTGCAAACCGCAGAATGGGGCGAGCTCAAATCCGCATTCGGCTGGACGGCGGTCCGCATCCGGGTCGAAGGGATCGGTGCCCAGATCCTGTTCCGGCGCCTGCCGCTGGGACTGACCTTTGGTTATCTTCCCAAGGGACCGATCTACCCCTCCTCGCCGGATCAGTTGGGAGCGCAGCGCCGCTTCTGGGCGGAGGTCGACCGGATGTGCCGGTCGCAGCGCGCGATCTTTCTGAAGATCGAACCCAACGCCTGGGACGCTGAACCGAACCCGCTGGCCTCCTGCCCCGTCCACTTCATGAAGCCCAGTCCGCAGAACGTTCAACCCGCCTGCACCCTGGTCGTGGACCTCTCCGGCAGCGAGGCAGACATCTTCAACCGGATGAAGCCGAAGACGCGCTACAACATCCGCCTGGCAGCCAAGAAAGGGGTCACCGTACAGGCCTCCGAGGACCTGGCAAGCTACTACCAGGTCATGGAAGTGACGAGCCATCGCATGCACTTCCACGTCCATTCCTACGAATACTACCAGCATGCCTTTCATCTGTTCCACCCGACGGGGATGTGCGAGCTCTTGATCGCCTATTTCGAAGGCCGGGCACTGGCGACGGTCATGGTCTTCGCCCACGGCCGGCAGGCCTATTATCTCTACGGCGCCTCCTCGGACGAGGAACGCAACCGCAAACCGACCTACCCGCTGCAATGGGAAGCCATCCGCTGGGCAAAGGCCCATGGATGCAGCGAGTACGATATGTGGGGCATCCCCGATGAAGACGAAGAGACCCTGGAGGCCTACGGCGAGGAACGCGAGGACGGCCTGTGGGGGGTCTACCGCTTCAAGAAGGGTTTTGGCGGGACGGTCAAGCGCACCGTTCCGACCATGGACCGGATCTACAACCCGGCCCTGTACAGGCTGTATCTCTGGCGCTATGCGGGGAGCGGCGCGGATTGACAACCGGACCAGGTATCCATGCAACCCTTCGAAGGCCCTCCCCGAGGAATGGGACCGGCTGATCTCCGCTCTTCCGGATCCGCACCTGCTTCAGACCTCTGAATGGTCGCAGGTCAAAGCGACGAACGGCTGGCAGGCCCTGCCCTTCATCTGGAGGGCGTCCGGCGGCCGGATCGAGGCGGCTGCCATGGTGTTGAAGCGCTGCCTGGGTGCGAGCGGACTGCTCCGCAGCTCTGAGCGTTCTGTACATTCCCAAAGGACCCCTGCTGGACTGGTCCAATCCCGCGCTGCGCCAGCAGGTGCTGGATGACCTGCAGTCCTTCGCCCGGAGCCAGGGCGTCATTTTCCTCAAGATCGACCCCGACGTGCTCCTGGGGAGGGGCATCCCCGGA
Organism: Candidatus Omnitrophota bacterium; assembly: GCA_963805065.1. Lineage (GTDB taxonomy): Bacteria > Omnitrophota > Gorgyraeia > Gygaellales > Profunditerraquicolaceae > CAWDSS01. Next base: position 10,264 of record CAWDSS010000002.1, on the reverse strand, counting down.
GCACCGGAGGCGGCCGAGGAGGAACTGGGATGCTCGGTCCAATCCGACCTCTCGCAGAGAGGCTGGGTGTTCTCCCAGGACCAAGTCCAATTTCGCAATACGGTGCTCGTCGACCTGACCCCCTCCGAAGAGCAGATGCTCTCGCGCATGAAGCAGAAGACCCGCTATAACGTGCGGCTGGGTGAGAAAAAAGGGATCACGGTGCGCGCGGGAACACCGGCCGATCTTCCCCGGATGTACCAGATGTACGCAGAGACCTCGGTGCGGGATGGATTCGTCATCCGCGACGAGGCCTATTACCAGACCGTCTGGCGCACCTTCCTGCGGAATTCCCCCTCCGACTCCCTCAGAGTGCCTGCGGGCGAAACCCTGATCGCGGAAGCTGGAGGGCGAGCCCCTGGCTGCCGTTTCGCTCTTCTATTTTGCCGGCCGGGCCTACTATCTGTTCGGGATGTCACGCGCCGAGCACCGCGAGAAGATGCCCAACTATTTGCTTCAATGGGAGGCCATGCGGCGGGCCAAATCGCTGGGCTGCTCCAGTTACAACCTGTGGGGAGCGCCGGACGAGTTCAACCCCCAGGACGGATTATGGGGGGTCTTCCGCTTCAAGGAAGGCCTGGGCGGAAGCGTGGTGAGTACGCTCGGCGCCTGGGATTTCTCCTCCCGCACCGCCCTGTATCGGCTGTATACGCAGACCCTCCCCAGGATCCTGGACCTCATGCGCTCGCGCGGCAAAAAACGGACCCGCCAGAGCATCGGAGCATGATCAATATGGAAACCATTTCCCGTCTTCATTTCGCCCATCTTCCGACCCCCGTGGAAGAGATGCCGCGCCTGAGCGAGGCCCTGGGGGGACCGCGCTCGCGGTCAAACGCGACGACCTGACCGGCCTGGCTTTCGGCGGCAACAAGACCCGCAAATTGGAGTTCCTGGTGGCGGAGGCACGTGCCCAGGGCGCGGACACGCTGATCACCGCTGGCGCCCTGCAGTCCAATCACTGCCGGCAGACCGCAGCCGCGGCGGCCAAGTTCGGCTTCGGCTGCCTGCTCGTCCTGGTCGGCGAACCTCCCCGAGAACCGAGTGCGAACCTTCTGCTCGACGCCCTTTTCGAAGCGGAGATCGTCTGGGTGGAAAAAACCCGGCGGGAGGCCGCACTGCAAGAAGCCTTTAAAAACCTGAAAGCCCAGGGAAAGAAACCCTATCTCGTCCCTTACGGCGGGTCGAACTCGACCGGCGCCCTGGGCTATGTATATGCAATGGAGGAGCTCATGGCGCAGGGAACGCCGCCGGATTGGATCGTCGTGGCCTCCTCCTCCGGCGGGACCCAGGCCGGGCTGGCCCTCGGGGCCCGGCTCTTCCACTACCCCGGCAAAGTCCTCGGCATCAGCGTGGATGAAGAGCCAGCGCGTCTTACAGGAACGCGTTGCCGGCCTCTGCACCCAGATGTCGCTGAAGCTGGGAGCGCCCCTCGTATTCACCCCCGATGAGATCCTGGTCAATGCGGAGTACTCCACCCCTGGCTATGGGGTGCTCACACGGGCCGAGCGCGAAGCGATCCACCTGTTTGCCCACTGGGAAGGCTTGCTGCTTGATCCGGTCTACACCGGCCGGGCCGCAGCCGGGATGATCGACCTGATCCGCAAGGGGTTCTTCCCCAAAGGCAAAACCGTACTCTTCTGGCATACCGGCGGCCAGACTGCCCTTTTCGCCGAGCAGTACCAGAACGATCTGGAGCCGTGAACTACCCCACCGCTCAAGCGGGGGGCTTCCTACTTCAATGAGCTTTGCCTGAAATCAGGTCTTGCATGCTCTCCATAGGCGTGTACGTTCGGGCGGTTCCCACCCTACCTTAGTTCGACTGTCCAAGTTTTACCGGTGGACAGGTTTTTCCACCGAACCGGATCCTTGTTAAACATACTATGTTTATTCGGGCACATTTGTTCAGGTTATTACGCCTGATATCCCCAGACCTGAAGGTCGGAGTTTTACGGCGCAACCTTGATAAAAAAACTCCCCCGGGCAGGGGTGTTGCTCGGGGAAGTACCCTTCTGATTTTTCCGGGCCAGCTTAAAGGCCTACGAGCAAGGCAGCCCCGCCCCCTCCGAACAGGATCAGGTGCTTGTCGCTCACATCCTTCCCGTTCGTTTTAATGTTCCCTATCAATTTGGAGCCGCGGTACACCGAACAATTCCCGGGTGACATCAAGCGGATCTCTCCGACCTTCTTATCCCGGCGCATGACCTGACCGACATTCGAAATATACCGGTCCAGAACGATGCTCACGATGAGCTTGTCATTCTTGAACACCGAAGCAATGTGGTCCTCCAAATTCTCGTCCCCCCAGTCGATCTCAACCTTTCCAACCACGTGGCCGCCGTCATCGTGGATCCAGGCGAGTTCCCCAAACTCCTCAGCGATTTCACCAACAAAGAGGGCTGTGCTGTATATTTGGATCGCCATTTTCTCATCCGGTGGCCCGGAAGATCCTCCGAGCGATCGTCCGGGTTTGTTTGTATTACAGTGTAGCATAGGCACCGGCTTGTCGCAAGCGGATATTTCCATAATGCGCAGCTGCCAACCAGCACGCTCAGTGGGTGGTCTTTGAAATCTCTTGAGATCCAGAAGCAGACCGAGGGTCCCACCCAGGCGCCGGTTTCACCCGATACCCTTCATCCCGGACCATATTCTTTGTCCGGCCTTCCAAGAACGATTTGTGCCCGCCGGGGTTATATCGTGCAGTCGTCCATGCACGCCGCGCCGGAAACCTCCCATCGGCGAGAGGATGCTGCCAAAGCAATTCAAAAGCATGGGGTATAATTTAATGATGATGGATGCTCGACCTACCTTCCGTCCGTATCTGGCCTCTGCTCTCACCCTGTTGGTGATCGGCATGGGCGCCTGGGTCGCTGCCATTCTTCGTTTTAACGCCCACGGTTTTCGCGCGCCTGCTGTTCTTCTTCGGTGTGGACCTGGCCCTAACCGGTCTGGGCATGCCGGTCAGCTGGTTTCTCAACCTGCGTTTCCCGAGCAAGCCCCCGGCAGAGGGGCAGGTCATTGTCCGGCAGGCGATCTGGGTCGGCGTCTTCGGGGCCACGCTGCTCTGGCTGCAGGAGTCCCGGCTTGGCCTCGCTGGGGATCGGCCTGGGCCTGGCCGTCGGCCTGGGGGTGATCGAGTATCTGATCCGGATGCGGGAGAACTCCCGCTGGAAGCCGGTACCGCCGGCTGAGCCACCCATCCCGAGAACCGAAAAACAACCCCCGCATGCCTGATCTGAGGTCGCTCCCTTCGGTTGAGCAGTTGTTCCAGACCAAGCTGGCCGCGGAACTGGTTGCGGCTTTCGGCCGTCCCTTAACCCTGCAGGCGATCCGGGCAACCCTGGACGATCTCCGCAAGCAGGCCTCAGCTGGAAGGGCCGAGACCCTTCCGGATCGGGTTGGGATCCTGGAACGCGCCCAGGCCAGGCTGCGCAGCTGGACCATGCCGACCCTCATCCCGGTCATCAATGCCAGCGGTGTGATCCTGCACACCAATCTGGGAAGAGCGCCCCTCAGCACGGCGACCCTTCAGTATATGGACGCCATCGGTCGAGGTTACTCGAACCTGGAATTGGACCTGGGTACCGGCAAGCGCGGCAGCCGCCTGGTCCATGCCGAGACGCTCTTGAAGCGGCTGACCGGGGCGGAAGCGGCCCTGGTGGTCAACAACAACGCGGCCGCGGTCCTCCTGGTCCTCAGTGCGCTGGCCAAGGGCAAACGGGTGATCATCGCCCGCTCGCAGCTGATCGAGATCGGCGGCGGCTTCCGCGCTCCCGGACGTCATGAAACAGTCCGGGGCAAAACTGGTGGAGGTGGGCACCACGAACCGCATCCACCCCTCGGATTATGAGGAGGCCCTGGAAGAACCTGCCGCCCTGGTGCTGCACGCCCACCGATCGAATTTCAAGCTGATCGGTTTTACCGAGGAGCCGGAGCTGAAGGAGATCGCGCGCCTCGCCCATGATCATGGGGTCCCTTGCCTGGACGATCTCGGGTCTGGCGCGCTGCTCGCCACCGAACGCTACGGCCTGTCCCATGAACCGACCGTGCAGGAATCCCTCAAGGCAGGCGTGGACCTGGTCTGCTTCTCCGGGGATAAACTGCTGGGCGGCCCGCAGGCCGGGATCGTCCTGGGAAAGGCCGAGCTGATCGACCGGATCAAGAAGCACCCGCTGGCACGCGCCCTGCGCGCCGACAAGACCTGCCTGGCCGGCCTGACCGCCACGCTGCTGCACTACCTGCGGGATGAGGCCGATCGTGAAATCCCCGTCTGGCGCATGATCGCAGTCACACCCGAACAGCTCAAAGCACGCGCCAAACACTGGGTCGCCAAGCTGGGACGAGGTGAGGTGGTCGCCAGCCAGTCGACCGTCGGCGGCGGGAGCCTGCCCGGCGAGTCCCTGCCGACCTGGGTCCTGGCGCTCGATGTGAAAAGCCCTGACAAGGTCCTGGAAAAATTACGCTCCGAGCAGCCTCCGGTCATCGCCCGCACCGAAAAAGGCCGCCTGCTCTTCGACCCGCGCACGGTGCTGCCGGAGCAGGACGGCGCCCTGCTCGTCAATCTGTCCAACGTCCTGAGGCTGCCAAAGACAAAAAACACCGCCTGAGTTCGATATCCTTGAAGACCGGGAAATGATATGGCGTTACTCACTGATCATGCGCGCATCCTGAAAGACACCAGCCGCACATTTTTCATCCCGATCGCCCGGCTGCCGGATCGATTGCAGGAGACCGTCGGTTCGGCCTATCTATGCATGCGGGCGATCGACGAGATCGAGGATCACCCGGAACTGGACAATGCCACCAAGGCCGCCCTGCTGCGCGGTCTGGGGTCGATTCTGCAGACCCAGATCGCCTCGGGCGAAGGCGGTGACGAGTTTGCCGGCGGTGGAGGTCCTCTTCTCCCCTTCCAGGCGGTCCTGCCCGAAGTGACCCTGCGCATCGGGGACTGGCTGCTCGAGTGCCCCCTCCGGGATCGCCCCGCGCATCTGGGATGCGACCATCGCCATGGCTGAGCGCATGGCCTATTGGGCGGAAAACGGGTGGCGGATTCAGACCGAGGCCGACCTCGACGGATACACCTTCAGCGTGGCGGGGGCCGTCGGCCTCCTGATCTGCGACATCTGGGGCTGGTTCGACGGCACCCCGATCGATCGGATGTGCGCGGTCCAGTTCGGACGCGGGCTGCAGGCGGTCAACATCCTGCGCAATCGGGGGGAAGATGCAGCGCGCGGGGTGAACTTTTTCCCCGCCGATTGGACCGAGAAGCACATGTTCGCCTACGCCAGAAAATATCTCGGCCTCGCCCGCTGCGGCCTCAGTTCCATGCCAAAAAGCTCCTTCACCTATTTTGTCGATATTCCTCTCCACCTGGCGGAAGCCACCCTGGGAGCCATCGAAAGCGGGGTGGGCAAACTCACCCGTGAACAGGTACTGCGGATCACGGGGCAAGCCTAAGACAGACTGTGGAGGAACCCGATGAAATCCGACCTTGACGCCCTCATGGAAGCCAAACAGCTGGACGCCCTGCTGGTCATCGGCGACGCCCAGCACAACCCGCCCATGGTCTACCTGACCGGCGGGGGGCATGTCACCGGCGCGAGCCTGATCAAGAAACGCGGCGAGGCGGGGGTGCTGTACTGCAACGACATGGAAAGGGAGGAAGCGGCCAGATCGGGGTTGAAGGTGCTCTCCTACAATGAGTACAACTTCGAAGCTTTGTTGAAAGAAGCCCATGGAGACCCGGCCCTGGCGAGCGCCATCCGTTATAAACGCATGTTCACCGATCACCGGCTGCACGGCCGGGTCGGCCTCTACGGCTCGACCGATCTCGGCTCGGCGTTCGCCATCTTCACCCAGCTGCAGGAACTCCTGCCGGAGGTCGAGCTGGTCGGGGAGGTGCGCGACGATTCGGTCTTCCTGCAGGCCATGGAGACCAAGGACGAAGCCGAGGTCGCCCGCATCCGCCAGATGGGAAAGACCACGACCACCGTCGTGGGGCGCGTGGCAGCCTACCTGACCAGCCGGGAGGTCCGCCCGGACGAGGTCCTGCTGAAGGAGGACGGCACGCCCGCTGACCATTGCAGACGTCAAGGCGAAGATCAACCTGTGGCTGGCGGAGCTGGGCGCGGAGGCCCCGGAAGGCACCATCTTCGCGATCGGCCGGGATGCCGGCGTTCCCCATTCCGCCGGCACGCCCAGCGATCTCCTGCGCCTGGGCCAGACGATCGTCTTCGATATCTACCCCTGCGAGGCCGGCGGCGGCTATTTCTATGATTTCACCCGTACCTGGTCGCTCGGCTATGCCACCGCCCAGGCGCAAAAGCTCTACGACCAGGTCAAGGCTGCCTATCAGGCCGTCATGGAAAACCTGGACCTGAACGCCTCCTTCAAGGATTACCAGCGCCTGGTCTGCGAGCTGTACGAGAAGGACGGCCACCCGACGCCCCTGCACACCCAGGCGCCGCTCGAGGGCTATGTGCATTCCCTGGGGCACGGGGTCGGCCTGAACATCCACGAACGTCCCTCCTCCAGCCTGACCGCCAGCGACGACAACCTGCTCAGGCCGGGCGTGGTGGTGACGGTCGAGCCCGGACTGTACTATCCCGACCAGGGCATGGGCGTGCGCATCGAGGACACCTACTGGGTCTCCCCGCAGGGGAAGTTCGAACTCCTGGCCGAATACCCGTATGATTTCATCCTGCCGATGAAAAATTGGAAAAAGACTGGATAGATCCCCGGCTGTATGGGAGAGGACAATTCAATCCTGCGCGGGTACTATTGTTACAGCGCAAGGTTGAGCGAGACCTGGCCGAACAGCCAAAGTCGAAATTAGCCCGCCCTTCTAATCATTCAACCAATGTTACCCTGTAATAGGAAGGACACTTTTTAGTGGGGACTATGTTCCATTTCGTCGCCGGCATCCTAATCTTTATTTTAACTCTGGGAGCGATCATGCTGCGCCCATACCGCATCTCTGAGGCGATGGCATCGGCGATTGGGGCGGCATTGATGCTCATCGGACGCTTTGTAATCCCTGGCGAAGCCATCCAGCTGATCAAGGGTGAATGGAATATCTACGGTTTCTTTTTGGGCTTGATGACCATTTCGGCCATTGCCGAGCGAGCTGGAATTTTCGAAGTCCTGGCTAATCAAACCGGCCGTCTGGCCAATGGTAGCGCCCGCAGGCTGTTTCTGGGCGTCTTCCTGGTTGGGGCGCTCCTTACCGCTTTCCTTTCCAACGACGCCACTGCCCTGATCCTGACCCCCGCGGTCTACGCCCTGGTCACCCGCCTGCGCCTGCCCGTCCTGCCCTACATGTTCGCCTGCACCTTTATTGCCGACACGGCCTCATTCCTGCTTCCGGTCAGCAACCCCATTAATATTTTAATCCTCGACAGCTTCGGTGGAGGCCTGGGGGTTTTCCTGCGCTATCTATTCCTGCCGGCACTGTTCTGCATCGTCCTGAATATTGCCCTCTTTCTATTCCTGTTCCGGACCGACCTGCGCCGGAAGTACAAGATGAGCGACCTGCCGACCACCCAACCGCCCGACCGGGCGTTTTTTCGCTTCACCCTGGCATCTCTTGGCGTGATTGCTGTGGCATATGTGTTGGCCTCCTCATTCCAGGTGCCGCTTTCGCTGGTGGCTCTGGGCGGAGCAGCCGTGCTCCTCTTCGGCGCCTGGCGCTTTGGGCAACTTGAGTGGGGCCGCCTACGCCATGAGATTTCCTGGTCGTTATTTGTATTTGTCAGCGGTATGTTCCTGGTCGTCCGGGGTGTCGAAAACCTGGGACTGACCAGCCGTTTCGGAGCCGGACTGGTGGAGCTGGCCGGTTCCAGCCCGCTGCGGGCCTCGCTTTTCACCGCCGCCGGCTCAGCCCTGGGCGCCAACCTGATCAACAATGTGCCCATGGCTCTGGTCATGATTTCAGCCTTGCGCGGCATGGCTACGACCGGTCCGGCGCACCTGGGGCTGGTCTATGCCGCCATCTTCGGCTGCGACCTGGGACCCAACCTGACTACCGTTGGGTCATTGGCCACCATGCTCTGGCTGCTGATCCTGCGCCGTAAAGGCCTGGAGGTCTCGTCGCTGGAATATTTCAAGCTGGGCATCCTGGTGGTGCCGGTGATGATTGCAGCTGGTGCTGTCTTGATCTGGCTGCGTTGGTAACAAGGTTGTTTTCGCTAAGGAGATGGAAAGATGAAGGTTCTTATGCGCTATCGGATCGCAGGGTGGGCAGGAGGTACTCCGCCGGGTGCTGGGAGTGATCGGTAGCCAGCCTGACCTGTACCTGCTGCACGTCATCGATACCGGCCCGCGTCACACCCTGGAAGAATACTTGCACAGGCCGGGTCCGCTGCGTCGACCGCCCCCGCCGCCTCCCGGCCCAGGTTCAATGCATCCTACACCCCCACCCCCTTCCGGGCGAGAGCGCCCCATTGACGAAGCCGAGCTGGTGGCTGGAAATGCAGCCCTGGAAGAAGCCCGCCAGGAAGCGGAACGGGCCGGTTTCCACTTTCAAACCGAACTGCTGCGCGGCAAACCCGAGCAGGTCATCGTCCAGATGGCGCAGACCTGGGGCTGCCAGCTCATCGCCATCCAGGCCAGCCAGGGAACGCAGGGGCGACCCCACATTGGCCCGGAATCCGTAGGCCATACCGCCCGCTTTGTCCTGGATCATGCTCCTTGTGATGTGCTCTTGTTGCGCGAGATATAAAAGCCGCAGAGGTCCGATCGCTTCCCTAAATTAAATATTCACTGCAATCCAACACGTAACCCTTATTCCTTGCGGTTCTCGAGTCCGAATTTAGTCAGCTGGATAGATCGACGCATGATGAATCTTCCGGCGCAAGGTTGGGCGAGACCTGGCCGAATAGCTAAACTTGGACCCATAAGCTCGATTTGGAGTTAACCTGTTTACCGTTGCCTAGTGATCGAATGCGGAGCGCAACGGGGAGCCAATGAGAGGGAGGCTGCCATACTGAGCTTTGAAGTGCCAAAGATTCATCCATTGGACTATAATGACCTCAAGCCCGCAGCTGCGGATGAGCTGCCAGCATAACGATAGGATGGCCTATGTCTGAACTGCCCCCTGCCCGAATCCTTGCCATCGAGACTTCCTGTGACGAAACGGCCGCGGCCGTCATCGAAAACGGGCGCGCCCTGGTCGCCTCCACGGTCGCCTCCCAGATGGATATTCACGCCCGCTACGGCGGGGTCTTTCCGGAAGTGGCCTCCCGCCAGCATATCCTGTCCATCATCCCGGTCGTCGAGGAAACCCTGGCCAAGGCGCACATGACCCTGAAGGATGTGGACGCGGTGGCGGCCACGCGCTGGACCGGGCCTCGCCGGCTCCCTGCTGGTCGGGCTGAACGCCGCCAAGGGCTTGGTGCTCGGTACGGGCCTGCCGTTCATCGGCGTCAACCACCTGGAGGGGCATATTTACGCCGCCTGGATCTATAACACCGGCGAGACCCCCCCACCGGAGCCCCATTTTCCGATCATGGCGCTGCTCGTATCAGGCGGACATACCGAACTCGATCTCATGACCGACCACCTCGTGTACCGGCGGCTGGGCGCCACCCGCGACGATGCAGCCGGCGAGGCTTTCGACAAGGTCGCCCGGCTGCTCGGACTCGCCTATCCCGGCGGCCCGTCCATCCAGAAAGCCGCGGAGGCGGGCAATCCGGACGCATTTAAATTCCCGCGCGCCTGGCTGGAAGGGACCTGGGACTTCTCATTCAGCGGGGTGAAAACCGCCGTACTGCGCGAGACCAAGCGCCTGGAGGCCGAAGATCGTCCGGTCCCGGTGGCCGACCTGGCCGCCAGTTTCCAGGCCGCGGTGGTGGACGTGCTCTTTACCAAGACGATGAAGGCCGCCCGTGAGTTCGAGGTCAAAGAGATCCTGGTGGCAGGCGGGGTGTCCGCCAACCTGGCCCTGAGGGAGATCTTCCAGTCCCAGCAGGAGCTGCCCGTCCACATCCCCGAACTTTCCCTGTGCACCGATAACGCCGCCATGGTCGCTGCCGCGGGGTACTTCCGCTACGCCCTGGGACACACGGACGGCCTGGAGATCGACGTCCTCCCGACCTGGCCGCTCTCCTGAAAAGAGACGACCGGCAAGGTCGTCTCTGGTTTGGCTGCCTCTTGCAATATCATCTGAATTTCTTCCTTCGAATCACTCGCATATTTCGGGGCTTTAGTATCCTTATTTTTGCTGTACCCT
>CAWDSS010000001.1:0-18227 GCA_963805065.1 Candidatus Omnitrophota bacterium | reverse complement strand
TAAAGGCGGGAATAAATGTTACTCCGACGTAAGAAAACTTTCCCCAGAATAACGCTATTTGCTGATTCTTGCTTGTCGTAGCCATGGCTTCAGAGAAAATCCAAATTGTCGCACTAAAACAGCAGAAGACAAAGTAAATATTTGGGCTGGCTTTGTGGCTTTTTAAGACGATAAATAGGCCTAACACAAAAATAAACAGGGAAACTGCAAAATGCGGGAAGGAGTAGGGATTGGCAAAATAATTTCGTGGATTAAAAAGCGTAAATAAATTTGCTAATGGCATAATGCCCGCCCCTTATTCTAAAACGCCTGTTTTACAGACTTGGGAGAACTTTTTGGCGCTTTCCCTTATTGTCCTTTGGCAGGTATTGTAATCAATGCCTATCAACCCAAACCTGGGGGCAAAACCTTTATCCCACTCAAAATTATCCATGAGCGACCAGTAAAGATAGCCGGTTACATTAATGCCTGCTTCCATGGCAAGTTGAATATTTTTCAGATGAGAGTATATATAATCCCAACGCAAATTGTCATCTTGAGTGCAGATGCCGTTTTCTGTTATCATTACTGGCAGGTTATAAATCTTAAGCTCCAAAAGCAGCTCATACAGCCCCTGTGGGTAAATATCCCAGCCGAGAGAATTTTTCTTAACCGGATGATGGTTATTTTCACAGACATCCATCGCCAAATTGCTAATTCTCCATTTCTTTAATTCTACTAATTGCCGCGAGTAATAATTAACCCCCAGGAAATCCAAACTTTTATGCCGCATGATTTTATCGAGAAACCCAAGATTATACCATTTATTCCGTATATACGAAGCAAATCTATCTTTTAAATTAGAAGTACAAGGCACAAAGGCTTGCATATTCTGGGCGATACTTATAGAAGGCTGTGAAACTTCCAACTCTTTATAAATTTTATGTATGAGACGAAAGGCTTTGATATGTGCCAAAACAAAATTATCTTCCACGGTTTTTGCCTTAAGCAATGATTTTTCCTGCGGAGGCCAGACTCCTAAAATATAGCCGTGGGTTATATAGACGTTTGGCTCATTTATGGTAATCCAATAATGGACGTGGTTTGCCAGCGCGCGGACCACAAAATCACAATAACGTAAGAACCGGGCAACGGATTTTCTATTACCCCATCCTCCCTGTTTTGCCAACCAGGCAGGATTGGTAAAATGGTGCAACGTAACCACAGGTTCGATATTCCGTGATTTCAAAAAAAGAATAACCTTAACGTAATGTTTTAATTCTTCCTGTGAGAATTTACCTTCCTCAGGCTCTATGCGGCTCCATTCAATTGAGATACGATGAGCGTTATGATTCAAAGCTTGAGCTAAGTTAAAATCCTCTTCATAAAATTCATAGTGCCTGCAGGCTGAACCGGAATTTTCTCTGTGCGTATCCTTTTCCCATTGCCACCAATCAGCGTGAAAATTATTTCCTTCCACCTGATAAGCCGATGTTGCAGCGCCCCAGAGAAAGTCTTTTGGAAAATTAATCATGGTAGAATTATACCATCCTTAAATAAAAATCCAAACAAATATGTTCGCTTGACTTGAGACAAAAAAGAGTGTAAATTTAGCGTATGCATTCCTTGATAAAACTGATTAAAAAAACCTATAAAATGATTACGCCCAAAGAGCGTAAAGTCGTAATAAGCAATATCACTTCCCTTTCGACGCTACAGGCTGTAACTTACCTGCTTCCGGTTGTAATACTGCCTTATCTTTTTAGGGTGATCGGCCCGGAAAAATTCGGCTTGATTTCTTTTGCACAGGCGTTTGTGCAGTATTTTATGATTATCACGGATTATGGATTCAATATCTCGGCTACAAAAGAAATTTCCCTCTGCCGTGAAGAGCACGCTAAAGTCTGCAAGGCATTCTCTTCTGTCATGACAGTAAAGATCGCCTTGGCATTTATTAGTTTGCTGGTAATGGGCGTCATCGTATATTTTATACCCAAGTTCAGGAACGATTGGTTAGTTTATGGCTTAAGTTTCGGGGCGGTAGTAGGAAATACGCTTTTCCCTCTCTGGTTTTTCCAGGGTACGGAAAAAATGAAGTATATTGCCAATCTGAACATTGCGGGTGGGGTTATCTTAGCCTGTTTGATTTTTTTCTTTATAAAAGGGCCACAGGACTACCTTAAGGTCCCACTCATATATTCCCTGGTGTTCTTAACCACCGGAGTCCTTGGCCAATACACAGTTTTTCGCCGCTTCGGCGTGTCGTTTAAATTCCAGGGGTACAAAAATGTCCGGCAACAACTGAAAGCGGGCTGGGATATTTTCATTTCCATCGCCGCGATAAACGCTTATACCACAACACGCGTTTTTACCGTCGGCCTGCTTACCAATAATACTATCACCGGATTCTATTCCATTGCGGAAAAAATCGCCACACTCTTTCAGACATTTCCTTTGACTTCCTTCTCCCAGGCGCTTTTCCCGCGCTTGAGTAAGATATTCCATAAAAACAAAAACAAGGCATTTAAGATTATGCACAAATTGCAGCAGATCACCATCAATGTTGCTTTAATCTGCCTGCCATTAGTTTTAATCTTTGCGCATTTAATCGTAAGGCTTGTCTGCGGCGGTGATTATCCGCAAACAGTATTATCCTTAAGGCTCCTGCTTATCTCTGTATTTTTTATCAGCGCAAATGCCTTTCGCGTACAGTTTCTCCTGGTTTGCGGGAAAACGCATATTTATTCCCGGATACACGTAATCATGGCAATGATAGGATTACCTTTGATATTTCTTCTGATTTATGCTTTTTCTTATGTGGGGGCGGCAGTGGCAACAGTCGCCATTGAGGCGGGGATTTTTACAATTACCTATTTTACGGTAAAAAGGCTCGACTTTCCCTAGAATATATCTACCGCGCTTGATTCATGTTCATACACTATTCTTGATATATCTTTGATTACGCCCTTTAGTGTGGTGAAATCGCGCCCCTTAGTCATTATGCAAATCACGTAGGGATTCCCTGGGAAATACACAATACCGCAGTCATGCAGCTGCTCGCCTTTTAGCGAATAGGGATCCCATTCATATTTCCTCTCCGCAAACTTATGGGCAACAATTATATTTTTCGGGACACCGGCAACAATCCCCTCATTAAAATCAGTCTCAGAGAGTAACTTCATCGCTTTTTCAGACAACTCCATATTTAAATAAGTGGCGTTATAAAGGACGCGAAAGAACGTAGCAAATGATTTTGCGGAAATCTGATGCTCGGGTTCTGTCAAATCCGGTACAGGTAATTGTAACTCTGAATATAAATTAGTAATGAGATGCGGGTCTATATTTTTCCAAAGAAGGTCCTGGGCAATGTTATCGGAATATACAACCATATAACGCAATAGCTCATCTACAGTATACGTATTGCCAAATTGCAGGCTGTTTGCCGGAACTACATTTTGCGGTATGGATTTAATTTCAGTTTCGTATTTTATCTGGCGGCTCAAAATTGCAGGGTCTTGTTCTGCCATCTTTAAATATATGAGTAAGATTGGCAGCTTTACGAGGCTGGCAGCGGCAAAATTCTCATCTTCATCAATCCCTATCCAGGTTCCTTTGTATAAATGCCTCAAATACACTGACACGCTTGAAACCTTACCAGCCTCTTTACATTTATTAATATACTCCACAAGGCTGTATTTTATGGCTTCCAGCTTAACATCTCCGCCTTGGGCATTCTCCACTCCCATCAGGGGATTGACCAAATGGCCATTATTGGGAAATAGCCGTTTTAATTGTACGGCTTCGATTCTCTTTGTTTGGAAAAAATTTATATTATGGAGGGATAGGCCGATTGCAACACCAAAGAAGAATATAACTATGAAGAAAAACCTGTTTTTCAAAATGCGGGCAATCGCTATTTTTAGCTTCGCATAATGCGAGGATGGGAGTTTGATAAAATCTCCTCTTTAGTAACCTAAGGCCTGTTTTATTTTATAAAGTATCTCGTCTTTGCTGCTTAATTTAGAAATGAATAAACGGCCTCCGATATTCCTCTCTTCTTCTTTGGTGAGCAAACCGCTTAGGAATATTACGGGGATATTCTTTGTCTTTGCGTGGCTTGACAAATACTTCTCAACGTCTCCGCCGTCCATTTCAGGCATATTGATATCAAGCAGTATCAAATCCGGACATTCTTTTTCAGCCAGGTAGAGGCACTCCTTTCCGTTGGTAGCAGCCAAAACTTCAAATCCTTCTCTAAATAGGATATTTCCCCAGAACTCGATTACATCCTTTTCATCATCTACAATCAAAATTTTTGCCATCCCCGCCCCCTTTTCATATTTATTAATCAAGCTGGGAAAACTGGAGAAGCTTTTGTTTAATTGATTATATTATACCTCTGCGGGATAAAATCTCAATCCTTTCCTATCAAGCGCACATCATCAATAACTGCTTCCTCGGCGTCACAAGCAGGAGAGCTGGATTTTCCCAGCCTGACATTGCCACCTCCGTGATTCTCAAATCTGATAATTACGGTTTTGCCTTTGTAGCGTGACAAATCCGCTTTTTCCAGGCTCCACTCTCCACTGTAAAGTTTTTCATACACTGTATCCTGGCCTGCATCGCTCTTTACAACTATTTTTAACAAACCGTCACTCCAAAGCTTTTCCAGTTCGCTAAACGCAAAACTATGGCGTAAAAATTGCATCTGGATTTTTTTCCAATCAGGCAGGGCTACTTTCTTCTCAATCCAGCTAAATTTATCTCCCGCCCAATTACAAGCAGGGATAACCACGACACCTTTTCTGCCAAAACTTTCCGCCTGCCAATAGGCATCAGAATCCCAGTTTTCAGAACAACCAGGAATCCAGCCTTCAAGATCATTATTAAACATCCACTCTGTGCTTTTGTCAGCCGGCTCATTCAAGGCATTCTTGACAATAACTTTAAATTGCTTATCTTCTTTCGGCATTGCTTCCATGTTATCAGCGGATTTTACGGTCACTGCGAAAACTTCTGAATGGGGAATATCGCTTAACCAGCTGTCAGTCACTAATATATTCTTTAGCGGCTGGGCTGGACGGGGATTTGTGAAGCTTATATGGTAGATGCTGCAGTCTTTACGTACAGGATTATTACCGATACATTTAATCCTTGCACCTTCTTTTGACCATTCAGCAGAGCTCAGGTGGAACCAATCCCAAAACACAGGCACAGAAAGAGCCTTGTAAGCGCCGTCTTGATAAGCAAAAATCACCGTCAGGACTGCGTAAAAATAATTGTCTCCGTATAAACGCAGTAACTGATCGTGCGCGTAACTATTCCCGAAATTCCCCCCTGACAGAAAATGCACTTCCTCTACTTTCATCCCGGAACGTATAGGCAAAGAAAATAAATTATTGCCTTCAAGGTTTAACCTGCCGTAATCCCTCCAGTCATCAGCTCCCCGCACCAGAAAATCTACTCCTTCGTATGTCAGGTATTTAGTGCTGAATTTATTCGTGCCTGCTCCGGCTGCGCTAAAATTATCCCGGGTATCCTTGGTAAGAAAATAGTAATTACCCTGCTTTTCCCATTGCACCGTAGCGCCGTACACAGCCACAGGCAACAAAATCATCAATACAACGCATAAAACCTTCTTCACGAAACTCCTCCTAAAATCCTCAGGATTACCGCACCCAAAGCAAACAGGATTAGAATAAAACCCATCATTCTGGTATTGCGTATTTCTTTTTCCATGGAAATCGGCGTAAGTTTCCAGTTTATCAGCGCATAGAAGCGTATTTGTAAATCTATGACCTTTTGCGGCTTCAAAAACACAAATACTCCCAAACCGCAGCCGATAATAATCACTAAAAACTGCGCAACCATCATAATATTCATATCACTCTCCTTAGTCTTAACCCATCCCTTATTTTCTTATTTTTTTCTTCTTGCGCCCTGATTTCACAACAACACACAGATACTTGGCAATAGGAGATAACCTGCCGTTTTCATAGGGGAATTCCTTACAGTGGGTGGGCTTTAAATTATAATCAATTTTATGGATAGCACAAAGGCCATCGCGAGTAATAAAGGTGCATGGCCCATCTTCTACACTTGTGCCGGTCCTGTATCCGGAAGGATAGTCGTCATCTTTTTCCAGATGGAAAAAATCTCCGCCCTTTATGCCCAGGGCCAGTATTTTCTTTGCCTCCTCTAAATCTACCCATGCCCCCAGCCGGCAACATTTCGCCTGAGTCTTGCATTCACTGCATTCTACTGTCTTTTTTTTCATATATAGCCCTTCCTAATATATACCAAGACTTCTTTCGTTCTAAATGCCTTTTCGTTTTTGCAGCCACCCCAACCCAATAGCCAGCAACATCGGTATCGGTAGAATAAGTCCGAGGTCAAATTCCCCGCGCGCCTTCAATACATAAGCGCTGCAAAATAAAAAAACTGCAAACCAAATGAGCTTACGCACAACATGCAGTTTAAAAAAGTCGCAAAAAATAAACCCCATAAGGCAAGTATATATACTAAGCGTTATAAACTGTAAAACTAATTTTTCTGCCATTCTTACTCCTCTTTTTTATTCAAACAGTTCTCCAGAAACGGACTAGATGGTTTTAACTATTTCTTTTTTGCTCTTTTTATAAGATACACGCCACCGGCGATTGCCAACAAAGCCCAAATTATTTGCCCTATTGCCTGCCCTCTGTTGGGAACACCTACAAAAGTAAATACCTGCCAAGCAGCATACAAAAATAACAAAATAGCAAAAAATATTCGCATTTCTTACCCCTTTCTGTAAATAAAACTAGTTCTTTAAACTATTTTTTAACATTTCTTATTTTCCCTAATTCATTCCCGCTTCTCAAACAGTTCTCCCTAAACGGGCTGGGAGATTTTTATCGACCGCTATCGGGAAAAGCGACAGTAGCATAATCAGGGATTAGCTCAAGGGCTTTCTGGAAATCTGAATTAGGGAAAGCTTTTCTTACCCGTTTATCTTTGTACATAGTTGTTATGAACTTAGCTTCTGATCCTAGAGTTACACTAATGAAGTATAATCCTACTTTCGGAGTTTGTTGGACAATCTTGCCACCATTTGACTCAAAAAGAGCTTTGGCATCATTTTGGCTTACCGTTAATTCCAAAGACACTACTATTAGCCCTGGATAAGCGCCAACTGTTTGTTCATTTCCTTCCCTGTCTTTATAAGTTATAGTTTTTTGCTCCGGCCTTGGCCTTTTATAATCTATAATGCCTTCAGGTGAATTCGTTGTAAAATGAATCTCTCCTTTTTTAATGGCATCTGTAAGTGCTGCTTGTGTTGTATAAAATATTATCTGCCCATTTTTTTCACTTATTTTTTTAACTTTTCTCAAAAGTCCGTGAGGCGTAGCTTCACTTATCCCCATTACTAAAATATCGCCTTCTTTGATTGCCTCCAGAACTGGAGTCTTCTTATCAAAAATAAGGATTGAATTATCTTGAATAGTTAAATGTTTTAGGGTCTCGCTGTCAATTACCTTTGCATTACTACTGACTTCCGTTTGGGCATTAATATTAACAGGAATAAAAGAGAACACCGTAAAAACAAAAAACATAAAACACCATATTAATCTTTTCTTCACAATCAAAATTATTCCCGTTTTATCATTCTTCATCTTTCCTCTCTCAATTCATTCCCTAGGCGCCTCAAACAATTCTCCAGAAACGGACTGGGGAATTTTAAGCTTGTCTTCTCTGCATTACAAAAAGTGGCAAAGACGCTTCTTGCCTTCCATCTATAGCTAAATCAATTGAATACTCCCCATATCTTTCAAATCTCAACCTTTGGATATTGAGAATCAGATTCGCTGAACCAGATCTTTGCCCTTCTGGAAAATTAATATTTATAGTACCATTTGCAGGTGGAATAATATTTCTTCCGTCTAAATCAATAAAAGTTACAGCAACACGATGTTCGCCTCTTTCAATACCTTCAAATCTCACTCGAAGCGCAATTGCAAATTGAGGATACACAATAGGCATATTGTTAGACCAAATTGTATCAAAAGCTCCAAGTATGTTCAATTTTCCTGCATTATCAGTTGCCGCATCGCACAAAGAAAATACTTCAATATTCATAACCACCTCCGATACTAATAATCCGAGACGCTTCTATTATTCAAAAACGAACACCTTAATATTATACTCCCCAAACCAAAACTTCCCAAGCCCTTAAAATAAAAAACGCCTATAATTTTATAGTTGCAGGCATTTTTTATTTTACTCCAAGCGATACAATAAACGGTTTTGTTAAGGTTTGAGCTCGGAGCTAAATTCTGGCTTGGGATAATTTATCGGGGCAGCCCCTACCTTAGAATTGTTTTGTAACCTGCTTATTTATAGAGACTTGTCAACAGCGTCTTGATTGTTCTTGATTGTTCCTTTTTATAAAGCTCTTGCCTCCATTTGAGACAATAATCCATTAATAATTTTTATGGTTTTCTCTGTACTAAATATTTTTTTTAAAACCTCAACAAAAGCCGATTCATCTTGAATCGAAATCACTGGATATTTGAATGTCGCCAGTAAATCACCATCCTCAAAAAAAATCTTTGCTGGATATCCAATGATACTATAACCTATGTTAAATAATCTATACGAATAACCAAGCGGAGGACAAGTAATATTAAAGGAAAAAACAAATTCGCCCAAATTGTAAGGTCCAGTTTGACCAGCCCTGTTAACTTCACCAATAATTTTATTGTTTGTTTGCTTGCCTAAGTAATTTCCCTGTTCAACAAGTATATTTACAGGTGGTGTAATTTTTGATTCATTTATAATCTTCTTGGGCCAAAGATCTTCCATTTTAACCTCCTTATATTTTTATGTTAAACAATATGGGCAAATGATCAGAAAACCTGCTAGCATCCGGAATACCTTCTTCAGTTAAAAAGGAATCTTCCCCATCAGAATCAATAACTTTAAGACTGTTAGTATCGAACAATTGAATCATGTCCGGCCTAATTAAAACCTGGTCAAAAATGTTCCAATAATAATTAACATGCTCGGAACTATGATAATAATATGTCCCTTGAGGAAAAGATGAATTATCGCCAAAGATATTCCACATTGGGTTATATAAGAATGTGTATTCTTTTTCTTGGACCGTCCTAGTTTTATTCATAGCGATCTTTCTACACATAACTGCGTTAAGGCCTCCGGCCGCTACAACACCAGGCTGAAAAGGATTCATGTTTAAATCTCCAACTAAAATAGTTCTTGAATGCTTAACGAGCTTTTCTGCAGCCTCGATATCTTGTATGCATCTACCGCATTCATAATTCTGACTCTCATCTGAATAATTAGACTTACTTATGAAATGAGTTGCAGCTAATAAAATTGGATCTTTGCCAGGCAAATTAATTTCTCTTATCGTCATTCTGCCGCTCTCGAAGATTGGAGTAACAAATCTCCCGGGAAACTTAGTAAAAATTACAATTTTTTCGCAATTAGTATTTGAGGCAAGAAAATAGTCATTATTTATTGAATTCAGTAAATCTAGGAGTATATTTTTTTGGGATATAAATTCGGCAAAGATAAAAATATCTATTTCTTCTTTAATTGCTAGATTTTTTATATGTTCGTCAAGTATCTTTTTATTAAGATTCCAAAATAGAAATCTCATCGCTTTAAATTTAAAATTTGAAGAAATAATAGAAACGGTTCTATTTTCTAAAACCGTACCTCGGATTGCTACTCTGGTGCAAGCCATATCCTAGTTATTAGCCTTATTTTACCCCTGTCAATATGCTTGTCAACCAAAAATCCCAAGCCCTTTTCGAGCTTGGGATTAATATACCAAGGACACTTCTATCAAAACTTGATGCAATATAGAGAGTTATCTAAAAACGGTCTTAAAGCTTTTTAAAGCTTTTGCTTAGTACCTCTTTGTAATGATACTATTAACCATCAAAAGCACTATTTTTTATTTAAGCAACGCAAGAAAAAGTCTCTCCCTCTCATCTCTATTTTTTACATCTGTAGTATGTTTCGCGCTGTAGGAAATAAGTTCTTTGAGGTTTTTATCATACCCTTTATTGGTACTATGACCTTGCTTAAGACTACTTGCGAGAATTTTTAGCTTTTCTGGTAATTTCTTAACAGTATCAATTAAATCTGGTTGTTTTAAGAAAGTTGTGGCCATGGTGTAAAAAAATGTATTGTCGGAAGCAAGTTTCGTATTACTTAAACCATTTCTATAAACTTGATCCAAAAATAAGAAAACTTTTCTCAGCCTATCCTTTGCATCTTTAGAAATCTTAATTTTTTCGGAAGGCTTACCCGAAATAAACATTTTTAAGACATCAACGGGCTTCAGATGAACTTTTTTTTCTGCGAAAATTGTCAATTCTAACATTCTTTCCCATATATAATTCACTTTCGAATCATTATCCTTAAACATCTCGACCCTAACCAACTTCTTCAAAACTTTAGAAAATGGCGTCCTCTTTATTTTATAATATCTATCTTTCCTTCGTTTCTGCTCAATAGCTATCAAACCAAAAACATACTTCAACAATGGATCATCCCTCTGAATAGCTTTAACAATATCAAATTTATCAACCTTAACGCCTTTTTGATTAATATCAACAAACAAAGAAACTATATCCTGCAGTCCGGTCTCATCATCCATATCAATTTCAATGGTAGGGATGACATATTCGCGCAATTCTCGCACATCATCTGAAGATATACCAGAAAATAGTTTCTTTTGACCTCCAACTTCAACTTTAAAGTCTTTTACCTTCGTCGTGTCCTTTTCAAAAAAATATTCTCTCCATCTATTAATAGATAGATCTTCACGACAATTTTTTACAAACAAAATAATGCTTTCAATCCTTTGTTTACCGTCTAGAATATTATATTTATATTTTGATCCCGCTGCTTCCTTATAAAGGAATATTGCTGGGATTGGTTTCTTTTCGAGAATATTTTTTAACAAGCTACTGCGTAATTTCGATGACCAAACACGCCCACGCTGAAAAGGAGGAATAAGATTAATCTTACCTTCATTAAGATAACTCACTAATTGGTCTATTTTGAGTTCTCCATTGGTATATCGCATATAAAAACCTCCTCATTAAAATAAATATATATATATAATTTTTCCTATTTTCTAAATATTCCGAAAATTTTTACCGACCTATTCTCTTAACTCTTTCCCAAGCTGATGAAAAACACCTAATAACTCTTCGTAAATTATTCTGTAAATCTCATTAACCGCTTCTTTGTAATAAGATTATTTTATACCTATCCTTTCTCGATGTAAATCATTTTTTGAGTGGTCTTATTGTATTCACAATGTGTTATTCCCATGAGGCGGCACAAAAATACGGCATGTCAGAAAGACTCTCCGTATACAGCTATATTGGAATCCTGCAAATAAATTTCACGCAAATACTTATTTTAGCGGCTGGATTGGCTGTGATTTCGAGGGACGTGGAGGCAAGGAGCGGGCACGGTTCCCGCATCCGGCTCCTAAATTAAAAAGACGGATTTATACACGGCCCGGATGCGGGAGAGCGACGCAGCCGACCCGAGCGAAGCATTTCCACGCTGGGGAAATGCGAGCGTTCCCGAGAAACACAGACAAGACAGACGCGTCCTTGCTCTTGAGCGAGAAAACCTAACCTATTTTCTCTTCTTTTTATGCCTCGCGCATGTTTTGCACATACTACCCTCCTATAAATTCAGGAACAGCCCCTTCAACAAAAAGACAGCTATTCTTTTAGAAAGCTGCCTTTAAATTATTATACACTGATTGTCATAATAGTTCCTTGGCTATTGACCTTATTCTACCCGCCAAGGAACTATTGTCAATGGTAAAATAGCTTGTTACTAAATACGCCTTAAGTATCTTTTTATATCGTTATGATCTCCGGCTAAAATAAATTCAACTAAATCCTTATGCCAACGCAGGATGATGCGCATTTTTAAACCGCGCCTTACTTCCCAATAATCGCCTTTTAGCTTCTTAAGCCCTATGCCTTTATGGATAAACCTGTCCTGGGAAAGTATGTCTATTAATTGGATAGCGACTTGTTTTATATCTTGCCGGTCTTTAGTAGGGAGGCATTTGAGAGAATTCTCGAATGAGGGCTTGAATTCAAATTTCATAGCGACTTAATATGTTTCTTAGCTTCCTCGGCGCTAGCAAAAACTCTTCCCCGCTCATTGGCCAATCTTTCAATCTTCTGCCATTCTGCCTGCGAAAACGTAGCTTCCTCTACGCTAACCTTACAGCGGTGCAGGAATATGCCCTTACGGTCAACGCAAAAAGCAATACTTTGACCTTTATCAAGCTTTAGCAGCCTTCGCACATTAGCAGGAAGAGTAACCTGCCCCTTAGAAGTTATTCTTGACATTCCTACCACAGTCATCTTTAACACCCCCTCTCCTTACTTTCTTACTTCCTTACCTGATTAAAGTATACCTTGTGATTAAGGGGATGTCAAGCAATTTTCTCCTTTCTACTCTAATAGACGTAAAAAGGCTACAAATCTAACAGGGATTTTTAATTAAGGTGTGGCCTACGGAAGGTAGCCCTATTTATACTCGTTGAATCCGGGAAGTTTCCTGATTTCTTTGCGAAACCGCTCATCCTCCACATCCATAATTCCTTCAATATAGCGCCAAAGAATGAGCGTATTGGTTTTAACGCGCTCTTTTACTTGTTTATCAGGAGGAATCAATTTGCCGTTTTCATCCCACCAAATCCCCAGCTCATACTCAGGATTCTCTATCCAGATACCTTCATTTTCAATACCGGTCACCACCGCCCATAAATCTACTCCCGGCACCTGAAAAACACCCAGGTCATTCTTTATGTCCTCGGATAGATGAATCAAAACTAATTTACCTTTCAAGTCGTCTATTTTCATATTAATCCCCCTGTAACTCTCTCGTTCACCTCTATGAATGAGAGATAACAACAAAAAAGCAGCCCTCTATCCTCTAGAGAACTGCCTGAAATAAAACTAATAAAGCCTCATTCTCAACCTCATTGTAATAAGGCTATTTTACCCCTCCAGCTAACCTTGTCAATCTAAATTAAACAAAAAAGGCGCCGTTTCCGACGCCCTTCCTCGTAACACAATGCACCTTTCTGACAATAAAACTATACCCCTTATAAGTTTGAATGTCAAGCGAAATTGAAGAGCGCAATTAGCCTTTCCGACCTAATCGCGCCCATTACATCTCCGTCCCTACTCTTCGGTTTTCGAGCTCGCGTAGTTTAGCGGGTGGCTTGGACTGATTCCGAGCCACATGAGCGGCGAGGAACAGTCCAAGACAGGACCCGCGTAACGTCTCGCGAGAAAACCGCCTTACTTCTTCTGGCAAGAGCTGTTTATTCCAAGCAGATGGCACAATGGACACCACCAGCCGGCAAGCCCAACTGCAAGCGGAATCAAACCTATCAATCCCCACCAGCTTCTATAATAGAGGCCTGCTAAAATTATGGCTATTCCCAGTACAATGCGTATCCACTTATTCACTTTTCCCAGATTTTTCTGCATCTTTCCCTCCTCCAATCACAAATTTTAAAAATCAATCTAATAACAGGCTGCTTTAGGGGTTCCCGCGAGGGGTGTGTGCGAGGAAAATTTGACGAGCACATACCCCGAAGCAGGGGAATTCTACCCTGCGAACAAAAAAAGGCAGCTTTTATTTTAAAAGCTGCCTTTAAATTTTTATAAATCAATTGTCATAATAGCTCCTAAGCTATTGGCCTTATTCTACCCCTTAGTAAGCTATTGTCAATGAGAAAATGCTCGTTTGCTAGGCGGCTGCGGCGGCGAGGAAATCGCTAAGTTCTTGGCTGTATTCGGTAGGTACTTCAGTAAAACATAACCCTAAGCGGAATCTATTGTCTTCAGTAGACAGGCTATAACAAACTCTCCCTCTTACTTGTAAGGGTTTTCTCCAACGTAATTCTCCGGGATTATTTTCCTTAAATAATACGAATGTAAGGCACAAGGCAGTGTTTGGGGCGACATTATGCTCGCTTAATAAACCTACTCCGCCTGCACTTAAGTTGATAGTCGTAGCCTCAAATTCGTCATCTTGAAACTGCCGGCGTAAATACCAGGGCTCTTCAATCCGGCACCATACAGTAAAATTGCAATCAAAACGCGGAAACCTTCTTCTGTCTAACGGGTAAGGCCTTCCTAACATAGTAGTGCCTCCCTAGATAAAAAAGGCCACGGTTAAAAGGCTGTTTAACTTAGCTACCTTTTCCGTGGCAGGTTTCAACTGCATATAAAGTATACACTATAAAACGCAGAAATTCAAGAGGATAGCTTGTTTAATGTTTGTGGTAGGAGTTACGCCTTTGTTTCCTAAAGTAATCTTTGGTTTGTTGTTTATCCTGAAGGTGGTGGGTAGTAGATGTGATAAATTTTTCCAGGGAGATTCCCGGGTGTTTTGACACCGGAAGCGTAGTCCTGATTAGTTTCTCAATATCGCGCACCTCGCTGCTTTGCTCAGGGGTGGCAAAAGAAACAGCATGGCCCGGATGCCCTGCCCTGGCGGTACGGCCTATCCTATGTACGTAGTTTTCAGCGTCTTCGGGAAGGTCGTAGTTAATCACCAGCTCAATGCCGCTTACGTCAATGCCGCGGGCAGCTATATCCGTAGCCACAAGCACCCTGTATTTCCCGGATTTAAAACCCTCAAGTGCTTCACGGCGCTGGCTAAGAGAACGGTTGGAATGGATTTCTGCCGCGCTATAGCCTATATTGCGGATCGAACAAGCCAGCTTTCTGGCATTGTGCTTGGTGCGTAAAAATAAAAGCACTGCTCCATGATACTGGGCAAGAATTTTACTTAAAAGCTGTTTTTTAGCTTCCTTTTTTACAATGAATAATTCCTGGGTCACATGTTCTGCAGTTGTGCCTGAAGGAGCAATCTCAATAGAAACAGGCAGCTTCATATATTTGGCGGCAATTGCCATAATCTCTTTTGGGATGGTTGCTGAAAAGAGCATAGTCTGCCTGTCTTTAGGTAGAGATCGCAGGATCTTTTCTATCTGCGGGGCAAATCCCATGTCCAGCATACGGTCTGCTTCATCAAGCACCAGCATGGTTACTTCATTAGGCATAAAATTCCACTGCCCCAGGTGGTCAATAAGCCTTCCGGGAGTGGCAATCACTATGCGCGGGTTCTTACGCAAAGCCTGTACTTGCGGGTTCATCGGCGCACCGCCTATAAGGCAGGCGGTTTTCATCCCGAATGCGCGCGCGATTTCTTGAAAAGCTTCGTCAATCTGGATGGCCAATTCTCTGGTGGGCGCTAAGACCAGGCCTACGCCTTTTTTCTGCGCCAGGCGCTGCACCATGGGGATAGCAAATGCGTGCGTTTTTCCGGTTCCTGTCTGCGCTACGCCAACCACATCCTTTCCCTCGATTGCCAAAGGAATAGCCTTAAGCTGAATCGGCGTAGGAACGCTGAATTTTATCCGCTCTAAAATATCCAGAATCCTGGGGGCAATCCCCAGTCCGTAAAAATTCTCTGTATTAGTCGTATTAACTGTCCTATGCGGCATGGTAATTAAGAATTTTTGGGTTTTACTATATTATAAAGCTGGCCAAGATGAACATGGCAATATTCCTCGTGATTATAAATACTTAAGATTTGTTTACAATGCAGGAACTTGCACTTTCTGCCTTTATGCGAAGTCTTTACCTTTTTCATCATTCCTCCTTGACTCACCGAATAAAAAACCGCAAAGGTTAGTTGTCTTCCTTTAGCGGTTACAAGATTTTCTAATCTTTTTATACTGTTACAATGGTTATATTATAGCACTTTATCCGAAACTGTCAATATAATAAAAAGGCCGTTTTTATCATAAAAACGGCCTTTTTATTCTAATTAGAAATAATTACGCCTATTTCTGATTCTCGATACTAACCAGGCTCAATTTATCGCCTGTCTTTTTGGCTACTACCACTACCTGAAGTTTGCTATCTGCTTTCTTGAGGAACTTCTCAATCTTGGCATTGCTATCTTTGTCAAATTTCTGGAGCTTGCCATCAGCAAAGATTGAATATCCACTAGCAACGCAGGCAGGCATTAGCGCGCATTCCTTGGTGTGGGTCTTCACAAACTCCGCCAATTTTTCAGGAGTTTGAGTACCGGCACACCGATTGTCAATAATGTTTCCCTTTAATGTGAGCGCCTCAACTGCTGGCGCGGGAGTTGTAGTTGTAGCAGGCACTGTCACTGTAGTTGTGGCTGAAGTTTGCGGCTGTTTAGCGGTCTGGGCAAACGCGAAGGTTGTTACCACGAAAGCTGCAATAAGGACTAAAACTAACTTTTTCATTATTTTCACCTCCTTTTTTAGATTATTTTTAAGATTATCTACTGCTTTGTAGATTTATTTGAGGGGATAATGCATAAACAAAGCAATTCTACTGCGAATTTAATAGATGTCAAGGGTTAAATACAGGAGTGCCGACCTACTTTAATGAGGCCACAACTTATGGAGCGATAGCGAACATAAGTTGTTTGGCCGAATTAAATCCTTGTAGCTGCGAGCGGTTTCTGAAAGAAACCGCGAAGCGTTTAGCTACAAGGATCTTTCGAACGGGCGCGGGGTTCAATAAAAAACCCCGCTAAGTTATAGCGGGGTTTTTTATTTTAAGGAGTGCCTACCTACTCTCCCGTAGCCTTACGACTAGAGTACCATTGGCCCTGAAGGGCTTGACTACCGTATTCGGAATGGGAACGGGTATTTCCCCTTCAGTAAAAACACTCCAAGTTTTCCATAGAACAAAACTGTCGGGAAATTTGTCCTTTACGCTTTGATTGCGAAAAATGTTCTGCATATTTTTTGCAATCAGTAAAGGACAACCTTTTCGATAAAAACCTCAACAACCTTTACAAGTTTCTGGTAAAACTAAAAATTAAAGCCGAATATGACCAGATTCCCTTAGCCTTCTAACTCTTTTGCATGAAAGAAAGCTACAGGGTAAAATTTTATCCGCTTACGCGAAAAAAATTTAAAGGCCAAGCCGATTGGCTGATTAGTACGCCTTAGCTGAAATCCTTACGGATCTTACACTTGGCGCCTATCAAGGTCGTAGTCTACGACCAGCCTTCAGTGCCTTGCGGCACAGGGATATCTATTCTTGGGGGGGGCTTCGCACTTAGATGCTTTCAGCGCTTATCCCTTCCGAACATAGCTACCCGGCCTTTGCCCTTGGCAGGATAACCGGAACACCAGAGGTTCGTTTCTCTAGGTCCTCTCGTACTGAAGAGAACTCCTCTTCAATTATCCTTCGCCCACATCAGATAGAGACCGAACTGTCTCACGACGTTCTGAACCCAGCTCGCGTACCCTTTTAACCGGCGAACAGCCGGACCCTTGGGACCTTATACAGCCCCAGGATAGGATGAGCCGACATCGAGGTGCCAAACCGGGCTGTCGATGTGAACTCTCGAGCCCGATAAGCCTGTTATCCCCAGAGTACCTATTATCCGTTGAGCGATGGCAATTCCACGTTCAACCACCGGATCACTAGCCCCTACTTTCGTATCTGCTTGTCCTGTCGGACTCGCAGTTAAGCTGGCTTATGCGCTTACACTCCACAGGCGATTGCCGACCGCCTTGAGCCAACCTTGGGGCCCCTTCGTTACTTTTTAGAAGGGAACCGCCCCAGTCAAACTGCCCACCTGGCACTGTCCCTCCGCCGGATTCACGGCAAGGGTTAGAATCTTAATACAATAAGGGTGGTATTTCACATTGTGGCTCTGCCCCAGCTAGCGCCAGGGCTTCAAAGCCTCCCACCTATGCTACACATACTGGACCAAAATCCAATAGCAGGTTGCAGTAAAGGTTCTGGGGTCTTTTCGTCTTGATGCGGGTAGACGGCATCTTCACCGCCACTACAATTTCGCCGAGTCTCTCGTTGAGACAGCGCTCAGGTTGTTACACCATTCGTGCGCGTGGGAACTTACCCCACAAGGAATTTCGCTACCTTAGGACCGTTATAGTTACGGCCGCCGTTTACTGGGGCTTCGGTTCTGAGCTTCGCGGACTTACGGCTAACCCCTCCCCTTAACCTTCCAGCACCGGGCAGGTGTCACACCCTATACTTCCTCTTTCGAGTTTGCAGAGACATGTGTTTTTGCTGAACAGTTACCGAGCCACTTTACTGTGACCATCAAGGCCTTGCGACCCCATGGCACCCCTTATTGCTAACGTACGG